>NZ_JAXLPB010000003.1:0-546172 GCF_034321785.1 Fulvimarina uroteuthidis | reverse complement strand
AAGTCCCATGTGGATCACTCCATTGCCCTCCTCGCTCAGCGCGATCGGAGGGAAAGGTCACATGGGTCAAATCTCAGTGGAAATCAGGCGACATCCCGGGTCAGTTCCGCGTGGAAATCAACAGGCGTCGAATGGATTTCTATTCCGGACGACAACACGCGTATGCTGAATGTTCAGGCCGGCCAACTCGATGCGGCCATTTTCGTACCCTTCTCGCGGGTTCAGCAGCTTCAGCAGGATTCCGAGTTGACTGTTCATCTCGAACCCTCGACGCGTGAGGATTCGCTGTTGATCAACCACGATCACGAGCCTCTCGGCAACAAGGCGGTTCGCGAAGCGATCGATTTCGCGATCAACCAGCAAGAGATCGTCGATGCGGTCACGTTCGGAATCGGCAAGCCGGCGAACTCGTACATTCCGGCCGGCGCCCTTTATTACAACGAAGACAATCTTGAGCGTGAACACGATCCGGAGAAAGCCAAGCAGCTTCTCGCGGACGCCGGCGTCGACGACCTGACGCTCGATTATGTCGTCAAGGCCGGCGACGAAGTCGATGAGCAAATCGCCGTCCTGCTACAGCGACAGCTCTCTGAGGCCGGCGTAACGATCAATATTCGGAAGGTTGACGCGAGCCAGCAGTGGGACATGCTGGTTGATGGCGACTATGACATCGCAGCCGCCTATTGGACGAATGACATTCTCGATCCTGATCAGAAGACGACCTTCGTCCTCGGTCACGACACCAACATGAACTACATGACCCGATATCATTCCGATGTGGTCAAACAACTGGTCGCGGACGCCCGGACCGAAATGGATCCGGCAAAACGCGAAGAGATGTACGTGAAACTTCAAGAGCTCGCGAAGGAGGATGTCAACTGGGTCGACCTCTACTACAGCCCATACATCAACGTATCGCGTTCGAACGTTGAGAATTTTTACCAGAACCCACTCGGTCGGTTCTTCCTAGAAGACACGGTAAAAAACTAGGAACTTTCGCTCTGAAGCGAGAAGACACCGCGAATCGATAAGTGGTCTGCGGTGTCCGAAGACCGTTATCTCTCGTTCCGATCACCCTGGGCGATGTGGACATGGCGGTCGATGACGCCTGGCAGCACATATTTACCGGCGGCGTCGATCGTCTGCGCTGCCTCCACCATCTCGCCGCCGATCTGGACGATGATGCCGTCCTTGATGCCGATATCCGCAGAAAACACGTCGGAGCCACCGATCGGCGACGATCGGGCGATTGGCCTCCGAAAAATTCGGGGCTTCCGTTCTGCGGAGGCTGGGGGCGTAGCATCGTCAGCCGATCATCGATGGCCGATCCAGTCGGCGAGCGGTTTGGCAAGGCCGATGCTTTCTTTCGGCATCGGACGCTTGAAGCTGCCGGCGGCCGGCGCGCGCGGATTGAGGGTTGCGAGCGTGACGGCCTGCAGCACCGCGGCCGCCACGCAATCGACGATCGGTACCTCGATCCGGTCCCTCACCTTTCTGGCAAGCCCGGCCAGGGGAGCGCCCGCGAGAACCACCACGTCCGCGCCGTGTTCTTCGACGGCGCGGCGCGCGAGTTCGACGAGCATGTCAGCTCGCTCGTTCTGCACGTCGCCGACGGAGCGGAAGGCGTTGTCGAGGGTCAGGACGCCCGCGCATCGCGCGTCCAGACGATGCATGGCGACGCATTCCCTGTACCAGGGCCCGAGCGCCTCCGCGAAGGTCACGATCGCAAAGCGTCCGCCCAGCATGCAGGCCGTCAGCATGCCGGCTTCTGCCATGCCGACGATGGGCACGGAAAAGAGCTCGCGCGCCGCGCCGAGGCCCGGATCGCCGAAAGCGGCGACGATGGCGGCATCGTACTGGCCCTCGCGCTCGGCGAGGATCTCCAGAGCGACGCCGGCCCCGATCACCGCTTCGGCCCGTGTCGCGATATAGGGGACACCCCGATCGGCGGTGACGGACGTCAGTTCGACGGACGCGGGCGCCACGGAGCGTGCGGCCTCGGTGATGAGATCGGTGATGTCGCGCGAAGTGTTGGGATTGAGCAGCAGGAGACGCAAGGGATTTCAACCTCGATTGAGTGACACGGCAGGGTCGACGGAACCCTCAGGCGGCGTTCGAACGATCACGGAAGTTGGCGATGATCGACCGACCGGTTTCCAGAACGTGCCGGGAGAGCAGTTGCCCGGCGCGCTGGGCGTCCCCTTCCTTGAGAGCGAGAAGAATGTCCCGATGCTCGCTGACGGAATGACGCCAGCGTTCCGGGCTTTGCAAGGCCTGGTATCGCGCCCGTTCCAGCCGGGGAAACAACCATCGGTGGGCTGCCACGAGAACATCGTTCTTGGAGCCGGCCAGGATCGACTGGTGAATGTCCTGGTTGAGACGGAAATAGCGCTCCCGGTTCCCCGAGGCGAACTCGTCCTCGATCTCGCCCTGCAGCTGGTCGAGGCGTTCGAGTTCGTCCCGCGTCAGCCGCTCGGCCGCGAGCTCCGCGCCGGAGCGTTCGATGCCGGCGGCGGCCTCGAAGAGGTCCCGGACCTCGTCCGGATCGAGGCAGGCGACACGCGCGCCCTTGTTCGGGACGAGATCGACCAGCCCCTCGGCGGCGAGAAGCTTGAACGACTCGCGCAAGGGCGTGCGGGAGATGCCCAGCACTTCGCTGAGCACCTTCTCGCCGAGCCTGGCACCCGGCTCGAGTTCCCCCTCGACGATCATCTGCCGCAGACTGTCGGCTGCCACGTCGTGCAGACCTGCCCGACTGATCGGATTCGTCATCTGTGGAACCGACACGGTGATTCGATTGCGTCCCATGGGCACTCCCTGATCCTGTACTCTGTGCATACGCGCCCGGTGATGCCGTTTTGAAGCCCGTATCCGCCAATAATCCAGGCAATGCCTGTACGCTATCCAAGCATGCTGCAGAAATTGCATGCAATCCACAAAAAAGAGTTGCGTTCGCGGAAATAGGGGCGAATGCTGAGCTTGGTAGGCCGACGGAACCGCCGATCGGAGCATCGTCAACGACCATCAGAACCCACGGAGATCCGCCAATGACGCGCCTTCTTGCAAGAGCCACCCCGCTCCTCCTCGCGACCCTTCTCTCATCGGCCGCCCTGGCCCAGACGACGCTCCGCGTCGCCGGCAACTTCCCCGAGGATCATTCGGCGACGCAGGCCATGGAGATCTTCAAGGAAGAGCTGGAAAAGCGTACCGACGGCGCGCTGGTGGTGCAGAACTTCCCGGCGATGCAACTCGGCGGCGCGCAGGAGAACGTCGATCAGGTGCGCTCGGGCGCGATCTTCGCGGTCTTCACCTCGGTCGCCTATTTCACCCGTTCGGTACCGGAGCTGGAAGCCGTCAGCCTGCCGTTCCAGTTCGCGACCCGTGAGCAGGCCTTCAAGGTGATGGACGGTCCGGTCGGCGATCTGCTCGACGAGAAGCTGCTCGAGCAAGGCTTCGTCAATCTGGGTTACGGCGAACTCGGCTACCGTCACGTGACCAACAATGTCCGGCCGATCGAAACGCTGGAAGACCTGAACGGCCTTACGGTCCGACTGCAGCCGAACGAGGTCCATCTGGAGACCTTCCGCGCGCTCGGCGCCAATCCGCAGTCGATGGATATCTCCGAACTCTATTCCGCCCTGCAGCAGGGGGTGATCGACGGCCAGGAGAACCCCTACAACATCACCTTCACCCGCAGGTTCTTCGAGGTACAGGAGCATCTCTCGGACACCGGCCACTTCTTCGATTTCATCAACGTCGTCACCAATCGTCAGACATTCGAAAATCTTCCCGACGAGCAACAGACGGCCGTGCGTGAGGCGATGGATGCCGCCATTCGATGGCAGCGGGAGGAAGCCGCGAGTGTGGACCAGGCCTATCGCCAGCGTCTGGTCGACGAAGGCATGACGCTCACGCAGATCACGCCGGAGGCGCGCGCTGCCATGCAGGAGGCCGTGGCCCCGGTCGTCGACACGGTCCGCGAGCGCATTGGCTCGGACGTGCTCGATCTCGTCATGTCGCAAACTGCAGCAGCAGCCGGACAATGATCTCGGGCGGCGAGAAGAAGGAGGGAGCTTCGGCTTCCCTCCCCGTCCTCATCGGCGTCGTGCGCGTCCTCGACCGCGTGTCCGCGTCGGCGATCGTTATATCGATGGCGGCGATGACGATCCTGGTCGCCGCTCAGGTCTTCTTTCGCTATGTCCTTTCCTCGTCGATAGATTCCGCCGATGAACTGTCGAGGCTCTTCTTCGTGTGGTCGATCTTCCTCGCACTGCCGCACGGTATCCGATACGGCGTCCATGTAGGGATCGATCTTCTGCCCATGGCACTTTCGGCAAAACTGCAGGACCTGCTGTTTTGCGCGATGAACATATTTTCTGCAGGGCTGATGATCGCGGTCGCCTATGCCAGCTGGCTCATCATCGTCGACAAGTGGGCCGAGCGCATGCCGACGCTGCCGCTGACGGCGTCCCTCTACTACCTCCCCGTTCTCATCTGCTGCGCTCATGCCGTACTGCACATGGTGCTGCTGATCTGGAACGGCCCCCGCCTGTGGAAGGACGTATCCCTGTGACCGCTGTAACCCTGACAGTCTTCGCGATCTTCGCAGCGTTCGGCATGCCGCTCGCCTTCGCGCTGGGGATCGCATCGCTGGGTGCTCTCTATTACGGCGGGATGGACGTCTCGGTCCTGCCTCAACGGATGATGTACGCGGTCAACAGCTTTCCGCTGATGGCGATCCCGCTCTTCATGCTGGCCGGCGAACTGATGGTGAAGGCGGGCATCATGGAACGGCTGATCGGCTTCTCCCAGAGCCTGGTGGGACGCATGCACGGGGGCGTCGCGAACGTCGCGATCGTTGCCGGCACGGTTCTCGCCGCCGTCAGCGGGGCGGCCGTCGCGAGCGCGAGCGCGTTGGGCTCGACCCTCGTTCCGGCGCTGCGCAAGCAGTATCCCGACGTCTATACCGGTGCCATCATCGCCTCGGCGGCCAATCTGGGACCGATCATTCCGCCCTCGAACGCGATGATCGTCTATGCGCTGATGGCCGGATCGTCGGTGTCCGTCGGCGGAATGTTCATGGCCGGCATCGTGCCGGGCATCATCCTTGCCTTCGGGTTCATGGGGCTCGCCTCCTTCATCTCCTGGCGCCGCGGCTATGCCTTGTCGCAAGACAAGTTCGACCTGCGCCGCGTCCTGACCGAAGCCCGGCGCGCCTCGCTCATCCTGCTGATGCCGATCGTCGTCGTCGGCGGGATCGTGGGCGGAATCTTCACCGCGACGGAGGGCGCGGCGATCGCCGTGGTCTACGCACTCGTGGTCGGGTTTTTCATCACGCGGCAACTGAGCATCTCCGAATTGCCCGGATGCCTGTTCCGGGCCGCCATCATGGCGGCGATGGTCGGCGCGCTGATCGCCTTCGCTGCGACCGTGACGTTCGTCTTCACCATCGATCTGATCCCGATGCGGCTTTCGGCATGGCTTCAGGCGCTGACGGACAATCCGCAGGTCTACATCCTCCTGGTGATGGTCCTGCTGATCGTCGTCGGCATGCTGATCGAATCCAACGCCGCCTACATCATGCTGGTGCCCCTGTTCGCGCCGGTGGCGCAGAGTTTCGGGATCGACCCGCTCTTCTTCGGCTTCCTGTTCATGTTCAATCTCGTGATCGGCCAGATGACGCCGCCGGTCGGGGTGCTTCTCTTCGTCATGAGCGGCATCACGCGGGTCCCGATCGGGCGGCTGTCGTGGGAAGTCGCGCCCTTCGTGGCTTTCCAGTACTTCGTCCTCGCCCTGTGCATGCTGTTTCCGCCGATCGTAACCTGGCTTCCGACGGCGCTTGGATATTGACCATGACGGATGCATGCACGACCATGAGCGCGATCGACCTGGCCATCTGCGGGGCGAGCGTCCTGACGGCCGATCCTATACGGCCACGGATCGACGATGCGACGATCCTCGTTCGGGGGGACCGGATCGCCGAGATCGTGGCAGGGCCAGCGGAGGCGTCTCGCCTCGAAGGCGTGCGCCGCATCGACGCGCGCGGCAAGGTCGCGACGCCGGGGCTCGTCAACGTCCACACCCATGCCATCCTGACCATGGTGCGGGGCGTTGCCGAAGACATGGGCTTCGCGCCCGCCTATACGCCCGGTGTGCCGCACGGCCACGATGTGAGCGAGGAGGAAGCCGTCGCCCTCGCCCGCCTCGGAGCCCTCGAGGCGCTTCTCTTCGGCTCCACCCTTCTCAACGACACCTTCGTCCACCAGCACCTGACGCTTCCCGCAATGGCCGAGACGGGCATCCGCGCCTGGGGGTGCGGGCGCATTCACGACGTCGATTTCAGCCGGGTGCATCTCGGCGAATGGGAGCACAAGACCGAAATCGGCCGGCGGACGCTCGACGAGGCCATCGCGCTGCATGCAGCCTTCGACGGCAAGGCGAACGGGCGCATGGGCGTCCAGCTCTCGCCCCACGCGCCCGACACTTGCTCGCGCGATCTCCTCGTCGAGATCCGCGAGACGTCGGCGACGCTTCGATGCCGGGTCAATACGCACCTGTCCCAGAGCAAAGTCGAGGTGGGGCGCATTCGCAGCCGCGAGGCGATGAGTCCGCCGGAACTGCTCGACGAGATCGGTCTCCTCAACGACCGGCTGATCGCGGCACACTGTATCCATGTGGATGCGGCGGACATCGCTCGCATCGGCCGCAACGGCGTCCATGTCGCGCATATCGCCAAGGGCAACCAGACGCACGGTCATACGGCGCCGACGCAGGCGTTGCGCGAAGCCGGCGCTTCCCTGACGCTCGGCACCGACAACATGCACGCCGACATGGTAGAGGTCATGCGTTGGGCGCTTGCGACAGGCCGCCTGCAGAAGGGTTGTGTCGACGAGGACTGGCAGCCGCATACGGTGTTCGAGATGGCAACAATGGGTGGCGCACGCGCGATGGGTCTCGATGCGGAAATTGGCTCGCTTGAAGTCGGGAAGAAGGCCGATATCGTGCTGTTCGACTACCACCGCCCGCATCTCGTGCCATTCATCGATCCACTTGGCAATCTAGTCCACACGGCACAAGGGCGCGACGTACACACAGTCATTATTGACGGCCGTGTGGTCGTGGAGAATAGCAGGGCATTGCTGATTGATCAGGACGAGATCATCGCAGATGCGCAACGGGCCGCCGTCGCCTTGTGGCAACGCGCCAAAATGTAATACCAACTCTCATTGATGAGAACCCATGCGCCCATTCACGCAGTCCGATTGACATAATGCGCCATGGCTGAGCCTCGATTTTCCGCGACGCTTGGCAAGCATCATTGAGGATGTCGTCGTAGGATTCGAAAATTCAGTTCGATAACCAGTTATCCCGCACGACCTGCTACAGGACTTCGACAGGATCTAGGACGTGTTGACAAAGTCTCTTAGCCAGATACGTGCTGCGGCGAGGCAGAGGAGGCCCAGGAAGGACCTGGTAGTTTTATCGTAGCGTGTAGCGATGCGCCGTGCCTGCTTCAGCCGGTTGAACATACGCTCGATGCGATTGCGATCCCGATACTGACGGAAGTCACAGGCAGCCGGTGTTCGACGGGCGGAAGAACTCCGCTAGACGACGCCTAAGCGCTTGCCAGGCTTCGTGATGGGCGCACTGATGGCGCACCATCCAAATACATGAGAGACATAGCGAAACAATACGACCGCCGCGTGGACAATTAGCTCGCCGCTCTAAGACCTGCCGCTGTCAGCGTCTGAATTGCTTCGTTATGTTTAGACGTCCATTTACGGTGATAGAGAAGGCGTCTGCGTGAGAGCAGGGTGGACTTTCACAGCCTCCGGTACACGTCTGACGCGGCAAGTAAGTCTTTCACGGGAAGGAACAACGATAATGTGGTTGACGGACAGAATAGCTCAGCTTGCAACTGGGACGGTCGCAGTCGCATCGACGGCCACACTTTCGGCTGCCTTGACGATCTGTCTCGGATATACCGGGTCGGCAGGTGCAGTGGAGCCAGGCAATCTCGACGCTCTACGAGAAGAAGCTCTCGCGGAAGTCAATTCGGACCGTGCCGAATATGGTCTTCCGGCACTCGAGTTGCAGGAGGCGCTCAACGAGTCCGCGCAGATCCATGCTATGGATATGGTCCAGAATGATTACTACGCGCATGTTTCGCCAGAAGGTGTTGGGCCGCAGGATCGGTTTCTTAATGCCGGAGGAAGCCTCGCCAAACTGGTGGAGGAGAATATAGCGCGCTGCTCAGGTTGCGCTCTTCCACCGGATGAGAAACGCGTGCAATCCTTCGAAAGCGGTTGGATGAATAGTCCGTCCCATCGCAGCAATATTTTGAACGACGGGCTGGAAGGCTTTGGCTTCGGGATTGCCGGTAAGGAGGGCGAAATTTTCGCAGTCCAAACTTTCGCAGGCCCTGGAACGTCGCCGAGCCTTGGTCCCGACCAGAGCACCGAACCGGTTGCCGAGAGCAAGCGGTCTCGGATGATGGTTTCAATGTTGAACCAAGCCCGCGAGCGACAAGATCTGCCACCCCTCTCCAACAACGCAACCCTCGCTGCTGCGGCAGAAAACATACTGCCGGAGGATGGGAAGGGCCTCCTTACCGGAAACGGCGACACCGATCTAATTGCGGCTTTGCCGGCCGATGAGCGACGAAGTTGGCACACGCTGCAGGTCGTGTCCGCCGGATGCGGGGGTTGCGGCGTTGAGATCACGGATGCCGACCTTGATTATTTTCGCAACCAATGGCTCAACAATCCGCAATTCGCTTCGACCGTGACGAACGACCGGTTAGACCAAGCCGGCGCCGCCTTTCTTTCAAATGGCGAAGGCGCCAAACGCGCGGTCGTGGTCTTCGGTGCACGCCGGTGAGATTGGATCATTTGCTCGGTACCCTTGCGCCGGAGTTACTGGTGTGCGGGCTAACAATCGCGTATCCGAGAGGTCGAACAACTCAGGCTGGGTCAAGAGGATGCAAGAGATCACGCGATGAGGTGACTAGAAGGCTGGTCGGATCACGATAGACTGAAGCCCTGCGTCATCGGCTGACCGAAGCGCTCAGCAACACAGTTCGCCTACACCCGCTTTCCGGCGAGAATTTTGTAATTGATGCATGACCACAAGACTGGTACACAGGGCAATGGTTCGCGGGTTACGAAACTCGATAATTCAATGACTTAGTCGAATATTTGGTGGAATCCCCCCCTCTCCGCCATCAAGCTTCCAAGCTGTCGAACTTCAAATCCGCTTTTGCGAGCATGAGCGGCAGATCGATCGATCGCATGGCGTGACGCAACGCACGATCACCGACTGGCGTCATCGTCTCGCGGCGATCCGGCGCGCGCCCGGCGCGCCGCGCAACAGGGCGGATCGATGACCCCATGGCGGCATGGAACGCGATGATTTGCGGCAACGGCCCAAGGACGCACTGATTGGTCGGGGGCTCAGAGCCTCTCCAGAAGCGTAGGCAGGTCTGCAACCGTGTCGATGATGTGGTCAGCACCGGCGGCCTTAAGCTTTGCCCCGACACGCTCGCGAATAGCGGCACGTTCGCCGTCGCCGAGCGCTTCGAACGCTTCGTAGGAAAGGCCAGACTCATTGCCAGAGAGCGCAACGCCGACCGTGATGCAGCCAGCGTTCGCGCCCTCCGCAATGCCGGGTTCCGTGTCATCGACCTTGACGACAGCACCGGCTGGCCAGACACCGAGATCGAGGAAACAGCGGTACAAGCCCATCGGGGTCGGCCGGCCGATGGCGAGATCGTCGGCGCAAACGCAGTTTTCGGGCGTGAAGCCCTGCTCCGCGGCGCGGGGAAGGACCTTCTCCATGATGGCCCGGGTGTAGCCGGTGGTCGAACCCACCTTGATACCGCGCCTTGTGAGCCAGCCGAACGTCTCCGCCGCGCCCGGCACGAGCTCGCAATAGTCAGCGACGACATCGATGTTCCGAGACACGAAGCGCTCGTAAACACGGGTCACGGCATCCTCGCCCGGCCTTGACCCGTGCGCGTCTTCCCAGCGCCCGGCGATGTGCGGCTCGGCCAGCATCTGCGCAATGTGATCGCGTTTCGGCAGGCCCATGGGTCTGCGCGCATCGGCGATGGTAACGTCGACGCCGAAGCTTGAGAACGTGTCGACGAACGCCCCCATCGGCGCAAAGGAGCCGAAATCGATGACGGTTCCGGCCCAGTCGAAGACGACGGCCTTGATCTCCAGCATGTCAGGCTCCTGCGTTCGCGCCGTAGAGATCGGCGATG
The DNA here is from genome assembly GCF_034321785.1 of Fulvimarina uroteuthidis. Taxonomy (NCBI): domain Bacteria; kingdom Pseudomonadati; phylum Pseudomonadota; class Alphaproteobacteria; order Hyphomicrobiales; family Aurantimonadaceae; genus Fulvimarina; species Fulvimarina uroteuthidis. The sequence continues at coordinate 535,908 of NZ_JAXLPB010000003.1, read as the reverse complement.
GTTTCCTCGCCAATGGCGAATGACGTCGAGGCCCCGCAGCCGGCGGTCACGACCACGAGCCGGACGCCCTCCTCCGGCGTGTCGGTCAGGCGCCACCGGCCTTCTGCCGAGGCGTATGTGCCGATCCAGTTTCCGGTCGTCCTCCGCTCCGGCAAGTCCAGGATGCGATCGAATTCTGCAAGGATGAGATCGTCGACGGCGGTGCTGCCGAACGGGTCCGGCGTTGCGGCGTAGTGATGGCTGTCGCCGACGACGAGCGAGCCGTCCGCGGACTGGGTGACGATGAGGTGGACACCGTTTTTTCGCGCATCGCGGCGCTCCTCATCCAAGCGGGCCTTGAGCGCGGACGCTTCGGTCAGATCGGCGTAGCCGCGATAGCGTGCCAGTCCGAGATCCGACATGACGGCGGTCTTGAGCTCGACCGCAGACGCCGGTTCGATGCGCATCATCTGGAGCTTGCACCGGGTGACCCCGTAGGCGGCGATCCTGTCGGGAAACAGCGTCGATGTATCGTCGCCGGGACAAACGATGATGGCCTCGGCCTCGACGACACGTCTCGACGTCACGAGCCGACCGGTCTCGACGACGCGCACGGCCTCTGCGAAACGGAACGTCACGCCGTGTCGTGCCGTCAGAAAAGCCGCGATCGATGCGATCGCCGTCCCCGATTCGACGCGGATCTCGTGGGGACTGTAGAGGGCGCAGCGAACGTCGCCGTTCAGCGCCGGGACGTAGTCGCGCGCTGCGTCCCGCGAGAGCTTTCGGCATTCTGCGCCCATATCGCTTGCAAGGAAGGCGTCGATCACCGCCTCGGCTTCCCGGTAGCGCGCGGCAACCGTCATGCCGCACTGGAGTATCGGAATGCCGGCATCGCGGGCGACCTCCTGCCAGAGCATGCAGGATCGTCTCGCCTTCTCCCAGCAATCGCCGGCCTCCTGGCCGGATACGGTGATGAAGCCGAAATTGCGCACCGACGCGCCGTTCGCACGCGCGTCCCGATCGAAGACGACGACCCGCTTGCCGCGCCTTGCACCGGCCAGTGCGTGGGCAAGGCCGACGATCCCTGCGCCGACGATCGCGATGTCGTAGATCTCTTTCGTCACGACGCGATCTCTTCGAGAACGGCACAGAACCGCCGCGATGCGACGTCCACCGCACCGGAATTGTCGACGGTCCAGTGCCCGACAAGCCCATCCGGCAGTTCGCCCGGGCCACGCCGCGCTACGCGTTCGCTTGCGGACTGACGATCCTCGCGGCCTCGCGCGACGATCCGCTCGACGAGCACGTCCTGCGGCGCCGTCACGGTGATGGCGGCGACCCGTTCCATCGACGCCAAAGCCGGTGCAATCGAATGCCGGGAGAGGTTGGCGATCACGCAGGCACCGTTCGCCATGTCGGCTTGGTGGGTGGACGGCACTCCATAGGCGAGCCCGTGCGCCCGCCACGTGAGGCAGAAGCGACCGGCTGCTTCCCACGCCTCGAACCGTTGCGGATCGAGCGTGTCGTGATCTTCGGCATCCTCGTTGGCTGCCCGCGTGACGACGCGCCGCGCGAAGACGAAGCGGCTGTCGCTTTCGAAGCGTTCGCATGCCCGCCGGATCAGCGTGTCCTTGCCGGCACCGCTCGGTCCGACGACGGCGATGAAGACGCCGGACCGGCTGACTGGCATGGTATCAGGCGACACGTCGACCCTCACGATAGACCGCACGCACGATCGGCGGACCGTCGGCCCCCTTGTCGATGCGAACGAGATCGGCGCGTTTTCCGATCGCGATCTCACCGCGATCGGCCAGACCGACCGCCGTCGCCGGTGCGCTTGTGACCAGCCTTATCGCCTTGGGCAGGGAAAGGACCTTTTCCCCCGCCAGCATGAAGGCGGCCTGAAGCAGCGAAAACGGGACATAGTCCGACGACAGGATGTCGAGTTGGTCGTTCTCGATGAGGTCGAGCGCAGCGATATTGCCGGAATGAGAGCCGCCCCGCATCACATTGGGCGCACCCATCAGAACCGAAAGGCCGGCCGCCTTCGATGCTTTCGCGGCCTCGATGGTCGTCGGGAATTCGGCGATCACGGTGCCGTAGGATAAGGCCTCGCCGACATGGGCCGCGGTCGCATCGTCGTGGGAGGCGAGCGTGATGTTTCGCTCGCGAGCCGCGGATGCGATCGTCTTGCGGCTCGTGTCGGCGTGTTTTGCCGAATCGGCCATGCGCTTCGCGCTGAACGCCTCGAATTCCTCATCGGTCAGGTTCTTCTTTCGCTGGTAGAAGACCCGATAGGCATCGAGATCGGTGAACTGGCGCTGGCCGGGCGCGTGATCCATGAGGGAGACGAGCTTGACCCGCGGATTGTCGGCCAAGCGCCCGAAACCATCGACGGCATCGGCGGCGGAGACTTCGCAGCGCACGTGGATGAAGTGGTCGGAGCGCGTCCGCCCTGTATCGACCGCCTCACCGATGAGCCTGCCCATTTCGACCATGTCGTCGACCGTGATCGTCTCATCCTCGTCGGTGCCGACGCGAATGGCATCGAACACCGTCGTGATCCCGGACGCGGCGATTTGCGCATCATGGGCCTGGATCGCCGCGAGCTTGTTCCAGAAGACGCGGGGGCGCGGAATATAATGTCCCTCGATGTGGTCGGTATGGAGTTCGACGAGGCCCGGGATCATGAGATCGCCGCCCATGTCCTCGCCACCGGTCCGCCCGGAGCCGATCTCGGCGATCCGCCCATCGCGAAGCACCAGGTGGCCGTCTACGATCTCGTCGGAAAGAACGATACGAGCGTTGGTGAAGATTGTTTCGTGCGTCATGCGATCTTTTCAGTTGAGCTGCCGCCGAAGCGGTGTGACGACCGGACGATGAAGGGCGCACCGGGTTCGGATTCCTGAAACAGCGCGAGCCGGTCGATTAGAAGCGGCGCCCCTATGAAGTCTGCGAAATGCTCCTTCGCCAAGGGTTCGATCCGATCGATCTCAGAGACCTCGAGCGCGTCGGTCAGCGTCATGTGGAATTGGAAATCCTCCAGAACGAAGGGGTAGCCCCACGCGTCGAGATAATGGCGCTGGCGCTCCGTCAAACCGGCAGGATTGCGGCGGGCGACCTCGTCCGGGTTCAGGGGTCTGCGAAACCGTTCGAAAGTCCGGAGGACGCCGAGCTGCAAATCGCGCAAGTGATCCGGCTGTTTCTGCGGCACGAGGGCAAGGAAGCGCCCGAGCCGCGCAAGCATCAGCCGGTCGATCACCACAGGGCTCTGGGCGCGGCAGAAGTTCGATAGGACTGCCTCGAGCTCTGCCGGATCGCAGCCTGGAACCGGCCCGAAGGGTGCCCGGATCGTCGCGTGAAACCCGTAGCGGCGCGCCGAACTCAAATGGACGTCAGCGATCGCCGAAGGCCAGGTTTCGCCCGTATAGGCATTGCGCCCGAGCCAATCGGCACCGGCCTTGGCGAACGGATCGTCCGCTTCGGGCGTATAATAGAGGGCAAGCCGCATCACGTCGCCAATCGGATCAAACCGCGATCTCCGTCTCGTCGAAAGCCCGTCACGTCACGAATTTCCGCAGCTGTTGGGACAGGAGATCGGTGAGAACGACGCAGACCACGATGATGATCAGGATTGCTGCTGATTCGGCATAGTAGAATCCTCGGATGGACTCGAAAAGGATCTGGCCGATCCCGCCGGCACCGATCACGCCGAGGATCGTCGCCGAGCGCACATTGGTCTCGAACCGATAGAGGAAATAGGAGACCCAGAGCGGAAGCACCTGCGGGATGACGCCGTAGACCACCTCTTGAATTCGGGATGCGCCGGTGGCGCGGATGCCTTCGACCGGGCGCGGATCGATCGATTCCACCGCTTCGGAGAAGAGCTTTGCCATGATGCCGGTGTTGTGGAGGAAGAGCGCCATCACGCCCGCAAACGGCCCGAGGCCGACCGCGACCACGAAGAGAACGGCCCAGACGAGTTCATGGATGGCGCGGAAGAAGTCCATCAACCGGCGCGTCGGCTGAAGGATCCACCACGGCACCATGTTGCGCGCGCACAGGATGCCGAAGGGAATCGAGACGATCAGCGATAGAACGGTTCCCCACAACGCGATCTGGAGCGTCACCACCATCTCGCGCAGATAGTACTGCCATTGGGAGAAATTCGGATCGGTGAAGCCGGCGGCATACTCGACCATGTTTCCGGCATCGGTGAACAGGTACGTCCAGCGGCCCATTTCGGCCGGAGCCCAGCTCAGGATCAGAAGGCCGAGAAGTGCGAGGCCGAGCCCGATGTTCCAGTAAGTCCGCGACCAGTCGCGACCTTTATTGACATCGATCGTATGTTCGCTTCCGTCACGCGGGGCAGTGTCTATGGTCATCGGCTCGGGTCATGGGCTTGGGTCATGGGCTCGCGGGAGTGTGATAGGGGGGGGGGGTGCGGCGGATGCCGATCCTTGGTTCGGCCGCTTCCCTGGCCAGCGGGACCGGTGGTCGGCCGAAATTCGGGCCTGGGTGCCGGTTCATCGGCTCGCAGATGGCGCATTGGGAGAGCCGTGAACGCCTTTTCGCTCTCCGGCCGGTGGCCCGAAAAGCGGCCCTTCCGGAGAAGGACCGCTCTTCAAGTCGGCTATTGGATCGTCAGCTGGCCCGAAAGGTTCAAGCGCCCGAAGCCTTGGCGTTGGCATCGATCTGCGCCTGATATTCCTTTTTCTGGGCTTCCAGGTCTTCGATCTTGGCGGCTTTCTCTTCGTCGCTCAGCGTCGTGTCGCCCTCGATCTGCGCGATCGTCTTGGAAATCTCCATGACGCGGATCGGCAGCAGCTGATCGTTCGACGACTTGCGGAACGGCGCCCATTCGAGACCGGCCAGGATCTCCTTTTCCGAAGCGGCGTCGCCCTTTGATTCTGGCGTGCCATAGGAGAGGATGAAGTCGGAAATCTTCGCCTTGGTCTCTTCCGGAAGGTCGCCGCGAACGACGAGCGGATCGGACGGGATCAGCGGGGATTTCCAGATCACCTTGATCTTCTTGAAGGCCTCCGGATCGTTCTGCTCGATCAGACTGAGGCTCTCGGTGTTGTTGGCAGCCGCGTCGACCTGGCCATTGGCGACGGCCATGGCGTTGGTTTCGTGGTTGGCGTTGCGCACCGTCGCGAAGCATTCCTTCGGGTCGACGCCGTTCTGGGCGAAGACGAAGGTCATCGGGACCAGAAAGCCGGAGGTCGAGTTCGGATCACCGATGCCGAAATCGAGGGACTTGTCGCATTCGAGAAGATCGTCGAGCGAGTTGAGCTCCGAATCGGCGGGCGCGAGGATAAGCCCCCAATAGCCTGGATTTCCCGACACATCGACCGTCTGGGCGAAGACTTCCCCGCCGGCGCGATCGACGGCTTCCATGGCCGATTTGTTGCCGTACCAGGCGACGTCGACCTTGCCGAAACGCATGCCTTCGATGACACCGGCATAGTCGGTTGCGAAGAACGGGTTCACGGTAAGGCCCGTCTGCTCTTCCATATCCTCGAGGAACGGCTCCCACTTCGGGCGCAGGTTCTGCTGGCTCTCGGTGGAGATGATGCCGAAATTAATCTCCGTCGGCTGACTGTCCTGAGCCGAGGCCGTGCCGGTCAGGGTGATCGCAAAAGCACTCGCGGCCAAGGTCTTGAAGATGGCGTTCATGGATCGTCGTTCCTTGTTGTTTCGATTGTTCGTCCTGGTCACGCTCGCGGGGATTCAGGCCGGCACGAGCTCTTTGCGCGTCTTATCGGACGTCTCGCGGTGTGGACTGCTCTCGGGACGCGGCTTGCTCTCGACCGCGAGTTCTCCGGGCAGAACAAGCTCTTCCGAAGCCGAGCCGTAGAGCTCGGTCAGGAATTCGTTGGACAAGGCTTTGGACGGGCCGTCATAGACGACCCTTCCGTCACGCATCGCGATCGTGCGCTCGCAGTAGACGCGCGCATATTCGACCTGGTGCAGCGAGACGAGAATGGTCATCGCGTCCCGCTTGTTGATGTCGGCCATGACGTCCATCACGCGGCGCGCGGAGGCCGGATCGAGCGAGGCGATCGGCTCGTCCGCAAGCAGGATGTCCGATCGCTGCAGAAGCACCCGGGCGATCGCTGCGCGCTGCTGCTGACCACCCGACAGGGTCGAGGCGCGCTGCCAGGCGATATCGCGGATGCCGACCCGCTTGAGGGCCTTGATGGCAAGGATCTTCTCGTTTTTGGGGAACAGACCCAACGTTCCACGCCAGCCCGCCACGCGGCCAAGCGCACCCACGAGCACATTCTTGATGACCGGAAGGCGATTGACGAGGTTGAACTGCTGGAAGATGACGCCGGTCTTGCCCCGCAGCCCCCGCGCGCCGGCGGCGAGGCGGCCCTCCTTCTGCAGCAGATCGCCGAAGATGCGAATTTCCGATTTCGAGGTATCGCCCCGCTCGATCCCGGCGATATGGCGCATCAATGTGGATTTTCCCGAGCCGGACGCGCCGATCAAAGCGACCATCTCGCCCCTTGCGATCGAGAGATCGACTTCGGACAGGGCGCACGTCTTCCCGAAATGTTTGGAGAGTTTCTCGACTTCGATCGCGTACATGAAGCGTCCCTCAAGAGCCGGCCCAAAGCGCCCTCCCGCAGACCATTAACCACCATCGGTGTGACACGGATGACAGTCCTGCGAAGGTTCGATGACGGCGACGATGCAGGGCCGGCGGGCTCTTTCGAACAGGGCCGAGAGCGCGGTCAGCGTCCAAGATGCTTGTCGACGAAGCCTTTCGCATCGAGGCTGCGAAAGTCGGCAAGGGTGGCCCGCAGTGTTTCGTGCGGCCAGTCCCACCACGCCAGTTCGTCCATTCGCCGGGACAGTTCGGGATCGAACCGGCGGCGGATCATGACGGCCGGGACGCCTCCCACGATCGTGTAGGCCTCGACGTCTTTCGTGACGACGGCGCCCGCGCCCACGACCGCCCCGTTGCCGATGGCGACCCCCGGCAAGATGGTGGCCCCATGTCCGATCCAGACGTCGTGGCCGATGGTGACGGCATGCTCCCGCCGCCAGTCGAAGAATTCCCGCTCGTCGGTCTCGCCGTCGAAATAATCGCCGGCGCGATAGGTGAAGTGATGCTGCGTCGCCCGCGAGACCGGATGGTTTGTCGCGTTGATCCGCACGGCGGCGGCGATGTTGACGAATTTTCCGATCTCGGCTCGCCAGGCTTCGCAATCGCGCATCATGTAGGAATAGTCGCCGAGGCGGCTCTCGGCGATGCGGCAGCGTTCGGCGACTTCGGTGAAGCGGCCGAGATCGCAATCCTCGATCTCGGCATTCGCATGGACAAGGGGCGCGACGGAGAGCTTCGGCATCACGCGGCTCGCCTTCTTGAGGAGAACGCAGAAACGTCGACGATCCGACCGCCGAGTCGGGCCCGAACCGCCTCGTCGTGAAAGATGCCGAGAATGGCGGTCCCGCCGTCTCGCTTCTCCTCGATCATGGAGCACACGACGTTCCGGTTTTCCGTGTCGAGCGATGCGGTCGGCTCGTCGAGAAGAAGGACCGGATGGCTGGTGGCAAAACCCCGGGCGATGTTGACTCTCTGCTTCTCGCCACCGGAGAAGGTTGCCGGCGGCAGATCGAAGAGCGCGGCGGGAAGATGAAGGCGGGCGAGCAGATCGCGGGCGATGCTGCGCGCCTCTTCCCGGTCGGTGCCACCTTCACGCAACGGCTGCGCGACGACGTCGAGGGCGCTGACCCGAGGGATCGCCCTCAGGAACTGGCTGACATAGCCGATCGTCGTGCGGCGCAGCGCGATGATCTGGCGCGGGCTTGCTCCGGCCAGATCGACAAAGGGCCCTTCGGGCGTCGACCGCATCAGGATCTTGCCGGCCTCGATCCCGTAATTGCCGAAGATCATGCGCAGGATCGAAGACTTGCCGACGCCCGAGGGTCCACCGAGAACGACGATCTCGCCGGCCGAAACTGCGAAATCGACATTGTCGACGACCGGCAGATGCACCGATCCGCGCAGATGATTGGTGAAGCTCTTCGAAACATGGTCGAGCCGCAGCAAGATTCGGTCGGACATTCAGACCTCCAGGATCGAGGCGACGAGAAGCTGGGTGTAGGGATGGCGCGGATCGTCGAGGACGCGGTCGGTCAGGCCGGTCTCGACGACCCGGCCATTCTTCATGACGATCATCCTGTGCGAAAGGAGGCGCGCGACTGCGAGATCATGGGTGACGATGATCGCCGACAAACCGAGCGCGTCGACGAGACCGCGCAGGAGGTCGAGCAGGCGTGCCTGCACCGAAACATCGAGCCCGCCGGTCGGCTCGTCCATGAAGACGAGGCGCGGATGGGTCACGAGATTGCGTGCGATCTGAAGGCGCTGACGCATGCCGCCCGAAAAGGCGGTGGGTCGATCGTCGATCCGCAGGCCGGGGATCTCGACGCGGCTGAGCCAGTCGTCGGCGGTTTCGCGGATCCTGCCGTAATGCCGGTCTCCCACGGCCATCAGACGCTCGCCGATATTGGCACCGGCGGAAACCCGCATGCGCAGCCCGTCCGCAGGGTTCTGGTGGACAAACCCCCAGTCGGTCCGCATCAGAAAGCGCCGCTCGGCCTCGGTGAGACTTGCAAGATCGCGGGTTTCGCCGTCCCGCATCCGGTAGGAAACCTGGCCGGACGTCACCGCGAGCCGCTGCGCAAGACAATTCAGGAGCGTCGTCTTGCCAGAGCCGGATTCCCCGACGATGGCAAGGACTTCACCCTCGTGAATGTCGAGCGAGACGTCTTCGCAACCGACATGGGTGCCGTAATGCCTGGTGATCGCGGTTGCGGTGAGAAGTGGCCTTTCACTCATGCGGCGCGTTCCCGCCGTTCTTCGCAATAATCCGTGTCGGAGCATGCGAACAACCGCCCTCCGCGATCGTCGGTGACGATCTCGTCGAGATAGACACCGCTCGCGCCGCACAGGCCGCAGGGACGATCGAACGCCTGGACCCGGAAAGGATGATCCTCGAAGTCGAGACTCTCGATCTGCGTATAGGGCGGGATCGCGTAGATGCGCTGTTCGCGGCCAGCGCCGAAGAGCTGCAGCGCCGGGCAATCGTTCATCTTCGGGTTGTCGAATTTCGGGATTGGCGACGGGTCCATCAAATATCTCCCCTCGACCTTCACCGGATAGGCAAAGGTGGTCGCGATATGGCCGTTCCGGGCGATGTCCTCGTAGAGTTTGACGTGCATCAGCCCGTATTCCTCGAGAGCGTGCATGATCCGCGTTTCCGTCTCGCGGGGTTCGAGAAACCGCAAGGGCTCGGGAATCGGCACCTGGTAGACGAGGATCTGGCCTTCGCTCAACGGCGTTTCGGGGATCCGGTGCCGGGTCTGGATCACCGTCGCGTCCAGGGTCTTCGTCGTCACCGCGACATTGGAGACACGGGCAAAGAAAGCGCGGATCGAGACCGCGTTCGTCGTATCGTCCGAGCCTTGATCGATCACCTTGAGGACATCGTCCGGCCCGATGATCGACGCAGTGACCTGGACACCACCGGTGCCCCAACCAAAGGGCATTGGCATCTCCCGCGCGGCGAACGGCACCTGATAGCCGGGGATCGCCACGGCTTTCAGGATCGCGCGCCGGATCATCCGCTTCGTCTGCTCGTCGAGATAGGCGAAGTTGTAGCCGGGAAGCGTCGCGGTCATTTTGCCGCCTCCTCGTGCCGATCTTCATCGGCCTGTTCGTTCCGCATCCGGCGAAGGAGTTCGAGTTCGGCCTGGAAGTCGACGTAATGGGGCAGTTTCAGATGCTCAACGAAACCCGTCGCCTGAACATTGTCGCAATGGGCAAGCACGAATTCCTCGTCCTGTGCCGGTGAGCCGCGCTCCTCGTCGAATTCGTCGACGCGCAGAGCCCGGTCGACGAGACTCATCGACATGGCCTTGCGCTCCGACTGTCCGAAGACGAGCCCATAGCCCCGCGTGAACTGCGGTGGCTCGGACTTCGACCCCTTGAACTGGGAAACCATCTGGCACTCGGTGACCTTCACCCGCCCGATGGTGACGGGAAAGCCGAGTTCCGGAAGATCGACCTCGACCTCCACTTCGCCGATACGGATTTCGCCCACGAAGGGATGGGTGCGTCCGAAACCGCGCTGGGTCGAGTAACCGAGCGCCAGCAGAAATCCCTCGTCTCCTCGCGCCAGCGCCTGAAGCCTGGCGTCACGCCCGGCCGGGTAGGCGCGCGGACTGCGGGTGAGATCGGTGGGCTCGCCGCCCGGCTCCGCGTCACCGTCCGGTTCGATCATCGCGTCGGCGCCGAGAATGTCGGTGACGCGCGGGGCGGATCGGTGCGGATCGGCGGGCCTCCTCTCGGCACCCGGCACGGTGCGATCCCCGGCCATCTCGGGTTCGATGAGCCGGTGGGTGTAGTCGAAGGTCGGGCCAAGAAGCTGCCCCCCGGGGAGATCCTTGTAGGTGGCCGATATGCGTCGCTCGATGCGCATGGCCGCCGTATCGATCGGCGTCGAAGCGGCAAAGCGCGGCAGCGTCGTGCGATAGGCCCGAAGCAGGAAGATCGCCTCGATCAGGTCTCCCCGCGCCTGCTTCACCGCCATCGCGGCCAGCTCCGGATCGTAGAGCGAGCCCTCGGCCATCACCCGATCGACGGCCAGCGCCAGCTGCTGGGCGATCTGCGCGAGCGTGAGCGCCGGGACCGAGCGATCGCCGCGTCGGCGATCGTCGAGCAGACGGTGCGCATTGGCGATGGCAGCCTCGCCACCCTTGACGGCAACGTACATGGCTCAGGCCTCCATCACGACGGTCGAGCGCGGCAAGGCAAGGAGCGCCGAGCCGCAGGTGAGAATGAGATCGAGGCCGCACGGAAAGAGCGCGCGATTGGCTGTCCGAAACTCGACAAGGTCGCCAGGCAGACCGGCGATCGAAACTTCGAGCCTGTTCTCGATGCCCGGCCCCTCCAGAACGAAGGGATCGCCCTTCGCCAGACTGTCGGTTTCGACCAGAACGGTTGCCGAGAGATCGGGATAGGCGAGCGTCCCGAGCCGCAGGCGCCGGAGCCATTCGCGATCAATCTTCGAGACGACGGCGAAGTGGGCGTTGTCCGCTTCGCCCGGTCGGGCCCCGGTATGAAAGGCAAGCCACGCCTCCACGGCGTCCGAGCATTCCTCGAAGAAAACAGGCGTGTCGCCGTCGGCAATCGTCAGAAGCAGCGCACCTGCTGCAACGGAAAGCGGCGCGGGCGGATGGCAGCACGGACCCAGATCGACGAGAGTGCCGGGCCGGCTCGAAGCCGCGAGCAGTTTGGCGAAGACCCCTTGCGCATCGAAGACCGAATCGGCGAAACCACCCTCGACACTCAGTGCGGAACGCGCATCCGACATTGCGTCAATCCTCTCCTCGGACCATCGTAAAGAAGTCGACCCGGGTCGCCGCCGTTTCCTCGGCATGGCGCGCGTCGCGTTCCGCAAGCGTCGCTTCGATCGCCGCAACGACCTCGGCTTGGATGCGCTCGCGCTCGTCCGCCACTTGCCAGAGTGCGTCGAAACTGGCCGCGAGCCGAGCTTTCTTGAGATCGCGGCCCAAGATCATCGCGTGGCCGATGACAGCGCCGGCGTGATCCTCGATCCGCACACTTGCCCGCGTCACGCTCGCCTCGCCGAGGTTGAATGGCGCCCCGCCCCCGCCCGCTCGCCCGCGGACCATGACGAGGCCGACCTCCGGCCCGCGGACGGTCGAAACGGCGCGGCCCGATCCCAGTCGCTCCCAGGCTTCCGCGATGAAGCCCGTGTCGGCCCGCGCGAACGCCGCCATCGCGCGTTGGCGCGCTCTGTGCAGCTCTTCGCGAAGATGCTCATCGGATCGGTGTTTCGCGCTCAAACTGACTATCCCGATTGACATAGGCTTTGTGAAAGAACGGCCGCAGCGTGCCCCTGCCCGCTCGCAGCTCGCGGTCGAAACCTGTTCTGAACCGGTTATTCATCTAGTTGTGTATACAAATCATGCGTTTTCAGATACCATATCCCCGGTGACAATCTGATGACGGATGGCATATGGACGGTGCTCATACGAATGATGGGATCGCGCGGTGGCGCCGGATCGCCGACCAGCTGGAACGCGATATCGTCGGAGGATTGTTCGCCGACAGGCTTCCGCCGGAAGTCGAACTGTCGAAGCGGTTTTCGGTCAACCGGCTGACGATCCGAAAGGCGATCGCCTCCCTGGCCGACAGAGGGTTGGTAAGGGCGGAGCAAGGGCGCGGGACGTTCCTCAACGAAAGACAGGAGCGAAAGCTCACCTATCCGGTCGGGCCGACGACACGGTTCACCGAGAATATCGGTTCGGCCTCGAAAGATCCCGGTGGACGTGTCATCGGATCGAACCGGGAGCTGGCGGACGCCGAGATCGCCCAGCGTCTCGGCTGCGGGCAGGGACAGCCGCTCATTCGACTTGAAATGTTACGGGTTGCCGACACGCTGCCGATCCTCGTCTCGACGCACTGGTTCGTCGAAGAACGGTTTGCCGGTATCGTCCCCGCCTATGCCGAGACGGGCACCCTTACCGGCGCTTTGACGAAGTGCGGGGTCCCATCCTATCGACGCCTGCGAACCGAAGTCGCTGCCGAGACCGCCCGGTCGCCGGACGCCGAGCGGCTTCAGATCGCGCCCGGCGATCCGGTTCTGGTCACCCACTCCGTCGATGTGGATGACGAAGGCACGCCGATCCAGACGGCGCGGACGCGGTTTCGGGCAGATTGCATTGCTCTGGCGTTCGAGCATGCGGGCTGAGAATGGCCTCGCAAAACGCTTGCGAAAGGGCGCCCTCTCCCCGCCGAAGATATCGATGGGACGACAGTGTCGACGACGGAACCCTGCCCGCACGGTTCGACCTCGCGGAGCCGATGCGTTCCGCATTTTCGTGACTGGTCCGGGCATGTCCGCAGCCGATCGGAAGCCAAGGGAAGCGGCGTTGAGGGCGGCAAAGCAAAGGCATGGCCGACTGCCGCCGTCCCGATGAATGGTATACGGCGAATGCGGAGGCCGGACAGATTGGGCGGCATGATGGGTTTGTTGCCGTGCTCGTCACAAATCGTTCGTCGACTGGACGTAGTGTTTCCTTTTCATCTCACGATTCGCCTGCGAGACGTTCGACATGCCATCAGATATCGTCACTTCAACGGAAGGGCTCGAAGCGCTGTATGGCGCCGTCGCTCCTCCATCGATCACAAAGGAAGTCGATCACATTCACCCGGCCTATCGGCCTTTCATCGAGGCCGCACCCTTCCTCGTTCTTGCCACCGCTGGACCGGAAGGACTCGATGCCACACCCCGTGGCGATCCCGCCGGGTTCGTTCACATCGAAGATGAACGGACACTTCTGTTGCCCGACCGACGTGGCAACAACCGTATCGACAGCCTTCGCAACATCATCTCCGATCCGCGTGTCGGGCTTTTGTTCCTGATCCCTGGCATCGGCGAGACGCTGCGCGTCAACGGGACGGCCACCATCTCAGTCAGCGAAGCCGACCTCGCACTGTTCGAGCACGCCGGCCAGCGTCCTCGCTCCGTGCTGCGGATATCCGTCTCCTCGGTCTTTTTCCAATGCAGCCGCGCTGTCATCCGAGCTGGGCTTTGGAACAAGGAAACGCAGATCGAGCGCTCGATGTTGCCGAGCCCCGGGAGCATTCTGCGGCAACTTTCGGCGGGTGAGGTCGATGGTGAAGCCTATGACGATGCCTTACCAAAGCGTCTGGCGGAGACGCTCTATTAGTCATCGCGCCTCGCCCCGCGATGCAGCGCTCACGATGGCCTGTCCAGCAGGTTTCCGTCGGCCGCTTCCGGGATCGTCCCATTGGCAATGTCGCTCGGCAATTCGGTCATTTCGCTTCCCAGTCCGCCTTCAGCCACGCTTGCTTCGCTGTTTGAACCGTCGCCCCCGACAACGGGTTTTTCGCGAATGGGTTTGCGCAAGGGTTCGGATTCACGCTTTTGCAGCGCGCCAGCCTTTTCTACGAGCGGTACACCGTCAGGAAAAATGATCTCGCGGGCCTCGTCCGGCATCGAAATGCCGTTCTCGACGAGCACCCGCATGATGAGCCGAAGAGCGGAAGAGCGCACCCGAAGCGGCGACAATGTGCGCCCATCGATCCAGAAATGCGCCTTCAGGTTCACCGTGGACGAGCCCAGCGCATCCACCAGCACCATCGGCGGCGGCTCGTGGAGGATCGCGTCGTGCGAGCGCAGAATGGTCGCGATCAGGGTCTGTGCCTCCTCGACCGAGGCGTCATAGCCGATACCGACCTCCGCCGTCACCCGGCGCGCGGGCGCGGCGGTGTAATTGACGATCGTGCTCTTGAACACCGTCGCGTTGGGAATCTGCACATGGTTGCCGTCGATGGTCAAAAGGATCGTCGATCGCGTGTTCATCGTCTGCACGACGCCTTCGAAACCGGCAACGCCGATCACGTCGCCCGAGCGGAACGGCTGGCGGATGCTGAGGATCAGGCTGGCGAGAAAGTTCTCGGCGATATCGCGAAACGCAAATCCGAGGACGATGCCGATCACCCCCGCGCCGCCCAGTAGCGAGACGGCAAGCCCGGTCAGCCCCGCCACCTGCAAAACGAGGTAGACGCCGAGCAGCAGGACGGGAACCGCGATGCCCCGCGCGATCACGTCGCGCAGAAAGGTCTGCTCGACGCGCGGCGCCAGCACGCGGCGCATGAGAGAGGCGATCCTGCTCGACAGCCACCAGGCGACGGGCAGGATCAGAACCGCGAGCAGGATCAACGGTAGGGTGACGACGATCCGGCGTGCCAGCGCCTCGACTTCGGACAAGGCAGGCGCGATGTTCCAGCTTACCTCTTCGCGGACTTCGATATGGTTGACGACGGCGACGACACCCTCGGTGCGGGCTGCCAGGTCCCGGGCCCAGGTGCGCTGCTCCTGCGACCCGGCAATGCCGCTGACAAACACGACACCTTCGTCGACGGTGACGTCGATCGCACGATACCAGCCCGTCGCGTCGAGGATACGGTCGAGACGCGCTGCGATCGCCTCGTCGCGGGCGATCGGCTCTACCGCGACATCCTGCTCAGGCGCGACAATCTCCGGCTCGTCGATGACCTGGGCCATAGCCGGCGTCGCGAGACCGAGAAGGCAGGCCAAGAAGACCGCTCGACACATGGTCTTGCAACGCTCCGGTTTTTCAGAGCCGTTCGCGCAATTCATCGTGGCGCCTTCTTGCTTGGACCCCCAACCGGTCGATCGACCGGTCTTGTAACTATGACATCGGCTGGGTGTTGGCGAGTTTCCACGGTCAGGACACTTACCTTTCAAGTGCCCGCCCCCAACGTTCCCGCCGCGACAGCCTCGGTCGACACATCACCATCGCCTGGGACCGGAGGTTTATTGCTTGGCGCGAGCAAAGCGTTTCGGCGCGCCATCGGTCACATCTGCAAACTCTTCTGGCCAACGGAAGGCTCAAATGGCCCGAAAGCCACCGGAAAGACGCCATTCCAAACACGCGATGCTCTGGGCCGAGGCAGCAACTGCATAATTCTTCTTGCTGTACATTCGCGCAAGGAGAAATAGGTGAAGACTAATCGTGATCGCGGTCAGCGGATCCGCCAGGCCATGAAAGAGAAGCGGTTCAGCAAGGTCCAGGCTCTGGCGGTTGAACTTGACGTATCTGTCGCTGCTGTCTCGCGTTGGCAGAATGGTGGACATATCTCCCTCGACCATATTTGCCTCCTGGCGGAGAGGCTCGACGTTTCACTCGACTGGCTGCTGCTCGAACGCGGCACGCTCGACTGGCACCGCGGCAGTCCGTTTCAACAATCCGAACTCCAGCATATCGCGTTCCTGCGTCGACAGTCGCCCAGGGTGCGCGCCATTTTCCTCGATCTCGTGAAAGCTTTGGGAGACGGAGCGGATTCACGCGCAACGTAAAAGTATTGCAACTTTTACGTTAAACGAAACAATCAAAAATTGTGTCTTTCGCCTTTTTCGCGCATTGTTTGTGGGCGCGGATATTGAAGTTCTCCGGGCCACAATCCGAGTAATCGCCAGATCGGCTCACGTCCAAAAGGTATAAGAGATGTCTACTTTACTCACGATCAATATCGAGAACGACGAATCGACCAACCAGACATTCTACGTCTTCCAGCAGCCGGCCATCTATGACGGAGGGTCACAGGTCTACAGCAACGCGCTCTGGTCGGGTCTCCTCGGAGGCTATCAGGAGTCGGGCGGGACGCTGACATTCCAGATCAACATGCAGTTCTACGCCGGCATCCAGCAGGCTCATTCCACCCCGCAGGTCGGCCATTCCTCGGGTTATGCGTCGGCCATTCGCGCCATCGATCTCGAAACCGACGGGACGACGACGAACGATTCCGTGACCGCGACACTCACCCCGCTCGGCCTGTCCCGTCCGGTCGCGGAAGAAGGCGTGCAGGGCGGAGCGTTCCGCATCAACACGCCGTCCTTCTCGCCTCCGGCGATCTACAATGTCGGATCGGCGATCGAGGTCGTCGATCAGGGCGTCGTGATGTCCAACTTCGTCGTCGCCAGCCCGGACACCTTCGTCGATTGCCAGCCCATCCTGAAATTCTACGTCGCGACCGGCACGTATACGCCGGGGACCGTCATGAACTTCACGCAGGCGAGCCTTCACGCCGCGCTCTGCGACTTCACCGGCGGCAAGACCGAGATCAACGTCACGCTCAACAATGACGGGACCTGGAAGGTCGGCTGATCGATCCCGAACGTTCCAGGCTGTCGCAATCCGGCGACGGCCTGGAGGCCAGTGCGAGCGGAGACGTCAGCGGTGAACACGTCATTCACGATTGTCATCGAGAACCGGTCGGCCGCCGATGCCGCGTTCTTCGTGTTTCAGGAACAGGCGGGTTTCGCGGGTCTGGCCGAACCGAAAATATTCAGCAATTGCCTGGCGACGGGGCGTCTCGCGCCGCAGGACAGGTCCGGCGCACAGCTCGTCGTCGCGCTCGATCGCAGCGTCAGAGCCGGCGCGACGCGGCGAAACCAGGCGATCGGCGGCAAGCGTTCCGCAGCTCCCACCCGTTTCGGCGGCGCGATCGTCAGTCGTGCCAGCGCCTCGCAGCCGGTCGTCCTCGCAACCGGGTCCCAGGCGGACGAGCCAGCCAACGCGGTGACGCTCGCCGTCGATCCCCTGGGGCTTTCGGCGGCGGTTCACCGGCCCGGCCTGGGCGGCGACGCATTCGGTCTGCAAGTGCCGCCCTTCGCCGTCGAGCATCGCGACGATCTTTGCTGCGGCAACGCGTTTCTCGACGAGAACGGCCTCGTCATCCTGTCGTCCTTCGTGGCGCCGCCGCCCAATGTGGATCTGCGAATATCGCCGGTTCCGGTGTTCTACGTCCGATCCGGAAGCGCCGAAGTCGGACGGCCCGTTCGTTACGATACGACGCATGCGGCGCGCTGCGATTTCACGTCCGGGCGCATGGTGTTCGCCGTTCGCTACAACGCCGACGGCACGTTCGAGCCGGGCGATAGACTTTGATCCGTCGTGGCACTGCCGCCCGCCGACATGGCGGCCCGGACACTCGCCGACGGAACCAGCCTGATTTCGGCATGACCGAAATATGTGTGCCGAGCGGTACACAAACGAGCAACGGGGCGGATGACGCCCGTCCAACCCACAGGAGCGAATATCATGAACAAGTCCTCTCGATTGCAGACCGTCTTCGCCGCCACGCTGGCCGTTTTCGCCGCCTCCCATGCCCACGCCGCAGATCCGGTGACGACCGGGGTGGTGATCCGTGGCGTCACCTTGACGGGGCCCGCCGGCGCGCCGGGAACCGCGACCGGCAAAGTCTGCGACTTCTCCGGCGAGGAGGTCAATCAGGCCGGCAGGCTGACCGGTGCGAGCGTCAACTGCCGCGCCGGCGGCAATCTGGGCAATACGCTCGTCGGCCTGCCGGCCCGCTTCAATGCCTACTGTTCGGTCAAAGCGCCGGTGAAGAGCGCCCGGACGATCGTGGCACCGTTGCGGGATAACGCGAACCACTGCGATCTGTCCGGCATCACCATCAAGGATGCGACAGGTCAGTTCGGGGGCGCCGTCTGGCGATGACACAAGACGGTTGAGCGGCACGCCGCCTTCCGCCTTGCCCCTTGGCTTGGGGCACGCAGGCGCACCATCCTCGTCTTCACCGACCTCTCGTCGATGAAGACGAGACCTCCGGCCGCCTCGACGCATCGAACGGGACCGTCACGAGCATTGCGCGGCGCGAGAAGGTGAAAGCCGCATCGACCGATCTAACGGCGAGGGAATTCGGGGCCTGAGGCAGGAATTGAATGGTGCCCGAGGGCGGATTTGAACCACCGACACAGCGATTTTCAGTCGCTTGCTCTACCAACTGAGCTACTCGGGCGCCGCGCTAAAGTTCGCCTGCCGAATCGTGCGTTCCGGCTGCAAACCTCGCGGTTGCCGGCCTTATAGAGAAGCGGAATCGGCCTGTCCAGCACCCGGTTGGCATGAATTTTCAAGACGCTCGCCGCCATGGCCCCGGTGCACGGCGAAGGCTTGCGGCGGACGGCATTCGGGCCGTGATCGAACGCATCGCACGTTCCCCTCTTGCGGCAGCAAGCACCGGTACGATCGGGCATCAACGAAGCCGGGCATCGATCGCCCGCTCCGCCGCCATCGTCAAACCCGTTCCGAGCGACCCGATGTCGACCCACCCCTCGGCGCGCCATGCCGCAGGCCGCGGTTTTGCGAACGCGCCCGGACGGTCGAGAAGAGCTCGTATCCAAGGATGGCGAAAGGCTCGCTCGACACGCACTCGATCTCGAGCCAGTCGCCTCCTCGACCCGACCGGTTTTGATCACGGGGCTGAGAGGTCATCGACATCCAATTCGCCCTTGTCCCCTCAGCGCGCGTCGCGCGAGACGCTCTCGCGCTTCAGGAACGCCCGGCTGGATCCGTCGCCGTCCCCGGCGCCTCCGCAGAGCTCGCGGACAACGCATCGCGAGCCCACAACAAGGGCGACTTGCTGGTCAACGCTCCGCCAAGATGCTTGCGCATGAGATAGGACGCTTCGATGATCTCGTTGCGCTCGAGGGCCGATAGGATCTCGAGGTGCTGGGAGCACTGGACCGAGAGGAGGGGTCGGTCGACCTTGGAGCGGTACTCGAGCAGTCGCCGCATCCGGTTCACGCGGACAAGCGACATGTGCATGAACGGATTGCCGCTCATGCGCATCAGTTCCTCATGGAAGTTCGAGCCGTTGTCGAGAAGGCGATCGGCCGGGAGCCGCTCGATGTCGGACTCCAGCATCTTCTCCTGGATGCGCCGCTGCTCGGCGAGGATCCTCGCATCGACGCGGAAGTCCGGTTCCAGCATGGCGGCCGGCTCGATCATCATGCGGAAGCGATAGATCTGCTCGAACGCCTCGGGGGTCTTGGCAACGGGAAGCAGGCGCCAACCGTAGCCCTGCTTGCGTTCCGCCCATCCCTCCCTCGCGGCGCGCACGAGGATGTCGGAAACCTGAGCCTTCGTGAGACCATAGCGCTCTCGCAGCATCTGCTCACTGACGTCCGAAGGAATGCGGTCGGTGAGCCAATCCTCGGCCAGTCGCTGGTAGACGTCCAGTGCGTCGTGCGGCAGCGGTTCGCTTCCCGCGGCGTCGCCCTCAGTGTCGCAGACCTCCTTGGCGAAGAAGCCCCGGTTGGGCTGCTGCTCGATGACGCCACGCTCCTGGAGGAGCGTCAGCGCGTCGCGGACCGGCGATCGGGAAACGCCGAAACGGTCGGCCAGAGCCTGGGTCGCGAGCTTTTCCCCGGCCTTGATGTCCCCGACGCGGATCAGTTCGCTGAGCCTTCCGGCGAGCGACAGCACGAGCGGGCTTGCGGTTTCCGACATCCAACACGTTCCCTCGCGCGACCCGTTGGCGTCGCGCCGTCTCAAAAGCGCAGTGTATAACCACTCCGACGACCGATCAAAATGCATTTTTCAACGTCTAAGTCCAAAATTTTTATTGCATTTGACGTGAGAGAAAGCCAAACTCCTCTCATGCCAACTCGGCGGCGCCGCCGCACCAATGGGGAGAGAGCGATGCGTTTCCTTGTGCTGCCGTGCGACGGCATCGGCCCGGAGATCACGAAGGCCACGATGGAGGTGCTGGAGCAGGCGAACCGCCGCTTCGACCTCGGCATCGCGTGCGACTACGAGGACGTGGGTTTCACCAGCCTCGAGAAGTACGGCACGACGCTCCGCGACGAGACGATCGAGAAGGCCAAGGGCTACGACGGCATCATCCTCGGCCCGCAGTCGCATATGGACTACCCGCCGCGCGACCAGGGCGGACCGAACGTGTCCGGCGGCTTCCGGGTCAAGCTCGACCTCTATGCGAACGTCCGTCCCGCCCGGAAACGATCCTTCCTGCCGGGCAAGGAGATGGACCTCGTCATCATGCGCGAGGCGACCGAAGGCTTCTATCCCGACCGGAACATGTTCAAGGGTCTCGGCGAGTTCATGCCGACCGAGGACGTCGCGCTGTCGGTCCGCAAACTGACTTCGAAGGCCTGCGAGCGCATCGCCCGCGCGGCGTTCGAGCTTGCGGTGAAGCGCAGCAGGAAGGTCACCGCCGTCCACAAGGCGAACAACTTCATCATCACCGACGGCTTCTTCCTCGACTGGGTCCGCAAGGTTCACAAGGAGTTTCCCGAGGTGGTCCTGGACGACGTCATCATCGACGCCATGGCCGCCCATCTCGTCCGGGATCCGTCGCGCTACGACGTGATCGTCTCCACCAACTTCTATTCGGACATCATCTCCGACCTCGCCAGCGAGCTGTCGGGAAGCCTCGGCCTGGCGGGCTCGATCAACGCCAACAAGGAAGAGAACCGGGTCTGCGCGCAGGCGCAGCACGGCTCCGCCCCGGACATCCAGAACCAGAACATCGCCAACCCGTCGTCGCTGATCCTCTCGGTCGCGATGATGCTGAGCTGGATCGGGGAGAAGCGAGGGCTGCCGAACTACGAGGCTGCCGGCGCGGAGATCGAGCGAGCCGTGGATGAGGTGCTCGAGAACCCGGATAGCCGAACACGCGATCTCGGCGGCTCGATGAACTGCGATGCCTTCGGCTCTCGGGTCGCTTCGGTCGTCGGCTGCGCCGAACCGCAGGACCGGATGGTCGCCAACGCTCGGTAACGGGCCAAAAAAATGGCTTTTTCCACGCATTAGGCCATTTTTAGCAGGAGGGAATTGCGGTCGGCGGATGGTCCGTCGACCGTCTACCGCCCGGATCCCGGAGGAGCCGTTGCCAAGGCGCGGCTGGGATCCAGGCTTATGGGGAGGAGTTCACATGCGAATTTTCAAGTCGACCTTCTTTGCGAGCGCCATGTCGCTCGCCGCGGTCGCGGCCGCGTCGGCGCAGGACGTGCCGGCAGGCTATCCGGCCGACTATGCGCAGACGATCGAGGCGGCGAAGGCCGAAGGGCGCGTCGTGATCTACACCTCGACCGACGCCGCGCAGGCGCAGCGCCTGCTGGACGCCTTCACCGGCAAGTACGGCATTAAGGTCGAGTATAACGATCTCGGTACGAACGGCGCGTACAACCGTGCGATCTCGGAGGCCGCCGCCAGCCAGGTGGGCGCCGACATCGTCTGGTCCGCCGCGATGGACCTCCAGATGACGCTCGCGGCCGACGGGTACATGGAGCCCTACGACTCCCCCGAGAAGGCGAACCTTCCCGAATGGGCGAACTACGAGGACACTCTGTACGCCACGACCATCGAGCCCATCGGCATGATCTACAATACGGGTGCCCTGTCCAAGGACGACGTTCCGCAGACCCGTGCAGACCTGATCGCCTATTTCAACGACAACCGCGACGAACTGCGGGGTCGCGTCGCGACCTTCGATCCCGAGAAGAGTGGCGCCGGCTTCCTGCACCACACCAACGACGCGCAGAGCACGGACAGCTTCTGGGACCTCGCGAAGGCGATGGGCGGCGTCGGGGTGAAGACCTACTCGAGCTCGGGCTCGATGCGCGAGACGGTGGTCTCCGGAGAAAACGTCCTGGCGATCAACATCATCGGATCGTACGCGCTTGACTGGGTCAAGGACAGCCCGAACCTCGGCGTCGCGTTCGGCACCGACTACACGGCCGGCTTCTCCCGTCTCGCCGGGATCATGAAGGACTCGCCGAACCCGGAGGCGGCCAAGCTGTTCGTGGACTTCATGCTGTCTCAGGAAGGCCAGAACGCGCTCGCCGCCGGCAGCCTTCCGTCCGTCCGGGACGACGTGACCGAGGGGCTGAACCTTTCGACCCTGAACGAGCGCGTGGGCGGCAAACTCGACCCGATCGACGTCGACGATCATCTCCTGACATACATGCAGCCGCAGAAGCGGGTTGAGTTCTTCCGCGAGTGGACCGCCGCGACAACCGCGTCGAACTGACCGCCCGACGGCCGCGGCGCACCGACGCGCTGCGGCCCCTCCCACTCCGATCAGGGTCCGACCCATGTCCATGAACGCAACAGAGATTGCGCGCGGCCTCGCGCAGGTGGAGCGCGGCGATCCGCCGCCGAAGATCGCGTCCCCGATCGACGCGCGCTGGTACCGCAACATCGCGATCGGGCTCCTGGCGATCGCCGTGCTCGCCCCTGTCGGCCTCATCGTCTACCAGAGCTTCCTCGACGGGCCCTTCTTCAGCCCCCGGTCGAGCGTCAGCCTCGAGGCCTACCGCTACGTCCTGACGGATCCGACCTTCTGGATCGCGCTCCGCACGACGACGATCTTCGCCTTCGGAATGGTCTTCGTGGCCGTTCCGCTCGGCGGCATCCTCGCCTTCCTGCTGACGCGGACGGACATCCGCTTCAAGCGGACGCTCGAGATACTCGTGCTCGTGCCGATGTTCATATCCTCGATCGTGCTCGCATTCGGCTACACGGTCTCGGTCGGCCCGTCCGGCTTCCTGACGATCTGGTTCCGCGAACTCTTCGGCGGCGTGCCCTGGAACCTCTACTCGCTCCCCGGTATCATCCTGATCGCCGGCCTCAGCCACGTGCCGCACGTTTACCTCTACGTCTCGGCAGCGATGCGGAACCTGCCCTCCGACCTCGAGGAGGCGGCTCGCACGAGCGGCGCCTCGATCTGGCAGGTCTCGCGCGACGTCACTTTGCCGATGGTGCTGCCGGCCCTGATCTTCGCGGCGGCCCTGAACCTGCTTCTCGGCTTCGAGACCTTCGGCATCCCGCTCGTCCTCGGCGATCCGAACGGCATCCTCGTCCTGACGACCTACATCTACAAGCTGACGACCTTGTTCGGCGTGCCGACCTACCAGCTCATGGCGGTGGTCGCGATGGTCCTGATCCTGATCACGCTGCCGCTGGTCTTCTTCCAGCGCCGGCTTCTGAGGAACTCCCGCCGCTACGCCGCGCTCGGCGGCAAGGGTGCGCGGGCAACGCCTCTCAAGCTCGGAGGCAACGGCCAGGTCATCGCCCTGACGGGCATCGCGATCTGGCTGCTCGTCTCGGTCGCTCTCCCGATCGGCGGCATCAGCGTTCGCGCCTTCGTCAGCGCATGGGGTCAGGGAATCGACCTCCTCGACTATGTGACGCTGGCCAACTTCGACCGCCTGCTCGAGGTGCCGAGCCTGTCGCGCGGCATCGTCAACACCCTCCTCCTCAGCGTGGTCGGCGGCGCGGCGGCGGTCTTCATCTACCTTCTGGTCGGGCTTGCCGGGCATCGGAACCACGGCACGTCGAACACGGTCCTGGACTATATCGTCCTCCTGCCCCGCGCCCTTCCGGGCCTCGTGATCGGCCTCGCATTCTTCTGGGTCTTCCTGTTCGTCCCGTTCCTGACGCCGCTGCGGCCGACGCTGGTCGCACTCTTCATCGCATACATGGTGGTGGGCCTGTCCTACGGACTGCGGCTGCTGCAGGGAACGCTGATCCAGGTGAGCCCGGAGCTCGAGGAGGCGGCTCGCACTTCCGGTGCCACGATCGGACGCACCTGGCGGGACATCGTCATCCCGATCGTGCGTCCGGGCCTTGCCGGGGCATGGGCGCTCATCATGATCATCTTCCTGCGGGAGTACGCCACCGGCGTCTACCTGATGGGCGCGGGCACCGAGGTCATCGGCTCGCTGATGGTCACCCTCCTCCAGACGGGCGCCATGGACACGATCGCCGCCCTCGCCTTCATCTCCATCATCATGACGGCGGCGGGCCTGACCCTCGCCCTTCGCCTGGGAGCCAAGATCCATGACTGAACTCGTCGTCAAGAACGTCCAGAAGTGGCTGGGCGGACTCCAGATCCTGAAGGGCGCGTCCTTCACCGCTGATCGCGGGTCCATCGTGGCGCTCCTCGGAGCCTCGGGCTCCGGCAAGACGACGCTCCTGCGATGCATCGCGGGCCTCGAGCAGCCCGAGATCGGCCACATCAGGATCGGGGACAAGGTCGCGATGGACTCCGACAAGCGGATCCTCCTGCCTCCCGAGCAGCGCAACATCGGTCTCGTGTTCCAGTCCTACGCTCTCTGGCCGCATCGTACGGTGAAGGAGAATGTCGGCTATGGCCTGAAACTGCGCGGGGTGAACAAGGCCGACATGGATCGGCGCATCCAGCACATCCTGGAGCGTCTCGGTCTCGGTCACCTTGCCGATCGCTATCCGAGCCAGCTTTCCGGCGGCCAGCAGCAGCGCGTGGCGATCTGCCGGGCGCTCGTCTACGAGCCGCGGGTGCTGCTTCTCGACGAGCCTCTGTCGAACCTCGACGCCAAGCTGCGCGAGGAGGCCCGATACTGGATCCGCAAACTGATCCTCGACCTCGAGATCTGCGCCATCCTCGTCACGCATGACCAAACCGAGGCCTTGGCGGCCGCCGACCACATCCTGCTGCTTCAGAACGGACGGATCGTGCAGGAGGGGACCCCGCACGAGATCTATTCGAATCCGACCAGCTTCTACGCGGCGGACTTCCTCGGCGCGAACAACATCGCCCGCGGCAAGCTGCTTTCGATGGACGGCGACGTCGCCCGGATCGGCGGCGAGGGCTGGGAACTCGACGGTGTCGTGCGCGAACGGCAGGGACTGTCCCCTTCCGTCGACGCGCAGGCGGTGATCCGCGTGGAACGGATCACCATCGGCGACGCGCCGGGACCGAACCGCCTGGAGATGCAGCTCGACGACAGCGTCTATCTGGGTGACCGCTGGGAGTATCGCGTGCGGCGTGGCGACTTCGCCGTGAAGGCGAACGGCAATCGACGCCTTCCGGGCGGAAAGGTCTACGCGGAGTTCCCGCCCGAAAGCGTCTGGGTCTTCCCTGCCGCTCAAGGCTGACGAACAGGTGGGCCGGCGGAGAGCCGGCCCCCGAATCCCAACACGGAGAGATCCATGCCCGCCAGGCTGCGCATTGCGCTGATCCACGCCACCCCGATCGCGGTCGATCCGATCCGGCAGGCCTTCGCTTCCGGATCGGCCGACGCCGAGACCGTCAATATCTTGGACGACAGCCTGTCGCTCGACCGGGCCGCCGCGCCCGGCGCCGGGTTCCGCTCCGGTTGCTGGACCGACGTCGACGCGGACGGCGTCCTCGTCTCGTCCGGCCGCCTGTCCTGACGGAGGGCACGGTGAACGGAGGCAGAGCTTCGGGAAGCCATCGAGCGTCCGACGACGATATGGCGTCGGTTGTCGCCAGCGTCATGGTGGACGGTCGCCACCATGCTCTGATCGACCTTCGTGCCGCGTTCGGTCCGGCGCTGGATCGGATGCCCTGGGTCATTCGCATCCTGGCCGAGAACGTCCTTCGCCATGCCGCGATTGCCGAAATGGAGGATTTCACCCCTGCCTTTTTAGGATGGCTCGGGCATGGACGCAGCGAAACTGAGATAGCCTTCCGACCGTCCCGCATCCTGATGCACGACACGACGTGCGTTCCCGCGCTCGTGGACATTGCCGGCATGCGCGACGCGCTGGCGGAGGCGGGCCTCGATCCCGCACTCCTTCGACCGGCGATCCCGATCGACGTGTCGGTGGACCACTCCGTCGCGGTGGACCGCTATGGCACGCCGAACGCCCTGGGGGCCAACATGGCGATCGAGCTCGAACGGAATGCCGAACGCTACCGCCTGATGAAATGGGCGACGATCGCCCTGCCCGGCCTGCGTGTGAACCCTCCTGGCACAGGCATCATGCACACGCTGAACCTGGAGCAGCTCGCCACGGTCAGCCGAACCGCCGAGATCGGGGACCGGCCCTGGGTGTTCCCCGACACGCTGATCGGCACCGACAGCCACACTCCGATGATCAACGGCATCGGGGTCCTTGGCTGGGGTGTCGGGGGTCTCGAGGCGGAGGGCGTGATGCTCGGCATGCCAGTCATGCTGCGCCTGCCGGAGGTCGTCGGCGTCCGCCTCGTCGGATCCCTGCCGGAGGGCGTGCTGTCGACCGACCTCGCGCTCGCCGTCACTCAGCGCCTCCGCGCCCATGGTGTGACGGGCGAGTTCGTCGAGTTCTTCGGGCCCGGCGTGTCGACGCTGTCGGCCGGGGACCGTGCCGTCGTCGCCAACATGGCGCCCGAATACGGCGCGACGACCGGGTTCTTCCCGGTCGACGAGCGGACGATCGACTACCTGCGAACGACAGGCCGTCCCTCGTCCGTCGTCGAACGCGCCGAGGTCGCGACAAGACGGCAAGGCCTGTGGTTCGATCCCGACGCCGTTCCGACCTACACCGCGACCGTCGACCTCGACCTTTCGACGCTGGCGCCCAGCCTCGCGGGACCTCGGCGGCCGCAGGACCTTCTGTCCCCCCGGGATGCGCGCGCGTCGGTGGAGGCGGCGATCGCCCGCCCGCTCGCCGAGGGATCGCTCCACGGCACGACGACCCCGGATGGCGCCGTCGCCATCGCGGCCATCACGAGCTGCACGAACACCACGGATCCCCGCTTGCTTCTGGCGGCCGGGTTGGTGGCTCGGAAGGCCCGTGCGCTCGGCATACGCCCTGCGCCCTGGGTGAAGACCTCGCTCGCGCCGGGCTCGCCGGCAGCCGAACGGTATCTGCGACGCGCCGGGCTCCTCGACGACCTCGCCTCGATCGGCTTCGACATTGTCGGTTTCGGTTGCACGACATGCATCGGCAATTCCGGCCCCCTGCCCGTCGCGGTCGAGGATGCACTGGACAAAGGCGGGACGGCCGTCGCCGTCCTGTCGGGCAATCGCAATTTCCCCGGACGCGTGCATCCGCGCCTGGACCTCGGCTTCCTCGCCTCGCCCCCGATGGTCATCGCCTACGCTTTGGCCGGGGACATCGTGAAGGATGTGACGAAGGATCCGCTCGCAAGGACCGCAGGCGGCACTCCGGTGTTCCTTTCCGACCTGTGGCCGACCTCGGCCGAGATCGATCGTGCCTGCGCGAACGCGATCGACCTTGCCGATTTCCCGGAAGCCTTCGCCGAGGCGGCGGCGAGCCGGGCCTGGCGTGAACTCGACGCGCCGACCGGCAAACGTTTCCCGTGGGACGACGCCTCGACTTACATTCGCCGTCCACCCTTCACGAAAGGAGCAGGACGGACCCGGCTCGGCTCCTACACCGCAGTGCCTCTTCTGGTGCTGGGCGACGACATCACCACCGACCACATCTCCCCTGCCGGCAAAATCATGCCGGGGTCCGAAGCGGCACAGCATCTCGTCGAGGAAGGTGAAGACCCCTCGGATCTCAACGTGTTCGCATCACGGCGAGGGAACTTCGAGGCCATGGTCCGCGGCCTCTTTGACAACCGCTCCGTCTCCAATGCGTTGGTTGCCGAACTGCGTGGCGCGCGGACATTGCACGCTGCCAGCGGGACACGCGTCAGCCTACGGGAAGCCGCCGAACTCTACGAGGCGGAAGGAACGTCCGTCGTGATCGTCGCGGGCGAGCGGTACGGGATGGGCTCGTCCCGGGATTGGGCTGCGAAAGGCGTCGCGCTTCTTGGCGTGCGCGCGGTGATCGCCTCGAGCTTCGAGCGGATCCACCGTACGAACCTCATCGCCATGGGCGTCCTTCCTCTCGAACTGCCGGCCGGATCGCATCCCTCCTCCCTGGGGTTGTCGGCAAAGGCCACGATCGAGATCGACGTCCCGCTCGACCGTCTGTCGCCGCGGACGGGCGTGCCGATCCGCATCGTCCGCGCCGATGGCTCGGTCCTGTGTGTCGATGCGGTCGCCGCGGTCGAGACCGGGCTCGAGGTGAGCCAGCTTGCGGCAGGCGGCATCGTTCCGCTGATCCTCGACAGGCTCGGCGCGAGCGCATCCGACGACCGGCAGCGCGGGCTGGCGGCTTCACCGACGCTCACACCTCGTCCCGACAACCTCATGTCTGCGGCCCTTCGGGGAATCGATCGATGATCACGTCCAACAACCGTGCAACCGGCGAGGAACTCGCGCGCGACGAGTTCCAGTCCGACGCGGAGATCGAGAAGTGTGCGGCGACCTGCGACGTCTACGTCGACCTCAGGGAAGCGGCCAAGGTCGCGGCGAAGGCGCGATCCATCAATGTCGGCCAGTCCTGCGTGAACGCCAGGCGCTTCAGCGTCGGGGAGAGCGTCGCGGACCGCTTCGTCGAGCTGTTCGTCGCCGGCGTGCGAGCCCTCAAGGTCGGCGACCTCACCGCGCAGACCGAACGGAAGGCGACCTGATGAGCCAGAAGCCCCACATCTTCCGCCCCGACGAGATCGAGGCACACGAGCGCGGCGGCGGAGCCCGCACGATACCCCTCGTCAATCGCGCGTCGGGGACGACGAGTTTCATCAACGGCATCACGGTGTTCGAACCGGGTGCGGCGATCCCGGTCCACAGCCATAATTGCGAAGAAAGCGTCATCCTCCTCGAGGGCAACGCCATCGCCGAGATCGACGGCGAGCGGCACGCGCTGAAGGCGCAAGACACGACCTTCATCCCTGCCAACCTGCCGCATCGCTTCATCAACGCCTCGGACACCGAACCGATGAAGATCCTCTGGATCTACGCCGACGTCGACGCGACCCGCACGATCGTCGTGACCGGCGACACGCGCACCATCGACGCCGAACACAGCGCAAGGTCCGTCACCGCGGCGAGCTCCGACGTTCCCCGGGATCGCGGGGATCCGCCCCATGCAGATAAGGCAGCCGGCCGCTGAGAGTGGTGCGCGCTCCCTGGGGCTTGGACGGCGCACGCAAGAGACGTCGCTTCGTAAAGGCGCAGGCAGCGCGATCACGCAAATCATCAACGCAACCGGGTATCGATGAGCTCCGATCACTGGAGAACACATCGACGGGCCGATCAGATGTCGAGATTGGCGACCGAAAGCGCGTTGTCTTGGATGAACTCGCGGCGCGGCGCGACCTCGTCGCCCATCAGCTGTGCGAACAGATTGTCGGCATCCGTCGCATCCTGCACCTTGACCCGCACCAGCGTGCGCGCGTCGGGATCGAGCGTCGTCTCCCAGAGCTGATCCGAGTTCATTTCGCCGAGCCCCTTGTAGCGCTGGGTCGAAATTCCCTTCCGGCCGACCTCGAACACGGTAATCAGCAACTGCAGCGGCCCGGCCATGTCGCGCACCGTATCCTTGCGGGCGAGCGTCGGGACGCCGCCGTCATAGACCTCCTTGAGGCGCGGGGCGTGACGCATCAGCGCCAGCGCATCGCCCGAATGGAGGAGCGCCGCATCGAGATTCTGGACTTCCGTCACGCCGCGCACGGTGCGCCGGAAGCGGTAGCCGCCGTCGACGGCCTCGCCCGTCCAGCCCCGCTCGGTCTCGTCGGCGATGAGGTCGAGACGCTCGGCGATGCGCTGCGCGGTCGCCGGCCCGTCCTGCGGATGATCGGCGACCTCCGGCGAAAGCGCCCCGAGGATCGAGGCCTGTTCCACCACCGAGCGGTCATAGCGTGAATGAAGACCGGACAGGATCGAGCGTATCGACAGCGCATCGTCGACGACGGCGCGCAGATCGCGGCCGGTCCTCACCTCGCCCGACGACAGGGTCAGCGAGGCATCGTCGAGACCGCCCTCGATCAGATAGTTCTCGAGCGCCTTCTCGTCCTTCAGATATTGGCTCTGCTTGCCGCGCGCCACCTTATAGAGCGGCGGCTGCGCGATGTAGATGTGGCCGCGCTCGATCAGTTCCGGCATCTGGCGGAAGAAGAAGGTGAGGAGCAGCGTGCGGATATGGGCGCCGTCGACGTCGGCGTCCGTCATGATGATGATCTTGTGGTAGCGCAGCTTGTCGATGTTGAACTCGTCCTTGCCGATCGAGGTGCCGAGGGCGGTGATCAGGGTGCCGATCTGGTCGGAGCCGAGCATGCGGTCGAACCGGGCCCGCTCCACATTCAGGATCTTGCCGCGAAGCGGCAGGATCGCCTGGTTCTTGCGCGACCGGCCGCCCTTGGCGGAGCCGCCCGCCGAATCGCCCTCGACGATGAAGATTTCGGATTTCGCCGGATCGCGCTCCTGGCAGTCGGCGAGCTTTCCGGGCAGCGAGGTGATGTCGAGCGCGCCCTTGCGGCGCGTGAGCTCGCGGGCGCGCCGTGCCGCATCGCGCGCGGCGGCGGCCTCCACCACCTTGCCGATGACGATCCTGGCCTCTTGCGGGTTCTCCTCGAACCACTCGGCCAGCGCCGAGCTGACCAGATTCTCGACCACCGGCCGCACTTCGGACGAGACCAGCTTGTCCTTGGTCTGGGAGGAGAATTTCGGGTCCGGAACCTTGACCGACAGGATGCAGGAGAGGCCTTCGCGACAGTCGTCGCCGGTCAGGGTGACCTTCTCCTTCTTCATGATGCCGGACGATTCGGCGTAGCCGGTCACCTGCCGGGTCAGCGCGCCGCGGAAGCCGGCGAGATGGGTTCCGCCGTCCCGCTGCGGAATATTGTTGGTGAAGCAGAGGACATTCTCGTTGTAGGAATCGTTCCACCACATGGCGACTTCGACCGTGATGCCGTCCTTCTCGCCGGTGAGGGCGATCGGCGCCGAGATGATCGGCTTCTTGGCCCGGTCGACATAGCGCACGAAGGCCTCGAGCCCGCCTTCATAGTACAGCTCCACCTTCTTCTCGTCGGCCGGGCGCTTGTCCGTGAGGATGATGCGGACGCCGGAATTGAGGAAGGCGAGTTCGCGCAGGCGGTGCTCGAGCGTCGCATAATCGAAGCTGGTGACGCCCTGGAACGTGTCGTGTGACGGCTGGAAGGTGATTTCCGTGCCGGTCGCCCCGCCCGAATCGCCGGTGACCGCGAGCGGCCCGTCGGCAACGCCATGGCTGAACGCCATCTCGAAGACCTTGCCCTTCTGGCGGACCTTGAGCTTCAGCCAGACCGAAAGCGCGTTGACCACCGAAACGCCGACGCCATGGAGACCGCCGGAGACCTTGTAGGAGTTCTGGTCGAACTTGCCGCCGGCATGCAGCTGGGTCATGATGACCTCGGCCGCCGAAATGCCCTCGCCGGTATGGATACCGGTCGGGATGCCGCGCCCATTGTCGGACACCGAGCAGGAACCGTCCGCGTTGAGCGTCACCGTCACGAAGTCGGCGTGACCGGCAAGTGCCTCGTCCACCGCATTGTCGACCACCTCGTAGACCATGTGGTGGAGGCCCGAGCCATCATCCGTATCGCCGATATACATGCCCGGTCGCTTGCGCACCGCGTCGAGGCCCTTCAGGACCTTGATGGAGTCGGCACCGTATTCGGCAGGAACGCCGGCGGACAGATCGTTGGCTGCGGACATGGTCTTCCTTGCATTCATTCGAAGGCGCGTGTGCGAAACGGCACGCACCCCGGCGACGAATCGCCTCTATCGACCTCTAGTATATAAAGACTTGAGGCATAGGATGAAAGCGGCTTGACACTTTCGCGGTCAGGCCGTCCACGGATCGATGACAGCTGGGCCTTGGCGTCTGGACTTGCATAGATTTCCTGCCGGGTAACGCCCTGTCCGTCCAACGCAGGCATAGGGTCCTCTCCCCGCGTCCACGCGCCCCGCTCGACGCGGCGGTGCGGCGAACCCATATTCAAGAATATCGAAACGCTCCCGCAACGAAACGGCGATTTTCCTTCATGTCCAATGCCTTGCATGCCGCCGACACGCTCGTCTCGCCGGACGTCCCGTCAAGACCCCGTCCCTTCCGGGCACCGGCGCCGGTGCCCCATTCCGAGCCGCTCGGCTTTTTCGGGTTCCTGAAGACCGCATCGCGCAATCCCATCGAAATCTGGGGCACGCGGGCCTTCAAGGAGCCGTACATCGTCGGAAGCTGGCTCGGCGTCCCGAACATCGTCGTGAACGATCCGAAGGCCGTGCGACATCTTCTCGTCGACAATGCGAAGAATTACGTCATGCAGCCCCTGCGCCAGCGCATCCTGCGGCCGCTGCTGCGCGACGGGCTCCTGACGGCGGAAGGCCAGCTCTGGCGGCGGACGCGCAAGGCGATCGCCCCGATCTTCACGCCGCGCCACATCGCCGGCTTCACCGAACCCATGGCCGCCCGCTCGCAGAAAGCGCAGGAGCGGCTGAGCGGGATGGCGGGCCAGACCGTCGACATCAGCCACGAGACGACGCTGCTGACGTTCGACATCCTGCAGGCGACGCTCTTTTCCGACGATATCGCCTCCGAACCGGACGCGTTTGCCCGCTCGACGAGTGATTTCCTCGGCTCGATGGGCCGCGTCGATCCGCTGGACCTTCTTGGTGCGCCGGACTTTCTCCCGCGTTTCCGGCGCATGCGCGGCCGCAAGTCCATGAACTATTTCCGCCAGCTGATCGCCGAGACGATCGAGAAGCGCAAGCGTCAGCTGGACCGCGACCCGGACGGCGCGCCGCCGGATCTGCTCACGCTTCTCCTCAAGGCGGACGGGCTGTCGCGCGACGAGATCGAGGACAATATCATCACCTTCATCGGCGCCGGTCACGAGACCACGGCGCGCTCGCTCGCCTGGACCTTCTATCTTCTCAGCCAGGCACCGGACGAGCGGCGGATGGTCGAGGAGGAAATCGACCGTGTGGTTCCGACGCTGGACCATCCGAGCCAATATCTCGACGCCCTGCCCCGCACCCGCGCGGTGTTCGAGGAATCCATGCGGCTCTATCCGCCCGCG
This sequence comes from Fulvimarina uroteuthidis, assembly GCF_034321785.1. Classification (NCBI taxonomy): domain Bacteria; kingdom Pseudomonadati; phylum Pseudomonadota; class Alphaproteobacteria; order Hyphomicrobiales; family Aurantimonadaceae; genus Fulvimarina; species Fulvimarina uroteuthidis. Next base: position 502,823 of record NZ_JAXLPB010000003.1, on the reverse strand, counting down.
CCTTCGCTGAACCGCACGGCGCTCCAGGCCGATCAGTTCAACGACCTGACGATCCCGGCGGGCTCGACGGTTCTGATCATGCCGTGGCTCATCCACCGCCACGAGATGCTCTGGGACCGGCCGGACCATTTCATTCCGGACCGGTTCATGCCCGGAAATCGCGACGCGCTCGATCGCTACCAGTACCTGCCGTTCGGCGTCGGGCCGCGCATCTGCATCGGGGCGAGCTTCGCCCTGCAGGAAGCGGTGATCGCGCTGGCGGTCCTGATGCGGGATCTGCGCTTCGATTATGACGGCCGCAACCAGCCGAACGTCGTCCAGCGCATCACCGTACAGCCCGAAAACGGCTTGCCGATGAAGATCAGCCGGCGCTGATCCGTCGGGTGCGGCTCGCCGTCGTGACGATCCCGGCGCCTCAGACGAGGCTGATGGCGAAACGGGCCGCCACGACGAGCAGGAACAGGCCGAACCCGACCTCGAGTTTCCGGCGCGACAGGCGATGGGCGAGCGAGGCACCGAGCGGCACGGCGACCAGCGAGACGGGCGCGATCAGGGCGACGGTCGCAAGACTGACGAAACCGAGGCTGTAGGGCGGCAGGTCGGGCTCGCCCCAGCCGCCATACACGTAGGTGAGAACGCCGGGTATGGCGATCAGCGCACCGACACCGGCGCTGGTGGCGACGGCCTGAATCATCGGCCGGCCGTACAGCGTCATGAACGTGTTGTTGAGCACCCCGCCGCCGATCCCGATGAGCGCCGACAGAAAGCCGATGAGCACCCCGGCCAGCGAGCGACCGGCAAGCCCCGGGAGGGCCTTCCCGATCGTCCATTCGATGCGGCCGAACAAGAGCTTGAGCGCGATCACGAAGGCAAGGACCGCGAAGATTCCCCGCAGCGTCACCGACGATGCGCTGGCGGCGAGGACGGCGCCCGCGATCGAGCCTGCGGGGACGGCGACCAGCCATTCCTTCAGGAGCGTTCGATCGACCGCGTCGCGGCTGAGATGGGCTGCGAGCGAGCGGACCGAGGTCGGGACGATGATCGCGATCGACGTTCCGACCGCGACATGCATCGCCACCGTCTCCGGAATCGCGAGCCATTGATAGGTCTGGTAGAGCACCGGCACGTAGATGGCGCCGCCTCCGATGCCGAAGAGCCCGGCGAGAAATCCCGCAAGCGCCGCGGCAAGGGCGAGCGCGCCGACGATGGCGGCAAGGCTCTGGTAATCGAACGCATCAATCATGGGGCCCGGCGCTCCGGCGGTCGATCGCTTCGCGCAGGCTCGAACGACAGCCGATGGGATCGGGTCTCACGCGGCGTTCCGGGCTGTGTCCGGCAGGCGGACGGCCGCGAACGCCTCGCGGATGACGGCGGGCGACGCACCGGCTTTCGGCGCTTCGGACGACAGGATCTGGCGCCAGCGCCGCGCGCCCGGCAGGCCGTTGAACAGGCCGAGCATGTGCCGGGTCACCTGGTTCAGCCGGCCGCCCGACGCGATGTGGCGCGCCGCATAGGCTTCCATCGCGGCAATCAGCGCCGGATAGTCGATCGGGCTGTGATCGGCGCCGTAGAACAGAGGGTCCACATCGGCCAGCACCTCCGGCGTCTGGTAGGCGGCGCGCCCCATCATGATGCCGTCGAGACCCAATTCCGCCGCGATGTTCCGGGAATCTTGCACCGATGTCAGGCCGCCGTTCAATCCGATGAACTCGCCTGGAAGCGTCGCCTTGAGGCGGGCGACCCGCCCATAATCGAGCGGCGGAATGTCCCGGTTCTCCCGGGGGCTCAGCCCCTGGAGCCAGGCCTTGCGCGCATGCACCCAGATCGCCGACACCCCGGCCCGGACCGCCTCTTGCGCCAGCCGATCCAGCGCGTCCTCGATATCCTGATCGTCGACCCCGAGCCGGCACTTGACCGTGACGGGCACCGCGCCGGCAGCATCCCGCATGGCCGCCAGGCAATCGCCGACCAGCGCCGGCTCGCGCATCAGGCAGGCGCCGAACGTGCCCGATTGCACCCGGTCCGACGGACAGCCGACATTGAGGTTGACCTCGTCATAGCCCCAGTCGCGCGCGATCGTGACGGCCGCTGCGAGCTTCTGCGGATCGGAGCCACCCAGCTGGAGCGCGACCGGATGCTCGGCCTCGCTGTAGTCGAGCAGCCGCTCGCGCGGCCCGTGGATGATCGCGTCGGCCACGATCATCTCGGTGTACAGCAGCGCGTGGCCGGTCAATTGCCGGTGGAAGAAACGACAATGGCGATCGGTCCAGTCGATCATGGGGGCAACGGCAAAGAGCGGCCCTGCGCCGTACAGCGCTGCGTCCTGCTTCCTCGGCATTTCGGCCATGGTTTCCTCGTGCTGTTTCGGCGACATCTATCGCGGACCGCGTGGCCCCTCTTACAGCGAAACCGGCCGGGTCGGCAAAGGCGGATCGGTCAGGTCCGTCGGCGATCCTTCTGGCGCAGGGTCTCGAGCTCCTCCAGATCGGATTGCAGTTTCCGGCGCTCGTTCTCGCGCCGTTCCTGATCCTCCGTCAGGACGATCCTGTGAATTTCGGCCACCTTCGCATGGATTTCGCCGATCAGCTGCTCGATCGTCGCGCGCGGGTAGCGGTCCGCCGTCGGCTGGAAGACTGCGACCTCTGCCGCGCGCGTCTGGTCCTGCGCCGCCTTCCGGCCCTTGTGGCGCTCGGCGAAATAGGTGTCGACCAGCCGCATGACGACGATCAGCCCGGTGACGCACGCCGCGACATAGCCCATGATCTCCGCCAACGGCATCAGCCTCGGCTCCCCTGACGGAACGCCCGGCCATCGTTCCAGCCGGCCTCCTTCGTCGCCCGGTACATGCCGACCATCTCGGCGAGGACGCAGGCATAATAGGCGCCGGCGCCCACGGCGTCGGTGCCCGACATTTGCAGTCCGTACGCGACAACCGCCCAGAGCGGCATGGTTGCGAGCGAGGCGAACACCCGGACATGCGGCGACTTGCGCCAGCCGCCATTGACGACGAGCAGCAACAGCCGGCAGCCACCGCCGACGAGGCAGAAGAGCTGCCACGCCTCGATGCGCGCCCAACTCGTCATGACGGAGACGGCCGGGCTTTCGAACGTTCCGCCATGGGCCAGCGTCAGGCCCCAGTCGAGAAGCCAGATCGTCAGCAGCCATTCGGCCAGCCGGTCGCACACCGAATGCCAGACGCCGCGCAGGACGTTAAGGCATCCACGCCCAACGGGCACCTTGCGAATCGTCCGCCACGGCATGCGGTCGCCGCGGCATGGAAGAGGATGGTTCATCGGCGGGACGCACCCGGCGCGTAGACGAGCGCGCAGGACGGCGTCGAGCCGCGGCCATGGCCCGGCGGACGCCGATCGTCCAGGACCATGGTCCGGAACCGGGCCGCCGATCGCCCTGCCCTGCCGCTCCTTCGTTTGACGCATGCCGTTCGCTCCCTTCCCCTATGAGACGGGTGGCGGCCGACATGTCGGCATATGCGCCCTTCATCCTCATCACCGTCTTCATCGACGCATGATGCGCCGCACGCCGGTCACCGTGAATAAGAATGGCACGACCGGGAAGGGCCGGACGGGGATTGCCGGCGCTTCAGAGCGACTTGCGGTCGGGCGATGCCTCGTAGACGCCGAGGATCTCGATATTTTCCGTGAAGAAATCGAGTTCTTCCAGCGCAAGCCTCAGATTGTCGTCGTCCGGGTGCCCCTCGACATCGGCATAGAACTGCGTCGCCACGAACTTGCCGCCGATCTGGTAGCTTTCGAGCTTGGTCATGTTGACGCCGTTCGTCGCAAAGCCGCCGAGCGCCTTGTAGAGGGCGGCCGGTATGTTGCGGACCTGGAAGACGAAGGTGGTCACGCACGGCCTCGACCGGTCGGCCCAGCCGGCTCTTGCGTCGCCGTCGGCATCCGGCAGCTCGAGGATGACGAAGCGCGTGACGTTGTCGGCCGAATCCTCGACGTTCCGCTCGAGGATTTCGAGGCCGTAATAGCCTGCGGCAAGCTCGGGCGCGAGCGCTGCGTGCGTGCGGTCCTGAAGATCGCGGACCTCGCGCGCGGCACCCGCCGTGTCACCCGCCGTCAGCGGCTTCCAGCCATTGGCCCGCAGATATTTGCGGCACTGCCCGAGGGCGTGGATATGGCTTTTGACCGCCGTGATCTCGGCGCGCTGGACCCCCGGCAGCACCATGAGCTGGAAATGGATCGGCATGTAATGTTCACCGACGATCCGCAGGCCCGATTCCGGCATCAGATGGTGGATGTCGGCGACCCGGCCGGCCAGGGTGTTCTCGATCGGGATCATCGCGCGCGCGGCCTCGCCGGACTTGACCGCCGCGAAGGCGTCGTCGAACGAGGGGCAGGCCAGCGGCGTCATCGTATCGCCGTAGACCGTGGCGCAGGCCATGTCGGAGTTCGCGCCACGCTCCCCCTGGAACGCGATGATCGGCTTTGCGGCGCTCATGACCGGACCTCGAGGATGGCGCGGGCGCGCTCCAGATGTTCGGGCGCATCCACCCCCAGCGGCACGGTCTCGACGATCTCCACATCGATCCGCATGCGTGCTTCGAGGGCGCGCAACTGTTCGAGCTTCTCGCGCTTTTCGAGCGGCGAGGCGCCGAGCGCGACGAAGCGTCCGAGGCTGGCGCGGCGATAGGCGTAGATGCCGACATGATGATAGAGCGGCCCCTCGCCCCAGGGCGCGGTGGCGCGGGTGAAGTAAAGGGCGCGCAGCCGCGTATCGAGGATCGGGGTACCGACGATCTTGACGACGTTCGGATCGCCCTTTTCGTGCGCGTCCACGATCTCGACGCCGAGGGTGGCGATATCGCAATCGCCGTCCTCGAAGGGCGCGAGCACGCTGTGGACCGAGGCCGGATCGATCGTCGGCAGGTCGCCCTGAAGATTGACGATCGTCTCGACACGGCCCTCCGGATCGAGATGACGCAGCGCTTCGAAGATCCGGTCGGACCCGGAGGGATGATCCGGGCTCGTCATCACCGCCTCGAAGCCGGCGTCGCGCACGGCCGCCGCGATGGCGTCATCGTCGGTCGCCACCGCCACGCGCCCGACATCGGCCTCGCGGGCACGCTCGGCGACATGAACGACCATGGGCCGGCCGGCGATGTCGGCGAGCGCCTTTCGCGGCAAACGCGTGGAGCCGATGCGGGCGGGGATGAGAACGAGTGTCGTCATGGCGAAATCTCTGAAACAATTTCCGTTCGGGCCGTAAAGTCTGCGCGACATGGCTTGATGATCGGCGGGTGTGGTGACAAAAGGTCCGGGCTGCAGCGCCTCATAACGCTGTTGCCTGTGTTAAGCAAAACCCATAGGTTCCGCGGCAATTCTGTGGAATGGCCGAGCGTTGACCGGCTGCTTGAGGAGGCATTACCCCGCCAATGGATTCGTTACAGTTCAACAAGATTTCCGGCGCGGTGCTCGGTACGGTGTTTCTGATGTTCGGCGGAAGCCTTGTGGCCGAAGGCATCTTCCATTCCGAGGCGCCCGAGACGCCCGGCTTCGAGATTGTCGTGGCCGAGGCCGATACGGGTGGTGAAGCCGGCGGCAGCGAAGAAGCCGCCGTCGAGCCGATCGCGGCCCGCCTGCAGACGGCGAGCGCCGAGGACGGCGCGACCCAGTTCCGCAAGTGCACCGCCTGTCATTCGGCTGAAGAAGGCGGCGCCAACAAGATCGGCCCCGGCCTTTGGTCCGTCGTCAATCGCCCGATCGCATCGCACGAGGGCTTTTCCTATTCCGGCGCGATGACCGACTTCTCCGAAGGCGGTTCGGTGGTTTGGGACTACGAGCATCTCGACGGCTTCCTCGCCGATCCGAAGGGCTATGTCAGCGGCACCGTCATGGGCTTTGCCGGCATCAAGGACCCCCAGGATCGCGCCGACACGATCGCCTACCTGCGCTCGCTCGCCAGCGAGCCCGCGCCGCTGCCCGAGGCTCCGGTCGAAGGTGAAGAGACGGGCGCCGCCGAGGGCGAACCGGCCCAGACCAGCCCGGGCACGACGACCATGACCGGCTCGGAAACCGACGACGCCAACCTGCAGGCCGCCGGTACGACCGATCCCGATACCGCCAACGCGATGCCGGGGCAGAGCCAGGCGCCGGTGCTGAGCGAGGAGAACCAGCCCGAGACGCTGTCGAACGAAATCCAGGAAAGCGGCGACGCAGCTCCTGCCGAAGCCCCGGCCGCAGCGGCCGAAGCGCCGGCACCCGCGGCAGAGGCTCCTGCGGCAGAGGCACCGGCAACCGAAGCCCCGGCAGAACCGGCATCCGAGGCACCGGCGGCCTCCGCCGACGAGGCATCGACGACGCCCGCGGGCGGCGCCGAGGTCGCGGCCGCCGATCCGGCAGCAGGCGCAGGTGTCGTCGAGGTGTCGGGCGATGCGGAAGCGGGCGCGGCCATCTTCCGCCGCTGCCAGGCCTGCCACAAGGTGGGCGAAGGCGCTTCGAACGGCATCGGACCGGAGCTGAACGGAATCATGGGCGAAAAGCCCGGGGTGGTCGAAGGCTATTCGTTCTCGGCGGCCTTCACCGAATGGGCGGCCGACAAGGATGCCTGGACCCCCGAGCTGATGACCACATGGCTCACCGATCCGCGCGGCACGGTCAGCGGCACGAAGATGGCCTTTGCCGGCCTGAAGAACCAGGACGACATCGACAATGTCATCGCCTACCTGAACCAGTACAACGAGGACGGCACGACGAAGTAGGGCCGACGCTTCACCGATTTGTCACACCGCTCGACAGCCCCGGCCGCAATGCCGGGGCTTTTTCTTTGCTACCGTGAATATCAGAGCGGCCGACATCGCGACGACATGACCGTTTCGTCACGTGACATTTCCGCCTCATCCACAGCATAAAGGCTGGAACGACCACACGCTTCACGAACAGCGACTGCAGAGGATATTGGTTTGCTCACCACGCCCGCGACCCGGCCTGCACTTCGACTTCTCCTTCTTTCCGCCGCCTCCGCCTTCTGCGTCCTGGCACCGTTCGAGGCGCAGGCGCAGGGCAATGGCGCTCCGGCCGCGACCACCGATCCCGCGGCGCCCGTGGACGGTGCCGTTGCAGGGCCGGCCGCCGTCGCATCGGACGGCGAGGCTGCCGATGCGACGGCAGCGACCGGAAGCTCCGCGGCAGAGGGAGACACGCCCGATCAGTGGCGCACGACGACATCGCTCCTCGGCGAATACAAATATCCGGACGACTTCGAGCATTACGATTACGTCAATCCGAACGCGCCCGTCGGCGGAACGCTCAATCGGGTCGCGTCGGGCTCCTTCGACAGCCTCAACCCGTTCATCATCCGCGGCACGCCGGCTGCGGGGCTGGCGACGTTCGGGGGCGGTCTCCTCTACGACACGCTGTTCGAGCAGTCGCCCGACGAGCCGTCCACCTCCCATGCGCTGATCGCCGAAGCGATGCGGTATCCGGCGGATTTTTCCTCCGTCACCTACCGGCTCGACCCCGATGCCAAGTGGCATGACGGACAGCCGATCACCGTGGAGGACGTGATCTGGAGCTTCGAGAAGCTGAAGGAGCTACATCCCCAGTGGAACGCCTATTATCGCAATGTGGAGTCCGCCGAGAAGACCGGCGAGCGCGAGGTGACGTTCAGCTTCGATGAGACCGGCAACCGCGAATTGCCGCAGATCATCGGCGACATGACCGTTCTGCCGAAGCACTGGTGGGAGGGCACGGATGCCGCCGGCAACCAGCGCGACATCTCCCAGCCGACGATCGAGCCGCCGCTCGGATCCGGTCCCTACAAGATCGGCGCGTTCCAGACCGGGCAGTCGATCACGTGGGAGCGGGTCGACGACTATTGGGGCTGGGACAATCCGGTCCGCGTCGGCCGCTACAATTACGGGCAGATCAAATACACCTATTTCCGGGACGAGAGCGCGTCCTGGGAAGCCTTCAAGAAGGGTGGCCTTGAAGATTTTCGCGTGGAAAATTCCGCCCAGCGCTGGTCCGAGGGCTACGACTTCCCGGCCGCGCAGAACGGTGAGATCATCAAGACCGAGGTGCCGGATGGCGGGGTGTCCTCCATGCAGGCCTATGTCCTCAACAACCGGCTGGAGAAGTTCCAGGACCGCAACGTCCGCAAGGCCCTCAACCTCGTCTATAATTTCGAGGAGATGAACCGGACGCTCTTCTACGGGCTCTATCAGCGCCAGAAGAGCTATTTCGACAACAGCGAACTGGCCGCGACCGGCCTTCCGAGCGAGCGCGAACTCGAAATTCTGGAACCCCTGCGCGATCAGATTCCGGCCGAAGTCTTCACCGACGAGATAGGATTTCCCGACTATTCCGAGCGCGGGGTCGCACGCACCTATCTGCGCGAGGCGCTCAGCCTGTTTCAGGAGGCCGGCTACAGGCTCGAAGGCAACCGCCTGATCGATGCGGAGACCGGCACGCAGTTCTCCATCGAGATGCTCGGCAGCGATCCGCGCGACAGCCGCGTTCTCGAGCCTTACGCCAAGGATCTTCGGCGACTGGGAATCGACGTGAACATCCGGATCGTCGATCCGAACCAGTATGTCGAGCGGATGCGCAACTTCGATTTCGAGATGGTGGGAATGGCCTACTATCCGCAATCCCTGTCTCCGGGCAACGAACAGCGCGATTTCTTCGCGAGCGATGCCGCCGATGCGCCCGGAAGCCGCAACTATGCGGGCGTCAAGAACCCGGCCGTGGACAAGCTGATCGACGCCATCGTCTACGCGGAAAGCCGCGAGGAGCTCGTGGCGGCGACGCGGGCGATGGACCGTGTCTTGCTGTGGGAATATTACGTGGTGCCCCAGTGGAACAAGGCGGACATCTGGCTGGCCTATTGGGACAAGCTCGTGCGTCCCGAAGACACGCCGGATTATGCCGGCCTCGACCCGTACTCCTGGTGGACGAAGGCGGCTGCGGCTGCGGCCGATGCCGGGGACGCCGGCGCGGCGTCGACCGGCGCGGCCGCGAACTGATGGCGCCGGGGCCGACCGCCCTCACCCGCCGCCGTTTCGGCCAGCTCGCGCTCGGCACGGCGGCGAGCCTCGCCCTGCCCCTGCGCGAGGCATTGGCGAATATCGAGACGGGCGTGCCGCTGCACGGCCTCTCGGCCTTTGGCGAGCTGAGATACGCGGCCGGGTTCGATCATTTCGATTACGCCAACCCGGATGCGCCTGAGGGGGGGCAGATCAACTTTGGCGTGCCAAGCTGGATCTTGAACCAGTCTGCAATTGCGTTCGACACGCTGAACACGTTCGTCCTTCAGGGCAACGCTCCCCCTCGCCTCGAAAGTCTGTACGACTCTTTGATGACATCGTCTCTCGACGAGCCGGACGCGATCTATGGTGGACTTGCCGAAACGGTCGAACTTTCCGCCGACCGGCTCACCTTCACATTCAGACTGAGACCTGAGGCCCGGTTTTCGACCGGCGCTCCGGTCACTGCCGACGATGTCGTGTTCTCCTATGAGACGCTTGCCGAAAAGGGCCACCCAAGCTTCGTGATCGCGCTTCGCAATGTCGAGGACGTGGTTGCCATCGACCCGCAGACAGTCCTGATCACGATGGCGAGCACCCAGAACTATCAGGATGCGTTATCCTCGCTTGGCATTCCGATCATCCCGCGTGCCTTCTTCAACGGCAAAGACTTCGCACGGGTAACCGACGAAGTGATCCCCGGTTCGGGCCAATACGGCGTCGGCCGATACAATTTCAACGGTTTCATCGAATACGAGAAACGAGCAGATTACTGGGCGCGCGACTTGGGCTTTGCGAAGGGTCTGAATCATTTCCAGACCATACGGATCGACTTCTTCCGCGATCGCCAACCGGCATTCGAGGCATTCCGCAAAGGTCTCATCCATTTCCGGGAAGAGTTCACGACCAAGGATTGGGCGACCGGCTATAACTTTCCGGCCGTTCAGAGCGGCGATGTGATCTTGAACGAGTTCGACGCAGAAAAACGCCCCAAATTCCAGTGTTGGGCGCTGAATCAGCGGCGCGAGCGGTTCGCCGATGCGCGTGTTCGACAAGCAATCAACATGTGCTTCGATTTCGAATGGACGAATGCCAACTTGCTGTTCGGCCTTCGAAATCACTCCGATTCGCCGTTTCAGGGCTCGGAGTTCATGGCGATGGGAGAGCCCGGCCCGGACGAGCTGACGTTCCTTGAGCCCTTGCGGGGCAAGATACCGGACGAAGTGTTCGGGCCAGTCTGGGTCCAACCGGTCACAGATGGCTCCGGTCAGGATCGCACAAAGCTGCGTGAGGCGATCCGGCTTTTTGGAGAGGCCGGTTGGACCTTTACGAACAACCGCATGCAAAATCAGTCCGGTGAGGTCTTCAGGCTTGAATTTCTGACCTTCGGTTCAGAACAGGAGCGCGTCTATTCCAAATTCATGGATACGCTTCGCCGCATCGGGATCGATGCCTCGATCCGGCTTGTCGATGCCGCACAATACCAAAGGCGCACGAATGCCTTCGAATTCGATATGATCCTCGCCGCTTTCGCGCTCACGCCGACGCCGACGCGCGAATCCCTGTCCGCTTTCTTTGGTTCGGACTCGGTGGATCGACAGGGGGCCAACAATTATCCGGGCATGGCCAGCGAAGCTGTCGACAGCCTGATTGCCGAGGTCGGACGCGTGCAAAGTCGGGACGAACTCGTCACTGTTCTCAAAGCGCTCGACCGGGTCTTGCGCTGGCGGCTCGACTGGCTTCCCAACATCAATGCGGACGTTCATCGGGTCGCCTATTGGGACATGTTCGGCTTTGCCGAACCCAAACCCGACTATGGCTGGCCTGTGGAAAGTCTCTGGTGGTTCGACGAAGACAAGGCGAGAGCCATCGGCAAGGCATGATGCATTCGCTCCGGCCGACCGTTGTGCGAAGCTTTACGACCGGACCCGCGTCGTTTTGCATAGGGCAAACAGGCTGCTAGAGATCGATTAACCAAGACGAGACCGCCGCGTGGGCGCCCGTTCGCCCGGCTTGGCTCGAAGAACTTCAGGAGACCGACACTCCGCATGGGCGCCTATATCCTCCGCCGACTGCTCTTGATGGTGCCGACCCTCGTCGGCATTCTGGCCATCTCGTTCCTGGTCATCCAGTTCGCGCCGGGTGGCCCGATCGAGCAGGTGCTCGCGACCCTTCAGGGCGATGCCGGTTCGGCGACCGACCGCGTCTCCGGTGGTGGTGGCGGCGACTTCGGCGGCCAGGGCGGCGAAAGCTCCAGCTATCGTGGCGCCCAGGGTCTCGATCCCGAATTCATCGCGCGTCTCGAACAGCAGTTCGGCTTCGACAAGCCTCCGCTCGAACGCTTCGGCAAGATGCTCTGGGACTTTGCGCGATTCGATTTCGGCGAAAGCTATTTCCGTTCGATCTCGGTCTGGGACCTGATTCTGGAAAAGATGCCGGTGTCGATTTCGCTCGGGATCTGGATCACGCTCCTGTCCTACCTGATCTCCATTCCCCTCGGCATCCGCAAGGCGCTGCACGATGGTTCGACCTTCGACATCTGGACCTCGGCGATCGTCATCGTCGCCTATGCGATTCCAGGGTTCCTGTTCGCCGTCCTGCTGATCGTGCTGTTTGCCGGCGGTTCCTTCTTCGACTGGTTCCCCTTGCGCGGCCTCCTGTCGGACGGGGTCAACGGCAACTGGTGCGCGCCATGGTCGGATGCGTTCGATCCGGCGCGCTGCGTGACGCAGACCATTCCCGACTATTTCTGGCACCTGGCGCTGCCGCTCATCGCCCTGTCGCTTTCGGCGTTCGCGACCACGACCCTTTTGACCAAGAACTCCTTCCTCGACGAGATCCGGAAGCAATATGTGACGACCGCTCGCGCCAAGGGCCTCACCGAGAGCCGGGTGCTCTACGGCCACGTGTTCCGCAACGCCATGCTCATCATCGTCGCCGGCTTTCCCGGCGCCTTCATCGGTGCCTTCTTCTCCGGCTCGCTCCTGATCGAGACGATCTTTTCGCTGGACGGTCTCGGCTATCTGGGTTTCCAGGCGATCTACCAGCGCGACTATCCGGTGGTCTTCGGTACGCTCTACATCTTCTCGCTGATCGGTCTCGTCACGACGCTGATTTCCGATCTCACCTATACGTGGATCGATCCGCGGATCGATTTCGAGAGCCGGGGGGTTTGAGGATGGCGTGCACTATTCCCGAGGCGCCTTGCACTCTTTCGGCCGTCCGCCGCCACGCTGGCGGCGTTCATTGCCACCCAGCCTTTGCGGCTCGTCATCCCCAGGCCCGAACGATGCGTCAAAGCGGCAACGAACCGCAGGCACTCCGCCGCCTGATCGAAACCTTCGCAAAGAGAGGTCGTTGATCCATGGATGACGCTCTCAAGGACCGCCTGAAAAACGACCCGTCTCACCAAGAGACGCTGAGCGACGATCGCGCGGCCGCGATCGCGCGCGAGGAAACGGCCGGCATCGCGCAGTCGGCGCCCGCCTCCCGGCAGGTGAAGCGCCCCGCACTGTCGCCCCTCAGCAGGCGCCGGTGGCAGAACTTCAAGGCGAACCGGCGCGGTTACTGGTCGCTCTGGATCTTCCTCGTCCTGTTCGTTCTGACCGGCGTCGCCGAACTGATCGCCAACGACAAACCCCTGCTCGTCTCCTACAATGACGAATTCTACTATCCGGTCGTCGTGGACTATCCGGAGGAGGTGTTCGGCGGCTTCCTGCCCGTGACCAATTATCGGGACCCCTTCGTCCAGGACGAGATCGAGGCCAATGGCTGGGCGATCTGGCCGGCGATCCGCTATTCCTACCAGACCGTCAACAACGAGATACCCTCGCCCGCCCCGTCCCCGCCGACATGGACGCTCAGCGACGAGGAGGCCTGCTCGCGCTATCTGGACGGGGTCGCCGACAAGAACTGCACCTTCGGCAACATGAACTGGCTCGGCACCGACGATCAGGGCCGCGACGTCGTCGCGCGGCTGATCTACGGCTTCCGCATCTCCGTTCTGTTCGGGCTGATCCTGACGGCGGCGTCCGCCGTCATCGGCGTCGCGGCCGGCGCCATCCAGGGCTATTTCGGCGGCTGGACCGACCTGATCTTCCAGCGGTTCATCGAGATCTGGTCATCGATACCCGTGCTCTATCTCCTGCTGATCATCGCCGCGATCCTGCCGCCGGGCTTCTGGATCCTTCTTGGCATCATGCTCCTGTTCTCCTGGGTGGCCTTCGTCGGCGTGGTGCGGGCCGAATTCCTGCGCGCGCGCAATTTCGAATATGTTTCGGCCGCGCGCGCCCTCGGCGTCGGCGATCTCACCATCATGTGGCGGCATCTTCTGCCGAACGCGATGGTGGCGACCCTGACCTTCCTGCCCTTTATCCTGAACGGCTCGATCACGACGCTGACCTCCCTCGACTTTCTCGGCTTCGGCCTGCCGCCCGGTTCGCCCTCTCTGGGGGAACTGCTCGCCCAGGGAAAGAACAATATCCAGGCGCCCTGGCTCGGTTTCTCCGGGTTTCTCGTGATCTCACTCATGCTATCCTTGCTGGTCTTCGTCGGCGAAGCGGTGCGCGACGCCTTCGATCCGCGCAAGAGCTTCGGATGAGCCCGCACCCTCTCGCGACACGGCCCCCGATCGGGACAGGGCCCGTCAGCCGGCCGATCCGCGCCTGCAACCGCGCCACCGGGGACCGCACCGGCGGCAGGGTGCCGGACAGGGTGCAAGGCGCGGCGGCTTGCGGGGAAGCTTGCGACACGATCGTCTCGTCGCGCGTATCGCTTCCCATGGTGTCCGGGTCGGACCCGACGCGCCTTTACGCACGCGGCGGCGCCAGATGAGCGCTCATAGCCGTCATACCGGGCATACCGGCCACGAGGAACCGGGGCACGCCCATTCCGGCCATTCCCACGATCACGGCTTCAAGGGCCACGCCCACGGCGCGAACGAAACGCGGATCGCGATCGCGGCGGCTCTCACCGGCGCGTTCATGCTGGCCGAAATCGTCGGCGGGCTCGTGTCCGGTTCGCTCGCGCTTCTGGCGGATGCCGGGCATATGCTCACCGATTTCGCGGCGCTCGGCCTCGGCTGGTTCGCCTTCCGCCTGTCGCGCAAACCTAAGGATGGGTTGCGCACCTATGGCTATGACCGCTTCGAAGTCCTCGTCGCGTTCGTCAACGGGCTCGCTCTGTTTCTCATCGCAGGCTTCATCACCTACGAAGCGATCGAACGGCTGATTGAGCCGAGCGCGGTTCTCGGCGGCACCATGCTGGCCGTCGCGGCCGGCGGTCTTGTCGTCAATATCGTCGTCTTCTTCGTCCTGCACGGCGCGGACCGGGACAATCTCAACATTCGCGGTGCCGTGCTGCACGTGCTCGGCGATCTTCTCGGATCGGTCGCGGCCATCGCCGCTGCGCTTGTCATCATCGCAACCGGCTGGACGCCGATCGATCCGATCCTCTCGGTTCTCGTGTCGGCCATCATCCTCGTGTCTGCGTGGCGGCTCGTAAAGGATGCCGGACATGTTCTCATCGAAGGCGCGCCGCTGAACATCGAGATCGCGGACATGACCACGGTCCTGGTGTCGTCCGTCGACGGGCTTGCGAACGTCCATCACGTGCATGTCTGGTCGATCACGCCGGAGCGGCCGATGGCGACCCTCCACGCCTGCCTCGACGACGGGGCCGACGGCACCACGGTCATCCGCGCCATCAAGGCCGCACTGAAGGACCGCTACGCGATCGCCCATGCGACCGTCGAGATCGAGCGGGAACGCTGCGCCGACGATCATCACGCCCATCCCGGCCAGCCCGATCATCGCTGAGCCACAGACCGAATTCGAGGACAAGAGTTTGAGCCAGACCAGGGCACATCACGACAGACCGATCCTCTCCGTCGAGGCGCTTCAGGTCGCGTTCACCCAAGGCGGGGCGACACAGCTCGCCGTGCGCGGCATCTCCTTCACGATCGCGCCGGGCGAGACGCTCGCGCTTGTCGGCGAATCGGGATCGGGCAAGTCGGTGTCGGCGATGTCGATCCTGAAGCTCCTGCCCTACCCCGCGGCCAGCCATCCGGGCGGGGCGATCCATTTCGACGGCCAGAACCTCCTCACCGCCTCGGACGAGACCCTGCGCAAGACGCGCGGCAACCGGATCTCGGTGATCTTTCAGGAGCCGATGAGTTCGCTGAACCCACTCCATACGATCGACCGGCAGGTGAACGAGGTGCTGAAGGTGCATCGCGGCATGCGCGACGAGGAGGCCCGCAAGCGCACGCTGGAACTCCTGCATCAGGTCGGCATCCGCGAACCCGAAAAGCGGCTCGGCGCCTATCCGCATCAATTGTCCGGCGGCCAGCGCCAGCGCGTCATGATCGCCATGGCGCTGGCCAACGAGCCCGATCTGCTCATCGCCGACGAGCCGACGACGGCGCTCGACGTCACGGTTCAGGCGCAGATCCTGGAGCTTCTGGCCAAGCTCCAGCGCGAGAACGGCATGGCGATGCTGTTCATCACCCATGATCTCGGCATCGTTCGCAAGATCGCCGATCGGGTGTGCGTCATGACAAAGGGCGAAATCGTCGAGGAAGGCCCGACGCAGCGGATCTTCGACGATCCGCAGCACGCCTATACCCGCCATCTCCTCGCCGCAGAGCCCAAGGGCCGGCCGCCGGTCGCCAATCTCAACGCCGCCAAGGTGATGGAAGGCAAGGACGTCAAGGTCTGGTTTCCGATCAAGACCGGCTTTTTCCGCAGGACGACCGATCACGTCAAAGCGGTCGACGGCATCGATATCACCGTGCGCGCCGGCCAGACGGTCGGCGTCGTCGGCGAATCGGGATCCGGCAAGACGACGCTCGGTCTCGCCCTGACGCGAATGATCTCCTCGCGAGGCGAGATCACATTCGACGGCGAGCGCATCGACGGAAAATCCACGAGGGATATGAAGCCCTTGCGCGAGAAGATTCAGATCGTATTCCAAGATCCGTTCGGCTCGTTGTCGCCCCGCATGCCGGTGGCCGACATCATATCCGAAGGCCTCAGGATCCATGCGCCGAACCTTTCGCGCGACGAGCGCGACGCGCGCGTGGTCCAGGCGCTGACCGAGACCGGGCTCGATCCGGCGACGCGGTTTCGCTTTCCGCACGAGTTCTCCGGCGGCCAGCGCCAGCGCATCGCGATCGCCCGCGCCATGGTTCTCAATCCCCGCTTCGTCATGCTGGACGAACCGACCAGCGCGCTCGATATGAGCGTCCAGGCCCAGGTCGTCGATCTGCTGCGCGATCTGCAGAAGAAATACGATCTCGCTTTTCTCTTCATCAGCCACGACCTGAAGGTCGTGCGTGCGCTCGCCAACGAGGTCATTGTCATGCGGAACGGAAAAGTCGTCGAACGCGGTACGGCGGACGAAATCTTCGACGCGCCGAAGACCGACTACACCAAGGCCCTGATGGCCGCGGCCTTCGATATCGAAGCGACCGGCATGGGAGCGGTATCGGAATGAACCGGCCGACCTTTCGCGACCAGCTGTCCGACCAGACGCTCGACTACACCATCAGGCACCGCGAGTTGATCGCGGACGCCTTCTGGCCGCTCGCCCGCTTCGTCGTCGATCACGCCCATATCGACGACAATACGCGCAGCGTCAGCGTCACCCGCGACGTCCTCGACACGGGCGACGTGGCGATCATCATTCCCTACGATCCGAAAAGCGATTCCATCGTCGTCATCCGCCAGTTCCGCATCGGATCGGCGCTCGCCATCGACAGGGCGGCTCCGATCGAACTGCCGGCGGGCCTCGTCGACGAGGGGGAAACGATCGAGGCCGCGGCGATCCGCGAGCTTCGCGAGGAGACGGGGCTCGAGGCGCTGGCGATCGAACATTGCTTCTCCTACGTCTCCACGCCGGGATTGACCACGGAGCATGCCAACATCTTCCTGGCGATCGTCGACGCCTCCGACCTTAAGACCAACGCAGGCAAGCCGGACGAGGACGAACATATTCGCCCGATCCTCGCACCGGTGGAGGAACTCGTTCGCGCGGTCGACGAAGCGCGCGTCGAAAACGGTTTCCTCCTCTGCTGCACGCACTGGTTCGCGCGAAAGGGCCGCGCGCGCGCGCAGGCGCTCGTCGGCACGCTGACGGAAGACTGATACGCGCCGGCCAGGACGCGGCGTTTCAAACGCGTGCGAGCGCGGAAAAAGACAGGCAGAGGTGATTGACCGGGCAGGTCTCGCATTTCGGCCTTCGCGACACGCAGACCGCCTTACCGAACTGGATGAGCCAGAAATGGCCGTCCCGCAGCGCCCACTCCGGCGCGCGTTCTTCGAGTTGCCTGGCCGTCCGGTCGGCGGATGTCGCATCGGTCAGGCCGATCCGGTTCGACACGCGATGAACATGCGTGTCGACCGCGATCACGTCCTCGTCGAAGACGAAGCTCATGACGATGTCGGCACATTTGCGCCCGACGCCCGGCAGGCTCATCAGGCCGTCGCGGGTCCGCGGCACCGTGCGGTCGTGCCGCTCGATCAGCGCCGTGCAAAGTTTCCTCAGCGATCGGGTCTTCATGTTGTAAAGGCCGCACGGCTTGATCGCCGCCGCGATCGCCGCGTCGTCGAGCGCGAGGATCGCGTCCGGCGTCGTCGCCAGCGCGAACAGCCGGTCGGTCGCAAGCTGCGTGTTCGCGTCTCGGCTTTGGGCCGACAGAACGCAGGAAACCACCGAGCGAAACGGATCGGGCTGGTCCTTCGGCCCCTTCGCCGTCGCCGTACGGCCCGGCATCGCCTGCGACAGGTGGCGGAAAACCGCCTCGACATCGTCCTCGTTCAGAAGGTTACCGCCGGTCATCGATGATCCGCATCGTCCTCATGCTCCGTTTGCCGAGCAAGCTAGCGCGCAAGCCGAGGGCTTGCGAGGTCGCGGTCGTCGCAGGTAGGCGCAGCCGCAAGGCTTCATGGCCCGCCGGCACGCGCCAGCGCCCGAGACACGGCCCTCCTGCGCTCCGGTCACGGTCCCGACCAGCCGGTCTTGTCAATCTTTTACAAGATGCGGCCCCTGCTTGTGGGGATTTACACTAGCCGAGCCGAAATCTTCGCGATCACGATACTTGTCACTGGACACCATGTCGGGCGGGGAATATTGACGGATGCAACGGTTCTTCCGTCACGACGGGCCGACATCGGCGCGTTCTGGTCCGTTCGGAAGCGTCAAAGAATTTACAACGCGATCTACGACTTTGAAGGGTGCCCCCATGAGCTCTTATCAGACCGACATTCAGCATATCATCGACCTGAAGAAGAAATTCGACTCCTGGGGCGACATCGAGCCCGAGGCCGTCGCACGCATGCGCGCCCAGAACAGGTTCAAGACCGGCCTCGACATCGCCAAGTACACCGCCACGATCATGCGCGAGGACATGGCGGCCTACGACGCCGATTCGTCCAAGTACACCCAGTCGCTCGGTTGCTGGCACGGCTTCGTCGGCCAGCAGAAGATGATCTCCATCAAGAAGCATTTCGGCACGACCAAGCGGAAATACCTCTACCTCTCCGGCTGGATGGTCGCCGCGCTGCGCTCCGAGTTCGGCCCGCTGCCCGATCAGTCCATGCACGAGAAGACGACGGTTCCCGCGCTCATCGAGGAGCTCTATACCTTCCTCCGTCAGGCCGATGCGCGCGAACTCGGCATGCTGTTCCGCGAACTCGACAAGGCCCGCGAAGCCGGTGACGACGTCAAGGCCCGGAAGATTCAGAACGATATCGACAATCACGAGACCCATGTCGTGCCGATCATCGCCGACATCGATGCCGGCTTCGGCAATGCCGAGGCCACCTATCTGCTCGCCAAGAAGATGATCGAGGCCGGCGCCTGCGCGCTGCAGATCGAGAACCAGGTCTCCGACGAAAAGCAGTGCGGCCACCAGGACGGCAAGGTCACGGTCCCGCACGAGGCGTTCATCCATAAGATCCGCGCGCTCCGCTACGCCTTCCTCGAAATGGGCGTGGACGACGGGATCGTCGTTGCGCGCACCGACAGCCTCGGGGCCGGCCTCACCAAGGAGATCGCCTATTCGAGCGAGGAGGGCGACCTGGGCGACCAGTACAACTCCTTCCTCGATTGCGAGGAGGTCTCGCTCGAGGACCTGAAGAGCTCGGACGTCGTCATCAAGCAGAACGGCAAGCTGATGCGTCCCAAGCGCCTGCCCTCCAACCTCTACCAGTTCCGGGCCGGCACCGGCGAAGACCGCTGCGTCCTCGACGGCATCACCTCGCTGCAGAACGGCGCCGACCTGCTCTGGATCGAGACCGAGAAGCCGCATGTGGCGCAGATCGGCGGCATGGTCCGCCGCATCCGCGAGGTGATGCCGAACGCCAAGCTCGTCTACAACAATTCGCCGTCCTTCAACTGGACGCTGAAGTTCCGCCAGCACGTCTACGAGACGTGGCAGAACGAGGGCAGAGACCTGTCCGCCTACGATGAGAGCAAGCTGATGGCGAGCCAGTACGACGAGACCGAACTCGGCATCGAGGCCGATCGCCAGATCCAGAGCTTCCAGGCGGATGCGGCGCGCGAGGCCGGCATCTTCCACCATCTCATCACGCTGCCGACCTACCACACCACGGCCCTGTCGACCGACAATCTGTCCAAGCGCTATTTCGGCGACGAAGCGATGCTCGGTTACGTCAAGACCGTCCAGCGCGAGGAGATCCGCCAGGGCATCGCCTGCGTCAAGCACCAGAACATGGCCGGTTCCGATCTTGGCGACGACCACAAGGAATATTTCGCAGGCGACGCGGCTCTCAAGGCCAGCGGCGAGGACAACACCATGAACCAGTTCGCCGCCGCCGAATAACCGGCACAGCATGGCCGCCGGACCTCCAGCCGGCGGCCGACGGGGTTCTCCCAGGAAAAAGGCGCGTCCAGCGATGGGCGCGCCTTTTCGCGTCGGCGCGGCGCCGGTTCGTCGTGTCGTCCCGGCCGAGGGAATGGCGGGGGGAAGCCCCCGCACCGTTCCACCCCTGGACCGCTCGGCGCACGGTCCAACAAAAAACCCCCGGCGGTGACGCCGAGGGTCGGGCAATGCCATGCGTCGCGCCGGCAAGGCGCGCCTGAATGGCTCAGTTGGCTGTCTTCGGAGCGGTCGCCTTCTCGGCCGCCGTCTCGGCCACGGTCACGCTCTTCTCGGCCACGTTCCTGCTTTTTTCCGCGACGGTCGATGCCGAGGCCTCGAGGGGCTTGTAGGCTTCCTTCGCGGTGTCGGCGTAGATCTCGCCAAGCTTCGTCGCCTGCGCGACCCATTCCTGGTAGGCGGACTTGGCAAATTCGCTCTGGATTTCCATCGACTTGTCGAGCGACTTGGCCTGCATCAGGTTTTCGAAGTAAGAGGCCTGATGCTCGTATGCGCGCTTGGTATAGTCCTGCGTCTCGGCGGCAAGCTGCTGAAACCCCTTGCTCATGATCGCGATGGACTTCAGCGAGCTGTCCATCATGTCCTTGGTCATTTTGGTGGCGTCGTCATACATATTGATCATCTGAACGTCCTCTCATGGTCTGTCGGGCCAGGATGAGCCTTCCGGCGCGTGCCTGAAACACTGGGACGAGCCCGGGTCTATCCAGATCTCCGGCCCGCGCGCCAATCTATGCTGCACCGCACAAAAACGCAAGATCGGGACAGGATGGTTTCCTTACGGAACAGACACTTCCCCATCAAAAACTCGGACATCCGTTCCTGCGAAAGATCACGATTTCAGGAAGGGTTCGGCAACCATAAACGGATTGGTAAGCTCGAATGTCTAGGCTCGGGACCAAGGATGGGCGATGCGTTCGCCTCGAAACGCCGTTGGCTTCGAGGCGCATTGGCGGATCGCTCGACAATTCATCGAGCCCAAGGGTTTTCGCGTGAGAGTATTTTCAAGTTTGCGTAAGGCTTTCGGATGCGCCCGCATCATCGGCATTGCAGCAGTCGGAGCTGGCGTCATCCTGACCGTTCCGTCGCATGCCAATGCGAATTCCCGATATGCCGGCTTCGTCATCGACGCCAATAACGGCAACGTGCTCTACGAGGACCGCGCCGACGAGTACCGCTATCCGGCCTCGCTCACCAAGATGATGACGCTCTACCTCACCTTCGACGCCCTGTCGAAGAAGCGCATCGCACTCACCGACAAGATGCCGGTCTCGCGCTACGCGGCCGGTCGCCCGCCGACGAAGGTCGGCGTCCCGGCAGGAGGCAACATCCTCGTCGAGGAGGCCATCTACGCCCTCGTCACGAAATCGGCGAACGATGCGTCGGTCGTGCTCGGCGAATATCTCGGCGGTTCGGAAGCCGAGTTCGCGGAGATGATGACGCGCACCGCGCGCAAGCTCGGCATGTCGAAGACCACCTACAAGAACCCGAACGGGCTTCCCGACAGTGGCCAGCGCACCACCGCCCGCGACCAGGCCAAGCTCGGCATCGCGCTTCGCGAGCACTTTCCTCAGTATTACAAATATTTCTCGACCCGCTCCTACAATTTCCGTGGCACGCGCCTCGGCAACCACAACCGCGTTCTCGGACGCATGGATGGTGTCGACGGCATCAAGACCGGCTACATCAACGCATCGGGCTTCAATCTCGTCACCTCGATCAAGCGCGACGGCAAGAGCGTCGTCGCGGTCGTGATGGGTGGACGGTCGGGCCGCTCGCGCGACGATCACATGATCGAGCTCCTCAAGCGCACCATGCCGATGGCGAGCCGCCGCGACGAAGGCGCGCTGATCGCAGCGCGTCCGAACACCGATGCCGGCCTTGTGGCAGTTGCCGTCGGCTCCCTGCCGGCTGCAGGTCCCGTGCCGAACGTGCGTCCCGCACTTCTCATGACGGCTGACGAGCGCATCGCGATGGCCTACGAGGATTCGGGGAGCGCCGGTCTGTCGAGCCTGCCGCAGCCATCGTCGCGTCCGATCCGTGGTCGTCAGGCTCTCGCCGCCGCGCTTCTGGGCGAAACGCCCCAGGTTCCCCTGATGCTGCCGGCAGCCTCCGCCAACGCTCTGGCCGCACCCGTCCCCGGCAATCGCAACATCGATCCGACCTTCACCGGCGCGATCGGCTCGCGTCAGGCGATGCCTGCCACGGCGAACTCGGCCTGGGTCGTCCAGATTGCCGCAACGCCCGATGCAGCGCTCGCGCAGACCATGCTGGAAGACGCCAAGCGCAAGGCCGGCGCCGATCTCGCCGCCGCACGCCCCTTCACGGAGCCGGTTACCAAGGGCTCGACGACGCTGCACCGCGCCCGCTTCGCCGGCTTCGACACCAAGGACGAAGCGTGGCGTGCCTGCGCCGCCCTGAAGCGCGTGGACTATGCCTGCTACGCCGTCGCCCACTGATCCCGCAATCGCCACCCGTTCTTCTCCCAGCCGCTCCGGTTCCTGCTTACGGAAGGGATATCTCTCAAATGTCACTTGAAAATTCCGGCGTCGGACGCGTCAATCCTCGCGCTGGAAACGTTCAGGCCCTGAACGACCTGCGCGATCTGCGATCGCTCCGTTCTCGGCTTCGTCCGAAGGAACTGGTGGACCTGCTGCTCAGCCACGGTGCACGCGCCTGGCGGGCCTCCCAGCCGGTCAGCCGCTCGCGGATCAAGGTCAGGGGGATGAGCGGCTCCACCGCGGTCCGTCTCTCCTTCGGCCGGCCCTCGAAGGGCTGAGCCCGCCGGTAAAGGACCGAAATCACAGGTCGATCGACATGAAGACGGGCGCCTCGCGGCGCCCGTTTTCACGTGTCATGCCATTTTCGGGATCGGGTGTCAGCCGGCGAACTTGTTGGTCTTCGGGAACCCCTTGGGGACGAGGCGCCCGGCCTGCGCACGATCGCCCTTCCATTCCAGAAGCTCCTCCTCGCTGCGCAGGAAGGCGCGGCCGGCACTGTCGGTCCATGTGAGGCCCTCGGCAAGCTTGAAGACCCGGGCGTCCGAGAAGCCGCCATCCTTGTAGCGCTGCAGGCGCACGCCCTTGCCCCTTGCCATCTGCGGCACCTGGGCGAGCGGGAAGACGAGCAGCTTGCGGTTCTCGCCGACGATCGCGACCGTGTCCCCCTCGCCGATCTCGCCGGCGAGCCGTACCGCGCCGCCCTTGGCGACGTTGACGAGCTGTTTGCCCTTGCGCGTCGAGGACATCATGTCGGCCTCTGTCGCGATGAAGCCGGTGCCTTCGTCGGAGACCATCAGGCGCTTGCGGTCCGGCTCGGCGGTGAAGGCGAAGACGATCTCGTCCCTGTCCTCGAGGTCGAAGGCGAGACGGATCGGGTCGCCCTGGCCGCGACCGCCCGGAAGCTTGTCGGCCTGCATCGTGAAGACGCGGCCATGCTTGGAGACGAACAGGACCTTGTCGGTGGTCATCGCGTGGAATGCGACGTTGAGGTCGTCGCCCTCGCGGAACGTCAGATTGGTGAAATCGGCGAGATGGCCCTTCAAGCCGCGCAGGAACCCCTTGTTCGACAAAACGATCGTCACCGGCTCCTTCTCGATGAAGGCGGTGGTGATGTCGTCGATATCGTGGTCCGGCGCATCGGCGAAGCGGGTGCGACGCTTGCCGAGCCTGGTCTTCTTGGAAAACGTCTCGCGAACGGCGCGCACTTCGTCGGCCACCGCGGCCCACTGGCGCTCCACGGAGCCGAGCAGGCTTTCCTTCTCCGCCTTCTCCGCGCTCAACTGGTCGAACTCGCGCCGCAGTTCGAACTCCTCCAGCTTGCGCAGCGAGCGCAGCCGCATGTTCAGCACGGCTTCGGCCTGGACCTCGGTCAGGGTGAAGAAGCGCATCAGCTCCTGCTTGGGCTCGTCCTCCTCGCGGATGATGCGGATCACGTCGTCGATATTGAGGAAGACGATGAGATAGCCGGCGAGGATTTCCAGCCGCCGGTCGATCTGGCCGAGTCGGTTGCGGGCGCGACGCTCCAGAACGGTCCGCTGGTGGGCGAGCCACTCGGCCAGCACCTCCTTCAGCGACATGACCCGCGGCACCTTGCCACCCGACAGGACGTTCATGTTGAGCGGAATGCGCGACTCGAAATCCGTCAGGCGGAACAGGGACTCCATCAGGATTTCCGGATCGACCGTCTTCGACTTCGGCTCGATCACGACGCGGATGTCCTCGGCGGATTCGTCGCGGATATCGGCCAGCAGCGGCAGCTTGCGCGCCTGCAGCAGCTCGGCGATCTTCTCGATCAGCCGGGATTTCTGGACCTGGTAGGGGATCTCCGTGACGACGACCGTCCAAAGGCCCCGCGCACCCTGTTCGACCTCCCACCGCGCCCTGACGCGGAACGAGCCCCGGCCGGTTTCGTACGCCTGGCGGATCGTCGCACGATTGTCGACGATGACGCCGCCGGTCGGGAAGTCGGGCCCCTCGACCGAACGCAAAAGCTGCTCGACGCTCACCTCGGGGTTCTCGATGATCTTCAGCGCGGCATCGCACAGTTCGGCGGCATTGTGCGGGGGAATGTTCGTCGCCATGCCGACGGCGATGCCGGACGAGCCGTTGGCCAAAAGGTTGGGGAACGCGCCGGGCAGGACGACCGGCTCCTCGTCCTCCTCGTTGTAGGTCGGGCGGAAATCGACCGCGTCCTCGTCGATCCCGCGCAGCAGGAGCGTCGCGACCTCGGTCATCCGCGCTTCGGTGTAGCGCATGGCAGCGGCGCTATCGCCGTCGATATTGCCGAAATTGCCCTGGCCGTCGACCAGCGGATAGCGGACCGAGAAATCCTGGGCAAGACGCACCAGTGCATCGTAGATCGCGGCGTCGCCATGCGGGTGGAAACGGCCCATCACGTCGCCGACGATGCGAGCGCACTTCTTGTAGCCCTGCCCGGGATCGAGGCGCAGGATGCGCATGGCATGGACGATGCGGCGATGCACCGGCTTCAAACCGTCGCGCACGTCCGGAAGCGCCCGGCCCATGATGGTCGAGAGCGCATAGGCCAGATAGCGCTCTTCCAGCGCCTCGCGGAGGTCGACCGGCTGGATGTCTCCGCCGCCCGCCGGTGGATCGACAGTCTTTCCCATGCGTGTCGTTCTGAACGATCAAAGGCACGTGAACAAGAGCGGAACAGCCGCAATGGTCATCAAAAGCGAACAATCGCGTGGCTTTTCCTCATCGGAACGGGTCCGCGGCGCGAAACCGCGCACCGCGTGCTCTTTCGCTTTCCATCCAGCGCGCTAGCTTGGCATGGGATTTACGCCGTTCCGTCACCTCGGACGGAAGTATGGAAGGTTTAACAATGCGCAGCTTTTCCGCAGGACTATCAACCGCAGCTCTCGCGACGTTTCTGACAGGCGGCACCGCGCTCGCGGCCGACGCGGATGCGTTCGCGACGCGGCTGAAGGACGCGATGGCGGCCCAGAGCATCGCGATGACGTATGAGAGCGCCCGATCGGAAGGCGACGACGTTGTTCTCGTCGGGGTCAAGTTCGGCACCGGCGCGGACATTTCCGACGCCGGCGACCTGACCTTCGAAAACGTTCAGGGCTCGACCGAACAGGGCTGGACCGCCGAGCGCCTTCCCGTCGAGGACGTCACCGGCACGGACACCTCGCAGGACGGTGGAGAGCCCGTCACCTACGCGTTCCGCGACATGAGCGTCGAGAACATCCGGATCGCGGGCACGGCCCCTTCCGAGCCGCTGCCGCAGTTCCTGCAGGCCTCGCCGCTGTTCTTCGAGAGCGCCAGCATCGGCTCGATCGCGTTCGAGAGCGGGGAGAATGAGGTCTTCACCATCGAGAACGCCGTGACGACGAACGAAATCGGCGACGACGGCACTTATGCCGGCGACTTCAAGGTCGAATCGTTCGATATCGACGTCCCCGAAACGTCCGTGGACGGCTCTGCCGAAACCATTCGCGCGCTCGGCTACGAATCGCTCACCGGTTCGATGGACGGGCGCATCGAATGGGCGCTCGAGGAGGGAACGCTTGCCCTGACGCCTCTGTCGTTCGACGTGGACGAGGTGGGCTCGTTCGACATGTCGTTCGCACTCGGCGGCTACACGTTGAGCCTCGTCCAGTCGCTGCAGCAGATGTCCGAGCAGATGGAGCAGAATCCCGAAAACAGCCAGGGCGCCGGCATGGCCATGATGGGCATTCTCGGCCAGATGAACATTCGGAACATTGCGCTGCAGTTCGAGGACGATTCGCTGACCAGGCGTCTCGTCGACTATTATGCCGAGCAGATGAACCAGTCGCCTGAGAACGTCGTCGATCTCGCGGTTCAGATCGTTCAAGGCAGCATCAACCAGATCGGCGACGAGGCTTTCCGGACCCAGTTGACCGACGCGGTCCGCACCTTTCTCGAGGATCCCGCCTTGATCCGCATTGCCAGCGAACCGGCCCAGCCGATCGCCGTGATGCAGATCGTCGGCGCGGCGATGGGAGCTCCGCAGTCGATCCCGAGCGTCCTTCAGCTCGAGGTCGAGGCCAATGGCGAGGGTTCGGGCGGAAGCGGCGGCACGACGACGCCGGATGAGCCCGGGGCGCCGACGGGGCAGTAATTCACGTTTCGACGGGCCGGTCCTTCGGGAGCCGGCCCTTTCTCTTTCGGGCGTCCTGAGAGGTCGTCGATGGCAAGGTGAGTTCGACATGTCAGACGATGCGCCGCTCATCCTCACCGTCAAGTTCGACGATCCCGGCTTCGAACGCTTCCAGCGCATGCGCAAGGCGCACTTTCCGGCCGCGAAGAACTACATTCCCGCGCACCTCACCCTGTTCCACCATCTGCCCGGCGACAGGATCGATGCGGTGATCGCGCATCTGGTAGAGGTCGCGAGCCGTCAGCGGCCGATCCCGTGCCGGGTGTCCGGTCTTCGCTTTCTCGGCAAGGGCATCGCCTACGAGGTGGATTGCCACGAGCTCGAAAGGCTGCGCGCCGATCTTGCCGGACACTTCTACGACGCGCTGACCGCGCAGGATCGGCAGCGGATCAAGCCGCATGTCACGATCCAGAACAAGGCGGACCCGGTCGCGGCGCGCACGCTTTACGACGTGCTGGAAAGCGACTTCGAGCCGTTCCCGTTCGAGGTGACCGGGCTGCTCCTGTGGCGCTATCGCGGCGGCCCGTGGGACCCGGCCGGCGAATTCAGCTTCGCCCACGGGCGGTCGGACGGGCAGACAAGGGCCGGCCGTCGCGAGGACGCGCAATCCGATGGTGACGAAAGCCGCGACCCGGCCTGAAGGCCACGGCCCGGCCGATGGTCGGCGGTTCGCCAAGATGGTCCGAGCGCGCGCCGGCGCCCGAACCGGCGCCGGCAGACCTCTCGTTCGTCAGTCCGTCGCCTTTGGCGCAATGCGCAGGCCCAGTTCGCGCAGCTGCGCCGGCTGCGCCTCGGCAGGCGCCCCCATCAACAGGTCGAAGGCCTGCTGGTTCATCGGGAACAGCGCGATCTCGCGCAGGTTCTTCACGCCGCACAGAAGCATGACGATGCGGTCGATGCCCGCGGCCATGCCGCCATGCGGCGGCGCGCCGTACTGGAACGCCCGGTAGAGACCGCCAAACCGCTCCTCCACCATCGCCTGATCGTAGCCCGCCAGTTCGAAGGCCTTGACCATGGTCTCGGGCACGGAGTTGCGGATACCGCCGGAGGCGATCTCGAAGCCGTTGCAGACGATGTCGTACTGGAACGCCTTGATCGACAGCGGCTCCTCGTTCTCAAGCGCGTCCATTCCGCCCTGGGGCATGGAGAACGGATTGTGCGCGAAATCGACCTTCTTGTTGTCCTCGTCCCACTCGTAGAACGGGAAATCGACGATCCAGGCCAGTTCGAACCGGTTGCGGTCCACGAGATCGAGCTCTTCGCCGACGCGAGTGCGGGCAGACCCGGCGAAAGCGATGAACTTCTCGGGCTTTCCGGCCACGAAGAAACAGGCGTCCCCGGCCTCGAGCCCGAGTTCGGTGCGGATCGCCTCGGTGCGCTCGGGGCCGATATTCTTGGCGAGCGGCCCGGCGCCGGACACCTCGCCCGCTTCCTCGCGCCAGAAGATGTAGCCGAGCCCCGGCTGGCCTTCGCCCTGCGCCCAGGAATTCATCCGGTCGCAGAACGCGCGCGAGCCGCCGGTCCTGGCGGGGATCGCCCAGACCTCGACCTTGTCGTCGTTCGCGATCATGTTCGCGAACACCTTGAAGCCGGAGCCGGCGAAATGGCCGGTGACCGCGCTCATTTCGATCGGGTTGCGAAGGTCGGGCTTGTCGGAGCCGTACTTGCGCAGCGATTCGGCGTAGGGAATGCGGCGGAAGGTCTGCGACACGGGCTTGCCGTCTGCGAAGGTCTCGAAGACCTCGCGAATGACCGGCTCCATGGTCTGAAAGATCTCCTCCTGCTCGACGAAGCTCATTTCCACGTCGAGCTGGTAGAACTCGCCGTAGAACCGGTCCGCGCGCGGATCCTCGTCGCGGAAGCACGGCGCGATCTGGAAATACCGGTCGAAGCCGGAAATCATCAGAAGCTGCTTGTACTGCTGCGGCGCCTGGGGCAGCGCGTAGAACATGCCGTTGTGCAGGCGCGAGGGCACGAGGAAGTCGCGCGCGCCTTCCGGCGAGGACGCCGTCAGGATCGGCGTCTGGAACTCGGTGAACTCGGCCGCCTGCATCAAGGCGCGGATCTTCGCAATGATCTTCGTGCGACGCATGATGTTCTTGTGCAGCGTCTCGCGACGCAGGTCGAGGAAGCGGTACTTCAGGCGAATGTCTTCCGGATAGTCCGGCTCGCCGAAGACCGGCAGCGGCAGTTCCTTGGCCGCCGACAGAACCTCGATCTCGCGCGCGAAGATCTCGACCTCGCCCGTCGGAAGCTTGGCGTTCACGGTCTCCGCGGAGCGGGCCTTCACCTCGCCGTCGATCCGGATCACCCATTCGCCGCGCACCCTTTCGGCCGCCGCGAAGGCGGGCGAATCCGGGTCGACCACGATCTGCGTCAGGCCGTAATGGTCGCGCAGATCGATGAAGAGGAGGCCGCCATGGTCGCGGATGCGGTGGGCCCAGCCCGACAGGCGGACGGTGTCGCCGACATTGGCGCGGCGAAGATCTGCGCACGTGTGGCTGCGATAGCGATGCATGGGTTCGGCCCTTGTTCAGTCTCGTCCGATACGGCTTCCAAGCCGTGGTTCGCGCCTGTGGGACACACGCGAGACGGCCGCCGGATCAACCTGGAAAATCGCGCCGGACAAGCGCATTTGTCGGGACATATGTCAAGTTTTCGGGGGGCAATGGCGTCGTTGCGCTTTCCCATCCGAAGCGGGCGTTCTATGAGCGGGACATGGAAACGATCAAAACGACCGATGCGCTGGCCAAGGTCTGCGAGGCCCTGGCGCGATCCGAATATGTCACCGTCGACACGGAGTTCATCCGCGAAACGACGTTCTGGCCGGAACTCTGCCTGATCCAGATGGCCTCGGACGATACCGAGGCGCTCGTCGATCCGCTGGCGCCCGGCCTCTCGCTCGATCCGTTCTTCGCGCTGATGGCGGACGAGAGCGTGGTGAAGGTGTTTCATGCCGCGCGGCAGGACCTCGAAATCGTCTACAAGCTCGGAAATATCATCCCCAAGCCGCTCTTCGACACCCAGGTCGCGGCGATGGTCTGCGGCTTCGGCGAATCGATCGCCTACGACCAGCTGGTCGCGCGGCTGGCGAACGGCCGGATCGACAAGACCTCGCGCTTCACCGACTGGCGCCGTCGCCCCTTGAGCGAGAAGCAGCTGGTCTATGCGCTGGCGGACGTCACCCATCTTCGCGACGTCTACAAGGCGCTGAAGAGCCAGCTCGAAAAAAGCGGACGCCTCTCCTGGCTCGACGAGGAGATGGCGGTGCTCGCCGATCCCCAGACCTACGACCTTCATCCCGACGACGCATGGCGGCGCATGAAGATGCGGGTGAAGAAGCCGATCGAGCTGCAGATCCTGAAGGAGATATCGGCCTGGCGCGAGCGCGAGGCGAGAGCCAGCGACAAGCCGCGCGGCCGGATCCTCAAGGACGACGCGATCTACGAGATCGCCCAGCAGCAGCCGGCGGACGATGCGGAACTCGGGCGCCTGCGCACCATTCCGCGCGGTTTCGAGCGCTCGAGCGCCGGACAGGCGATCCTCGACGCGATCGCCCGTGCGAAAGCCGTGCCGAAATCCGACCTTCCGGCGGTGCCCCGCCCGGCCCAGTTGCCCGAGGGCACCCAGGCCGCCGTCGAGTTCCTGCGCGTTCTCCTCAAGATCGTCGTCGAGGAGGAAGGCGTTGCCGCCAAGATGATCGCCAATTCCGAAGATCTCGAACAGCTCGCCGTCCACGGCAAGGACGCCCGGATCGAAGGTCTCTCGGGCTGGCGGCGCGAGATCTTCGGCGCCCGCGCCCTCAAGCTTCTGGAGGGCGAGAGTGCGCTGGTCTATCGAAACCGCAAGGTCGAGGTCATCCCCGTCTGAGACGGCCGGCCTTGGCCATTGCGACGACGAAGGGGCATGCCCCGGCGGGCCCGGACGCGAAACCCATCGTCATCCGTTCGTCGGGAAGGTAAAGATCGGCTTTCAACGCCGGAAGCGCCTTCGGAACCGGCTTTGGCGCCGAACCGCTTCCGATCCGCGCCGGACGGACCGGAGGCCGGAGCCAGCGTTCCGGACAATGGGCTAGCGGGCTTCCATGCGAAGCGGTTGGCCGACGAGCTTCGCGAACTGTTGCAGCCGGCCCTCGGGACGCTCGCCGATCAGGTTTTCGAGATCGGATGGAAGCACCAGGGTGAACCCGCCGCGCGGGTCCTGCGCCCAGCGGAAACGGTCGAGGAGGCCGGGCATCGACGCCGTCAGCAGATAGGTCACGCGAAACAAGGAGCCGAGAAGTCGCGCGCGCTGCAGCAGCCGCTCATCGACGAGGGATTCCAGATCGGGCAGCTGCGCCTGATTCATCGTCCCCTCGTGCCGGAAATAATTCGTCAGGCCGAGATAGGCCCGGCCGCGATGGTCGACCGCGGGGAACGCGGCATGGGCGATGATCGACAGCGACTGCAGCCCGCGATAGTCGGGATGGGCGCGCCAGCCGATGTCGGCCAGAAGACAGGCCGCCGTACGCAGCCGCACCTCCTCGCCGTTCTCCTCGACGCCGAGCACTTCGAAGGTCCGCGACGTCCAGCCGATGAGCTCCTCGGCATGGTCGGGCGAGCGCGATCGCAACACGGCGAGCTCGCGCGCCGCCTCGATCAGCGGATCCTTCGCCCGTTCCGCGGCGGGCAGGAGCGAGTGGAGATAGCCCTCGCGCACGCCGAGCGCGGAGACGACGATCTCGGACGGCCCGATATACCGGATGATGCTTTTCAGCGTGATCGCGCCCACGGCCAGGAGCGAGCGCCGGGATTTGGACACCGCCTCGATGCCGGGCAGCTTTTCGGGCTCGCCGCGCATCAGGCTGTCGAGGAACTTGTCGAGCTTATCGACCTGCATCGTGTAGCCGTGCATCACATGCAGCGGATAGGCGGTCTGCTGCATGTGCAGCTTCGCCAGATTGCGCCACGTGCCGCCCACGGCGATGAAGGGAAGCCCGCCGCCGGCCCCTGCGAGGGCGCACGCCTCGACATGGCTGTCCGCAATCTGCTGGGCCCGCTTCAGGTCGCCCTGGGCGGCATCCATCAACCGCAAGCCCCCGAGCGGCATGGTGAGGCCGCCCGAAAGCACCTCGCCCTCGATTCGACCGAGTTCGAGACTGCCACCGCCCAGATCCCCGACAATGCCGTTGGGCTGGTGGAAACCGCTCATCACGCCTTCGGCGGCGTAGCGCGCCTCGTCGGCACCCGACAGGATCGCGACAGGCCGACCGATGGCCCGCTCGGCCGCATCGAGGAACTCCGGCCCGTTCGTCGCTTCGCGGCTGGCGGCGGTCGCCAGCGGATAGAGATCGCCCACCCGGGCCTGATCGGCGAGCTTGCGAAACCGTCTGAGCGCCGCGAGCGCACTGTCGATCGCGCCCTGATCCAGCCGGTTCGTCTGGGCGAGGCCCTTGCCGAGACCGGACAGGATCTTTTCGTTGAACAGAACCGTGAGCGCTCGGGAGTGACCCTCGTAGATGACCAGACGAACCGAGTTGGAGCCGATATCGACGACCCCGACCGGTTTGCGCCCGATGAGGCGTCCCTGACCCAGCGGTTCATTCATCGCCGGCATGCTCTGCGCGTTGGCGGGCGATCAGGCGCGGCGCGTCGGTCTTTAGGGCCTTGCCGCGTCCGGAGAGCGACGGGTTGGTCATGAAGTAGCGCTGGGCGTTGAAGGGCTGCTCGCCATCGCTCGGCCGGATGTGGCGCGACGAGCCGTCGGCGGCGACAGACCAGCTCTGCTGGTTGTCCAGAATATTACCAAGCATGATCTGCGAAAGAACCTGACTGTGCACGGTGGGCGTCTCGATCGGGACGAGCGTTTCGACGCGGCGATCCAGATTGCGCGGCATGAGATCGGCCGAGCCCATGAGAACGATTGCTTCCTCCGACGGTAAGCCCTGCCCGTTGCCGAAGCAATAGATTCGGCTGTGCTCGAGAAAGCGCCCGACGATCGATTTCACGCGAATATTGTCCGACAAGCCCTCGACGCGGGGCCGCAGACAGCAGATGCCGCGCACGATCAGGTCGATTTCGACGCCGGCCTGGCTCGCCCGGTAGAGCGCGTCGATGATTCGCCCATCGACGAGCGAGTTCATCTTCATCCAGATCTGCGCCGGGCGCCCCGCCCTGGCATGTCGGATCTCGGCTTGGACGAGGTCGATGATCTTGTCGCGCATGGTCAGCGGCGAGACGGCAAGCTTCTTCAGGCCCGTCGGCTCGGCATAGCCGGTGATGTAGTTGAAGACCATCTGAACATCGTGCGCGATCGCAGGATCGGCCGTGAAGTAGCTGAGATCGGTGTAAATTTTCGCTGTCACCGGATGATAGTTGCCGGTTCCGATATGGCAGAAATTGACCAGCTTTCCCTCTTCGCGGCGCACGACCAGCGAGAGCTTGGCGTGGGTCTTCTTCTCGATGAAGCCGAACACCACCTGGACGCCCGCGCGCTCCAGATCCCGCGCCCACCGGATGTTGGCCTCCTCGTCGAAGCGGGCCTTCAGTTCGACGAGCGCTGTGACCGACTTGCCCGACTCGGCCGCCTCGATCAAGGCGCGCACGATGGGTGAATCATTGGATGTCCGGTAGAGCGTCTGCTTGATCGCGATGACGTTCGGATCGTTGGCCGCCTGGCGGACGAACTGCACCACCACGTCGAACGATTCGTAAGGGTGGTGAATGACGATGTCCTTCTCGCGGATCGCGGCGAAGCAGTCGCCATTATGCTCGCGGATGCGCTCCGGAAAGCGCGGAATATAGGGTTTGAACTTCAACTCGTCCCGGTCGATCTTGCAGATCTGCGACAGGGCGTCCAGCGCCAGCATCCCGTCCATGACGGAGATGCGCGCCTCCGGCGCCCCGATTTCCGCGGCGACGAAATTGCGCAAGCCATCCGGCATCGAGGAGACGAATTCGGTGCGGATGACCGACCCCCTGCGCCGCCGCTTCAGGGCGCTTTCGAAGAAGCGGACGAGGTCTTCGGCCTCCTCCTCCACTTCCATGTCGGAATCGCGAATGACCCTGAAGGTGCCGCTGCCCTCGACCGTGTAACCGGGAAAGAGCTTGCCGATGAACGTCTCGACGATGCTCTCGAGCGCCACGAAGCGAGAGACGCCATCCTCCTTCGAAGGCAGTTGCACGAAGCGTTCGAGCGCGACGGGCAGACGGATGAGCGCGTTCATCTTGTCCGCGTCGCGCGTGCGCTTCTGGTTCTCGAATTCGCGCACGCGCTTCAGCCGAAGACCGATCGAGAAACCGAGATTGGGAATGAACGGGAACGGATGGGCCGGATCGATCGACAGCGGCGTCAGCGCCGGGAAGATGGTCTCGTCGAATTCGCGCGACAGCCAGTCGCGATCGTCCTGCGAGAGCTGGTCGACCGAAACGATCTCGACCTTCTCGGCCTTCAGCAGTTCGATGAGCTCGGCAAGCGAGGCCTGCTGGTCTCCCTGGAGGATTTCCACCTCGGCCAAAATCCTGTCGAGTTGTTCCTGC
The DNA here is from genome assembly GCF_034321785.1 of Fulvimarina uroteuthidis. NCBI lineage: Bacteria > Pseudomonadati > Pseudomonadota > Alphaproteobacteria > Hyphomicrobiales > Aurantimonadaceae > Fulvimarina > Fulvimarina uroteuthidis. The sequence continues at coordinate 468,763 of NZ_JAXLPB010000003.1, read as the reverse complement.
GCCGTCAGGCCGTCGAGGGAGCGCACCGTGATCTTCTCGCGGACCTGGCCTTCGAGCCCGGCCACGCGGACCATGAAGAACTCGTCGAGATTGCCGGCCGAGATCGAGAGGAAGCGCAGGCGCTCCAGGAGCGGATGATTGGGGTTCCGCGATTCTTCGAGGACACGCCGGTTGAACTGCAGCCAGGACAGTTCGCGGTTCATGAACCGATCCTGCGGCAGGGGAGACAGCGCCTCTTGCGCCTCGACCTTCGTCTCGGCCATCCGCGGCGGCGCCTGCTCGAGAATCACGTCGACCTCGGGCGCGACGGCTTCGTCGGACAAGCGGGGCTCATCCGCGCCGGCCATGGGCGCCGCGCCGTCGCCGTCGGCTTTCCGTGCACTTGTTCGCGCAGGGACGCGCTTTCCCGATGAACCAGGCGCCGACGCACCGCTGCGCGTGGGTCGAACCGGAAATTTCTTCGTCTCTTCGGTCATTCGTATACCGTCCAGTGGCTTGGTTGGCGTATCAGGTTTGACGTTTTCCGGCAGGATCGGCGGTGCGATGGAGGTTGGTCTCAAGCACCTTGCGAACGAAGGGCTTGGTGATCCGGCTCTTGTCCGCGAGCGCCTGTCTGTTCAGGGCGTCGACCACTGACCTTGCGGCCGAGCCCGTCCTTTCGATCCGCTCCGCCAGATAGGTCAGGGTGCCGGGATCGACGAACAGCTGATGGTCGGAAAAGTGCTTGGCGAGGATCCCCTCGAACAGTTCGTCGTCCGGCGGATCGAGTTCGACACGCGCGGCGGCCGCAAGGCGCGAGCGCAGATCCGCCAGCCGGTTCGCCATGGCCTCCGGAGCGAGGCGCGATGTCGCGAGGACGAAGCCCTGGCCGAGCCGCGCGGCATTGATCGGCCCGAACAGCTCCGCGTCGGGGATCGTGGTTCGATCGATATCGTCGATGACGAGACGAAAGCCGTCCCGGTCCGTCATCTCCCCGCTCCGGCCGATCGCCAGCATCGAGGCGTCCGCAAGGTCGGCCCAGGCCCGTGCGAGATGGGTCTTGCCCGAGCCTTCCGGCCCGACGATCAGCAGCACGTTGTGCTGCCAGTGCGGCCAGGCATCGATCGCGCCGGCCGCCACCGCGTTCGAGTGCGAGACGATCAGATCGTCGCGCGCCAGGGATTCCAGGGGCGGCAAGTCCAGCGGAAGCTGTCTGGCCATCTAGAGATCCCGGCCGTCGATGCGGGACACCGATCCGGCTGCCGAATCGCCCGACGGGCCTTCCGCACGTTTGACGAGGTCGAGGTTGCGGGGCGGCGCAAGGCCGGTCGCCGGACCGTGATACATCTCGCTGTCGAGATATTTCGTGATGCCGAACCGCGCCAGAACGCCGACGGCGGCGGCGGCGGGAACCGCGATCAGCAAGCCGACGAAGCCGAACAGCGCACCGAACGCGAACAGTGCGAACATCAGCCAGACGGGGTGAAGACCCACCGAGGCCCCGACGAGCTTGGGCTGGAGAATGTTGCCCTCGAAGAACTGCCCGACGAAGAACACGGCGGCCGCGGCGACGATCCACGGCCAGTCCGGCCAGAACTGCACGAGTGCCACGCCCAGCGAGATCACCAGTCCGAGAAGCGATCCGATATAGGGAATGAACGAGATCAGGCCCGCGAAGAGCCCGATCAGCAGTCCGAAGTTCAGGCCGATGAGCGTCAGGCCGACCGCGTAGAACGTGCCGAGAATCAGGCACACGCTGCCCTGCCCCCGCACGAAGCCGGCGACCGAGCGATCGATGTCGTGCGCGATCCGCCGGACCTCGTCCTGATGCTGGCGCGGAAGCCAACTGTCGACCGTCTCGACCATCCGGTCCCAGTCGAGGAGAAGATAGAACGCGACGACGGGCGTGACGACGAACAGGGAGACGAAGTTCACGACGGCCAGCGAGGAGGACCAGATCGATGTCAGGAAGGTCGTCAGGAAGGTGGTCGAATCGGACACCACCTTGGCGAAGTCCTGCTCGAGCGTCGATTCGTCCGAGGTGAACAGAAAGGCGAGCGGGCCGCTGCGCGCGGCGATCGCGAAACCTTGCAGCTTGTCCAGATAATCCGGCATGCGCTGCGCGAGATTGACGACCTGGGAGGAGATGACGGGCGCGATGATGAGGATCGTCGCCACGAACGTCACGACGAAGAGCACGAGGATCAAAGTCGTTGCCATGAGACGCGACAGGCCCCGCCGCTCGAACCAGTCGGCGACCGGATCGAGAAGGTAGGCGATCACCATGCCGAGCACGAAGGGCAGGAGAATGCTCGAGAAAATCCAGATGATGAGCACGAATGCCATCGCCGCAGCGCACCAGAAATACACCTGACGCCAGAAAGGCGTGCTGCGATCGGCCATGGTCTGTCTCGTTCCTCAAACTCGGTACGCTTCCATATTACAACGGGCCTAACGCACTTGGCGAGGGTTGGCGAGCGCCTGTGCCCCGCCGTCTCTTGCAGCGAGGCCCAGTTTCGATGTGTAAGCGGGCATCAGCGGATGCCGGATGCGCGATCGATCCCTGCGCACCGACCGTCACTTGCCCGTCACGGGGCATCCATGGCACTGCAGCGTGAAACGAGGATGACGACGATGGCCGACCCGAAGCCCCTCACCTATCGCGACGCAGGCGTCGATATCGACGCCGGAAACGAGCTCGTCCGGCGGATCAAGCCGCACGTGCGCTCGACCCGTCGGCCGGGCGCCGATGGCGAGATCGGCGGCTTCGGCGGCCTCTTCGATCTGAAGGCGCTCGGCATGAGCGATCCGCTGCTGGTCGCCGCCAATGACGGCGTCGGCACCAAGCTCCGCGTGGCGATCGAAGCCGGTCGCCACGACACGATCGGGATCGATCTCGTCGCGATGTGCGTCAACGATCTCGTGGTGCAGGGGGCGGAACCCCTGTTCTTCCTCGACTATTTCGCCACCGGCAAGCTCGATCCGGCCCAGGGCGAGGCGATCGTCAAGGGCATAGCGGAGGGCTGCCGCCAGGCCGGCTGCGCGCTGATCGGCGGCGAAACCGCGGAGATGCCGGGCCTTTATGCCGGCGACGATTACGATCTCGCCGGATTTTCGGTCGGCGCCGTCGAGCGAAACCGCCTGCTTCCCGCAAGCAATCTTACCGATGGCGACGTCATTTTGGGGCTGACATCCTCCGGCGTGCACTCAAACGGCTATTCGCTGGTGCGCCGGATCGTCGAGCGGAGCGGCGCGTCCTACGCGGATGCGGCCCCGTTCGAGCCGCACCGCTCGCTCGGCGAGGCACTTCTGGAGCCGACGCGCATCTACGTGAAACCGCTGCTCGACGTGTTCGCTGCGTCACATGCCGTCAAGGGGCTGGCGCACATCACGGGCGGCGGTTTCATCGAGAACATTCCGCGCGTCCTGCCCGATCACCTCGGCGCCGATCTCGACCTTGCGGCCGTCCCGGTACCGGCCGTCTTCGGCTGGCTGGCGAGGGAAGGCGGGATCGAGACGCTGGAAATGCTGCGAACCTTCAATTGCGGGATCGGCATGGTGGTCGTCGTCGCCGACAGCGAGGCGGCGACCGTCAGCGCCCTCCTCCAGTCGGCCGGCGAAAGCGTGGTCTCGCTCGGGCGCGTTCTTCCCCGGAAGAAAGACGCCGTCACCTTCAACGGCGAGCTGTCGCTTTGAGCAACGCACCCGACAAGAAACGCGTCGCGATCATGATTTCCGGGCGCGGCACCAATATGGGCGCCCTCATCGCCGCCTGCATGGATCCGAGCTTTCCGGGCCGGATCGTCGGGGTCGTGTCAAACCGGCCGGACGCGAAAGGTCTCGAAACCGCCTCGCTCTACGACATTCCGGCAAGCGTCGTCGACCATACGACCTACGAAAGCCGCGAAGACCACGATGCCGCCGTCAAGGCGGAACTCGAGGCGATGAAGCCCGACATCGTCTGCCTGGCCGGCTATATGCGCCTTCTGACGGCCGATTTCGTTCGCCATTTCTCCGGCCGGATGATCAACATCCATCCATCCCTGCTGCCATTGTTTCCGGGGCTCGAGACCCATGCCCGCGCGCTGAACGCCGGCATGCGCCTGCATGGCTGCACGGTTCACTTCGTTTCGGAAGGGATGGATGAGGGGCCCATCATCGCGCAGGCCGCCATCGCGATCGATCCCGACGATACGCCCGAAACCCTCGCCGCCCGGCTGTTGCGGGCCGAACACCGGCTCTACCCCCATGCGCTGAAACTTATTCTCCAGAACCGGATCCGCCTGTCGAACGGCCACGTGATCGTTCGCAGCGAGGCGTCCGCGGACCAGGCGGCCGATCCGACGGCGCTTTTGGACGGGCCACCCATCCTCATTTCGCCGGACGCCCGGCGCAGTTGACGGCCCGCCTGCGAAAGGCGCAGGTTCGGCACCGATCCGAACCTTCAGCATGGCGTGTACCGATCGCCCGGCAACCGCTTCGTTGCGCCAATTGTCCGGGCGGGCCTGTCGTTCCGACATCGTCGGCGATCGGCGGCGTTCGAGGGGATGCGGCGCTCAGAACTCCTCCCAGCTCTCCTCGGCCTGCATCGGGGCGGGCTTGCGGGCCGCGCCGCCCGAGCCGGTGGTGCGCAACTGCTGGACCGCGACGGGCGTGCGTGCGGGATGGGTCTGGACGGTGGCGGATGCGCGGCTCCTGACGGGATCGGTCTTCGGCCGGCCCATGTCCGACGTGCGGAACTTGGCCATGGTGGCCGCCAGCTGGTCGGTTTCCTGCGACAAAATCTGGGCCGCCGCCGTCGATTGCTCGACCATGGCCGCGTTCTGCTGGGTGACCCTGTCCATATGGTCGGCCGCCGTCGAGACTTCCCGAAGGCTCGTCGCCTGTTCACGGGCCGACGAGGCGATCGTCGCGATGACCTGCGTCATCGAGGTGACTTCCGCGACGATCTCGTCGAGGGACTGACCGGATGCGGTGACGAACTCGACGCCGTGCCCCACCTGCTCGCGCGAGGTGATGATCAGGCTCTTGATCTCCTTGGCCGCTTCCGCCGAGCGCTGGGCAAGACCACGCACTTCCTGCGCGACCACCGCAAAGCCTCTTCCCGCTTCGCCCGCCCGCGCCGCCTCGACGCCGGCGTTCAGCGCAAGGAGATTGGTCTGGAAGGCGATCTCGTCGATGACGCTGATGATCTGGTTGATCTGGTTGGAGGAAGCCTCGATCTGGCTCATGGCCGTCACCGCCTTCCTGACGATGTCGCCGCCCTTCTCGGCCTTCTGGCGTGCGGTATCGGCCACCTTCTGCGCGTTGCCCGCGCCATCGGCGGTCTCGTTCACGGCGTTCGTCACCTGGCCGAGAGCGGCGACTGTCTGCTCGAGGCTCGCGGCTTGCTGCTCGGTCCGCTTGGCCAGATCGTTCGACGCCGTGGTGATCTCGCCAAGCCCGTCGCGAATCGAACCGACCGAGGACACCACCTGCCCGATCGCCCCTTCCAACGCTTCGACGGACAGGTTGAACTTGGCCCGGATCGGCTCGAATTCCGGTGCCACCTTGCCCTCCATGCGCACGGTCAGATCACCGCCCGACAGGCGGTCGAAACTATGGTCGACGACGCCCATGAAATTGCGCAGGTCCTCCGCCTTCGCATTCTCAAGGTCGGCCTGACGCCTGGCGCTCTCCGCCTCCGAGGCGCGCGAGGACTGCGCTTCGTGCTCGAGGCGCTCGCGCTCGACCGCCTGAACCTTGAACACCTGGACCGCGCCCGCCATCTCGCCGATCTCGTCCTTGCGGTCCACGCCCGGCACGACAACGGTCTTGTCGCCGGATGCCAGACGCCGCATGGTGCCGGTCATGGTGGCGATCGGGTGTGCGATCAGGCGGGAAAGAAGCCAGCCCATGGCCCAGGTCGAAAGTATCAGCACCGCGGTGCCGATGATGAGGGCCGCGGTCGCCGACACGCCCGCCTGAAGCTGGGTGGCCGATCCTTCGGTCAGTGCGTCGTTTTCCGTTGCCAGAACGGAATCGATGGCTTCCTCGGCCGCGTTGATCCATGCGTCCGCTTCGTCGGACCTGATCAGCCGCAAGGCGCGCTCGAGGCCGCCCTCCGTGCCGATCGCGGCCACGGCAGGGGTGACGACATTCGCGTGCCAGGCGCTCACGGTGGCCGTGATCTTGTCGAGTTCGGCGACACGCTCCGGCGCGGTCTGCCTCAGCCCCGCAAGACGGGAGGTGATGGATTCGAGCCGCTTGGCCATCGCATTGGTATAGCGGGACTCGCCCGTCAACAGGTAGCCGCGCATGCCCGCCTCCATACGGGAGAGATCCATTCTGATATCCCGCATGTCCGATGCGATCGCACGATGATGAGTCATGTTGTGGTTCGCCGACGCGATCGCGACAAGCTGCGTATAGACGATGCCGCCCATCACCATCGCGATGAGGATCAAGATTGCGAACGCGGCCGTCAACTTCCGCGAAATACTGTAATTCTGGAATAGCATGTGAACCCCAACCCCCTGGCCGATCGATCTCTCTCGACAGCGACCTTCCGTCAGCGGCGCGAGATTTTAACCAGTGATAAGAACAATGTCTTAAAAACACGTAACGGAACGGTCACCAAACCTGCATATTGTCGCCACCCCGGTCGAATCGAAGGCAAAAGATCGGCCCGACCTGTACCGGGTCTGCCGCCGCCGACCCGGCTCACGACAGACCGCCCCGCGAGAGCTGGTATCACCGGGATTCAGGCGCGATGGGCAAAACCGGTCCAACCGGTTCGACGAACCTCGATGCCGATATGTCTTGCGACGGAGACTAGGTTCGAGCCCGCCACATTCGCGGTGAGGCGGGCAGACGCGTGCCCGCTGCGGCAGGCCGCAAGGGCGGGCACGACCTCTCGCACGGTGCGCGCGGCGCTCCGATCGAGGCCTTGAGTCATCCCCCTCGAAAGGCCTCGACGGGAATGTCGCTTGCTGGGATGCCGATCCGGGGCTATCCCCATCGATATGTCTCAATGGGTATACCAGGGAAATCCCATGCTCAGAATCCTCGCCGGACCCCTATCGGCCGTCGTTCTGGTCTGCGCGACACCGGACGTTGCAAGGTCCGACACGACGAACGTGGCGGTCGCGGCGAACTTCACCGATGCCGCGAGCGAGATCGCGGCGGCATTCGCGAACGCCGGCGACCACGAGGCGGTCCTGTCGTTCGGGGCAACGGGCCAGCTCTACGCGCAGATCGCGCAGGGTGCGCCGTTCGAGGTCTTCCTCGCCGCCGACGACGAACGTCCGACGCGCGCCGTCGAAGAGGGCTACGGTGTTCCAGGCAGCGTCTTCACCTACGCCATCGGTCGCCTCGTTCTCTATTCCGGCGAGGCCGGCGTGGTGACCGGGCCGGAGACGCTCGAGGCCGGGACGTTCGACCGCATCGCCATCGCCAATCCCGACACCGCGCCCTATGGCGTTGCGGCCGTCGAGACGATGCGGGCGCTCGACGTTTACGACGCCTTGAAGTCCAGGATCGTTCAGGGCCAGAACATCGGCCAGGCCTATCAGTTCGTCGAGACGGGCAACGCCGAGGTTGGCTTCGTGGCGCTCGGGCAGGTCTCGCAAGCCGAAACAGGATCCCGCTGGATCGTACCGCGCGATCTCTATGCGCCGATCCGCCAGGATGCGGTGCTCCTGAAGACCGGCGAAGCCAATCCGGCCGCGGCCGCCTTCGTCGCGTTTCTCAAAGGCGACGAAGCCGCCGCGATTATTGAGAAATACGGCTATGCGATCGATCGATGAGCTCGGCCGCCGGGCGCTCGGCCATGGGCGTTGACGGGAGAGACAGGCGAACATGCTGACAGCCGACATCTGGTCGCCCATCCGCCTGACGCTGGAACTTGCGGCGATCACGACCGTGCTGCTTCTCGTCGTCGGCACCCCGATCGCCTGGTGGCTGGCGCAATCGACGTCCCGCTGGAAGGAGATCGTCGCGACCATCGTCGCCCTGCCGCTGGTGCTGCCGCCGACCGTTCTCGGATTCTACCTCCTCATCGTGCTGGGACCCGACGGTCTCGGCGGGCTCTTCGGCGGGCTGGTGGGCCTGCGCACCTTCGCCTTTACCTTCGAGGGGCTCGTGTTCGGGTCCGTGCTCTACTCCATGCCCTTCGTGGTCCAGCCGATCCGCAATGCGTTCGAGGCGATCGGCGAGCGGCCGCTGGAGGTGGCCGCGACCTTGAGGGCCTCGCCCGGTGATCGCTTCCTGAGCGTCGCCGTGCCGCTCGCAAAACCCGGATTCCTGACCGGGGCGGTGCTCGGCTTTGCCCATACGGTGGGCGAGTTCGGCGTCATCCTGATGATCGGCGGCAATATTCCCGGCGAGACGAAGGTGCTGTCCGTGGCGATCTACGACTTCGTCGAGACGCTGCGGTGGCGCGAGGCGCACATCCTTTCGCTGGGAATGCTGGTCTTCAGCTTCATCGTGATCCTCACCGTGTCGATGCTGACACGGCGCTCGGGCCAGCGGACGTTCTGATGCAGACGAGCGCGCAGTCCATCATGGTGAACCTTGAGGGTCGTCTCGGCAGCTTCATGCTGGATGTCGCGTTTCAGGCACCGATGCGCGGCATCACCGCACTGTTCGGACCCTCCGGTTGCGGCAAGACGACGATCCTGCGGTCCGTCGCCGGCCTCAGGCACATTCCCGGAGCGATCGCCATCGGAACCGATGTCTGGCAGAATTCGCGCAGTTTCCGCCCGCCGCACGAGCGTCCGGTCGGCTATGTCTTCCAGGAACCGAGCCTGTTTCCGCATCTGTCCGTCCGCCGCAACCTCGTCTACGGGCGCGATCGCGCGGCCGGCTCGAGCGGCGCCATACGCTTCGACGACGTGGTCGACCTTCTAGGCCTGTCCCATCTCGTCGACCGTGACCCGGCCCATCTGTCCGGCGGCGAGCGCCAGCGCGTGTCGATCGGCCGGGCGCTTCTTTCGCAGCCCCGGCTTCTGCTGATGGACGAGCCGCTGTCCGCGCTCGACCGCATGGCGAAGGACGAGATCCTTCCCTATTTCGAGGCGCTGCACGCGAACCTGTCGATACCGGTCCTGCTCGTCACCCACGACATCGCCGAGGTCGAGCGGCTCGCCGACCATCTCGTCGTGCTCAAGGACGGCCGTGTCGTCCATGCAAGCCCTCTGAACGAGGCCCTGACCGATCCGAACCTGCCCTTCGGCCGTTCGCGCGACTTCGCCGCCGTTCTCGCCGGCACGGTCACGCGCGTCGATCCGGACGGCCTTGCGGCGATCGACGTCTTCGGCACCGAGATCCTCGCGATCGGCGACGGGCTGGACGTTAACCAGACGGTCCGCGTTCGAATCGTCGCAAGCGATGTCAGCCTCGCCCGGGACCGCGCGACGCAATCGAGTATTCTCAATCTGGTACCGGCCAGGATCGTCGGTATCGACCCGATGGGCGCGGCGGAGGCCAATGTGCGCCTTTCCCTGGCCACGGACGGATCCGCGCACTTCGTCGCGCGCGTCTCCCGTCGATCCGTCGCAAGCCTCGATCTGCGCGCGGACGACCGCGTCGTCGCGCAGATCAAGAGCGTCTCGCTCGCCGCGACCCGGTGACGCCATGCGGACACGGGCTTTGCCGGCGCCGTGAACCGCCGCGTCCGTCTTGCGATCGGCAGCGGGACAGGCAGGGCCCGTGCGTCCGATCGGCCGGCCTTCAGCGCGATCTCGACCGGATCAGGAAGCTTCGGCGTTGCGGTAGGCGATCCAACCTTTGGCGCGCAGATCGCAGGCGGGACACGTGCCGCATCCATAGCCCCAGTCGTGACGATGGGTCCGGTCGTTGAGATAGCAGGTGTGGGTGTGTTCGCGCACCAGATCGACGAAGCCGGTTTGGCCGAGGCGGTACGCCAGTGCCCAGGTCTCGGCCTTGTCGATCCACATGAGGGGCGTGTGGATCACGAAGCGCTTGTCCATGCCGAGGTTCAGGGAGAGTTGCACCGCCTTGATCGTGTCGTCCCGGCAGTCGGGATAGCCGGAGAAGTCGGTCTCGCAGACGCCGGCCACGATATGCCGGGCGCCGCGCCGATAGGCGAGCGCACCGGCGAAGGTCAGGAACAGAAGGTTTCGCCCAGGCACGAAGGTGTTCGGCAAGCCGTTTTCCTGCATCTCGATCGCGGACGACTGGGTAAGCGCGGTCTCGCTGATCTGCCCCAGAACACCGAGATCGATCAGATGATCCTCGCCGAGCTTTTCGCCCCAGGCCGGAAACCGGGCCCGCATCGCGTCGAGAATCACGGGACGCACATCGAGTTCCGCCCGGTGGCGCTGGCCATAGTCGAAGCCGATCGTCTCGACATGCGCGTAGCGCTCGAGCGCCCAGGCAAGGCAGGTGGTCGAATCCTGCCCGCCCGAGAACAGGACGAGCGCGGAGGTCCCATCGGACATGGTCATCGCCCTTCGTATTCGGCCCAGCAGTGCGGGGTTTCGAAGACCTTCACGGACCGGAGTTGCGGAAGCGCGAGGCTCGCGCGCCGCCAGATCCAGACCGCGATGTTCTCGGCCGTCGGATTGTGGAGCCCCTCCACCTCGTTCAGGCAGTGATGGTCGAGCTGTTCGAGAAGCGGACCGAACCCCGCCTCCACATCGAAGAAGTCGACGACGAACCCGGTTTCGGGGTCGACGTCGCCTTCGAGACAGAGTTCGACGCGATAGGAATGACCGTGCATGCGGAAGCAGCGATGGGTCTCGGGAACCTTGGGCAGGCGGTGCGCCGCCTCGAAGGTGAATGCTTGCGTGATCTTCATCGAATTCCCAGCATCTTGTGCGTCTGGAGGGTGAGGCGCCAACGTGGGTGCGCCATGCAGTAGGCGATCGCCGCGGCCGTATTCGCCTCGACTTCGGGACCGTCCATCGGCTGCAGCAGAAAATTGTCGAAGCGCAGATGGACGTACGCCTCGGGTTCGGCGCCTGTCTGGGGATAGACGAGCTTCAGCTCGTCGCCTCGGGTGACGACGAGCCGCGCGCCCGCCTTCGGGCTGATGCAGAGCCAGTCGATCCCGCCCGGCGGATCGATCGTGCCGTTCGATTCGACCGCAATTTCGAAGCCGACCGAATGGAGCGCATCGACGAGGTCCGCGTCGACTTGAAGAAGCGGCTCCCCGCCGGTGAGGACGACAAGGGGCGTCTCGCCCGCCCCTTCGCCCCAGGCCCCCCACGCGGATCCGATGGTGGACGCCAGTTTTGCGGCGGTCTCGTATCGACCGCCGAGGCTCCCGTTCGTTCCGACAAAGTCGGTGTCGCAGAACGTGCAGACCGCGCTTGCGCGGTCCTGTTCGCGGCCCGACCACAGATTGCAGCCGGCGAACCGGCAGAACACCGCCGCCCGTCCGGCATTCCTGCCTTCGCCCTGCAAGGTGTAGAAGATCTCCTTGACGGCATACGCTCTCATCGGCCCTGGTTCTCATCGCTCGCATGGATCGGCAAGGCGTGCCTTAAACGTGAAATCCGATCGAGAACACCCGGCCGCAGACGCGACCTTGGCTTGCATCGCCGCTTCGGGCGGGCCGTTCGGACAGCCTCCATGGAAGAGGCGAGCGGCAGGGACGCCGCCCCGCGACACCGACAGGCCGGACGCCTGCGATCGACCGCTTACCTTGCATCTCGCACGCTCAGGATGCGGTGATTCGCCGCGGCATCGGGATGCGGTCTCGCGGCGCGTGCCTCCTGTGCGCCTGTGAACGGCGACCTGCGGCATCACGCCGGACGCATCGTCGACGCGCTCACGAAACTTGAACTCTGTCATCCATATTACCGTCGCAGGCCGGCGATTGAACGTCGGGCCGATGACCCGTTCGCGGCTCGACCTTTCCACCGGCTCCTCTGGCCAGGGCTACCCCTCCCTCACGGAATGGCGGTGTCGCATGTCGGAGGAGGCATCGCAAAGCCGCGAGGATCGCCCTCTGGACGCCGTATAACTTGACAATCATTATCTTCTTTATGTAGGGGCGTCACAACCCTGTTGCCTTCCGCGGAGTCCTCGATGCCGATTTCGAAATCATTGCGGCGCGCGTGCGCCATCACGTGCCTGATGGCGTTGACGCTTGCCGGACCGGTGGCGGCGCAGGAGACGACGTCGCCGCCGCGAGAACCCGCAAAGAGCGTATTGTCGATCGAACTCAACCGCGTGGTGGCGAACGAAGCCGGTTGCCGGCTCGGCTTCGTGACGCAGAACAGGATCGGCTCCGATCTCTCCAAGACGGCATTCGAGATCGTGCTGTTCAATCCCGAGGGCCTGATCGAGCGCATGCTGGTCCTTGATTTCGGAGCGATGCCGGAAGGCCGCACGAAGGTGCGTGAGTTCAATCTGCCGAACGCGCCCTGCGATTCGATCGCCCGGATTCTGGTCAACGACGTCTCGGCCTGCGAGGGCGAGGGCGTCGCGGAAGGGGCATGCGCCTCGGCCCTGTCGGCCTCCTCGCGCACCGACGTCGCCTTCGGACTCTGAGCGGCGAAAACCACGTTCCCTTCCCTCCTTTCCAGCGATGTTTCCGATGAATGCTTCCCTGCTTCTTCAGCCGGTCGCCAAGCTCTACGAGCTCGGCGGTTTCGTGGTCCTGATACTGGCGGTTCTGTCGGTGGTCGCGTTCGCGGTGGTTCTTCTCAAGCTCTGGCAGTTCGCGCGCGAGGGCGTCGGGAAACGGCGCGCCAGCGACCAGGCGGTCGAGGCGTGGGTCCGCGGCGATATGAACGGCGCGCTGACGCTTGCCGAAAGGGGGAGCGGCGTCGTGTCCGGGGTGGTCGCATCGGCGATCCGCGGCGCGATGAACCGATCGCTCGCCAGACAGACGATCGAGGAAGACGTCCAGCGGATCGCGACCGAACGGTTGCATTCACTCTCGGCGGGCTTGCGCCTTCTGGAAGCGATCGCCCAGATCGCGCCGCTGCTCGGATTGTTCGGAACGGTGCTCGGCATGATCGAGGCGTTTCAGGCAATGCAGACCGCAGGCGCCGACATCGACCCCTCTCAGCTTGCCGGCGGCATCTGGGTCGCGCTTCTGACGACCGCCGTCGGCCTTGCGGTGGCCATGCCCTCGCAGCTTCTGACGACCTGGTTCGATGGCCGCATCGAGAACGAGCGTGTGGCGATGGAGACGTCGATCGCCGCGATCTTCACGCGCCGGGCGACCGAACGGACCCCCGGAACGCGGGGCCAGTCCACCACGCCCGATCTCGCAGCGGTTCCGGCGAAGGCCGGGCTCGCACCCGGCGAGTGAACCCCATGCGGCTTGGCGTCAAACGGTCACGACGAGCGGCACTGTCGATGACGTCGCTGATCGACGTCATCTTCCTTCTGCTGCTCTTCTTCATGCTGACATCCACCTTCGTGCGTCACCAGCAGGTGGACATCGCGCCGCCCGCTCCCCGCGGCGCGGGCGCAGGTTCGGTCCCCGACGTGCTTTTGCGCGCGGGCGCCGAAGGTGCGATCACGATCAATGGCGAGAGCGTCGAGCCGGCGTCCATCGTCGAGCGCCTCAAGGTCCTGCGCGAGGCAGGCGGCACCACGCTTCTCGTCAAGGCCGACGAAGGTGCCGTCAGCCAGACCCTTGTCGGCGCCGTGGAAGCGGCGCGCCGCGCCGGTTTCGCCGCGATCTCCGTCGCCGACTGACCGCATGTCCGGATCATTGCCATGAACCTTCAAAGACCCGTCAAACGCTGCGGCCAGGATCCGACGATCGCGCTGATCAACATCGTCTTTCTGATGCTGATCTTCTTCCTCCTCGCCGGGTCGATTGCGGCCCAGGGCGACGGCGATATCGAACTGATCCGCACGAGCGAGGCCGAAGGCACCCGTCCGCCCGCTGGCCCGGTCGCGATCACCGCGCAGGGCGAAATGCGCTATGGCGGCCGAACGCTCACGCGGGACGCACTGTTCGGCGTCCTCGGGCAGACCAGCGCCGCCCCCGCGGGGAACCGTGGTTCGCAGAACGCGATGGCGACGGCCGCCCCGGTCTCGGTCGTGGCCGACCGAAACCTTCCGGCCGTGGAGCTGATCGCCTTCCTGCGCGCCATGCGCGAAGCTGGCTACGAGACCCGGATCGTCACGCGGTCCGGCGGGAGTCTTTGACATGGCCTTGTCGCGCCGCGCGTTCGCATCGGCCATCATGGCCTCTCTCGCCCTCCACGCAGGCGCGGCCCTCTGGCTGACGGCGGCCTCGAGCATGGAGGAACCGCCGATGATCGAAGGCGGGCCCGGTCTGGAACTCGCCGTCTCCGGAGATCCCTTCGACGCGCTCGCGGCGGGCGAGAATACCGGCGAGGCCGAAACGGCGACCGCCGCCGAGACGACGGAAACCCTCAAGGCTGCCGAGCCAGTCGAGACGGCCGAAGCCGTCGCCGACACCGTCCCGGCGCAAACCAACCCGGCGCAAACCGTCGTCGCCGAGACCGCGCCCGATCTTGCGCCCGCACCGAGCGAACCGGTCGCCGAGACGCCGCCGGAGGCGAGCGACGTCGCCGAGACCGCCGAGATCGCAGCCGTCGAGCCGGAGGCGCCGAGCGTCGCGCCCGTCACCGAGACGGTGGAGGCGATGGCGCCGCAGCCGGAGGGCGTGCCGCTTCCGACGCGGCGTCCGAACCCGCCGCCGCGGCGCGTTGCGCAGGAAGAGCCGGAAAGGACGCCGGAACGGCGGGAGCGGGCCCGGCGGCAGGAACGGGCCGAAGCGCCGCGCAGCGAGCGCACGCAATCGCGCAGCGGCGATCGTGGACGCCAGCAGGCGAACGCGCAGCGAGGCTCGCGCGACAACGGGCGGGCGGCCCGGTCGGGTGGGCAAGGTTCGGGCGCCAATGCGTCGGCGGCCCGGTCCAACTATTCCGGTCAGGTGCTGGCGCGCATCCGCAGCGCTCAGCGCTATCCCGCGTCCGCGCGTCGTCAGGGGGCGCAGGGCACCGCAACCGTTTCCTTCACCGTGAACGCCCGGGGCGGCGCATCCGGCATCCGGCTCGTGCGCTCATCGGGCAACGCGCTGATCGACCGGGCGGCGGTCGATACGATCGGTCGCGCCTCGCCGTTTCCGCCGATCCCGCCCGCGGCCGGTCGCAGCACGATGAGCTTCTCGGTGCCGATCCGCTTCCAGCTTCGATGACAGGTCATGTGAGAGGACGCGGCGCGGAACCAAGACCGCGCGGCGAACGCCGCCGGACCATCCGCCCGACGTTGAGCGGCCGCAACGAAAACCGCCCCTTCTTCCGCAAGGGAGAACGCGACGTTTCCTTGCGCGATGCAGGCACTTCTGCTGCCTTCGTGAAGACGATCGCGCCTCTGGGCAAGCGTTCGGGCCGCCCGGCCCGGCCTCTTGAACAGGCGATCGCTTTCAGGATCGTCCGATCTCGTCTACAAACGGGCCATGAGCACCGATAGAACCCGCACGGATCCTTTGACGGGGGCTGTCCGCTCCGGCGCGGACGCGCAGGACGGCAGGCGTCTGGATATTCACAATTCGGATATTCCATTGCTCTGCCGCGCCTGCGAAGCGCGACACAAGGGAATTTGCGGCGGCCTCGATCCCGATCAGTTGCAGCGGCTGAGCAGGCACACGCACAAGCATGTGCTGCGGGAAAATGTCGAGGTGATCGCTCCCCAGCAACCGGTCACGACCTATTCCAACATTCTTTCAGGTGTGGTGAAGCTCACCAAGCTGATGCCGGACGGGCGCCAGCAGATTGTCAGCCTGCAGTTCGCGCCCGATTTTCTGGGCCGCCCCTTCAAGGCAAGCAACGAATATTCCGCCGAGGCCGCCACCGATATCCGGGTCTGCTCGTTCCCGCGCAAGGTGCTGGAGGACATGATCGACGAATCGCCCGATCTCGGCCGCCGGCTTTACGAGCAATCGCTGAAAGAACTCGACGAAGCGCGCGACTGGATGCTGACGCTTGGGCGCCGGACGGCGGCCGAAAAGGTCGCGAGCTTCCTCTATCTGATCGCCACCCATATCGATCCGGAGGTCGACCTCGTCCATGGCGGCATCCGCTTCGATCTTCCGTTGAAGCGTGCCGACATCGCCGATTTTCTCGGCCTGACCATCGAGACCGTGTCGCGCCAGCTCACCAAGTTGCGCAAGGCGAACATCATCGAGATCGAGATGAACCGCACGGTGATCGTGCCGAACGTCGAACGGCTCAAGGCTGCCTGCGCGGCAAGCTGAGCGAGCCGGATGGCCTGGCTGACGCCTGATGCGGCGAAAAAGGGCTGTCGCCGCGCGGTCGATTTCGCAAACGCCGCGGCTCACGTCGCCAGGACCGAAACGGTGACCGCCGGCCGGCCAGACGCATGAGACGTGCGCACGGGGCCGGTCAGACGTGGGTCGGACCCGTCTCGCTGGCGATAAGGCGCGGCAGAACGCATTCCCGCTCGAAGGCGATGTGCCGGCGCATGGATTCGAAGAAGCCGCGAAGCATGTAGCCGAGCCCCTCGCTCCGGGAGGTCTCGAGGGTCTGCAGCCGCCGCATCGAGATGGCTTCCGCGATCTCGTCGGCATAGCTCTCGTCCTCCATATGTTCCCATTCCAGGCGCGCGATCGACTGGACGATCCCGTCGTCTGCGTTCGCGCCCTTCGACAGGAGCGGAAAGATGCGTTCCTCCTCGAACCGGTGCGCCTTGCGCACGGCGAGGCCGAGACTGCTGGCGAGCCTGTCGCAGCGCAGCCAGCACACGCCGTTCGGCAATTCATCGGCGACCGCCTCGAGCTGGTCGCAGAGGCGCTCCTGCTGGTCGAGCAAATCGACGAACTGCTCGGAGAGGCTCGCCCGCGGCACATGGGTGCCGATCGCCATCTGGGTCATGCCGGGCTTGCGGTGAAGGATGACGACGTCGCCGTGCATGATGGTTTGAAACTCCTGGTCGAACCGTTCGACACCCCGACTGTTCATGATCGCTGCCCCGGCCGCATTGATCCAGATCAATGCGGCCGGCGCTCTTGCCATGCGATCGGTTCGGCCAGCGCCGCAGCCGAGGCATTCCCACCCTTCAGAGCGGAATGATCGGCGCGGCTGTTCGGAGACCATCAGCCATGAAACACCATACCGAAGCGATCGGCCTCTTGATCGCCACCCTTGTTGCCTTCGTAGCGGCCGGATACGCCGAGGATGCGGGCTTTGCCGCCCACGCCTGGGTGCTGTTTTTCGTGTTCGCGGCCGCATCCCTCGTCCTGCTCAACCGCGTCTCGTTCGACGAGCAGAAGGCAATTCCCTTCTCGTCCGGTGCGCACGCACGCACCGACGCCGTCCACGGCACGTCGCTCGCCGCACAGGATCGAACGGCCGGCTATCAGGACGATGTCGTCCGCTTCGGCATCATCGCGACGGCGCTGTGGGGCACGGTCGGATTTCTGGTCGGCACGATCGCGGCGGTGCAGCTTGCCTGGCCCGACTTCAACATCGAGCCCTGGCTCAACTTCGGGCGTGTGCGACCGCTCCATACCTCGGCGGTGATCTTCGCATTCGGTGGAAACGCCCTGATCGCGACTTCGTTCTACATCGTCCAGCGGACCTCCCGGGCGCGGCTGTGGGGCGGCAATCTGGCCTGGTTCGTCTTCTGGGGATACCAGCTCTTCATCGTCCTGGCGGCGACCGGCTATCTTCTCGGCATCACCCAGAGCCGCGAATATGCCGAGCCCGAATGGTATGTGGATCTCTGGCTCACGATCGTCTGGCTCGCTTATCTCGCGGTCTTCGTCGGCACGCTGGTGAAGCGCAAGGAGCCGCACATCTATGTGGCGAACTGGTTCTTTCTCGCCTTCATCGTCACCATCGCCATGCTGCACGTGGTCAACAATCTGGCCGTGCCGGTCTCCTTCCTGGGGGCGAAGAGCTACTCGGCCTTCTCGGGCGTCCAGGACGCGCTGACCCAGTGGTGGTACGGCCATAACGCGGTCGGCTTCTTCCTGACCGCCGGCTTCCTCGGCATGATGTATTACTTCATTCCCAAGCAGGCCAACCGGCCGGTCTATTCCTACCGGCTGTCGATCATCCACTTCTGGAGCCTGATCTTCCTCTACATCTGGGCGGGCCCCCATCACCTTCACTACACCGCCCTGCCCGACTGGGCGCAGACGCTGGGCATGGTGTTCTCGATCATGCTGTGGATGCCCTCCTGGGGCGGCATGATCAACGGCCTGATGACGCTTTCGGGCGCGTGGGACAAGCTCAGAACCGATCCGATCCTGCGCATGCTCGCAATGTCGGTCGCCTTCTACGGCATGTCGACCTTCGAGGGGCCGATGCTCTCGATCAAGGCGGTGAACTCCCTCAGCCACTATACCGACTGGACCATCGGGCACGTGCATTCGGGCGCGCTCGGCTGGAACGGCATGATCACCTTCGGCGCGATCTACTTCCTCGTTCCCAGGCTGTGGAACCGCGAACGGCTCTACTCGCTGCGGCTGGTCAACTGGCACTTCTGGCTCGCGACCCTCAGCATCGTGATCTACGCGGCCGTCATGTGGGTCTCGGGCATCATGCAGGGCCTGATGTGGCGCGAATACGGGACCGACGGCTACCTCGTCTACTCCTTCGCCGAGACCGTCGAAGCCATGCATCCCTACTACGTCACGCGGGCCTTCGCCGGCGTTCTCTTCCTGTCCGGCGCGCTGGTGATGCTCTTTAACATCTACAGGACGATCCTCGGCGACGTGCGGGTCGAAGAACCGATGGGCGGCCGCAGGGCCGTCCTCCAACCGGCCGAATGAGGGGCGAACCCATGTCAGAAAAACCAGACGCCCACGATCCGATGGATGGCGCACGGCCGATCGTGAAGAAGGACCCCGTGGCGCGCTCGATCCTGACGCGCCACGACAGGATCGAGAAGAACGTGACCCTGCTCCTCGTCCTCTCCCTGGTGACCGTCACCATCGGCGGTCTGGTGGAGATCGCGCCGCTGTTCTATCTCGACAACACAATCGAGAAGGTCGAAGGCATGCGGCCTTACTCGCCGCTGGAGCTGGCCGGACGCAACATCTACGTCCGCGAGGGCTGCTATGTCTGCCATAGCCAGATGATCCGTCCCTTCCGCGACGAGGTGGAGCGGTACGGCCATTATTCCCTGGCCGCCGAAAGCATGTACGACCATTCGTTCCAGTGGGGCTCCAAGCGGACCGGGCCGGACCTTGCCCGCGTGGGCGGGCGCTATTCCAACGAATGGCACGTGCAGCATCTGGCAGAACCGCGCTCGGTCGTGCCGGAATCGATCATGCCGGGCTACGGCTTTCTCGGCACCACACCCTTGGTCGTCGAAGATCCCGAAGGCCACCTGAAAGCCAATCGCGCCGTCGGCGTTCCCTATTCGGACGCGATGATCGGGGCCGCGCAGGCCGATCTCCTGACCCAGGCGAGCGCGACCGCCGACAATACCGGGCTTCTCGAGCGCTATCCCAAGGCGGTGACCGGAGACTTCGACGGCAATGCCGACGCCGTCACCGAGATGGATGCGCTGATCGCCTACCTGCAGATGCTCGGGACTCTGGTCGACTTCTCGACCTTCGAGCCGGAAACCACGGGACGCTAGCGAAATGGATTTCGATTATCAGGCCCTGCGCACCTTCGCGGACAGCTGGGGCCTCCTCTACATGCTGGCGATCTTCCTGATCGTCGTCGTCGTCGCATTTCGCCCGGGCTCGCGGTCCATCGCACAGGATGCGGCGAACATCCCATTCAGGGAGGAATGAGCCGTGGCTGACAAGGACAAGCCGGTCGACGAGGTCACAGGCGTCGAGATGACCGGCCATGAATGGGACGGCATCACCGAACTCAACAATCCTCTGCCCCGCTGGTGGCTGACCCTCTTCTACGCCTGCATCGCGTTCGCGGCCGTCTATACGCTTCTCTACCCCGCCTGGCCGCTCGTGAACTCGGCGACCGCCGGCCTTCTGGGCTGGTCGAGCCGCACCACCTACGAGGGCCGGGCCACCGAAGCCGAAATGCGCAAGGAAGGCATTCTCGAACGCATCGCCGAACGTTCGCCGGAAGAGATCGCGGCCGACCCCGAACTGCGGATCCACGCGATCGCGGCGGGACGGGCAGCCTTCAAGGTCAACTGCGTGCAGTGCCACGGCTCGGGCGCGGCGGGCGGGGGCGGCTATCCCAATCTCAACGACGACGACTGGATCTGGGGCGGCTCGCTCGACGCGATCTACACGACGATCCTGCACGGCATTCGCTATGGCGCGGACGAGGATTCGCGGATCTCCGAGATGCCGGCGTTCGGGCGGGACGAAATCCTTGCCCGCGACGAGATCGTCGCCATCGCCCATCACGTCCGGGCCCTGTCCGGTCAGGAGGCGGATGCGGCATTGGCGACACGGGGCGAGACGCTCTTTGCCGACAATTGCGCCGCCTGCCACGGCGAGACCGGCGGCGGCGGTCCCGAGCTCGGCGCCCCTGCCCTCGACGATGCGATCTGGCTCTATGGCGGCTCGCTGCAGGCCATCAGGGCGCAGATCCAGGCGCCGCAGCATGGCGTCATGCCCGGCTGGGTCGACCGTTTGGGTGAGACGAGCGTGAAGCAACTGGCCGTCTACGTGCATTCGCTGGGTGGCGGCGAGACCGAGACAGCCGAGGCCCGGTAAAGTCCGGGCCTTCGTTCGGGCGGCGACGGGTCCCGACCCGCTCGCCGCCTCGGCCCCGACCGGCAAAACCCTTGATCGAGATCAAGGCAAGCCTCCCGTTTCCCGTCCAAGCACGGGAGACGAACGCCCCTTCGCGGGGCTCATCAGACGAAGCGGCGGCAGACATGGACAGCCAGACGGACGGACGAGACGCGAACGATGTCCAGACCTTCACCGACAGCGCCACCCATGCGGTCGGTGCCAGCGCGCCGCTCTACGCCAAGCGCACCAAGATCTTTCCCAAGCGCGCGGAGGGCCGCTTTCGCCGGCTGAAATGGATCGTCATGGCGGCGACGCTCGGCGTCTACTATTTGACGCCCTGGCTGCGCTGGGATCGCGGACCCTACGCCCCCGATCAGGCGGTGCTTCTCGATCTCGCCAACCGGCGCTTCTACTTCTTCTTCATCGAGATCTGGCCGCAGGAATTTTTCTACGTCGCCGGCCTTCTGGTGATGGCGGGCATCGGCCTTTTTCTCGTCACGTCGGTCGTCGGGCGGGCGTGGTGCGGCTATGCCTGCCCGCAGACGGTCTGGACCGACCTGTTCCTCACGGTGGAACGGGCGGTGGAAGGCGACCGCAACGCGCGCATGCGCCTCGACAAGGCACCCTACGACGCTGCCAAGATTGCGAAGCGCGTGCTGAAGCACGCGATCTGGATCGTGATCTCGGTCGCCACGGGCGGCGCCTGGATCTTCTACTTCGCCGACGCCCCGACCCTGATGCGCGACGTGGTAACGCTGAACGCGCCCTTCGTCGCCTACGCCACGATCGGCATCCTCACCTTCACCACCTACTGCCTCGGCGGCCTGATGCGCGAACAGGTGTGCATCTACATGTGTCCCTGGCCACGCATCCAGGCGGCGATGCTCGACGAGCATTCGCTGACGGTCACCTACAATGACTGGCGCGGCGAGCCGCGCTCGCGCCATCGCAAGCGGGCGGCGGCGGCCGGCGAACCGGTCGGCGACTGCATCGACTGCAATGCCTGCGTGGCCGTCTGCCCGACGGGCATCGACATTCGCGAGGGCCAGCAGCTCGGCTGCATCACCTGTGCCCTGTGCATCGATGCCTGCGACGCGGTGATGGACAAAATCGGCAAGGAACGCGGGCTGATCGCCTACGCCACCTTCAACGATTACGAGACCAACATGGCGCTGGCGAGCGACCCGGTCACGGGCCAGATCGTGCCGTCGCGCGTGCGCGATGCCTCCGGTCGTTTCGCGAAGGCGTTCAGGCATTTCGACTGGCGGATCATGATCCGGGCGCGCACCCTGATCTATCTCGCCGCCTGGTGCGCCATCGGTCTCGCCCTCGTCACCGCCCTGTCGCTGAGAAGCCGCCTCGACCTCAACGTGCAGCACGACCGAAACCCTGTCTTCGTCACCCTGAAGGACGGCTCCACCCGCAACGGCTACACCGTGAAGCTGCTGAACATGGTGCCCGAGCCGCGCACACTCACGCTCGCCATTGCCGGTCTCGACGGAGCCCTGATGAGCATTCCCGATCTCGGTCTCGACGGGGTAAGCGAGGCGGACGTCCCGGTCGAGCCGGATCTCCTCCGCAGCATCAAGGTGTTCATCTCCCAAGCGCCGGACGCGGCCGAGCCGGGGTCGAGCGAATTTCGCTTCACGGCCGTCGACAGGGCCTCCGGCGAGGCCGATCGCTACGACGCGATCTTCGAAACCCCCGACCGGCCCTGAACCGGGCCACCAAGGATCGTCAGCATGCTCGATATTCTTCTCGCACGGCGCGCATTCACCGGCTGGCACATGCTGGCCATCATGGTCCTCTTCTTCGGAACCGTCATTACCGTCAACGTCTACATGGCGTCCCGGGCCCTTTCCACGTGGAGCGGGCTCGTGGTGGAAAACAGCTATGTGGCAAGCCAGACCTTCGACACCGATGTCGCCGACCGGCGGCGGCAGGTCGAGCTCGGCTATGCGCTCGAAGCGTCCTATGCCGACGAGACCGTGACCATCGCCCTGATGCGGGACGACACGCCCCTCAGGATCGCCTCGGCGGAAGGGTTCGCCGGGCGGCCCGTGACGGCCATGGAGGACCGGCCGCTCGCCTTCACGATCGACGGAACGGGAACCGCGACCGCCGCGATGCACCTGCCGTCGGGAAGCTGGAAGGCCGACGTGACGGTCGTCACCATCGATGGCGAAATCCTGCGGCGCGCACTGCGCTTCGTCGTGACCGAAGCCGAAGCAAGGGTGGCACGATGAGCTGTTGCAGCGCGGCCCTCGCCGGCGACATCGCGGGCCTCAATGCCGACCCGCAGGCCATGCGCCGGCGCGAAGAGCTCCGCCATGCCGGGCGCGTCCTGGCGGACGGCGGCGCGGACTATGTCCTCTCAGTTCCAGCCATCCATTGCGGGAAATGCATATCCGTCGTCGAGGACGGGCTCGCGGGCCTCGACGGGGTCGAGACGGTGCGGGTCAATCTTACCTTGAAGCGCGTCAGCGTCCGGGTCGCCGCATCGCTCGCCGCCGATCCGCTTGCCCTTCTTGAGAGGCTCGACGCGCTCGGCTATCCCGCGACGCCGGTCGACCTCGGCGATCTCTCGGCGCATGGCGAGGCGCTTCATTCGACCGAACTCCTCAAGGCGCTGGCGGTCGCGGGCTTCGGCAGCGCCAACGTGATGCTCCTGTCGGTCTCGGTCTGGTCCGGCGCCGACGCAGCGACGCGCGACGCGTTCCATCTCGTCTCCGCCCTCATCACCGTGCCCGCCATCGCCTATAGCGGCCGCGTCTTCTTCCGCTCGGCGATCTCCGCCCTTCGCCAGGGCCGGCTCAACATGGACGTGCCGATCTCGCTCGCCATTCTCCTCGCCGTCGGCATGAGCCTGGGAGAAACCCTGACCGGGGGCAAGACGGCCTATTTCGATGCCGCCCTGATGCTGACCTTCTTCCTGCTGATCGGGCGCTGTCTGGACGAGCGCATGCGCGAGCGGGCGCGGAGCGCCGTCACGGCCCTGGCGCGACTGTCGGCCAAGGGCGCGACGATCGTGGAGGGAAACCAGCTGCGCTATGCGCCCCTCGACGAGATCCGGCCCGGCACGCGGCTTCGCTTCGTCGCGGGCGAGCGGCTCGCCGTGGACGCGGTCGTCGTCGCCGGTACGGGCTTCATCGATCGATCGCTCGTCACGGGCGAAAGCGTGCCGGTCGCCGTCCAGCCGGGCGACCGTCTGGAAGCGGGCGTCCTGAACCTTTCGGGACCCATCGAGGTCGAGGCGCTGCGCGATGCGGGGCACTCGTTCCTCGCCGAGATCCAACGCATGATGACGGCCGCCGAAGTCGGTCGCGGTCGCAGATCGCGCATCGCCGACGAGATCGCGCGGATCTACGCCCCGGCCGTCCACCTGATCGCCGCCGCGACGTTCCTTCTCTGGATCATTGCCGGCGGCGGCTGGTACGAGGCGACCTATGCGGCGATTTCGGTTCTCATCGTCACATGTCCCTGTGCGCTCGCCCTTGCGGTTCCCGTCGTCCACGTGGTGGCCGCGAGCCGGTTGTTCGAGCACGGCATCCTGATGAAGGACGGCACGGGCCTCGAAAAGCTCAACGGCATCACCCACGCCATCTTCGACAAGACGGGAACGCTCACCCAGACGGTTGCCCAATCGCCGATCACCGTCCTGCCCTTGCGCGAAAGACGGATCGCCGCCGCCCTCACCCGCTCCTCGTCGCATCCGGTCTGTCTTGCCCTCGCCGATCGCCTGAAGACGGAACAGCGCGTGGCGCTCGACGCCGTCCGCGAATATCCGGGCCTCGGCCTCGAGGCCCGCTATGGCGCCCTGCGCGTCCGCCTCGGTCGTGGCGACTGGGTCGCGGAAATCGCCGCCGATCCGTCCGGCGCCATCGACATGATCGACGGGACGGCTCTGGCCATCGAAGGCGAGACGGTGATCGGCCTGGCGATTGCGGAGCGTCTGCGCGACGGCGCGCGGGACACGATCCCAGAGCTCGCGTCGAAAGGCATTTCTGCCGAGATCCTGTCCGGTGATGCCGACGGGCCCGTGCGCCGCATCGCCTCGCTCCTGAAAATCCCGTATCGCGCGGGGCAGACGCCGAAGCAGAAGCTCCTGCGGATCGAAGCCTTGAAGGGTGCCGGCGCGCGCGTCCTGATGGTCGGCGACGGCCTCAACGATGCGCCGAGCCTGTCGGCCGGCGATGTCTCGATGGCACCGGGATCGGCCTGCGACATCGGGCGGCTCGCCGCCGATTTCGTGTTCACGCGCGACGATCTGTCGAGCGTGACGACGGCGCTGGAGATCGCACGCAGGGCCCATCGCCTCGTCGCCCAGAACTTCGCGATGGCGTTCGGCTACAATGTGATCGCCGTACCGCTCGCGGTCGCCGGTCTCATCACGCCGCTCATCGCCGCCATCGCCATGTCGCTCTCCTCGATCCTCGTCGTCGCCAACAGCCTGCGGCTCGCATCGACCGGCGCCCCATGGCCGGTGAAGACGCAGGTCCGCGCGCCGTCCGTTTCCCTGAAGACCGCAGAGGTGAGCGCTTGAACGTCCTGATCTATCTCGTGCCGATCGCCCTCGGTCTCGGAGGGCTCGGCCTCGCCGCATTCTTCTGGAGCCTGAAGAGCGGCCAGTATGACGATCTGGAGGGCGCGGGAGAGCGCGTCCTCAAGGATGACGACGCCCTCTAGGACAAGCCGCGCAGAACGGGTCCAAGCCTCATGGACCGCCGGACGTCGCGTTTCGATCGCGGCGCCGCGTTCTTCCGAAGCGAAAGGGGTTTTCGTCAGCAAAGCGCATAATCAGTCGGTTTACGTTGACTTTAGGCGCACGGGCTAACCTATGATCCGGCGAACATATCGAACTGGGTCGTGAGCTTGTCCAACAGTCCATCCTATCACGCGGTACGGTCCGGCAAGCGGACTCCCGACCATTCGCTCGCACGCCCATCGCTCCTCGCATCGCTGATCGATCGGGCAAGGGGATGGAAGGTCGAGTTCAACCGCAAGAACGCGCTCATCCAGCAGCAAAAGGCGGAGCTCGCGCGCAGCCGCAAGATCTTCGATCGCGCATCGGAAGCTGCCCGGATCGGCGTATGGGAATGCGAGTTGAGCGATTGCAGCTTGCGCTGGACCGACGTCGTCTACGACATTTTCGAGCTTCCCCGGGGATCCGCCCTCGATCGGTCGGCCACGCTCCAATTCTATCCCGAGGCCTCGCGCGCCCGCCTCGAAGACATTCGCTCGCGGGCGATCGCCGAGAAGACCGGCTTTACGCACGACGCCCTGATCACGACCGCAAACGGCAACAAGCGCTGGATCCGCATCACCGCGTCGGTGGAATGCGAAGACGGGGAACCGGTCCGCATCTTCGGCATGAAGCAGGACATCACCGCCGAGAAGACCGCCGTGCTGCGGCTTCGGCACCTCGCCGATTTCGATTCCCTGACCGGGCTTGCCAGTCGCAGCCGCTTCCAGACCCATGTTGCGGGCGATCCCGACGGTGGCATGGCCGCCGCGCCGCTGAGCGCCATCGTGCTGATCGATCTCGATCGGTTCAAGGCCGTCAACGACGAGTTCGGCCATGTGGTGGGCGACGAATGCCTACAGGAAACGGGCCGGCGGCTCGCACTGCTGGAGCCCCGGGCGGATCTCCTCGCACGCATCGGCGGCGATGAATTCGCGGCGGTCTTCGGCCCGGCTGCCTCGCGGGAAACGGTCGGACGCTTCGGGGAATCTGTGGTCCGGATCATGCGGCGACCGATCCAGGCATCCGGTCATTCGATCGGCCTCGGCGCATCGGTCGGCATCGTGTTTTCCAGTGACGCGGCCGACTATGCCCGGGCCGATGCCGCACTGTACCGGGCGAAAGCCGCCGGTCGCGGCACGGTGTGCGTCTTCGGCGAGGAGGAAACGTCACGCCCGGCGCCAGGACCTGTCGCAAGCAAAGCCGCAAAACCCGGTGGTCCGGCATGAGCGACGCGGCGCGCGGCGCGCGAAATGCGGAACGTCCGCCAAGACATTTCGCGCAGGCCGATGCACAATGGCCGGGCCTTTCACACTCGCCCAAAGGGATGAAGTCATGCGCGTCGGTTGCCCGAAGGAAATCAAGAATCACGAATACCGGGTCGGCCTGACGCCGGCAGCCGTCCGCGAATATGTGGCGCATGGTCATCAGGTGCTGATCGAGACGGGCGCCGGCGCCGGCATCGATGCGGCCGACACTGCCTACGAAGCCGCAGGCGCCGCCATCGTGGGAACCGCCGAGGAAATCTTCGCAACCTCGGACATGGTCGTGAAGGTGAAGGAACCGCAGCCGGGCGAATGGGCGCAACTGCGCGAGAACCAGATCCTCTACACCTACCTTCACCTCGCTCCGGATGCCGAACAGACCAGGGGCCTCGCCGGATCCGGCGTCACCGCCGTCGCCTACGAGACCGTGACGGATTTACGCGGCGGGCTTCCGCTGCTCGCGCCCATGTCGGAAGTCGCCGGCCGGCTTTCGGTCCAGGCCGGTGCCCGTGCGCTGGAGAAGGCCCATGGCGGGCGTGGCGTACTTCTGGGCGGCGTTCCCGGCGTCGGCGCCGGCAAGGTCGCGATCATCGGCGGCGGCGTGGTCGGCAAGGAAGCGGCGAAGATGGCGATCGGCCTCGGCGCCATCGTCACCATTCTCGATCGTTCGATCCCGCGCCTCCGCGAACTCGAGGACCTGTTCGAAGGCCGGGTGATGACGCGCTTTTCGACGCCGACGGCCATCGACGAGTGCGTCTTCGACGCCGATCTCGTCATCGGCGCCGTGCTCATTCCGGGTGCCGCCGCACCCAAACTGGTGACGCGCGCGATGCTCTCGTCCATGAAGAAGGGCGCCGTGCTCGTCGACGTGGCGATCGACCAGGGCGGCTGCTTCGAAACATCCCACGCCACCACCCATGCCGAACCCACCTTCGAGGTCGACGGCATCGTCCACTATTGCGTCGCCAACATGCCGGGCGCGGTGCCGATCACCTCGGCCTACGCGCTGAACAATGCGACGCTGCCCTTCGGGCTTTCGCTCGCCGACCGGGGGCTGGACGCGCTGGTCCAGGACCCGCACCTTTTAGCCGGTCTCAACGTCCATCGCGGCATGATCACCAACCGCGCCGTCGCCGACGCGCTGGGACGGGAATTCACCGAAGGTCTGTCGGCCCTCCAGGGCTGAGACGCCGTCCGTTTCGCGCGCCCGTGCGTCAGTGCGTGAAGACGCGTCCCAGCGCGTGGTCCACGCAATCGGTGATCGCGTCGATATCGTCCTTCGTCGCGATCAGGGCGGGGGCGAACAGCAGCGCATTGTTCATGCCGCCGGCCAGCGATCGGTTCTGGGCGCCGATCATCACGCCGTTCGCCATGCATTCGGCAACGACAGCCTTGACCATCGCTTCGGGGACCGGCTCCTTCGTCGTGCGGTCGGCCACCAGTTCGAGGCCCGCGAACAGCCCCTTGCCGCGGGCCTCGCCGACGACCGCGTGCTTTTCCATCAGGCCCTGGAGATTGGCGAGCAGCCGATCGCCCATCCTCGCCGAATTCTCGAGAAGATTCTCGTCCTCCAGGATCCGCATGTTCTCGAGCGCCGCCGCCGGCCCGGAGGTGCAGCCGCCGAAGGTGGAGATGTCGCGGAAGAAGCTCAGCGGATCGTCCGCATCGTCCTTGAAATGGTCGAACACGGCTTCGCTCGTCACGGTGCACGAGATCGCGGCATAGCCGGAGGCCACGCCCTTCGCCATGGTGACGAAGTCCGGCTCGACGCCGTAATGCTGGTAGCCGAACCATGTTCCGGTGCGGCCCATGCCGCAAACCACTTCGTCGATATGCAGGAGGATCTCGTACCGGCGGCAGATCTCCTGGACCCGCTCCCAATAGCCGGCCGGCGGCACGATGGCCCCGCCCCCCGCGGTGATCGGCTCGAGACACAGGCCGCCCACCGTGTCCGGCCCTTCGCGCAGGATCACCGCCTCGATCGCATCGGCGGCACGCTCCCCGTAATTTTCGATCGCACCCCACTGGCTGCGATATTCCAGACAGTGGGGCACTTCGACGAAACCGGGCACGAAGGGGCCGTACTGGGCATTGCGCTGGGCATGGCCGCCGGCGGACAAGGTGCCGAACGTCGTGCCGTGATAGTCGCGCTCGCGGAACAGGATCTTGGCCTTGCGGCCGCCATGGTGGCGGTGCGAGATCTGCCGGATCATTTTCCAAACCTTCTCGTTCGCCTCCGATCCGGAGTTCGAATAGAAGACCCGGCTCATGCCGGGCATTTTCCCGACCAGCCGTTCGGCGAACAGCGCTCCGGGAACGGTGCCGGCGGCACCGGCGAAATAGTTCAGCTTCAGCACCTGATCGCGGATGACGTTCGCCATGCTCTCGCGGCCATAGCCGATGTTCACCGTCCACACGCCGCCCGAAACCGCATCGAGGATCTCCTTGCCGGTCGCGTCCCAGACGCGCATGCCGCGCCCCTCGATGATGACGCGCGGATCGCTCGTCTCGTAGGGCTTGTGCTGGGTGAGATGGTGCCAGACATGGCGCCGATCCGCCTCGACAACGGCGCTGATATCGTTGGGTGCTGTGTGCTGGTTCACGTCGATCCCCTTTGGCTGACACCCATCCGGACCGAGGCGGCCAGGCGGGATCGGTCCATTCTGCCTCTATACGGGCACTTTAGCGAATTGCACAAAATACGGAAGAAATGAATTTGACCTTTCGGTAAAAAATGACAGAGTGCGGGACTGGCCCGCGACACTCCGGAGACGCCCCCATGAGCACACTGTCCACGCCGCAGGATATCCGCCCGGGCCGACTGGACGCCGAGACCCTGGCGACGAACTTCTCCGATCTTCATCCCGCCCTCACCCGCCACGAAGCGCTGGTCGAGGCCGACCGGTGCTATTTCTGCTACGATGCGCCCTGCCTGAACGCCTGCCCGACCGGCATCGACATCCCGCTCTTCATCCGGCAGATCGGTGCGGACAATCCGACGGGCGCTGCCCGGACCATTCTGGAGGAAAACATCTTCGGCGCCATGTGCGCCCGGGTCTGCCCCACGGAAACGCTGTGCGAGGAGGTGTGCGTCCGCGAGATCGCCAAAGGCAAGCCTGTGCGCATCGGCGATCTCCAGCGTTACGCGACGGATCATCTGCTGGCGACAGCGACGCGCCATCCGTTCGAGCGGGCGGACCCGACGGGCAAGCGGATCGCCGTCGTCGGCGCGGGACCGGCGGGGCTTTCCTGCGCCCATCGACTGGCCATGCGCGGCCACGCGGTGACGGTGTTCGAAGCGCGCGAGAAGCCGGGCGGCCTGAACGAGTACGGCATTGCCGCCTACAAGGCGACGAGCGCCATCGCAGAGGCCGAAGTCGCGTTCCTCCTCGGCATCGGCGGCATCACCGTCGAGACCGGCATGGCGCTCGGCCGGGATCTTCACCTCAATGCTCTCGCGCGCGACTACGATGCCGTCTTCCTCGGCATGGGCCTTGCCGGCGTCAACGCGCTCGCCGCCGACGGCCACGACGCCGAAGGTTCGATGGACGCCGTCGGCTGGATCGCCAACCTGCGCCAGACGAGCGATCTGGCAAGCCTGCCGGTCGGGCGCCGCGTCGTCGTCATCGGCGGCGGCATGACGGCGGTGGACGCGGCGGTCCAGGCGAAGAACCTCGGGGCAGAAGAGGTGACGATCGCCTATCGCCGCGGCCGCGACGCCATGGGCGCTTCCGCATACGAGCAGGAGGTCGCCGCCACGCGCGGCGTCCACCTTCGCTTCAATCTCCAGCCCTTGCGCATCCATGCGCAGAGCGGCCTCGTCACCGGGATCAGCTTCGAGAAGACGGTGACAGGCTCCGATGGCACGCTTGCCGGAACCGGCGAGACCGTGACCATCGAAGCCGACCAGATCTTCAAGGCGATCGGACAAAGCTTCGTGCCGGACGGCGTATCGCAGGAAGCGGCGAAACTGGAACTTCAGTCGGGCCGCATCGCCGTCGACACCGATCGGCGCACCTCGATGGCGAACGTCTGGGCCGGCGGCGACTGCATCTTCGGAGGCTCCGACCTCACGGTCGTTGCTGTCGAAGACGGCAAGCGGGCGGCGGAGAGCATCCATGCGGTGTTGGTGGGATGAGATGACCAGCCGGCCTCAAAGGAGCGCGGTGAACTCTTCCGGGCTGAGGCCTGCCTGCTCGAGAATCCCGTCCAATGTGCCAATCTTCAAGGGGTTGGATCCGTGTTGGGGAACGGTCGTCTTTCGTGTGGCGTCTTCTGCATGGACAAGCCTGACATGGCTGCCTTTCTGCCGAACGACCTCGAAGCCAGCCTTTTTGAGCGCACGAGTGACATCTCGCCCTGTCGCGACAGGCAAACGCCGCGGGTTCATGCTACGCGGCCACGTGCAAGTCCTCGACGACAGGCCTGACATTTTCGGGCGCTTCACGACCTTCGTCACGGTAACATTCCAGAACGAGTTCGATCGCTTCACGGGCCATGGCGAGCGCTTCTTCCCGCGTTTCGCCCTCCGTCACCACTTCCGGCAAAGCCGGCACGCGAACGGTATAGCCACCCTCGGCTTGGGGAATGAGCGTGACGGTGTAGTCTCGACCTTCAGCCATCTGTGCAATCTCCAGCCGCTCTTACGTCGTTCTTACCATCGCCTAAGATGCCACGCCAGCTCACAGGACGCGTGGCAAGAAGACGGCCCAGGGAACGGTTCGGCCCGTGGCAGGCCTTCCACATCGCCGACCTTCGTCCACACATTAGCACCGCCCTCAGCGACCCGCCAGAACAGGAGCCGCCCCCATGGCTGACCTTTCCACCTCCTTCCTCGGCATCTCCTCGCCCAACCCGTTCTGGCTCGCCTCCGCGCCGCCGACGGACAAGCAGTACAATGTGGAGCGGGCGTTTCGGGCCGGCTGGGGCGGGGTCGTCTGGAAGACCCTCGGCGAGGCGGGTCCGCCCGTCGTCAACGTCAACGGCCCCCGCTACGGCGCGATCCACGGCGGCGACCGCCGGCTTCTCGGCCTCAACAACATCGAACTGATCACCGATCGCGATCTCGACACCAACCTTCGCGAGATCGAAGCGGTCAAGAAGGCCTGGCCGGACCGGGCGATGATCGTGTCGCTGATGGTCCCGTGCGAGGAGGACGCCTGGAAAGCGATCCTGAAGCGGGTGGAAACCACCGGCTGCGACGGGGTGGAGCTCAATTTCGGTTGTCCGCACGGCATGAGCGAGCGTGGCATGGGCTCGGCCGTCGGCCAGGTGCCCGAATATATCGAGATGGTCGCGCGCTGGTGCAAGCAGCATTCCGCGCTGCCGGTCATCGTCAAGCTGACGCCGAACATCACCGACATTCGCCAGCCGGCCGAAGCGGCCCGACGCGGCGGGGCCGATGCCGTATCCCTGATCAACACAATCAACTCGATCACCGCCGTCGATCTCGACAGCTTCGCCCCTGAACCCACCATCGACGGCAAGGGCAGCCATGGCGGCTATTGCGGACCGGCGGTCAAGCCCATCGCCCTTTCCATGGTCTCGGAAATCGCCCGCAATCCGGCGACGCAGGGGCTGCCCATTTCCGGCATCGGCGGCGTCACCACGTGGCGCGATGCGGCCGAGTTCATCGCGCTCGGCTGCGGCACGGTGCAGGTCTGCACGGCGGCGATGACCTACGGGTTCCACGTGGTGCAGGAGATGATCACCGGCCTTTCCAACTACATGGACGAGAAGGGCTTCTCCTCGATCGAGGCGTTCCGGGGTCGCGCGGTTCCGAACGTCACCGACTGGCAGCACCTCAATCTCAGATATGTGACGAAGGCGCGGATCGACCAAGATCTCTGCATCAAGTGCGGGCGCTGCCACATCGCGTGCGAGGATACCTCGCATCAGGCGATCACCCGGCAGGTCGATGGCCGGCGCCACTTCGAGGTGATCGACGCCGAATGCGTCGGCTGCAATCTCTGCGTCAATGTCTGCCCGGTCGAGGACTGCATCACCATGGAAGCCATCTCCGGCATCGACCCGCGCACCGGCAAGCCGGCGAACGACGGCTACGCCAACTGGACGACCCATCCCAACAATCCGTCCGCGCGGCCGACGGAGCATGCGCTTCAATTCGCGCCGGATGCCGCGGAGTAGTCCGGCGCGGCGTGGCGCACCGGCGGACGGGGTGAAAATAGACGGGGAGCGGCTCGACCTCGGCCGAGCCGCTTTTTCCAACCGCGCCAAAGCTGCTATGGCACGGCCATGAAGAATATCGATCGCTCTTCGCCGCCCCAATCTGCCGTTTACGGCGCGCCGCCAACGGACCTCGTGGAGGTGCCGGACGGCGCCGTGCAGCTTTCGCCCCTGCGGCCCGGAGCACAGGCGCTCGAAGCGCTGCCCGATGCATGCCTCGATGCCATCACCGTCGCGGCGCCCGCCGGTTCGGTCGAGCGCTCCTTCGTGCTGGCGCACGCTCTCCGTGTGCTCGCGCCGGGCGGAACGGTGACGGCCACAGCGGCCAAGGACAAAGGCGGCCTTCGCCTTCGCCGCGAGTTGGAAGGCTTCGGGTGCGCCGTCGCCGAGCGCTTCAAGGCCCGGCAGCGCATCTGTACGGCGCACCGGCCGCACACGCTCGTCGGCGTTGCGGACGCGATCGCGGCGGGCGGGCCCGTCTGGATCGACGAGATCGGCTTTTACTCGCAGCCCGGCATCTTCGCCTGGAACCGGGTGGATGCGGGAACGGCGTTTCTGCTGAAGCATCTTCCCCCCCTCGCCGGGCGCGGGGTGGATCTGGGCGCAGGTCTCGGCATTCTGTCGCGCGCCGTTCTCGCATCGCCGACGGTGACGGCGCTGACGCTCGTCGAACTCGATCGACGCGCGGTCGAGGCGGCGAAGGCGAACGTGAAGGATCTACGGGCGCGCTTTTCCTGGTCCGATGCCCGCGAGGCCGGGTTCACCGATCTCGATTTCGTCGTGTCGAACCCGCCCTTCCACGCCGAAGGACTGGAGGATCGCACGCTCGGCCAGGCCTTCATCGCGTCCGCTGGACGGATGCTGCGCCGGTCCGGCTCGTTCCATCTCGTCGCCAATCGGCATATGCCCTACGAGGATGGGCTGCGCGCAGCGTTCCGAAGCGTCAAGACACTGGCGGACGAAGGCGGCTACAAGGTGATCGAGGCCCGCAAGTGACCAAGGCGCCAACCTCCCGGCTCGACAAGCTGCTTTCAAACATGAGCTATGCCTCGCGCCGCGAAATCCAGCTCCTGGCCAGGAACGGGCGCATCCTGCTCGATGGCGTCCCCGTGCAAAGAGCCGACATGCGGATCGCGCTGACGCCGGATCTCGAAACCCGGCTCCTCGTCGACGGCGAGGCGCTCGATCCCCTGCCCGGTTTTGCCCTGATGCTGAACAAGCCGCTGGGCGTCACCTGTTCGCGAAAGGAGGCGGGACCTCTGGTCTACGATCTCCTGCCGCCGCGCTGGCGCTGGCGCGACCCTGCCATCTCGACGGTCGGCCGCCTCGACAAGGAGACCTCGGGCCTCCTG
This sequence comes from Fulvimarina uroteuthidis, assembly GCF_034321785.1. NCBI lineage: Bacteria > Pseudomonadati > Pseudomonadota > Alphaproteobacteria > Hyphomicrobiales > Aurantimonadaceae > Fulvimarina > Fulvimarina uroteuthidis. The sequence continues at coordinate 434,605 of NZ_JAXLPB010000003.1, read as the reverse complement.
CTGATGACCGACGACGGCGCGCTTCTTCACCGCATCATCTCGCCGAAGCACCATGTCGCCAAGCGCTACCGCGTTCAGCTTGCCCGCCCGATGGCCGGCGGCGAGGCCGCGCTCTTCGCATCCGGCACCCTGATGCTCGAAGGCGAGGACAAGCCCCTCGCCCCGGCCGAGCTCGTCGTGATCTCTCCGCAGGAAGCGGTGCTGGAGGTGCGCGAGGGACGCTATCATCAGGTGCGCCGCATGTTCGCGGCAGCCGGCAACCATGTGGAGGCGTTGCATCGCGAATCGATCGGCGCACTCGCCTTGCCCGCCGATCTTTCGCCCGGCGAGATCCGCCGCCTGAGCGATGCGGACCTTGCGGCGATCTTTCGATGAAGGCAGGGCGGGAGCCGTCGATGGCTCCGCGCGGGTCGCCTCCGCCTTCGCGCCGAACGCAGGCGCAACCCGCCGCTCGCGGACCGGTGCCGACCGCCGTTCGCAAGCCCGACGACGATGAAGGCTGGATAAGTCGGCATGCGAGCCCATCTGTCGTCGGATCGAACGATGAGGGGGCGGACACGCGGCATGCCGCTGGCCCCGATCGCCTCGGCCCGAAGCAGAACGACAAGATCAGACGCCAGACCGGTCCTTCCCAGCCATGACATCACCTCCCAGCACCGGCGCTGCGGGAAAGCCCGCGACATTCATTCCGATCGACGAATATCGGCGACCGCCCCTGCCGACCGAGGAGACGTTCCGGCGGCTCTATTCGAAGATCCTGGCAATGGTCCAGCGCTCGAAGCCCGACCCGATCATGGCCGAGGAGCAGCTGCAGAAGGCGACGCTCGAACTTCTCGACGATGTCGTCGCCCCCCCGGCGGCCGGACCGGTCATCGGCGAGCTGCAGGCGACGCTCGGGCCCTGGCTCGCCGAGAAGAAGCCAGTGCGCCACATCGCGACGATCGTGCTGCCGCCTTGCGACGAGAACGGCATCATCGAGACCTGGGCCCGCCGCCACGGCCACGGGATCGTCGAAGCACCTGCGCGCGGCGATCTGCTGTCGTCCTTCGGCGACCCCGTGCTGCCCGATCTGACCGGCGAAGGGCCGCTCGTGATCCCCCGGCTGGAGCGATGGTTCCTGCGCCATCGCGACGGGCTGAAGACGGTTCGCGGGCTTCTGGCGGCAATCGACGTGGTCGACCGACAGGTCGTCGTGGGGTGCAACAGCTGGGCGTTCGAATTCCTTTCCATGGCTGTCGGCGCCAACATGATCCTGCCCGAAGGCAAGACGTTCCAGGCCTTCGACGAAATGCGGCTCTACGACTGGATTTCGGAGCTTTCGCAGGCGGAAGAAAGCACCAACATCACGTTCCGCCTGCCGCAGAACGGGAAGAACGTGATGGACCTCGACGAGGACGGGACATTGCGCGCCGATACGTTCAAGACCCTTGCCGGCAGGAGCCTCGGCATTCCGTGGGTCGCGTGGCATATGTGGCGTCGCAGCCTGCGCCTGGGCAGCGACCCGGATCTTGAGATCGAAACCGACGCGGACGGCCGATCAGAGACCGACGAGCAGGTTCTCTGGGTCGCCGCGCTCGACGAATATGTGCTTCCCGCCGACCGCGACCAGACGGTCCTGCTCGTGCTTCATGCCCTGATTCTGCATGGCGGACTGACGGCCGACGAGCTTCGGCTGGTGCTTCCGTCCGTCGGCGAGAGCAACGTCGTCTCGGCGCTGATCAGCGCCGGCTTTGTCCAGCGCCACGACACCCTCCTGAAATGCCGGGCCGCCGCCTATCCGGCGATCCGCGAAGGATTGATGTCGGCAGGCTTCCCGATGGACAGGCTCTGACGATGGACGGTTCGGACCAGAGCGGCGAGCAGGCCGCCAAACTCCTCAACGATCTGCAGGACATCAGCTTCTGGCAGATCGGGCTCGTCATCGTGACCGCCTGGCTGGTCATCGCCGGGGCGCGGCTGATCCTTCCTTACGTCGCCGACCGGGGACCGAGCCAGTTCCGCCTCTACTTCCTCGGCGCGGTGCCGATCGTGCGCCTCGTCGTCCTGTTCGCGGCGATCCTGTGGATCATCCCGATCGTCTTCGACATCACGTTCCAGAACTTCCTCGTCATCGCCGGCGCGGCCAGCGTTGCGATCGGTTTTGCATTCAAGGATTATGTCTCGAGCCTGATCGCGGGCCTCGTCGCCGTGTTCGAACGGCCCTACCGTCCCGGCGACTGGGTACAGATCGGCGATGATTACGGGGAAGTCCGCAAGGTCGGCATGCGCGCGGTGAGCATCCAGACACCCGCCGACAACGCCGTCACCATTCCCCATTCCCGGATCTGGACGGACAATATCTCCAACTCCAACGACGGTGCCCGCACCTTGATGTGCATCGCCGATTTCTACCTTGATCCGCGCCACGACGCTGCCTTGATGCGCTCCGTCCTCAAGGATGTCGCGCTCACGAGCGCCTATCTCGATTATGCAAGGCCGGTGCTCGTGATGCTCAGCGAGAAGCCGTTCGGCACCCATTACCAGCTGAAGGCCTATCCGTTCGACCAGCGCGACCAGTTCGACTTCGTCAGCGATCTCACCGTGCGCGGCAAGCTGGCGATCGCGGCCGCCGGTGGCAAGGAAAGCGTCGCCGCCGCGGTCGCCGACATGACCTCCGCCGCCGGCTGATCCGCCGCGCGACTGATGTCTCGGCTCAGCGCGGCGTGACGCCGTTCAGGACGAGGCCGAGAACCGCCTCCGCAGCCTCCTCCCGAAACCCCGGCCTGCCGGCCCGGTCCCCGAGGACCGCGCGGATCTGAGCATCGAAATCGGCATAGTGCTGGGTGATCGCCCAGATGGCGAAGATCAGATGATGCGGATCGATCGGCGCGAGCCGGCCCTGCGCCACCCATGCTTCGATCGTCCTGGCCTTGCGGGCCACGATGTCCCTCAGCTCCGTCGAGAGAAAGCCATGGATGTTCGGCGCGCCGGCGATGATTTCGCCGGCAAACAGCCGCGACGCCTGGGGATGCATGTTCGAAAGCTGCATCTTCGCGACGATGTAGCGCCGAAGCTCCTCGACCGGATCGCCCTCGGGATCGAGCGCATGGAGCGGCGAGAGCCAGTCGGCCAGCACCTCTTCGAGAACGGCCTTGTAAAGATCGGTCTTCCGGCGAAAGTAGTAGAGAAGGTTGGGCTTGGACATGCCGGCGGTGCGGGCGATCTCGTCCAGCGTCGCGCCCCGCAGGCCATGACGCGCAAACACTTCGCGCCCGGCCGAAAGGATTGCCTCGCGGTTGCGAGCCTGGATGCGGGTCGGAACCTCGTCGGCGGCGGAAACGTTCGGCAGATCCATCAAAGGCGTCCCTTTTTCCCAACCGGACCCCCTCCGCTGCACAACGGAGAGGCAGCCTCAAGCGGCGCACAATAAGAGAGCGAACGCGCCTTGACCGGTCGCGCCTGCTTTCATAGGTTCGTTTTTGACCAAACAGTCAAGAACATCCCTGCCGTCGAAGAGGTGCCCGATGAGCCTTCAGTCCAACATGCGGATCGACGCGGACCGGCTCTGGAACAGCATTCACGAAATGGCGAAGATCGGCCCGGGCATTGCCGGCGGCAGCAATCGCCAGACATTGACGGATGATGATGCGAAGGGTCGCAAGCTCTTCCAGACATGGTGCGAGGATGCGGGCCTCACCATGGGCGTGGACCAGATGGGCACGATGTTCATGCGCCGCGAGGGAACCGACCCTGACGCGCTGCCCGTCTATGTGGGCAGCCATCTCGACACCCAGCCCACGGGCGGTCGCTACGATGGCGTGCTGGGCGTTCTCGGCGCGCTCGAGATCGTGCGGACCCTCAACGATCTCGGCATCAGGACCCGGCACCCGATCGTCCTCACCAACTGGACGAACGAGGAAGGCACCCGCTTTGCCCCGGCGATGATGGCATCGGGCGTCTTTGCCGGCGTCATGTCGCTGGAAGAGGCCTACGCGAAGACCGATGCCAAAGGCGCGACCTTCGGCGACGAGCTCGCCCGCATCGGCTGGAAGGGCGAGGAGGCGGTCGGCGCGCGCAAGATGCGCGCCTTTCTCGAACTTCATATCGAACAGGGTCCGATCCTGGAGGCCGAACAGGTCGATATCGGCGTCGTCACCCATGGCCAGGGCCTGCGTTGGATCCAGTGCACGGTGACCGGCAAGGAGAGCCATACCGGTTCGACCCCCATGCCCATGCGCAGGAATGCCGGGCGCGGCCTTGCCCAGATCATCGAGCTCGTCCACGCGATCGCCATGGACAACGTCCCGAACGCCGTCGGCGCGATCGGTCATATCGACGTCTATCCCAATTCGCGCAACATCATTCCCGGCAAGGTCGTCTTCACGATCGATTTCCGCTCGCACGAAATCGACCGGCTGAACGCCATGGTGGAGCGCTTCGAACGGGAAGCGCCGAAGCTGTGCGAGGCGCTCGGCGTTGAGCTTGCCTATGAAACCGTCGGCCAGTTCGACCCGCCGGCGTTCGACAGGACCCTCGTCCAGTCGATCCGCGATGGGGCAGAGCGGCTCGGCTACAGCCACAGGGACATCGTCTCGGGCGCCGGCCACGATGCCTGCTGGATCAACAATGTCGCGCCGACCGCGATGATCATGTGCCCCTGCGTCGACGGCCTGTCGCACAACGAAGCCGAAGAGATCACAAGGGACTGGGCCAAGGCCGGGGCCGATGTGCTGCTGCATGCGGTGCTGGAGACGGCGGAGATCGTGGAGTAGGGTATCAACACCCGCTATTTGGGAGAGATCTCTATGGACGACCCATCAGACGTTACGACAATCGCTTCGCAAAACGAAAACATCTCCACCGTTGCGCAATGGCGCGCTGCGAAACACGCTGCGAGCTATCTCGAAACTGCCGATCATCAAGCGCGTTCAGCCGCTCAAGCCGATGTGGAAGACCGGGTGATGGAATGGTGTGAGGGCATAGCCGCAGAAGCTTGGGACGACCTTTGAATTTGCGGCGGGGAGACTTTGTGACGGCAAGCTTTCCAGGCGACCTGAAGAAGCCACGGCCGGGGCTCATCATCCAGGCAGATGAATTCATCGACGGACATCGAACGCTTCTCCTTTGCCCTCTGACAACTTTCGCATCCGAATCGCGTTTGTTTCGACCGGTTTTCCTGCCGTCTGCGCAAAACGGCCTCGAACATCGATCCGAAGCGATGATCGACAAGCTCAGCCCGGTTCGAAAGGACGGAATTCGTCAACGCATCGGTACCGCAACCCATGAAGAACTGCTGACGGTCGAACTCGCGCTGATTACGATAGCGGGATTGGACCGATATCTCGTTTTCGACGACCCGATTGAGAAGGAAGCTTAACCATGACACTCGTCATCAAGGGCGGCACGATCGTCACCGCCGATCTCACCTACGAGGCCGACATTCTCGTCTCGGACGGCAGGATCGCCCAGATCGGTCCGGACCTTGCCGGCGATGAGATCGTCGATGCCTCGGGCGCCTACGTCATGCCGGGCGGGATCGATCCGCACACCCACATGGAGATGCCCTTCATGGGCACGTTCTCGGCGGACGATTTCGACAGCGGCACGGCGGCGGCGCTGGCCGGCGGCACGACGATGACGGTGGATTTCTGCCTGCCGGGACCGGACGAGAGCCCGCTCGAGGCGCTGCAGACCTGGTTCCAGAAGGCCGGCCCCGCCCGCACCGACTACGGCTTCCACATGGGGGTGACCTGGTGGGGCCGGCAGTTCTTCGACGAGATGCCGAAGGTGGTCGAAGCGGGCGTCAACACCTTCAAGCACTTCATGGCCTACAAGGGCGCGCTGATGGTGAACGACGACGAGATGTTCGCCTCGTTCTCGCGCTGCGCCGAGATCGGCGCGATGCCGCTGGTCCACGCGGAAAACGGCGACGTCGTCGCCTTTCTTCAACAGAAGCTGATGAGCGAGGGCAATGACGGGCCGGAAGGGCACGCCTATTCGCGTCCGCCCGAAGTCGAGGGAGAGGCCACCAATCGCGCGATCATGATCGCCGATCAGGCCGGCGTCCCGCTCTATGTGGTGCACACCTCCTGCGAACAGAGCCACGAGGCGATCCGCCGGGCGCGCCAGAAGGGCATGCGGGTCTACGGCGAACCGCTGATCCAGCATCTGGTGCTCGACGAGAGCGAATACGCCCATCCCGACTGGGACCATGCGGCCCGCCGGGTCATGAGCCCGCCCTTCCGTGACAAGAGCCACCAGGATTCGCTCTGGGCCGGGCTTGCGAGCGGGTCGCTGCAGGTCGTCGCGACCGACCATTGCGCCTTCACCACCGAGCAGAAGCGCATGGGCCTCAACGATTTCACCAAGATCCCCAACGGCACCGGCGGGCTGGAAGACCGGCTCGCCGTGCTGTGGACCAAGGGCGTGACCACGGGGCGCCTGACCATGAACGAGTTCGTCGCGGTCACCTCGACCAACATCGCCAAGATCCTCAATGTCTACCCCCGGAAGGGCGGGATTCTCGTCGGCGCCGACGCCGATCTCGTCATTTTCGATCCGGCCGCGACGAAGCGGATCTCCGCCAAGACCCAGAAATCGGCCATCGACTACAATGTCTTCGAAGGCCTCGAAGTCACGGGCCTGCCGGTGATCACCATCTCGCGCGGCAAGATCGCTTACAAGGAGGGCGATGTGCGCGCCGAAAAAGGCGACGGCCGCTTCGTCGAGCGTCCGGCGAACGCACCTGTGAACAGGGCGCTTTCCACATGGAAAGAGCTCACCGCGCCCCGTAAGGTGGTGCGCACGGGCATCCCCATGAGCGGAGTTTGAGTGTGGACCAGATCGCCATCGCCACCATAGCGCGATCCGGCATGGGCGCCGGAGCCGTGCGCGGACTTGTCGACGACGGGTTCGAGGTCGCGTCCCCATGGGGACGAGATCAACGGAGCGGCGTCATGTCGGTGGCCACCGCGTCGGACGGCGCCAGGTCCATCACCGGAGGACATCTGCGCGTCGCCGGGGGTTTGACACGGTTCGTATGAGCGTCATCTCCGCCGAAAATCTCGATCTCGTCTTCCAGACCGACGACGGTCCGGTCCAGGCGCTGTCCGCAATCGACCTCGACATCGAAAAGGGCGAATTCGTCTCGCTGATCGGCCCCTCGGGCTGCGGCAAGACGACGTTGCTGCGCGTCATCGCCGATCTGGAAACACCGACCGGCGGCACGATCACCGTCAATGGAATGACGCCGGGCGAAGCGCGCGAGAAGCGCGCCTACGGCTATGTCTTCCAGGCTTCCGCCCTGTTTCCGTGGCGCACGATCGCGGCCAATATCGCCCTGCCGCTCGAGGTGATGGGCATCGACAGGGCCGAGCGCGAACGCCGGATCGAGGACAATCTCGCCCTCGTCGATCTGTCCGGCTTCGGCAACAGGTTTCCCTGGCAATTGTCCGGCGGCATGCAGCAGCGGGCATCGATCGCCCGCGCTCTTGCCGTCCAGCCGGACATGCTCCTGATGGACGAACCGTTCGGCGCGCTCGACGAGATCGTCCGAGACCATCTCAACGAAGAGCTGCTGAAGCTCTGGGCGAAGACCGGCAAGACCGTCGTCTTCGTCACCCATTCGATCCCCGAGGCGGTGTTCCTGTCGACACGGATCGTCGTGATGAGCCCGCGGCCCGGCCGCATCCACGAAATCGTGAACTGCGATCTCGGCCCCGACCGGCCGCTCGACATTCGCGATACGCCCGAATTTCTGGCGATCGCCCATCGGGTTCGAGACGGTCTGCGCGCCGGTCACGGCTATGACTGAGGCGGGCGCGCCGATCGCTGAGCCGGGTGCCGGCATCGGCTATCAGGGGCCGCTCCGGCGATTGGGAACGCGGTTGGCGGCCGGGCGTACCGTGCCGATCCTGACGGTGCTCGCCGCAATCGTCGTCCTCTGGTACGCCGCCGCCATCGGCATGAACTTCGCGACGGAGACCGCCAAGCTCGATCGGGCCGCCGCGCCCTACACTCTCGCCGACACGATTGCCGCGACGTGGGGTTCCGAACGCCCGATTCTGCCCGCGCCGCACCAGATCGTCGTGGAGCTCTACACCTCGACGGTCCTCGTCAGGCCGTCGTCGCCGCGCTCGCTGCTCTTCCATGCCTGGGTCACCCTGTCCTCAACCCTTCTCGGCTTCGTGCTCGGCACGCTCCTCGGAGTGGCGCTCGCCATTGGCATCCTGCATTCGCGCACGCTCGACAAGAGCCTGATGCCCTGGATCATCACCTCCCAGACGATCCCGATCCTCGCCATCGCGCCGATGATCATCGTGGTGCTGAACGCGGTCGGCGTTCAGGGGCTTTTGCCGAAGGCGTTCATCTCGACCTATCTGTCGTTCTTTCCTGTCACCGTCGGCATGGTGAAGGGCCTGCGCTCGCCCGACCGGATGCTGATCGACCTGATGCACACCTATTCCGCAAGCCGGAGCCAGACGCTCGTGAAGCTGCGCTGGCCGGCGTCCATGCCCTTCCTGTTCACCTCCATGAAAGTCGGCGTCGCCGCTGCCCTCGTCGGGGCGATCGTCGGCGAGCTGCCGACCGGCGCTGTCGCCGGGCTCGGCGCCCGGCTTCTTGCCGGCTCCTATTACGGACAGACGATCCAGATCTGGTCTGCGCTGTTTGCCGCCGCCTTCATGGCCGGCATTCTCGTCTGGCTGGTCGGCCTTGCCGAGACAGCGTCGCTCAAGCGCATGGGAGCGAAGCGATGAGCGCGGCGCCAAACCCTTCTCCTGCGACTTTGGCGAATCTTCTGCTCACCGGGCTTCTGGCACTCGGCGTTCTGGCGGCGGCGTTTGCCGTTCTGGCCTCCGGCGGCTGGCTGCTCCTCATCCTGGCGCTGCTCTTCTGGGCTCTCGCATGGCGGCTGACGGCGGCGCTGTCGGCGATCGAACCGTCGAGCCGAGGCGCCAGAACCGCCCTCGCCATTCTCATCCCGGCACTGTTCGGGGCGACGCTTCTCCTCCTGTGGGAACTTGCCGTACGCGGGCTCGCGGTTCCGTCGATTCTCCTGCCCCCGCCATCGGCGATCGGTGAGACCATCGCCGCCACCACCTCGCTTCTATGGGCCGATTTCGTCCAGACCGTGCTGAAGGCGGTGCTGGCGGGCTATGCGATGGGGTGCGGTGCGGGCTTTATCACCGCGCTTCTCGTCGACCGCTCGCCGTTCATGAAGCGGGGGCTCCTGCCGATCGCCAATCTGATGTCCGCCCTGCCGATCATCGGTGTCGCGCCGATCATGGTGATGTGGTTCGGCTTCGACTGGTCGTCGAAAGCCGCGGTCGTCGTGGTGATGACGTTCTTTCCGATGCTCGTGAACACGGTCGCGGGACTCGATGCCGCCGGATCCATGGAGCGCGACCTGATGCGCACCTATGGCGCAAGTCCCGGCCAGAGCCTCCTGAAACTGCGGCTCCCGGCCGCCATGCCCTTCATCTTCAACGCCCTCAAGATCAACACGACGCTGGCGCTGATCGGGGCCATCGTCGCCGAATTCTTCGGCACGCCCATCGTCGGCATGGGTTTTCGCATCTCGGCGGAGATCGGACGCATGAACACGCCCATGGTATGGGCGGAGATCGCGGTCGCCGCGCTCGTCGGCTCGCTCTCCTACGGTCTCGTCGCCTTGCTGGAACGCCGCGTCACCTTCTGGCATCCTTCCGTGCGGAGGGACTGACCCTTCGCCTTCGCATCGCCCTGCAACAACAAGGACAATCTTATGCCGAACCTCTCGATGATGACGTCCGCCGCCGCCCTCGCCCTCGGGCTTTCCGCCGTCGCGATGCCGGCCTTCGCGCAGGATGCGACGCCGCTGACCCTGCAGCTCAAATGGGTCACGCAAGGCCAGTTCGCCGGCTATTACGTGGCCCAGGAGAAAGGCTTCTACGAGGAGGCCGGACTTGACGTCACGATCAAGCCGGGTGGCCCGGACATCGCCCCCGAACAGGTGATCGCGGGCGGCGGTGCCGATATCATCGTCGACTGGATGCCCGCCGCGCTCGCCGCCCGCGAGAAGGGTCTCGACATCGTCAACATCGCCCAGCCGTTCAAGAAATCCGGCATGGAGCTCACCTGCCGGAAGGACACCGGCATCGAGACGCCGGAGGATTTCAAGGGCAAGACGCTCGGCGTCTGGTTCTCGGGCAACGAATATCCGTTCCTGTCCTGGATGTCGAAGCTCGGCCTGTCCACCGAAGGCGGCCCGGACGGCGTCACCGTCATCAAGCAGGGATTCAACGTCGATCCGCTGATCCAGGAGCAGGCCGACTGCATCTCGACGATGACCTACAATGAATATTGGCAGGTCATCGATGCCGGCATTCCCGAGAGCGAGCTGACGGTCTTCAAATACGAGGATCAGGGCGTCGCAACGCTCGAAGACGGGCTCTACGTGATGGGCGAGGACCTGTCCGATCCCAAGATGGTGGAGGCCTACGCCAAGTTCGTCGCGGCTTCGATGAAGGGCTGGGCCTATGCTGCCGAAAACCCGGACGAGGCCGCGACGATCGTTCTCGACAACGACATGACGGGCGCCCAGACCGAACAGCACCAGAAGCGGATGGTCTCGGAAATCAACAAGCTGGTCGACGGGTCCGATGGAACGCTCGACACGTCGGCGGCCGAGAACACGGTCGCTGTGCTGATGGGGGGCGGTTCGGACCCGGTCATCACCAAGCAGCCGGAAGGTGCCTGGGTGTCGACGGTGACGGACAAGATGAAGGAACTCTCGCCGCAGTGATCCGAGGGGACGAAAGACGCGCCGACCGGTCGTCGGCGCGTCTCAGTTCTGCAGCAGGGGCCCGCTCGCGGACGCCATCTGCTGGTCGGCGTAGGACTGCGCGGTCCGGCGGGTCGCCTCGCTCGCAATGCCGAAGGCCTGTTCCTGCAGACCGCGGATCCAGGCCCGGTCGTCGGGTTTGGCGCGCTTCAGCGCCATGGTGAGCATGGCGAGCCCGCGCACCGGTTCGGCTTCGATCGCGATGGTCTTGCCGTCGAAGAGAAGATAGCCGAGCAGCGCCTGCGCGCCGATATGCCCCTTGGACGCGGCCAGCTTCAGCCAGCGCGCCGCTTGCTTGGAATTGACCCGGCCGCCCTCGCCCTCCAGCATCATGCGGCCGAGTTCGAACTGGGCTTTCGGATTGCCGAAATAGCTCGCGGCATGAAAGTAGAACTGGCGCGCGCGCGGCAGGTCGGTCTCGACATGGCCCGGAATGCCGCGGCGCAGATAATCGCCCAACGCGACCACCGCGCTCGCAACGTAGGCCGCATTGGTGCCGTTGGCACCGGTCTCCTCGGGATCGCGGACGATCGTCTCGAAGAGGCGGAACGCTTCGTAATCGTCCTCGGGAACGCCGTCGCCGTCCGCATACATGCGCGCCAGCTTCCAGCAGGCGCCGCGATGGCCCTTGTCGGCGGCATATCTGAGGCTCTGGAACGCGACATCCTTTTCGCCGCGCTTGTAGGCCTGGAACCCGTGAGCGAAGAGCTCGATCGGGCTCGCATTCGGATCGGCCATGGCGCCCGGATCGAGGGCGAAGGCTTTCGCCGCCGGGACGGCCGCAAACAGCGTCCCCGCGACGCAGGCCAGGAGAAGGCGACTAGATGTCCGCATAACAATGCTTTTCGGCAGCGCCGCCGGGATGGGTAACTGCGCCGAGACGCGCGGTACCGACCTGTTGGGCATATTTCCACAATGCGCCCGACTGATAGTCGGTTTCTCGCGCCGTCCACGCCTTCCGGCGTGCTTCGAGTTCCTCATCGCTCAGTTCGACTTCCAACGTTCCCGCCTCGGCGTCGATGGTGATCGTGTCACCGTCCTTCAGCAGCCCGATCGGGCCGGCGACTGCCGCCTCCGGTCCGACATGGCCGATGCAGAAGCCGCGGGTCGCGCCCGAGAAGCGACCGTCGGTGATCAGGGCGACCTTATCGCCCATGCCTTGGCCGTAGATTGCGGCGGTGGTCTGCAGCATTTCGCGCATGCCGGGGCCGCCCTTCGGGCCTTCGTAGCGGATGACGAGAACCTCGCCTTCCTTGTAGTCGCGCGCCGACACCGCCTTGAAGCATTCCTCTTCCGAATCGAAGCAGCGCGCCGGCCCGGAAAACTTGAGCGACTTCATGCCCGCGACCTTCACGATCGCGCCGTCCGGCGCCAGATTGCCCTTCAGCCCGACGACGCCGCCGGTCTTCGTGATCGGGTTGTTGGCCGGACGCACGACGTCCTGTTCGTCGTTCCAGGCGACCTTTTCCATGTTTTCCGCAAGCGTGCGGCCGGTCACCGTCATGCAATCGCCGTGCAGATAGCCGTGCTCGAGCATGGTCTTCATGAGGAGCGGAATGCCGCCGGCCTCGAACATGTCCTTCGCGACGTATTTTCCGCCGGGCTTGAGATCGGCGATATAGGGCGTCTTCTTGAAGATCTCGGCGACGTCGAACAGATCGAACTCGATACCGCACTCGTGGGCGATGGCCGGCAGATGCAGGGCGCCATTGGTCGAGCCGCCGGTCGCGGCCACCACCGCCGCCGCGTTTTCCAAAGCCTTGCGGGTCACGATGTCGCGCGGCCGGATATTGCGCTTCAACAGCTCCATCACGATCTCGCCGGACGCGTAGCAGAACCGGTCGCGGATCTCGTACGGGGCCGGTGCGCCGCAGGAATATGGCAGGGCAAGGCCGATCGCCTCGGCGACCGTCGCCATGGTGTTGGCGGTGAACTGGGCGCCGCAGGAGCCGGCGGACGGGCAGGCGACCTGTTCGATCTCGTCGAGATCCTCATCGGACATCTGGCCGGCCGAATGCTGGCCGACGGCCTCGAAAATGTCCTGGACGGTGACCTGGCGTCCCTTGAAGGTGCCGGGAAGGATCGAACCGCCATAGATGAAGACCGACGGCACGTTGAGGCGCACCATCGACATCATCATGCCGGGCAGCGACTTGTCGCAGCCGGCCAGGCCGACGAGCGCATCGTAGGAGTGGCCGCGCATCGTCAGCTCGACCGAGTCGGCGATGAGGTCGCGCGAGGCCAGCGAGGACTTCATGCCCTGGTGGCCCATGGCGATGCCGTCGGTGACGGTGATGGTGCAGAATTCCCGCGGCGTGCCGCGAGCGGCCGCGACCCCCTTCTTGACGACCTGCGCCTGGCGCATCAGCGAGATGTTGCAGGGCGCCGCTTCGTTCCAGCAGGATGCGACACCGACCAGCGGCTGATGGATCTCTTCCTTCGAAAGACCCATGGCGTAGAGGTAGGAGCGATGCGGGGCGCGGGTCGGCCCTTCCGTCACGTGACGGCTCGGCAAATTGCTCTTGTCGATTACGGTCGTGCCCATCATGTCCTCGCTTGCAAGTCTTTTTCTTGATCTGGTCTTGGTCCCGATTCCGCCGAACGACGGGACACCCTATGAAGTGTCGGTGTTTTGTGGCGGCAACGGGGCATGTTCGAATGGTTCCCGACGACGCGATGCAACAGCGCAATACTGTTGCGGGAACATCACGTTTCCAGGCACGCGCAATGGAAGACGCCGCAGCGGGAACGTCCCAACTGCGGCGTTGTCACCTAGAAATATGAATGCGTTCAGAAGCTTACCAGGTGAACTTCAGGCTCGCATTGCCGGCATAGACGACATCGTCGCCGACCGTACCGTTGAAGTACGCGCCTTCCGACGTGTTCTGTTCGCCATCCGTCCAGTAGCCGACGAGCGCGCCGACGCGGATTTCAGCCCATTCCGCACCCTTGAGCGAAAGGCCGCCGGAGAGGGAATAGAGATCGGTATAGGTGGTTTCCGCGCCGGTCGAGACGCCGCGATCGTAGCCGACGGAAAGCGCACCGGAAATCTGCTCGTTGAACGCGCGGCCGATTCCCAGCGAACCGGTATAGCCGTCACGCCAGAAGTATGGCTGGTAGGACGATGTGGTTCCGAGGCGGCTGGACAGCGTGTTCACCACCGCATTGTTCGTGCTCCAGTCGGTCCAGCGGAAGGCGGCGAGAAGCAGCGTGCCCTCGGCAATGCCGGTCTGGAGCTTGACGTCGAGATATTGCGGGCTCGTCACGTCCGACAGGGAGGCCGAGAAATCGGTGGCGTTGATCCCGGCCGTGGCCTGGGCGCCTGCGCCGGCAATGCCCAGAAGCGCAACATTCGGCAAAGGCACGCTCGTGCGCACGCCGTTGACGGAGACGAAGGCGGTATCGACGACCGACACGTCGGCCGTGCCGGAAATGCCGTCATGGATCACTTCGGACCGGTAGAGGACCTGCGCCCGCAGCGCGATGTCGGGCAGTTCGTAGGCCGCACCGACGCGCCAGCCCGTGTCGAACCCGCTTTCGACATTCGTGTCGATGCGGGTCGGCAGCGTCGCCTGCAGACCGGACCGGTTCAGGAGACCGGCGAGAAACGCGCCCTGCGGGCCGCCATTGGCGATCTGCGGATTGAGATTGGTGAAGCCGAAGCTCGAACCTTCGAACTGGAAGTTCTCGAAGAAGACGCCGCCCAGAAGGCTGAACCGGCCGTAATCATTGGCGTAGCTGGCGCGGCAGGTCGAACCGAACTCGTCCGATTCGAAGTCGATGGTGCGGGTGCGCGACAGGGACGCGGCGCCCGGATTGCTCGCCACGAGACGGTCGGCATTGTTTGCGCTTTGGGTCGAGGACACCTGCAGCGGCAACGCGCCGCCGGGCGATCCCGTATAGTCCGCCTCGGCCGCGAACGACTTCGTGTAGTGGACCGAACAGGCGAGATTCTCGCCGCCGAACGACAGGGACATGGAGGGAATGGTGTATTCCTGGACGTAATCGTCGTAATTGCCGCTCTGGCCTTCGATGCTGTCGAACCCGCGCTGCGGATCGACATAGGTCAGCCCCCAACGCAGGGACGTCGTGCCTGGCTCGAACAGGACGTCCGTGTCCGGCGTGCCGCGCTGGAAACCTGCCGCAAGTGCGGAAGAAGCCATGAGCGTTGCGATCATCGCGCCGCCCAGAACGGTTTTACTCAAAGAATTCATAGCCATCCCCAAGAGACGTTCGTCTCGTTACCGGCTCCCCCAAACGAGCCGTTGACGAAAACGTAACTTGGAAAGACGCGGGACGAAAGAACCGGCTTTCGCCCGACGGCAGATCTGTGGCCAAATCGTCACGGAAACTTGGTGCTTTCGGGTTACACCAAGCAAACCCGAACGCATCCGCCGGCCGAGGAGAATAGGCGGACCGGTTACACTGCAGCGCAGCATGGCTGACGCAACAGACCGGCCCGCCCAGTCTTCGGCACGGCAGATTATCCGAGCCGTGCCAGCGCCGCCTTCAGGCTTTCCGTTTCCAGCCGATACGCATCGCGCTTCTCGCGCTCCTGCTCGACGACCTCGTCCGGCGCGTTCGCCACGAACTTGTCGTTGCCGAGCTTCTTGTCGATCCGCGAAACCTCGCCTTCGTTCTTCTTTACCGCCTTGGCAAGCCGCGCCTTTTCCGCCTCGATGTCGATGACACCGGCGAGCGGAATGGCGAAGGTGATGCCGTCGACGACGATCTGGGCCGACTGCCCCGGAACCTCGCCGGAGGTCTCGACGGCCTCGAGCCGGGCAAGCCGCGTCAGCTGCGGGCCGTGTCGCTTCAGCCGGTCCGCGGTGAGCGGATCGGGCGAGATCGCGACCATGGTGACCTTCGCCGATGCTGGAACGTTCATCTCGGCACGCACGGAGCGGACGGCGCTGACGATCTCGATCAGCCAGTTGATGTCGTCGGCCGATTCGGGCGCGTTGAAGTCGATGCCCGCCCACTCCGTGTGGCACAGCAGCGTCTCGCGTTCGCCGTCCATTGTCTCGGCCCACAGTTCCTCGGTCAGGAACGGCATGAAGGGATGCAGCAGCACGAAGATCCGGTCGAGAACGTAACCGGTCACCACGCGAACCTCGCCGGCAGCGTCCGCATCGGACCCGGAAAGGGTCGGCTTGGAGAGCTCCACATACCAGTCGCAGAACAGGTTCCAGACGAAGCGGTAAAGCACGGCCGACGCGTCGTTGAAGCGGAAGGCTTCCAGTGCCGCGGTCGTCTCGCGCTCGGCTTTCGAAAGCTCCGTGACGATCCAACGGTTGAGCGGCAGCTGCAGCGAGGCAGGTTCCACCCGAATGCCGTGGCGAGCCTCGTTGAGCTGCGCAAATCGCGTCGCGTTCCAGAGCTTGGTGCAGAAATTGCGATAGCCGGAGATCCGCGCCGGATCGAGCTTCACGTCGCGCCCCTGAACCGCGAGCGCGGCGAGCGTGAACCGCAACGCGTCGGCGCCCACCTCGTCGATCAGCTCCAGCGGATCGATGCCGTTGCCCTTCGACTTCGACATCTTGGCGCCGGTCTTGTCGCGCACGAGCGGGTGCATGTAGACCGTGTGGAACGGCTCGGTTCCGGTGAAATGCAGGCCCATCATCATCATCCGGGCAACCCAGAAGAAGATGATGTCGAACGCGGTCGAAAGCACGGAGGTCGGATAGTATCTCTCGAGCTCGGCGGTGTCCTTCGGCCAGCCCATGGTCGAGAACGGCCAGAGCGCGGACGAGAACCAGGTGTCGAGAACGTCCTCGTCGCGTGCAAGCGCGACGCGGGCGCCGTAATGGGCGTCCGCTTTTTCGTAGGCGGCGTCTTCGCTGCGCGCGACGAACACCGCCCCGTCCGGCCCGTACCATGCCGGAATGCGGTGGCCCCACCAGAGCTGGCGCGAGATGCACCAGGGCTGGATGTTCTCCATCCAGTGAAAATAGGTGTTCTCCCATTGCTGGGGCACGAACTTGGTGCGGCCCTCGCGCACCGATGCGATCGCGGGCCGTGCCAGCGTCTCGGCATCGCAGAACCACTGATCCGTCAGCATCGGCTCGATGACGACGCCGGAGCGGTCGCCGAAAGGCTGCATGATCTTCTTGGCCTCGACCAGCGGCACCAGAGCGCGCGTTTCCCCGCCCTCCTCCGGCGCGACCGGCGCCTTGACGGGGCCGAGGCGCGGATCGGTTTCCGGCACCATGATGGCCAGACCTTCGGCCGTGATGGCGGCGACGACCCTGTCGCGCGCCTCGAACCGGTCGAGACCGCGATACTCGTCCGGAACGAGATTGATGGTGTCCACATGCGCCCTGTCCGGCGTGCCGCCCGCCTCGCGCACCGCTTTCGCCATCGCGACGGCATCGGCATAGGGTGCGCCGTCGGCCCGCATGGCGGCGTGCTCGTCCATCAGACGATAAAGCGGAATGCCGTTGCGCTTCGCCACGCCGTAATCGTTGAAGTCGTGAGCGCCGGTGATCTTCACCGCACCCGAACCGAAATCGGGATCGGGATATTCGTCGGTGATGATCGGAATCAACCGGCGATGCTCCTTCGGTCCGACCGGGATCTCGCACAGCTTGCCGACGATCGCCGCATAACGGGCGTCCGACGGGTGGACGGCGACCGCGCCGTCGCCGAGCATCGTCTCGGGCCGCGTCGTCGCAATCGCGATATAGTCGCGCGTCTCCCGGAACAGGACGTTGCCGTCTTCGTCCTTCTCGACATATTCGTAGGTCTCGCCGCCCGCCAGCGGATATTTGAAATGCCACATATGGCCGTCGACTTCGCGGCTCTCGACCTCGAGATCGGAGATCGAGGTCTGGAAATGCGGATCCCAGTTGACGAGGCGCTTGTCGCGATAGATCAGGCCTTCCTCGTGCAGCCGGACGAAGACCTCGAGCACGGCTTCGGAAAGCCCCTCATCCATGGTGAAACGCTCGCGCGACCAGTCGAGCGAAGCGCCGAGGCGCTTCAACTGGTTGGCGATATTGCCGCCGCTCTCGGCCTTCCATTGCCAGATGCGTTCGACGAACGCCTCGCGGCCCATATCCCGGCGGGAGCGGCTTTCGCCGCTGGCCGCCATCTGGCGCTCCACCACCATCTGGGTCGCGATGCCGGCATGGTCGGTGCCGGGCTGCCACAGCACGTCCTTGCCGCGCATGCGCTCGAAGCGCACGAGAATGTCCTGCAGCGTGTTGTTGAGCGCATGGCCCATATGCAGGGAACCGGTGACGTTGGGCGGCGGGATGACGATCGAGAAGGCGGGCTCGCCATCCCGCTTGCCGGCTCCGGCCTTGAAGGCTTCGGCCTCGGTCCAGCGGGCGGAAATGCGCGGCTCGATCGCCGCTGCGTCATAGGTCTTGTCGATCATGAAATGTCCAGTCGCGCGCAATTCTCTGCGATTCTCGCGCCGGATTTGGACCGAACCTTCCGGACTGTCAACGCGCGAAAGGCGCCTCGCCTGCCCGGCGACGCGCCTTTCCCATCAATGGCGGAACGGTCTCTTCAGGCTCAGGCGCGGCGCGGACCGCGGGCGACCCGCTCGATTTCCTCGCGCACGAGGCGCTCGACGATCAGCGGAAGATTGTCTTCCAGCCAGTCGCTCAGCATCGGCTGCAGCATGTCGCGGACGGTTTCGTCCATGCGCTGCCTCTGCTCGTCGCGAAGGACGGTGGCAAGCTCGGTGAAGGACGAATTGATCTTCGATTCGGCATTGCCCGAAATCAGGGAAACGAGCATGCCCTGCGTCGCCATATCGGCCGCGTCCGGCGAAGTGGCGGCCTCTGGCGCAGTGGCGAGGGACGGCGATGGTGCCTCGGTCGCCTCGTCCGCGATCGCATGCGTGTCGGCGGCGTCGGCGCTCGTCTCGACCCGGTCGAGCGTCGCCGCGTCGATGGCGAACGGCAGGGAGGTTTCCGCCTCGACCTCTTCGGCGGGGCTCTGGGGATAAGCCAGGCGAAGCTTCACCGCTTCGGCGGGGGCGACCGAAGCCGGCTGATCGTGATATTCGGGCAGCAGACCGGCATTGGCCAGCAGCTCGTTCGCGAAGGCGGTTTCATCGAACTCGTCGACAAAGGCGTTGGCGGCCCGTTCGATCGGAGCCTCATCGGGCGCGATCCCGCGCTCGTCGCCCCGACCATTGCGCCGGAAGCCACGCACGGCGTCTTCGAGCGAAGCTGCCCTCATCCGCGCAACCGAAAGCGTCGCGAGCTCTTCCATCTGTGAGGCGACTTCGCGCTCGACGGCCGACGTCTTCGAACCGGCGAAGGGCGTCGTGCCCTCATCGTTCACGGCTTTCGGGACAAGCGGGCGGGCGGGCGGCACCTCGGCGCCGGCGGGCACGCTCCGGGCTTCCGGCGCCACGATCGGCGCGGTGTCGACCAGGGGGGGCTTCAAAGCAGGGGCTTCGGAAACGGCGTGTTCGGCAAGGCTGGCCAGCGCGGGACCGGTCGATGGAACGGCGGCTTCAGCGCGATGCGATACGGTCTCGGCCTGGCCTTCGGCCCTTGCCGGATCGGCGGCGGAGGCGAGCGCCTCGACGGCCTTCAGCTCGGACTTCCTGGCAGGCAGCGGCGCAAGCTCGGGTTCGTCACGCCCTTCGATAATACGGCGAATGGAGGCGAGGATTTCATCCATCGTCGGCTCTTGTACCGGTAGCGCGTTACCCATCGGCTGGCTCCTGCGTGATCATCACCAAAACCGTTAGCGATCGAATCATGCGCGAAACCTACGGCTCCCCAGGGCCGAAGTGAATCCTCCCACGGCAGGTTTCGCGAATTTTCCCGTGATTTCGCGTGCCGGCGGACAAGGGAGACCGCAAAGGGGAAAAGCGGCAGACGATCACCGGCCGTCTGGCGTGCGAAGACCGAACCATTTGTCCTCGACCTGAACGTAATGGTCGTTCGGCTGGTATGTCTTGCCCGAAAGCGTGAGCCGCTCCTTGGACAGACGACCGATCGACGACAGAAGCGCGAAGCCAGCGACGACTTCGTCGCGTTGGGATCCGACGAGGAGGATGCGCGCCGTGATCACGTCGGCCTGAGCGTCGAGAACGTCGAGCGTCGTGCGCTGACCGACGTTCCGCTCCTCGATGACACCGTTGAGCGCGAGCTGCGCGGCGCGCACCTGCGCATTGTAGCCCGCGATATTGGCTTTCGCGGCCTGGAACTGCGCCCAGGAGGTCGCGACGGCCGCCCTCACCTGATCGCGGGTTCCGTCGACCTCGATCCGGCGCTGGCCCAGCACTTCCTTCTGCTGGCGAACGACGGAGGACGCCAGCCCGCCCTGATAGATCGGAACGGTGAGCTGCGCCCCGATCGTGGCGCTGAGTTGGTTCTGGTTCTGCGAGGAATCGACGATGATGCGCGAACCGCGCGTGCTGTCGACGCCCGGCAGATTGTTGATGTTGCCCGATGAGAACTGGTTGGTGGACTGGTCCTGGCCCGTGTCGGAATATTCGTTCTGAACGGAGGCCTGAAGCTCCACGGTCGGCAGGAGCGCGCCCTCTGCGGACTTCACCTGGAACGCGGCGGCATCGACGGCGGCGAGCGTTGCCCGGATCGCCGGATGCTCGCGCTGCGAGATTTCATAGGCCGTCGTCACGGAATCGGGAAGACCGGCCGGAATGCGCCCGGCATCCAGTTCGCGCGGCGCATCGCCGATCACGTCGAAATAGGTCGCTTCGCTCGACGCCACCTGGGACAGCGCGCTGTTGAGCAGCGCCGTCGCCAGCGCCTCCTGCGATTCGGCCTGGCTGACGTCGGTCCGGGTGCCCTCGCCCACTTCGAAACGCGCGCGGGCCGCACGGACCTGCTCGCTGAGGAAGGACAGGTTCTGCCGGCGCAAGGCCGCGATCTGGCGGTCGCGGAGCACGTCCATATAGGCGGACGCGGCGTCGAACAGCGTGTTCTGCTCGGTGTTGGACAGATTGTACTGTCCGGCACGAACCTGCGCCTGTGCGGCGCTGACATTGTTCGGCGTCCGGAAGCCGTCGAACAGGGTCTGGCTCAACTGGATCCCGACGGTCGCCGAGAGAACGTCGGATTCTCCGTTGACGACGCTTTTCTGGAACTGGCTGAGATTTTGCGACTGGCCACCGGAATTGATGTTCTGGCGGGTCCGGGACGTGGACGTGGAATCGGTGTTGATCCGGCTGGCCGAGGCGCTGCCGATGCCGGTGACGCGCGGCCGCATGCCCGCCCGGGCCTGGGTGACGTTCTCATCGGTCGCGCGCAATCCGGCACGCGCCCCGTTCAGGTCCTGACTGTTCTGGTACGCCTTTGCGAGCGCGCCCTGCAGCGATTCCGCGTTGGCCGACACGGGCACGGCCAGCAGAAGTCCGACCGTGGCAAGCGTTCTGAACAATGATTTTGCGGACAAATGTGTAACTCCAGTCAGATACCCCACCGTCGCGCCTCCGCGTGCCGCTGGGATGGAGGCACGGTCGGGCGATGGCAGGCTTGCCCCATTCATCAGGTGAAGCTGTCAACAATCAACCTATTTCGGGACGGCCGGAGCAGATTGGGACCGGAGCGGGGCAATCATGCAACGAAAACTTGCTCGGGACTTGTCCCTCCTAGAAGACGAATTCCGCCGCCTTGGAAAAGCCCGGCAAGGGTTTGATCGCGCAATTGAAACCGAATCGATCCGAGACGTTCCCCTCATCGTCCTTGACGAACAGGCGGGCCTGCGCCGAAAGTCCGCGCCCGATGACGGCGACCATGCGCCCACCGGTCTTCAGCTGATCCAGAAAGGTCTGCGGAAGCGTCTCGATGGAGCCTTCGAACACGATGACGTCGAACGGCGCCTCGTCCTTGTAGCCCTCGTTGAGCGGACCGGTGACGACCGTACAGGTGACGAAATCATGGCGGTTCAGAACGTCCGTCGCCGTTGCCGCGAGTTCCTCGTCCTCCTCGAGCGCGACGACCGCGCTCGACAGCATCGACAGGATGGCCGCGCCATATCCCGTGCCGCATCCGACGTCGAGAACCACGTCGTCCTCGGAAATCGCGGCGAGCTGGAGCAGCTTGGCGAACGGCGAAGCTTCCATCAGGTAACGGCCGTTGCCGATCGCCAGGTCCTCGTCGATATAGGCGAGCGGCCGCTTGGCGGCGGGTACGAACTCCTCGCGGGGCACGGTCAGGAACGCGGTCAGGATCGGATGGGACGATACGTCGGTCGTCCTGATCTGATTGTCGACCAGTTTTGTCCGGGCGTCTTTGAAATCCATGAGACCGTCGATCCTCTTGCTTCGCCCTGGCCGAGCGCGCCATGGCTGACGACCTCCATATTATCACGCTTGCCCGACCGCAAGGCGACAGACGCCGACAGTGGTCGCCTCCGGGCGACCACGAACGCGAACCCGGCCGCCGATCCGGGCGGGGCGACCGTGTCCGATCGGCAAAACGCCCCTTGCACAACAGGAAGGGACTGAGTAGGTAGACGCCGCACGGGGCCTCGTGGCGGAGTGGTTACGCAGAGGACTGCAAATCCTTGCACGGGGGTTCGATTCCCTCCGAGGCCTCCAGCACTTCAGCACTTCAGCATTCGACTTTTCCCGGACCGTCCCATCCGTTGCCATCGGCCGATAGCGCGGGTTTGTCACGATGATGCGACATCGGGCGCAACGCACCGGTCGGTCAGCGCCGCGCGCGCTTGGCCCGCCATGCCTTGTATTTCCGGATTCCCCAGACTTCGAATCGCCGGCGGAACCGCCGCACGTAAGGCAGGTCGATCGACAGAACGACGAGACCGACAGGGACCATCCAGAAGCCGAGAATCGGCAGGAAGCCGAGAAGCCCCCCGAGGACCATGAGGACGCCGATCGTCATGCGCAGCCACCGGCTCTGCGGCAGCGGGACGCGTCGTCCGAGGATCGACATGGATTTCAGCGCCGGCAACACGGCTTCCGGCTCGACCGTCGGCGTCCTGGCGCTCTCGCGGCCATCGGGCCCTTCGATCGCGCGGCCGTTCCGGGCGCGGTCCTGAGACGAAGGGGGCTTTGAAGGTTCCCCGGCCTTCGTCTGGTTCAGTCGCTCATCCATCGTCCGCTGCCTCAACGCCCCGTCATCGCGATAAACTCTATGAGGCCGAAAGGGTTCGATGTCCTGCGTTTTCTTGCAAAGACGAGAATGTCGAAAATTTCCGGCTTCCATGGCTTGGCAAATCGCCCGGCTCTTTGCTATAGCCACCTCAACGCACTGCAGCGCCCCGCGCCGCACCGCTGCGTATTCCCCGGTAGCTCAGTGGTAGAGCACTCGACTGTTAATCGATCGGTCGCTGGTTCGAATCCGGCCCGGGGAGCCACTTTCTCTTTTCATTGCAACAGTCTGTCGCGGTTTTCTCGCAAACCCGTGCGGCATTCCAACTCAGGCACGGGTTCCAAGGCCCGATCGCGGCCACAGTTATGGCGTCGGCAGATCAACCGACACGAAACGAGATGGCATGACGCGCGAGACGACCCCGGAAATAAGGACGGCGGACAAGGATGACGGACCCATCGTCGTCTGGCTTCGCGACGATCTGAGACTCGACGACAACCCCGCCCTCGCATTGGCCGCCGAGACCAAGCGTCCGATCGTTCCGCTGGTGGTTCTCGACGAAGAATCGGACGGTGTTCGGGCCCTTGGCGGCGCGCACAAATGGTGGCTGCACCATTCGCTCGAACGCTTCGCCGCCTCCTTGCGCGGGATCGGATCGCAATTGACGCTTCGGCGCGGCAAGGCGCTGGACCACGTCACGCAGATCGTCGAGGAGACCGGCGCGACTGCCCTCTTCTTCAACCGCCGTTACGATCCGGCTTCCCGGGCCGTCGACGATGCGATCGAAGAAGCGCTCGGCGGCGACGTCGTCGTCGAACGGTTCACCGCCAATATTCTGCACGACCCCGAAAACGTCCAGACAAAGACCGGTGGCTATTACAAGGTCTACACGCCGTTCTGGAAGAACGTGTCGCAGAGCGAACCGCGCGATCCGATGGATCCGCCCAAGGGCCTCAAACAGCCGGACGGGTTTCCGAAATCGGACGATCTGGCGGACTGGAACCTCCTGCCGTCCAAGCCCGACTGGTCCGGCGGGTTTTCGGACCTCTGGGAACCCGGCGAAAAAACCGCGCATGAACGGTTCGAGACGTTCTGCGACGATCTTCTCGAAGACTACCACAATGGCCGCGAGCGCCCGCGCGACGACGCGACCACACGCATGTCGCCCCATCTGCGCTGGGGCGAGATCTCACCCTACCGGCTCTGGCACTCCGCGCGCACCTATTCGAACCGGCGCAAGACGATACCGGAGGAGGCGATCAAGACGTTTCTCCAGGAGCTCGTCTGGCGCGATTTCAACTATCATCTGCTGTTTCATTTCGGTGCGCTTGCGACCGACAATTTCAACGACCGCTTCGACACGTTTCCCTGGCGCTCGTCGAAACAGGACCTGACGGCCTGGCAGAAGGGGTTGACCGGCTATCCGATCGTCGATGCCGGCATGCGCCAGCTCTGGCAGAAAGGATGGATGCACAACCGCGTGCGGATGATCGTCGGATCGTTCCTGACGAAGGACCTGCTGATCGACTGGCGCGACGGAGAGCGGTGGTTCTGGGACACGCTGGTCGATGGCGACATCGCCTCGAACACCTCGCAGTGGCAATGGATCGGCGGATCGGGCGCCGATGCGCAGCCCTTCTTCCGCATCTTCAACCCCATCACGCAAAGCGAGCGCTTCGACAAGAAGGGCGCGTATATCCGCCAGTTCGTCCCCGAACTGCGCGACATGCCGGACAAGCACATCCACGCGCCGTGGAAGGCCGGACGGGACGTTCTGGAAAAGGCAGGCGTCAAGCTCGGCGAGACCTATCCCGAACCCGTGGTCGATCACTCGGACGCACGCGACCGGGCGCTCTCGGCCTATGACGAGGTCAAGGGCTGAGCGGCGATCGTTCGCCGGCCCTCCGGCCTACCGCCTCGGGCGACATATCAACATCGCCCGAGACTGTAGGCTTATCGCCTGGCGCGCCGGGCCGGTCGACAAACCGAATTCCGTTTTTCGCCCGGCGCTCCACCTGACGGACGCGCGGATTTCCGCCGCGCGGCGGCGTCTCGCAGGTTGGCCGAGGGCGCGCGCTCCGGCATGGAAGCGTCGCTCGGCACCCGCATCGCGGGGTTCCGTTCACGACTTGCCACGCGACACGACAGCAAAACGCCGGGCCTCGACCAGACAGGGCGAACTCACTCCGGCTTGTGGATGAACAAATCGTATGCGGCCAGAAGCAAGGTCACTGCGAGAACGGCACCGAGATCGAGCAGTGGCACATATCGGATCAGAAACGACAGGAACACGCACAGCAGGATAAAGGCAACGATCGACAGGAATTTCTCAAGGCTCATGCGTCCTCTCCATTCAGGGTCTGCAGCAGCCAGGCTGCCGTCTGTATCAGGCGGGCGTCCTCACCGTCGCGTGCGATCAGCGTCACGCCAAGAGGTTTTCCGTCGGGCGCTTCGAGAATGGGCAATGTCACGGCGGGCAGGCGCAGGAAGGCGGCCAGCGATTCGCCCGAAACCCCACCCCCCTCGCCCGCGATGGGCCCGATCATGGCGGCGACGTTGCAGCGGGCGAAGATTTCCGTCATCCCGGCACGAAGCACGGGTATGAAATCGAGCGCACGCAGATAGTCGACCGCGCTGATTGCCTCGCCCTCGGTGATGAACGTCCGAATGCGATCCGGAAGCGCGTCCGTGAACCGACGCTCGAACGGCTTCAGGCATTTGGCGCCCTCCGCCTTGATCACCCGCTCGCCTTGCGGCCCGACTTCCTCGAAGAGCGTGGGGAGCGGAACCTTGAAGGCGCGCTCGCCGAAGAGCCCGGCGAGCTCTCCGGCCGCTGCATTTGCGTTCTCACGTCCATCGGTGAGGAAGCCGATCGTCGGCGCCATCGGCGGCGGGGTCCGGCTCGCATCGTCCAGTCGGGGTTTCGGCAACGGCTCGGATCGGGCGTCGCCCGCGTCGAACGTCGCCAGTACGTCGCCCAGCGCGGCGACATTGCCGAGTTCGCCCGCAAGCAGCGTCACCGCGTCGAGGCTCGGCGCGATATCGAGAAGGCCCGTCCTCGGCACCATGCCGGCACTCGGCCGGTACCCGAAGACGCCCGAAAGCGCCGCCGAGCGCAGCGCGCCGCCATCGGCATCGACGCAAACGGCGAGCGGGAAGCAACGACGCGCGACCAGCGAAGCGGCACCAGGATCGCCTTCCCCGACCCGCAGGGCGGGGATCGCCGACTTGGCGAACAGTTGGGCGCCCGCCGCCCGAAGGCTGGAGGCAACGGCGGAGTCGCGCTCGCTCAGGGCCCCTTCGAGCGCCGCGAACCCCCTCGTCATCGGCACGCGGGCGATGTCGAACGCATCGTCGACGAGCACCGGCACCCCGTGGAGGGCGCCCAGCGCCTTTGCCCTGCCCCGGAACGCGTCCCGGCTTCCGGCAACGCGCCGAGCATAGTCCTCGTCGAGCCATGCAAGCTGCGCCGTGCCCTCTTCGAGGGAGGCGATGCGCTTGAGCACCGCCTCGGTCACCTCCACCGAACGGGCCGCGCCCTTTGCGAGACGTTCGCGCAGGACCGGCAACGGAAGATCGATGATCTGCGCCATGCCGCTCACGATGCCCACCCTGCCTTACCGGCCATAGAAGTACTCGGGCAGGTAATAGACCGATTGCGGGACGATGTAGACGATCGCCATCGCGATGAAGACCATGGCGAGGAACGGCAGGATCCCCTTGAAGATGTCGGTCAGCTTCACTTCGGGCGGTGCGATGCCCTTCAGATAGTAGGCCGACATCGCCATGGGCGGCGTCAGGAACGAGGTCTGCAGGTTGAGTGCGACGAGGACGCCGAAGAACAGCGGATCGACGTCGAACATCGCGAGCAGCGGCAGGAAGATCGGCACGAAGATGATGATGATCTCCGACCATTCCAGCGGCCAGCCGAGCAGGAAGATGATCAGCTGGGCCAGAAGCAGGAACTGCAGCGGCGTCAGGTCGAGCCCGGTGACGAACTCGGAGATCAGTTCCTCTCCGCCGAGATAGGAGAAAACGGCCGAGAACACGTAGGAACCGACGAACAGCCAGCAGACCATCGCCGTGGTGCGGACGGTCAGATAGACCGATTCACGCAGGCGTTGGAAGGTGAGAGCCCGGTAGCAGATCGCCAGGATCAGGCCGCCGAGCGCACCGATGGCGGCCGCTTCGGTAGGGGTCGCGAAACCGCCGAGGATGGAGCCGAGAACCGCGAGAATGAGCACGGCGAGCGGCAGGAACGAGGTGGCGATCATCCACAGGAGCTTGCCCAGCGGCACGTCCGGCACTTCCTCGCGTGTCGGCTTCGGCGCGACCGAAGGCTGGAGAATCGACCTTGTCACCACATAGGTCATGTAGAGCGCGACGAGGATGAGGCCGGGGATCATCGCGCCGGCGTAGAGCTGCACGATCGAAACGCCCGATGCCGCCGCATAGACGATCAGCATGATCGAGGGCGGGATGAGGATGCCGAGCGTGCCGCCCGCGCAGATGATGCCGGCGGCGAACGAGGGATCGTATCGCGCCTTCAGCATCGCCGGCAGGGCCAGGAGCCCCATCAGCGTGACGACGGCGCCGACGATGCCGGTCGCGGTCGCAAACAGCGCGCAGGTGACGAGCGCCGCGACGCCCATGGATCCCGGCACGTTCTTCGACGCGATGTTGAGGGTGGTGAACAGGCGGTCGACGATATTCGCCCGCTCGACCACATACCCCATGAAGAGGAACAGCGGCACCGCCGTCAGCACCTCGTTGGCCATGACGGTGTAGGTCTGGTTCACGAACAGGTCGAAGACCCGGTTGCTGATGAACCCGTCGAGCCAAGTGGTCCAGCTTTCCCAGCCGGACGCCGTTTCATCGAGACGCTCGAAAGCGCGCCACATGCGCGAGCCGTCGAAATAGGCGTAGTAGCCGAAGCCGATGCCCATCGCCATGAGCGTGAATGCGATCGGAAAGCCCAAGAATACCAGGACGATGAACAGTCCCAGCATCGTCAATGCAAGTTGTGGATCGGTCATGGATGCGGATCGCTTTCGGCTTTGGCTGCCTCTTTCATGATGACATTTTCGGTTTCCTGGACGTCCTCATCGGGCTTCGTCCAATATCCGTCGCGAATGCACTGAATTGCGCGACAGACCTCGGCCAGCCCCTGGATGAAGAGCAGAATACCGGCTGCGACCATGACGGCCTTGAACTGGAAGATCGGAATGCCGGCGGGGCTGTTCACGCTGACCTCGCCATAGCCGTAGGACCGGTCGGCATATTTCCAACCGGCGAGGATCAAGGCGAGGACGCCGGGGAAGAAGAAGAAGAAGTAGAGAACGAGGTCGACCGTCGCCTGGGTCCGCTGGCTCCACAGACGGTAGAGAAAGTCGCCGCGCACGTGGCCGCCGCGCGACAGCGTATAGGCGCCGCCCATCATGAACAGCGTGCCGTACATGATATAGGAGATGTCGTAGGCCCAAGGTGTCGGCGCGTTCATAATGTAGCGCACGAACACTTCGTAGCTCGTACCAAGCGTCATCAACATGATGAGCCAGGCAAACGTCTTGCCGAACGCGGCTGAGAGCGCGTCGGCAAATCGGATGAATGCCAGCATGAAAACCGTTCCGGTTCAGGACGCTACGCGGGCCAGGATCGAGCCTGCCGGCGAAGCTGTCCAATCCTTCTAAAAACGCCCGGCAGCTAGAGCCACCGGGCGCGTTCCAGATGCGATGCTACTCGGGGCTTACGACTGGGTCGGAAGCTTGCCCGGGAAGAAGTGTTCGTAGGCCTTGCGGTAGCTTGGCGTATTGACCAGCTCATAGTAGGTCACGCGCTCGACGAACGAACGCTGCGAGTCGAGGACCTTCTTGATGAACGGGTCTTCCTCAAGCTGAGGAATCATGGCGGACCATGCCTCGAGCTGGGCGTCGAGGATCGCCGGAGGCGTCTCGAGAATGTTCACGCCGTCTTCGTCGCGCAGCTTGGCGAGATCGCTCGAATAGTTCTCGAGCGCGAAGGTCGTGTTCTTGGTCGAGGAGGCCTCGACGGCATGTTCGACGATCGCCCGGAGATCGTCGTCGAGATCTTCCATGAAGTCGCGGTTGAACAGGAACTCGAACGCCTCGGAGGCCTGGTGATAGGAACCGAGATAATAGTTCTTCGCCACGTCCTGCGCGCCGAAGCGACGATCGGACGAAGGATTGTTGAACTCGAACGCGTCGATGACGCCGCGCTCCATCGCCGGAACGATTTCGCCGCCCGGAAGCTGCGTGACGCTCATGCCCATGGACTGCATCAGATCGGCTGCGAGACCGACGGTGCGGTACTTCAGGCCCTTGATGTTCTCGACCGATTCGACCGGGTTGGTGAACCAGCCGAAGGGCTGCGGCGGCATCGGGAAGCCGAGCATGCCGATGACGTTGAGGCCCATATTGTCCTGGGTCAGCTCGCGGAAGAACTCCTGTCCGCCGCCCTCGTAGAACCAGGCCATCATCGTGGTCGGATTGCCGCCGAACACCGGGCCGGTTCCGAACAGGGACGCGGCCTTGTTCTTTCCGTACCAGTAGGCCGAGACCGAATGCGACACGTCAAGAACGCCGTCGGACACGGCGTCGATGACCTGGAATGCGCCCACCACGGCACCGGCCGGAAGGAGATCGACCTTCAGACGGCCACCCGACATCGCCTCGACGCGGTCCGCATATTGCTGCGCCATCGTCTGCCAGATGTCGGATGCGGGCCAGGACGTCTGCATCTTGATGGTCAGGGGCGCCTGCGCGAGCACCGCCGGTGCTGCAAGCGTGGACGCCGCGATCGCGCCACCGCCGATGACGCCCTTCTTCAGGAACGAACGGCGATCGACGGACTTCGTGTTGGTCTCTGTCATGAAATTCTCCTCCCAGTGGTTCCGTGAGCGAACCAGGTCTTTCAAAGGCAAGCCGTACATCGCCCTCCGCAACCCAAGCCGAACGAGAACCGATGCGCCTGCTGCGACGCAGGCGACGGGCGGGTTCGTTCGATCGGGGAGAACAGCGTGAGGGTGATCGATGACGAGCCTCCCAATTCGTCATCGTCGGCAAGCGTATGCGAGCAAGGCCGCCACGACAAGCCCAACGTTGGCCACGATACCGATGAGTAGCCGGACTTTCACCCTGAGATGAATGTCGGGGCGTCCGGTTGCGAAGAAATCCGATCGCCGGCCTTCACACCCTGCGAAACGGCGCTCTCACCCCTCGGGATGATTCGCGGAATAATCCGCGAGCGCGCGGCTTTCGGCAGGGATTCGAATGGCCATCGCCCCGGCGTTCAGCAGCGTGAAGAGGATCGCGATCGCGTAAAGCTGGAAGACGCAAGGCAGGATCGCAATCTCGAGTGCGACGACCAGATAGTTGGGATGGCGCAGGAAGCGGTACGGACCGCGCCGCACCAGCGTTTCGCCGCGCAGTACAATGATCCGCGTCGTCCAGCGGCGGCCGATCGAGGCGAGCGTCCAGATGCGCAGGAGCTGGATGGCCGCGAACACGCCGAGAAGAACGAGATCGACCGGCTCTCCGGGCGCGGTGACCCAGAGCAATGCCAGCCAGGCCATGTGCATCGCGACGATCAGAAAATAATGGGCGGGCGCGATTTCCACGGCGCCCCGCAATTTCAGCCGTGCGGTGTTGCGACGCGCGAACCAGAGTTCGAACACGCGCTGCAGGGTCACGTAACCCAGAATCAGGATCGCCGGCCACACCGGCAGGCCGGCGGCATTATCCACATCAAGCATCGAGACGCACGAAGCTCCCTGTGAAGCCCGGCCCGAGCGCCGAGAGGATACACTTGCCTTGAAGGTCGCCCGCAAGCTTTCTCTTCAGCACGAAGAGAGCGGTCGGCGCGGACATGTTGCCATGGTCGCGAAGAATGTCGCGCTCCGCCGACAGCGCCCCGTCACCGAGCGCGAACGATCGTTCGAGCGCTTCGATGACCTTTCGGCCGCCCGGATGAAAGGCGAAGCCGTCGAGGTCCTGCGGCACCTCGCCGCGTGTCTTCAGGAAAGCGGCGACGGCCGCGTACATCTTCTCGTCGACGAGATCGGGGATCGACGAGGAGAAGATCGCGCCGAACCCGAGCGGATCGACCGACCAGCCCATGATGCCGAGCGTGTCGGGCCACATATGCTCGCCGCTCGCGACGATCCGCGGTCCCTCGCCCGCGTCCGCGGTCAGGACGGCGGCCGCCGCCCCATCGCCGAACAGGGCCGTCGCGACGATATTGCTCTTGGTGAGTTCGTCGGCGCGGAACGCCAATGTGCAGATCTCGACGGCGACGAGGAGCACGCGCGAGCCCGGCACGGAGTCCGCAAGTCTCGACGCGAGCGCAAGACCGGTGACGCCGCCTGCGCAACCGAGACCGAACACCGGCACGCGCCTGACGTCGGCCCGCAGGCCCAGCCGGGCCGATGCGCGCGCCTCGAGCGAGGGCGTGGCGATCCCGGTCGAGCAGACCGTGACCACCGTGTCGATCTCGTCAGCGCGAAAGCCCGAACGCGCGAGTGCGCCCGCAGCGGCCGCGACGAACAAGTCCGTCGCGCCTTCGAGAAACGCGCCGGTCCGGGTCTTCCAGTCCTGCGCCTCGTGAAACCATTCGATGGGCCGCACGGAATATCGGGTGTCGATGCCCGTGTTCTCGAAGACCGGCCGCAACCGTTCGAAATCTCGAAACCGGCGTCCGAATGTCTCGGCGGCATGCGCGACGACGTCTGTCTGCGGTAGCGCGTACGGCGGTAGGCTCGTGGACAATCCCGCAATCCGCGGGTGCAGTCGGTGATCGTGGGTCATGTTCGTTCCAACATGCGACGGGAAAGCCGACGCCTGTCGCAAAGCTAGCGCCGGGGCGTGCCTTTGCGAGCGGCATGGAACGATAAGATGCCGTTTCCACAACGGAATTCGTCACGGGAAAGATCGATGTCAAGAACGGTTCGCGGGCATCCGGGCCCGCGCAGCCCCGGCGGATCTGCCGAATGTCCCGACGGATCGTGCCCTAATGCGCAATCTGCCGCTTGATCTCGTCGCGCTCTTCCTGGAGCGATCCCCTTGCATGGGGCCGGTTGGCGCGATTGTACCAGTAGTCGGCGTTGCCGCGGTCACCTTCGAGACGATGCAGATGGGCGTGGATCCACGCCGCTTCCGGCGAGCAGTCGGCCTGCACGATCTCGTGCGCCCTGTCCCAGTTTCCGGCGTCCAGTGCTTCGAGCGCCGTTGTCAAATCTCTTGCCACAATATCTTCTCCCCGATCAGCGTTTCGAGGCTGCCGCCCGGTCTTGCGACCGGCTCGTGCGCGTTCGGGCCTCCCAGCCCGCGCGTCGATCTGTGGATTCCGGTCGGAGCGACACGCCTTTCAACGAGAAACGTCGTGGGTCGCGCGTTGAAAATCAAGCAGAAATCCGGTCGAACTCATTTGCCCCGGGGGTCGGGCGTCGATGGTTCGCCCAGCATCACCTCTTCGGTCTCGATCGCCCGCGCCACGAGGCGTTCCCAGAAGGAGCCGTAGAGATCGGGATCGAGGCCGCGCGCTTCGGCGTGTCGCCGGGCATTCTCGACCACCGTGCGCACCCGTTCGGGCACGTCCGCCGGAATATTCGACGGCGCCTTGATGGCCGGCGCACGGTGAATATAGGCCATCCGCTCCGCGAAGAGATCGAACAGGGCCGCGTCCACCCGGTCGATCTCGGCGCGCAGTTCGCCCATCGTCTCGCAATCCTGCGGTTCGCGCCGATGCTCACTCATCGGTAAAGCACCTCACCACCACTTCTTCGGCGTGAAGCGCCCGGCCGCCTTTTCGATCACGGAGCCCACCGCAAACAGCGTCTCCTCGTCGAACGGACGCCCGATCAACTGCAGGCCCAGCGGCAGGCCGTCGCCGGAAAGCCCGGCCGGGACCGCTATTCCGGGAAGCCCCGCCATGTTCACGGTCACCGTGAAGATATCGTTGAGATACATCTTCACCGGATCCGAGTTCATCTCTTCGTCGCCGATCCCGAACGCCGCCGAAGGCGTCGCGGGCGTCAGGAGCGCGTCGATGCCGTCGGCGTAGACCGTCTCGAAGTCGCGCTTGATCAGCGTGCGGACCTTCTGGGCCCGCAGGTAATAGGCGTCGTAATAGCCGGCCGAGAGAACATAGGTGCCGATCATGATGCGACGCTTCACCTCGCGACCGAAGCCTTCGGCGCGGGTGTTCTCGTACATCTCCGCAATGTTGCTGCCCGGCACGCGCAGGCCGTAGCGAACCCCGTCATAGCGCGCCAGATTGGACGAGGCCTCCGCCGGCGCGACGATGTAATAGGCCGGCAGCGCGTATCGGGTGTGAGGCAGGGACACGTCGACGATCTGCGCGCCCGCATCCTTCAGCCAGTCGATCCCCTGCTGCCACAGGGTTTCGATCTCGCCCGGCATGCCCTCGACGCGATATTCCTTCGGGATGCCGATCTTCAGGCCCCTCACCGAACGCCCGACGGCCGCCTCGTAGTCCGGAACGGGCCGATCGACGGATGTCGTGTCCTTGGCGTCGGTCGAAGCCATCGAGGTCAGCATGATCGCCGCATCGCGCACGTCGCGCGATATCGGTCCCGCCTGGTCGAGCGAGGACGCGAAGGCGGCGATGCCCCAGCGCGAGCAGCGGCCGTAGGTCGGCTTGATGCCGACGGTTCCGGTGAGCGCCGCCGGCTGGCGGATCGAGCCGCCCGTATCGGTCGCCGTGGCACCCGCACAGAGGTGGGCGGCAACCGCGGCGGCGGAGCCGCCGGACGAGCCGCCCGGGACGAGATCGACGGTCGAGCCGGTCTTGCGCCACGGGTTCTTCACCGGGCCGTAATAGGACGTCTCGTTGGACGAGCCCATGGCGAACTCGTCCATGTTCAGCTTGCCCAGCATGACGGCCCCATCGGCCCACAGGTTCGCCGTGACGGTCGATTCGTAGCGGGGCTCGAAGCCGTCGAGGATGTGGCTGGCGGACTGGGTGTGGACACCCTGCGTCGCATAGAGATCCTTGATGCCGAGCGGGATGCCTTCGAGCGCCCCGGCCTCTCCCCCGGCGATCTTCTCGTCGGATGCTTTCGCCATCGCGCGCGCCTTGTCCGGCGTGATGCAGACATAGGCGTTCAGCGCGCCGTTGGCGCCCTCGATGGCGTCGATGTAGGCTTCGGTCAGTTCGGCCGCGCTGATCTCTTTGCGGGTCAGCTTTTCGCGCGCTTCTGCGATGGTGAGGCTGGTGAGATCGGTCATGCTTCAAGGGTCTTTTCGTAATAGCGGCTGTGGTCCGTGACGGCGTAGTCGAGCACCGTGTCGCAGGGTGTGAAACCGAAACTTTCGTAAAGGATACGGGCGGGACGATATTCTTCCTGCGCCCCCGTCTCGATGACGAGCCGCGTCATGCCGCGCGCCATGGCGCTGTCGATGATGGCCTTAAGGATCTTGCGGGCGAGACCGCGCCGGCGCAGCGCCGGATCGGTATACATGCGCTTCACCTCGCCCGTGCCGCACGGATGCGTCTTCAGCGTTCCCATCGCCACGGCCTCGCCCTCGGAATTGCGGCAGACGAACACCTTGAAGTCGCGGCGCGTCATCTCCTCGAAATTGAGGCCGAACCGGTATTTTCGCGGCGCCACGGGCCGCAGGTCGTCGTCGAGCTTGATGACGAGCCCCCTCACATCGTCTCCGAGGAAACGCTCTGCACGAACGGCAAACGTCATGCTCGGCTACTCCACCACTTTCGGAACCATGAAGAAATTGTCTTCCGAGACCGGCGCGTTGGCGACGATGTCCGCGGCCTTGTCGCCATCCGTGACCTCGTCCTTGCGCTTTTTCATTTCCATCGGCGTGACCGAGGTCATCGGTTCGACGCCGGAGACATCGACTTGCGAAAGCTGCTCGACGAAGCCGAGGATCGCGTTGAGTTCGGCCTGCATGGCAGGCACGTCCTCTTCGGGAACTGCGATACGGGCGAGCCGGGCTACGCGGCGGACGGTAACGGCGTCGACGGACATGCCTCACCTTTCCTCATGCAAATGTCTTGAATGGCTGGCGGGAGCTATAAACACCGCGTTCGCAACGCGCAACGCCGGTGCCGCATGGTTGGCGCGGCACCGGCCCCGATCACGCAAGGCGTGCCGTCAGACCTCGAACGGCTCGCCGATGGCCGGCGTCTTCACCTTCGTGCTCTCGCCCTCCATGGCGGCGACGAACCGGTCCGGATTGTCGTCGAGGATCGGCAAGGTGCCGTAATGCGCCGGAATCACCATATCGAAGTTGAAATAGCGCCGGCAGGCGATCGCAGCGACGGCGCCGCCCATCGTCAGCCGGTCGCCGACGGGCACGATGCCGATCTTCGGCTGGTGCAGCTCCTCGATCAGGGCCATGTCGCCGAAAATGTCGGTATCGCCCATGTGATAGAGCGTCGGTCCATTGTCGAAATGAAGGACGATCCCGTTCGGCTGGCCGAGATAGGTGACCGTGCCGTCCTCCTCGACGTGACCGGAGGAGTGGAACGCCTGGACGAGCGTGGCGGTGAAGTCGTCGAACTTCGCCGTGCCGCCCGTGTTGGCGGGCTGCGCGTTCTCGACGCCTTTCTTCGCGAGCCATTGCGACAGCTCGAAGGTCGCGACGACCGTCGCGCCGGTGCGCTTGGCGATCTCGACGGTATCGCCGACATGATCGAAATGGCCGTGGGTCAGGACGATGTGCGTCGTGCCCTCGGTCGCGGCCTTGGCGTCACCCTCGAAATGGGGATTGTCGCTGAGGAATGGATCGATCAGGATGACGGACGATCCGGTGTCGATCCTGAAGGCGGAATGGCCGAAATAGGTGATTTTCATAAGGTGACATGCCTTTTGCAGTTCTGATCGCAAGGTCTGGGCGAGCCCCGTCGGACGCCCGATGGCGCTCGCCCTTGCGCGGGTAAGTGCGGAGGGCTAGCCACGCGTCAAGATATCAGGACATGCGCCGACGCCCGGAGCGAGGGTCCGGCGTCGTCACAACCAGAGACGAGTTCGACATGGCGATCGTGACGATCGAGGAGTTTTCAGAGGGCCTGACCTCGGGCCGGCCGATCGCCGGCCTCGATCTCGGCACCAAGACGATCGGCATCGCGGTATCGGATCGATCCTACGCCTTCGCCAATCCGCGCCCGGTGCTGTCGCGCCGGAAGTTCACCGAGGACGCCGTGCGACTGAAGGCGATCCTCGACAGGGACGAGGTGACGGCGATCGTTCTCGGCCTGCCGCTCAACATGGATGGTTCGTCCGGACCGCGGGCGCAGGCCACCCGGACGTTCGCCCGGCTTTACGGACCGATCGACGACCGGCCTCTTCTCCTGTGGGACGAACGGCTCTCAACGGTCGCCGCGGAACGGAACCTGCTCGAGATGGACATGTCGCGGAAGAAGCGGGCGACGCGGATCGATTCGGCGGCCGCCGCCATCATCCTGCAAGGCGTGCTAGACCGCCTCGCCCATCTTGCCCGACCTGTCGGCGATTGAATCGAGCCTGCGCGCGTAGCGTGCGCCGGCTGCTTCCGGGGCGGCGGTCCGGAAACTGCGCACAAAGGCGATGATCTTCCTGCGACGACGGAACGCCAGGATGGCGAGAATGATGGCGCTGTCGAGAATGATCGCATCGAGAATCAGCCAGGCGATCTGATCGGAGTTGAGGCCGAGCATTCTCTCATAGACCGCGAATGTCTGGTCGAAGACCTCGCGCGAGAACAGGACGAAACCGAGATCGGCCTTCGCGCCGAAGAACCAGCCCCAGAAGGCGGCGAGCGGGAGAACCCAGAACAGGAAGAACTTGCGCATGATCAGAGGTCTCCATTGTCGTTGTTGCCGTTCGAGCGGTTCTCGATCCGGCGCATCACCGCCTCGAATGCTTCGTCGCTCTCGCTTTCGTCGGCGTGCATCATGTGATCGAACACCAGCGCGCCGAGCGTGACGGCGAGCGCCAGACAGACGCCCGAGCCGCTGCCGAACAGCGTCGCGATCGGCGAGCCGGCGATTTCGGCCGACAGCCAGAAGGCGAAGATCGCCGCAAGTCCGGCCATCGCCGTCTGCTCGCCGGTGGCTGCGATCGGGCGGTGCCAGGAGTTCAGTCGGACGATCGAGGCACCCAGGACGATCGCGATCGCGACCAGGAGACCGGAGAACGCAAGCACGGCGGATGCATCGATCCCGACCGGACCGCCCTGCCGCGCCATCAGCATCAGTTCGTCGCCGAGAGTCTGGAGCCCGGCGGGCAAGGCCCCCGCCTCGATGAGAAGCCGCATCGCACCGATCGCGAGAAAGGCGGTCCAGGCGGCCAGACATACCGTTGAAGCCGTTCGCAGCACTGACTGTCTCCCGTTCCCGAAAAAGCTAACGAAGTCTTAACGCCGTTGTCGCGCTTCGGGTCCCGGCCATCAAGCTTAAGCTTCCGTTAACCCTAACGGCCGGCGCTTGCCTGCCACGCCCGGCTCGCTTATTCACCGCAGCCAATGAGCACCCTCGACAGCCCTTTCGATCACCGCCACCTGCTTGGCATCAACGGCCTCCAGCCGCACGAGATCCTTTATCTTCTCGACCGTGCCGACGAGGCGGTCGCGATCAGCCGCCGGCCGGACAAGAAGAATTCCATCCTGAAGGGCCGAACCCAGATCAACCTGTTCTTCGAAGCCTCGACGCGGACGCAGGCAAGCTTCGAGATCGCCGGCAAGCGCCTCGGTGCCGACGTGATGAACATGTCGGTCGCGAACTCGTCCGTGAAGAAGGGCGAGACGCTGGTCGACACGGCGATGACGCTCAATGCCATGCGGCCCGACATCCTGATCGTGCGTCACCATTCGGCCGGCGCGGTCGCCCTCCTCTCCCAGAAGGTGGCGTGCTCGGTGGTCAATGCGGGCGACGGCCAGCACGAGCATCCGACGCAGGCCCTGCTCGATGCGCTGACCATCCGCCGGCACAAGGGAACGCAGTTCGAACACCTGACCGTCGTCATTTGCGGCGACGTCCTGCACAGCCGCGTGGCGCGCTCGAACATCCTCCTTCTCAACGCCCTCGGGGCGCGCGTGCGCGTGGTCGCGCCGACCACCTTGTTGCCGCGCGGGATCGAACGGATGGGCGTCGAGATCTTCCAGGACATGCGACAAGGGCTACAAGGCGCCGACGTGGTCATGATGCTGCGGCTGCAACGCGAGCGGATGGAAGGCGCGTTCGTGCCCTCGGTTCGCGAATATTTCCGCTATTTCGGCCTCGATGCCGAGAAGCTGACCTTCGCCAAGCCCGATGCCCTCGTCATGCATCCCGGCCCGATGAATCGCGGCGTCGAGATCGCTTCCGACGTCGCCGACGGCCCCCAGAGCGTGATCGAGGAACAGGTGGAGATGGGCGTTGCGGTGCGCATGGCCGTCATCGAAACCCTGTGCGGACAGATGGGAGCTCCCCAATGATCGCCTCCGCCCACCGGCTCCCACCGCAGCAACCGGACCGGCCGCTTCTCGTCGAGAACGTCCGCATCGTCGATCCGTCGCGCCGGCTCGACGGGATCGGCAGTCTTCTTACCACGGACGGAACCATCGTCGCCTGCGGCCCGGACGCTGCGAACCAGGGCGCGCCGGACGGCACGAAGCGCATCGATGGCAGGGGCCTGACGCTCCTGCCCGGTCTCGTCGACGCGCGCGTCTTCATCGGGGAGCCCGGCGGCGAGCATCTCGAAACGATCCGGACGGCCTCCCTCGCCGCTGCCGCCGGCGGCGTCACCTCGATCCTCACCATGCCCGACACGAAGCCGGTGATCGACGACGTGGCCATCGCCGAGTTCGTCATGCGCACGGCACGGGACAATGCGGTGGTCAACGTCTTCCCCGCCGCGGCCCTCACCAAGGGCCTCGAAGGCCGGGACATGACCGAGATCGGTCTTCTGAAGGATGCCGGGGTCGCCGCGTTCACGGACGGTCGCCACACCATCTCCGATCCGGCTCTCCTGCGCCGCATCATGACCTATGCGAAAGACCGCGACGCGCTCGTCATGCATTCGACGCAGGATGCCCGCCTCACCGGACGCGGCGTCATGAACGAGGGGCTGTTCGCCTCCTGGCTGGGGCTTCCTGGCGCACCCGGCGAGGCCGAGATCATACCGCTCGAGCGCGATCTGCGGCTCGCGGCGCTGACGGGATGCCGCTATCACGCGGCCGAACTCTCGCTCGCCGAATCGGCGCAGGTTCTACGAACCGCCAAGCGGCGACACGTGAACGTATCGGGCGGCGTCTCGATCAACCATCTGTCGCTCAACGAAAACGATATCGGCGAATATCGCACCTTCTTCCGTCTCTCCCCGCCCCTGCGCGGCGAGGACGACCGGTTGGCCCTCGTCGAAGCGGTTCGGGACGGGACGATCGACGTCATCCATTCCGCCCACGACCCGCAGGACGCCGAGGGCAAGCGCCGTCCGTTCACCGAGGCCGAGAGCGGCGCGATCGGGCTCGAGACCCTGCTGGCGGCGGCGCTGCGGCTTCACTTCACGTCCGACGTGTCCCTGATGCGCCTCGTCGAGACGATGAGCACGGCACCGGCCAGGCTGCTGGGCCTCGACCGCGGAACCTTGCAGCCCGGCCGGCCGGCCGATTTCGCCCTGGTCGACCTCGACGCGCCGTTCCTCTTCGACGAGACGATGATCCGGTCCAAGTCGAAGAACACCGTGTTCGAGAACGCTCGATTCCAGGGTCGCGTCGTGCAAACCTATGTCGGTGGGCACCTCGTCTACGACGCCGAATCATAAGGACAGGACCGACGCATGGACATGCTGGCCGAACCGTTGCAATGGGCACTGGCAGCCTTCGTCGGCTATCTCTCCGGCTCCGTGCCCTACGGTCTCCTGTTCGCGCGGCTCTTCGGTCTCGGCGACATCCGCAAGATCGGCTCGGGCAATATCGGGGCGACCAACGCGCTGCGCACCGGCAACAAGACGATGGCCTTCCTCACCCTTCTGGGCGACGTGTTCAAGGCGACCGTGCCGGTTCTCATCTTCATGCCGTACGGCGTCACGCTCGCCGCCATCGCCGGCCTTGCCGCCTTCATCGGCCATTGCTACCCGGTCTGGTTGAGATTCGGCGGCGGCAAGGGCGTCGCCACCTATATCGGCGTTCTGTTCGGACTGTCGCTCTGGCTTTCCCTCGTCTTCGCGCTCGTCTGGATCGTCCTTGCCTATGTGTCGCGTTACTCGTCACTGGCCGCCCTGGCGGCCACGCTCGCCGTGCCTCTGGCGGCGCTGATGCTCGGCCTGCCCGTCGTCGCGCTCTATACCGGGCTGATGACGGCCCTCGTCTTCTGGCGCCACCGGGCGAACATCAGACGGCTCGTCGACGGCCGCGAGGGCAAGATCGGAGCCAAGGGATGAACGTGGCGGGCGGCCGCAAGAAGGGCGTCCCCTTCAGCCGCGACATGCAGATCGCCTGGCTGCGCCTGTTCCGAAGCGACAATGTCGGCCCCGTCACCTTCCGCCAGCTGATCAACCGCTATGGGGGCGCCGATGCCGCCCTCGATGCCCTGCCAGGCCTTGCCGAACGAGGCGGCCGGCGAATCGAGGTCGCCGACCGCGGCTCGATCGAACGCGAGTTCGAGCGGGCGACGAAAATGGGCGCGGTGTTCTCATGTCTCGGCGAGCCCGACTTCCCGCAGATGCTGGCGCAGGACGCGCACGCTCCGCCCGTGATCGCACGAATGGGCGACCCTGCCCTCTTCGCACGTCCGGCGGTCGCCGTCGTCGGCGCACGCAACGCGTCGCTGTCGGGTATCAAGCTGACGAAACGCTTTTCGGCGGACCTCGGCCAGGCCGGCTACGTCATCGTCTCCGGCTTTGCCCGTGGCATCGACGCCGCCGCCCACGAGGCGTCCCTGCCCACGGGCACGATCGGCGTGTTCGCCGGCGGGCTCGACAAACCCTACCCGCCCGAGAACAAGCCGCTGATGCGCCGGGTCGTGGACGAGGGTGGCTGTATCGTGTCCGCGCGCCCGTTCGGCTGGGAGCCCCGCGCAAAGGATTTCCCGCGACGCAACCGGATCGTGGCGACGCTGTGCCACGGCCTCCTGGTCG
This sequence comes from Fulvimarina uroteuthidis, assembly GCF_034321785.1. NCBI lineage: Bacteria > Pseudomonadati > Pseudomonadota > Alphaproteobacteria > Hyphomicrobiales > Aurantimonadaceae > Fulvimarina > Fulvimarina uroteuthidis. Next base: position 393,660 of record NZ_JAXLPB010000003.1, on the reverse strand, counting down.
TCGAGGCGGCCCAGCGTTCCGGCTCGCTGATCTCGGCCCGCGTCGCCAACGAGATCGGCCGGCTGGTCTTTGCCGTACCCGGCTCGCCGCTCGATCCGCGTGCCGGTGGCAGCAACCAGCTGCTGAAGGACGGGGCGATCCTCGTGACCCAGACCAGCGACATCATCGAGGCGCTGCGCCCGCTCGACCACCGGATCCGGGCGCTCGGCCAGGACGATCTCGACGAAGCGGAAGGCGGCATGATCGATATGAGCGACGAACCGGCCGAAGACGAACGGGCACGCATCCAAGAGACCCTTGGCCCGACACCCGTCTTCATCGACGACATCGTGCAGCACACCGGAGCGTCGCCCGGGGCGGTCCAGCTCGTGATCATCGAACTCGAACTGGCCGGCCGGCTGGAGCGTCACGGCGACGGATCGGTCTCGCTGCTGCTCTGATCGGCCGTACCCGCCAACGGCTTCGTCCGCCGTTCGATCTCGAATTCGACCTCCATCCGGGCCATGTCGAGGAGATGGGGCAGCACGGTGCCGTGCGGCATTCCGACGATCTTTTTCAATTGCGGAAGCATTTCGCGAACATAGCGAAGCGCCGCCACCGAATTATCGTCCTGTCCGTCCTGCATCGCGCCCATGCCTTTCACCGTGCTCCTCTGCTCCCGGCGATCTGCAATCGACGGATACAGCGAGCAAACTAGACGCGAAAGTGATAATATAAATCTACCATTGGTTGCAACCATTCCCATGCGGTTTTCCGCGCGCTCTTGACCGTGAGAGGCGCTGTGTCCATGTGACATTGCGATCTGAGCCGATGTTCGGACGCGAGAAGCAGGCGGCAGGCGCTCGCTTTCATGGTCACCATTATTTGCAGGACATTGTTTTCATGGATGTTGTCATCGTCGAATCGCCGGCAAAAGCGAAGACGATCAACAAATATTTGGGCAGCGGGTACACGGTGCTCGCTTCCTACGGGCACGTGCGCGATCTTCCGCCGAAGGACGGTTCCGTGCGGCCGGACGAAGATTTCCAGATGAGCTGGGAGGTCGGGAAGCCGTCCCAGAAACGCATGACCGAAATTGCACAGGCTGTCCGCTCGGCCGACGCCGTCATTCTCGCGACCGATCCCGATCGCGAGGGAGAGGCGATCTCGTGGCATGTGCTGGAGGTCCTGAACCAGAAGAAGGTGATCGGCTCGAAGCCGGTCAGCCGCGTCGTCTTCAACGCCATCACCAAGAAGGCGGTACTCGATGCGATCGCCAATCCACGCCAGATCGACGGGCCGCTGGTCGATGCCTATCTGGCGCGCCGCGCGCTCGACTATCTCGTCGGCTTCACGCTGTCGCCGGTTCTGTGGCGCAAGCTGCCCGGCGCCCGGTCGGCGGGGCGTGTGCAGTCCGTGGCGCTACGCCTCGTCTGCGACCGCGAGAACGAGATCGAGCGCTTCAAGCCGCAGGAATACTGGCAGGTGGTGGCTCATCTTGCGACGGAGCGCGGCGAGGCGTTCGACGCACGCCTGACGGCCTTCGGCAGCGACCGCATCCAGCGCCTGACCGTGAACAATGGCGAGCGCGCGAACGACATCAAGGCGATGCTCGAATCGGCGTCGTTTTCCGTCGAGAGCGTCGAGGCGAAGCCCACCCGCCGCAATCCCGGCCCGCCCTTCACCACGTCGAGCCTCCAGCAGGCGGCGTCGGCAAAGCTCGGCTTTTCGGCCTCGCGGACCATGCAGGTCGCCCAGAAGCTCTATGAGGGGTTCGACATTGGCGGCGAGACCACCGGTCTCATCACCTATATGCGAACCGACGGCGTGCAGATGGCGCCGGAAGCCATCGACAATGCCCGCGAAGCGATCGGCGAGGGTTTCGGCAAGCGTTACCTTCCCGAAAAGGCACGCCACTATTCCACCAAGGCAAAGAACGCCCAGGAAGCCCACGAAGCCATTCGCCCGACGAGCTTCACGCGCGCCCCCAAGGATGTCGAGAAATATCTCGATCGCGACCAGATCCGCCTCTACGAGCTCATCTGGAAGCGCGGCATCGCCAGCCAGATGGCATCGGCCGAGATCGAGCGGACGACGGTGGAGATTCTCGCCGAATCCAACGGTCGCACCGCCAAGCTCCGTGCCAGCGGGCAGGTGATCAAGTTCGACGGCTTCCTCGCCGCCTATGTCGACCACCGCGACGATTCGAAGAACGCCTCCGACACTGACGACGAAACCGAGGACGACGCCAACCGCCTTCCCGCGATCAATGCAAAGGAGCGTGCGGAGCGCAGGTCGATCGATGCGAGCCAGCACTTCACCGAGCCGCCGCCGCGCTATTCAGAAGCCTCGCTGATCAAGCGGATGGAAGAACTCGGGATCGGCCGTCCGTCCACCTACGCCGCGACGCTCCAGACGCTGCAGGACCGCGACTACATCGTCATCGACAAGCGCAAGATCCTGCCGGACGCAAAGGGTCGGCTCGTGACCGCCTTCCTGCAGAACTTCTTCGATCGGTATGTCGAATATGATTTCACCGCCGATCTGGAGGAGAAGCTCGACAAGATCTCGGCCGGAGAGCTCGACTGGAAGGACGTCCTGCGGGAGTTCTGGAGGGATTTTTCGGTCCACGTCGACAGCACGAAGGAACTGCGCGTCTCCGACGTGCTCGACGCTCTGAACGAGGACCTCGCCCCGCTCGTCTTCCCCGAGCGGGAGGACGGAACGGAGCCGCGCGCCTGCCCGCGCTGCGACAGTGGCAAGCTGTCGCTCAAGCTCGGCAAGTACGGCGCGTTCGTCGGTTGTTCCAACTATCCCGAATGCGGCTTCACGCGGCAGTTGGGAACGAGCCTTGCCGTAGACGGCGCGGATGCGGGGACCGACGACGGCCCGCGCGATCTCGGCGTCGATCCCGAAACCCAGGAGCCGGTCACCCTGCGCACCGGCCGCTTCGGCCCCTATGTGCAGCGCGGCGAGGGCAAGGAAGCCTCGAGAACGTCGATCCCGAAGGGATGGGAGGTCGCGTCCATCGATCTTGAGAAGGCGCTGAAGCTCCTGACGCTGCCGCGCGAGGTGGGCAAGCATCCCGAAGACGGCGAACCCATGATCGTCAATCTGGGACGCTACGGCCCCTACGTTCAGCATGGGAAAACCTACGCCAATGTCGACACGGTGGAGGACCTGTTCGAGATGGGTGCCAACCGCGCCGTCGCGCTGATCGCGGAAAAACGCGAAAAGGGCGGACGGGGACGCGGCGCACCGGCTTCCCTCAAGTCGCTCGGCGAACATCCGACGTTCGGGGGCACGATCGAGGTGAAGGACGGCAGGTTCGGACCTTACGTTACGGTCGCGAAGATCAACGCGACCCTGCCCAAGGGCACCGATCCGCAATCCGTCACGCTCGAACAGGCCGTCGAGCTGATCAACGCGCGCGCCGAGAAGACCGGCAAGACGCCGGCCGCGAAGAAGAAGGCGGCGCCGAAGAAGACGCCCGCCAAGAAGGCGGCTGCGAAATCGGGCGACGCGGCGAAGACGGCGCCGAAGAAGAAGGCGGCACCGAAGAAGGCGCCCGCCGCCAAGACGGCTTCGAAAGCGAAGGCAAAGGTGGATACGAGCGACGACAACGTGCCCTGGGGCGCCGATTGAGCGCCATGGCACGCAAGGGACCCCGCTCGCAGACACCCGAGTTCAACCGCGAATCCGTGCTTCGGTTCATCGCCGACAATCCCGGACGCTCCAGCAAGCGCGACATTGCGAAAGCGTTCGACATCAAGGGCGATCGCCGGATCGTCCTGAAGGATCTTCTGGCCGATCTGCAGGCCGAGGGGCTGTTGTCCGGTTCGCGCAAGAGCTTCCAGCGGCCGGGCGAACTGCCTTCGGTCACGGTTCTGGAAATCCGCTCGCGCGATGCCGACGGCGGGCTCCTCGCCGAGCCCGCCGAATGGGACGAGACGCAGGGCGAGCGCCCTCGCCTGCCCGTTCGCCAGAACGACAGGACGCAGACCGCCGGGCTCGGCGAACGCATCCTCGCCAAGATCGAGGACGCGGAGGACGGCACGAAGCTCGCCCGCGTCATCCGCGTCCTGCAGAAATCCCGTTCGCTTATGCTCGGCGTGTTTCGCGCCGACAAGCATGGCGGGGGGCGCGTCGAACCCGTCGAACGCAAGCAGAACGAGATTCTCATCCGGCCGGGCGATGAGAACGGCGCCCGGGACGGAGATCTCGTCGAAGCCGACACGCCGAAACAGAAGCGGCTGGGACTTGCCCTCGGGCGCATCGTCGAAGTCGTCGGCTCGTCGGGCTCCGAGCGTGCGATCTCCGCGATCGCGCTTCACGCGCATGGCATTCCCCACATCTTTCCGGAAAACGTGCTGAGCGAAGCGGATGCGGCGACCGCGGCGACGATGGAGAACCGCGAGGACTGGCGCAGCCTGCCGCTGGTGACCATCGATCCGGTGGACGCGAAGGACCACGACGACGCCGTTCATGCCGTCCACGACGAGGATCCGGCCAATCCCGGCGGCATGATCGTGACCGTCGCGATCGCCGACGTGTCGGCCTATGTCAGATCCGGCACGAAGCTCGATGCCGAAGCAAGGTTGCGCGGCAATTCGGTCTACTTCCCGGATCGGGTCGTGCCGATGCTGCCCGAGCGCATCTCCAACGACCTCTGCTCGCTGAAAGAGGGCGTCGACCGCCCGGCCCTCGCGGTGCGCATGGTGATCGGCGGCGACGGCAGGAAGCGTTCGCACAGTTTCCACCGCATCATGATGACCAGCCGGGCCAAGCTCGCCTACGAGGCCGCCCAGGCCGCCATCGACGACACGCCCAACGAGGTGGCGGACGAGGTTCGCGAGACGATGCTCCGTCCGCTCTGGGACGCCTATCGCCTGGTCTCGCGCGCCCGCGACGCGCGCGGGCCGCTTGCGCTGGAATTGCCCGAACGCAAGCTGAAGCTCGACGAGACCGGCCGCGTCAAGCATGTGGTGACGCCCGAGCGTCTCGACGCCCATCGGCTGATCGAGGAGTTCATGATCCTGGCCAACGTCTCGGCGGCCGAGACGCTCGAAGCCAAGCGCCAGGCGCTGATCTACCGCGTCCACGACACGCCGGCGCTCGCCAAGCTCGAATCCTTGCGCGAGTTCCTGAAGACGCTGGAAATTTCGTTGGCCAAGAGCGGTGCGCTGCGCCCCTCCCATTTCAACGGCATCCTGCAGCAGGTGAAGGCGACCGACCATGAAAGCCTGGTTAACGAGGTCGTTCTGCGCACTCAGTCCCAGGCCGTCTACCAGCCCGAGAATATCGGCCATTTCGGCCTCAATCTCGCACGTTACGCCCACTTCACCTCGCCGATACGCCGCTATGCCGACCTGATCGTCCACCGTGCGTTGGTGACGGCGCTCGATCTGGGCGACGACGGGCTGACGAAGGCAGAGGAAGCCGATCTGGTCGAAACGGCCGAAGCCATCAGCCAGGCCGAGCGGCGCGCCATGGCGGCCGAGCGCGACACGGTCGACAGGCTGATCGCGCATTTCCTTGCCGATCAGGTCGGCGAGGATTTCGCCGGCCGCATCACCGGCGTGACGAGAGCCGGTCTTTTCGTCGCACTTCCGGCCTATGGAGCGGACGGATTCGTCCCCATATCGACCTTGGGCGCGGAATATTTCCGCCATGACGAAGCGGCCCGCACGATCGCCGGCGAACGCAGCGGCAAGGGCTGGCGACTCGGCGACGCGGTCGAGGTGCGCATTGTCGACGTCGTGCCCTTGGCCGGCTCGATGCAGTTCGAGATGTTGACGGAGCCCCGCGCGCTGCCGCGTGGGACCCAGTCCTTTCACAAGGCCCAGCGAAGCACGCGCAATCACCAGCGCGCCGCCAAGAGCCCGGGCGCAAAAGCGAGAAAACGCCGATGAGCGATATCAGCCATTACAGTGCGAGCCGCAGCGCCGTTCGAAGCGCGAACGATCTTGAGGCGGAACGCAATCTCGGCAGCGCGCTGCTGCGCGGCCTTGCCTGCAAGTGCCCGAACTGCGGCGAGGGCAAGCTGTTCAAGGGGTTCGTCAAGAGCGTCGACGCGTGCGAGGCCTGCGGGCAGGAGATCCATCACCACCGCGCCGACGATCTGCCCCCCTACATCACGATCTTCATCGTCGGGCACATCGTCGTGGCCCTGTTCATGGGGGCGGAGGCCGCGGTCGAACTGTCGCTCTGGGCCCATCTCGCCATCTGGGTTCCCGTCACCATCCTCCTGTCGCTCGTCCTCATGCAGCCATTCAAGGGTGCAACCATCGGGCTTCAGTGGGCGCTGCGGATGGGCGGTTTCGGCGGGGCGAGCGAGGACCCCGTGTGACCGCCACCGCCGGTTCGTCGATCGACCGGAGGAGCGCTCCCGAGACGAAGGCCGTGCCGGTCTCACCCTTTGCGGTACCGCGACATGCGGCAAGCCTCATCGCGGTGGACGAAGGCGGAGGGGCGCCGCGCTTCCTGATGGGGTGCCGCAACCGCGCGCACCGGTTCATGCCCGGCGTCTACGTCTTTCCGGGCGGCGGGGTCGAAGCGGGCGACATGACGTTGAGCCTGACGGCGCGCCTTTGCGAAGCGGTCCGTCTGCGTCTGTCGCCATACGCGGCTCTCGACGAGCGCCATCTCGCCGCGCTTCCGCTCGCAGCGATCCGTGAAACCTTCGAGGAGACAGGCTTCCTCTTGGGCTCACCGGCAGTGTTCGACGATGCTCCGGCGAACTGGCGGGACTTTGCCAAAATCGGGTTTCGTCCCGCCTACGAACATCTCGTTCCGGTCGGCCGTGCGATTACCCCGCCCCATTACCCGGTTCGTTATGATGCACGGTTCTTCGCCGTCTCGCGCGCTCGTCTTCTCGCGCCGCAGGAAAAGCCCTGCGACCCATCGGACGAACTCGACGATATCGGCTGGTTCAGTCTCGACGAACTCGGCGGAATGCCGCTTGCTGACATCACGCGGCGTATCCTAAGTGACGTCGCAGACCGCATCGCAGCGGCGACACTGTTCGACCCGCTGCTGACGATGCCCTTCTATAGCCACGAGGATGGCGTCTCGAAGCGCAATCTCATCTGACGCGTCCGGGCCAGGAGGCCGGCTCCATGGCAAAGCCGAAATCGGAAACGATCATCGACGAGGCGGAAGCCCGTCTGGAGCGGATCGACTGGCTGTCCGCATCCGCGGCCATCGCATCGATCAGCGCGGTCGGCATCGCCCTCGGCCTCGGGCTGCCGCTGCTCAGCGTGATTCTCGAACGACGGGGCATCTCGGCCAGCCTCATCGGCCTGAACACGGCCGTCGCCGGCTTTGCCTCGATCATCGCCGCCCCTCTCATCACCCCGATCGCCCGGCGCTTCTCCGTGCGCCTCACCATGCTGGTGGCGATTTTCGCCAGCGCCCTGTCGGCGGTCGGCTTCTACGTCTTCGAAGCGTTCTGGACCTGGTTTCCGCTCCGCCTCGTCTTTCATTTCTCGATCACCGCCCTGTTCATCCTGTCGGAGTTCTGGATCAGCGCGGCCGCCCCGCCGCGATCGCGCGGCTTCGTGCTCGGCATCTACGCAACCGTCCTTTCGCTCGGCTTTGCCGCCGGCCCCTACATCTTCTCGATCGTCGGATCGGAGGGATTCCTGCCGTTCGGCATCGGCGCGAGCGTCATCGCCTTTGCCGCAATTCCGCTGATTCTGGCCTGGAACCGGCAACCTGCGCTCGACAGGCGCGGCAACGATCGCTCGTTCTGGCGCTATATCTGGCTGATCCCGACGGCCACGGGCGCCGTTCTCGTGTTCGGTGCCGTCGAGGCCGGCGGCTTCGCGTTGTTCCCGGTCTTCGGCAATCGCATCGGCTTCACCGAAGCCGAGGCGGCTCAGCTTCTCACCGCCATCGGCCTTGGAAACGTGCTGATGCAGATTCCGATCGGACTGATGTCCGACCGGGTCAAGGATCGACGCTCGCTGCTGCTGGTCTTCGCCGTGGTCGGCTTGACCGGATCCTTGTTCCTGCCCTCGCTGTCGACCGACTGGACGATGATGGCGGCTGTCCTGTTCCTGTGGGGCGGCGTCGTGGCGGGCCTCTACACGGTCGGGCTCGCCCATCTGGGCTCCAAGCTTTCCGGCTCCGATCTTGCGGCAGCCAATGCCGCGTTCATCTTCTGCTATTCCGCCGGAATGCTGGTCGGTCCGCAGGTCATCGGGTCCAGCATGGACATTTTCGGCCCCGACGGCTTTGCCTGGGCGCTCGCCCTGTTCTTCGGCCTCTATCTCATCCTGGTCGGAAGCCGGCGCCTGTTCTCGCGCTGATCCGGGCGGGCTGCGAGCAGGGCCGCCCGCGTCTCAGGCCGTGTCCGGATGGGCGTGGATCGGATCGATCCAGTAGACCTCTTCCGGCTTTTCCACCGGTTCGACGCCCTCGATGTTCACCACGACCGCGTCGTTGCCGGACCGCATGAGGATGCATTCGAGCGTTTCGTTCGGTTCCGCGTTGATTTCCTGATGGGGCACGAAAGGCGGGACGAAGATGAAGTCGCCGGGACCGGCCTCGGCGACATATTCGAGATGCTCGCCCCAGCGCATCCGCGCTCTGCCGCTCAGCACGTAGATGACGCTCTCGAGTTCGCCATGATGATGGACGCCGGTCTTGGCGTCCGGCGCGATGGAGACGGTTCCGGCCCAGATCTTCTGAGCGCCGACGCGCGCCTTGTCGATCGCGGCCTGGCGGTACATTCCCGGCGTCTGGGGCGTGTTGTCGTCGAGCGCGTCGCCCCGGATGACCTTGACGCCGTTCCGTTTCCAGTCGGTGTGTGAATGGTCGGTTGAATGGGTTCCCATCGTCGCGCCTTTCCTGCGATATCGTGCATTTTCCGCAGACAAGCACGGAACAGGAGGCGTGCCTATCGCAAAGCGCGCGACATCCGTCGGCCAGACCTCACGCGCACACGAAAAAAGCGCGGCCGATGGAGCCGCGCCTTGAATGGCGATGGGGAACCGGGCCCGAAAAGCCCGGTTCGAAATCGGACGTCTTCCTACCGCCCGCGACGGCGCTTGTGGCCGAGGCCCATCTGCTTGGCGAGGCGCGAACGGGCGGCCGCATAATTGGGAGCGACCATCGGATAATCGGTCGGCAGATCCCACTTCTCGCGATATTCTTCGGGCGAGAGGCTGTAATGCGTCATCAGGTGACGCTTCAGCGATTTGAACTTCTTCCCGTCTTCGAGACAGATGATGTAATCGTCCGTCACGGACTTCTTCACCGGCACTGCGGGCTTCGGCTTCTCGGCCTGCGGCTCCTGCGCAGGCGCGCTCGTGCGGCCGAGCGCGCCGTAGACATCGGAGATCAGCGCCGGAAGCTCCGAAACCGGCAAGGAATTATTACTGACGTAAGCGGCGACAACTTCAGCAGTCAGCTCCATCAGCATTTCGTTGTTGTCTACCAATGGCTCGATCTGATCCATGTCGGGCGTCCTTATCTCTTCAATCGGCCCCAATTCACGGGACATTGTTGTCCGGTCCGTGGTTCGCAGATCTCAACTGAGAAAGGCCGCGCCAAATGTCCGGTGTAATCGGCTGTTCCCAATGGTATTGTTATTCCATTACTTTCTGTCAAGCCCCGATAGCGTTTTTCCATAGGTTTGCTTCGTCACTTTTTAATAAATCACGGAACGTGCACGCCTTCCGCCCAAGCATGCAGACCGATCAAGTGCGGCTGAACCAAGGCGACTGAAGCAGCGATGGGGGCACGGAAGCCTTGTAAGACATGGAGAATTCTTCCCGATCGCATCCAGACTGCGGCTTTGCCCGGTCTGAGCCCTTGGTCGCGCCTTGAAATGACGAAATGGCGCAGTGTCGCCGAAGATCTTAAGCTGAACTTTGTATTTTGCTGTGCGCCTGTTCCCATTCCACCGGCCCGATTTCGCGCGGGACGGTAACGGAACATCGAACCCACTGTTTCGCCGTGGGGGACCAATACAATCGCAGGGCGAAATGTTGCACGCCTTACATGGCCGTGGGCCTGCGTGGTCTTCGACGGTGGGCCCCTGTTTCGGCGTGTTCGAACGACGATCGGCCGCCGGACGCTTCCCCGACGCGCCGGGTCGCGCGACCTGCCGCCTGCCGCGTCCAAGGCAGGTCGTTGCGCACCGCACGGAAATAAAACGGCACGCTCCCGCCGGACGCCCCCACGGGACGGATGGTTGGGCGGCTTTCCAGGTGCAATCGAAAGCGCTGATTTGCTTCGTGAAATGAATGTCGGACGCGCAAGGCTCGACATTTGCCGGTCGGCCGCAACCCGCGTTTTCCGATGTCGCTTGTCGCTGTAGGCCTGTCCCGTCCCCGCACGACCTGATCGGGGACGAAGGCGCCAGACCCGCCACGCCGACGAAACGGCGCATGTCTCCTCGAAGCAAACGGCGCGGGAGACGGCGACGGCTGCGCGTGGCATGCCGGCCTCAACCTATGGACGTGACCGCGTGTTGCCGGGACGCGGACCCGAATCACGCAGGCGGCTCTCTCAAGCCGATGAGAGAGCCGGTCGCATCGGAACCTAGCTGGCGGCCTGTTTCGGGATCTCGGCTTCTTCGCGCATCGTCTCGCGCTGCTGCAGCTTTTCGGCATGCTCGAATTCGGCTTCCGCCTCTTCGAGAGCAATCTTCGCGGCATTGATCTGGACGCGCAAATCGTTGACGGAGTTGCCCAGATTTTCGCGGCGCTGGCGGGCGGCCTTCGCGAACATCGGATAGGCGAAATGAGTCTGGTCGGTGATACCGCTTTTCTTTTCTTCGGAAATGACCTGTGCTTCCAGATCGGCGCACATGCGGTCGAACTCGGCCATCATCAGTTCGAGCTGCTCGACCTGTCGGCGCTTCTCGTTCAGTTTGAACCGTGCAAGCCGTGTCAGATTGTCTTTTCTCATCAGTCTTTCCTCAAGATCTTCGGTGCTCCCGGGGTGAGAGTCCGGACCCATACGCCACTGGTTCGGACAAGGCTCGATTGCTACGCCTTAACCATCTGTTTACGCGCAGGGTTAATCATAGGGACGAGGTTTTAAGGGCGAGTAAACCGAGACGTCAGGGATTGTCGCTCGAAGACGATCGTTTCGGACCGGAGTGAAGAAACATCACTCTTTCTGATCGTCCGCACATGCCTGCGGCTTGGTCCATGATGGGCCGATAGCATTTGTTAACCATCTCGTGCCAACATGGTGGCCGAACTAAGACAGAACAGAGCTTTGCCGAATCGAAGGGATTTTGGCTCGGCCGGCTGAGAGGAATTTCTGATGCGCGTTCTTTTGATTGAAGACGACAGTGCGGTTGCGCAGAGCATCGAACTGATGCTGAAATCCGAAAGCTTCAACGTTTACACGACGGACCTGGGCGAAGAAGGCGTCGATCTGGGGAAGCTCTACGACTACGATCTGATTCTACTCGATCTCAACCTTCCCGACATGTCCGGTTATGAAGTTCTGCGCACCCTCCGTCTCTCCAAGGTGAAGACGCCCATCCTCATCCTGTCCGGCATGGCGGGAATCGAGGACAAGGTGCGCGGTCTCGGTTTCGGCGCCGACGACTACATGACAAAGCCGTTCCACAAGGATGAGTTGATCGCCCGCATCCATGCGATCGTCCGCCGCTCCAAGGGTCACGCCCAGTCGGTCATCAACACAGGCGACCTGACGGTCAATCTCGATGCCAAGACGGTCGAAGTGGGCGGCCAGCGCGTTCACCTGACCGGCAAGGAATATGCGATGCTGGAGCTGCTCTCGCTGCGCAAGGGCACGACCCTCACCAAGGAGATGTTCCTGAACCATCTCTACGGCGGCATGGACGAGCCGGAGCTGAAGATCATCGACGTCTTCATCTGCAAGCTCCGCAAGAAGCTCGCCAATGCCACCGGCGGAAAGAACTACATCGAAACCGTCTGGGGCCGCGGCTACGTGCTTCGCGAGATCGAGGAAGAAGTCGCCGCCTGATCGAAAGCCGAAGCTTTCGACCGACCATCAAAACCCGCCCGGCGCCCGCCGGACGGGTTTTTCTTTGTCCGATTCGACCCGCCGCACGCCGTCCGGCGCGGTCAGACGAACTTTTCCACAGGGACTTTTCTGCTCGAGGACCGCCCTATCTGGTTTCGTGGGAGCCGTGGAGCGATCGGGAGAATGACAATGCGGGAGGCGCCGACCGTTGCCGAGGCCCTGCGGGGCGCTCCGGGGAGGATGCAGGCTTCGAACAGCGGGCAAGTGGCGTGAGCGCGCGACCGACGCAAGGCGCGGCCTCGGGACGGAAGCCCACGGCGTCGGCGCGCGATGCGCCGGATCCGGGCCGCTGGCGCATGCTGGGGCTCGTCTCGATCGCCATCGTCCTCGCGCTCACGGTCTGGTTTTCAGCCACCGCTGTCATTCCCGAACTCACCCGGGTCTACGATCTGTCCCCCTCGCAGGCGGCATGGCTGACGAACGGGGTCCAGATCGGTTTCGTGATCGGCGCCGTCGCCGCGAGCTTCGTCAACCTGCCGGACATCGTGCCGGTCGGGCGCCTCATCGGGATCGGCGCCTGCGTTGCGGCTCTTGCGAACGCCGCGCTTCTGGCCGCGCCCGATGCTGGCGTCCTCATCGCGGCCCGGATCGTGACGGGAATGGCGCTCGCCTCGGTCTATCCGCCGGCGATGAAATTCATCTCCACCTGGTTCCGGGCCGGCCGCGGGCTCGCCCTCGGCGCGGTGATCGGCGCTTTGACGCTTGGTTCCGCCGCCCCTCATCTTCTGCGTGCCGTCACCGATGGGCTCGACTGGCGGGCCGTGATTCTGGCCTCGTCCAGCCTCACCTTTCTCGGCGGAGTGCTGTTCTGGCGCGTGGCCCGCGACGGCCCCTATCCGTTTTCCAGGGCGGTCTTTTCACCCCGGCAGATCGGAAAGGTGTTTGCCAACCGCCCGCTGATGCTCGCGAATCTCGGCTATTTCGGACATATGTGGGAGCTTTACGCGCTCTGGGGCTGGTTTCTCGTCTATGCCGGCGAAGCGCTGTCCACCCAAGGGATCGCCTCGCCGCTTCCCGCCTCCTACCTCACCTTCGCGGTCATCGGCATCGGCGCGGTCGGCTGCCTCGTCGGCGGCGTCCTGTCCGACCGGATCGGGCGCTGCACGACGACGATCGGCATGCTGGCGGTGTCCGGGCTCTGCGCCGCCCTGATCGGCGTCACCTTCGAGGGCCCGACGATCATGTTCGGTCTCGTCGCTCTCGTGTGGGGAATGGCGGTCGTCGGCGACTCGGCGCAGTTCTCGGCCTGCGTCACCGAAATCTCCGATCCGCGCTATGTCGGGACCGCCCTCACCCTGCAGATGGGCCTCGGGTTCGCGCTGACGGTGCTTGCGATCTGGGTCACGCCGCAGGTCGCGCTATGGCTCGGTTCGTGGCAGTGGACCTTCCTCATCCTGCTTCCGGGCCCGGCGATCGGCATCGCCGCAATGGCGATGCTGAGGCGCGAACCGGCGGCGGCGAAGATCGCCGGAGGACTGCGATGAGGGCCTTCAGCCCTCCCACTTCTTCGGCGGCTTGTTGCGACCGAAATTCGGCTTCGCGGTTTCCTGGCCCGCCTCGATGATCTGGCGGCGGATGGCGCGGGTCTTGGTGAAGGTCTCGAAGAGCTGCTCGCCCCGGCCGTCGCGAATGGCCCGCTGAAGGGTCGACAGATCCTCCGAAAAACGGGCGAGCATTTCGAGCGTCGCCTCGCGATTGTTGAGGAACACATCGCGCCACATGGTGGGATCGGACGATGCCAGACGGGTGAAATCGCGAAAGCCGGACGCGGAATATTTCACCACCTCGGACTGGGTGACCTCCTCCAGATCGTAGGCCGTGCCCACGATGTTGTAGGCGATGAGATGCGGCAGGTGACTGGTGATCGCCAGAACCAGATCGTGATGGTCGGCCGCCATCTCCTCCACGTCCGAACCGCAGGCTTCCCAGAACGCCTTGAGCCGCGCGACGGCCGCCATGTTCGAGCCCTCGATCGGCGTCAGAATGCACCAGCGTTTCTCGAAAAGTTCGAGAAAGCCCGCATCCGGTCCGGACTGCTCGGTGCCGGCGATCGGGTGGGCCGGCACCAGATGCACGCCCTCGGGCACATGGGGCGACATCTGCGCGACGATCGAGCCCTTGACCGATCCGACGTCGGACAGGATCGAACCCGGCTTCAGATCGTTTGCGATATGCTGGGTCACCGCGCCGACGGATCCGACGGGAACGCACAGGATGACGAGATCGGCATCCCTCACCGCCTCTGCCGCATCGCGGTGATAGCTGTCGCCCAGGCCGAGTTCCTCGGCCCGCGCAAGGGTCTGCGCACTGCGCGTCGAGATCGCGATATGCCTGGCGAGCCCGCGCGCCTTCGCATTGATCGCGATCGACGAACCGATCAGGCCGATGCCGATCAGCGCCAGCCGGCCGAACGGAGAAAAGTCGTCGCTCATGGCTACGCTCCCAGAAACGCCGCGAGATGATCGACGACGCCGCGATTGGCCTCTTCCGTGCCGATCGACATTCTGAGCGCATTGGGAAAGCCATAGCCGGTCACGCGGCGCAGAATGTAGCCTCTGGCCGTGAGATAGGCATCGGCATCGGCTGCGGTGCGGCCGTCCCCGTCCGGAAAGTGCACGAGGATGAAATTTCCCACGCTGGGCGTCACCCGCAGCCCGAGCGCTTCCAGCTCGCGGGTCGTCCAGTCCAGCCAGTGCGCATTGTGGTCGGCCGCCTTTTCGACAAAGGCCCGATCCATGATGGCCGCGGCGCCCGCCGCGATCGCGGCGGCGTTGAGATTGAACGGACCGCGCACCCGGTCGAGCACCGAGACGATCGCCTCCGGTGCGTACATCCAGCCGATCCGCAGGGCCGCAAGACCGTAGATCTTGGAGAAGGTTCGCGTCATGACGACGTTCTCCGCCTCGGACACGAGTTCGATCCCCGAGGCATAATCGTTGCGCCGGACATATTCGGCATAGGCCGCGTCGAGAACGAGGATCGTCGATTTCGGAAGACCGGCATGCAGCCGTCTCACCTCGTCGAACGGTAGATAGGTGCCGGTCGGATTGTTGGGATTGGCGAGGAAGACGAGCTTCGTCTTCTCGCCGACCCGTTCGAGGATCGCGTCGACGTCGGCCGTGGCATCGACCTCCGGCGCGACGATCGGCACCGCGCCGCGCGCCCGGATCTGGATGTTGTAAACGAGGAACCCGTGCTCGGAGTGGATCGCCTCGTCGCCGGGCGCGAGAAAGCACTGGCACAGAAGCCCGAGAAGCTCGTCGGAACCGTTGCCGCACAGAATGTTCTGGGGGCGAAGCCCGTGCACCTCGGCGATCGCCGCCCTCAGCGCGCTCGCCTGACCGTCGGGATAGACCTCGAGCGCGCGCAAAGCCGCGTGCGCCGCCTCGATCGCCTTGGGAGACGCGCCCAGCGGGGTCTCGTTGGAGGAGAGCTTGTGCAGCGTCACGCCTTCGGGCGCCTTGCTCTTGCCCGGAACATAAGGCTCGATGTCGAGAATGCCGGAATTGGGTTCGGGTCGCATGGGGGTCGGCTTTTCGAATGGAGAAAGGTCGGGGTCGAAATCTTACCCTGAATAGGGCCAGTGGAGCGGCGGCGCAAACCCGCCGATCTGTGCCAGATCGATGCCTTCGCCAAGCGCGGTCCGGATCGCCCTTTCCTCGTGCCGCGTCGCGATCAGCGCACTGAACAGTCCGGTGCCGTAGGGGGCCTGGGCAAGGATCGTCATGTCCTCGCCGCCGCCCGCCATCGCCTTGAGACCGTCGACGCGCCAGCAACCGATCTCGGGCGTCACCGGATCGGCGAGCGGGGGCGCGATCACCACGGCACGTTTCGCGATCGGATGATCCTCGGTGTCGATGAAC
Source organism: Fulvimarina uroteuthidis (assembly GCF_034321785.1). NCBI lineage: Bacteria > Pseudomonadati > Pseudomonadota > Alphaproteobacteria > Hyphomicrobiales > Aurantimonadaceae > Fulvimarina > Fulvimarina uroteuthidis. The sequence goes on along the minus strand of NZ_JAXLPB010000003.1, from coordinate 377,782 downwards.
GGCAGGGCGCAGACGATCGCGGCGTTTCGCAGGCCCTGCCACCATGGATGGAGCCCGTCGAGCGGCAGGACGCCAAGCCGGTCCCCGCCCTCCTCGATCCGCGCCACCACGTCCTGCGTGGCGTCCGCGAGAGTCACCGGCACGGTAAATCCGAAATAGAATCGCGCCGTCTCGACGGAGGCGACCAGATCGCCCTCGAACGGGCAGGTGACGACCTCGTAGGGCGCCTGGAGGTGGGTGAAGGTGGAGATGATCTCGCGCCAGAAATGTTCGATGGTCGCGATTGGAAGATGACCCTGGTGGCGCGCCGCGATCTCCCGCATCATGGACGCCTCGCGGCCCGGCCTGAACGCCGCGCCGTCGCGCACCGTGCCCTTCACCTCGATCAGCGCATCGATCACGCTCGCGCGCTGCATCAAAAGTCGATGAACCGATTCGTCGATCGCGTCGATCTTGGCGCGAAGCTCCAGAAGCCGCGCCGGATCGCCCGATGCCGTGTTCCTCGTCTCAACCGTCTTCTGCACCGACCGATCCCTCGCTTCACGCCCAAGCGGTTCGTTACTAGATCATGACACATCAAAGGGGAAACCGGTTTTGCCGCGGTGCCGGCAAATATCGGCTAGGCCGCGCCACCCGTGCCCGGGTCGGCGAAGGTCGCCGGGTCGGCCGGGGGGCAAAAGGCGATCACCGTCGCGCGATGTAAGCCCATCGCAATGCGCGACAGTTTCGAACTCTAGTGTTCTCAGGCGCATGGGATTAGTTAAGGCCCATGACGGATTTCGACGAATCGACGCCCCGAAGCGCACCCAAACCCGGCAGCATCGCCGCCCGGGCCATGGCCGCGCGCGGCAGCCAGAGCCCGGACTATCTGGCCGGCCTCAACCCCGAACAGCGCGCCGCCGTCGAAACGACGGAAGGGCCGGTTCTCGTTCTGGCCGGGGCCGGCACCGGAAAGACCCGGGTTCTGACCACCCGCATCGCGCACATCGTGTCCACCGGACGCGCATGGCCGAGCCAGATCCTGGCGGTGACGTTCACCAACAAGGCCGCGCGCGAGATGAAGACGCGGATCGGCCTGCTTCTGGGCGGCCAGGTGGAAGGCATGCCGTGGCTCGGCACGTTCCACTCCATCGGCGTGAAGATCCTGCGCCGGCATGCCGAACTCGTCGGGCTGAAGTCGAACTTCACGATCCTCGACACCGACGACCAGATCCGCCTGATCAAGCAGCTGATCCAGGCGGAAAATCTCGACGACAAGCGCTGGCCGGCCCGCACCTTCGCCAACATGCTGGACGCATGGAAGAACAAGGGCCTGGAGCCCGCCAACATTCCCGAAGGCGACGCCCGTGCGTTCGGCAACGGCAAGGGCCGCGAACTCTACAAGGCCTACCAGGACCGGCTGAAGAGCCTCAATGCGTGCGATTTCGGCGATCTCCTGATGCACCCGATCGCGATCTTCCGCGCCCATCCCGACGTCCTGGCCGACTATCACCGCCGCTTCCGCTACATTCTGGTGGACGAGTACCAGGACACCAACGTCGCCCAATATCTCTGGCTGCGCCTGCTCGCGCAGCGCTCGGCCTTGCAGACCGCGACGGGCGGCGAAGGCGAGACCGATCCGTTCGACGATACGGGTCCGCGCGCGATCGACGACGATCCCGACGCCCATGACGGCATGTGGGACGACGAGGCTTCGCCCGCCGAAGCAGCGGAAGGCAGCCCGCCCGCCGGGTCCGACGATGCGGGCCGTGCGGTGGACCGAAAGGGACAGCCGCCGCGGATCAACATCTGCTGCGTCGGCGACGACGACCAGTCGATCTATGGCTGGCGCGGGGCGGAGGTGGACAATATCCTGCGCTTCGACAAGGACTTTCCCGGCGCGACCGTCATCCGGCTCGAACGCAACTACCGCTCGACGGGCCATATTCTCGGGGCTGCCTCCCATCTCATCGGCCACAATGAGGACCGGCTCGGCAAGACCCTCTTCACCGATCATCCCGATCCCGACGATCCGAAGGTGGAAGTCAATGCCGGCTGGGATTCGGAGGAGGAGGCCCGCGCCATCGGCGAGGCGATCGAGGATCTTCAGCGCCGCGAGGATCATGACCTCAACGACATGGCGATCCTCGTGCGGGCCTCGTTCCAGATGCGCACCTTCGAGGACCGGTTCGTCACCATGGGCCTCAACTACCGCGTCATCGGCGGCCCGCGCTTCTACGAGCGGATGGAGATTCGCGATGCGATGGCCTATTTCCGATGCGTGTGCCAGCCGGCCGACGATCTCGCCTTCGAGCGGATCGTCAACACCCCCAAGCGCGGGCTCGGTGACGCGACCATCCGCCTGCTGCACGACTATGCCCGCGCCAGAGGTGTGCCGCTGATCGCGGCGGCCATGCAGATGGTCGAGACCGAGGAGCTGAAGCCCAAGCCGCGCAACACCTTGCGCCGGGTCGTCACCGATTTCCTGCGCTGGTCGGAGCTCCTGCCGAACACCAAGCACACGGAACTGGCTGAACAGATCCTCGAAGAGAGCGGCTACACCGAGATGTGGCAGAACGACCGGTCCGCCGAAGCGCCGGGCCGGCTCGAGAATTTGAAGGAGCTGATCCGCTCGATGGAGGAATACGAGTCCCTGCCCTCGTTCCTCGAACATGTCGCGCTCGTCATGGACACCGAACAGAACGCGGAGATGGACGCGGTCTCGATCATGACGCTCCATTCGGCCAAGGGGCTCGAATTCGAGACCGTCTTTCTGCCAGGCTGGGAGGAAGGGCTGTTTCCCCACCAGCGTTCGCTCGACGAAGGCGGGCGTTCGGGTCTCGAGGAAGAACGGCGTCTTGCCTATGTCGGCATCACCCGCGGCAAGCGCCGCGTGAAGATCTGGTTCGTCTCCAACCGGCGGATCCACGGCCTCTGGCAGTCGACGATCCCCTCGCGCTTTCTCGACGAGTTGCCCGAGGCGCATGTGGACGTGATGGAAGCCAACACCTCCTATGGCGGCTATGGCGCGGGCGGATTCGGCGCCTACGGCTCGTCGCGCTGGGACGGCGCGGCCGCCTTCAACGAGGGGGCCTACAAGACCCCGGGCTGGCGGCGCGCCCAGGCCGCAAAGGCCGGTTTTGCCGAAGGCGGCGCCGGCCAGCCGGGCGGGCGCGGCGGCGATGGCTGGTCGGGCGGGCGCTCTCGCGAGATCGACTATGATGCCGGCGCATCCGGGGCGCGCGCCGGGCGTGGCCACAACCAGCCCGCCCGCCAGGGGCTCGGGCTCCATGCGTCGGCCAGGCGCGGTGGTCCGCGCGAGATCGAGGGCGAACTCGTCGCCAAATCGGTGTCCACCGACCAGAGCCGCTTCGATGCCGGCGACCGGGTGTTCCACCTCAAGTTCGGACCCGGCACGGTCGCGCTCGTCGACGGCAACAAGCTCACCGTCGACTTCGACAAGGCCGGCCAAAAGCGGGTCCTGGAAGGCTTCGTCGAAAGCGCCTGACGAGGGTTTTCCGTCAGCGGGGCTTCTTCACCTCTTCGGCGAGATCGATGCCGTTGAGGCGGGCCACATGGTCGGCGATCATCGGGACGTAGTCGCCGCCTGCTCCGGTCGCGTCGGCCTGCGCGAAATAATAGCGCGCCGCCGGGGCCATCACGCCCACGGTATCGAACGCCGCCGCCATTGCGTTGAGATAGCGCAGATCCTTCGAGGCGTTGGCGATGGTGAACTTGTGGGCGTCCCTGTCGCGGTCGACCGCATAGCGCATGAACGTGTCGAAGAAGCCGTTCGACAGCCGGCTCGAACCGATGACGTCGCGCACCGTCTCGGGATGGATGCCGGCCTTAGCGGCGGTCACCGTGGCCTCCGCATAGAGCGCGGCATAGCCCATGGAGATGAAGTTCATGATGAGCTTCATCTTGTGGCCGGACCCGACCGGCCCGACATGGCGGATGTTCCCGGCCCAGCACTGGATGATGGGCTTGACCGCCTCGAACGTCTCCGGCGCGCCGCCCACCATGCAGTCGAGCGTGCCCGCCTCGGCCTCCTTCGGCGTGCGCCCGAGCGGCGCGTCGACGAGCGTGGCGCCCTTTTCGGCAAGCGCCCCGGCAAGCCGAAGCGTCGAGGCGGGGTCGGCCGTCGTCGCATCGATGACGACGAGCCCCTTGCGGGCGCCGGCCAGAAGCCCGTCCTCGCCCTCCATGACGGCTTCCACCTCCGGCGAGTTCGAAAGGCAGAGATGGATGACGTCGCAGCGCTCGGCCATCTCACGCGCGGTATCGGCCTCGCTCGCACCCATGGCGAGAAGGCTCTCGACCGGCTGCCGGTTGCGATTGCCCTTCACGACGAGCCGATAGCCGTTCCCGATCAGGTTTTTGGCCATGCCGTGGCCCATATAGCCGACGCCGATGAAACCGATGATTGGTCGTTCGCTCATGGATCGATCCTCCCCTTTGACGTAACCCATCGTCCCGAGATGGGACGTCGTTTCGAATCGGCGACCCCCTCGCAGACATGGATCCCCGGCCTCGAACCGGTGTAGCATCGGCGGCAACGCCTTAAGAAGACCCGTCCGGCACAGCTTTCTCGGCCGGGACCGGGCGCGGAAACGGGGATATCCATCGAGCCCCCGCGCAAAAACAACGGGGAGACGACATGAACGTTCTGATCATCGGCGGTGGCGGCGTCATCGGCCAGAAGCTCGCACGGCGGCTCGTGCGGGACGGCACGTTGGACGGGCGCGAGATCACCGGGCTGACGCTTGCGGACATCGTCGAACCCGCGCCGGTCGAGGGAGCGCGGACCGCCCTCTGCAACATCGCCGATCCGGCCTCGCTCGCGGCCGTCGTCACGGCCGAAACCGACATGATCTACCTGTTGGCCGCCGTCGTCTCCGCCCATGCCGAAGAGCGGTTCGACGAGGGCATGGCCGTCAATTTCTACGGCGTCCTCAACGTCCTCGAACGCGCGCGTCATCTCGGCACGCGACCGCGGATCGTCTTTACCTCATCGATCGCGGTCTATGGCGGAGAGGTCTGCGATCCCCTGACCGGCGAGACCTTTCTCAACCCGCAAACCTCCTATGGAACGCAGAAGGCGATCGGCGAACTTCTCCTCAACGATTATTCGCGCAAAGGTTTCATCGACGGCCGCGGCTTCCGCCTGCCGACCATCACGGTGCGGCCGGGAAAGCCCAACCGCGCCGCGTCGAGCTTCATGTCCTCGATCTTTCGCGAGCCCCTGAACGGACAGGAGGCGATCTGTCCGGTCGGGCGGGACTTCCCGCACTACTACCTGTCGCCGCGCCGATGCGTGGAAAACCTCGTCAGGGGCGCGGCGATCCCCGAAGCGGACCTCGGCCAGAACCGCTGCATGATCATGCCGGGGCGCAGCCTTACGATCGGCGCGATGATCGATGCGATGACGGCGGTGGCCGGGAACGCGCCGTCAAAGCTCATCCGCTTCGAGAGCCAGCCGGAGATCGAGCCTATCCTCAAGGGCTGGCGCTCGGATTTCAGGGCGGACAAGGCGCGTGCGCTCGGCCTCGAAGCCGATGCCGGCTTCGAGGACAATATCCGCTACTATCTGGAGGACGACATGCCCGCCGGGCGTGCGGTCAGTTGACCGGGGTCAGGAGCGGCTTGCCGGCCAGAAACGCCTCGATATTGTCGCGCTGAAGCTGCCCCATGTCGGCGCGTGTCTCCACCGTCGCGGACGCCTGATGCGGCTGCAGGAGGACATTGTCCATCTCGTAGAAGCGCTTGTCGGCGTGCGGCTCGTTGAGGAAGACGTCGAGGCACGCACCGCCGAGGCGGCCATCCTGCAGCGCCGCGATCATCGCCTCCTCGTCGATCGTCGAACCGCGAGAGATATTGACGAGAACGCCGCGGCTTCCGAGCGCCTCGATCATCTCCCGTGTCACGAAGCCTTCGGTCGCGGGGCCGCCGACGAGCGCGACGACGGCGAAATCGACCGCCTTCATCATCGCGGCGGCATCCTCATGGTAGGTCCAGGCGGCCGGCGTCTGCTTGGGCGAGCGCGACCAGTAATGCACCTCCATCTTGAAGGCGGCGAGGCGATCGGCGATTTCGTGTCCGATCCGTCCGAGACCGAGAATGCCGACCTTCTGGCCGGTCATCTTGCGCTGCAGGGGGAACGGCTCCTTCCTGTCCCAGGCGCCCGAGCGCACGTGCCGATCCGCCTCGGGCACCTTGCGAAGGTGCGCGAGCAGCATGGCGACGGCGAGATCGGCGACGTCGTCGGACAGGACGTCCGGCGTGTTGGTCACCTTGATGCCGCGCTTCGAGGCGGCGTCGACATCGATGGCGTCGTAGCCGACGCCGAAATTGGCGATGATGCCGAGATTGGGCAGGAGATCCATCGTCGCGCCGTCGAACGGATGGTGTCCGAGATAGGCGACGGCGACGATCTCGCTGCGTTCGGCTTCACCCAGTTCGCCCGCTTCCTTCATCGAGGGCTGGCGCAGCCATCCCTTCTCCTCGATCGCCTTTGTGCTGCTTGCATCGAACCGACCGACCGCCAGAACCTTCGTCATGTAAGTACTTCCTCCACTTGCGATAGTGCGCGCTGCCGGGGCTGGGCGCCCCGCCCACCGAGCGCGGGCGATTTCGTCCGAACGCGTCAGCGCGCGGAAAACCTGTAGGTCGAGGTTTGACGGAAGGTCTCTCCCGGATCAAGCCGCGCCGAGGGAAAGCTCGGACGATTGGGCGTGTCGGGAAACAGCTGCGGCTCGAGACAGACCGCGTCGCCCATGCGCGTCAGCCGGCCACCCTTGCCGGCGATCCCGCCGAAGAGAAAGTTTCCCGAATAGAACTGAAGCCCCGGCGCCGTCGTCGCGAAATCGAGGACGCGGCCACTGTCTTCGTCCTCGAGCCGCGCGGCGAACCGCGGCGCCTCGAGATTTTCCTCGCCGAGCACCATGCAGTGATCGAAACCGCGCACGAGGCGAATCTGGTCGTCGAGACCGTCGCGCGCGCCGTCCCCGATCGCCTTGCCGCGCCTGAAGTCGAAGACCGACCCTTCGACCGACCGGATCTCGCCCGTCGGGATCGCGGTTTGGTCGACCGGCAGATAGTGGTCGGCGGCGATCGTCAGCCTGTGGCCGAGCACGTCCGTCTCGTGCGGCACACCGCCGAGATTGAAATAGACATGGTTGGTGAGGTTCACGATGGTCGGCGCATCGCTCGTCGCCTCGTAGACGAGCGTCAGTTCGCCGGTTCCCGTCAGCGCGTAATGGGCGCGGGCTTCCAGCGCGCCGGGATAGCCGGCGTCGCCGTCCGGGCTCGTCAGCGCGAACGTCACGAAGGGATGGGGCGTCTCGCCGAAGGCTTCGACGCGCCAGTTGGTGACGCCGAACCCGGACGACCCGCCATGCAGATGATTGGGGCCATCGTTCGTCTCGAGGGTGTAGCTTTTGCCGTCGAGGGAAAAGCGGCCCCCGGCGATCCTGTTCGCGAACCGTCCGACGGACACGCCGAAATGTTGGGGACGGGTCTCGTACGGGGCCAGTGCGTCGTAGCCGAGCGTGACATCGGCGCGGTGCCCGTGACGATCGGGCACGCGCACCGCCTGCAGCGCGGCGCCGAACGAGAGTAGCGTCACGGATATGCCATCGCGTTCGAGATCGAAGGCGACGACGTCCTCGCCCGTCGAAAGCTGTCCGAACATGCGGCGCTGGATCTGTGTCATGCAGTTTCACCCTTACGGTTTTTGCCAGCCTCTGCGATATCGAAGAAAGCGGGCCGAAGAACTCCGTCCGCGTCCTACCTAGTGGAAGAAGCCTTGAGAACGACCCGCGCGAAACCGCAGAAGACACTGGATGGCGGAACCCTCGGCATCGCGATGATGGCGTTCGGGATCTTCCTCTTCATGGCGAACGATGCGCTCGGCAAGTTCCTCGTCGAAACCTACTCGGTCGGCCAGGTCCTGTTCATGCGCTCGGCCGCGGCCCTCGTCATCCTGATCCCGCTGGTGCAACGGGTCGGGTTCCGCGCGCTGATCGAAGTGGAGCGGCCGGGCCAGCAGGTTCTGCGCAGTTTCTTCGCGACCGCCGAGGTGACGGCCTTCTATGCGGCGATCGTCTACCTGCCACTGGCCGCGACCCTGTCGTTCTGGCTTGCCGCCCCGATCTTCGTCGCCGCCCTCGCGCCGGTCTTTCTCGGCGAGAAGGTGGGCCTACGCCGCTGGACGGCCATCCTCATCGGCTTCGTCGGCGTTCTCATCGTCCTGCGCCCCTCCTCCGAGACCTTTTCGGGCGGCGCCCCGATCGCCATCTTCGGCAGCTTCGCATTCGCGCTGATGATGCTGACGACGCGCTCGCTGCGGGGAACGCCCGACGCGGTGCTGGTCTTCTGGCAGACCGCGTCCGCGCTCCTTGCCGGTCTCGTCCTGTCCTTTTTCGCCTGGACGCCGCTGACCGTTGCCGGCTTCCTTTCCCTGAGCATTCTCGGCGTCGTGGCGATGGCCGCCCATCTGTGCATCGCCCGCGCCTTCAAGCTTGCGGATGCGGCGACGATCGCACCGCTGCAATATACGATGCTGCCCTGGGCGACCCTCTTCGGCTTCATGTTCTTCGACGAGATCCCCCAGTGGACGACGCTTCTGGGCGCCACCGTCATCATCGGATCGGGGCTCTACATCTTCTTTCGCGAACGCCAGCTCTTACGGCGCGGCCCGACGATCGCGAAAGCCGCGTTGCCGCCGGGCGGCTGAGACCGCGCGGATGGCGCCGTCCCGCGCCAGAACCGGATTTGATCCTGCCGGACGTCAAACCCGTGTAGACTGGCCGGCGAATCGAACCATTGCGTGACAGGCCCTTTCTTGTCGACATTCACGTTCATCCATGCCGCCGACCTCCACCTCGGCAGCCCGTTCCAGAGCCTTGCCGTCAAGGAGGCCGCGATCGCGGTCCGCTTCGCGCAGGCGACGCGGACCGCGTTCACCAAGCTCGTCGATCAGGCGATCGCGCGCGACGTCGACTTCATGGTCATCGCGGGAGACGTTTACGACGGCGAATGGAAAGACAATTCCATCGGCCTGTTCTTCAACCGGGAAGTCGCGCGGCTGGCGAAAGCCGACATTCCGGTGATCTATCTTCGCGGAAACCACGATGCCGACAGCGTCGTCACGAAAAGCGTGCCGCTGCCCGACACCGTGCACCAGTTCCCGACCAACAAGCCTTCGACCATCCGGCTCGATCCTGTCGGCGTTGCGCTGCACGGCCAGGGGTTTGCCGAGCGGGCCGCCACGGACAATCTTGCCCTTGCCTATCCGGCGCCGGTCGCCGGCGCGTTCAATATCGGCGTTCTCCACACCTCCCTCACCGGCCGCCCGCCGCACGACGTCTACGCGCCCTGTACGGTCTCGGACCTGCAGAGCCGAGGCTATGATTACTGGGCGCTCGGCCATGTCCACGAATTCGAGATCGTCTCGCACGATCCGCATATCGTCTTTCCGGGCAATCTCCAGGGCCGCAGCATCCGCGAGGAAGGCGAGAAGGGCGCGCTTCTCGTCCGCGTCGCGGATGGCCGGATCGCCGGCACCGAGCGCCTGATCCTCGACGAGGCCCGCTGGGCCCGGCTCTGCGTCGACATTGGCTGTCATGAGGGAACGGCGACCATCGCCGGCGCCGTCGCCGATGCGTTGAAACCGCTTGCGGAGGCGGCCGGCGAACGGCTTCTCGCCCTGCGCATCGAACTTGCCGGATCCTGCGCCTTCCGCAGGAAACTCATCGCGGAGCGCGAATTCCTCACCGACGAGATCCAGGCGGCCTGCCACCATGTCCATCCCGATGCCTGGCTCGAAAAGCTCGTCATCGCCGTCGTCGAGCCGGATGGGCGGGGCGTCGGCGCGGGCGCCGATCGCAGCATCGATCTCGAGGCCATGCTTGCCGACATCACCTGCGACGCCGACGTTCATCACGATGTCGATGCGATCGTCGAAGCCATCGCCTCGAAGCTGCCGGGCGGCATCGCGGCCGGCAATGCGCCGCTCGGCGACCCGGACGAACTCTTGAGCGAGGCGCGCGACCTGCTTCTTTCGCACGCCGATGCACGGGCCTGAGGACGAACGATGCGCTTTGAACGCCTTCATCTCCTGCGCTACGGCGCATTCGACGGCCGCCAGATCGTTTTCCGCCCCGGCGCCAAGCTCCATATCGTCTACGGGCCGAACGAGGCCGGAAAGTCGACGACGCTTTCGGCCCTGTCGGCCCTTCTGTTCGGCTTTCCGCACCAGACGGCCCACGACTTCCTGCACAAGGCAAGCACGCTGCGCATCGCAGCGACCCTGTCGGCAAGCGACGGCTCGCAGATCGGCTTTCGCCGTCGCAAGGGAACGAAGGCGACGCTTCTGGCCGACGACGACACCGAGACGCCCCTGCGCGACGATGCGCTGGCGGCCTATCTCGGCGGCCTGACGAAAACGGTGTTCGAAAACGCCTTCGGTCTCGATTCGGAGCGGCTGCGCGCCGGGGCGGATGCGATGCTGGCCGATGACGGGGAACTGGGCGGCACGCTGCTTGCGGCCTCGTCCGGGCTGACTGGCCTCAAGGACCTGCGCACCCGTTTCGACGACGAGGCCGCCGAACTCTATGCGCCGCGGGCGAGCAAGAAGACGTTTAACGCCCTCAAGGATCGGTGGGACGACGCACGCTCCCGAGCGCGCGAGAGCGAACTCCGGTCCGGCGACTGGAAAAAGCTCAACGACGACATCAGGCGCCTCGCCGAAAAGCACGAGGACGAGAAGGACCGGCTCGCGGAACTTGCCCGGCGCCGTGGCGAACTCGAAAAGCTGGTGACGCTCGAACCGGTCGTGAGCGCGATCGATGCCGATCTTCGTAAGCTCGGGACATTCGACGATCTGGACGGGTTGCCCGCCGGGTTCGCCGAGCAGCTCTCGGACGCGCTCATGCGCCGATCGCACGAGGCGAGCCTCCTGGACGAGGCGAACAGGCGGGTCCGCGCGGCACAGGACGCGGTCGCCGACATTCGTCTCGACGAGACCGTACTCGCCCATGCCAAGGCCATCAGCGCCCTTCACGCGCGGGTGGGCAATTACCGCAAGGCGCTGGAGGATGCGCCCGGTGTCGACCGCGAACGGCGTGGCTTCGAGCACGAGATCGAGGATCGCAAGCAGCGCCTCGGTCTTTCCGCGGCCGCCGCGCACGTGCCGCAGCCGACGGATGCGAGCCTCGCGCTCGCCGGGCAACTCGCCGAGGAAGGCAGGGCCCTGGCGCGCGAGGCGGCCCTTCTGAAGAAGGGCCTGGAGACCGAACGCGACAAGGCCGCTTATCTGGAACGCCAGGAACCGGCCGTCCGGCTGACCGATCCCAAACCCCTTCGGGACCGCATGAACGCGCTGAAGGCGGAGATCGAAGCCGTCGAGCAACGGACCGCGCTCGAATCGCGCCATCGGAGCGAAGCGCGCCGCATCCGCGACGAGGCTCTCGACCTCGTGCCGCCCGTGACGGATTTCGGCAGGCTCTCGGCGATCGCGCTTCCGTCGATCGAGAGCGTGACCCGTCACCGGGACCGGCTGGCTGCGTGCGAGGCGCAGATCGGACGGACGCGCGACGAGCGGGGGCGCCTCGCGAACGAGATCGCGCGCAACGACAAGATCCTGCGCGAGAGCGAGCGGGCGGGCGACATTCCGAGCCGCGCGGCGATCGAAGCGGCGCGGTCGGAGCGGGACGAAACCTTCGCTCCCATCGCCTCGATCGTCGCGGGAACCGCAAAACCGCCGGAGGCGAGCGACGCGCTCCTTGCGCGCTTCCGCTCCCGTGTACGAAGCGCCGACACGCTTGCCGACTCGGCCTTCGCGGACATCGAACGCGTGCAGCGGCACGCCGATCTCAGCGCGCGCAACGAAGAGCTTTCGGCCCTCGTGACGTCCATCGAACGCGAACGCGACGCTTATTGCGCGCAGAAGGCGACGATCCTTGCCGAATTCGCCGCGCCGTTCGAGCGGATGGGCGTTGCGGCGACCGATCCGGACGGCATGATCGTCTGGCTTCACGCCATGCGGCAATTGCGGGAAGCAGACCGCGCCAATGCAGATCTCGCAGATCAGCTGGCCGCACTCGCGATCCGCGAAGAGGCGCTGCGGCCGCAGCTTTCGAAACTCGGCGAAGCGCTTTGGGTCGAAGACGCGGCCGGGCTTGCGACGGGTCCGCTCGCCCGGTCGCTCGAGCGGCGACTCGACGAGATCTCGGAGGCCTGGCTGACCAGCCGGGGCCATGCCGCGAGCAAGAAGGATACGCAGGACCGGATCGCGCGCCTCGAAGCGCAGAGCGCCGCCGCGGCGCATGAGCGGCAGGCCTGGCGAACCCGCGCCGACGCCGCCTTCGCAAGGCTCGGCCTCGCCGAGGGCGCGACACCCGATCAGGTCGAGGCGACGATCTCGCTCTGGCGCGAGCTGCCCGCCCTCGAAAGCCAGCGGGTCAACCGGGCCGAACGCGTCGCCGGCATGAGGCGCGATGCGCACGGCTTCGAAGCCGATACCCGCGCGCTCGTGGCCCTCGTGGCGCCGCATCTTGCGGACCTGACGGCGGAACGCGCCGTCGACGAACTGCTGGACGCCAGCGAGATCGCCTCCCGGGCAAGCGCCAAGCTGCAGGAGCGTCGCGAGGCGCTCGATCGTGCCCAGCGCGACGTCCAGCAGCGCCAGGAGATCGCCGCAACGGCGGACGCCAGACTTGCGGGCCTGATGAACCGATGCCCGGCCGGCGCCGAGCCGGCGGCGCTGGTGGAACGGCTCACCGCCCGGGACGCGATGGTGCAAAGCCTTGCCCAATGCCGGGCGCGGCTCGTCGATATCGCGCCCGACTGGTCGGAGAGCGACGTGCGGTCAGCATTGGCCACGTTCGAGCCCTCGCGCGCCGATCTCGATATTGCGGACATCCGCAAGGACGAACGGGATCTCGACGCGCAATCCAACGAAACCTATGCCGAATTGCGGGACCGGACTCGCGAACGCCAGGCCCTGAGCGAAGGGGGCGGCGCGGAAGGCGCCGTTTTCGAGCAGCGGGCGGTGGAGGCGGAGCTGACGGCCCTCGCCCGGCGTTGGGCGGTCCTGAAGATCGCCGCCAATCTGGCTTCGGAAACGCTCGAACGGCACCGCCGGAACCAGGACGCACCGCTGATGCGAAGGGCCGGAGAGCGGCTGTCGCGATTGACGGACGGCGCCTTCGCGTCCCTGTCCCAACAGTTCGGCGACAATGACGAGGCCGAACTCGTGGCGGTGCGCGACAATGGCGAGCGCTTGCGGATCTCCGCGCTCAGCGACGGAACGCGGGACCAGTTGTTCCTGGCGCTGCGGCTCGCCTTTATCGAGGATTATGCCATGCGCAACGAACCAATCCCCTTCATCGGCGACGACATCTTCCAGACATTCGACGACGCGCGCACGGCGGCCGGTCTCCTGACGCTCGCCGATGTCAGCGAGCACACCCAGCCGATCCTCTTCGCCCACCATCGAAGCGTCACGGAGATCGCCCGCGACGAGCTCGCGGACGCGGTCGATATCATCGAGATATGACAGGGTCGCGACGGTCATGGCCGACGCTTGCGCGGGCCATGGCCGGGTAGCCGAACCCTACCCGAACGGCAGTGCAGCAATGCCCGTGAGGAAGTTATAACTCCCTGATCTGCATGGCTTTTCATCCGATTTGGCAAGTCATGCACTGACGGCAAGCCAGACATTCCGATCCGGGGATTGTGCGGCGCAACATCGCCTCGTAAGTGTGGAGGCAAGCAAGGCGGCCAATAATTTTCGGTTCCATCCTGGGGATCGACGCTGCACTTGCTTCTCAGTCATGAGGACTTCCGATCATGAAAACCATTCTTCTCGCAGCCGCTGCGACGCTCGTTCTCTCGATGTCCGCTTCGGCCGAAGACGTCAGCGCCCTGCACGGCCGCCACGTGACCGTCGGCGACGTCAACGGCTCGGTCTACTACACCGAAGTGTCGGACGAATTCGCGGTCGTCGCCACGCTCTCGTCCGGCGACAGCGACCGTTCGATCCGCACGCGCGCCAATCTGCGCGACGGACAGTCGATGACCGTCGAAGTGCCTGGCCGTTCCGGCGCAAATACCGACATGGTCACGATCTCGCGCACCGGCGACACGCTCACCATCGAGCCCCAGGCCGATCTGCGCGCCGCACTCGATATCAAGTAAGCAAAGCCTCCCAAGCTGACCCTTCGCGCTCCCGACGATTTTATCGCCGGGAGCGTTTTCGTATGCGAGACCGGAAATCGCCCGGTTCACCTCGCCGCATCCCGGATCGCGACGCGTTCCGACAGAAACAGGGGTCGCATCGGCGGCGCGCTCGGCTTCCGGGTTGGCTGATGGATCGGCGGCGATCGCCGCGCTCTGCGCAGACGTGGCTTCCGCCCGCGGCTTCGGCGTGCCGAAGGCGCACGATCCGGCCGGCCCGCCGGGGGAACCCGATGGCCGTAACCGCCGCTCAGGTCGAGGCCGGGCGGACGTCGCGATGGACGCGGAACCGGCCGAAGCGGGGTCGACCGGCAGGAAGCGGCGACGCGAACCGGGTCATTGCCATTCGCGGAAGGCGTGGCGGTAGCCGTCGAGAAGCGGCTGCAGGACATAGGCGAAGAAGCTGCGCGTCGGCCCCGCGATATAAGCCGTTCCGACCATGCCGGCGCGCAGGACGGCGTCGGTGGATCCCGCGTCGATGGCAAGCTTCGCGAAGTAGAACTGCTCCCCGGTCCGCTCGTCCTCGCTGGTGTCGGCCGACACGTAGACGACCGTTCCCCCGATCCTGTCCGTCAGGCGCATGTTGAACGCCGTCACCTCGATCTCCGCCGGCTGGCCGACGCGCACATGGTCGATGTCCTTGGGCAGCAAGCGGGCCTGGAAGATCATGCGACCGTCCTCGGGAACGATCTCCGCCAGCGTCTCGCCGCCGCGTGCGACGCCCCCTTCGGTGGACAGTGCCGAATTGACGAGGATGCCGGTCATCGGCGCACGCAGGCTGACCTGCTCGAAGGAGCGCTCGGCCGCGGCGATCTGGTCCTCGATCTGGCCGAGTTCGCCGATGATCTCGGTGAGCTGCTGGGCGTCGTCGCGCGCGTTCTCGCCGCGCAGCCGCCGGCCGTCGGCCGACAGTTCCCCCAGCCGTTCGCCGGCCACCGCCCGCTCGGCCAGAAGGGCCGACAGGCGGGAGCGGGCATCGAGGAGCTGATTTTCGCTCGTCCAGAGCTCGCGGCGCGCGATGTGACCGGCCGAGACGAGACGTCTGACGCCGTCGGTCTGGTCCTGATAGATGGCGATCTGGCTTTGGAGATCGGCAATCCGGCGCTCGAACCCGTCGCGCTGGGCCCTGGTCGCATCCGCCTGCCGGTCCAGGGCCTCGAGGCTGGCGTCGAGGCTGATGCGGTCCTGAAGACGCGTCCGGAGCTGCTCGAGGCGAAGCATGTCGTCGAGAGACGGGGTCGCCGCATCGGTCAGGCGAAGCGGCGCGTTGGCCACCTGCCCCGTGCCGGCATCCCGGCCCCGGCGCCCGGCCTCGAGACGATCCTTCATTGCGGCAAGGGTCGCGCGGCGTGCCTTCAGCCGGGTCAGTTCGGCCTTTATCGGCGCCGGATCGAGACGGGCGATGACCTCGCCCTCCGCCACGCGGTCGCCGTCCCTGGCGAGGATCGCGACGACGGTTCCCCCCGATGGATGCTGCACGAGCTGGTTCGACCCGCTGGAGACGAGAGAGCCCGAGGCGATGATGGCCGAGGACAGGGGAAAGGCCGCGCCCCAGACGGCGAAGAGCCCGGCGCACAGGAGGATGATGACGGAAACGCCGCCGAGAATGTCGGAAAGGCCGGTCTCGACGCCGGGATCGCCGCCCGGCGCGATCGTCATGACGTCGCCCTGATCCGGCTTCGGCGGTTCCCCGGCGTTCGCACCGCCCCTTCGCCGGAACAACGATCTCAAATGGATGAGAGCATGCGGGGCCATCAGTCCTGCCCCACCGCACGGTCGAGGGCGAGGGCGGCCGACCGATGCTGCACCTCGACAGCCTGTGCCTCGAACGCCTGTGCCGTGCTCGCCGCGGGCCGGAATGCGGAACCTGGCGCGGCAGCCCCGCCCGCCGGACGGGCGACGACCGCCGGGCCTTGACGCCCGGCATCAGCCTTTGGCCGTTCGACCTGCACCGTTTGGACCGTTCCGTCGCGGACCATCAGCACCTGACTGGCGCGGCGGACCATCGCATGCTTCTGGCAGACGACGACGAACGAGGTTCCCTCTGCCCGCATGGACTCGATCGTCTCCATGAGACGCGCCTGCAGAGCCGTGTCGAGATGGTTGAGCGGTTCGTCGAGAACGACGAGACGCGGCCGGCCGATCAGGGCCCGGGCGAGCGCGATCCTTTGCACCAGGCCCGCCGGGATCTCGCATTCGGGTCGCCCGACGATCTCCTGATAGCCGTTGGCGAGGGACAGGATCGCCTGATGCGCCCCGGCGCGGCTGGCGGCCTGGTAGATCGCGGGCATATCGACGTCCCTGCGGAAGCGCGCGATATTGCTGGCGATCGTTCCCTGGAAGAGGTTCGGCATCTGTGGCTGGTAGCCGGAGATCGACGCCCATTGGTGGCGCGGATAGCGCATCGTGGGAATGCCGTCCATCGTCACGCGCCCGGCATCGGCCTCGCTCGCGCCGGCTATGATCCGGGCAAGCAGGCTCTTGCCCTCGCCGGACGGGCCGATCAGCACGAGGAGCATGCCGGGTGCAAGTTCGAGACTGACGTCCCGAAGGACCGGATGGCGTCCGCTCGAGCGGTGATCGACGCGGATCTGCGAGAGATGAAGCACGCCCGTCGGCTCGCCGAGATCCGGCAGGGTGCGGGGCGGCTCGCGCCTCGCGATCGTCGCCTCGATGGATTTGTAGGCGGCATTCGCGCGGATCATCTGGTCCCAGCCGCCGATCAGGGCGTCGATCGGGGCCAGCAGGCGTCCCGAAACCATGGAAGCGAGAAAGATCAGGCCGGCGCTCATCGCCCCCTCCAGGACCAGCCAGCCGCCGAGCGCCATGACGAGAACCTGGATGGTCAGGCGCAGCGTGCGGCTGGCGGCGGCATAGGGCGCGCTGACCTCGCTGGCCGTTTCCGCCGCGTTCAGAGCCGCGGCGATCTTCGAGGTCCAGGTGTCCATCAGGGTGTGCAGGAGCCCCATCGCGCGCACATCCTCGGCACGCTGGAACACCGATTGGGCAAAGCCCATGGTATCGGCATCGGCCTTCTGCGCCTCCTCGCGGCTTTTCCGCGTCGCGACCGAATTCAGCCAGGCGAGGAAGAGGATCGCGGCGATCCCGAGGGCGCCGAGGACGCCGATCGACCAGTGAACGAGAGCCAGGAGCGCCAGGTAGAAGGGCACGAAGGGCAGGTCGAAGCAGGCGGTGAACAGCTTCGAGCCGATGAACTGGCGCACCGCCGAGAAGTCGCGCATCGCGGAGGCCCGCGTCGTGGCGCCGGCTTTCGCCTGGGCGAGTTCGGCAAACAGGATGGCGCTGCGCCGCATCGTGTAGTCGGCGGCCAGACGAGAAGCGATGCGACTGCGGACGAACTCGCAGAGCCCGTAGACAGACAGGACGATCAGCACCGCGACGGTCACGCCGACGAGCGTCGCCACGCTGCCGGACGCCAGCACGCGATCGTAGATCTGCAGCATGTGCAGGGATGGCCCGAGCACGGCCACATTGGCAAGAAGCGTGAACAGGATCAGCGCCCGCCTGTGGGGCCTCGGCATGGCGCCTATCAAACTCAGGATTGCGGGCATCGCGGTCTCCATCCTGCCTTTCGGGTTACAGGAGGACGGTTAACGAAGCCCGAATCCTTCCCTCATCCGGGCATTCGACACGCTCTGCGATCGGCGGGTCCGAGAGCCATTCCGGCGCGATCGCGGCCTTGCGGGCGGTGCGCCCGCGCCGAAGGCGGGGCGCGGGCCGGATCAGGCGGCCGCCTGATCCGGCGGAATGGCGGCGTCGAGGCCAAGCCCGTCATCCTCGACCATCGGAACGGCAAGGGCCGCATCGGAGAAATCCGACTGGGCGAAGGCGATCTGGTCGAGACTGCCCGCCGAGGGATCGATCGGCCCCCGTGCGCCGTCGATCGTCAGATGGACGGTCGCCGTGTCGGTCCCGCCCTTCCCGTCGGAGATCGTGTATCCGACCGTGTCGTCGATCTGCAGGCCCTGCCCGAGCGCCGACAGTTCGACGGACACCGTCGGATCGTAATCGACCGCGTCGAACACGCCGTCGCCATCGCTGTCGCGCAGTCTCACCGCCGCCCCACGCGCGCTGAACGCGTCGATCGAGGTCACCTGGAGACGGTCGCCGTCGGGATCGGCGTCGTTTGAGAGCATGAAGGCGGTTTCGCCGGTGACGGCCTCGCCCGCGCTGAGGGAGAACCACAGGGTGTCGTCCCCGGCGGTCGGCACGCCGTTGACCACCGGATCGCCCTCCTTGCCGGGTTCGGCGATCCCGTCGACGGTCAGATGAACGGTCGCCGTGTCGGTCCCGCCCTTGCCGTCGGAGATCGTGTATCCGACCGTGTCGCCGATCTGCACGCCCCGTCCGAGTGCGGCCAGCTCGAGGGATACCGTCGGATCGTAGTCGATGGCGTCGAACACGCCGTCGCCATCGCTGTCGCGCAGCCTGACCGCCGCTCCGCGCGCGCTGTAGGCGTCGACGGAGATCACCTGGAGCGGATCGCCGTCGGGATCGCTGTCGTTGTAGAGCATGAAGCCGGTCTCGCCGGTGACGGCTTCGCCCGCGCTCAGCGAGAACCAGAGCGAATCGTCCTCGGCGACCGGCGCGGTGCCGACGGCCGGCCCGTCGTCCTTCGCCAGCGCCTTGACCTCCTCGATCGCATAGGTGCGACGGTCCTGCGGGAAGACGACGGATTCGATGTTCCGCAGCGTCTTGACGGTCGGCAGGGCGGCCGTGGCGTCCGTCAGGCGGACCGCCCCATCCGCCAGGATTTCGACCCTATAGTCTTCGAGGCGACCATCGAGCTCGACCGTGTCGCTGCCCTTGCCGCCATCGATGACGTCGCGGCCGGTGCTGCGTTCGAACCGGTCGTCGCCATCGGTGCCGACCAGACCGTCATCGCCCGGCGAGCCGCGGAAAACCTCGCCGTCGCGGTCCTCGGCGCCGACGAGCGTGACCGTCACCGTCTCCACCGTCTGGCCGCCGCGCCCGTCCGAAACGGTGACCGCATAGCGCTGCACGAGGCTCTCGCCGGCGCCGAGCGCGTCGAGTTCGCCATCGGCGACGGTGAACGTCCACCGGAGCGAGCCGTCCTGCACGGGGTCGAGCCGGATGGCGCCGAGATATGTCTCGCCCAGCGCTCGAACGTCGGCCGTCAGCGCGTCCTTGTCAGCATCGCTCACGGCGATCGTGCCGGTCGCGGTCAACTGTGCGGTGGTCTCGCCGTCGGCCCTGTCCGCAAGCTCCGCGACGCTGCCGGCGAGCACCGAGATGCCGGTATCGACGATCGGGTCGCGGTTCGCCACGACAGGCGGCTTCTCCGGCGCTGTCAGCTCGATGATCGTCCGTATCCGTCCGCCCGCCGTGCCGTCGAGATCGTTCCAGAGACCGTCGGAGCGCATCGCGACGAAGTCCTCGTTGCCGTAATTGTTCGGCTCGCCTGGCGCGAAATTCAGATAGGTCGCGTCCGTGCCGTCCTGGTTGCGCCAGCTGCCTTCGGTCCTGACATCGTCGATGCCGAGCCAGATCTCGTTCGCGCCGCCGAAGCGTTCCCGCAGGAAGGCGTTCTCCTCGGCGCTGCCGACCTCGACGAGCTTTCCGCCCATCGCCTTCGCCTCGGCTTCGGCCTGCTCGCGGGTCAGGCCGGGCGTGCCCTCGATATAGATGGAGGTTCCCAGGCGATGAAAGGCCGGGGCCGCCGCATCGGCGCCGAAGCTCGTGGTCGAGCGGCCGAACCCCGGACCGTTCCAGTCGAGCTTCAGCCCGGCGCTTTCGCGCAGTTCGAAATAGCGCACCTCGATCGTGTGCGTGCTGGCGGAGAGATCGATCGTCGCGCTCCGCGTCGTCAGCGGCTTCAGGCCGTCATTGTCGATGACGAGCTTGCCGTCGATGAACAGGCACGATCCGTCGTCGCTGGACAGGTGGAAGGTGTGGGTGCCCGCCGTCTCGACGACGAACTGCCCGGTGTAGCGCGCCGCGAAAAGGTCCGTCGGACCGCCCTCGTAGAACGCCTTGGTTCCGACGAGCCGGTCGATCGACGTCACGCTCGCCGAATGGATCGGGACGCCCTCGAAATCGATGTCCGCAAGGCTCTTCGCCTGGCCCGGCGCGTTGAAGAAGTCGACCTTGAGGGGCTGCGCGGCGGCGTCCGTTTCGTCGAAGACGAAGGCGCTCGCTTCGAGCGGGCCGGCGGCACGCGCCTGGGTGAGGTCGCTCAGGGCGACGGAGATCTTCTCCATCGGGCCGCGGGCAGCGTCGCCGCCGACGGTCAGCACGATCTCGGCGCTGCGCTGGCCAGCCGGGATGACGATTTGCGTGGGGCCGGTGGCATCGCCGGAAATGGTAATCCTGGCGGTGACGACGCTCGGCGCGGCCTGATCGAGTTCGACGCGGAAGACCATCTGTCCGGCCTCGCCATCCTCGCTCACCAGCACGTGCTGCGCGGGCGTCAGCGAGAGTTTCGGCAGGCCGAGATGGACATATTCGGGCTGGTCGCCCTCGTTCACGATCTCGAGGAAGCGGACCATGCCCTTCAGCGGCGTGGTGCCCGGCCAGTTGGATTCGCCCGCGAGGTTGGCGCCGCGATCGACGTCGCGCGGTACGGCGCCCTGCCCTTCGGCGACGAGCGCGTCGTCCTTCCACAGACGCATGAAGCCGGTGTCGCTGACCGAGACCGACCATTTGGCGACGACCCCTTCCTCGATCACGTTGCGCGCGACGAGCTTGTGGGGGGTCGCGCCGACGAAGACGGCGAACTCGATATCCGTCGTGTTCGCGACCTGCGACAGGTAGACATTGTCGCTGGCCGCGCCTTTGGCGAAATCGAAGACCCGCTGCCAACTGCCGCCCGCCACGTCGTCGAACCGCGCCTCGACGGTCAGATCGAAGGGACCGTCGATCGGATCGTCGTCGATGCCGTAGACGTCGCGCTGCGCATCCTTGCCGAGGATCGGAGCGGTCCTGACCACCGGCGCCATGTCGACGCCGAGCATGGCGCCCATGGACGGCACACCGGCCTTGTCGAGCGCGAAGAGCATCCAGGACCCATTGAGCATGCTGGAGCCCGGCGCGGTCACCTCGATCGTCGTGGCGTCGATGACGGTGAAATCGAGTTCCAGAAAGCGTGCGTCGGAATTGACCGAATGGGTGAAGGCACCGTTGCGTTGTGCGGTGAGACGGGCGATGTCGCTCGTATCATCCACCGTGATGCGGAAATTCGAGGCGGAGTCGATGTTGAGCGGCGCATCGGTGATTTCGGGCCTGTCCGCAAGCTTGCCGCTCTCATCGTAGAAATAGCTCGGCGCGTAGAATTCCACATTGGTGTTGGTGAGCGGGCCCGGCGCGCCGCCTCCGCCCACCCAGACCGTGCCGTTCGGCATCATCTGGAAGCTGGAATGGTAGAGGCGCGCGGTCTGCAGCCCACCCACCTCGACAACCTCGTTGGTGTCGGGATTCCAGATGTCGACCGAATAGTCGGCGGCGTTCAGCTGATTGTCGACCCGTGCCCCGCCGGCGATCAGGACGCGCCCGTCCGGCAGGATCACCATGCCGCCATCGTGCCGCGTGCCGTCGAGATCGGCGACCTTCGTGAAACCCAGCCAGGAGGCGTTGAGATCCATGGTGTAGAGATCGCCATCCTCCTTCAGGATGACGATCTTGTCTTCGCGATACATGATGGCCGGAGTGTTGATGCCCATGTTGAACTCGACCGTGCCGACCCGCTGGCTCGATCCCTGTCCGTCGGTCTCGATGGCGAAGACGCCACCTTCCTTCGACATCACGATGACCTTGCCGTCGCTGCGCACGAAGCTCTTGGGATACCAGTAGTCCACGCCGATGCGTGCATTGTTCAGGGTCCGCATGCCGGTCTCGGCATTGTAGACCTCCGGAATGTCGTCGCCGCCGCCCGAGCCGCCGATGATGAAGATCTCGCCGTTCTGGAGAGTGACGGAGGTGCCGTACCAGCGATCATATTGCATGTCGCCGCTTTCGGCATTGCGGATGGTCTGCGTGGTGTAGTCGAAGATCACGACATCGTTGACGCCGCCATTGACCGGACCGCCTCTGCCGCGGGAATCGCCGCCCAGGATAATGACGTTCCCGGTGGTCGGGTCGAGCGACATGTTGGAGCAGAAGAGGTCGACGCCGGTGGTGTTGGGCAGGATCTTGTCGATGCCGGTGATCGGGTCGTAGAGGCTGTAGATGAACTGGCCGGTCTGGGTGCCGTCCTCGTTGGTGCCGAAGCTCAGCACCTTGCCGTCGGGCAGCACCATGGCATGAAGGGGGATGAGGCCGAGCGACTGGACCTGGCTCCATTCGCCGTCGCCCTCGGCGTCCGTCGTGGAGATCCGCGTCGCGGAGTTCTCGCCCGCGATCACCTCTCCCTGGGGCGCCAGCGTATCGCAGAAGCAGCGCACCTCGCCGGTCGTCGCGCAGGGGCTGCCCTGATAGGCCGGATCGAGTTCGTCGACATTGCCGTAATTGGCGATCTTCAGATTGAGCACGAGACCGGCGAGATCGGCATCGGCCGGGTCGCTCGACGTGCCGATCAGCTGGTTCGTGCGCACCACGTCCGCCGGCAGGACGGCATCGCCCTTGGCACTCTCGACCAGCAGCTCCTGGTTCTTGGCGATCCGCATGATGCCGTTCGGATCGATGCCGACGCGCCAGGTGGCGAGTTCACCCTCGACGATCGCGCCCTTGGCGACGAGGCGATGTTCGACGCCGCTGCGGACGATGACGAACTCGACATCGCTCGAACCGCCGACCTGGCCGAAGGCGATGGTGTCGATATTGGTCCCGTTGTTGAAATCGAAGATCTTCTGCCCGTTTCCGGCGCCCAGATCGTCGAAACGCGCATCGACCGCGAGCGCGAACGCTCCCGTGATCTGTTCCTTGTCGATGGTGGACGAGATGATGTCGGCCATGCTTCAGACCTTTCGCTGGGGGCCGGCAAGACGCGGCCATGGGACCCCGTTCGGGGCTTTTGGCGAGATTGGGTGGCGGCGGACTGTCAGGCGGCGATCGGGAGAACCGCCGGCTTTGCGGGCTGTGATAGCGGGTGCAGGAGACATCCGAGGGATGCCACGAACAGGCCGGCCAGCAGCGTCGGGCATCCGGGACAGTGCCCGCCTGCGCTGACGTGAGCGAGCAGAAGCTCGAGCGTGACGGGATCGCCGCACACCGAGCCGGCGGCAAGGCCGGCATTCGCGATCTGCCAGGCCCCCGCAAAGGCCGCGGCGACACCCGCCGGAATGATCGAGGCGGCGATCGGCGCCGCGGAAAAGAAACCCGCAATCGACATGGTCATTCCCCATCTGTTGGTGCCGGGACGACCCGGCCCGCAACGGGCCCAAACACCCGGCATGGGTCGATCCTATACATCCAAACGTGCAGTCGAGGGGTTAACCGGGCGGGGATTTACTTGCGATGGTAAATACAGACAAATCTCCGCATCCCTGCCCGGGCCACCGTCCAACCGGTCGCGCTACGGAATGTCTCGTTGATCCAGACAGTTGCCGGTTCGGCAAGACAGCGATCGCGCGCCTTTCGGCCAGCCGTGCGCGGGATCGGCGCGGGACATTGCGTCCCGCGGGCGATCCGACCGCGACCGAACGGACCTTCGTCGCGCCCCGTCCGAAGCGCCGGCAGGATGACGCTCCGGCACGTAGGCGGGGGGCGTCGGTCCGGGCGCCGGACAAGCGCCCGGGCAGGACGAGTTCGCAGGAACGGGCGAACGAAGGATCGCGATGCGCCGATCTTCGGGCTCGGGGACGTCGACGGTCTGGAACGGACTTGCGACGGCGCTCAGCGTTCCGTCCGCACCGGTCCTTCGTACCGGCGCTCGAGAAGCCCGGCTTGGGTTCGATGCTCCTCCCCGGAGATCCGCAGCCAGACGGACGTGTCGTGAAAGGCGGCGCCGCCATGGGGCGCGACGGGGTCGGCCGAGGTCAGGACATTGATCCCCTCGCCGTCCAGAAAATCCGAATTGGGCCAGAGCCCCTCATGGACGAGGACGCCGGGCCGGACGGCTCGGGTGATCGCCACCGGAAGGCGCACCGAGCCGCGCCGGTTTCCGATTTCGACGAGCATCCCGTCGCCGAGGCCTTCCCGGCCGGCATCGTCCGGGTGAATCATCAGGGTCGGCCGGCCTTCGCGCGAGCGCGCACCTTTCGTTTCGGAAAAGGACGAGTTGAGGAACTGGCGGGCCGGCGATGTCGCCAGCTTGTAGGGATGGTCTGTGTCTTGAGCCTCCGGAACGTCCATGTGATCGGGAAAGGTCGGCAACGCCTCGACGGGGCCAAGCAGGCCCACCGACGCGGGGGGGCGATTGGGCGCCGGCGTGCCGCGCCAGTCGGGCCTGAACCGGAACTTGCCGTCCGGGTGGCCGAACCCGTTGAGAAAATGCGCCTCTTCGAAGGAGACCGCCTTGTCGATCCATCGCTCCTGCGCCAGATCGCCGAAATCGCGTTCCAGCCCCGAGCGGTGCAGCAGATCGTCGATCAGCTGGCGTTCCGAAAGGCCGAATCCCGGCCGGTCGGAGACGCCGAGGCGCTTGGCGAGCGCCTCGACGACGAAATGATTCGTGCGCACGCCGGATGGCGGTTCGGTGAGCTTGGGCCCGAGCACGATATGGCTCTGGCCGCCGCCGCGATAGATGTCGTCATGCTCGGCGAACATCGTTGCCGGCAGGACGAGATCGGCAAGCTTTGCCGTATCGGTCATGAAATGCTCGTGGACGCACAGGAAGAGATCGTCGCGCGAAAGACCCTCGATCACCTTGCGCTGATCCGGGCAGACATTGGCCGGATTGGTGTTCTGGACGAGCATCGCCGTCACCGGCGGGCCGCCCATGAGCGCGGCCGCCTCCCCCGTCAGCACCGCGCCGATGCGGCTCTGGTCGAGATGGCGCACGGTGGGATCGGCGTCCGCCGCCCCCTGGATGGTCGATCCGTCGATGCCGAAGATTCCGCTGTTGGAATGAAACGCGCCGCCGCCTTCATACTGCCAGTGGCCGTAGACCGCCGGCACGCAGAGCGCGGCATGCATCGCCGCCGCGCCGTTGCGCTGGCGGGTGAAACCGTAGCCCAGCCGGAAGAACGTCCGGTCCGTCCGGCCGATCAGCGCCGCGAACGCCTCGATCTCGTCGACGGCAAGCCCGGTGATCGCCGAGGCCCATCGCGGCCCGCGCGTGGAAAGATGGGTTTCGAGCCCGGCGGGATCGTCGGTGTAACGCGCCAGATAGGCGCGGTCCGCGCTGCCGTCCCGAAACGCGATGTGCATGAGGGCGGCTGCGAGCGCGCCGTCGGTGCCCGGCTTCAGCTTCAGCGCCAGATCGGCCTGCGCCATGGTCGCATTGTCGTAGATGTCGACGACGACGATCTTCGCGCCCCGGCTCTTTCGCGCCTTCATCGCATGGGTCATCACATTGACCTGCGTGGCCACCGCATTCGTGCCCCAGATCACCACGCAATCCGATTGCGCCATTTCGCGCGGGTTCGAGCCACGCAGGGCGCCCGCGCCCATCATCCACCCGGTCCAGGCCATGTTGGTGCAGATCGTGGAGAACTGATTGGAATAGCGCTTGGCATGGGTCAGCCGCTTAATGCCGTCGCGCTGAACCAGGCCCATCGTGCCGGCGTAGAAGTAGGGCCAGACGGTCTCGGATCCGAACCGTTGCTCGGCCGAAACGAACCGCTCGGCGATAAGGTCGAGCGCATCGTCCCAGGCGATCTCGCAAAACGCGCCGGCGCCCTTTTCGCCCACCCGCCGCAGCGGTTTCAGGAGACGATCCGGATGGTGGATCCGCTCGGCGTAACGGGCGACCTTGGCGCAGATCACCCCGGCGGTGTAGTCGTTGCCGGCCGCTCCGCGCACCCGCCCCACCCTGCCGTCGGCGCCGATCTCGACGTCGAGCGCGCAGGTTGACGGACAGTCGTGCGGGCAGGCGGAATGACCGACGGAAGCGGGAAGCGGCATGTTCATGCGGCCAAGGTTACCCCGTGCGAACCGCCAAAGCCAACGGGAATCGGGCTCGCCCCCCGATCATGGCGCCGGTCGACCGCGTGCATCCTGTCAGAACATGCCGAGCGATCCGCCGCCGCCGCCCAACAGGATCGTGGCCGGGTTAATGCTTCCGGCCCCGCCCCCGTTCTCGATATCGTAAAGGGCGACGAAGCGATTGATGAAGCGCGAAAGTTCGTCGGGGTCCTTGAGGCTTTCGAAGTCGAGACGCTTCTCGATCGTCCGGCTCTGCGCCTCGATCGTGGACTGTCCCGATTCGGAGGGAATTCCGGTCGCAATCTGAACGACCTTGAGAAGCGCCGGATCGGCCAGGATATCGAAGGCGTTCCGGATATCGGCCGCGCTGCGCTTGAAATAGAGCGCCAGCCGGGCACCGTCGCTTTCCAGACCGGCCTGTTCTTCGTACTTCTGGCGCAGGAACAGATTGTCGACGCGGATGCGGTCCGCCTTGGACTGGGCATTCGGTTCGGCTCGTGCAAGACCGCCGACATTGGTGAACTGGAACGCGGCGCGCAGGTCGAAGATCCGCTGGTCGTCGAACTTGGCCATGACGCTTTCCGGATCGTCGAAATCGCTCGTCAGGATGCCGGACAGCGTCTTGGCATCGAGCTTGAAGTCGCCGAGGTCGAAGGCGGTCGTGATGTAGTCCACGATGGCCTCGTTGGACACCAGATCGGAAATGGTGACGATCTCGGCGATGGCGTCCCGGTATTCGCTGGTGATCTTCTTGATCTGCAGCTTGTCGTTTTCGGTTGGCTTCTCGCGATAGTTCTTGGAATAACGCTCGATCGTGTCGGCGAACGCCGGATCGGACTGGGCGACGCGCCTTGCGGCGATCTTCCCGTTTTCGTCGAAATTGAAAGCCGCCGCCAGGGCGACGAACCCTTCGTTGCCGCTTTTGCGGGCGTAGGACTTCGGATCGCCCGGATCGCTGCGCAGGACGTTGAGGATCTCGGTCCGCGAGGTCGTCGCTGGATCGATTCCGAACGCCTTCAACGCATATTCGTAGACATGCGGAATCAAAGCGAACTGGGAGACCGTCTTGATGTTCGAGATGCTGACATTGTAGAGCGCTTTCGCCACCCTGTCCGAGGATGCGGTGCGGTCCGCATTGCGATCCAGATAGGTGCTGAACAGTCTGCCTTCGTCGTCCGCAGCGACAGGGCCGGTCGCGCCGGCTTTCAAGGTTCCGTCGGTTTCGAACTGGAACAAGGCGTGGAATTCGCGGTACTTTTCCTTCAAGGCCTTGTCGGCATCGCTCTTCTCCGACATCTGGTTGAGGACACTGCCGGAATCGTTGACATCGCTCGTCAGAACCTGCCAGACGAAGGCGGTCGACTGAATGCTCGCATCGATCCCGACCGAGTACAGCGCGACTTCCATCAGACGCGGGTCTTGGGTGAATTGGTCCGCGGTCTTGATCTCGGGAATCCGCAGCTTCCAGTAATCAATATCGTTCGTCGCCGAAGAGGCGCTGGCGACGAGATCCTTCTGTTCGTAGAACATGCGGAGCGTCTCGTTCGTCTCGATCGCGGACTGAACGCCAGTTGCCGCTGCGGTTCCATCGGCTTGAAAGTTGAACATCGCCTTCAGTTTGAGGAATCGCTTGTCGCCGCCCTCGGCGACCTCATCGGCAATGTCCGTCGTGAAGACATCACGAATGAAATCCTTCGAAGCGATTTTCGGGTCCAGGCCGGCAGCGGTCAGGGCCGTCTCGTAAACGGATTTGGAATCCAGAAACTGATCGACGTCGGCAATATCGCCGATCGCCTTCCGATACTGGTCGAGCTGTCCCTTGGCCGCGTTCGCCGCGGAAATTCGATGAACGCTGTACGCCTCGACCGTTCGATCGTTCTGCGACGCCGATTGGGCGGCGATCGTAGCCGTTTCGCCCTTCCGGCCGAAGTTGAAGGCCTTGTGCAGCTCCCGATAGCGATCGTCGCCCATCTTGTTCACGAGGCTCAGCGGCTGGCTCATGTCACTTTCGAGCACTTTCCTGATCAGGCCGGGGGATCCGATCTGTTCGGAGAGACCGAAGGCGGTGAGCGCGTGCGAGTACAGCCGATAGTCGGACATGAAGTCGTCGACCGTTTTGACCTTCGCAATGTTCTCGCGATAATATTCGACGCTGCGCTTGTTGATCGGATCGGCCTCGATCCGCTCCATGATACGAGCCGTATTCCGGGTGTACATCTGGAAGGTCTGGAGTGTCGACATCATGGTGTGCTCCGCAAAGCCGTGCAATACCCCGCAAGCAACGGGTTCGGGGCCGACGCTAGCAATCGAACCGCACCTCGACCTTGAGATGCCGCATCTGCGATGGGCATAACGAAAGCAGGCCCGCCGGACCATTCCGACGAGCCTTTCATGTGCGGCACGATATCTTAACATTCCGTGATGATCCGGCGGACCATCCTCCACGAACGCTCTGCCGAGGGCGGACCGGTCCGGTCGAACCCTCAGCCGGCCGGCGCCGCCAAGAGACCCGGCAACCTGCCGGATCAGGCGGCCTTTGCCGTCCGGCGCTCCTCGTCTGTCAGGAACGGATAGTCGGTATAGCCCTTTTCGTCGCCGCCGTAGAACGTGTCCTTGTCCGGCTCGTTCATCGGTGCGTCGAGTGCGAGGCGCTCGACGAGATCCGGATTGGCGATATAGGGCCGACCGAAGCAGGCAAGATCGATCTTGCCGCTATTCACGCGTTCGATCGCGACCTCGCGCGTATATTCGTTGTTGCCCATGTAGGCGCCGTCGAACAGGGCGCGCAGACCGTCCATGTCGAACGTGCCTTTTTCCCGGTCCTGCCAGATCAGGCCCTCGATCACGTGGAGATAGGCGAGCCCGCGCTCGTTCAGCGCCTTGACATAGGTCGTGAACAGCTCTTCCGGATTGCTCTCGGAGATGTCGTTCGCGCCCGAGCCCGGCGAGATGCGCACGCCCACCCTGTCCGCGCCCCAGACCTTCACCACCGCATCGATGACTTCGAGCGGAAAGCGCATGCGGTTCTCGATCGAGCCGCCATACGCATCCTCGCGCCTGTTCGTGCCGTCCTGCAGGAACTGGTCGAGAAGGTAGCCGTTCGCCGAATGAACCTCGACACCGTCGAAGCCCGCCTTCTTGGCGTTTTCCGATGCCTTCACGAAATCCTCGACGACGCGGGGCAATTCATCGGTTTCGAGCGCGCGCGGCGTCGGAATCTCCTTGAAACCGTTCTCGGTGAAGGCTTCGCCCTCAGGCTTCACCGCCGAGGCCGAGACGGGAAGCCTGCCGCCATCCTGAAGATCGGGATGGGAGATGCGGCCGACATGCCAGAGCTGGAGGAAAATCTTGCCGCCCTCGGCGTGGACATTGTCGGTCACCTTCTTCCATGCCGCGACCTGTTCGTCGCTGTAGATCCCGGGCGTCCACGCATAGCCCTTGCCCTCGTTCGAGATCTGCGTCGCTTCGGCGATGATCAGCCCGGCGGATGCGCGCTGCCCGTAATAGGTGACGTGCATGTCCTTGGGCGTGTCGTTCCCGTCAGCGCGCGAGCGCGTCAAAGGCGCCATGACGACGCGGTTCTGCAAGCGGTTGGGTCCGAGATCGAACGGTTCGAAGAGTTTTTCTGCTGTCATTGACGAGTTTCCATCTGTTCGAGGCAGCCCTTCGGCTGCGTTTGATCCCGAATGTGGGTTGATGGCGCGCTTCGTGTAGTGTCTTGAACGCAGCGTCGCCCAAATGTCCGAAAACGGAACTTTTGCGCGATGCGACCCCGGAACCCTCGACGAGACACCTTTGAACTATCGCCACGCCTATCACGCAGGAAACTTCGCGGACGTGGTCAAGCATGCACTGCTCGTGCGTCTGATCGCCTATCTGAAGCGCAAGGACAAAGCCTTCCGGGTCTACGACACCCATGCCGGGCGCGGCCGCTACGATCTCAAGGCCGACGAAGCGCTGCGCACCGGCGAGGCGCACGCCGGCATCCTCAGGCTCGCCGCCGATCCTGACCTTCGCGGCGAGCCCCTCTTCGCGGATTATTTCGCGGCGATCGAGGCCGATCTCGCCGAGGGCTTCTATCCCGGGTCGCCACTGATCGCGCGCCGCTGCCTGCGCGCGATCGATCGGCTGTCGGCCTACGAACTGCACCCGAAGGACGGCGAAGCGCTGCGCCACCTCTTCGCCGGCGATATCCAGACGAAGGCGATGCTTCTCGACGGATGGCTGGCGCTCGGCGCCCATCTGCCGCCGAAGGAAAAGCGCGGGCTCGTTCTGATCGATCCGCCCTTCGAGAAGACCAGCGAGGTGGACGATATTCTCGCAGGTCTCGACAAGGCGCTCGGCCGCTGGCGCGGCGGGATCTATGCGGTCTGGTATCCGATCAAGAAGAAAGCCCTGGCCGAACGGCTTCTGAGCGGCATCCGCGCGCTCGCGCCGGACGAGGCGCTGGCCGTGGAAGCCCGGTTCGAAAGCGAGGCACAAGAGGAAGAGCGTTTCGTGGGCACCGGCCTTGCCGTGATCAATCCGCCCTACCTGTTTGCCGGGGAGGCCGAAACGATCGTCAACCGTCTCGTGCCCGCCCTGAAAAGAGACAAGTCGGCAACAGGCTCGGTTTTTGCGTTGACCTGACCGTGCAACCGACCCCAAGGCTCCGGAAACTCGTGCTATCGTCCTGACGAGATTCAACGATCGAAACATAGGCCCGTAGTCGATGCGCCAGTTCCTCTCCATCATGCTCGCCACAGCGATCGGGACCACCATGCTTGCAGGTCCCGCGGCCGCGGCGGACCTTCAGCAGGGAATGGCACCCGTCGCCGGCCAGCTGGTTCCGCGCTGCGACGATCCCGCCGTGCTGGCCGAGGTCGAAGATCAGTTCGAATACGGCGCGCCGCGCGTCCTCGAAGCCGATCTCGAGATTCTCGAATTCTCGAACCTTCAGGAAAAGGCCTATGAGCCGCAGATTCTCGCCGACGAGATCCCGCCGCCCCAGCCGATCGAGCGCCGCTGGTGCCAGGGAACGGCCCTGATCTCCGACCACGAGCGCCGCACGATCTACTACATCATCGAATATCCCATGGGATATGCGGCGGCCGGCAGCTTTCTCGGCTTCCTGGGCGGCGCCAACCCGGTCAAGGCCTGGCGGGCGGAAGGCTGCGTTCTCGGCCTCGACGAATGGCATGTCTACGGCGCCAATTGCCAGTCGCTGCGCCGGTTCCCGCCGGAAGCGCGCACCGGCTACGGTTACGTGTCGAAGTAGGCCGGCTCCGCCCGCCGGTCTTCCCGACCAACGCCAATTCCGACGCGCGCCGCAGAATCGACTTGCATGTCGGCGGCGTGCGGACCTATCCGTTCTTCCGGTGGCTGCGAGAGCGGCACGGTGCGAAGGATAGAATTCGATGCGACTACTCGGCACAAGCGCTTCGCCATTCGTGGCGAAGGTGAGAATGGCAGCGGTCCTCTGCGGTATCGAACTGGAGTTCGTGTCCGCCGAGACGATGGAGCCTTCCGATACCCTCCTTTCGGCCAATCCCCTCGGCAAGGTCCCGGTCCTGACGACCGAGACCGGCGATCAGGTCTTCGACAGTTCGGTCATCTGCGAAATGCTCGACCGGATGAGCGGCAATCAGCTCATTCCCCAGACGCTCGATGCCTTCACCAGGACCCGCACGTTCGAAGCCGCGGCGAGCGGCGTCAAGGACGCGCTGATCCTTTGTCTTTACGAAGAGCGGTTCCGCCCGGAAGACAAGCGGCATGCGGCCTGGACCGAGCGCCAGATGGCCAAGGCCGAACGCGGCCTGGCATGGCTCGAGGCGCATCTCGACGATCTGAACGAGGATCCGAGCGTGGCCTATTGCGCCCTCGCCGCTCTGGTCGGCTGGATGGACCTGCGCTTCGCGGGCAAGGTGGCAAGCCAAGCCCCCAAAGTTCGCGCCTGGACGGACGCCTTCTTCGCGGCGCATCCGGAACTGGCCGCCGTCAAGCCGCATCTAGCCTGATCGGCCCCGCGGCAAAGGGCCGGGGGCGTGGCATCGTCCCTGCCCTGCTTCGCGGGTTCAGCCCCGCTTCAGCACGCTCAAGACGATCTCGGCCGCGGCCTCGCCGGGCGGCCTGTCGATCGCCATCTTCTCGCGGATGTCCTGGAACCCCTGAAGCTGTGCCCGGCGCTCGATCGTGTCGGTCAGCAGGCGCTCGAGCCGCCGGGCGAGAAGTTCGGGCCGCACCACCTCGTGGAAATGCTCCGGCACGAGCGGATGGCCGACGATGAAATTCGGCAGGGCGGCCGTCCACGCCGTCATCAGGTGACGCAGGCGATAGCCGATCGGATCGAGCTTGTAGGCGAGCACCATGGGGACGCCCGCCAGCGCCAGTTCCAGCGAGACCGTCCCGGACGCGGCGAGCGCGGCGTCGGCGTTCGCGAACGCCGCCCATTTCTCGTCCTCGCCCGTCACCACCTTCGGCTTCACCGGCCAGTCGGCGATCCCGGTCTCGATGCGGGCGCGGTGGCGCGCCAGCGTCGGGATGGTGGCGCCGAGGCCCGGCATCGTCCGGCAAAGGCGCTCATAGGTCTTTCCGAAATCGGCCAGCAGGCGGTCGATTTCGCTTCGCCGGGAGCCCGGGAGGATCAGGAGACGGGGCGACGCGCTCGCCGTCTTCCCGGCAAGCGACCTGTTCAGGAGCGGCTTCAGATGCGGCTCGGAAAGAATCGGATGGCCGACATAGGTCGCCGGCGGTCCGTCGAGCCGCGCATAGACCTCGGGCTCGAAGGGAAAGGTGCAGATCGCCTGGTCCACATAGGCCCGCATCTTCGCGGCCCGCTCTTCCCGCCAAGCCCAGACGGTGGGCGGAATGTAGTTGACGATCGGGATATCCGGCCGCGCGGCGCGCAATCGCCTGGCGATCCGGTGGGAGAAGGTCGGGCTGTCGATCACGACGAGCGCATCGGGTGCGGCATCGATCACGGCTTTCGCGGTCTGCGACACGCGGCGTACGAGTTGCGGTAGCCGTGCGACGATAGCGCTCACCCCGATGATCGAGAGCTCCTCGATATCGAACAGGCTGACGAGGCCCTGGCGCGCCATCTCCTCGCCGCCGAGTCCGAAGACGTCGAGATCGTCGCCGAGCGCGGCTCTGAGGTGGAGGATGAGGTCCGCGCCGATCCGGTCGCCCGATGGCTCGCCGACGATGAAGGCGATCTTCGTCATGCCCGCGCCCCGTCCTGAACGTCGTTCGTCGAAAGCCCGGTCAGCGCGATGCCGGCCCGGTTGGCGGCATCCAGAACGTCCTCGAAGCCGATGATCAGGCTGCCGAGGGCCGAAACGCCGATCGAGGTGATGCCGGCGGCAACCGCCTCCTCGATGGTCATGATGCCGATGCTGGGAAGATCGAACCGCTGGTCCTGTCCGGGCTTCAGCGCCTTGACGAGCGCCAGTTTCTCGGCCCGGCCGATCTTGCGCACGGCCCGAAGCTCGGCCACCCGCTGCATCATGTCGCGCGTTCCCTCGATCCCCTCCATCGCGATGATCCGCTCGTTGGAAGCGACCACCGCCTGCCCCGCATCGAGCGCGCCCAAAGTGACCGCCGCCCGATGCGCCTTCCGCAGCGCCGCGCGCTCCGCATCGTTTGGCGCACGGCTCGTCAGGAGACCTTCCGGCGCCAGAAGACGCGGCGCGATCTCCTGCACGGGCAGAAGCTCGAACCCCTTGCCCTCGAGAAAGCGCGATCCCTTGCGAAGCATGGAATCATCCCCGCCCCGCGTGATCGCGAACATGGCCGGCAGGCTGGCGAGCGTGCGCAAGGACGGCAGGACCGAGCGAAAGTCGGGTCGGCTCGAAATCGTGCCGCACATCACGAGCTTGGTGACCTTCTCCCGCCTCAGCCATTCGATGGCATCGCCGACCTCGCCCCAGGTGAACGCCCGCGAGGGACCCTCGATCGAGCCGTTCGTGATGCCGTCGGAAAAGCGCGCGAAGATCGGGTCCATGCCGCGCTCGCGCGCGGCCTTCGCCACGATCATCGGCAAGGACCCGCCACCGGCGACGATGCCGATCCGCTCGGTAACGGCGCGCTCGTTGGGAAATCCGTCCATCGTCGGCTAACCGGCTGGCGTGTGACGCGGCGTGCAGAGCGAGCGATCGCCTCCCGAGCGGATGAAGCCGAGAAGGTCGTTCACCAGCGGATCCTCGGGAAATTCCTGGGTCACCTCGTCGAGGTTCTCCTTGAACGTCTGGTCGAAGGAGAAGAGCATGCGGTAGGCGCGGCGGACGTTGCGCACGGCCTCGCGGTTGAAGCCCGCCCGCTTCATGCCGATCACGTTGAGACCGGACAGATAGGCGCGGTTGCCGAGCACCATGCCGAAGGGAATGACGTCGCCCTCGACCGCCGCGATGCCGCCGATATAGGCGTGATGGCCGACACGGGTGAACTGGTGGATGCCGGAGCCGCCGGCGATGGTGGCAAAGTCGCCGACGGTGCAATGGCCGGCGAGCATGACATTGTTGATCAGCGTCACATTGTTGCCCACGACGCAGTCATGGGCGACATGGGCTCCGGTGAAGAAGGAGCAATCGTTGCCGATCGTGGTTTCGGAACGGCCCTGGATCGTGCCGGGATTCATCGTCACGTGCTCGCGGATCAGGGCGTTGCGCCCGATGACGAGCCGCGTGTCCTCGCCGCGATATTTCAGGTGCTGCGGCGCGTGACCGATCGACGCGAATGGCCAGATCTGCGCATTCTCGCCGATCTCGGTATTGCCCCACAGAACGGCGTGGGACCGCAGGCGCGAGCCCGCGCCGAGGCGGACCTGCGGACCGATGTGGCAGAAGGGGCCGATCTCGCAGCCCGCGCCGATCTCGGCGCCGTCCTCGATGACGGCGGACGGATGGATGATCGTCTCCCGTGTCTCGCTCATGCCGCCTCGACCGGCGGAACCAGCATGGCGCTGACCGTGGCTTCGGCGACCTTGTTGCCGTCGACCTTGGCGATGCAGTCGAACTTCCAGATATTGCCCCGCTTCTTCGATTGGACCACGTGATATTCCAGGCGGTCCCCCGGCACCACGGGCTTGCGGAACTTGGCATTGTCGATCGTCATGAAATAGACGACCGAGGGCTTGGCCTCGCCCTTGCTGATGGTGCAGATCGCGCCCGCCGTCTGCGCCATGCCCTCGATGATGAGGACGCCAGGCATCACCGGGTTGCCGGGAAAATGGCCCATGAAGTGCGGCTCGTTCGCTGTCACGTTCTTGACCCCGATCGCCGAGCGATCGTGGTCGATCTCGATGATCCGGTCGACCATCAGGAACGGATAGCGATGCGGCAGCACCTCCATGATCTTCAAAATATCGGCGCTCTCCAGCACCTTGGGCGCTTCACTCATCGTTCTTTCCTGCTGATCGTCGCTTTTTCGCCAATTCCGTGAGCGTCATGATTTCGCGGAACCATTCCTTGACCGGCTTGGCCGGCACGCCGCCCCAGCGAGCGCCGGGCGGCACGTCTCCCTGGACGGTCGAGACCGCGGCGATCTGGGCACCGTCGCCGACCGTCACATGGCCATTGACCCCCGACTGCCCGCCGATCATGACCCCGTCGCCGAGCGTCGAACTTCCCGAAAGTCCGACCTGGCCGACGATCACGCAGTGGCGACCGATCACCACATTGTGGGCGATCTGAACCTGATTATCGATCTTGGTGCCCTCGCCGATCACCGTGTCGCGGATCGCGCCGCGGTCGATCGTCGTGTTGGCACCGATCTCCACATCGTCCTGGATGACGACCCGTCCGATCTGCACCGACTTGACGAGCCCTGCAGGTCCCGCGACATAGCCGAACCCGTCCTGCCCGCAGCTGACGCCCGGATGGATGAGAACCCGGTTGCCGAGCAGCGTGTGGGACAGAGACACGTTGGCGCCGATCCGGCAGTCGCGGCCGATCCGGCATCCGGAGGCGATCTTCGCCCCCGCCGCGACGATCGTGCCCGCGCCGATCTCGACGCCGGGACCGATCACGGCGAAGGCCTCGACGGTGACGCCGTCCTCGAGCTCCGCGTCCGGATCGACGAAGGCCCTGTCCGAGATGCCGGTCCCGCCCAGAACGGATGCCGGCGCAAGCGCCGACGGGAACAGCGTCCGGCCGACGCTGGCGAACGCATGGTCGGCCCGTCTGGCGACGAGCGCCGCCGTTCCCTCGGGAACGGCGTGCGAGCCGAATCGATGGCCGAGAATGACGCAGCCCGCCTGGGTCGATGCGAGGCCCTCCACATAGCGGATATTGTCGAAGAAGGTGATGTCGTCGGGACCGGCTTCGTCGAGGGACGCGATGCCGGTCATCCGGCGCTCCCGATCCGGTGCGTTGCGGATGTCTGCGCCAATCAGATCGGCGATCTCGGCGATCGTCTTTCCGGGGCCGCGCGGGAAGAATACGGCTGGAGCCATGATGCCTCCCAATCTCCTGACCTGTGACGCCGGACGTTCGCGCCTTGCCGAACCATCCCGCACGAGGGCGGGACGCAGCGAGGCCGGAAGCCCGTCCGGGGCGCCCTGCTTTGTTGCAAGCACTAAACGAAGACGGCCGCTTCGCCAAGCGAAACGGCCGTCTTGGGACATTCGATAGGGGAACCGCCTAGAAGCGCGAGGAGAAACCGAACGAGAACTCTTCGGTCTCGTCGAAATCTTCCTTGGCGAGCGGCTCGGCGTAGTTCACCCGGAGCGGACCGAAGGGCGAGTCCCAGATGAGGCCGACGCCGACGGAGGCGCGCAGCGTGGCGTCCGTTCCGACGACGTTGCGCTGGCCCTCGAACTCGGAGCCCCAGAGCGTGCCGGCATCGGCAAAGACCGCGCCGCGGAATCCGAGATCCCGCGAGATGACAGGCAACGGGAACGTTGCCTCGGCCTGAGCGCCGGCAAATTGCGTGCCGCCGATCGAGACGCCGTTCTGACGGGGACCGAAACCCTTCGATTCGAAGCCGCGAACGAGATCCTTGCCCTTGAAGAAATTGTCGAACACGCGAAGCTCGTTGCCGCCGATCGACGTGACGTGGCCGCCGGACGCCGAAACCGATCCGATCAGGTCATATTCGTCGTTGATGAGCGCGAACGCGCTTCCCTTCGCCGTCGTCTTCAGGAATTCGGCGTCGCCGCCCAGACCCGCATATTCCTGGCCGGCCTGCAGAAGGAAGCCTTCCCGCGGCTGCGTCGCGCTGTCGAGCGTGTTGTAGACCAGCGCGTAGGAGACGGACGATGTCGTGTACGGGCTGTCGCAGATCGCTTCGTTGATGATCGGGCTGTCGGTGAAGCGCGGCGCGGTCGCCGCATTGCCGTTCTGGTCGAGCACGGGTCCGCCGAAAGCGGCCGAGTAGGCCGACGGGTTCGGATCGCCGCACGTGCTGCGGATCGGGTTGTTGTTGGCGTCTTCGAAGCGAGCGCCGGTCACCGGGTTCAGGAGATCGATGCCGATCTGGTCGCCGAATTCCTCCTGCTTCAGGTTGTAGGCGACCTGGGCGGTGAGATTTTCGGTGATCGGCGCCGCGACGCGGATGTCGCCGCCGGTGCGCAGGGTGTCGTAATCGCCCGACGTCGTCTCGGAGCGATAGACGTCGAAGCCGACCGCCAGGCGCTGGCCGAGGAAATAAGGCTCCGTGAACGACAAATTGTAGTTCCGCGACTCGGTGCCGAAACCGGCCGAGACCTTGATGAACTGGCCGCGTCCGAGGAAGTTTCGCTCGGTCACGCCGATCTCCGCGACCGGCCCTTCCGAATCGCCGCCGGTCGTGTAGCCGCCGCCGAGGGACAGTTCGCCCGTCGGCTTCTCGACGACGTCGACGATGACGATGACGCGATCGGGCTCGTTGCCGGGCGCGGTCGAAACCTTGACGGACTCGAAATATCCGAGATTTTCCAGGCGCTGCTTGGCACGCTGGACGAGAACCTGGTTGAAGGCGTCGCCTTCCGAGACGTCGAACTCGCGGCGGATGACGTAGTCGCGGGTCTTGTCGTTGCCTCGGATCTCGAGACGCTCGACATAGGCGCGCGGACCCTGGTCGATCACATAGTCGACGCCGATCGTGCGGCTGGCGAAATCGCGGTTGCCGCGCGGCGTCACCTGGGCGAAGGCGAAGCCCGAGCCGGCCAGGCGGTCAGTCAGGTTGACCAGGGTTTCTTCCACGTCTTCCGCGCTGTAGACCTCGCCGGAGCGGGTCTCGAGTTCGCTGTAAAGCGCCTCGGCATCGACGCCGTCGACGGTCGAATCGATCCGGACGTCGCCGAAGGTGTAGCGCTCGCCCTCGTCCACCGTGATGGTGATGAAATAGGTATTGTCGTTCGGATCGAGCTGCGCGTTCGAGGAGATCACCCGGAAATCGGCGAAGCCGCGATTGTAATAGAATTTGCGGAGCGCTTCCTCGTCCATGCGAAGACGCTCTTCGGCATAGATGTCGTTGCGCTGGATGAAGCTGAGAATGCCGCTTTCGCGCAGCGCGATCACCTGCTTCAGGCGCGAATCGCCATAGAAGCTGTTCCCGACGAAGCTGATCTGGGCGATCTTCGTGCGGTCGCCTTCCTGAACGTTGTAGATCACGTTGACGCGGCCAGGGCCGACCTGCTGGACCTGCGCGCTGACGAGGGCATCGCTGCGCCCGATCCCGGTATAGGCTTCGCGGATCGCCTCCACGTCGGCATCGACCTGGGCCTTGGAGTAGGCGCCGCGCGGGCTGGTCTGGACCGCCTGGGTCAGCTGCTCGTCCTTGAGTTTGGAATTGCCCTGGAACAGGACCTGGTTGACGATCGCGTTCTCGTCGACCTCGATGATCAGCGTGCCCCCGGACTGGCTGACGCGAACATCGGCGAAGAGCCCGGTCGAGAACAAGCGCTGGACGACCGCGTCCTGGCCGGCTTCGGAAAGATTGGTGCCGGTCTGGACCTGGCTGAAACTGCGGATCGTGTTGTCCTCGACGCGCGTGTTGCCACGCACGTCGATCCGATTGACCACCGCCGCCTCGGCGCTGGCGATCGATCCCGCCTGCATTGCGACAATGGCCAGGGCGAGGACTGCGGTCGAGCTCGCTGCCGAAAGCGATGCACGCAGGATTTTTTCTCCAGCCATCATAGGCTCACATACCTTCCCGTCTTTGACCATGGGTCATCATACCCGGACGTTGGGCTTGTTGTATCCACTTCGCCCGACCACGCAAGCAATGTCGCCCAACTGCGTTGACGTTTTGGAAATGGCGTTGCTCTCCCGTCACGCGCCCTCCGAACATGGTGAACCAATCGTAACCATCGCGCGCCCCCAGGGTTCAGGCGCCGCCGAGCCCGGACAGATCGTTCCAGAAGGCGAACACCATCAGCATCATCACCAAAGCCAGGCCGATCCGGAAACCCACCTCCTGAACCTGCTCGCTGAGCGGACGGCCCCGCACCGCCTCGAAGGCGTAGAACAGGAGATGGCCGCCGTCGAGCATGGGAATCGGCAACAGGTTCAAAAGCCCGATCGAGACCGAGAGCAGAGCGGCGAGGTTGAGAAGGGCGCCGATGCCGAAATTCGAGACCTCGCCGGAGACCTGGGCGATGCGAATCGGCCCGCCGATCTGATCGGCGCTCTGGCGGCCCGTGATGACCTGGCCGATGAAGTCGACGGTCCGCGTCGTCACGAACCAGGTCTGTTCGACGCCGTAGCCGACGGCCGCGACGGGCCCGAGCGATTCGGTCCGGAACGAGGAGGATTCGGCATCCGCGACGAGCCCGATGATCGGAACATTGTAGGTCTTTCCGAATCCGTCGTCCCGCGCCTCGATCTTCGGGGTGACGTCGAGATCGATCTCGCGCCCGCCGCGATCGACGGTCACGGTGATCGGCTGTTCGCCGTGGCCCGTCACATAGTTCTGGAGATCGGAGAAGTAGGTGACAGGCTCGCCGTCCATCGACACGATCCGGTCGCCGGCGGCAAAGCCCGCCGCGGCGGCAGGCGAACCCTCGACGACGCTCGCCACGATCGGATCGGCCACCGTCCGGCCGTTGACGTAGGCGACGCAGGCGAAGATGACGATCGAGAGGATGAAGTTGGCCAGCGGTCCGGCAGCGACCGTGGCCGCGCGGCGCGAAACCGAGGCGGTCGGGAAGGCTTCCCGCTTCTCCTCCGCGCTCATCTGATCGACGGCGCCGCGATCGGGAGTCGAGGCGGCGTTCTCGTCACCGAGGAACTTGACGTAGCCACCGAGCGGGATCGCGCTCAGCTTCCAGCGCGTTCCATGCTTGTCGTTGAAACCGATGATTTCGGGGCCGAAGCCGACCGAGAAGGCCAGTGAGCGGATGCCGCACCAGCGCGCGACGAGATAATGGCCGAGTTCGTGGAAGAAGACGATGATCGTCAACACGAACAGGAACGGGAGGACGTAGATGAGACCGCCGCTCCACAAGCTCCCGAAACCAAATCCGCTTTCCATCGACGACCCCTCGCGCGCGGCATCCGCCGGGCCCGGCGCTGGGCACGAGGCTCGACGAACGCATATCCATCAGGGCCTTTAATGCCTCAAACTGGCCGCCATGATGGCGATCGGTTCGCCGAACCGGGCGATTAAGCCGAAACGTTGCAGGGAAGCATCGCTCGGCGGGCGCCGCGATGATCAAACGGAGGACGAGCGAGCCCCAAGACGCCTGTCGGCGAGCGGGCCGACCGCTTCGCGGCCCGCCCACGAACCCGGGCACATCATGCCGGCTTGGTCAGCGCGCGAACAGCCCTTGCGCCGGCTCGAAGAACGCGCCGTTGAACGCGCCGACCAAGTAGGCCGCCGCGACAGCGAAGACGAGCGCGTCGATCCGGTCCATCACGCCGCCATGTCCGGGAATGATCCGGCCGGAATCCTTCACCCCGAAACGCCGCTTCATCCAGGATTCGAAAAGGTCTCCGATCTGGCCGAGCACCGACAGTCCGGAGGCGAGGAACAGCAGCCCCAGGCTGAAGCCGGGCGCGAACACGGCGAGATAAAGACCGGCGAACACGACGCCGGCGACGAGGCCGCCGAGCGCGCCGGAGATCGTCTTGTTGGGCGAGACCGAGCGCATCAGCTTCGGCCCGCCGAGGCTGCGTCCGGTGAAATAGGCGAAGATGTCCGTCGCCCAGACGACGACCGTGACGAAGCCCAGCGCGATCAGGCCGGTCCAGTCGTCCGATCTCAAGAAGCCGAGCGGCAGGGATGCGACCGCGGCATAGAAAAGGCCGCCGAGCGTCCAGTAGGCGCGCTTCTCGAAGCGATCGACGAATGCGATGAACGCCATGCCCGCCGCCAGCACGCCGAGCGCAAGTCCGTTCAGCCCGAAGACGAAAAGAAGAAGCGTGAGATAGAGACAGCGTTTGGCGAACGGGTGGATGGCGCCGCCGCGGCGCGAGGATCTCGTCATCCGCGACCATTCGTCGAAGACGATCACGCCGATGGCGGCGCACAGGATCCGGAAGGGAAACCCGCCGAGGATCGTCAGTGCGATGACGAGGATCGCCAAAAGCAACGCGGAAAGAAACCGCGCCTTCAAGTCGCCCCAGCTCTTCATCGCCCTGAGGCGGTTGCGCAAATCTGCCATTCGTATCGAACTAGGACGCGATTTCGCGGGACAAACCCCCGAACCGGCGATCGCGCGAGCGATATTCGTCGATCGCGCCTTCCAGCGCACTCTTGTCGAACTCCGGCCAGTTCATCGGCACGAAGACGAATTCGGAATAGGCTGCCTGCCAGAGGAGAAAATTGGACAGGCGGATTTCGCCGCTCGTGCGGATGATGAGGTCCGGATCGGGAATGCCCGCAGTGTCGAGATGCGCGGTGATCGCCTCGTCATTGAGGGAACTCGCCTCGAGTTCGCCGCAGGCGACCTTCGTGGCGATCCGCTTCACCGCTCTCGCGATCTCGTCGCGCGCGCCATAGTTGAAGGCGACGATCAGCGTCTGGCGCTCATTGTGGCAGGTCAGGTTTTCCGCCTCTTCCAGAAGCGACAGGATATCGGGCTCGAGATTGTCCCGCGCCCCGACGATGCGGACCTTGACGCCTTCCTTGTGGAGATCGGCAAGATCCCGGCGGATGAACATTTTCAGGAGACCGAGCAGCTCGTCCACCTCTTCGGCCGGGCGCTGCCAGTTTTCCGAGGAGAAGGCGAACAGGGTCAGATATTCCACGCCGAGCTCGCCGGCGGCACGCACGGTGGCCCGCACGGCTTCCACGCCGCGCCGGTGACCGACGCTGCGCGGAAGACCCCGAGCGCGCGCCCAGCGTCCATTGCCGTCCATGATGATGGCGATGTGTCGGGGATGTCGCACCGGGGCAGACCCTTCTTCCATAAACAGATCCTCGTGCTCGCCGCGCCCTTCTAGACCTGCATGATCTCTTGTTCCTTGGTGCCGAGCGTGCGGTCGATGTCGCTCACGGCCTCGTCCGTCATCTTCTGGACACGGTCGGACATCTGCCGGTTGTCGTCCTGGCCGATATCGCCGTCCTTCTCCATCTTCTTCAAGGTCTCCATGGCATCGCGGCGAACGTGCCGAACGGCGACCTTGGCGCTCTCGGCATATTGCTGGGCAACCTTCACCAACTCCTTACGGCGCTGCTCGTTCAGTTCGGGAAGCGGGATGCGCAGCGTGGTGCCGTCGGTGATGGGATTGAGGCCGAGATTGCTCTCGCGGATCGCCCGCTCGACCTTGCCCACCATCTGCTTGTCCCACACCGTCACGGACACCATGCGCGGCTCGGGGATGGATATGTTGGCGACCTGATTGATCGGCGTCGGCGAACCATAGGCGTCGACCATCACCGGATCGAGCAGGTTGGGAGACGCCCGTCCCGTGCGAAGGCCCGCAAGATCGCTCTTGAACGACTGGATCGCTCCGTCCATGCGTCGTTTCAGGTCGTTGAAATCAAATTCGGCCATCATGCCGCTCCCATGCTTTTTTCAGATCGGGGGTCGCGTTTCCACCGTCAGTCGCTGACGACGGTCGCACGTCCTGTCCCGGACAATATCCTCGCCAATTCGCCCTTCTCGTGGATCGAGAAGACGACGATCGGAATCTTGTTTTCGCGCGTCAACGCGACGGCCGCGACATCCATGACCGCAAGGCCGCGTCCCAGAACGTCGTCATGGGTCAGCTTTTCATAGCGCGTGGCATTGGGGTTCTTCTTCGGATCTTCCGAATAGATCCCGTCCACCTGGGTCGCCTTGAAGAGCGCGGCGGCGCCCATTTCCGCGGCGCGCAGCGCACCGGCGGAATCGGTCGTGAAGAACGGATTTCCGGTTCCACCCGCGAAGATCACGACCTTGCCGGATGCCTGGTGCGCAAGCGCCTTGAGTTGCGAGAAGCTCTCGCAGATCTCCGGCATCGCGATCGCCGACAGGACCACGGCGTCGACCCCCAGCTTCACCAGGGACGTGCGCAGGGCAAGCGCGTTGATGATCGTCGCCAGCATGCCCATGTGGTCGCCGGTCACCCGGTCGCCGCCCTTGGAGGCGACGGCGACGCCCCGGAAGATGTTGCCGCCGCCCACGACGACCGAGATATCGACGCCGAGC
This sequence comes from Fulvimarina uroteuthidis, assembly GCF_034321785.1. NCBI lineage: Bacteria > Pseudomonadati > Pseudomonadota > Alphaproteobacteria > Hyphomicrobiales > Aurantimonadaceae > Fulvimarina > Fulvimarina uroteuthidis. The sequence continues at coordinate 334,023 of NZ_JAXLPB010000003.1, read as the reverse complement.
TGCCGCGCTTCCCTGATGTCGCCGGCGATCCGATCGGCCACCGACACGTCGATGCCGAACCCCTGATCCCCCATCAGGGCCTCGCCGGATACTTTCAGAAGGATCCGCCGATATCTGATGCCAGGGGTCATGGTTCACTCGCTTGATCGATGGCAATGGAACGGCGCGCCGCACTGCGGAGCCGGACCGATCATCCATCCTGGATTAGGTCGCACTTGTCGCGGGTTCCGCCCTGAGGTGGAACGGTCCCTGCGATACATTAAGGGCGCCCGCTTGTGAAGCGGACGCCCTTTGAACTCACGATAATTCGCCGATCTTGCAATCAGCGACCGGCGGCTGCGGCAACCTCCGCCGCGAAGTCGCTTTCCTCGCGCTCGACGCCCTCGCCGAGGGCGAAGCGGACATAGCCGGTGATCGTCGCCGTGCCGCCGGCGTCCTTGGCCGCTGCCTCAAGCGCCTTTTCGACGGTGAGGTCGGGGTTCAGGACGAATGCCTGCTTCAGCAGCGCGACCTCCTCGTAGAACTTGCGCATGCGGCCCTCGACCATCTTCTCGATGATGCTCTCGGGCTTGCCGGATTCGCGTGCCTGATCGGAGAAGATCGCCTTCTCGCGCTCGGCGACGCTCGCATCGACCTGGTCGGGCGACAAAGCGAGCGGGTTGGTCGCCGCGACATGCATCGCCACCTGACGGCCGAACGCCAGCATCTTCTCCTTGTCGCCATCGGTCTCGATGGCAACGAGGACGCCGAGCTTGCCGAGGCCGTCCGCGACCTGATTGTGGATGTAGGTCGCGACCGCGCCGTTGGTGGCGCTGAGCTGAGCCGTACGACGCAGCTGCAGGTTCTCGCCGATCGTGCCGATCCGGTCCTTGATCGTGTCGGAAACGCTCTTGCCGGCGTCGGGATAGGTTGCACCGGACACGGCTTCGAGCGAGCCGTCCGTCGACAGCGCGACGCCGGCGATGGTGCGCACCAGCGTCTGGAATTCGTCGTTACGCGCAACGAAGTCGGTCTCGGAGTTGAGCTCGACGACGACGGCCGTGCCGGCTTCGGACGCGACGCCGATCAGGCCTTCGGCCGCGGTCCGGCCGGACTTCTTGTCGGCCTTGGCGATACCCTTGGTGCGCAACCAGTCGATGGCTGCTTCCATATCGCCATTGTTCTCGTTCAGCGCGGTCTTGCAGTCCATCATGCCTGCGCCGGTCTTCTCGCGCAGCTCTTTTACCATGGAAGCGGAAATAGCCATCTCATAGTCCTTGTGTCGATATGAATGACGCACCGCGTCGGTTGAACGGGTGCGCCGGAAATGTGCCTCTGTCTGTCCGGCCGCGCGAAGCGACCCTGGCCCCCGTCCATCTCGGGACGGGAGCCCTGGTTCATGTGCCTGCCGCGATCAGCTGGCGCGGGCTTCGGCCGGCTGCTCTGCGGATGCCTCGGCAGGCGCCTCGTCGGCAGGGGCCTCGTCGAGCACCTCGACCGGGGCCTCCTCCATGGAACCGATGTCCATGCCGCTGTCGCCCTGCTGGCGCGCGATGCCGTCGACGGCGGCGCGGGCGATCAGGTCGCAGTAGAGCGCGATGGCGCGCGAGGCGTCGTCATTGCCCGGAATCGGATAGTCGACGCGAGCCGGATCACAGTTCGAATCGACGATGGCGACGACCGGGATCTTCAAGCGGCGCGCTTCGTCGATCGCGATCGACTCCTTGTTGGTGTCGATGATGAACATCATGTCGGGCACGCCGCCCATGTCGCGGATACCGCCGAGAGCGCGCTCGAGCTTGTCGCGCTCGCGGGTCAGCGTCAGGCGTTCCTTCTTGGTGAAGCCCGAGGCTTCGCCGGACAGAAGCTCGTCGAGCTTGCGAAGGCGCTGGATCGAATGGGAGATCGTCTTCCAGTTCGTCATCATGCCGCCGAGCCAGCGGGCATTCACATAGTACTGGGCCGAACGGGTCGCCGCATCCGCGATGATGTCCGAAGCCTGGCGCTTGGTGCCGACGAACAGCACGCGGCCGCCGCGGGCGACCGTGTCGGACACGGCCTGCAGGGCGCGGTGCAGAAGCGGAACCGTCTGCGCCAGATCGAGAATGTGGATATTGTTGCGCGCACCGAAGATGTACGGCGACATTTTCGGGTTCCAGCGATGAGTCTGGTGACCGAAGTGAACGCCTGCCTCGAGCAGCTGGCGCATGGAATATTCTGGAAGTGCCATTTCTTTGCCTTTTCCGGTTTGACCTAGCACGGGAGCAAGCGAAGGGTTCGCCACCGGTGGAAGGGAGCGGCTTCTGCAAGCCGTTCAAATCCGTTCCCGTGTGTGGAATGAGCGCGCCGGTACAGCATCCAGCCCGATAAGGCAAGTCGCATGCCGCTATGGCGCACGGCCTACCTGGGCTCTGACGGCCTAGTTTTCAACAGCGGGAGGCCCGCAATCGGGGGCCTGGAGAGCCGTGAACTCGGTCATCGAGCCGGTGAGGCTGTAACCTTCGAAATTCAGCGTGAGCTGGTCGGAGACGCCGTTTTCGTAGAGCGTGTAGCTCGTCGAGAAGTCGGGGCCGCCGTCCGGCGTGCCGTCCCGGTCATAGTAGGATTCGCTGACGCGCCAGCGCTCGAGACCGGCGAGTTCGGCCGCACCGGGCTTCGGTGGCGCCGTCCCGGACGTCTCGGGCGATGCATCCGCCCCGTCCTCTGCGCGCGCCTCGCCCGGATCGGCGGCGCCTCCCGCGTCGCCGGGATCCGCGCTCACGTCGGAGATGATGGAGGTCGAGCGGGTCTGGCGTTCGGCCTCCGGATCACCGTCGAAGATTTCCGCCTCGTAGACGAACGCGCCCTGCTTTGCCGCATCGATGAGGTTTCGCGTATGGCCGATCGGGAAGGATGCGGCCGGAATCTCCACCGTCTTGTCGTCCGGCTTGTCGTAGGCGACCCGCGTCATGCCCTCCCCCGTCACGGCCTCGCCCACCGAGGCCTGGTCGGCAAGTCCGTCCACCGTCGAGACGTTCGAGAAGGCGAGCCTCGCACCGTCCAGCGCTTCTTCGAGCTCGATCCGCTGATCGACGACGATCAGTTCCTGATTGCCGACGAAGCGCGCGACGAAGCGATATTCCAGCTGGTAGGCATCGCAGGCCTCGCGCGTCATCTCGACCACGATGCGCCCGTCGACCGTCTCGAAATCGCCGCTCGGCTCACCGCTGAGTGCGAGATCGTAGACCGCGCGGTGGGTGAAGAGATCGGCGCTCAGGGCACTGCCCGAGGGGCCCGCAATGGCTGTCGACACGCCCAGAAGCACGCAGGACGCTCGCTCGCACAGTCTCTTCATTCGTCTTCACTCTTTCGCCGGAAACGCGCTTCGGTTACGCCTCCTCGAAGACGAAACAACCGGGCCCCTGGCGAAAGACCTTACAGGGGTTCGGTGCAATGCGACAGAAGAAGGCGCTTGTCATGGCTCATAAAATCGAAACACGGCTCGAAGAGGCCGGAATCACCCTGCCGGCCGCGGCGGCCCCGGCGGCGAACTACGTCTCCTATGTCCGCTACGGCTCACTGATTCAGACCTCCGGCCAGCTGCCGATGGAAAACGGCGCGCTCGCCGTCACCGGCAAGCTCGGCGGTTCGGTCTCGCTCGATGACGGCCAGCGCGCCGCAAAGCTGTGCGCGATCAACATCCTCGCCCAGGCGAAAGCCGCCGTGAACGGCGATTTCGACAAGATCGGCCGGCTCCTGAAGCTCACCGTCTTCGTCGCGAGCGAGCCGTCTTTCGTCGAGCAGCACACGGTCGCCAATGGCGCGTCGGACTTTCTCGTCGAGATCCTCGGCGAGCTCGGCCACCATTCGCGCTCGGCCGTCGGCGTGCCGAGCCTTCCGCTCGACGCGGCGGTCGAGATCGAAGCCCTGTTCGAGCTGGCATAAGCATGGCGAACGCTCCGGCCTGGCTCACGGCAAAGCCCTTCGCCCATCGCGGGCTTCATGACGGCAACGACCAGGTGCCGGAGAATTCGCTCGCGGCCGCGCGCCTTGCGATCGCGGGCGGCTACGGGATCGAATGCGATCTCCAGCTGTCGTCCGACGGCGTGCCGTTCGTCTTCCACGACGACGAGCTGGCGCGGCTGACGGGAGCCGGCGGCGATGTCAGAGCGCTCGACGCGGCCGCCATCGGCGCCTTGCGCCTGATCGGCGGCGAGCCGGTTCCGACGCTGGCCGAGTTCCTCCGCCTCGTCGGTGGCCGCGTGCCGCTCCTCATCGAGTTGAAGGGCCGCAGCGCGGCCGCCGACGCGACCTTCGCGGCGGCCGTCGCGCGCGATCTCGAGGGCTATGAAGGCGCCGCGGCGCTGATGTCGTTTGCGCCTCACCTCGTGACCGCGTGCAGGAACACCTTCGGGAAGCGGCCGGTGGGCCTGACGGCGGAGGGGCAGTCGGACGACGAACTCGCCGAGCATCGCCGGCTCGCCGCGGCCAGCCTCGATTTCGTCTCCTATGACCATCGCCATCTGCCGAACGCCCTCACCCGTTCGCTGCGACAGGATGGCATTCCGGTGCTCTCCTGGACGATCCGGTCTGCCGAGGAGGCGCACAGGGCGCTCGCTTATTGCGACCAGATCACCTTCGAGGGGTTCACGCCTTCGCGCGCCGGGTGAAGCCGGTTTGATCGGGACGGTCCCGCGAAAGCCGTGATGTCGGGCAAGGACGGTGCGCGACCGGACGAGGAAGCGTCGGCAGCGCGTCCGCGGCCGAGACTGAGGCGAATGGAAGCGCTTGCCGCACCGCCGTGAGCTTCATACCTTCGTCCGCATGACCGAAGCCGCACCGACAGACGCCATGTCCCTCAGCCTCCGCGTCGCGGACGACATCCACACGGTCCCGTCCGCGATCTGGGATGGCCTGGCCGAAAACGATGCGGCACGCGCCGAGGCGCCGGATGCGGCCTCGGGGCCTTCCAATCCGTTTCTCAGCCACGCCTTCCTGTCGGCGCTGGAGGATTCGGGATGCGTGGGCGGGCGGACGGGCTGGCATCCCCAGCATCTGCTGCTCGAAGACGAGACCGGCACGGTGCGCGGCATCGCGCCGGCCTATGCCAAGACCCACTCACAGGGCGAATACGTGTTCGACTATGGCTGGGCGGACGCCTTCCAGCGCGCGGGCGGGCGCTATTATCCCAAGCTCCAATTGTCCGTGCCGTTCACGCCGGCCGGCGGTCCGCGCCTGCTCGTCGGGCACGGCGACCTTGCCAACCTCTTTCGCGCAGGGCTGATCCAGGGGATCGAGGCCTATTGCGATCAGACCAACGCGTCGTCCGCCCATGCGACCTTCCTGCGCGACGCGGATCTGGCCGTGATGGAAAGCGCCGACTGGCTGCACCGGACCGACCAGCAGTTCCACTTCATCAATCGCGGCTACGCCACCTATGAGGACTTTCTCGCCACCCTCGCCTCGCGCAAGCGCAAGGATCTGCGCAAGGAGCGCGCCAAGGCCGTCGAGAACGATATCGAGATCGTCCATCTGACGGGCGGCGATCTCGACGAGGCGGCCTGGGACGCCTTCTACCGGTTCTACATGGACACCGGCGAGCGCAAATGGGGCCGGCCCTATCTCAACCGCCGCTTCTTCTCGCTGATCTCCGAGCGCATGAGCGAGCGCATCCTCCTCGTCATGGCGAGGCGCGAGGGCCGTTACATCGCCGGCGCGCTCAACTTCATCGGCGCCGACCGGCTCTACGGCCGCAACTGGGGCTGCATCGAGGAGCATCCGTTCCTGCATTTCGAGGTCTGCTATCATCAGGCCATCGACTTCGCGATCCGCCACAGGCTCGGCGTCGTGGAGGCCGGCGCGCAGGGACAGCACAAGATCGCCCGCGGCTACGAGCCGGTGACGACCCACTCCGCCCACTATATCCGCCACAAGGGCCTGCGCGCCGCCATCGCGGATTATCTGGAAGGCGAGCGGGACGAGGTGGAGCGTATGAACGAGTTGTTGGAAGAGCACACGCCGTTCAAGAAGGGGTGAGTGGGTGGGCGCTGGAACCGGAAGGGTGGCCATGAAGGGCAAGACCGACCGGGCCGCGCGGATTACTGGCCAATTGCAGGTTTTTCGAAAGGGCCACGGCCTATCGCCCGGCAAAGCCGTTCATTTCGCGCCCGGCCTTCGTGGTTGACGCTGGATGCGCGCTGCAAAGGCTGAAAAGAGAGGCGGCCAGCGATTGCTGGAACCTCCGCGTCCGGCTCTCTCAAACTCGACGAAGGCAGATCGCGGCCTGAGCCGCCGCCGATGCGACCGCGCCGGCAAGGGTGTTTTTCACTGTCCGAACTTGAAACTCGCGCCCACGATCAGCTGATTGGTGAAGATGTCGGTCTTCAACGATCCGCCGTTGACGAGGTCGGCATCGTTCGAGGTGTAGCTGAGTTTGTATTCGCCGAAGACCGATAGGGAATCGGTCACCGCGACATCGACGCCGGCCAGCCCCTGGATCGCAGGTCCGGTCACCTGATATTCGAAGGTCTCCGGTCCGCCCGTCTCGCGATATTCCACATGGGGGATCGAGATGCCGGCCCCTGCCCCGACATAAGGGGTCAAGCGACCGCCCGTCTCGAAGCGATACAGGGCGTTCAGCGTCAGAAGATTGAGGCCGTCGGTGAATTCGAGCACCTCGACGCCGGCCGGAAGCGGTTCCGCCGCGACCTTGGCGTGTGAAAAATCGATCGCGACACCGAGGTCCGGCTTGCCGAAATCGTTGAGCCACCATGTGCCGCGGACACCGTAGAAGGGCGCGCCCTTCTCAAAGCTCTTGCCGTCCCATTCAACATCATAATGGCGCGTCGATGGGCCGTTCGCGACATCCACATCGCCGTCGAACGAGAAATTGTAGCCGCCATAGGCCGAGATCACATATTCGGCCCGCGCTTGCGTTCCCGACAGGGCGATCAGCAGGGTGGACAGACAGACGATCGTTCCATGAACGAACATTTGGCGCTCCATGATAATCGAGACAAAAGAGCATCGAACCTTGGCAAAGCTGGTCAGCCCATTCGAAAAAAGCGTAAGCGGGCTGTGTGACAGTCGTGCAAAGAATCGATGCAGGTCCGCAACAGGCCGATCGATCGGCGATTGCGGGTCGGCAGCGCCGCCGGTCAACGCGCCTGTCGGGGCACGATGGTGATGCGAGGACGCTGGCTGGCAGAAGCGGCGCGAGCCGTTGACGCGTAGGCGACATCGACCCGCAGCAATTCGGCGCTTCTGCGATCGAGGCCATCCTTGACACGAGCCCTCTGGCTCGATGCGGTCTCCGCCAGCTTGACGAAGGCGGGCTTGAAGCCCTCCGCCTCTTCCCAGCGCGCGATTCGCATCTGATAAGCGCTCCAATCGCTGGCGAAACGGTCGAACGCCAGGTCCATGGCGCGGGTCTCGCTGCCGAACCAGGGAAAATGGCCATAGGCGAAGGAGAGCATGCGTCTGGCTTCGTCCTTCGGCACCCCCTCGACCACAAGCCGGTAGATCGCAGAGGCCAAGCCCGCGCGATCGGCCCCGGCCTTGCAGTGGATCAGGATCGGTTTCGGCAGATCGGCGAGTTCAAACGCCAGATGCATCAAGGTTTCTTCGGAGGGAACCTCTGTTGCCGAAATCGGGATCGCCGCAAAGGTGATGCCACGATCGGCGAGGAATGTCTTCTGCGCATCGTACCAGTCGAGCCCTTCGCCGCCCCGCAGCGTGAGGACGCTCCTGATCTTCTTGTCGGCAATCAGATCGCCCAGCCGCTCCGGGGACAGGGTCGCCGACCGATAGGCAACGCCGTCCACGATGGTCGCGATATTCCCGGTTGCATTGAGATATAAGGCCCACCCCCCGATCAGCAGCGCGATCGCGATCACGACCAGCCAGAAACCGACGGTAATTTTCCCGATGACGCGAAACATCGCAAACCCCCTCTTCAGCACTCTGAGCCGATACGGTCGGGACGCGAGAGCAGAATGTCAGTTCGATGTCGGCTCGACGACAAAGCCGGCCAAGTCGCGAATCCTGCGAACAGATTGCGAACAGACGGGGCCGCGGATCGATTTCGGGGGCGCCTTCAGGGGTTCGGGATCCGTAGTTTTCGTCGTGGGCAGACTCAAAGCCGATTTCGTTTGCAACGAAGGTTCGATATAGAAACCGCAGGACCGCCCTGCTCCACGCGCGGAAGAAACTCGCCCCTCCTCACGACATGTCTCACCACGAGCCAACGAGAACACAGTCATGACCGCCTACGACGACAGCAACATCTTCGCCAAAATGATCCGGGGGGAAATCCCGGCGATCAAGGTCCACGAGGACGCCGATACGATGGTCATCATGGACATCATGCCGGAGACCAAGGGACATTGCCTGATCATTCCGAAGGCGCCGAGCCGCAACCTGCTGGATGCGTCCGACGAGGCGTTGGCGAAGACGATCCCGGTGGTCGCGAAGATCGCGCGCGCGGCCCGCAAGGCGTTCGATGCCGACGGAATCCAGATCATCCAGTTCAACGAAGAGGCGGCGGGCCAGACCGTGTTCCACCTGCATTTCCACGTGATCCCCTCCTACGAAGGCGTGGCGCGCAAGAAGCATGCGATGGGCGAGGTCGATCAGGACACGCTGAAGGCCCATGCCGAGGCGATCCGGTCCGCGCTCTGAGCGTCAGGCCCACAGGCTGAACGCGATCCAGCCGAAGATGACGAGTTCGGCCGCCGCGATGCCGGCGAGGATCCGGCGGCCGACGCCGAGATAGACGCCGAAACCCGCCGCCATCGCCCCGATCCGGACGATGGCGGGAATGTCGGCGAGCGAGCCCGTCGGGTAGAAGACGAGTTGCCCGATGACGGCGGAGACGAGCGCGGTGGCGACCGTCCGCGAGATCGCCGCGACCGGCGAATGCTCGTCCAGCTTTCCCGACGACAGGACGCCGAGTGTCCGCCAGATGTCCGTCGGCAGCCAGCCGGCGAGAAGGATGAAGGCGAACGGCCACCAGTCGGCGGCGATGCCGTAATAGCTGAGGTCCTCGCTCATCGCAGGCGCCGCCCCTCGGCGATGCGGCCGGCGAAGTAGGCCCCCGCCCCTCCGAGAAGCCCGGCGACGAGGATTTCGAACCCGGGCGCCAGAGCATGGGCGATCGGCAGGACGGCCATGCCCGAAAACAGGGCGATCCTGCCGGACAGTTCGCGCGCCGATCCGTACAGCGAACAGAAGAAATAGACCGGCGTGAGGAAGGCCAGCGCACCGGTGGCGAGCGCCGGCAGATTGTCCATCAGGTTGAAGACGACCGCGACGAGGATCGTGTTGAGCACCGTCAGCGGCACGGCGAACCCGGCGAAATAGGTTGTGCGATAGGCACGCGGCACGTCTGTCAGCCGCTCCATCGCGAACACCCAGCCGGTGATCGCCACGAAGTGCGACAGGAAGAGAAGCGTCGGCGTGCGCGTCCTCGGCCCGCGCAGTTCGGGCATCAGGGCAACGACCATCGGCATCAGCCGTACGGACGAGAGCAGCACGGCGAACGCCGTGGCGAGGAGCGATGTGCCCGCGACACTTGCCCCCACGAGAATGATCTGCGCCGGCAGTGCCCAGATCGTCGCCGTCATGAATGCGGCCTCGATCCAGGTGAGGCCGGCCTCGCGGCTGAGACCGGCAATGCCGACGAATGCGGAAAACAGGATGAAAGCCGGCGGCGTCATGAGGCCCTTCGCCCCTTGCGCGAACCAATAGAGCCCGCGCCGATCGGGCGGCCCGTCCGTCCGCATCTCGTTCTCGTTCAATGTCGGCCTTTCCGGTGCGTGACCGGCCGCGCGCGGCGACCGTGCGGACCGCCATTCTCGGTCGGCGTCGCGACGCTCGGCATCCGGGTTGTGTTCGTCTGAAAGCCCCTTCAGACAAAATGCTTACCGCGACAACCCCTGCCGGCGCATGAAACGCCTTCACGTTTTCGCGTGCGGGCCCTATCATCGCAAGCTGAGGAACGATGCCGATGGATCGCGGTTTTTCGGGTGCCCGGATTGGGTTTGCGCATCGAGGACCCGGGATCGGACCCTTCGGCCGGCGAGCGAAAACGGCCGGCGTTTTGTCGCGCGCATCGTTCGGACTTCAAACCTGTTTCACAATGCATACATACGGACCGATGAGGAAATCAGCCATACCCCTTCACCCGTCTCGCGCGGCTCCCGTTCGACCGGCACCCGTCATGCAGACGGATGGCGACGACGACGAGAGCGGCACCGGTACGTCGGTCATCACGCGATCGAAACCGAAATTGCAGAAACCGAGCCTTTACAGAGTCCTTCTTCTGAACGACGATTACACTCCGATGGAGTTCGTAATCCATGTCCTCGAACGGTTCTTCCAGAAGGACCGGGAGGCGGCGACGCAGATCATGCTGCTTGTCCATCGTCATGGGGTCGGGGAATGTGGTGTGTTCACATACGAAGTGGCCGAGACCAAAGTGACCCAAGTGATGGATTTCGCTCGTCAGCATCAACATCCGCTGCAATGCGTGATGGAAAAGAATTGAGGTGAAGCTTGCCGACATTTTCTGAAAGCCTGGAGAAATCGCTTCATCAAGCGTTGACGCTGGCCAATGAGCGCCAGCAGGAATTTGCCACCCTGGAACATCTGCTCCTGGCACTCGTCGAGGACAGCGATGCGGCGGCGGTCATGCGCGGCTGCAACGTCGATATCGCGGCGTTGAAATCCAATCTCGTCAGCTACGTCGACAACGAGCTCTCCAATCTGGTGACCGGCCACAGCGACGAATCCAAGCCCACCGCCGGGTTCCACCGGGTCATCCAGCGTGCCGTCATCCACGTGCAGTCGTCGGGCCGCGAGGAGGTGACGGGCGCGAACGTGCTCGTTGCGATCTTCGCCGAGCGCGAGAGTCATGCCGCCTATTTTCTGCAGGAGCAGGAGATGACGCGCTACGACGCCGTCAACTTCATTTCCCATGGCATCGCCAAGCGTCCGGGGGGCTCCGAGAGCCGCCCCGTCAGCGGCGTCGAAGAGGATCAGCAGACCGTGGGACAGGACGAGGACGGCAAGCGCAAGGGACAGGACGCCCTCACGGCCTATTGCGTCAATCTCAACGAGAAGGCGCGCAACGGCAAGATCGACCCGTTGATCGGACGTGCGAACGAGATCAACCGGACGATCCAGGTGCTCTGCCGCCGCTCCAAGAACAACCCGCTCTACGTGGGTGATCCGGGCGTCGGCAAGACGGCGATCGCCGAGGGGCTCGCCAAGCGCATCATCGACGGCGACGTGCCCGAGGTCCTGTCCGACGCGACCATCTTCTCGCTCGACATGGGCACGCTGCTCGCCGGCACGCGCTATCGCGGCGATTTCGAAGAGCGTCTGAAGCAGGTCGTGAAGGAGCTCGAGGACTATCCGGGCTCGGTCCTCTTCATCGACGAGATCCACACGGTCATCGGCGCGGGTGCGACGTCGGGCGGCGCCATGGACGCGTCGAACCTCCTGAAGCCGGCGCTGTCGTCCGGGGCGATCCGTTGCATCGGCTCGACGACGTTCAAGGAATATCGCCAATTCTTCGAGAAGGACCGGGCCCTCGTCCGGCGCTTCCAGAAGATCGACGTGAACGAGCCTTCCGTCGAGGACGCGATCTCGATCCTCAACGGCCTGAAGCCGTATTTCGAGGACTTCCACAAGGTGAAGTTCACGAGCGATGCGATCAAGTCGGCGGTGGAGCTTTCCGCCCGTTACATCAACGACCGCAAGCTGCCGGACAAGGCGATCGACGTGATCGACGAGACCGGCGCCTCGCAGATGCTGCTGGTCGAATCCAAGCGTAAGAAATCGATCGGCGTGAAGGAAATCGAGGCGACGGTCGCGACGATGGCGCGGATTCCGCCGAAATCGGTCTCGAAGGATGACGAGGAAGTGCTGTTCAATCTCAGCACGCAGCTGAAGCGCGTCGTCTACGGACAGGATGCGGCGATCGAAGCCCTGTCATCGGCGATCAAGCTGTCGCGTGCGGGCCTTCGCGAACCGGAGAAGCCGATCGGCTCCTACCTGTTCTCGGGTCCGACCGGCGTCGGCAAGACCGAAGTCGCGCGCCAGCTCGCCTCCACCCTCGGCGTCGAACTCATCCGGTTCGACATGTCGGAATATATGGAGCGGCATACGGTCTCGCGCCTCATCGGCGCGCCTCCCGGCTATGTCGGCTTCGACCAGGGCGGGCTTCTGACGGACGGCGTCGACCAGCACCCCCACTGCGTCCTTCTTCTGGACGAGATCGAAAAGGCCCATCCGGACCTCTTCAACATTCTCCTTCAGGTCATGGACCATGGCCGGCTGACGGATCACAACGGCAAACACATCGATTTCCGCAACGTGATCCTCATCATGACGACCAATGCCGGCGCGGCCGAGATGCAGAAGGCGGCCATCGGCTTCGGCAACTCCAAACGCACCGGCGCGGACGAGGACGCGATCAACAAGATGTTCACGCCCGAGTTCCGCAACCGGCTCGACGCGATCATCCCGTTCGGCTCGCTTCCGACCGAGATCATCCATCAGGTGGTCGAGAAGTTCGTCATGCAGCTGGAGGCACAGCTCTCCGAGCGGAACGTCATCTTCGAACTCTCGCCCGAGGCCGTCGCATGGCTCGCCGAGAAGGGTTATGACGAGCAGATGGGTGCGCGCCCGCTCGGCCGCGTCATCCAGGAGCACATCAAGAAGCCGCTCGCCGACGAGGTTCTGTTCGGCAAGCTCAAGCGCGGCGGAACCGTCAAGGTGTCGATCACCGAGGACGAGACCGGTGCGAAGTCGATCGCGCTGGAATCGATCCCCGACGACACCGCGCCCAAGCCGAAGCCGACGAAGCGCAAGCGGGATCTGGTTGCGGCCGACGGCTCCACCATCGAGGAGTTCGATGAGGGGGACGATGAGGGCGAGGAGGACGAGGCAGATACGATCGGCGAGAGCGAGGCCGCCGCGCCGAAGGCACGCGCGGCAGCGCCAAGCGGGCTGCCGAAGGTTCCGCCGAAGACCAGCTGACCGACACCGACAATGCGCGGTGCGCCGCGCATTCGCCCCATCGTGGAAAACGAAAAGACCCCCGGGCTTGTCGCCCGGGGGTCTTTTTCGTTCCGCGATCAAGGCGTCGGTTCGCCGATCCCGACATCTCTGCGAGCGCCCGACCGGATGAGCGATTTCGATTGCAGGCGCTCGCGCCGGCCTTATCGGAACATGGGCGGACGCGCATCGCACCATGCACCCGCGTTCCGGCCGCTCTGCGCGACAGCGAAGATCGCCGCCATGGACCGAAGGCCATCCTCCGCCCGCGGATAGAGGTTCGCCGCAGGATCCATCGCACGACCCTCCTCGCGGGCGCGGATCGCCTCGGCGAGGTCGGCGTAGAGATTGGCGAAGGCGAGCGGCATGCCTTCCGCATGACCGATGGTGACACGGGTCGCGCGATCGGCTTCCGGCGACAGGTTCGGCTCGCCGCGCTCGATCACCTGGAGCCGACCGCCGAGAGGCATATGGTAGAGCTGGTTGGGCTGTTCCTGGGCCCAGCGAAGACCGCCCTTCTCGCCGAACAGCTGAAGGCTGAGACCATGCTGGTTGCCGAGCGCGATCGAGCTCGTCCAGAGCCGGCCCACCGTTCCGCCGTCCATGCGGAAGTTGACCATGGCATCGTCTTCCAGCTCGCGTGTCGCGATGCAACTGACCGTATCGGCCGAAAGCTCGGTAACGGCCTGCCCGGTGACGAAGCACGCCATGTGCAGCGCATGGATGCCGCAATCGGCGAACTGCGCCGAAACGCCGGCCTGCGCCGGGTCGTACCGCCAGCGAATGCGCGGATTGTCGGCGTCCGTCGCATCGGCATGGTGACCATGGGCGAATTCGGCCTTCACGAGGCGGATCCGACCGAGATCGCCGCGCGCGACCATCGCCCGCATGTGCCGCACCAGCGGATAGCCCGAATAGCCGTAATTGACCGCGCAGATAAGATCGCACGCCGCCGCCAGCCGGACGATTTCTTCCGCCTCCTCGATCGTCATCGTCAGCGGTTTTTCGCACAGGACATGGAAGCCGGCTTCGAGAAACGCTTTGGTGATCGCGAAATGGGTCGCGTTGGGCGTCGCCACCGTCACGAGATCGACCCGGTCCGAGCGTGTCCGTTCCCCGGCCAGCATGTCCTGCCACGTGCCGTAGGAGCGGTCGTCCGGAAGTCCGAGGGACCGGCCGTAGGCCACCCCGTCGGCGGCCCGGTGATCGAGCGCGCCCGCCGCGAAGGCGAAATGGCCGTCGAGACCTGCGCCCAGCCGATGCGCCGGTCCGATCTGGCTGCCCGCGCCGCCCCCGATCATACCCCATGTCAGTTTCGCCATGATTGGGTCCTCCCCCTTCGTCCCGTCCCCATTGCCCGCAATCTCGTCGCGAAACGGTGGTTTGCCAAGCTTCGCCGCACAATGGCAGCGCCACGCCATTTCGGCGAAATGACCCTGCCGGTGTCGCAGACGCGCGTCGCGACGCGCGGCGCCTTTCACGCCGATGCCGGAGAGTGCGGCCTTCGCCGGAACGGATGCGACCGGTCCGCGACCCCGGGAAGGACCGGGCCGGACGCATGTCCGGCCGTCCGCCGGCGCACAGGCCTCAGCCAACAAAAAGCCGCCCGGTTTCCCGGACGGCTTGAAAGTCTCCTCGACAGCAAGGACAGAAGCGCCCTTACAGCGGAAGCGGGTCGCCCGCAGCCTTTGCGAGGGCCTCGCGGATATAGGCGAAGGATTTGATCGCCTCCTCCTGCCCGTCCTCGTTCTTGTCGGGCTGCAGCAGGAACATCAGGAACGACCGCGCCGTCGTCATGTAGTCGTGGCCGATGTCGAACGGCTCGAACTCGAACTCCTCCGGCATGTTGGTGTCGAACACGCGCTGCCAGCGAAGACCGCCCGGTGCTTCCGGCAGCTTGAAGTTCACGACGTCGTCATGGGAGTTCATGACGAGCAGCATGGTCGCGTCGTTGCCGGGACGGCGAATGCCGGTCGACTGGGCGCGCCCGTCGAGCAGCACGCCGAAGCACTTGGCGCCCTCGTCCGCCCAATGTTCGTCCCTGAACTCCTCGCCCGTCGGCTGGATCCAGGCGACGTCCTTGACGCCGAGTTCGTCGTCGAAGGTCCCGTGCAGGAAGGTTCCGCGGCGCAGCATGGGCAGGCTCTGGCGCAGCTTGATCAGGCGCTGGACGAACCGTGCGAGCCCGCGCGATTCCTCCGGCGCGTTCCAGTCGACCCAGCCGATCTCATTGTCCTGGGCATAGCCATTATTGTTGCCGCCCTGCGTGCGGGCGAACTCGTCGCCCGCGAGGATCATCGGTGTTCCGCGAGAGAACAGGAGCGTGGCGAAGAAATTGCGCATCTGCCGGAAGCGCGTTTCGTTGATCTCCGCGTTTTCGGTCGGGCCCTCTTCCCCGTAATTGTACGAGATATTGTGGTCGTGGCCGTCCCGATTGTCCTCGCCGTTCGCCTCATTGTGCTTTTCGTTGTACGAAACCAGATCGTTGAGCGTGAAGCCGTCATGGGCGGTGATGAAGTTGACGCTCGCCCACGGCTTGCGGCCGCGCTTGTCGAAAAGGTCGGCCGAGGCCGACAGCTTGCCGGCGAGCTTCGGAATGAAGCCCTCGTCGCCGCGCCAGTAGCCCCGCACCGTATCGCGATAGCCATCGTTCCATTCGGCCCAGCCCGGCGGGAAGCGGCCGACCTGATAGCCGCCGGGACCGCAGTCCCACGGCTCCGCGATCAGTTTGACCTGGCTGAGCAGCGGGTCCTGCATGCAGGCGTGAAGGAAGCTCGATTCCTCCGAAAAGCCCGACGGTTCGCGGGCGAGGATCGTCGCCAGATCGAAACGGAACCCGTCGACGCGCATGTCGCCCGCCCAGTAGCGCAAGGAGTCGGTGACCAGCTGCATCACCCGCGGATGGGAGGTGTTGACGGTGTTTCCGGTACCGGTGTCGTTGATATAGAAACGTGGCTCGTCCGGCATCAGGCGGTAATAGGTGGCGTTGTCGATGCCCTTGAAGGAGAGCGTCGGGCCCTTCTCGTTGCCTTCGGCCGTATGGTTGTAGACGACGTCGAGAATGACCTCGAGCCCGGCATTGTGGAAGGTCGCCACGAGTTCCTTGAACTCGTTGATCACCGGCGAGGCGAGATAGCGCGGATCGGGCGCGAAGAAGCCGATCGTGTTGTAACCCCAGTAATTGCGCATGCCCTGTTCGACCAGATAGCTGTCGTCGACGAGGGCGTGGATCGGCAGGAATTCGACCGAGGTCACGCCCAGCGAGCGGATATAGTTCACGACCTCGCGGTTCATAAGCCCGGCGAACTTGCCTCTGTCCAGATCGGTGACGGCCGGATGGCGCTGGGTGAAGCCCTTGACATGGGTCTCGTAGAAGATCGTCCGGTCCCACGGCACGTTGGGCTTGCGCTCGTCGCCCCAGGTGAAGGCCTGGTCGACGACGACGCAGCGCGGCACGAAGGGGGCCGAGTCCCGCTCGTCGAAGGACAGATCCTCGTCGGCGTGGCCGATCGTGTAGCCGAACAGCGCGTGATCCCAGACGACCTCGCCCTTGAGCTGCTTGGCGTAGGGGTCGATCAGAAGCTTGTTGGGATTGAAGCGATGGCCGGCATCCGGCTCGTAGGGTCCATGCACGCGGTAGCCGTAGATCAGGCCCGGGCGGGCTTCCGGAAGATAGCCGTGATA
Source organism: Fulvimarina uroteuthidis (assembly GCF_034321785.1). Classification (NCBI taxonomy): domain Bacteria; kingdom Pseudomonadati; phylum Pseudomonadota; class Alphaproteobacteria; order Hyphomicrobiales; family Aurantimonadaceae; genus Fulvimarina; species Fulvimarina uroteuthidis. The sequence continues at coordinate 317,319 of NZ_JAXLPB010000003.1, read as the reverse complement.
GATCTCGTCGGTATATTCGGGCAGCTCGATGCGCTCGATCTCCGACTTGCCGTCGGCCGAGAAGATGCAGAGCTCGACCTTGGTGGCGTGCGCCGAAAAGATCGCGAAATTGACGCCGAGGCCATCCCAGGTCGCACCCAGCGGATAGGGACGTCCCTCACGAACGCGCCAGTCCCGTTTGCCGGCGGTCGGCTGGTGAGTGGCTTTGGTGTTGGGGGTGATGTGAATGGTCAATCGCGTGCCTCGAGACGGAGGAAAGGTGTCACGCTAACAACATGCCATCGGCAGCGCGCGTTCCATTGTGCAGTGCGAAATATTCTCGATCGAACGGCGGGGTGGAGGATCGCCGTTCGATCGCGGTTCGGCCGGCCGTTCGGACGAGCGATCAGTCGATCGTCAGAACCGTCTGCCCCGTGGTCTTGCGGTCCTGCAGGTCGCGATGCGCCTGGACGGCCTGCGACAGGGGATAGGTCTGGCCAATGTCGATCTTCACCGCGCCGGACTTGACGACTGCGAACAGATTGTCGGCACAGTCGAGCAGTTCGGCCCGTGTGGCCGTATAGTTGAAGAGGCTCGGGCGGGTCAGGAAGATCGAGCCCTTCTTGCCGAGGATCGCAGGCGCCATGGGCGGCACGTTGCCGGACGATTGTCCGAAGCTGACCAGCATGCCGAGGCGCTTCACGCAATCCAGGCTGCCATCGAACGTGTCCTTGCCGACGGAATCGTAGACGACGTCGCATTTCCGGCCGTCCGTCAACGCGGCGACGCGCTCGACGAAGTTCTCCTCGCGGTAGTTGATCACGTGATCGTAGCCGTTCGCCCTCGCAAGCTCGCACTTTTCCGCGCTGCCGGCGGTGCCGATCACCGTCGCGCCGAGATGCCTCGCCCACTGGCCGGCGATCAGCCCGACGCCGCCGGCCGCGGCGTGGAACAGCAGCGTCGTGTCCTTGCCGACCTTGTACGTGCGGTTCAGGAGATATTCGGCGGTCATGCCCTTCAGCATCATCGCCGCGGCTGTCCTGTCGTCGATGCCGTCGGGAATCGGGACGACCTTGTCGGCCGCGATGATCAGGTGCTCGGCATAGGAGCCTTCGGCCGAGGCGTAGGCGACCCGGTCGCCCTGCCTGACATCCGAGACGCCCTCGCCGACCGTCTCGACGATGCCCGCGCCTTCCTTGCCCGGCGTGAAGGGCAGGCTCGGCGCCGGATAGGTCCCGTCGCGGAAATAGGCGTCGATGAAATTGACGCCGACGGCGGTCTGGCGAACGCGAATCTCACCTGGGCCGGGTTCGGCAAGCTCGACATCTTCCCACTTCATCACGTCGGGCGCGCCGGTCTCGTGGATGCGCATGGCTTTGGTCATGATGTCATCTCGCTCATCGTGTCGGTGTCGGTATCGTCGTCGAGGCGTCCCTTCATCCAGTCGTAGAACTGGAGAAGGCCGCCAATGGCAAACAGGTAGAGTCCGGACAGGACCAGTCCAACCTTCACCCACAGCGACGGCTCCAGCCCCTCGAAGAGCGCGACGATGCCGAGCACCGACCAGACCGCGAAGACCGCGAGGTTGACCGTGCGCCAGCGTGTGACTCGCACCGGATGCAGGAACTTGATCGGCACGAACGTCGTGACGGCGCAGAAGACGACGAAGGCGAACGCGGTCAGCTCGTTGGGATGGATCGCGAACAGTGTGAAGACGAGCATGTTCCAGCAGACGGGGAAGCCGCGGAAGAAATTGTCCTTCGTCTTCATGCGCATGTCGGCATAGTAGATCGCGCTGGTGATGACGATCAGCGCCGCGGCCACGAAGGAGAGCGGCCTGCCGATGATGCCGGAATGATAAAGGGCAACGGCGGGAATCAGGCTGAACGTCGAATAGTCGATGACGGAATCCAGCATGTCGCCCGACCAGTTCGGCAGACGGCGCTTGATTTCGAACTTGCGCGCGATCGGCCCGTCGATCCCGTCGACGAACAGTCCGACCCCGAGCCAGAGGAAGCAATCGACGAAGCGCCCCTCGCCTGCGGCAATCAGCGACAGGAAGGCGAAGAACGCTCCTGTCGCGGTCAGAATGTGGACGAGAAAGGCGCGCCACTGGGCAAAACGGCTCAGATCCATGGCCATAGCTTCGAAAAAGCCTCGTGTCTTCGGTTCAATCGCTGCAATCTGTCGCTGCATAAAGCGTTCATGCCCATATGGACATAGCGGCCTCGGCTCGTAATTCCCGATCGTGCGCGGAACGAATGCCGGTTTGTCCGTTTCACTTCAAGAACATGCCAATCGAACAAGCGGGAATGCTCCATGGAAAGACGCGATATCGCAGTGATCGGCGGCGGCCTTGCGGGAACCGCGACCGCCATCGCCCTGGCGCGCGCAGGCTTCGACACGGTGCTGGTCGCACCGCCCGGATCGCCCGACAAGCGCACGACCGCGCTCATCGGTTCCTCGATGACGTTTCTTTCGCGCATCGGCCTCGAACATGCGGTTCGCGCGGTCAGCGAGCCACTTGCCGTCATGCGCCTGATCGATGACACGGACCGCCTGTTTCGCGCACCGACCGTCGAGTTCAAGGCCTCCGAGATCGATCTGCCGGCCTTCGGCTACAATGTGCTGAACGCGGATCTGGCGGACGTCCTCGACAAGGCGGCGGGAAACGAAAAGCATCTGGAGCGCATCGAGAGCGCCGCGACCGATTTCACCGTGGACGCGGACCGCGCGACGGTGAGCCTTGCGGACGGCTCGCACCTTTCCGTCTGCCTCGTGGTGGCGGCGGACGGGCGCAAATCCGCCATGCGCGAAGCGGCCGGCATCACGACGCGCGGGTGGCGCTATCCGCAGACCGCGATGGTGATGAACATCTCGCACGCCGTGCCGCATCATTCGGTCTCGACCGAGTTCCATACCCGAACGGGACCGTTTACGCAGGTGCCGATGCCGGGCCGGAACTCGGCGATCGTCTGGGTGGAAAAGCCCGAGCGCGCCGAACTCTACGTCGATCTGAAGACGGAGAAGCTCGAACGCATCATCGAGGACAAGATGCATTCGATCCTCGGCAAGGTTTCGCTCGAAACCGAGATCCAGGCCTTTCCGCTTTCGGGCGCCTCGGTCGATCGGCTCATTGGCGAGAGGATCGCACTGGTCGGGGAAGCAGCTCACGTCTTCCCGCCGATCGGCGCCCAGGGGCTCAATCTGGGCCTTCGCGACTGTGCCGTGCTCCTCGATTGCCTCGAGGAAAGCCGGGACGATCCCGGGCGCCGCGCGACCCTTCGGCGCTTCGAGGCCAAGCGACGGACCGATGTGACCAGCCGGACGCTCGGCGTCGACGCGCTGAACCGTTCGCTCCTGACCGACTTCCTGCCGGTCCAGTTCGGCCGGTCGGTGGGGCTGACGGCGATGGCCTCGTCTTCGGTTCTCAGACGTTTCGCCATGCGCGAGGGGGTCTCGCCGGGCGCCGGCGTCTTCGGCTTGCCGAAGCCCTTAAGACAATGGGCTCACAGGCAGCATGCCATGGGCGATGAGGTATAGCAGCCCGGCGACGGTGAAGACCGAAATCGCCGTGGACACCAGAACCGCCGCGGACGCGCGCTCGACCCAGACGTCGTATTGCTGGGCGATGACGAAGACGTTAGTGGCCGCTGGCAGCGACGCCAGCAGCATTGCCGTATGCACCCAGACCGGATCGACGCCCGGCACCAGGCCGAGCAGGAGCCAGACGAGCAGCGGGTGAACGACGAGCTTGATCGGCACGAGCCAGGCGAGCTCAGGCGGAACCCGCTTCAGCCGCCGCAGCGCGAGCGTCACCCCCATCGCGAACAGGGCACATGGCGCGGCCGCGTTCGACAGGAGAACGAGGAACCGCTCCGCCGGCTCCGGCGGCTCGAAACCGGCGATGGCGGCTGCGACGCCGAAGATCGTCGCGACGATGAAGGGGTGCGAGAAAATGCGCCAGAGCGCGCCACGCACGATCGCGAGGACGGATCCGCCCTTGCCGCCGGCCAGTGCCATCAAAAGCGGCGCCATGACGAAGTGCAGCGTGTTGTCGAAACAGAAGATCAAGGCGACCGGGACGGCCGCGCCGCTACCGAATGCCGCAAGCGCCAGACCCGGGCCCATATAGCCGATATTGCCGTAGGCACCCGCGAACCCCTGGATCGTCGATGCGGCGAGATCGCCGCGCGTGCGCCAGAGGCCGAGCGCGACAGTCCCCGCGAACGCCAGGAAGGTTCCGGCCGTCGTCGCGGCGATGAACCCGATCCGCGTCAGTTCCTCGACCGGCGTCTTCGACAGGATCTGAAAGAACAGGGCCGGCAATGCCAGGTAGACGACGAAGACGTTCAGCCAGGCCAGTCCCGAGACCGGATGATTGACGAGACGGCCTGTCAGAAACCCGAGCGCGATGAGACCGAAGAAAGGGGCGATGAGGCCGAAAATTTCCAGCATGGCCGCGTACGCTATCCTTCCGGTGAGACGGGCCGGCCGCAGGGCGAAAACCGGATCGCTCCTTGCGCTGCCTTGAAGAACTTGGCATTTGCGGGCGAGGTAACGGAGTTGTCGTCTCGATGCAAACCGCACGTTTTTTCATAGGCCAGATCGTCAGGCACCGGGTCTATCCGTTTCGGGGCGTGATCTTCGACGTCGATCCGGTGTTCGACAATACGGACGAATGGTACGATTCCATTCCGGCCGAGGTCCGGCCGCGCAAGGACCAGCCCTTCTATCACCTCTTCGCGGAAAACGCGGAGACCGAATATGTCGCCTATTGCTCCGAGCAGAACCTCGTTCCCGACGAAAGCGGCCAGCCCGTGCGCCATCCGCAGATCGCTGAGATCTTCGACGGGCCGGTCGACGGTGCCTACAGGCTGCGATCGCCGAACCACAACTGATCGGGCCGCCCGGGCCGGCGCATCGCGGGCCGTGCTCTGCGGCCTTCCCGCCGTACCCGCATGCTCGCCGGTCAAAAAGGCGTGCAAACGCACATTCGCCGCCGCCGACGCCACGACTTGTTAACCACGACCGTCCACATTGCTGGCTTGGACGGGACGCTGCGATCGCGTCCGGACCGAATGTTCAGGGAGCTGCGGCGTTGTCGTTTGATATTTCCACATCGGACGGCGATTTCAACGCCGTCTCCGTCGATATTCTCGGCCGTTTCATGCGCTCCGACCAGAGCGAATTCCCTTGCCGCATCGACGAGATGTCGCCGGGCTCGGCGCAGGTGCTCGCGCCCGTCCAGCCCGATCCCCAGGAAACGATCATCCTCTACGCCGACCATGTCGGACGCCTCGAGGGCGAGGTCATCGATCTGTTCGAAGGCGGCTTCGTGCTCAAGACCAAGGCATCCGAGCGGCGCCGCGAGAAACTGGCCGCGAAGCTGACCTGGCTCACCAACCGCCAGATCCTCAATCTACCCGAAGATCGCCGGCATGCGCGTGTCCATCCCGAAAATCCCTTCCGCGACATCGTGCTGGACGACGGCCGACGCTATCAGGTCAAGATCATCGATCTGTCGCTTTCGGGTGCCGCCGTCCAGGCGAAGGTCCGCCCGGTGCTGGGAACACCCGTCACCATCGGCGCGATGCCCGGGCGCATCGTGCGCTATCTCGAAGACGGCTTCGCCATCGAATTCTCCAGCGTCCTCGGCGAGGATTCGCTGCAGCGCCTCTTCCGCTGAAGCATCCGCCGCAAGGAGGCGCGGGATGCTCCCGGCGCGAACTCGCGCCGCTCGCATGACGGGACCAATACGGGCCGGCTCCTGCCGGCCTTTTTCGTGCGTCCCTTCAAGAATGCCGGCGTCCCGGCGCGCGGCGCGTGCTCCGATCCGCCCGGACGTTCGAAGCCTTCGCGTCCTTGCCCCGGAACGTCGCCGCCCGTCGAACGTCTCCTCTCGAGCGCCGCAGCGAGAAACGGTCCGTCCCGCGACAGTCAGGAGCCGGCTCGAGCGATATGGCTGGCCGGCCCGTCGTGGCCGAGCCCGGCAACCGGAGTTCGGATCGAACCGTCCCGCTTCATCCTTGCGCGCGCAGACGGCGAACGGCACCGTTGGCCGAAACCAAAGGAGATACCGCATGGACTGGTCCGAGATGTTCTTTCAAAGCTGGAGCGGAATTGCCCGCACGCTGATTGTCGGCACGATCGCCTATATCTTCCTCGTCGTCTCGTTGCGGGTCTCCGGCAAGCGGACCCTTGCCAAGCTCAACGCGTTCGATCTGATCGTCACCGTTGCCCTCGGTTCGACGCTCGCGACCATCCTGCTCAGCGAAAGCGTCGCCCTTGCCGAAGGCGTGACCGCGCTCGCGCTCCTCATCGCTCTCCAGTACGCCGTGACGGCCCTGTCGGTGCGCTCCGAACGGTTCGCAGGCGTGGTGCGCTCCGAGCCCTCGCTCCTGCTTCGTGACGGCAAGCCGCTGCACGAGGCCATGCGCAAGGCGCGCGTGACCAAGGCCGAGCTCGACACGGTGGTGCGCACGGAAGGCCAGCGCGGGCTGGAAGACATCGCCGCGGTGATCTTGGAATCCGACGGTTCGTTCTCGGTCATCGACGGAGAGCAGAAGAAGACCGCGCCGCATGCGGACGCGCGCACCGGCGGACCGGCGTGATCGCGCCGCGAGAGGCGGCGACGAACAGGAAGAACCGATCGTCGCAACGGCCGCGAGGCCCGGCGTGTGGATCGCCGTCGTGGCACCCCTGCCCGTTTGGCCATCGGGTCCGGCATCGGCGCTCGCGGCGGGTCTCGCCGGGCTGAAAACGGCAAGGTTCGGGAAACCATGCGCGCGACAAGACCGGCCCGGCGCGTGCGGGAGACAGGAGCGGACAGCGTGAACGCCGCCGCAACGGACAGGGTTTCGAACAAGTAAATCTAAATCTATATTGATTTTATCTTGAACGCTCGTTTTGTTCCGGTTTACCCTTTCCGATCCGGCGCCACTCGCCCAAAGCCCTGTGTCAAAAGGCTTCTCATTGATTTCCTTCGCTTCGGCTCGGTCGATGGCGGGCGTTAGGTTAGGGCATTCTTACGCGCGCACGAGCGTTTGCACCCATCCGGGTCACGCTTTGGCAAGACAAATAAAGCGTTCTTTACACGTATAAACCCCCATAAAGGGTCGTTACCAAAGTATATCCTACAATTTGACGGAAATTCTTCGGTCTCAGGCAAAACAACAGGCGCACAGTCTCTCCAACACAGGGAGAGATCGCCATGCCCCACCGCATCCAAACCGTGACCGCCATCGTCCTTGCAGCCATCGCATTCACGAGCGTTGCGGACCGTGCCGAAGCCCGTCCGATCCATATGCCGACCACGGAGATCACCTCCCAGCCGATCGGCCATTACGAGTTCTGCCGGCGTTACGCCGAGCGCTGCGCGCCGCAACGGGCCTCCGGCCCGATCGGCCTCAACGATGCGCTCTGGAACAAGCTGGTGGAAGTCAACGCGGCCGTGAACGCCTCGATCTTTCCAAGGGAGGATATCGAGATCCACGGGCAGCCGGATGTCTGGTCCTATCCGTCGGTCGAGGGCGACTGCGAGGATTATGCGCTTTTGAAGCAGTACATGCTGGAGCGGGCCGGCATTCCCGCATCCAACCTTCTCATCACGGTCGTTCTCCAGACGAACGGCGAAGGCCATGCGATCCTGACCGTCCGCACCGATCGCGGCGATCTCGTCCTCGACAATCTGTCGGACCGCATCTCGGTCTGGAACGAGACCGAATACACCTATCTGAAGCGCCAGTCGGAGCGCCATGCCGGCCAGTGGATCGGCATTACCGACGATCGCTCGATCCTCGTCGGCAGCCTTCGCTGAGAAACCAGTCTCCGGCCGGGCATCTCGCCCGGCCAGAGGTCCCGGATGGCAAGCCTCGTCCCGGCTGGGGCGCAGGGAGCCCCCTTTTCGCGGCCCCACACCCGAAACGACAAGGCCGGCTCACGAGACTTCGTGGCCGGCCTTGTCGTTTCGGGTTTTCCAGGACCCCTATTCGAGATCGATGTCGAGGATGGTCATGGTCAGGTGGTAGGAGAGTTCGCCCTCGTCCGTATCCTTGGTCAGCGTGCCGACGAACTCGTCGGCGACGTAGACCTCCGCTGTTTCCGCCTGCTTGGGAAGCGGCTTCACCTTGATGTCCGCACTGGAGAACGTGCGCTTCAGATAGGCGTCTAGCTTTCGAATTTCGTCGGGCTTCACGGCGGTCGTCCCTTTCATCTCATGTGTCGATGCAGATGATGCAGCATCGGCATCATTCAACCGGTTTCGCGCATCCATTCCCGGCCTCGACATCAGAACGGGCATGCGTCCGACCGGCGTGCGAACAGGCGGCGGCGCCGGACGCTTCGCGGCGTTCATTCCGTGCGAAGGCCGAAGCCGTGCACGATCCGCCGGGTCGCATGGTCGGGGTCCCCCGACGTGAAGACCGCCGGGTCGAAATCTCCGCTCATCGATCGGTTGCCGCTATCGGCGACGACGCGCGCCACCTGGCGTGCGATGGCTTCGGCCGGGTCCAGCCAGTCCACGGGCCAGGGGGCGGTCTTGCGCATCCGGTTGGCAAGGAACGGATAGTGCGTGCAGGCAAGGACGATGATGTCGGTGCGCCGCTCGCCCTTCTCGATGAAGCAGGGCCGGATCTCGGCGAGAACCGCGCTTTCGTCGATGAAGCCGCCGCGCATATACTGCTCGGCCAGCCCCGCCAGCGCCACGCTGCCGTGCAGCGTGACCTCGCATCGCGCGCCCCAGGCCCGAATGAGATCCTGGGTGTATTGCCGCTTGACCGTACCGGGCGTCGCAAGCACCGAGACCAGCCCCGAGCGCGTGCGCTCGGCCGCAGGCTTGATGGCGGGCACGGTGCCCACGAACCGCATGGACGGATAGTTCTGGCGCAGGACGTCGAGCGCCAGCGTCGAGGCCGTGTTGCAGGCGATCACGCAGGCAAGCGGCGCGTGGGTGTCGATCAGCGCGCCGAACAGCGCCACCAGACGATCCTTCAGCGCCTCCTCCTCCCAGTTGCCATAGGGAAAGCCCGCATCGTCGGCGACGTAGACGAACCGGCGGTCCGGCATCAGGACGCGGGCCTCGCGCAGCACGGTGAGGCCACCGACGCCGCTGTCGAAAACCAGGATGGGTGCATCGGTCACGCGGGACGTCCTTCGCCTTCGTTTTCGCCTTCGCCGGCGTCGACGGGACGCTCCAGCGACCGGATGACACCGCGCAGGGTGCGCACCTCCTGCTCGGAGAAATGCGCCTTGGTCAGCATGGTCCGCAGATTCTGCAACAGCGCCTCGCGCTTGTGCGGCGGAAAGAAATAGTTCCGCTTGTCGAGCGCCCCTTCGAGATGATCGAACAGGCGGAAAAGATCGGCCTTGTCGGCCTGCTGCGTCGGCGGGGCGGAAAAGCGGGGCGCGTGGCTCGGATCGGCCGCCGTCCGGAAGGCGTAGCTGACCAGAAGCACGGCCTGCGCGATATTGAGCGAGGCAAAGTCCGGATTGACCGGAAAGGTGACGATCTCGTCGGCCCGGCCGATCTCGTCGTTTTCCAGACCGTACTTTTCCCGTCCGAACATCACGCCGGCCTTGGCGCCGGTGGTCGCATGGGCGACCAGCCGTTCGGCGGCCTCCTGCGGCCCGCGCACCGGCTTGTAGCTGTCACGGGCCCTGGCCGTCGTCGCATAGACGAGGGACAGTCCGGCCAGCGCATCCTCGAGACGGTCGAAGACCCGGGCACTATCGAGCACATGGTCGGCCCGGCTCGCGGTCGCCCGCGCCCGCTCGTTCGGCCAGCCGTCGCGCGGCCTGACGAGGCGCAGGTCGGTGAGGCCGAAATTGGCCATCGCGCGCGCGACCATGCCGATGTTCTCGCCCATTTGCGGCTCGACGAGGATGATGGCCGGCGGGCCCGGCGGTGTCGTGGTTTCGCTGATCTGGCTCACGCCTGACGCTCGCATTCGTTCGTTTCTTCCCGGTCCGGCGCCGTTGCGAACGAGCGACGGTGTTCGCGCCGCGATTCACCCCTCGCAAAGGCCCGCGTTCCTATAGACCAAGAATGCCCCGGCGGTACACCGGACGCATGATCATGATCGCTCGCCCCTTCGATGGCGGCGGGACGGGTCGCTGGCGGCCGGGTCACGGAACGAAGCCGTCGACACCCGTCCAGGCGAGGCGCCGATCGCGCGCCGGATCGGCCTCGACCGAATCGGTGAGATCGAAGATCTTGGTCATGCGCGTTTCCGGTCGATAGGCGGGCCACGAGCGGCCCGGATCGCCGTCCCGGACGAACGCGGTCCAGTGATCCTGCATCCTCAGGCTCAGCGCCCGCCGCTTGGGATCTGGCAGGATCCCGAGATAGCTGCTGCGGAAGGGCACGAGAAATCGGTCGAAGATCAGCGGCAGGTCGACCGAATGGGTGGCGCCGAGCTTGGCCAGCGCGCCTTTCGCCGTCCAGTCCAGCCGGTAGACGAATGTCGGTGCCTTGGCGGCGTGATGTTCGGCGAGGTGGCTTGCGGCGATGCGGAACAGGATATCGGTGCCCAGCTGCGTCGATCCCCTCCCGTCGCGCGAATAGAGCGAAAGGATCTCGCGCGCCTTCTCCGCCCCCGCCGTGCGCGTCACCCAGGCGCTGAGATCCTCCGGTCCGACAGCTAGGCCGAACCCGGGAAGGTCGACGAACAGGGTGAACTCGTCGCGATTCGTGCCGATCAGGAGCGGCACCGGTTTGGATCTTTCGTAGAGCGTCGGCAGAGGCAGTTCGGGCAGTTCCGTCCCGTCGATATAGGGCATGGTCGGAAGGCCCTGAAACCTGGCCGAAAGCTTCCGGAACGCTTCGACGAACGTCCGCGCCGGCAGCGCGAACAGGGCTTCGCGGTCGCCGCCGGGGGCGAGCATCGACAATGCGACATCGGCGATCGCGCCCGCCCCCTTGCGGGTGTGGAACATGTTGATCGCGCCGGACTGGCAGATGGCGCGCTGGTAGAGCGGCTTCGAGCGTTCGGCCACGAGGTGGAAGCCGACGGACGCCGCCCCGGCCGATTCGCCGGCGATCGTCACCCGCCGCGGATCGCCGCCGAACGCGCCGATATTGTCACGCACCCACTCGAGCGCCATGCGCTGATCGAGAAGACCGGCATTCGCCGCGAACCGTTCGTCGTCGGCGAAGCGTTCGGCAAAGCCGTTGAAGCCGAAGAGGCCGAGCCGGTAGTTCAAGGTGACGACGACGATGTCGCCCCGGCGGGCCAGTTCGTCCCCCGGATATTGCGATCCGGAGCCGAGGAAGAAGCCGCCGCCGTGAATGAAGACGAGGACGGCGCGCTGTCCGGATATGTCCGGCGTGAAGACGTGAAGGTTGAGACAGTCCTCGCTGAACCGGCGTGCGAAGCTGGCGAGATGGGCGACGGCGCCGGGAAGCGCCTCGCGCTGCGGCGCCGAGGGACCGAACTTCAGCGCCCGGAACGTCGAGGCGAAGGGCGGCTTGCGCGCCGGTGCGGCGAACCGCCGTTCGCCGACCGGGGCTTGCGCGTAGGGGATTCCGAGAAATCGGCAGGTGCCGCCGAGCCGCAGCCCTTCGACGAGACCGCACGGCGCCTTGACGAAGACCGCGCGCCGGGCGGTTCGATGGAGAATTGGATTTTTCATACGTCTCGCGTCTATCCCAAGGCCGGCGCTGCTTTGCGTCCGCACAGGTGGGTGGTATAGGGCGCTCAGAGTAGTCCGGCGCGGGTCAACCGCGTCGTCTTGCCCCGGCGGCCTGCGGCCGCCGTACTGTTTTTGCGAAGGAAGGCACCGATGGCGAAAATCAAAGTCGAGAATCCAGTGGTCGAACTCGACGGCGACGAGATGACCCGGATCATCTGGCAATTCATCAAGGAAAAGCTGGTTCATCCCTATCTGGACATCGATCTCGAATATTACGATCTGGGCGTCGAGCATCGCGATGCGACGGACGATCAGGTCACGGTCGATGCGGCGAACGCCATCAAGCGCCATGGGGTCGGCGTCAAATGCGCCACGATCACCCCGGACGAAGGCCGCGTCGAGGAATTCGGCCTGAAGAAGATGTGGCGTTCGCCAAACGGCACCATCCGCAACATTCTGGGCGGCGTGATCTTCCGCGAGCCGATCATCTGCAAGAACGTGCCGCGGCTCGTTCCCGGTTGGACCAAGCCGGTCATCGTCGGCCGCCACGCCTTCGGCGACCAGTACCGCGCGACGGATTTCCGCTTTCCCGGCAAGGGCAAACTGACGATCAAGTTCGTCGGCGAGGACGGCGAGACGATCGAGCACGAGGTCTACGACGCGCCCAGCGCCGGGATCGCGGTGGCGATGTACAATCTCGACGAATCGATCAAGGATTTCGCCCGCGCGTCGCTGAACTACGGCCTGCAGCGCGGCTATCCGGTCTATCTGTCGACCAAGAACACCATCATGAAAGTCTATGACGGGCGCTTCAAGGACATCTTCGAGGAGATCTACCAGGCCGAGTTCAAGGACCAGTTCAAGGCGAAGAAGATCACCTACGAACACCGCCTGATCGACGACATGGTCGCCTCGAACCTGAAATGGTCGGGCGGCTACGTGTGGGCGTGCAAGAACTATGACGGCGACGTCCAGTCCGATACGGTCGCCCAGGGCTTCGGCTCGCTCGGCCTGATGACCTCGGTCCTGATGACCCCGGACGGACAGACGGTGGAGGCCGAGGCCGCCCACGGTACGGTGACGCGTCACTATCGTCAGCACCAGAAGGGCGAACAGACCTCGACCAATTCGATCGCCTCGATCTTCGCCTGGAGCCGCGGTCTTGCCCACCGCGCCAAGCTCGACGGCAACGACGATCTGAAGACCTTCGCCGATACGATGGAAGAGGTCTGCATCAGCACCGTCGAACGCGGCTTCATGACCAAGGATCTCGCGCTCCTCATCGGTCCCGATCAGCCCTGGCTTTCGACGACCGGGTTCCTCGACAAGGTCGACGAAGGTCTCCAGAAGGCGATGGCGAAAGCCTGATCGCGACGCTTCTGGCGCAACGCCGCCCCAGACATCGAAAGAGGCCGGATCGATGATCGATCCGGCCTCTTTCGCTTGCCGCATCCATCGAGAATGCCCGTCAGACGGGAACTTCTCCCAGCAACGATGTCCCGCCCTGCGTGTTTGCACTGCGACAACGAAACGACAGGAGATGTCCCGCATGTTGAAACGCACCGGAACCGCCATCGCAGCAGCCCTCCTCTTCGGCGGCACGGCCCTCGCTCAGAGCGAGCAGTATGTCGAGGTGAACGACAGCGTCATGGTCGCCCCGTTCAATCTCGCCGTCGACGATGTGGACGACAGAAACGTCTACGATGCTTCGGGAACGGAAGTGGGCGAAGTCTCAGAAGTTCTCGGCTCGGACGACCAGACACCGACCCATCTCGAAGTCGACTTCGAGGATGACGATTCCAGCACCTATCCCGACCGTGACGACGTGATCGTCCCGATCGCCGATTTCAGTTTCACCAACGACCAGATCGTCATCAATCTCACTCCGGAAGACGTGACCGCCCTGCCGACACGGAACTGATCCGGATCGATCTCGCAAACGCCGTTCGACGAGAAAAGGGCGGAGCGCTTCGGGTGCTCCGCCCTTTCCTTGTCCGTCGTCGTAGGTCCGCTCGCGAAGGCGTGCCCTTCGAAGCCCGTCCCCTCAGGCGGCGTCCGCCTGCGCCAGTTCGGCTTCCACGGCCGCGATCGCATCGTTCGCCTTGTCGGCGTCCGGTCCGCCTGCCTGCGCCATGTCGGGCCTGCCACCGCCGCCCTTGCCGCCGATGGCGATGCTGGCGGCACGGACGAGCGCGACGGCGTCGAAGCGGTCGGTCAGATCGCCGGTGACGCCGACGACGACCGAAGCCTTGCCGTCGGCAACGCTCGCGAAGGCCACCACACCGGATTCGACGTTCTTCTTCGCCTCGTCCACCAGACCCTTCAGATCGCGGCCCGACACCCCGTCGAGGACGCGCCCGAGAAACGACACGCCGCCCACCGTTCTTGCCGTGGGCGCAGCGCCGCCGCCGTCGGCGGGATCGCCCGCGAGCGCAAGACGCTTGCGCGCCTCGCCGAGCTCCCGCTCGAAGCGCCGGCGCTCTTCCACCACGGCCTCCAGCCGGGCCAGCGCATCCTCCGGCGACGCCTTCAGCAGCGCCGCCATCTTCTTGACCCGCGCATCCTGCTCGCGAAGATAATCGCGTGCCGCTTCTCCCGTCAGCGCCTCGATGCGGCGCACGCCCGAGCCGACGGCGCTTTCGCCGACGACATGCACGAGGCCGATCTCCCCGGTCGCGGTGACATGGGTGCCGCCGCACAGTTCGACGGAGTAGGCCTTGCCCGCTTTTTCGCCTTCCTCGGCCGTTCCCATCGAGACGACACGAACCTCGTCGCCGTATTTCTCGCCGAACAGCGCCATCGCGCCCGACGCGATCGCATCGTCCACCGCCATGAGACGCGTTGAGACGGGGGCATTCTGGCGGATGATGCCGTTCGCCAGACGCTCGACCGCGTCGATCTCCGACCGCTCCATCGGCTTGGGGTGCGAGAAGTCGAAGCGCAGCCGTTCGGGCGCGACCAGCGATCCCTTCTGGGCGACGTGCGATCCCAGGACTTCGCGCAGGCCCTCGTGGAGGAGGTGGGTCGCCGAATGGTTCGAGCGGATCTTCGCCCGCCGACGGTGCTCGACTTTCAGATCGAGCGAGTTGCCGACGGCGATCGTTCCGGACGACACCTTGGCGCGATGCACGAACAATCCGTCGGCCAGCTTCTGCGTATCGACGACCTCGATCTCCACCTCGCCGTTCGACATGGTGCCGGTGTCGCCCAGCTGTCCGCCGGACTCGCCGTAGAACGGCGTCTGATTGACGATGATCGCAACCTCGTCGCCTGCCGCGGCCGACTTGACCTCCGCGCCATCGCGCACGAGGGCGACGACGGATGCGCTTGCCTCATGCGTGTCGTAGCCGAGAAACTCCGTCGCTCCCACCCGCTCGCGGATCGGGAACCAGACCTTCTCCGTCGCAGCTTCGCCCGAGCCGGTCCAGCTCTTGCGGGCCTCGGTCTTCTGGCGCTCCATCGCCGTATTGAACGCGTCGAGATCGACGGCAATCCCGCGCTGGCGCAGGGCGTCCTGGGTAAGGTCGAGCGGGAAACCGTAGGTGTCGTAGAGCTTGAAGGCGGTCTCGCCGGACAGTTTCGCCCCTGCGTCCATTCCTTGTGTCGCATCGTCGAGCAGCGACAGACCGCGATCGAGAGTCAGGAGAAAGCGTTTCTCCTCCAACTTCAGGGTTTCTGAAATCAGGGCTTCGCCGCGAACGAGTTCGGGGTAGGCCCGCCCCATCTCGGCGACAAGGGCCGGCAGCACCTTGTAGAGCACGGGTTCGTTCGCGCCCAGAAGTCGGGCATGGCGCATGGCGCGGCGCATGATGCGCCGCAGGACGTAGCCGCGCCCCTCGTTCGACGGCAGGACCCCGTCGGCGATCAGGAACGCGGTCGAGCGAAGATGATCGGCGATGACGCGGTGGCTGGCCGTCTGCCTGCCTTCCGCGCGCGAACCGATCGCCTGCTCGATGGACGCGATGAGGGTCCTGAAGAGATCGATGTCGTAATTGTCGTGAACGCCCTGCAGCACCGCCGCGATCCGTTCGAGCCCCATTCCCGTGTCGATGGACGGACGCGGCAGGTTCAGGCGTTCGTCCGCCGAAACCTGCTCGTACTGCATGAAGACGAGGTTCCAGATCTCGATGAACCGGTCGCCGTCCTCGTCCGGACTGCCGGGAGGGCCGCCGGGAATATGGTCGCCATGGTCGAAGAAGATTTCCGAGCACGGACCGCACGGACCGGTCTCGCCCATCGTCCAGAAATTGTCGGACGTGCCGATCCGGATGATCCGGTCGTCGGACAGGCCGGCAATCTTGCGCCACAGGCCCGCGGCCTCGTCATCGTCCGCATAGACGGTGACGAGAAGCTTTTCTGCGGGCAGGCCGAACTCCTTGGTGATCAGGTTCCACGCCAGTTCGATGGCCCGGTCCTTGAAGTAATCGCCGAAGGAGAAGTTTCCGAGCATCTCGAAGAAGGTGTGGTGCCGGGCCGTGTAGCCGACATTGTCGAGATCGTTGTGCTTGCCGCCCGCCCGCACGCATTTCTGCGACGTCGCGGCGGTGGCGTAGGGCCGCTTTTCCTCGCCCGTGAAGACGTTCTTGAACTGCACCATGCCGGCATTCACGAACATCAGCGTCGGATCGTTACGCGGCACGAGAGGCGAGGACGGCACTTTCTCGTGCCCGTTCTTCGCGAAGTAGTCCAGAAACGCGGACCGGATTTCGTTGACGCCACTCATCGTCGCAACCTTTGGAGAATCAGCCTATCGGGCGGCCGGGCACACTGCATGCCGGCCCGCCCGTTTCGACGCCGTTCTACAAACACCGCTCGCCGCTGTAAATCGAAGACGCGGAGCACGGCATGCGAAACATCAGGCTCACGCGTCGTCGCCCTCGCCCGGCGTGTCGTCTTCCAGAAGCTTCTCGGCCAGAATTCCGGCGTTCTGGCGAATGGCCAGCTCGATTTCCTCGGCCGCGGCCGGATTGTCGCGCAGGTACTGCTTGGCGTTCTCGCGGCCCTGGCCCAGTCGCTGGCTGTTGTAGGAAAACCATGCGCCCGACTTCTCGACGATGCCGGCCTTGACGCCGAGATCGACGAGTTCGCCCATCTTCGAGACGCCCTCGCCATACATGATGTCGAACTCGACCTGCTTGAACGGCGGGGCGAGCTTGTTCTTGACGACCTTCACCTTGGTCTGGTTGCCCGTCACCTCGTCGCGATCCTTGATCGAACCGATGCGGCGGATGTCGAGACGTACGGAGGCATAGAACTTGAGGGCGTTGCCGCCGGTCGTCGTCTCGGGCGAGCCGAACATGACGCCGATCTTCATCCGGATCTGGTTGATGAAGATGACCATGCACTTCGAACGCGAAATCGAACCGGTGAGCTTGCGCAATGCCTGGCTCATCAGGCGCGCCTGCAGGCCGGGCAGCGAATCGCCCATCTCGCCCTCGATTTCGGCACGCGGCGTCAAGGCCGCCACCGAATCGACGACGAGAACATCGATCGCGCCCGAACGCACCAGCGTATCGACGATCTCGAGCGCCTGCTCGCCGGTATCCGGCTGCGAGACCAAAAGGTTTTCCAGGTCGACGCCCAGCTTGCGGGCATAGATCGGATCGAGCGCATGCTCCGCGTCGACGAATGCGCAGATACCGCCCTTCTTCTGGGCTTCCGCGATCGTGTGAAGTGCGAGCGTGGTCTTGCCCGAGCTTTCCGGGCCGTAGATCTCGACGACGCGCCCCTTCGGCAAGCCGCCGATCCCAAGCGCGATATCGAGCCCCAGCGAGCCGGTCGACACCGTGTCGATCTCGATGCTCTGATTGTTCTGCCCGAGTTTCATGATCGAACCCTTGCCGAAGGCACGTTCGATCTGAGAGAGCGCGGCGTCCAGCGCCTTGGTCTTATCCACGGAGTTTTCCTCGACGAGCCTGAGGGCATTCTGGGCCATACAACCGCTCCTTAATGCATTGGGCGCCACGGGCGCAACGCTGACGACAGACCCTATCTATGTACATGCTTTGTTCCGGTCAAGGTTTTTGTTTCCATTTTGTTCTCTTGCTTGACGCTCGTCGAACCGCGACCGGCCCGACCGCGGCTGAGGGGCGACGAGCGGCGGCCAACTCGATCAGGGCGGGCCAGGCCGCCCGCCACGCATGTTCCGGACGCGAGGGGCGAACCGGTCAGGAATCGATCCTGAAGCCCCTCGCCGCCGCGGTTTTGCCGCCGAGCTCGGCCCTCGCCCCTGCCGGTCGGTCTGCCGCAGGTTTCAGTCCTTGCTTTCGAGCATCTGCTTGACGGTCATCGCCAGTTCCTTCTGGGAGAACGGCTTCGACAGGAACCCGAACTTCTCACCGACCGGGAGGTTCTTCGCGAACGCTTCCTCGGCATAGCCCGACACGAAGACGAATTTCATGTCCGGTCTGATCTTGCGCATTTCGCGAAGCAGCGTCGGACCGTCCATCTCGGGCATGACGACGTCGGAAACCACGAGGTCGATCTTGCCGTCCAGCGCTTCGAGAACGTCGAGCGCATCGAGGCCGGAATCGGCCTCGTGGACGTCGTACCCCTTGAGCTTCAGGGCGCGAACGCTTCCGGCGCGGACATAGTCCTCGTCTTCCACGAGAAGAATGGTCGCGGTGCCCGACAGATCGATCTTTTCCGGCGTTCCGGTGGGCTTCGTCTGGTCCGGCATCGTGACGGCGACATCGGGCACGTAGCGCGGCAGGAAGATCCGGAACACCGTTCCCTTTCCTTCGGTCGAATCGACGTAGATGAAGCCGTTCGACTGCTTGATGATGCCGTAGACCATGGACAGGCCGAGGCCGGTGCCCTTGCCGATCTCCTTGGTCGTGAAGAATGGCTCGAAGATCCGTTCGGCGACATCGGCGGGCATTCCCGTTCCGGTGTCGGCGACCTCGACGAGGACATAGTCGATCTTCGGCATTTCCGGATGTTCGTAGGTCGGCGCCTCGGCCGCATCGACGTTTCGCGTCGCGATCGAGATCGTGCCGCCGTTCGGCATCGCATCGCGCGCATTGCCCACCAGATTGGTGATCACCTGCTCGAACTGGCCGATATCGGCCATTACCGGCCACAGGTCGCGGGCGTGGCGGCGCTCGAGCTTCGTGCGGTCGCCGGCGATCCGCTTCAGCAGAAGGTCGAGATCGGCAACGACATCGGTAAGGCTCAGCATCTTCGGACGCATCGTCTGGCGCCGCGAATAGGCGAGAAGCTGGCGCACGAGCGAAGCGGCGCGGTTCGCGCTCTGCTTGATCAGGAGAAGATCCTGGAAAGCCGGATCGCCGGGCTTCTGGTTCATCAGCAGGAAGTCGACCGATGCGGTGATCACGGTCAGGACGTTGTTGAAGTCGTGGGCGATGCCGCCCGCCAGATTGCCGACCGCCTGCATCTTCTGCGCCGTGGCGAACTGATCCTCCAGCGCGCGCTGGTCGGTGATGTCGACGGCGTAGAGGATGATCGTCTCGTCTTCGCTGGTATCGCGGTCTGGAATGACGTTCAGATAGATGCGCGCCGAGCGTGGCTTGTCGCCCCGCATCGTCACGTCCACCGGCGCGATCTCGGCCTCGCCCTCGCTTGCGGCCTGAAGGCGCTCGCGCATTCTCTCGGCGCTCTCGTCGTTGAGGAGCGTGAGGAACGGGACGGCCTCGCGCGAGGCCTTTTCGCCGAACAGGCGCGCGAAGGCCGGATTGGACCGTCTGCTCTCGAACTTGTCGTTGAGCGACGCGATCGCCATCGGCGCCGCATTGAAGAAGCGATTGAGCCGTGCGCCCGCAGCTTCCGCATGGCTGCGCTGGGGCGAGGTTTCGCTGAGGATGATCGCGCGAAGCCCGGCGCTGCCATCGCGCTCGCGCGCCTTCTGGACGATCATCTTGACCGGCAGGATGCGCCCCTTGCCCGTCGTCAGGTCGAGCTCGATGGTCTGGATCGCGCCCTCCTCCAGCGGCCGCGTCCGGGCGACGAGCTCGGTTCGGGCAGCTTTCGGAAGGAATTCGGTCAGGGCCGTCCGGCCGGGCTGGAAATCGCCGAGATCGGTGTCGAGCCAAGTCGCGAGCGTCGCATTAAGATAGGTGAGATTGAGGTCGGCGTCCGAGGCGAAGAAGCCGACGGGCGCCTTGTCGAGATAGTCGATCGCATCCTGAAGGGTGCGGAACGAGGCCTCCTCCTCGCGCCGGTCCGCCGTGATATCGGCGATCTGCCAAGCTTGCAGCGAGCCCGTGCGCGCCTCGATGGGGCGAACCGACACGCGGTACCAGCGCGCATGGCTGTCCTCCCCGGACAAGGGCGAATCGAGCCGAAACTCACGGTGCCCGCCATTCTTCTCCCGCGCCGCCTTGGCCAGCCAGTAGACATCCTCCGCCGCGCCCGCATGGCGCGCGAGAAGCTGGACGGGCGGCGGAACGCTCGCCCCCTCTTCCTTGCCGATCAGCCGGCCATAGGATCGGTTCGCATAGACGACGGCGCCCTTCCGATCGACGAAGACCGCGCCCTGGCGCGCGCCGTCGAGAAAGCTGCGGGCCGCCGACCCGTCATCGGTCTTGGCGCTGAGCGAGAGGAAACCGAGCGCCAGACCAAACAGGGCGACGATGCCAATGGCTGCGAGAAGGGAAAACAGAACCAGGAGCGCCACGCGCCCATTGTCGTTTCCGAAAAGGGCAAGACCTGCCGCAACCAGGATCAGACAGCCGCCGAAGAAAAGCAGACGCCGCACATTACCCGCTCGTTCCGTTTGATCGATCAACGGCTTTTCGAGTGCGTTGGCCATCGTTTCCGTCCGTATCTGTCCAGTTCATGCGGCATGGCATTCTGGATCTGGAGAGCCGCGCGGCGGGCGGAATCCGGCTTCGGCTCCTGCTCGCATTCCACGGCCATGTTGCAATTCTGCCGGGGACCATAGAGGAAATCGACACATCCGTCGCGCGTTAACGCCGTCAGGCTTGCACCAAGCTTTTCGCGCAACACGCGCATCCGGCCGATCGTCTCGCGTCCCGTCCTCGAAAGGAGAATTGCACCGATGCCGAACTGGTTCGCGACCATGGTGGGGGAAACCTTCGCGCCCATTCTATGGGTTCTCTTCGTCGCCACGATCGTCTGCGCACTGGCGGTCGTCACGCTTCTCACCATCCGAAAGGCAAGCGGCTCGCCCTCGCTGATGATCGGCGCGAAGGCGCGGGCGCCGCGGCTTGCCGTCGTCGAAATGGTGAGCATCGGGGATCGACGCCGCCTTGTCCTCATCCGGCGGGACGATGTCGAGCATCTCCTCCTGATCGGCGGAAGCGGCGATCTCGTCATCGAAAGCGCGATCGGCACGCCGGGGGTGCGGCAGACAGATACAGGACCGACAGACCGGGACGAGATCAGACAGGCATCGCGATGAGGACGGGCGAAGCCTGTGTCATGACCGGTCGGCGAAACGGGCACTCGCGCGCCATTCGTTCGGACGGCGCCGCCCGAAGGCGTGCGGGCAGGTCGAATGCCGTCGAGAATTCGAAATGAGACGTCCCGCCTCGAGCGCCCCTATCGAGGCGCATGACGACAGGAGGCGGTCCTGTTCGGCTTCCCGACGAGGCGAGCGGTCGTCGAGGCGCACGGCCGACCGTTGCGGACCGTTCGAGACGCCGCGCTTCCGAAGCGTCAGCGGTCAGTCGTCGCGATAGATCTTCTCGCGGCGCTCATGGCGTTCCTGGGCTTCGAGGGACAGGGTCGCGATCGGCCGGGCGTCGAGACGCTTGAGAGCGATCGGCTCGCCGGTTTCCTCGCAATAGCCGTAGGTGCCTTCCTCGATCCTCTGCAGCGCCGCATCGATCTTGCCGACCAGCTTGCGCTGCCTGTCGCGCGCCCTCAGCTCGATCGAGCGATCGGTCTCCGAGGATGCACGATCGGCGGCATCAGCCTGGTTCGGGCTCTCGTTCGCGAGCGCCTCGAGCGTCTCGCGCGACTCGCGAAGAATATCGGCTTTCCAGGCCTTGAGCTTCTGCTTGAAATACTCCCTCTGGCGCTCGTCCATGAACGAACTATCCTCAGGCAAAGATGTTACGACTTCAAGGGCTTCACTCATACGGTCCTCCAACGCCAAGCGTCCGGCTTATAACTGCGTGGGTTTTTCGAGACAAGCGCAAGTCTGCCGCACTTTGAGGTAAAAATAGCCATCATCCGAGTTGTCGCCCATCGCCCAAAATGCGTATTTCCACATATTCTTCAAAGTCCTGACAGGGGGCCGGGTGCCTGGATGCGAACCGGATCCCGTCCCAATCCGATGGATCGATCGCGTCCCGCACCTTATGCCAGTCGTCACTTGCTTGAGCCTCGCCCATGGAACACCATGCGCTAGTCTTTGTTCATCCTCATCCACCGACCGCCAATCCAGAAAGCCCCGGAGACCCATGTCACGCTTCAATTCCGTTCTCGATGCGATCGGCAACACGCCCCTCATCCGACTTCATCGCGCATCGGAAGAAACCGGGTGCGAAATTTACGGGAAGGCCGAATTTCTCAATCCGGGCCAATCGGTGAAGGATCGGGCCGGTCTGTTCATCATCCGGGACGCCGAGGAAAAAGGCCTGCTTGAGCCCGGCGGCATCATCGTGGAGGGAACGGCCGGAAACACCGGCATCGGCCTCTCGCTCGTCGCCAACGCCTTGGGCTACAGGACCGTGATCGTCATCCCGGAGACCCAGAGCGAAGAGAAGAAGGACGCTCTCCGGTTGATGGGCGCCGAGCTGATCCAAGTGCCGGCGGTGCCCTACAAGAACCCGAACAATTATGTGAAGCTTTCGGGGCGACTGGCTGAAACCATTGCGAAATCCCACTCAGCCGGCGCGATCTGGGCGAACCAGTTCGACAATGTCGCCAACCGCGATGGCCATGTGGTGACGACGGCGGAGGAGATCTGGCACGACACCGGCGGGGAGATCGACGGCTTCGTGTGCGCGGTCGGCACCGGCGGCACCCTGGCCGGCACGGCGCTCGGCCTCAAGCGCCATTCGGGCCGCATCAAGATCGCGATCGCCGACCCGATGGGCGCGGCGCTCTACAACTATTACGCTCATGGCGAGATGAAGTCGGAAGGCTCTTCGATCACCGAAGGCATCGGCCAGGGTCGGGTGACCGCGAACCTCGAAGGCTTCGAGCCCGACTTCGCCTACCAGATCGGGGACCCGGAAGCTTTGAAGATCGTCTTCGACCTCGTGACCGAGGAGGGGCTTTGCCTCGGCGGATCGTCCGGCATCAACATCGCCGGCGCGATCAGGCTCGCGAAGGAAATGGGACCGGGGCACACGATCGTGACGATCCTGTGCGACTACGGCAACCGCTACCAGTCCAAGATGTTCAACCCGGCCTTCCTCAAGGAAAAGGGTCTTCCGGTACCCGATTTCGTCACGAAGGCCCCGCAGTTCGACGTTCCGTTCGAGACCGTGGACTGACGCAGGTGGGTGAGACCGTGAACGCCGAAGGGCTCGCAGAGACCGAGCGGGTCTATCAGCACGACGCCTATCTTTCGACCATGGAAGCCCGTCTCGTCGGCCTTTCGGGGGCAAGCGGACTCGTCTTCGACCGGACGAACTTCTATGCCGCGAGCGGCGGGCAGCCGGGAGACAGCGGCTTCGTCGAACGCGGCGACGGCACCAAGACGCGGATCGTCGATACGGTCTTCTCGCCCGGCAAGCAGCAGGTCGTCATGATCGCCGAACCGGACGCTGAACTGCCCTCGCCCTGCGAAACGCTGACGCTGCACGTCGACTGGCAACGACGCTACCGGCTGATGCGCATGCACACGGCCTGCCATCTCCTGTCCGTTGTCTGCCCCTTCCCGATCACGGGAGCGGCGGTGGGCGAGGCGGAAAGCCGGATCGATTTCGACTGGCCGGAGGCGGAGGCCGACAAGGCCGCGATCTCCGCGCAGCTGATGGACCTCGTGACGGCCAATCATCCGGTCTTCGTCCGCGATATCACCGAGGCCGAACTCGACGCCAATCCCGGACTGGTGAAGTCCGCCAACGTCAAGCCGCCGCGCGGCGTCGGCACGGTCCGGCTGGTCTGCATCGGCGAGGCGTCATCGGTCGACGCGCAGCCCTGCGGCGGCACGCACGTGTCGGAGACCGGCGAAGTCGGCGAGATCCACATCGGAAAGATCGAGAAGAAGGGCAAGGCGAACCGACGGCTCCGCATCCGGTTCGGCGCCCTGCCCCGATAGGCCGACGTTCCGTCCCATGAGGCCTGGCCTTGCCGGATCGCAAGGCTCGTCTCCGGCGGCGTCAGTCGCCGCGCGGGCCCCGCGACAGAGCGGCGACGCCCGTCCGGCAGATCTCGACGAGCCCCAGCGGTTCAAGGATCGCGCAGAAGCGATCGATCTTGCTCGGACGGCCGACGATCTCGAACACGAAATGCTCGATCGACGAATCGACGACCTGCGCACGGAAGATGTCCGCAAGGCGCAGCGCCTCGACACGCTTCTCGCCCTTGCCCGCGACCTTGATGATCGCGAGCTCGCGCTGGATCGGCTTGCTCGCCTCGTCGCCGCCGCCGCTCAGGGTGAGGTCGATGACGCGGTGCACCGGCACGATCCGGTCGAGCTGGCTCTTCAACTGCGCGATGACATGAGGGAAGCCGCGCGTGACGATCGTGATCCGTGACAGATGCTTCTCGTGCTCGGTCTCCGACACGGTCAGGCTCTCGATATTGTAGCCGCGTCCCGAGAACAGACCGATCACCCGTGCCAGGACGCCCGGCTCGTTGTCGACGATGATCGACAGGGTGCGCGACTGCGTCTCTTCCTGTTCTGGCGTGATGAAATAGGCCGAAGCAGGCGGCTGGACGGGCTGGGTCATGGGTCAACTCGATCAATGCGGGAAACAGGGCTGCCGCACCATAACGAGGCCAGCCTAAAAGAAAAGACCGCCGGTTCGACTTGCAGAAGCCGGTCCCGGTGCAATCTTCTTGAAGGAAAACAGCAAAAGACATTGGGCAAGGACATGGCGATGAAACCCTGGACATCCATGATCGCAGCCGGCACGGCGCTTGCGCTGCTTCCCCAGACGGGCAGCGCCCAGGAGACCGACCGGCAGTGCAACATGGTCCCGAACGCCTCGGGAATCGAACTCCTGATCTCGGTGGAAGGCATACCGGGCCGCTACGCGCTCACCTGCCGCAACGGCGCACTCGTCGCTGTGCCGGCAGAGGCCGCCGGGCTCGTCTCCGCACCGACCCCGCAGGCGCAGGCGACCCGGAGCGCGGCACGCACCGTCGACGCGCTGATCAGCGGCACGACGCCGCCGGAAACCGAAATCGGCCGCAACATGGCCGGCATCACGTCGCAGGGCGACACGCCGGCACGCGGCGAAACGGCACCGGCCTCGGCCGATTCGCAGGGTTCGGGTGAACCAACCGCGCCGTCCGATGCCGCGCCGCAGGACCCGGTGGCGGGCGATATTCCCGCCGTGGCGACCGTCGATCGATCGACCGGAACCACCGACGAGCCTCCCGTCGTCTCGGCGCCGCCACCGTCGGTCACGACCAAGAGCGGGCCGGGTTCGATGGATGCCCAGAAGGCGGCCGCCGCCGCGGTCTCCGATCGAGCGAACGCGCCAGCCGGTGCCGGCGCCCCGGCCACCGGAACGTCGGACGCCGCCAACACGCCGGAGAAGCCGGACGCGGCAACCGAAGGACCTCGCACGCCCGGTGCTGCGACCGGCGCCGCCGAACCACGCCCGTCCGGCGCTCCGCTTGAAACCGGGCCCGGCGCGCTTGCCGAACAGATGGCCGCCGCGACGTCCGGCGCCCCGGCGAGCGGCTCTGCGCCCGCGCCATCGAAGACGGGGCCCGGCAGCCTCGACGAGCAGAAGGCCTCCGCCTCCCGCGCAGCGCGGCAGGACGCGCCGAACGGCGCGGCGGTGCGGCCCCCGTCGGACACGGCGTCCTCGGCACGGAACGACGATGCGGGCGCGTCGACCACACCCGATGCAACGCCGGAACCGGACAAGACGGCCGTTGCCGCTCCGAAGGCGGACGCCGTGCCCGATCTTCGCGTCACCCCCGGCGGCACGAAGGCTGCGGGAGACGAAGAAGAGGCCGACATGATCGCAGTCCCGGCGAACGTCATCGCCAGCGCGAAGCTCGCCCTTCCCGGCGTTACCTTCAGCTCGGTCTCGATGCGCGAGGTCGAGGACGGCCAGCTGTTCGCGCTACGCGGACAGACCGAGACCGGAACGCCCGTCGCCATCGCCGTCGAGCCGGAGGGCCGGATCGTGAGCGTCGATCGTCCGATCGATCCTGCCCAGGTTCCGGACATGGTGGACCGGATCGCCAGGGCGCTCCTGCCCGACCGGTCGGTGGAGGACGTCCTGCTTTCGACGCGGGATAATTATTCGAGCTACTTCATCTTTCGCGGGGTCGACGATCAGGCGGTCCCGTTCGCTCTGGAGGTTCGCTCGGACGGTCAGGAATCGCGTTTCGTCACGCCGAACTGAGGCGACCGCGCCGCGGACTGCCGATGAAACGAAAACACCGCCCGCCGTCTCGGCAGGCGGTGTTTTTTGTAAGTGACGGGCCGGGGGCGACGGACGGGTCATCCGGCTCCCGGGCGCACGCGCCGGATCGTGCGTTCTAAGGCTTCGGGCGTCGACGCCTGACAAGGCCCATGACGAGTTTGCGATCGGCCGCGCCGGTCGCGAACGCGAGGGCGAAATAAACCAGCATGGCAACTCCCACGAGGATCAGGATCGCCAAGACCTGCGTCGCCACGGCATCGTTCGGGTCGAGCCAGTCGCCGAGCTCCCACATCATCGCGACCAGGGAAACCCCCATTACTCCCGCGCAGACCAGCACGAGCAGGCAGCGTTTCATCAGTTGCCGGTCGATCTCCCAGAGGCCCTTTCGATAGAGACCCCAGAACAGGAGGCCGGCGTTCAGCCATCCCGCGATCGTGGTCGCGAGCGCGATGCCCTGCTCGGCCATGACCTGAAAGAGCGCCAGGGACAAGACGATGTTGGCGACCGCCGAGATCATGGTCGCGATCATCGGGCTTCGCGTGTTCTCCCGGGCGAAATAGCCCGGCTGAAACACTTTCATCATCACGAAAGCCGGCAGGCCCAACGCGTAGAGACCGAGGACGCTGGCGACGAGAGGCGTCGCGGTGGGCTCGAACTCGCCGCGCTCGTAGATGACGCGGATGATCGGCTCGGGTATGATGAACAGGGCGATGGCCGCCGGCACGGTCAGGAACAGCGCGAACTCCAGGCTCCGGTTCTGGGTGTGCTGGGCTTCCTTCAGCCGGCCGGCCTTGAGGGCGCGGGCGAGCTCGGGCAGGAGCACGACGCCGATCGCGACCCCGACCATGCCGAGCGGCAGCTGGTAGGGCCGGTCGGCATATTGCAGGATCGAGACCGCGCCGGGCTTGAACGAGGCGATCGCCTGGCCGACGAAAAGGTTGATCTGGGTGATGCCGCCGATCAGCGCGGCCGGTCCCGCAAGGACCAGCAGCCGCTTCAGCCCCTTCGTCCAGCGCGGCATGCGAAGCGATACGGAGAAGCGGGCATGCCGCATCGCGATGACGACGATCGCAAGCTGCAGGAACCCCGAGGCCAGCACGCCCCAGCTCATGAGGAACCCGGTCGTCGCCTTGTCGTAATCCATCATCAGCGCGTAGCTGATCACTCCGATGAGAACGAAGTTCAGGACCGTCGGCGCAGCCGCGGCCGCGAAAAACAGCCGGAACGCGTTGAGAATGCCCGACACCATCGCCATCAGCGACATGCAGGCGAGATAGGGAAACATGATGCGCGAGAAGGTGACGGTGATGTCGAACCGGGCCGCGCACGACAACGCCTGCGCCCCGATTTCTTCATCGACGCAATAGGCAAGGCCCGGTGCGATGATGGTCTGGACCAGAAACGGCATGAAGATCCACGCCACGACCGTGAACACGGTCAGGATCGCGAACAGGGTCGAGTAGATCTCGGACGCGAACCGGCGCGCGCCCTCCGATCCGTCTTCTTCCAGCGAGCGCGAGAACAGCGGAATGAAGGCGGCGTTGAACGCGCCTTCCGCAAACAGCCGCCGAAACAGGTTGGGAAAGCGGAACGCCAGATTGAAGGCGTCGGCGACCGGTCCGACGCCGAGCGCCGACGCCATCAGCATTTCGCGCCCGAAGCCGAAGACGCGCGACACCATGGTCGCGCCGCCGACGGTCGCAAACTTGGAGATGAGGCTCATATGCTTTGATAACCGAACGACTTCTGGACCGGCACGGTCTTCACCGAGGACACCTCTCCCTCCGCGCTCTCAAGGACGTTGAGCAGCCGCTTCTCGATACGGGCGATGCGCGTATCCGACGTCACCTTCATGCCGAGCAGATCGGTCACGTAGAAGGCGTCGATGATCTTTTCGCCGTATGTCGAAACGTGCGCCGAGCGGATGTCGAGATTGAGGTCGGAGATCGCTCCGGTGATGTCGGCCAGAAGCCCCGTCCGATCGAGCCCCTCGACCTCGATGACCGTCACCCGGTTCGACAAGCCGTTGTCGACCGTGATCTTGGGTTTGACGTCGAAGAGATCGGCGTGGCGAACGGCCCGCCGATCGGCGATCAGGCGCGACATCACGGTTTCGCCGCTCAAGAGCTTGCGGATATTGTCGCAGATCCGGCCCGCCCGGCGCATCTCGTCGTCCTCGGCCTCGAACGAGCGCGAGATCGTCATGATGTCGAGCGCGCGTCCGTCGGTCAGCGTGAAGATCTGCGAATCGGCGATGTTGGCATCGGATCCCGCGCAGGCGCCGGCGAGCTGCGAGACGAGGCGCGGGTGGTCGGGCGCCAGCACCTTGATGCGCGTCACCTGCCGGAACGCATCGGTCCTGACCTCGGTCGCGAGCGGATCCTTTGTCCCGGAACGGCGGATGAACTCGGCGTCCGCCACCTGTTCGTCGATCGGGACGGTGAGGAAATAGTTGGGATAATGCAGATCGAGATAGCTGCCGCGCTCCGCCTCGCTCCAGTCCTGAAGACGGTCTTCGAGGCGCCGGCGCGCGGCGGTCAGCCGCTCCTCGCGCGATGTCTGCGTGAATCCGCCCGACAGGGTCGGTTCCGTCTCGAGATAGAGCGTGCGCAGCAACTGGCCTTTCCAGCCGTTCCAGACGCCCGGCCCGACCGCCCGGATATCGCAGACCGTGACGACGGCAAGAAGCTTCAGCCGCTCCAGAGTGCGAACCTTCTCGGCGAAATCGACGATCGTCTTGCGGTCGGCGAGATCGCGTTGCTGGGCCGTCATCGACATGACCAGATGATCCTCGACGAGCCAGGAGACGAGTTCGGTCGCCCGCTCGTCGAGACCGAAGCGCGGACAGAGCCGCCTTGCGAGCCGCGCGCCGGCGACCGAGTGATCCTCGGGCCGGCCCTTCGCGATATCGTGGAGGAACAGCGCGACGTAGAGCAGCCGGCGATCGCGCAGCGTGCCGACGATTTCGGTGGCGAGCGGCAATTCGTTCGCAAGCTCGCCGCGCTCGATCTTCGACAATTCGGCGATCGAGCGCAGCAGATGCTCGTCCACCGTGTAGTGATGGTACATGTTGAACTGCATCATCGCGACGATCTTGCCGAATTCGGGCACGAAGCGTCCGAGAACGCCGGCCTCGTTCATCCGGCGCAGGTGCAGTTCGGGATTGTTGCGATCGGTCAGGACGTCGAGAAACAGCGCGTTGGCCTGCGAATTGGCCCGCAGATCGCCGTTGATCAGGCGCAGCGAGCGGCGGATCAGCTTCAGCGCGTCGGGATGATATTCGAGATCGTGCATCGCCGCGAGACGGAAGATGCGGATGATGTTGACCGGATCGATCTTGAACACGTCGCGCGAGACCGCGTTGATCCGGTTGTTGTCGATGTGAAAGTCGAGCGTCCCGGCGATCGATTTCGCCCGGTTGCGCAAGGATCGCACGAATCCCCTGAGGCCGGGCGCGTCCTTGGCTTCCTCTTCCTCCAGCGCGGCGCAGAAGATGCGCGTCAGGTCGCCGACATCCTTGGCGATCAGGAAGTAATGCTTCATGAAGCGCTCGACGGCCTGCAGGCCCGGATGGATGTTGTAGCCGAGACGCTCGGCGATCAGGGGCTGCAGATCGAAGGAAAGCCGCTCCTCGGCCTTGCCGGTCTCGAAATGCATGTGGCAGCGCACCGCCCACAGAAAGTCCTCGGCCTTGGCGAACACGGTCTGCTCGCGGCGCGAAAACACGCCGGCCTTCACGAGGGCCTCCGACGTATCCACCCGGTAGTGATATTTGGCGATCCAGAACAACGTATTGAGGTCGCGCAAGCCGCCTTTGCCTTCCTTCACGTTGGGCTCGACGAGATAGCGCGTATTGCCCGACTTGGCGTGCCGCGTGTCGCGTTCGGCAAGCTTGGCCGCGATGAATTCGCGGCTCGTGCCCTGCACCACGTCCCGGGCGAAGCGCTCGTCGAGCTCGCTCGCCAGCTCGGCCGATCCCGCCACGAGCCAGCGCTCCAGGATCGAGGTGCGGATCGTGAAATCGTCCCGGGCGAGCGCGATGCAGTCCTCGACGCTGCGCGATGCGTGGCCGACCTTGAAGCCGAGATCCCACAGAAAATAGAGAAGATATTGCGCGACCTGCTCACCGACCGAGGATGTGCGGGCCGGCAGCAGGAACAGAAGGTCGATGTCGGATCCCGGCGCCAGCGTTCCGCGCCCATAACCACCCACCGCGAGGATCGCGATGCGATTGTCCGGGTCCATCGGCGCGATCTTGAAGACGTGCTTCACGGCGACGTCGTAGATGATGCGGATGAGTTCGTCCTGAAGGGCCGCGAGGCGGCGCGCGCACAGCGCGCCGAGATTGTCCTCGAACAGCATTTCGCGGATCGCGGCGCGTCCTTGCGAAACGACGCTCTTCAAGCGCTCCAGAAGCTGCAGCCTGATGTCGGAACAGTCGGCGCTGCGGGCCGTCGCGCACAGGGCGTCAAACTCCTGCCTGACCGCCTCGACGTCCAGAATGCCGTCCAGCGAGACCAGGGGGTCCTCGGTGGTGAAGGAAGCGCTGCCGGCGCCGGCAAGAGTTCTGGGTCTTGTCGTCGCGCGCTCTGCGGACACCGCGTTCTCACTCATGCCGAACCTGATCTCTTCGAAACCTCGCGCGCCGATCGCGCGCTGCCATCGGTCCTATAGACCAAAGCCCATGGAATTGCGAAGCTCGAACGCGGGCGCAGGCGTGCGGTTCGCGCGCGGACGATACACGCGGACCGACCCCGCCCGGCGCCCGGCAGCTTACGCGCAGACCCTGTTCCGGCCGGTCTGCTTGGCATGATAAAGGTTCACGTCGGCTCGCTTGTAGAACTGGCCGACGTCGTCCTTCCGCTGGGACACGGCGACGCCGATCGAGACCGTGACCCGCAGATGCACATTGCCCGTCCTGATGACCAGCTTGCCGATCGCCTCGCGGATGCGATCGGCGAAGGCTTCGCAGTCCGTCCTGCCCATGTTCGGCGTCACCACCGCGAATTCCTCGCCGCCAAGGCGCGCCACGATGTCATGATGCCGCGTGACCTCGAAGAGACAATTGGCCACCGCCTTCAGGACTTCGTCGCCCACATCGTGTCCGTGGGTGTCGTTGATCGCTTTGAAATGGTCGAGATCGAGCAGCATGAAGCCCAGCGGCCGGCCGATCTTCTCGAACTCGTCGAGATAGTAGCGCATCGCCTCGTCGAAGAATCGGCGATTGTGCATGCCTGTCAGGGCGTCCGTCAAAGCCGCGGTTTCCAGATCCTGCGAGCGGCGTTCGAGCGCACCGGTGAGGGTCTGCAACTTCCCCTGCTCCTTCGACTGGCGACGCATCTTCGGCAGGATCCAGAAGGCTCCGATCGCGACCGTCGCCGTCATGAAGGCCGCGCTGAGCGCTGCGGCCAGGACGATCAACGCCCGATCGCCGCCCTCCATGTAGACCAGCAACGGTTGGCCGAGGACAACGAGAACAGAAAGGCTGACCGCGGAGAATACCGCAGTACTCAAGCACATCAGCGCAGAAACGTCCGGGCGCACGGTTTTCATCGGGGAATGGGCTTCTTCGGTCTTGGCAGGCTTCGTTGCCAAGATGTACCCGCGCTTCCCTTAATACTGCGTTTCGCAACGCACTGTGCACCGGCTGAAAAAGCCCTCGAAACCCCGCATATGCGGGCTTGTGGCGAGCCCGTACCATCAATTTTCGAGGTCTCGAACCGATCCGGCCGGTCGCTGCGAGACTGGCCGAAACGCACCCCCCGCATGCGGCGCGAAGGGTGCTCGTGACGGCCCGGTCATGCCAACGGGGACGGCCTGCGGGCGAGTGAAGGGACTGGAACGGAAAGCAAAAGCGGACGATGCCGCAGTCCCGCGCGGGCGTTTGCGCGAGCGGCCAAGATAGCCCCGTGCCGGCCGGGTGGCTCGGGCCGACACTGTCCGTCGGACGATCGGCCTTGCGGGATCGCGGCGCGAACGGGTCGCGGCATGCGCGCGGACCGGTCGCCGGCATTCGATCGCTTCCATCCGCCAGAAGTCCGCCATTTCCCCGCGCGCTTCGATAGGATAGTGCGTAGGCGACCGGCGAGGCGAAACCCCGCCCCGAACCGAGAGCCCTGACAAAGACAGTCGCGATACTCCCATGAGCGAAACCGCACCCGACCCAAACGTGATCCGCGCGGCCGGTAGCCGCGAAATCTATCATCCGTCCAGCGATGTCGTCGATTTCGGACATGACAAGCCGCTCGCGCTCGATGCCGGCATCGATCTCGCCCCGTTCCGGATCGCCTACAACACCTACGGAACGCTCAATGCCGACAAGTCGAACGCGATCCTGATCTGCCATGCCCTGACGGGCGACCATTATTGCGCGTCCCCCTCGCCCATCACGGGAAAGCCCGGCTGGTGGAACGGACTGATCGGCGAGGGAAAGCCGGTCGATCTCAGCCGTTACTTCGTCATCTGCTCGAATGTGCTGGGCGGCTGCATGGGGACGACGGGTCCGGCCTCGATCGATCCGGAGAGCGGACAGCCCTACGGCATCGATCTTCCGGTGCTGACCATCCGCGACATGGTGCGCGCCCAGAAGATGCTCGTCGAAAGCTTCGGCATCGAAACGCTGTTTGCCGTCATCGGCGGGTCGATGGGCGGCATGCAGGTGCTGCAGTGGACCGTCAGCTATCCCGACATGGTGTTCGCGGCGGTGCCGATCGCCACAGGAGCGCGCCATTCCTCCCAGAACATCGCCTTTCACGAGGTCGGGCGCCAGGCGGTGATGGCCGATCCCGACTGGCGCGGCGGGCGATATTACGAAAAGGGCGTTCGCCCCTACAAGGGGCTCGCCGTCGCCCGTATGACCGCCCACGTCACCTATCTTTCCGAACAGGCGCTCCACCGCAAGTTCGGACGCAACCTCCAGCACGGGCAGAAGCTTGGCTTCAAGTTCGATGCGGAGTTCCAGATCGAGAGCTATCTGCGCCATCAGGGGTCGACCTTCGTGGAGCGGTTCGACGCGAACTCCTATCTCTACATGACCCGTGCGATGGACTATTTCGACATCGCGGCGGATTATGACGGCCTCCTCGCCAACGCGTTCAAGGGTTCGAGGACGCGGTTCTGCCTCGTCTCGTTCTCGTCCGACTGGCTGTTTCCGACATCGGAAAGCCGGGACATCGTCCATGCTCTGAACGCGGCGGCCGCCTCGGTTTCGTTCGTGGAGGTCGAGACGGACAAGGGCCATGATTCGTTCCTTCTGGACGAACCGGATTTTTACAGGGCGATGGAGGGGTTCCTCTCGTCCGCCGCCCGTGCACGGGGGCTGATTGCATGAGCATGTCCGAAAACGAGCACCATGTCGCCGAGAGCGTCGCGGCGACGTTGAGCACGCGCCTCGATCTCGACATCATTGCCGAACTCGTGAAGCCGGGCAGCCGCGTTCTGGACGTCGGCTGCGGCGACGGCTCGCTGCTTCAGCTTCTGGAAGTGCGGCGCCAGGTGGACGGGCGGGGCGTCGAACTGTCCCAGGCCGGCGTCAACGATTGCGTCGCGCGCGGCCTGTCGGTCATTCAGGGCGATGCGGACCGCGACCTGATCCATTACATGGACCAGTCCTTCGACTATGTGATCCTGTCCCAGACGATTCAGGCGACCCGAAACCCGAAGGAGGTTCTCACCCAGCTCCTGCGCATCGGCAAGCGGGCGATCGTGTCGTTTCCGAACTTCGGCCATATCGCGGTCCGCGCCTCGCTGATGTTTCGCGGGCGCATGCCGGTGACGGCCAATCTGCCCCAGCCCTGGTACGACAGTCCGAACATTCATTTCTGCACGATCCGCGATTTCGTGGCGCTCGCCGAGGAGATCGGGGCAAAGGTCGAAACCGCACAGGCGATCAACGCGACGGGCCAGAAGATCGCGATGACCATGCCCTGGTCGTTCTGGAACCTGTTCGGCCAGCAGGCGGTCTTCGTTCTCAAGCGCTGATCTCGCGGGACCGGAAACCCGGACCATCCGCGCGGCTGTTTCGCGCGCGCAAAGACACTCCTTCGTGCGGGGGCGCCGAAACGCTTGCCTCCGCGCCGATAACCCGGCAACAGATGAGCCGTGTCCCTGAATTCGCGCCTCGCCCTGACCCTAGCCATCGCCTTTCTCGCCATCCTGACGATCGGCGGGATGGTCAGCTATTTCCAGGCGCGGGAATCGATCGCGGCCGAAATGGAGGCCGCCGAGATCAGCGCCAGCAACCGCGTCTCGCTGCTCATCGCCGAGCTGCCCGCGACGCGGGACGTGCAGGGCAAGCTGCAGGGCTTCGTTCGGTCCCACAATGGCGACCGCGACGTGCGCATGATGCTCATCGACACGCTCGGCGTGATCCGTGCCTCGTCCCAGCCATCGACGAACTATCGCGGCCTGCCCGAATGGTTCGTCACCCTCCTTGCGCCGCCGCAGCCGACGCGGATCATTCCGCTCAGCGCCCTCGCCGCGCCGTCCGTCGCGGTGGTGGTGTCGATCGATCCGCGCAACGAGATCGCCGAGACGTGGAGCGAGGCCGTCCACGGCATCGCGATCCTTCTCACCTTCGTTCTCGTGACCTTTGCGGCGATCTGGATCGTCGTCGATCACGCCATGCGCACGCTCGGCCCCATGAAGAACGCGTTCGAGCGCATCGGCGCCGGCGAAGCGGCGGTGCGTCTCGTGCCCGATGGCCCGCCGGAGATGCGCGACCTTGCCCACGGGCTCAACCGGATGGCCGACCGGCTCGACGATGCCTCGATCGCCAATCGCCGCCTGTCCGAGCAGCTGCAGCGGCTTCAGGACGAGGAGCGGGCGGCGCTCGCCCGCGACCTCCACGACGATGTCGGACCGCTGCTCTTCGCGATCGATGTGGAGGCCGGGGCGATCGCGCGCACGCTGCCCGCAAACGACGAGACCGGCGCCACGGAACGGGCGGCCGCGATCAAGCAGAGCGCGGCCCAGGCGCGCAAGGCGGTTCGCCGCATCCTCACTGAGCTGCGCCCGGGGGTGATGCCGGGTCTTGGCCTCAAGGCCGCGCTCGAGGATCATCT
Organism: Fulvimarina uroteuthidis; assembly: GCF_034321785.1. Classification (NCBI taxonomy): domain Bacteria; kingdom Pseudomonadati; phylum Pseudomonadota; class Alphaproteobacteria; order Hyphomicrobiales; family Aurantimonadaceae; genus Fulvimarina; species Fulvimarina uroteuthidis. Next base: position 282,155 of record NZ_JAXLPB010000003.1, on the reverse strand, counting down.
CGCGACGCTCGGCGAACGCCATCCCGACATCGCCTTCCGGATGGATGCGGACGATGCGACCTATTCCGCGCCCGTCGAGACGACCGCCTTCCGCGCGATCCGCGAGGCCGTCCACAATGCGCTGAAGCACGGCTTGCCGTCGCGCATCTCGATCAGGCTCGCCGTGCGCGGCGACATGCTGCATTTCACGGTTCTCGACGATGGCGGCGGTTTTGCCGAGGGCAAGCACCGCAAGGGTTTCGGCCTCATCGGCATGGCTGAACGTCTGGAATCGGCCGGCGGTGCCCTGACGGTCACGGAGGTCCTTCTTCCCGCTGGCGTTCGCGTCGAAGGTCGCCTACCTCTTTCCCCGAACATCTCGGCGAACCAGGCGGGCGCATTCGAGGATGCGCAGGAGGCAAAGCTTTGAAACTACTTATCGTCGACGACCATACGGTGGTGCGCGACGGGGTGAAGCGCCTCGTCGATACGCTGGGCGTCACCGAATTCGGCGAAGCGGAGACCCCGTCCGAGGCGCTTGCCGAATTTCGCAGGCTGCGTCCCGACATCACCGTTCTCGACATCAATCTGAAGAACGGCAGCGGCCTGGAAGTCCTGCGCCGCCTGAAGTCCGACACGCCGAACGCCAGGATCGTGGTGTTTTCGATGTATTCCGACATTGCCTATGCCGCATCGGCGCGCCGCGAAGGGGCGCTCGGCTACGTTGCCAAGAGCGCGCCCTCCGACGAACTGCTGATCGCCATCGAAAAGGCGCTGGAGGGCGAGCCCTATACCGATCGCGAGACCGCGGCGCTGATGGAGGAACAGCCGAAGAATGCAGGGCTCGAACAGCTCACGCGGCGCGAGCTTCAGATTTTGCAGATGCTCGGCGAAGGCAACAGCCTGTCGGACATCGCCGACGGGCTCGGCATCGCCTACAAGACGGCCGCCAACACGGCGACCAAGCTAAAGGAAAAGCTCGGCCTCGACCGCACCGCTGATCTCGTCCGCTTCTCGCTCGAAACCCGCGGCGGTCGAATGCTGGCCGGGCAGAAGACCGAATCCTGAGGACCGCGTCACAGCCGTCAACACGGGAAGTAATCCCGTTGCCTGCATGCGGTCGACACGACATCTTCCTTGTGGTTGCCGCTGCCATTTGCCACTCCCAAGGTGAAAATGGTGGTGGCGCCACTTTATACTGCTCCGATCCGGTTTCCGGAGAGCGCGTTTGGGCGAGGCTGCCAGGTTGGGGCGCGATGCCATCTTCGTGGAACATCGACGCGGCGCCCGACATCTTGAAGACCGAATGCGTTCTGTTTGGCGGAACGCAGCTTGGCGGGGCCACGCCATGCGGCGCGGCGATCCGGACGCGGATTTCGGGCATGGGGGTGCTGCGGGTCGCGGGGTGCCGCCGGAACCTGGTGCGCGACGGGAAAGAGGGTCGGAGGATCGGAAGCGTCGCGGAGAAAGGCGCCGACCGGTCCGCCGTGCCGGTGCGATGCGGGCGCCGATCGCAAGGACACCGAACCGGACGACCGGGCCAGGATCGCGGTGACCTCGCGCGACGAAGCGTCCGGGGCGCCCTTCGAGGCTTCCGGCCCCGCGACGCGGTCAGCTTGCATCTTTCGCAATATCGAGACAATGGACCGGCATCGACATCGGCGTCGTCCTAGTGGGAGGAAAAATGAAAAACCTGTTGATCTCCAGCGCCTTGGTGGGAACGCTCTTCGTTTCTGCGACGCCGGCCCTCGCCTACAAGATCTTCGTGTCGAACGAGAAGGGCAACGATATCACCGTTCTGTCCTCCGAGGATTTCGAGGTGATCGATACGTTCGACGTGGGCCAGCGGCCGCGCGGCATTGCGGTCAGCCCGGATGGCAAGAGCCTCTACGTCTGCACGTCGGACGACGACATCATCAAGGAATTCAGCACGGATACCTACGAGTTCATTCGAACCCTGCCGTCGGGTCCCGACCCCGAACTGCTCGTCGTCTCGCCGGACGGCTCCCGCCTCTACGCGGCCAACGAGGACGACAATCTCGTCACCGTCATCAATCTCGAGACCGGCGCCCGCGTGAACGAGGTTCCGGTCGGCGTCGAACCGGAAGGCATGGGGATTTCCCCGGACGGCCAGACGATCGTCAACACCTCCGAGACCACCAACATGGCTCACTTCATCGACAAGGATTCGCAGCAGATCACCGCGAACGTCCTCGTCGATTCGCGGCCCCGCTTCGCGCAGTACAAGGCCGACGGGTCGGAGATCTGGGTTTCGGCGGAAATCGGCGGCACCGTCTCGGTGATCGATGCGGAAACAAAGGAGATCAAGACGAAGATCACCTTCGAGATCCCCGGCATCCGCTCCGAGGCGATCCAGCCGGTGGGCGTGCGGATCACGCCGGACGACAGCAAGGCCTACGTCGCGCTCGGACCTGCCAACCGCGTGGCGGTGATCGACGCGAACACCTATGAGGTGCTCGACTACCTGCTCGTCGGGCAGCGGGTCTGGCAGCTCGCCTTCTCGCCGGACGCCGAGCATCTCTTCACCACCAACGGCATTTCCAACGACATCTCGGTCATCGACGTCTCCGAAGACGAAGTCGTTCGCTCGGTCCAGGTCGGCCAGGAGCCTTGGGGCGTGGCGACCGCGGACGTCGATTGACGCGACCGAAAGACGGGGCGGTCGCGCATGCGGCGCGCCGCCACGAACGAGGATCCATAAACGGGAGGACTTTCATGCAGAACAACAAATTCTGGCTCATGCTGATGGCGTCGAGTCTCATTCTCGCACCCGCCACGCTCGCACAGGCGCAGACCGCGTCGGACCAGCCCGCCGAGACCGGCGCGTCCGAGACGGGCGATGCGGCATCGTCCGCGACGGCTGACGAGGATGCATCCTCCGGTGCCGAGAGCGCGCCGGAAGACGATGATGACGACGACGACGATGACGACACGGGCTCAAGCGCCATGGTTCCGCCGGCCAGCGAGCTGAACATGGCGCCCGGCTCGGAGATGATGCCGGCCAGCGCCCTCAACGGCGACCAGATCGGCCTGCCTCCTATCTCCCTGTCCACGCAGATCATCACGCCGCTCACCATCGGCTCCGACGAGGATCCGTTCGCCGTCAGCGCCAACGATTTCGTCCTGCGGGCCGGCCAGCCCTATCGCTGGAACATCGTTTCGGACGGCAATGTGGAGTACAAGTGGCACGCGCCGGACTTCTTCCGGAACGTGTGGAACAACCAGCTCGTCATCAACGATCTCGAAATCCACATGGACGGATCGCCGGCCTGGCTCGAATATGATGCCAAGGGCACGATCAGCGTTCAGTTCCAGACCATCCGCCCGGGCCGCTACGACTGGTACGTGGAAGGTCTCGACGACGAGGAGCGCAACATGAAGGGCACGATCACCGTCGTTCCGTGATAGTCCAGTCTCCTTGACAACGATCCTCGGGGCGGCGAGCTTCCACCGCCGTTCCGAAAATCTGGGAGGATTTGGGTGACATTGGCGTCCAACGCACAGACCAGGCCATCGCCGTTCGCCCTCGAGGTGAGCGGCGTCAGCCATTCCTACGGCACGCGCAAGGCGCTGGACGACGTGTCGTTCTCGGTGCCGCAAGGTTCGTTCACCGCGCTGCTCGGTCCGAACGGCGCCGGCAAGTCGACGCTGTTCTCCCTGATCACCCGTCTCTTCAACACGCGCGCCGGCGACATCCGCATTCTCGGCTTTCCGCTGCGCGGCCAATCGACGGAGGCGCTGCGCCGCCTCGGCGTCGTGTTCCAGGCGCGCACGCTCGATCTCGATCTCTCGATCAAGCAGAACCTCACCTATCACGCGGCGCTTCACGGGATCGGCCGCAGGGATGCCGAAGCCCGTATCGCCGAAATACTGAAGAATTCCGAACTCGCCGAGCGCCTCGGAGAGAAGGCCCGCAATCTTTCCGGCGGCCAGCTTCGCCGTATCGAGATCGTGCGCGCCTTCATGCATCGCCCCCGCCTGATTCTGCTCGACGAACCGACGACCGGCCTCGACATCAGGTCGCGCGCGGAGATCGTCTCCGAAGTGCGCCGGCTCGTCGAGGAGGAGAACGTCTCGGTGCTCTGGGCAACCCATCTCATCGACGAAATCGACGCATCCGACCGCGTGGTGATCCTGCACCGTGGAACGGTGCTCGCGGAAGGATCGGTCGCGGACGTGACCGAGGCCGAGAACACCAGCTCGATCCATGATGCCTTCACGCGGCTGACAGGCCTTGCGAAGGCGGCCGAGCCGAAACTTTCGGACGTGCTGGCATGAGCGACGCATCGGCCCTGAACGAGCAGGCGAACGAGCGGGCTGCCCGCCACGACGCCCCGATTGGATTTTCGGCGTCCGCTTACGCGATCTGCGCCGGCGGCATCGTCTGGCGCGAAGCCCTGCGCTTCCTGCACCAGCGCGAGCGCTTCGTCTCGGCGCTCGTCCGTCCGCTGCTGTGGCTGTTCATCTTCGCCGCGGGCTTTCGACAGGTGCTCGGCGTCTCGATCGTTCCGCCCTACCAGACCTACATTCTCTACGAGGTCTACATCACGCCGGGGCTGATCGGCATGATCCTGCTCTTCAACGGCATGCAGTCCTCGCTCTCCATGGTCTACGACCGGGAGACCGGCACGATGAAGACGCTTCTCGTCTCGCCCCTGCCGCGCTGGTTCCTGCTGGTCTCCAAGCTTTCGGCCGGCGTCGCCGTGGGCATCCTGCAGGTCTACGTCTTTCTCGCCATCGCCTGGTTCTGGGAGGTGCGGCCCGACTGGATCGGCTATCTCTACGTTCTTCCGGCGCTCGTGCTCACGGGCCTCATGCTGGGCTCCCTCGGCATGCTCCTGTCCTCGCTCGTCCAGCAGCTCGAGAACTTCGCGGGGGTCATGAACTTCGTGATCTTCCCGATGTATTTTGCCTCGAGCGCCCTCTATCCCCTCTGGCGCGTCCAGGAATCGAGCCCACTTCTCTATACGATCTGCCTGTTCAACCCCTTCACCCACGCGGTCGAACTGGTGCGCTTCGCGCTCTATCAGGAGTTCAACCTTCAGGCCTTCCCGATCGTCGTCGGCTGCACCGTCTTCTTCCTGGGCGCTGCCATCTTCGCCTATGACCCGGCCCGCGGAACGATCGCGCGCAAGAAGCAGGGTTGAACAGACGCATGACCCATCCCGGGAGGATCATCATGACCATGACGAACACGCATTCGACCTCATCTGAACCGACGCGCCGGGCGCTGCCATGGGCGCGCGCGCTGTGCGCTTCGACCTTGATCGCCTGTCTTTCCGGCATGCCGGCCGCGTTCGCGCAGGACGGGGCGCAGCCACGGGAGATTCCCGAAGGCTTCGTCGTGCCGGGCCCGGCCCCGACCAACGCGCCGGAAGCCGGCGGCGGAACCGGCGCCGCGGCACCAAGCGGGCAGGACGCGCCGGCCTCGAGCCCTGCGACACCCGAGGCGGCGGACGCGGCCACGCGCGCGCCGGTCTCGCAGGGCGGTTCCCTGCCCGCCGCGCCGTCGACCGTCGTCGGCGAGGGACGCACGGCCGCCAACCCGATGGCGTTCGCAAACATGCCGGAAACCGGCACGACGAACTGGCCATGCGTCCAGCGGCAGGTCGAAACCATTCAGGCCGCACAGATCTGGTCGGGTCCCGATCTTGAGATCGGCAGATCCGTCGAGCGGACCGCGCAGATGCGGGCCATCGTCGATCAGGCGGTCGCCCGCCGCATCGACGGGGAGGCGGCGACGCGTCTCGTGCGCGACTATGTCGAGACCGTACCGGAAGACGAGCGCGAAGCGGTTTCGACGGCACTCTTCACCGACATTCTCGATCGGCTGAACCTCGAACGCAACCAGGTCATGGGCGGCATCATGCGCTACGGCTCGCGCCAGAAGGCCCTGGCGGACGCGCTGCGCGAAAAGGCGCGTGAGATGGCTCGCATCCGCCGCGAAGGCGATGCGACGGCGTTTGCCGACATTCGCGAGGAAATGGCTTGGGACACGCGCATCTTCGACGATCGGCGCAAGTCCCTCACCTATGTCTGCGAGGTCCCGATCCTCATCGAGCGGCGTGCCTTCGCGCTCGGCCGCGAACTCAGCCGCGGCCTCTGATCGGCCGAGCGACACGCGGGCGGGCAACGCCCTCTAAACTGTCCGCCCGGCCGCTGCCGGGCGGGTTCGAGCGCGCGTCCCGTGTCAGCGACAAGGGGCGTGGCGCCCGCCTCAAAAGAATTGCCTACCGGCTCAGCGCCTTGAGGCCGAGGCGGATCAGCCGCGCGCTGTCCGCGCCCTTGCCCGCTTCCTTGACGGCTGCCGCGACCGCCGTTGCCGCCTGATCGCGGGCATAGCCCAGATTGGTCAGCGCCGACACCGCATCGGATATGGGTGCGGACGCCGTTCCGCCTCCCAGATCGCGTTTCAGGCCGAAGCTCTCCTCGGCGCCCGCGCCGGAAAATGCCGGTGCGCGATCCTTCAACTCGGCCACGATCCGCTGGGCGACCTTCGGTCCGACCCCGGGCGCCCGGGCGATCATCGCCTTGTCCTGCAGCGCCACCGCACTGGCGAGATCGCCCGGCGAGAGCGTCGCGATCACGGCGAGGGCGACCTTCGCGCCGACACCCTGCACCGTCTGGAGAAGCCTGAACCAGTCGCGCTCGGACGCGGTCGCAAAGCCGTAGAGCCGGATCATATCCTCGCGCACCACGGTCTCGATGAAAAGGATCACCGCCTCGCCGACACCGGCGAGAACCGAGAGCGTCCGCGTGCCGCAGTAAGCCACGTAGCCGACGCCGTGAACGTCGACGACCACATGATCCTCGCCGATCTCGTCGATCGTGCCCTTGAGTTTTCCGATCATGGCGTGCCTTCCGGTGTGACGATCGCAAGATCGGGGAAATAGGTTCGGTAGCGGACGGGATCGCGCGTCAGGAGCCGGTGTCCGCCCGTGTGGGCATGAGCGCCGATCAGGAAATCCGGCAGCGTGCGCTCGCGCCGTCCCCCGCGCCGGCGGTAGGCACGATGGGCCTGCCCCGCGCGATTGGCCGCCGAGAACGAAAAATCTTCGCGCCGGTAGGAAACGATCGAGTAGGCGCGCTCGATGTCGGCCTCCGTATCCAGCGTCGCGCTCAACTCGGCCCAAACGACGGCGCTCATGATCACCTGCTCGACTTCGCCTGCCTCGATCACCGAATGCAGGGACGGGCGATAGAACGGTCCGTCGTCGAGGAGATCGATCCAGATATTGGTATCAATCAACGTCGATGTCATCGCGTGGGCCCCTCAGCCAGTCGACATAGGCTTTCCCGTCCAGACCCCTCGTATCGAACGTTCCATGGAGCTTGCGAAAATGGCGATCCGTCGCGTCGATCCGTTCGTCGCGCGTACGTTCGGACCGAACGATGTGAACCTCGCCTTCGCTTTCCACGAACTCCACCTGGCTTCCGGGCCCGATACCGAGCTTGTCCCGAATGGGCTTCGGAATGGTCACCTGACCCTTTTCCGTCACGCGCATGGCCGTCTCCCCAGGTAATACTTCTTCGGTAATACTAACCGTGGCCCGGAACAAGTCAAGAACATGGGACGGTCGGGCGGCCCTCACAGCCCGGCCAGCGCGGCCCTTGAATGGGCCGACTGGCGGTGATGGGTGTGGCAGATCGCGATCGCGATCGCGTCGGCCGCATCGTCGGTGTCGAACGTCGCCTTCGGCAGAAGCACCTTCACCATCATGTGGATCTGCTTCTTGTCTCCGTGGCCGACGCCGATGACCGCCTTCTTCACGGCGTTCGGTGCATATTCGGCAACGGGAAGTCCGGCGAGCGAGGGTACCAGAAGCGCGATTCCCCTTGCCTGGCCGAGCTTCAGGGTCGCCACGGCATCCTTGTTGACGAAGGTCTGCTCCACCGCCGCCTCGTCGGGCCGGAACGAGTGGACGATCTGCGACAGCCCATCGTAGAGCTGCTTGAGGCGCGAGGCGAGATCGAGCTTCGCATCCGACGTCACGGTGCCGCTCGCCACGAAGCGAAGCGAGTTGCCTTGCGTTTCGACGACGCCCCAACCGGTGCGCCTGAGGCCCGGATCGATGCCGATAATGCGAATGGGTGTCTCCTGCAGCATGTCGATCGTGGTCTCCCGTTAGCACAGGCGGGAAGGAATCGCATCCGAACCGTGAACAAACATGAAACGATCGATCGCTTTTGTCGCAAAGGCGGCGCTTCCGGTCGATGGGTGTCGGCCGCCCCCGACGCCGCGCCGGGTTCGGCGGTCGCATCGACGATGACGAGGCGGCCGGAACTTCGATCCGTCAGCCTTGCGGCAGGGTGAAGATCTTGCCCGGATTCATGATGTTCAGGGGATCGAGGGCCGTCTTGATCGAGCGCATCACGTTCACGGCGGCGCCGAGCTCGGCGTCGAGATAGCCGCGCTTGCCCTGCCCGACGCCATGCTCCCCGGTGCAGGTTCCGTCCATGTCCAGGGCGCGCTCGGCCAGCCGCTTCATGAAGCCTTCCGCATTCGCGACCTCCGCCGCAACGTCCGTGTCGATCAGCAGGGTCACGTGGAAGTTTCCGTCGCCCACATGGCCGACGATCGGCGCGATGAGACCGGCCGAATCGGCGTCGGCACGGGTCTCGTCGATACAGTCGGCGAGGCGCGAGACCGGCACGCAGACATCGGTGGCGATCGCTTTCGCGCCCGGCCGCAGGCCCATGGACGCCCAGTAGAAATCGTGCCGCGCCTTCCAGAGCCGCGAGCGCTCCTCGGCGCGGCTCGCCGATTGCAGCAGGCCACCACCATGATCGGCGACGATCTCGGCGAAGGTGGCCGCCTGCTCCGTCACCGAGGCGGGGCTGCCGTGGAACTCGACGAACAGGTGCGGCGTCTCGGGCATGTCCATCTTCGAATGGGCGTTCGTCGCCCGGATCGACAGCGCGTCGAGAAGCTCGATCCGGGCGATCGGCAAACCCATCTGCACGGTCTGGATCACGGCGTTCACAGCGCTCGTCACATCTTCGAACGGGCAGGTGCCGGACAGGATCTCTTCCGGTATTCCGTAGAGCTTCAGGTTGAGCCGGGTGATGACGCCGAGCGTGCCCTCCGAGCCCACCAGCAGCCGCGTCAGATCGTAGCCGGCCGAGGTCTTGCGCGCCCGCCGCGCCGTGCGGATCGCGGTGCCGTCCGCCATCACCGCGTGGAGGGCGATGACATTGTCCCGCATCGTGCCGTAGCGCACGGCGTTCGTGCCCGAGGCGCGGGTCGCCGCCATGCCGCCGAGCGAAGCGTTCGCGCCGGGATCGATCGGAAAGAACAGGCCGGTATCGCGCAGATGGGCGTTCAGCGCCTCGCGCGTCACGCCGGGCTCGACGGTGCAGTCCAGATCCTCCGCATTCACCTGAAGCACCCGGTCCATGCCCGACAGGTCGAGCGAGACCCCGCCGAACGGCGCATTGACATGGCCCTCCAACGACGAGCCGACGCCGAACGGAATGATCGGCATGCCGTGGCGCGCGGCGATCCGCACAAGGGTCTGAACCTCCGATTCGGTTTTGGCGAACAGCACCGCATCGGGAAGCTGGTTGGGAATGTAGGTCGTCGTGTGGCCGTGCGCCCGCCGCACGTCCTCGCCGGTCACGAGCCGCTCGCCGAACGTTTCGGCAAGCTCGGCCAGAGCCGCTGCCGTCCCTGCTCGCCGTGGCCGTTCTTCCGCCAGAATCTCAGCAAGCGCCATGTGCGTGTCTCCCGTTGCGTGCGCCGGGAACTTTGGAGCCGCAAGCCTCCCATGGCAACCGCCGTTCACCACAACAGGCGAGAGCCGCGACGAAATTTCCTGTGGCGCCTCGAACCGGTCCGGTTGCTCGGCGTCAGCCGTGCTGGCTTCGTCGCCACGTCAGGGTGCGGAACGAAAGGGGTCATCACACCGCTCCAGGCTGTCTTTCCATGAATGTGCGAAGACGCCCCGATCCACGCCTCATGCAACCGCTGCATGGCATTTCGAAATCCGGCTGTCTGTTCACGGCTGACGGCCCATCGCCCCGGTTCATGCGAGGCTGGGTATCGTTCCGACCGGTGCCGCTGATCTCGGAACCGGCAATGATCGCGATGATGATGGAAGTCGCGGCCTGGTCTCGTGCGCCGCTTCGGGGCTGCAGGAAACCTGCTAACGTCGCAATCTCATCGTTTCCTGACGCTTGGGGTCGCGCAAGGCTCGCACGAAGCATTGAAAGCGCCTGACTGCTTGAAGTCTCAATGGTCGTCATGAGATCCGCTCCTGGCAGGATCTGCTCGAACATGTTTCACTCGTGCTTCCACGCGTGCGCCTTTCACTTCGATGGCCTCGGCTCGACGAGGTTATCGACACGATCGCGCACCTCTAGATTGCATAATTGCCACTCGTGAAAACTCCGTTAAACAAGCGGCACGGTTGACGACAGCGGCGCGTCGTTTCCCCGACACGGTCATGGATCGGCTTCCATGGTTCCGTGCCTTCATGGGAGCAAGACGATCTGGGGCGGCTTTCGAAGGACGAACTCTTCATTCTTGGTGCTGCGCCCCGATGACGGTGTCACCCTCTGGATGAGGATCGCGCGCCCCGGATGGGGGTGTCCGGTTCCGAGGATGCAGGTGGCCGGGAGATTGTCCAACAGATCCCACGGGCTGCGGGGCGTCCTCACGGTTCTAATTTACCTGCGAACCGGCGCACGCGACGTCACCCCGCCAGCAGCGAACACACGCGGCGGACGGCGAGAGAATAGCCCTCGACGCCGAAGCCGGCGATGACGCCGTCGGCGCGCGCCGAGACGAAGGAATGGTGCCGAAAAGCCTCGCGCTTGTGGACGTTCGAGATGTGCACCTCGAAGACGAGGCCTTCATAGGCGTTCAGCGCATCGAGGATCGCAACCGATGTGTGAGTGAAGGCAGCCGGGTTGATGACGATGGCGGCCGCACGTTCGCGCGCCTCGTGAATCCAGTCGATGATCTCGTATTCCCGGTTCGACTGGTGAAGGCGGACCGCGTGGCCGGCGTCGCGGGCCAGGGCCGCGCAGGCCGCCTCGACATCGGCCAGCGTCTCGCGCCCGTAGATCTCGGGCTGGCGCTTGCCGAGCAGATTGAGGTTGGGTCCGTTGAGGATCATGATCTCGGCCATGCGGCGCTCCGAAGTTCGTCAGTGCTTTGATCGCGCCTATCAGCCGCGGGACGTGCGCACAACGGGACCGGGCCTTCGGGCCCGGCCTGAAGGCGAGCGCTATGAAAAGAGCCTGTCGCCCTGCTCGTCGATCACCCGCCTCGCCTTTCGCAGCGCGGCTGCGTCGGCTTCGGCGCGCGAGGGAAAGAGATCGGCGCGAATCAGCCGATGCGCGCGCGGCTTGCCTTCCACCGTCTTCTCGATCAGGGCGGACAGGCGGAACTGGCCACCCTCGGGCATCGGCGCGGACGTGATGGTGAAGCCTTCGTAGCGTTCAGGATCGCCCCGCATGTCCGGTGCGGGCTCGGACGAGGATCCACCGCCGAAAAGGCGCTTCAGGAATGACATGTCACCTCTCTCACGGTCTTCGGACGCTCACGGCAAATCCGCTTTGATGCCACCGGCACAAACGCGCCGGCGCCTGGTTCGAATCGCTCCGTTCCGCCCGCACGCCGCGCCCGGCGGTCCCTTCGCCGTCCGGCTGGTGCGGTCGAGCCTCGATGCAGGCGGGACGTCCGAAAGCACCGACATGCCCTCAGACTAGCGTCGGAACGGCGGGAGGCAAAGATCGTCGCGGCGCTATCGCGTGAAGATCACGAATGCGAGCCGGCATCCTTCGAAGATACCGGCTCGCATTCGTACATGGGGGATCGCCCAGCCGGTCAGCTGTCAAGGAAGCTCCGGAGCTTGCGCGAACGGCTCGGATGCTTGAGCTTGCGCAACGCCTTGGCCTCGATCTGGCGGATACGCTCGCGCGTCACCGAGAACTGCTGGCCGACCTCTTCGAGCGTATGATCGGTGTTCATCCCGATCCCGAACCGCATGCGCAGGACGCGCTCCTCGCGCGGCGTCAGGGAGGCGAGAACACGCGTTGTCGTCTCGCGCAGATTGCCCTGGATCGCAGCATCGATCGGCAGGATCGCGTTCTTGTCCTCGATGAAATCGCCCAGATGCGAATCCTCCTCGTCGCCAACCGGCGTTTCGAGGGAGATCGGCTCCTTGGCGATCTTCAGGACCTTGCGGACCTTCTCGAGCGGCATTGCGAGCTTTTCGGCGAGTTCTTCCGGTGTCGGCTCGCGACCGATCTCGTGCAGCATCTGGCGCGAGGTCCGGACGATCTTGTTAATCGTCTCGATCATGTGCACCGGGATGCGGATCGTGCGCGCCTGATCGGCGATCGAGCGCGTGATCGCCTGCCTGATCCACCAGGTGGCGTAGGTCGAGAACTTGTAGCCGCGGCGATATTCGAACTTGTCGACCGCCTTCATCAAGCCGATATTGCCCTCCTGAATGAGATCCAGGAACTGCAGGCCGCGATTGGTGTATTTCTTGGCGATCGAAATGACGAGCCGCAGGTTCGCCTCGACCATTTCCTTCTTGGCCTGGCGGGCTTCCCGCTCGCCCTTCTGCACCATGTGCACGATGCGCCGGAACTCGGTGATCTCGAGTCCGGTCTCGGTCGCCAGATTCTGGATTTCCGTGCGCAGCTTCTGGATCTTGTCCTTGTCCTTCTGGACAAAGGGGAGCCATCCCTTGCCGGACAGGTTGGCGACCCGGCGGGTCCAGTTCGGATCGAGCTCGGAGCCCTGATACTCCTTGAGGAACTCGTCGCGCTTGACGCCGTGCGATTCGCCTAGCCGCAGGAGACGGCCCTCATTGCCCACGAGGCGCTTGTTGATGTCGTAGAGCTGCTCGACGAGGGCATCGATCCGGTTCTGGTTGAGGGACAGGCCCTTCACCGCCGCGATCAGGTCCTCCTTCAGCTTCCGGTAGGATTTCTCCTGCGAAGGCGAAAGCGCGCCAGTGGCCTGCAGGCGATTCTCGACCTGCTGGTCCTGCAGCTTGCGAAGCCGGAAATAGGTGTCGGCGATAAGATCGAAGGTTTCCATGACGAGCGGCCGGATCTCGGCTTCCATGGCGGCGAGCGAGAGATTGTTCTCGTCGTCCTCGTCCTCTTCCTCCTCCTCGGTGCCGACGGGCCTCGCCTCGCCAGGACGCGTCTCGTTGGCCGGCGGCTTCGGGATCGCCGAGCCGTTGGCCGCGCCGTTTTCGCCGGTCGTCGCGGGAACGGCGGGCGCCTTGGCCTCCGGGCCCGCATAGGTCGCCTCGAGATCGACGATGTCGCGCAGGAGGATGTTGCCCTCGTTGAGCTCGTCACGCCAGATGATGATGGCCTGGAAGGTCAGCGGGCTTTCGCAGAGCCCGGCGATCATCGTCTCGCGGCCGGCCTCGATCCGCTTGGCGATGGCGATCTCGCCTTCGCGCGACAGGAGTTCGACCGATCCCATCTCGCGCAGATACATGCGCACCGGATCGTCCGTGCGATCGTTCGACGCCTTCTTCTCGGCTGTCGCGATCTGGGTCTTGCCGGTCTCCGCGACGTCGGTCGACCCCGACGAATTGGTGTCGTCGTTATCGTTCTCGGATTCGCCCTCCTCGTCATCCTCGACGACGTTGATGCCCATATCGTTGAGCATCGCCATCAGATCCTCGACCTGATCGGACGTGACGTCGTTGGAGGACAGCATCGAATTGAGCTTGTCCATCGTGACGAAGCCGCGCTTCTTCGCCGCCTTGATGGTTTTCTTGACGGCGTCGTCCGAAAGGTCCAGCAAAGGCCCGTCGGTGGCGGCCTCGGCGCGCTCGTCCGTTGGGGCTTCTTTTTCTTTGACCTTTGTCGCCATAGGCTTCATTCTCCGATTTCGGGCGCATGCGCCCGGGTATTATGTGCCGGCATCCCGCAAACGACGGCCCACGGACTGACCCGTGAACCCGCCCGTTCGACTTTCAGTTCCAGACCCCTCGATCGTTCCGGGGATGCGTCGCCTGCGTCTTCGGGCCGCGGGGATCGAGTCTATGTCCGCTGTCATCACATGAGCGTTATTCTACGTTCAGCCGCGGTATATGTGCGCCGGACCGCGAGTTGGCAATGTTTAAACCATGCGACTTGCCGCAACCGTGCGGGAAGGTGCTGATCCGAAACATTCTTTTCCCCTCAGCCGACACGAGCGAAGAACGGAAATTAGAAGCTTTACATGGTCTTAACGGCACGTCCTGACAAGATGCCGAAACCCTCCACCAGAGCCTCGATCGTTTCGACCCGTTCGATTTCCGCCTTGACGGCGCGCATGTGCTCATATGCGTCATCGGTGGGTTCCTGACCGAGAAGCTGTTCGGCCTGCTTGAGTTCCCGGGTCAGGGCCTTGAAACGATGCTGCAGATGCAGGGCCTGGCGGAGCGCCTCGCGCGCGTCGTCGGCCGCCGCATCGGCGAGGACGGGCCAGAGACGGACCATCCGCGCCTTTTCCTCGTAGGCGATGAAAATCTCTTCCGCGCCGCGAAGCCGCAGCCCCTCGATGATCACGTCGCGATCGTGCGGCGCGCTTTCGGCGTAGATGTCGAGGACGCATGCCCGCAGCCGCGCCAGATCCGGCGCGTCGATTTCCAGATCCGCGAAATAGTCGAACGCCTCCTGCATCAGCACCGGGTGATTGACGAAGCCGACGACGATCGCGATTTCCCTCAAGGAGGGCGCCGGCCCACCCGTCGCGCGCAGAAGGCTGGAGCGGGCCAGGCGGTCGGAAATGGCCGGCCGCATGCCGGCCCCCGCGCCGTACCGCCCATTGGACTGACGCCCGCCGACCGCATTGGCGTAGCCGCCGCGATCTCCTCGCTGCCCGCGATCGCCGCCGCGCCCGTTCGATCGATCGCCGTAGGAGCGTGGCGCCGATCCGCTGCCGAAAAACGCCGAAAGCCGCTGGCGCATGTCCTGGCTGTAGTGCCGCCGCACGCTCTCGTCGCCGATCTGCCGGGTCAGCTGGTCGAGCCGGCGTTCGAGTTCGGCCCGCGCTTCGGGCGTATCGAAGGTCGAACCGGCGGTCTCGCGAGACCAGACCATGTCCGACAGGGGCCGCGCCTGCGCGAGGACGTCGCGGAACGCGTCCGCGCCGCCATCCTTCACGAGATCGTCGGGATCCTTTCCGTCCGGCAGGAGCGCGAAGCGCAGGGATCGTCCTGGCTTCAGCAGGGGAAGCGCCAGTTCGGCCGCCCGGTGCGCGGCCTTGATGCCTGCGCCGTCACCGTCGAAGCACAGGATCGGGTCCCCGGCGCTGCGCCACAGAAGCTCGATCTGGCTCTCGGTGAGCGCGGTACCGAGCGGCGCCACGGCGTGATCGAAACCGGCCTGCGCGAGCGCGATGACGTCCATATAGCCTTCGACCACCAGCAGCGTGCCGGCATTCTTCGAAGCCCGGCGCGCCATGCCGAGATTGTAGAGCATGCCGCCCTTGTGGAAGACGTCGGTCTCGGGAGAGTTGAGATATTTGGCGCGTGCCTCGGGCGACATCGCCCGGCCGCCGAAGGCGACGCAGCGCTCGGACGGGTCGAGGATGGGGAACATGATCCGGTCGCGAAACCGGTCGTACGACACGGCGATATCGTCGCCATGGACGACGAGACCGGCGGCCTCGATCTCCTTCTTGCCGACACCCTTGGCCGCCAGATGCTCCTTCAGCCGGTTGCGCGCCTCGGGCGCGAAACCGAGGCCGAACCGTTTCTGGATCGCGGGGTTCAGTCCGCGATCGCGCAGATATCCGCGCGCCTTCGCCCCTTCATTGTCCTGAAGACGGTCGCGGAAGAATTCGGCGGCGAGCTTGAGCGCGTCGAGGATCGTCGCGCGCTTCTCGTCCCGCTTCTCCGCCTCCGGGTCGCGCGCCGGCATCGCAAGACCGGCCATGCCGGCGAGCCGCTCCACCGCCTCGGGAAAGCTCAGCCCGTCGAGCTCGGTAAGAAAGCGGAAATGATCGCCCGAAACCCCGCAGCCGAAGCAGTGATAGCGGCCCTTGTCGTCCTCGCAGTGGAAGCTCGGCGAATTCTCGCCGTGAAACGGACAGCACGCCCAGTGATCGCCCTTGGCGGGACGGGATTTGCGGCGATCGAAGGTCACGCGCTGGCCGATCACGTCCGAAATCGGAACGCGGGCGCGGATATCGTCGAGGAAGGATGGCGGAAAACGCATATCGTTCGTCTAACCCATTCCGATCGTTTGGGGGAGTCGGGTGTCCGCAGGGACCCCCATCGCAAAAAGCGCGCAAAAGGCTTGCGAAGCCACGGACGCATGGGCGAAGTGATCCGGCCCGTGTGCCATCATCGCCGGGGGCCGAGCCGTTTCGACCGACATATGAGAGACATCGTTCCATGAACCGCGTCGCCGTTTTGACCACCCGCCCATGCTGAGGGCCCTTACCGCCATCTTCGCCTGCCAGCTGGTCGGCGAAGCGCTCGTCGCGGCAAGTGGCCTGCCGATGCCGGGACCGGTCATCGGCATGGCGCTCCTGTTCGGCTTCTTCGTGGCGCGGGGCGGCATCCCCGCCCCGATCGCGTCCGTCGGCGACGGCCTGCTCGGCAATCTCTCGGTCCTCTTCGTTCCCGCCGGCGTCGGCATCATGCAGCATGCCGCCCGCATCTCCTCGGAGGGCGTCCAGCTCGGCGGCGCGCTGGTCGGCTCGACCCTCGTCACCATCGGCGTCACCGGCCTCGTCATGAAGTTCTTCATGAAACCGGACGGGCGCGCGAAGCGGAAGCGGACCGACCATGGCTGACGAGATCACCGATATCTGGGTCTATCTCGCCACGAGCCCGCTCCTGTCGCTGACGCTGACCCTTGTCGCCTACCAGATCGTGCTGGAGGTCTGGACCCGGATCGGTCGACCCGCCCTTCTCAATCCCGTGCTCGCTTCGGTCCTGATCATCGTCGCAGTCCTGGCGGCGACAGGCACGCCCTACGACACCTATTTCGAAGGCGCGCAGTTCATCCACTTCCTTCTCGGGCCGGCCACCGTCGCCCTCGCGATCCCGCTCTACCGCCAATTCGAGCGGATCAGGGCGAACAAGCTCGCCATCGCCGCAAGCCTCGTCACCGGTTCGGTCACCGGCATCGCAACCGGTCTCGGACTGGGCGCCCTGCTCGGCCTCGATCGCGTGAGCTTCGTCTCGCTGGCACCGAAATCGGTCACGGCGCCTGTCGCCATGGGTATCGTCGAGCGGATTGGCGGATTGCCGTCCTTGACGGCGGTGCTGGTCATCGTCACCGGCATCATCGGCGCGGCGCTCGGGCCGGCGGCCCTCAACGCGATCGGCGTGACGGACGCCGCAGCGCGCGGCATGGCGATGGGGGTGGGCTCGCACGGCATCGGAACGGCCCGCGCGCTTCAGGAAAGCGAAGCCGCCGGGGCGTTTTCGGGCCTGGCAATGGGGCTGAATGCGCTTGCGACGGCGATCCTCGTGCCGCTCGCCTTCGCACTGTTCTCCTGATCGCGCCGCCTTCGGCCGCGACCGGCCGTCAGAAGCCCTGAAGGCCCGTCAGCGGAGCATGCCCTTCACGACGGTCGACGCCTTGGTGAAGTCCATCTGGCCGGGGAAGCGCTGCTTGAGCG
The DNA here is from genome assembly GCF_034321785.1 of Fulvimarina uroteuthidis. Taxonomy (NCBI): domain Bacteria; kingdom Pseudomonadati; phylum Pseudomonadota; class Alphaproteobacteria; order Hyphomicrobiales; family Aurantimonadaceae; genus Fulvimarina; species Fulvimarina uroteuthidis. Next base: position 264,550 of record NZ_JAXLPB010000003.1, on the reverse strand, counting down.
CGTTCATGCAACGCCCGACGTCGCGCAGGCCCTTGGCGTCGATGTCTTCCACGGCGGATTTGCAGGCTTCCTGCATCGCGCTCTCGTCGAGCTGCGCGGGCAGGAATTCCTCGATGACCTCGATCTCATGGCGCTCCTGCTCGGCGAGCTCCAGGCGGCCGCTTTCCTCGTATGCCTGCGCCGACTCGATCCGCTGACGGCGCATGGTCAGGAGAATGTTGAGGATGTCGTCCTTGTCGACCGGGTCGCGCCCGGCCTCGCGATTGGCGACATCCCGATCCTTTACGGCACATTTGATGAGCCTGAGAATGGACATGCGCGTTTTGTCGCCCTTGTCCTGGGCACTCGTCAACGCTTCGGAAATCGCTTCGCGCATTGCGCCGATCACTTTCGAATTTACGACCGGGGCCTGCCAAAAGCAGAGAAAACCCTCGGACATGGAATGATTTTAAGCCAAGCGGAGCGGGATGCAACGCAGAATCCGGCGGAGTGCCACACGAAGCACACAATGTTGCAGGCTCACACAGGCTTGGACGTCGGACTGTCGAATTTTGGCGTCTGCGATGGATTTTGGCCGTTGCAGGCAGGCGGCGTCTTGTGGTCCATAGCGCCGCGCATATAGAGAAGCGTGAAGACCCACGCAAGCTTTGCGACGTTTTCGCAAGGTGAGGCGCTCCGTTTCCCGCGCCCCCAGCCTGTCCGGCGCGACGGAAACGCAAGGGAATTGACACGTTTGACCTTCGAGAAGGAGACCCGGACATGAGCGAGGGATGGACGAAACACGCGCCGACGGGGCTGCTGGTGCTCAGCGACGGAACGGTCATCGAGGGTTTCGGCCTCGGGGCCGAGGGCGCGATCGAGGGCGAGGTCTGCTTCAACACGGCGCTGACCGGCTATCAGGAGATCCTGACCGACCCCTCCTATGCCCAGCAGATCGTGACGTTCACCTTTCCGCACATCGGCAATGTGGGCGCGAACGAGGAAGACCGCGAAGACTTCTCGCCGCTCGGCAATGCGGGCGCGGTCGGCGCAGTTCTGCGCGCCGAGGTCACCGAACCCTCGAACTACCGCTCGGCCGGCCATCTCGACAGCTGGCTGACATCGCGCGGCATCGTCGCGATCTGCGGCATCGACACGCGGGCGCTGACGGCGCTGGTGCGCGAGACGGGCATGCAGAACGCGGTGATCGCCCATGATCCGTCCGGCCGGTTCGACATCGACGCGCTGAAGCGGAGGGCGCGGGACTGGAGCGGGATCGTCGGCGCCGACATCGCCCGGATCGTTGCCACGAAGGACCAATCCGTCTGGACCGAGAAGCCGTGGGTCTGGGGCGACGACGCGCGGGCCGAGACGGGCGCGCGCTACAAGATCGTCGCCATTGATTACGGCGCGAAACGCAACATCTTCCGTCTTCTCGCCGGCCATGGCGCCGAGGTCGTCGTGGTCCCGCCGACGACGAGCGCGCAGGAGATCGTCGCCATGGCGCCGGACGGGGTGTTCCTGTCGAACGGCCCCGGCGATCCGGCGGCCACCGGCCTCTATGCCGTCAAGGAAATCCAGGCGCTGGTCGAAGCCGACGTGCCGCTCTTCGGCATCTGCCTCGGCCATCAGCTTCTCGCCCTGGCCCTCGGCGGACAGACCACCAAGATGCACCAGGGTCACCATGGCGCGAATCATCCGGTGAAGGACTACACCACCGGCAAGGTCGAGATCGTTTCCATGAACCACGGCTTCGCGGTCGCCGCCGATAGCTTGCCGAGCGGTGTCTCGGAGACCCACCGCTCCCTGTTCGACGGATCGAACTGCGGCCTGCGGCTCGACGACAAGCCGGTGTTTTCCGTTCAGCATCACCCGGAAGCCTCGCCCGGCCCGCAGGATTCACACTATCTCTTCCAGCGCTTCTTCCAGATGATCGACGGGCACAAGGACGGCAAGCGCGCCGCCTGATCCATACCGTTCAAAGCCTGCCGCCGAGCCCGAGGAAGAGCCGATGCCCTGCCTCGGGCTCGATGCGTTCAGGAGAGCGGAAACCTCAAGACGGATCGACGCCGTCGTACTTCAGGCGAGCCAGGTGGCGTAGTCGCTGACCAGGAGATGGGTCGGTGCGACGTCTTCCTCGATCCGGGCGAACCGGCCGATCGGTTCGCGGAAGATGTTGTCGGTTTCATCGTCGTTGACGGTCGAGACCTCGCCGATGAGGACATCGCCGTCCTCGCCCCAGAAGGCGTGCCAGTCGCCGGGCATCAGCGTCACGCTCTCGCCGGGGGCGAGACGAAGCCGTTCGCCGGGGCCGTAGGCGCGGCGTATGCCGTCGCACATCACCGTGCCGCCGGCACGATCGTCGAATCGGCCGTCCGCGTCCGAACCGAACAGCTCGACGACCAGCGTTCCACCGCCGCGATTGATGATGTCCTCGGCCTTGATGATGTGGGTGTGCATCGGGCTCAGCTGACGCTCGCGCGAGATCAGCAGCTTCTCGGCGTAGCACATGCCGCGGCCCGCCGTGAGATCGGCAAGCCGGCCGTTGCGCAAGGTGAAGAGGAACAGGCCCATCTCGTCGTAACGGCCCGCGCCGTAATCGGTGATGTCCCAGCCGCATCGCGCGTCGATGACGTGGCGCGCCTCGTCCTTGCGACGGGCGAACGTCTCGGGAGACCATCGGGCGAAGGGCGGAAGGCTGAAGCCATGGCGCGCGATCATCGCGGCCGCGTCTGCGAGAATGCGATTGATGTCGGAACGTTTCATGTCGGGCCCGGCTCTTTCTCGATGGCGTATCGCGCAAGGCGGAGGCTCGCGCGTCGTTGGATCAGGTGCACCGTCCCCCGCAACGGGCCGGGACCGGTCGCGGGTCGCGATGACATCAAACGTACAAGAAAATCTGGAAGAAGGTTTGGTGGAGCTAAGCGGGATCGAACCGCTGACCTCTACAATGCCATTGTAGCGCTCTCCCAGCTGAGCTATAGCCCCACGCCGCGTCCTCGACGCGGAACGTTGCGGGTTCTGGTAAACACCGCTTCGTGTTGGCGGCGGTTTAGTCGAGAGCCGCGGACGGGTCAAGCGGTTTTCCGCATTCGCCTCGATGATTTCGGGGCAGCGCTCCCGATCGCTCCGCAGTGGCAGGTTCGAGGCGAACGGTGGCGTGGAAAACGACCGTCCCGGACCGATCGGCCCGCGGCGGGCGGCACCGCATCCCGCGGACCGCGCCCCCGGAACCGGCATGAAACGAGCCGGCATGAAAAAGCCGGATGTCGCGTCGACACCCGGCTCCTTTCGTTCTCTTCCGTTCGGAGCGAGGCGGCGCTTCCGCCTTCGTCGCGCTTCAGCCGGAGAACCGGCGATCAGGTGTCGTCGTCGTCGTCGCGGCCCGTGCCGAGAATGTCGGAGACGTCGTCGTCATCGTCATCGTCGTCGTCCGCCAGGAACGTGTCGTCGTCGTCATCGTCGTCGACCGCGACATCGTCGTCGCTCTCGTCGATATCCGGCGAGTTCTTGTCCTCTTTCTCGTTCTCGTCGTCCTCGACGTCGGAAAGCGACACCGTCTTGTCGTCGGCCTCGATCTCGACCTCCGACTCTTCTTCTTCCTTCTTCTTTTCCTTCACCTTGGATCGCGACGGCTTTTCCGGTTCACCGTCGAAGAAGGCGAGCGGATAGCTTTTTCCGGTGTAGGGGGAGACGATCGGATCCTTGTTCAGATCGTAGAACTTCTGACCCGTCTCCGGGTCGATCCGCTTGGTACCAAGTTCGGGTTTGGCCATGTATGCCTCGTTTGAAGACGTCGTCGGTCTGTTGAATGTCGTCCGGGACGCTGCGCCGGCACGAAACGCATCGGCGTGGTTTCGCGCGTCGTCCAGCCCACCCGATTCGGCGGCGTCCACGCGGCTCACCATCTGGATGGCCGACGTGGCGTTATAAAACGGTCTTGGCCTTACGGCCTGACCCCCGCCTTGTCAAAGCATCTGAGAAGAAGGCAATAAGAGACCATCGAAGGGACCCGTCCCACGACGCTCAGCACCTTGAAGAGAAGACGTTCATGCACAGCGACGATCAGACGCCACGACCCTTGCGCGCTTCCAGCGGAACGCCGCTTCGCGGCACTGCGCGCGTTCCCGGCGACAAATCGATTTCGCACCGGGCGTTCCTGTTCGGCGGGCTTGCGTCTGGCACGACGCGAATCACCGGTCTTCTCGAGGGTGAGGATGTCATCGCCACCGGCCGGGCCATGGTCGCGATGGGCGCGCTGATCCGGCGCGAGGGCGAGGCGTTCGTCGTCGACGGCGTCGGCAATGGCTGCCTTCTCGAACCCGAGGCCCCGCTCGATTTCGGCAATGCCGGCACCGGCGCGCGGCTGACCATGGGGCTTGCGGGGGCGTACAATTTCGGCGCGACCTTCATCGGCGACGCGTCCCTGTCGAAGCGCCCCATGGGCCGCGTGCTCGATCCCTTGCGCGAGATGGGGGTTCAGGTGGTCGCACGCTCGAAGGACCGGCTGCCGCTCTCGATCCACGGCCCGAAAATGACCGCGCCGATCGCGTACCGGGTGCCGATGCCGTCGGCGCAGGTCAAGAGCGCCGTGCTTCTGGCGGGCCTCAACACGCCGGGCGTCACCACCGTCATCGAACCGATCGCGACCCGCGACCATACCGAGAAGATGCTCGCGGGATTCGGTGCGGCGATCGACGTCGAGACGAAGGCGGACGGGGTCCGGCACATCCGTCTCGAAGGCCAGGGCGAACTGATCGGGCTTGCCGATTTCCAGGTTCCGGGCGACCCCTCCTCGGCCGCCTTCCCGGTGGTCGCGGCGCTGATCGTCGAAGGCTCGGACGTGACGATCGAGACCGTCCTGATGAACCCGACCCGCACCGGCCTGATCGAGACGCTCATCGAAATGGGCGGCTCGATCGAGATCCTGAACCGGCGCACGGAGGGCGGCGAGGACGTCGCCGACCTGCGCGTGAGGCACTCCGCGCTCACCGGCGTCGAGGTGCCGCCCGAGCGCGCGCCCTCGATGATCGACGAATATCCCGCCCTCGCCGTCGCGGCCGCCTTCGCGAAGGGACGGACCACCATGCGGGGGCTCGAGGAGTTGCGGGTGAAGGAATCCGATCGCCTGTCGGCGGTCGCGGCCGGCCTGGCCGCCAACAATATCGCGCACGAGGAAGGCGCCGACTGGTTGATCGTCGACGGCAATCCGGACGGCGTCGGGGCGAACGGCGAGGGCTATGGCAAAGGGACGGTCACCACCCATCTCGACCATCGCATCGCCATGAGCTTTCTGGTTCTGGGTCTTGCATCCGCCCATGCCGTGACGGTCGACGACGGACGCATGATCGCGACGAGCTTCCCCGAATTCGCCGGCATGATGGCAGGTTTCGGCGGAGCCATCGAAGCTGCGGCGCTCGACCCATGATCGGTGGGCTCTTCGTCGTCGTCTTCTTCCTGCCCCTGTCCTTCATCTACGGACGCTGGCGGGCGCGCGGCCTGAAGGCGGCGCATGCGACGCTGAAGGGCCGGCTTCTCGCCCTCATGCCGATGCCGCTGTTCTTCGCGGTCTGCTTTGCCGTCGCAACGGTGTGGCAGAGCGAAGCGGCGCAGCGGCGCATGGCGGATCTTGCGGGCAGCGAAGCCGAAAGCGCGCTCGACACCGGAAACGGCGTTCTCGACGGGGTTTTGACGATCGCCCGCTGGCTCGGCCAGGTCGAGCTCATCCTGTTCATGGTCGCCCTGCCCTATCTTCTCGGCGCCCTCGTCGCATGTGGGCTCCTGATCCTCGACGCGAACGGCCGGATCGTGCTCGCGCCGCCCGAGCCGCCGGCAGTGGACCCGCAGGCCGGCGAAGGCTAGACAGTCGTCATGTCATCATCTCTTCTCATCGCCATCGACGGGCCGGCGGCGGCCGGCAAGGGCACGCTCGCCAAGCGTCTCGCCGTCCATTACGACCTCCATTATCTCGACACCGGCCTGCTCTACCGCGCCGTCGGCCGCAAGGCGCAGGCCGAAAGCCTCGATCTGGACGATCCGGACCAGATGACGACGATCGCGCGCGCGCTCGACACGTCCGATCTCGACGAGGCGTCGCTGAGAGGCCGGGAGGCGGGCGAGCTTGCCTCGCGTGTCGCCGCCCATCCGGGCGTCCGTGCGGCGCTCAACGCGTTTCAACGGGATTTCGCGCGCCAGGCCGGCGGCGCGCTGCTCGACGGGCGCGACATCGGCACCGTCATCTGCCCCGATGCGGACGTGAAGATCTTCGTCACCGCGAGCGCGGAGGTGCGCGCCCGCCGGCGCACCGACGAACTTAACGCCAAGGGGCGGACGGTGATCTACGAGAAGATCCTCGAAGAGGTCCGCCAGCGCGACGATCGCGATTCCAATCGCGCGGTCGCACCGTTGAAACCGGCCGACGACGCCCACTTGCTGGACACCAGCGAATTGGATATAGAAAGCGTGTTCCGCGAAGCTTGTCGTCTGATAGACGCGCGAGAGGCTTGATACGCGAAACGGAGTTTTGTGGGGCGGCCCTCCTTGGGAAGGCGCGCCCTTTTCGGTCATGTTCAAACGGTTTTGTCCGTTTTGGCCGGCGACTTCGATGAACCGGTCCGTCCCGGCGTTCTTCTGCGCCAGACGGCGGCCATGCCTGATCCTTCATGCCAGGGCCGCCGCCAAGCCTGTTCGACAGCGCGTTTGCGCCAGAACGGGCGGAACCCGATTTCGGACCAACGCAACACGAACCTGGCAATCCGACTGGACGGCCAACGGCGCATACCCTTTTCGGCGTTTTGATGAGCCGGGAAGGTCTTCAAGGAGAACGAATGTCAAATCTCAATCCCTCTCGCGACGATTTCGCCTCGATGCTCGAGGCCTCGTTCCACGAGCAGGACGTCGCCGAAGGTTCGGTGATCAAGGGAACGGTCGTTGCGATCGAGAAGGATATGGCCGTCATCGACGTCGGCCTGAAGGTCGAGGGCCGCGTGGCTCTCAAGGAATTCGGCGCCAAGGGTCGCGACGGCGAACTCTCGGTCGGCGACGAAGTCGAAGTCTATGTCGAGCGGATCGAAAACGCTCTCGGTGAAGCTGTTCTGTCGCGCGACAAGGCACGCCGCGAGGAAAGCTGGATCCGTCTTGAGGCCAAGTTCAACGACAATGAGAAGGTCGAAGGCCAGATCTTCAACCAGGTCAAGGGCGGCTTCACGGTCGATCTCGACGGGGCGGTCGCCTTCCTTCCGCGCAGCCAGGTCGACATTCGTCCGATCCGCGACGTGACGCCGCTGATGAACACGCCGCAGCCGTTCCAGATCCTGAAGATGGACAAGCGCCGCGGCAACATCGTCGTCTCGCGCCGCACCGTCCTCGAAGAGAGCCGGGCCGAGCAGCGTTCGGAAATCGTCCAGAACCTCGAAGAGGGTCAGGTCGTCGACGGCATCGTCAAGAACATCACCGATTACGGCGCGTTCGTCGATCTCGGTGGTATCGATGGTCTCCTGCACGTCACCGACATGGCATGGCGCCGCGTGAACCATCCGACGGAGATCCTGCAGATCGGCCAGACCGTCAAGGTCCAGATCATCCGGATCAACCAGGACACCCACCGCATCTCGCTCGGCATGAAGCAGCTCGAGGCCGATCCTTGGGACGGCATCGGCGTGAAATATCCGATGGGCGTCAAGGTCACCGGACGCGTCACGAACATCACCGACTATGGTGCGTTCGTCGAGCTGGAGCCGGGCATCGAAGGCCTCATCCACGTGTCGGAAATGTCCTGGACGAAGAAGAACGTCCATCCGGGCAAGATTCTCGCCACCTCGCAGGAAGTCGAGGTCGTCGTACTCGAAGTCGACCCGAACAAGCGTCGCATCTCGCTCGGCCTGAAGCAGACGCTTCAGAATCCGTGGGATGCGTTCGCCGAGAAGTTCCCCGTCGGCACGACCGTCGAAGGCGAAGTCAAGAACAAGACCGAGTTCGGTCTCTTCATCGGCCTCGAAGGCGATGTGGACGGCATGGTCCATCTCTCCGACCTCGACTGGAACCGTCCGGGCGAGCAGGTCATCGAAGAGTTCAACAAGGGCGACCTCGTCAAGGCCCAGGTTCTCGACGTCGACGTCGAGAAGGAGCGCATCTCGCTCGGCATGAAGCAGGTCGGCGGCGATCCGTTCGTCGAAGCTGCGGAAGCCGGTGACGTTCGCCGTGGCTCGGTCGTGTCCTGTGAAGTGACCTCGGTCACCGATGGCGGCATCGAGGCGAAGATCCTCGAGACCGATCTGTCGGCCTTCATCCGCCGGTCCGATCTGGCCCGCGACCGCGAGGAGCAGCGGCCCGAGCGTTTCTCGGTCGGTCAGACGATCGATGCACGCGTCACCCAGTTCGACAAGAAGGCCCGCAAGGTCGGCCTGTCGATCAAGGCGCTGCAGATCGCCGAAGAGAAGGAAGCCGTCGCGCAGTTCGGTTCGACCGACTCGGGCGCTTCGCTCGGCGACATTCTCGGCGCCGCCCTCAAGGGCAACAAGGGCGACGAGGAATAAGCACCCTCCGGCGTTCTCGAACGCCGCATGAATGAAAAGCCCCCGGCGTGGAAGCGCCGGGGGCTTTTTCGTTCGCGTTCCCGGCTTTGCCGATCGCGGCGGCGCGCAGTGCCTCGACAAAGTTGACGGATGGGCCGTCCGCCGCATAGGCAGACGCCATGATGGCCAGTTCCCCCTCACCGCCCTTCGCCCCGCCGCTCTTTCCCTCGCAGCTCAATCCCGCCCGCCTTGTCCAGCGCTACAAGCGCTTTCTCGCCGATGTGGTGATCGACGAAACCGGTGAGGAAACCACCGTCCATTGCCCCAATCCCGGCGCGATGATGGGGTTGAAGGCGCCCGGGTCGAAAGTCTGGCTCTCGCGCTCGTCCTCCAAGACCCGCAAACTGCCGCTCACGCTGGAACTGGTGGAGGCCGACGGCACGCTGGTCGGCATCAACACCAATCTGCCCAACAAGCTTGCGGAAGAGGCGATCGCGGCCGGTCTCGTGCCGGCATTGTCCGGCCTCGGGGCCCTGCGGCGCGAGGTGAAATATGGGATCAATTCGCGCATCGATCTTCTGGGCGAAGAGCCCGGCGGGCGGCTCGTCCATATCGAGGTGAAGAACGTTCACCTGATGCGCGAGCCGGGTCTCGCCGAATTTCCCGATTGCGTGACGCTGCGCGGGGCAAAGCATCTGCGCGAACTCGGCGACCAGGTCGAGGCCGGGCATCGGGCCGTGATGCTCTATATCGTCCAGCGCGGCGATTGCGACCGGGTCGCGTTCGCGGCCGATCTCGATCCCGGCTACGCGGCGGCCTTCACGGCCGCACGCGCCAGAGGGGTTGAAGCGTACGGCGTTCGGTGCGACATCAGCCCGGATATGATCACCCCGTCGGTCGCGATCCCCATCTGCGATCCGGCAGGTCCCGTTCCACCACGAAATCCGGCATCCGACGCGCCATGACCACCTATCTCGAAGCCGAAGCCAACCCGCAACGCAACACGGGCGCGATCCGTCTCTACGGGCCGGAGGCCTTCGAGGGCATGCGCCGGGCATCGCGCGTGACGGCCGAATGCCTCGACGCGCTGGCCGAGATCGTCAAGCCGGGCGTCACGACCCAGGCGATCGACGATTTCGTCTGGCAGTTCGGCGTCGAGCGGAATGCGGCTCCGGCTTCGCTGCATTATCGCGGCTTCACCAAGAGCGTCTGCACCTCGATCAACCATGTGGTCTGCCACGGCATTCCGAACAACAAGCCGCTGAAGGAAGGTGACATCGTCAATATCGACGTCACCTACGTGGTCGATGGCTGGCATGGGGATTCGTCCCGCATGTATCCCGTCGGCCAGGTCAAGCGTGTCAGCGAACGCCTTTGCGAGGTGACCTACCGTGCGCTGTTGCTCGGCATCGCGGCGGTGAAACCGGGCGGCCATGTCGGCGATATCGGGGCGGCGATCGAGGAATATGCCAGAGCGGAACGGTGTTCCGTCGTCCGCGACTTTTGCGGCCATGGCGTCGGCCAGCTGTTTCACGACGCCCCGAACGTGCTGCACTACGGCTCGTACGGCGAAGGCCCCGAGCTGAAACCCGGCATGATCTTCACGATCGAGCCGATGATCAACACCGGGCGCCAGAACGTGAAGATCCTCGCGGACGGCTGGACGGCCGTCACCCGTGATCGTGGTCTTTCCGCGCAGTACGAGCACTCCCTCGGCGTGACCGAGGAGGGATGCGAGGTGTTCACCTATTCGCTGAAGGGTCTCGACACGCCCGGCATCACGGTTCCGCCGCTCGCCGCAGCGGCCTGAGGCGCGGGCGATGGCGGGATGGGACAAGCGGCCCGATCTGCGCGCAAGCGAGCGTGAGAGCGAACTGGACGATGCGACGGCGCGGCCGGGTCTTGCGGAAAGCGCAAGTTCGGCCAGGGCCAAGCCGGTCAAGCATCACGACGGCCATCGCGAACGCCTGAAGGGCAAGTTCGCCGCGCAGGGATCCGACGCCCTGGCCGATTACGAACTCCTCGAACTGGTTCTGTTTCGCTCGATCCCGCGCAAGGACGTCAAGCCCGTCGCCAAGGCGCTGATCGCGCGGTTCGGCTCGCTCGGAGAGGTGCTGAACGCACCGCATCGTCTTCTGACGGAGGTGGAAGGGGTGAAGGACGCCGTGGCGCTCGATCTCGCCATCGTCGCCAGCATCAACCAGCGCGCCATGCGCTCGGCCGTAAGGCAGCGCGAGGTGCTGTCATCCTGGTCGGCGGTCCTGCAATATTGCACCGCGGTCATGGCGCACGAGCCGCGCGAGCAGTTCCGCATCCTGTTCCTGGACAAGAAGAACGCCCTCATCGCCGACGAGGTGCAGGGGCGCGGAACGGTGGATCACACGCCGGTCTATCCGCGCGAAGTGGTGCGCCGGGCGCTCGAACTGAACGCGACGGCGCTGATTCTCGTTCACAACCATCCGTCCGGCGATCCGACCCCGTCGCGGGCCGACATCGATATGACGCGGATGATCCAGGATACGGCGAAGCCGCTGGGGATCAATCTTCATGATCACGTCATCATCGGAAAGAACGGCCACGCCAGTCTGCGCGGCCTGAAGCTGATCTGAGAGGCCTCGCACATGCGGCAGGCGTCAATGACGGGCAATGATCTCCTCGCCGTCCACCATCATGCGCATGCCGAGGCCGCCGATCTTGCGACGGGCGAGAAAGCGCGGGCGACGGGTGCGGTTCGAGGAGCGGCGGCGCGGTGCGGGCTGGCCGCTCTTCACGGTTCCGACCGTGTCTTCCAGTGCGATGACGGAGCCGTTGGCCTCGATCATCAGCATGGGAAGCGCGAAGAAATCGGCCCATGAGCGCCAGTCGGCGGCGACGTCGTAGAGATCGCTCGCCACCAGCAGCGGCACGCACAGGGCCGGATCGGTCTTGTGGAACAGCTCCAGCGTGACGGTCACCGAGCCGTCGGCATGTTCGATGGCCCGGGCGGCGATGCCCTCAAAGGCGCGCGCCGAAAGCGCGATCGACACCGGCAGACCGGCGCGCTGAAGCTTGCGGTGAATCACCGCGCCGCGCGGGCTGACCTGATAGCGAACCAGTTCGCCATCGGCGGACGGGATCTCGATCGACTGGACACCGGCGGGAACGGACGGATCCATGCGGACCGGAGCGTTGGCCCAATCGGGTCGCGAAAGATCGACGGTCTGTGCAACGTTGATGGTCATGACGCCTCTTGCCTGTGTTGAGAGCCGTTTGCGGCTTCTCTTGCCGGCCGGTGTGTCCCGGCCTTTCATGACACCAACTTACGGACCGCCTCCTACTCCCCTCCTAAGATATGGGGTTAAGCAAATCTGACGGATCAGAGGGTTAGCGGAAAGAAAACTTGAATCAAATCTGAATCAGCTTGCCCGGATTCATGATGTTGTTTGGATCGAGCGCGGTCTTGATCGCCACCATCGCCGCGTATTCGGCGCCCGCCTTGGTTTCGGCCAGCTCCTTGGCCTTCAGGACGCCGATGCCGTGCTCGGCCGAGAAGCTCCCGTCGAAATCCCGGACGACGGCGTGAACGAGATGGCTGATCTCGTCCCAACGCGCGAGAAAGGCGGCGGTATCGGCACCGACCGGCTGGGAGATGTTGTAGTGGACATTGCCGTCGCCCAGATGCCCGAAGGGCACGATACGCGCGTCCGGCATCGCCGCCAGAACCGCCTCGCTGGCCTTGACGAGAAAGTCGGGAACGGTTGCCACGGGCACCGACACATCGTGCTTGATCGAGCCGCCTTCCGGCTTCTGGGCCCAACTCATCTCTTCGCGCAGCGTCCAGAACGCCTCGGCCTGGGCTTGCGACTGGGCGATGACGGCATCGTCCACGAATCCGCTCTCCAACGCGTCGGTCAGGAGCGCTTCGAGGGTTTCGCGCGCGTCCTGCGACGAGCGCTGCGACGTCACCTCGATGAGGACGTACCATTCGTGCGCCGCGTCCAGAGGGTCGCGCGCGCCTTGCGTATGGCGCAGCGTCATCTCCATTCCGGCGCGCGAAAGAAACTCGAAACCGGTAAGGTTCGTGCCGGCATGGCGTTCCGCAACGCCCAGAAGCGCCGTCATGTCCGCCGCCTTCTTCAGTCCGGCATAGGCCACCTCCCGGCCCCTCGGCTTGGGAAAGAGCTTGAGCACCGCACCGGTGATCACCCCGAGCGTGCCTTCGGCGCCGATCAGAAGGTTTCGCAGGTCATAGCCGCGATTGTCCTTCTTCAGGCGCCGGAGGCCATGAATGATCTCCCCGTTCGGCAGGACCGCCTCGATGCCGAGACACATGTCGCGCGCGGTGCCATAGGCGAGCGCCCCGGTGCCGCCCGCATTGGACGAGAGATTGCCGCCGATCTGGCACGTGCCCTTGGCGCCGAGCGACAAAGGAAAGAACAGGCCGGCATCGTCCGCCGCCTCCTGGATCGTCTGGAGCACGGCGCCCGCATCGACCGTCATGGTCCGGCCGACGCGGTCGAGCTCCCGGACCGCGTTGAGGCGCGACAGGCTAAGAAGGATCTCGCCCTTCGAGCGGGGTTGCTGCCCGCCGACAAGACCGGTGTTTCCACCTTGAGGTACGATCGGCGTTCCGGTCTGGCTGGCGAGCCTCACGATCGCCGCGACCTCTTCGGTGGAGCGAGGCCGCAGGACGAGCCCCGCCACCCCCTGGAACAGGTCGCGCGGTTCGCGCAGATATTGCGCGCCCGCCGCCTCCGGGCTCAGCGCGTTGGCCGGGCCGACGATCGCGGCGAACCGCTCCCGGAGCGCAGGCGCGATCATGCTGCGCCCGGTCGTATCAGATGTGGTTTCCATGCTCCGGACCTACCGCGCGGGAGAGCATCCGTCGATGGTCGATCACGAAAGCGTAAGCGTTGCCCTTGCGAGGCGTTCGAGTTCAGTCCCGCGGGGCTGCGGCCCGTTTCAGGCGATCGTTGATCGCCTCGCCAAGGCCCTCGTCGGGTATCGGCATGACCGCGATGGCACGGATCGCGGGCCGGTCGATGGCGGCGAGAGCACCGAAGAGATTTGCCGCCGCTTCTCGAAGATCGCCGGACGGGCTGAGATTGATAATGCCCCGCGCCGCGTCGTGCCCCTCCGGAAGGCGGGGACCGAATGCGATCAGCCATTCGTGGGGCTCGACATGTTCGGCATCGAGGCGAACGGCGCCCGTGGGGGCATAATGGGAGGTCAGCTGGCCGGGCGCCGTGACGATCGGGTTCGACGCGCCACGGGAGGGCGTCCTGACCGGACGTCCCGATGCCTGCGCGATCGCGCCGCGCGAAATGCCGCCCGGCCGCAGAAGCGCGATATGGTCGGCTTCGACCCGCACAATGGTGGATTCGACGCCGACGCGGGCCGCGCCCCCGTCGAGGATCAGCGGGATCCGACCTTCCAGGCTTGCCGCGACATGGGCCGCGCTCGTCGGGCTGACGCGGCCGGACTTGTTGGCGCTCGGGGCGGCCAGCGGCTGGCCGAGCGCCCGCGCCAGCGCCGACATGACGCCGACGGGCGATCGCAGACCCACCGTGTCGAGGCCGGCGGTCGCGAGCGGATGGATGCCGCTTTCTTCCCGAAGCCGGCAGACGATCGTGAGGGCACCGGGCCAGAACGCGGCCATCAGCGCTTCGGAAAGGGGATCGATGAACGCCAGCCGATCCGCCATGCCCATATCGGGGACATGACAGATCAGCGGATTGAAGGATGGCCGGCCCTTGGCCGCGAAGATGCGGGCGACGCCGTCACCGTTCGTCGCATCGGCGGCGAGGCCGTACACGGTTTCGGTCGGCACGGCGACGCATTGGCCGGCACGCAGGAGTTCCAGCGCTTGGCCGATCGCGGCCGGGTCGTTCGCATCGCGGATGATGGGGTCGTCGATTTTTCGGGACATTGCGGGCTCCGTGCGCGCCTATAGCAAGCGGGCCGCGCAAATGCACGGGGCGTGACTTGGAAGCCGCTGCGGTTCGGGCACGAAAAAGGGCGCTTCCCAAGGAAGCGCCCTGCGGCATTCGCTCACCGGGTGCGGGGTCCAGCCCCGGCCGATCAGTTGGAGGTGGCAGGCTGTTCCGCGCCGTCCTCGGGAGCCGGCTCGATATCGATCGTCGGAACTTCGACAGTTCTTTCTTCGGATCCGACATTCACGTCGCCGGTCTGGACATCCGCCTCAGGAAGTTCGCCGCCCTCGACGTTCACTTCCGGGAGCGAACCCTCCTGCGTCACGTCGACATCGACAAAGAAGAAAAGAAAATATGCAACGACCACGACGATGATGATCGCGATGATGGCGCCGATCGCCTTACCCATGATTATACTCCAACACTGTTATTTTGTTCTGGTCCGTCCGAAATGTCGCAACGAGAAGAACGTTCCGGACCGATGCAAAATAATTCGTGACTGCCGGCCGAGGGCCGTGGAGAATTGATTGTCGAGCGGGGAATCCCGTCAGAAGCTGCGCATCGTCAATTGGTCAGGCTGAACGCATCGGCAACGCGCAGATCTGCCGCCGACAAGGTCGCATATCGGCCGGCGCCCGTTTCGTCGGCGCTCGACAGGTTCGCCGCCTCGTCCCCGGCGACGGCTTCGCTGTCCGTCGCCGCCGGCTCGGGGATCACCGTCGACGCCTGATCGTCGGCTTCGCGGCGCGGCGTTTCGTCCTGCGTCACGGTCTGGGTCACCGTGGCGGGAGGTTTGCCGGCTGTGCGATGGGCCCGCATCGGATTGAAGCTCGGGATCGGCATGCCGGGTGCCGCTTCCCCCTCGACCGTCGCCGCCACGGCGCCCGCAGCGTCCGAACCATCGGCGGCGTCGGAGGTGTCCTCTGCGTCGGCCGCGGCGGCCGGCCGAACCGCGACCGGCGACGGGTCGCGCCCGGGCCCCTCGGCCGCGACCGTGTTCAGAAGCTTGAGCGGATCGATGCGTTTCGGTCGATCGCCCATCGGACCATAGGCCGCCAGCATGCCGCTTTCGGTCTCGTCCGTTCGGTCGGCGTCGAGTTCGAGCTTCGAGACGGCGCTGCGCGTTTCGGCGTCGATCCCGGCCATCAGCATGGATGGATCGGACAGCGGATCGGGCAGCGGATGCAGCTCGTCGAACGGCCATGCCGCCTTCAGACCCGCGACATCCAGGTTCGAAACGTTGACGTCGATGTCGTATTTGGTGCCGTCCACCCGGTACGGGCAGGACCGCGCATTGCAATTGTGCATGGAGGAGAACTGCCACAGCGCATAGGACGGCCACGTCTCTTCCGGGAATTTGCCGGTGATGTCGCCGGTATAGCGCGCATACCAGAGCGGCAGGCGCGACAGCAGCGGGTAATCGGCGCGGTTGTCCGAGATATGCTTGGCCGTATTGCCGTTGGTATAGAGGACCGGATAGCGCCCGGTGCGGATCTTGATCTGGTCTGAGAAGATCTCGGCGTCTTCGAGGCTCATCCATTCCGGCCCGATATCCTCGATATCGAGGGCGATCAGATCGTCTTCGTCCGGCTCGGCGAAATTGATGAAATGGTCGGCCTGGGCGCGCGGATTGCCGGGACGTCCGAGGTGATAGGCGCCCCACAGCATGCCTTTGGACTTGGCGATCTGCTTGCGGGTCATGAACAGCTCTTTGGTGACGGAATATTTCCACCAGCGATTCTTGCACAGCTTCCAGGCATCGTCCTGTTTGGAACCGCACCGGTATTCCGGCGGCATTCCATCGGAGCCCTTGTTGATGAACGCGGCGATCCGCTTGTCCGACGCCATCTTCTCCCAGTCGATGGGATTGAACTCGTAGGCGTCGATGACGATCGCGCGGTCGTCGTCCTTCCAGGGCGTCTTCCAATCGGCCATGGCCGGCTGAGCTGCGAAGCCGAAAAGGCCGAGCGCCAGAACCAATGCCCGTTTCAGGCTCGTCGCTGATGCGGCGTGCGTCATCGTCATAAGTGGTTCCCCTCGATCAAGGTCCGAAGCGTTGGTCAGGTCTGCCACCTCGGACTATGGCCGGCCGGCCTTACCATCTCATGGATCTTCCCCAATCCAGAAGCATGGCGCCGGCCTGCAGTGGCTCTTCGACCTCTCTGCATACAAAATCTGTCAGGTTCCGGGCATGCGCGTTCACGAATTGTTAAAATCGCCGACAGGGCGATATCGGCCGACGCGGCCCCGTCTGCCGCAGTTCTTTTGCCATCACAGTATAGTTGCGGACGTCGCTTCCCGGCCGGGCCGTTGCCCGGCGTCCCGTCGGGCGTCAGGCTCTCGCGGGCGCGTGCCATCCTCTCGCAGCTGTCCCTGCCGTCCGCCCCTCTCGATGGCGACGTGGTTCCGCGCCGATCGAAGCGTTCGAGGCGATTGCCGGCCGCATCGATTTCGGAGGGGCGATACGCGGTCTTTGGGTTTTGGAAACGAATGGAAACGGCGCGACCGGAATGTCATCGATTCGTCGCAGATGGGCCATACGATTCGGTGCAAATTCGAACGACCGATTTTGCACGCGAAATATCGTAGTGCAATCAGGATCTTAGATAAGGTCACTGAACTTCTAAGAAAACCTTGCCATTTCCGTTTCCGGGAACTGCCGAGTCAAGCGCCGGTCATGCTCGACCCTGAAAAAAATAAAGCGCGTCGGCCCTATCAACAGATCTTTTCTGTGGAAGCCCTGACTCTCGGGGATTCACGATGCCGACCGGCCGCGATGCCTTGCCCAGAACATCACACTGAGTCAGCCGGAAGCGCGAATCTCCAAGAATCCGCCTTGCCACCACCTCCCTCGCGCCGTATTTTCAACCTCGAGACAAGGTTGGAGCAACGCATCGTGCCGAAGAAGACGACGGACCCAAGACCTTTCGCGAATGAGTATTCGGCAGGGGTCAAAGGTTTAGATCGTCAGTTTCACTGAACGGACACCGCGGCTCCCTTCGTCTTAAAAGATTTGATTGCGCGCGATACTGATACGTGTGCCGCTCCGGGTCCTTCGTGGGCGGGAGAACGAGGAAAGTGTGACATGCAAGGTGACTACAAAGCCGACGTGACCCCGTCGGACTGCTGGGCGCGTCTCAAGGAAACTCCGAACGCGTTCATGGTGGATGTGAGAACCCGGCCGGAATGGACCTTCGTCGGCATTGCACGCCTCGATGAGGCCGGCAAGCAGCCGATCCTCGCCGAATGGCAGGTCTATCCCACCATGAGCATCGATCCGAACTTCGTCTCCCTGACGGCGGAAGCGATCGATCGCGCCGGCGGCGACCGGGACGCGGAGATCTATTTTCTCTGCCGTTCCGGACAACGCTCCGCCTCTGCGGCGGCGCTCATGACGGCAAGCGGCTACGCCAACTGCTTCAACATCTCCGGTGGCTTCGAAGGACCGCCCGACGCCGAAGGGCATCGCGGCAAGAGCGCCGGCTGGAAAGCGGAAGGGCTGCCCTGGCAACAGGGATAGCGCCTTCCACACCTCTCAAGAGACAGACGATCATACGGAAGCTTCGCTGCACGCGGGGGCGAACTTCCTTTGGACTACGATAAGGGCGGGCGATGATGGCGAAAGCGACGGACGACTTCGGTGGCAGCGGTGCGGAGAGCGGCGACGAGGTGGTGATGGCCCGCGTCAGCGCCCGCCTGCGGGCACAGCTTGGCCAGGAGATCTTCGCAAGCTGGTTCCAGCGCATGCATCTCGACCATGTCGGCAAGGGAATCTGCCAGGTATCGGTGCCGACGGCGTTCCTGCGCTCCTGGATTCGCGGCCATTACGAAGAGATGCTGACCGAGGCGTTCAAGGCCGAGGTTCCCGGCACCTTGCGTGTCGATATCGTCGTCAGGAGCGCGGTTCGCGGCGGCGGGGTTCGCCTGCGGCAGGCGACGGCCGCCTCCGAAGAAGCCAACCGCGCCAGGATCGCCATCGACCGTCCGGCCCAGCCGGCGGCGACCGGTGCGTCCGCAAGCGTCCATCACCTGCGTCCGGGCACCCTGTCGGGCGGCATCGCCAATGGCTGCGAACTCGGCTCCCCGCTCGATCCGCGCTACGTCTTCGACAATTTCGTGGAAGGCGCGGCGAACCGCGTGGCGCTTGCCGCGGGCCGGGCGATCGCCGAGAACGGGCCGCAATCCTTCCGCTTCAACCCGCTTTTCGTCCATGCCGGTGTCGGTCTCGGCAAGACCCATCTTCTCCAGGCCATCGCGAATGCCGCCGCCGCCCGCGAGGACGCGCCCCGCGTCGTCTATCTGACGGCGGAATACTTCATGTGGCGCTTCGCATCGGCGATCCGCGACAACAAGGCGCTCGACCTGAAGGAGACCCTGCGCGGCATCGACGTTCTCATCATCGACGACGTCCAGTTTCTCCAGGGCAAGTCGATCCAGCAGGAGTTCTGCCATCTCCTGAACGCGCTGATCGATTCGGCCAAGCATGTCATCTGTGCTGCCGATCGCCCCGCCAAGGAGCTGGAGAGCCTCGATCCGCGCGTTCGCTCGCGCCTGTCCAACGGCATCACGCTCGAGATCGCCTCGCCGGACTACGAGATGCGCCGCTCGATCGTCGAGATGCGCGTGCGGGCCCATTCGGCCGACGACATCACGTTCAACCTGCCCGAAGAGACCATCGACGCGATCGCGCGCCGCGTCGACGGCACGGGCCGGGATCTGGAAGGCGCGTTCAACCAGATCGCGTTCCGCCATTCGCTGGGGCAGCCGCTGAATCCCGACGCGATCGGGGACCTGCTCTCGCAGTTCTCCCGCTCGAGCGCCGAACGGCGGGTCCGCATCGAGGACATCCTCAAATTCGTGTCGCGGCACTACAACATCTCGCGCACCGACATCCTGTCGGCCCGCCGAACGCGCACCATCGTGCGTCCGCGCCAGATCGCCATGTATCTCGCCAAGACCATGACGCCGCGCTCGCTGCCGGAGATCGGACGCCGCTTCGGCGGACGCGATCACACGACGGTCCTGCACGCGGTGCGCAAGATCGAAGCCGAACGCGGCAAGGACGACGTCTTTTCCGAGGAGCTCGACGTCATCCGCCGGATGATCGAGGAATAGGACCCTTTCGGCCAGCGACGCGCCGATGTCGGGATACCCACAGCGTTCCGCCGGGGTCGGGGGCTCGAAAGCTTCCCCTCCGGCCTGACTTTCTTTAAGACCGGCATTTCGAGGATGGGCAGCTTGCAAACGCCGCCCTCGCCCGCTCCCTTTTCGAACGGTCCAGTCTTATGCGTATCATCATCGAGAGATCGAACCTTCTGAAGTCGCTGGCGCACGTCCACCGCGTGGTCGAACGGCGCAACACGATCCCCATCCTGTCGAACGTGCTGCTGCGCGCCGGCTCCGACACGCTGGGCCTGAAAGCCACCGACCTCGACATCGAGATCACGGAATCGGTCGCGGCGCAGGGCGAGCAGGACGGGGCGACGACCGTTCCGGCCCACCTCCTCTACGATATTGTCAGGAAGCTGCCCGACGGCGCCGAAGTGAAGCTGAGCCTGAACGGCGAAGGCACCCAGATGACCGTTTCCGCCGGTCGTTCGAACTTCCGCCTCCAGTGCCTGCCGGAGACCGATTTTCCCGACATCACCGCCGGCGAGCTCAGCCATGGCTTCACCATCGAGGCTGCCGGCATGGCACGGCTGATCGAGCGCACGCAGTTCGCGATCTCGACCGAGGAGACCCGCTACTATCTGAACGGCATCTTCCTCCACACCATCGAATCCGAGGGCGACCTGATGCTGCGGGCGGTGGCGACCGACGGCCATCGCCTGGCGCGCGCCGAGATGAAGGCCCCCAGCGGGTCGGAAGGCATGCCCGGCATCATCGTCCCGCGCAAGACCGTGGGCGAGATCCAGAAGCTGCTCGGCGACTGCGCCGCCGATACCGAGATCAGGGTCGATCTTTCGGACGCCAAGATCCGCTTCACCATCGGTCCGGTGGTGATGACCTCGAAGCTGATCGACGGCACCTTTCCCGATTACCAGCGGGTCATTCCGCAGAACAACGACAAGGAACTGACGCTCGACCGCGCGACCTTCTCGTCCGCCGTCGACCGCGTATCGACGATCTCGGCGGAGCGCGGACGCGCCGTGAAGCTGACGCTGGCCGATTCGAACCTCACCTTGACCGTGAACTCGCCCGATGCGGGCACGGCGACGGAGGAACTGGCTGTCGGCTACGATTCGGACGATCTGGAGATCGGCTTCAACGCCCGCTATCTCCTCGACGTCACGAGCCAGCTGTCGGGCGAGGAGGCGGTCTTCGTCCTCGCCGATCCGGGTTCGCCGACGCTGATCCGGGATGACGACGACACCTCGACGCTCTACGTCCTCATGCCGATGCGGGTTTGACGATCCGCGCGCCTTCTGTTTCGTCCGGCACGAAAGAGTCTGCGAGAAACCATGGCTGACGACCGGGCCGACGCGTCGAGCGGTGTGGAATCGCTGAAGCTCTTCGATTTTCGCAACTACGCCACACTCAGTCTCGAATTCGACAAGCGCTTTGTCGTCTTTGCCGGCCCGAACGGTGCCGGAAAGACCAATCTTCTCGAAGCCCTCTCGCTGTTGTCGCCCGGCCGTGGCCTGCGCCGCGCGACCTATGCGGACATGGTCCGCAAGGGCGGGGAGAACGCGTTCTCCATCCGGGCCGGCATCGTCGCGGACGGGGACGAGACCATCGTGGCGACGAGCGTTCGGCTCGACGGCGAAGGCTCCTCCACCCGTCAGGTCAAGATCGGCGAAACCCAGGTCAGATCGTCCGAGGAGCTGCTCGACCTTGCCCGCATCGTCTGGCTGACGCCGGCCATGGACGGTCTCTTCACAGGGCCCGCCGGAGACCGACGCCGGTTTCTCGATCGGATGGTTCTCTCCGTCGATCCGGCCCATGGCAAGCGCGCCACCGATTTCGAGCGAGCGATGCGGTCGCGAAACCGGCTCCTGTCAGACAACCGGCTCGACGATCGCTGGCTGTCGGGCATCGAGATGCAGATGGCGGAACTGGGCGTCGCCATGGCCTTCGCCCGCGCCGAGATGGTCGCCAACCTCACCCATGCGATCGCGATGGCCGATCCTTCCGCGCCGTTTCCCAAGGCGGGCCTTTTCCTGATGCCCGGCCTCGACGAAGCGGATTTCGGCAAGCCCGCCGTCGAGATCGAGGATCTCTATCGCGATCGGCTGTCGCGCGAGCGGCGGCGCGACATGGCGGCCGGGCGCACGCTGGAAGGTCCGCACCGGGCCGATCTGTCCGTTCTACATCTTGCCAAGGACATGCCCGCCGGGCTCTCGTCGACAGGCGAACAGAAGGCGCTTCTCGTCGGCCTCGTGATCGCCCATGCGCGGCTCACCTCGACCCTGTCCGGCATGGCGCCGATCCTCCTTCTCGACGAGATCGCCGCCCATCTCGATGCCGGGCGACGGGCGAGCCTCTTCGACCTCGTCGGCGAGCTCGGCGGCCAGACCTTCATGACGGGCACCGACCGCGACCTGTTCGAAGCGCTCGGCGATCGCGCCCAGATGATGACCATCGCCGAGGGCGCGGCCGAACGCGCCTGAGCGACAGAGACGAAGGACCTGTGATGACAGACGCACCCCTCGAGCCAGATGAACTGGAACGCTACGCCCGGCACATCGTGCTTCCCGAAATCGGCGGGTCCGGCCAGCAGAAGCTGAAGGCTGCGCGGGTGCTCGTCGTCGGGGCCGGCGGCATCGGCTCGCCGGTCACGCTCTATCTGGCCGCCGCAGGCGTCGGAACCATCGTCTGCGCCGACGACGACACGGTCTCGCTCTCCAACCTCCAGCGCCAGGTCCTGCACGGGACGTCCGATATCGGGCGCGCGAAGCTCGACAGCGCCGCCGATGCCGTCGCGCGGATCAATCCCCATGTCCGCTTCGAGGCTCATCCCCACCACCTGACGACGGCGAACGGTCACGAACTCGTCTCGAGCTGCGATCTGGTGGTCGACGGTTCGGACAATTTCGCGACCCGCTACGCCATGGCCGATCTCTGCGCGGCCGCGAAGGTCCCGCTCGTCACCGCCGCCGTCCAGCGCTTTTCCGGTTCGTTGACGGTGCTTGCGCCTTACCGCGACGGCGCGGACGGACGGCCCCTGCCCCGCTACCGCGATCTCTTTCCGCAGGCGCCACCCGCCGGCACCGTTCCCTCCTGCGCCGAGGCCGGCATCCTCGGCTCAACGACCGGCGTCATCGGAACGCTCGCGGCCAGCGAAGCGATCAAGATGATCTGCGACGCCGGCGAGCCGCTGCTCGGACGCTTCCTGATGGTCGACCTCCTGACCATGCGCTTCGAGACCATCCGCTACGGGCGAATACGGGAATCGGCGTCCTGATCGCCCTTGCTCATCGAAGGGCTTGCGGCTAACCCGGCACGAAAGCGCACTCGACACATGAAGGAGCCGGCCATGGCACCCAACATCGCGGTCATCGGCTGTGGCCAATGGGGTCAGAATCACGTTCGAACGCTGGCCGAACTGCAATGCCTCGCGGCCGTCGCGGATCAGGATGCGGAGCGCGCGGGAGGGTTTGCCGAGAAGCACGGCGTGCCGGCGCTGACGCTCGACGAGGCGATCGAAAGCGATGCGATCGACGCCGTCATTCTCGCGCTTCCCGCACGCCTGCACGGCCCGACGGCGCGCCGCGCCTTTGCCGCCGGCAAGGACGTGCTCATCGAAAAGCCCATCGCGCTCGACACCGCCGAAGCCGAAGCGACGGCGAAGGCGGCCGAAGAGCACGGTCGCCTCCTGATGGTCGGCCATGTCCTGCGGTTTCACCCGGTCTTCCGGCGCCTCGGCGAACTCGTGGCGGCGGGCAAGATCGGCACCGTCCGGCATTTGATCGCCAACCGGCTCGGCCTCGGGCGGTTTCTCGGCATGGACGTGGTCTGGGATCTCGCCCCGCACGACCTCTCCCTGATCCTGCATCTGGCCGGCGAGCATCCGGACACGATCCGCGCCAAGCGCCGCACGGTCTTGAGCGACGAGACCGACATCGCCGACATGTCCTTCACCTTTCCGAGCGGCGTGACGGCCGACGTCCACGTCTCGCGCGTCTCGGCCTATCGCGACCGCCGCTTCGTCGCGATCGGAACCGACGGCATGCTCGTGTTCGACGATCTAGCGCCGGAGAACGAGAAGCTCGCCTTCTACGGCCACAAGGTCCGGCCGGGCGAACGCGGCTTCGATTTCACGCAGGCCGCCGCCGAATACATGGAGTACGAGGCGGGCCTGCCGCTGACGCAGGAGCTCCTGCATTTCATCGATTGCATCAAGACGCGAAAGCGGCCCGAGACCGGCGCGGACGAAGCAGTCGAGACCGTGCGCATACTCTCCGAAGCCTCGCCGATCAGCGCGCGATAGGGACGTGGTCTGCCGGGCGGCGCACCGCCGACGCCCAACGTGTCCGGCGTCGGATGACCCGATCGCGAAACCCCATGCATAATCGCCGGTATCAGCGCGTCGGCACCGGTTGCTCGCCGCGATAATCGTAGAAGCCGCGGCCCACCTTGCGGCCGATCCAGCCGGCTTCGACATATTTCACCAGAAGCGGGCACGGACGATATTTGGAATCCGACAGCCCGTCATGCAGCACCTGCATGATCGACAGGCACGTATCCAGCCCGATGAAATCGGCAAGCTGGAGCGGGCCCATCGGATGGTTCGCGCCGAGCTTCATGGCGGTGTCGATGGAGGTGACCGAGCCGACGCCCTCGTAGAGCGTGTAGATGGCTTCGTTGATCATCGGCAGAAGAATACGGTTGACGATGAAGGCGGGGAAATCCTCCGACACCGTCACCTGCTTGTCGAGCCTGTCGACGAACTGTTTCGAGGCCCTGAACGTCTCGTCGCCGGTCGCGATGCCGCGCACCAGTTCGACGAGCTTCATGACCGGAACCGGGTTCATGAAATGGATGCCCATGAACTGCTCGGGTCTGTCGGAGGCCGCGGCAAGCCGGGTGATCGAGATCGACGAGGTGTTGGACGCAAGGATCGCGGTCGGCGAGAGGTGCGGGCACACATCGCGGAAGATCTTGCGCTTCACCTCCTCGTTCTCGGTCGCCGCCTCGATGACGAGATCGAGATCGCCGAGCGTGGAGAATTCGACGGAGGTCTCGATCAGGGACATTGCGGTCCGGGCGTCGTCCGCGCTGATCTTCTCGGACGCGACCTGGCGCTCCAGGCCCTTCTGGATGCGGGCGAGGCCCTTTTGCGTCTGCTCCTCGCTCACATCGTAGAGCCGGGCTTTCATGCCGGCCAGCGCCACGACGTGGGCGATCCCCGACCCCATCTGCCCGGCCCCGATGATGCCCACATTCCTGATCTCGTTCATGGCCTCGCCTCCCGATTGTTGTCGTGGCCCCGGCTGCCTGGAAGGTGTCGGAGCCCGCTTGCTTATATGCAGTGCAGCATAGCGGCAGAGGCGACGCCTTCCAAGGGGCACGGCGAGCGAGGCTGAGCGCGGCGAGCTAGAGCTTTTCGGTCAGCTCCGGCACCAGTTCGAACAGGTCGCCGACGAGGCCATAGTCGGCGACCTGGAAGATCGGCGCTTCCTCGTCCTTGTTGATTGCGACGATCACCCTGGAATCCTTCATGCCGGCCAGATGCTGGATCGCGCCGGAGATGCCGCAGGCAATGTAGAGATCGGGCGCCACCACCTTGCCGGTCTGGCCGACCTGCCAGTCGTTCGGCGCATAGCCGGCATCGACCGCGGCGCGCGAGGCACCGATCGCGGCGCCCAGCTTGTCGGCGAGCGGCATCAGAAGCGTCTTGAACCTCTCGTCCGAGCCGAGCGCGCGGCCACCGGAGACGATCACCTTGGCACTCGTCAGGTCCGGCCGTTCGCTCTCGGCCAGCTCCTCCGAGACGAAGGTCGAGACGCCGGGTTCGTCGATCGACACCGAAACCGCCTCGACGGGTGCCGCCCCGCCCTCGCCCGCCGCCTCGAAGCTCGTCGTTCGGATCGTCATGACCTTCGTCGCATCGGAGGATCGCACGGTCTCGATCGCATTGCCGGCATAGGTCGGCCGCTTGAAGACATCGGGACCCTCGACGCTCGTCACGTCGGAAATCTGCATGACGTCGAGAAGCGCGGCGACACGGGGCAGAACGTTCTTGCCGGTCGTCGTGGACGGCGCGACGATCGCGTCGTAATCGCCGGCCATGGCCACGATCAGCGCAGCGACCGGCTCGGCCATCTGGTGGGCGAACTGTTCGCCGTCCGCGGTCAGCACCTTGGCGACGCCGCCGAGCCGGGCCATTGCCGCCGCGACGTGGTCGACGCCCTGTCCGGCGACCAGCGCATGCACGTCCGGCCCCAGCGCGAGCGCCGCGGTGAGAGCCTTGGCATTGTCCGGCGAAAGATCGGAATTGTCGTGTTCGACGAGTAAAAGCGTGGTCATGATCGTATTCTCCGGGGGTCTTTAGATGACGCCGACTTCGTTCCTGAGCTTGTCGACGAGTTCATCGACGGACGCGACCTTCACGCCTGCCTTGCGGACCTCCGGCTCTTCGGTTTTCAGGACTTCGAGCCGGCGCGTGATATCGACGCCGAAATCGTCCGGGGTCTTCGTCTCGATCGGCTTCTTCTTCGCCTTCATGATGTTGGGCAGCGAGGCGTAGCGCGGCTCGTTGAGGCGCAGATCGACGGTGACGATCGCGGGCAGTTTCAGATCCACCGTCTGCAGGCCGCCATCGACCTCGCGGGTCACCGCGACGCGGCCGTCCGACGGCTCCACCTTGTAGGCGAACGTGCCCTGCGCCCAGCCCGCAAGCGCGGCCAGCATCTGGCCGGTCTGGTTGCAGTCGTCGTCGATCGCCTGCTTGCCGAGGAAGACGATGTCCGGCGCCTCCGTCTCGCAGATGCCCTTGAGGATCTTGGCGACGGCCAGCGGTTCGACGATCTCGTCGGTCTGGACATGGATGCCGCGATCGGCGCCCATAGCGAGCGCGGTACGGATCGTGTCGGCAGACTGCTTGGGCCCGATCGAGACGGCGACGATCTCGGCGGCTGTGCCGGCCTCCTTGAGTCGGACGGCTTCCTCGACGGCGATCTCGTCGAACGGGTTCATGCTCATCTTGACGTTGGCCAGTTCCACGCCCGATCCATCCGCCTTGACGCGGATCTTGACGTTGTAATCGACCACGCGCTTGACGGCGACGAGAATTTTCATGGGGCAAAGCTCCCGAATGCGTTACGGCCTGAGCAGATCTCAGGCCCGGATATGGTGTCTGGTGTGGCTTCGGAACGCCGCGATTTCAAGCATTCTGATTTACATCGGGGCGGGAAGCGGGAAAATCTGTTCGCTTTCGACGCGCGTAAGGCCCGAAAACGGGCCGCAGGATCGAAAACGGTGAATCAGCGGCTGCCGCCCGGCACCCAGAGGACGTCGCCCCTGCCCTCGTCGTTGGCGATGCGGCTGCAGACGAAGAGATGATCGGAGAGGCGGTTCATGTAACGGATCGCCGTATCGGCCACCGGTTCCTTCCGGGCCAGCGATACCATCAGCCGTTCGGCTCGGCGCGCCACGGTGCGCGCGAGGTGAAGATGGGTGGCGACCGGCGATCCGGCCGGCAGCACGAAGCTCTTCAGGGGCTCCAGCTTCTCGTTCATGCGATCGATCTCCGCTTCGAGGCGATCGACCTGGCTGTCGACGACCTTCAGCGGCTCGAAGCCCAGGGGCTCGCCGCTCTGCGGTGTCGCGAGCTCGGCGCCGAGGTCGAAGAGTTCGTTCTGGATCATCGCCAGCATCGCGTCCATCGTCCCGGATGCGTGAAGCCGTGCCATGCCGATGGTGGCGTTGAGCTCGTCCACAGTCCCGTACGTCTCGACGCGCAGATCGTCCTTCGACCGGCGCTCGCCATTGCCGAGCATGGTGTCGCCCTTGTCACCGGTCCGCGTGTAGATCTTGTTCAACTTGACCATGATGGCTCATCTCATCGTATCGGAGGGACAGGCTCGCAACGGCCGCGCGTCAGCGGCCGAAGACGAGGAACAGGACGATCAGAACCACCGCGATCGCCTGGAACAGGATGCGGTATCGCATCAGCTTTTGCGAACGGTTGCCGGGTCCGTCCTTCATCAGGTTCAGAAGCCCGGCGAGGAGGACGATCGCGGTCGCGACCATCGCGCTGATCGCAAGAAAGGTCAGGAAGCCGGACATGGACGCCTATTCATCAAGAAACGGGCGGCCGATGGACCGCCTCATACCCCACCCAATCTAGCGCAGCGCTCGTGCCGTCAACATCGGTCATTGTCGCAGCAGAAGGCCGGGTCCCTTGCAAAGGGCCCGGCCTCCGAAACTGCGGCCACCTCCGTGGTTTCACGCATCAGGCTTTGCGAACATCGACACCGGTTTTCACGGCGGTTGCTCGCGTGCCCGGCGTGTCCTGCCGAAAGCCTGTCAGTGCAGGATGCGCATGTCGGCTTCGGACGTCAGGTGCAGGACATCGTAGCTCGTGGCGGCGTTCAGGTCGTGCGCCAGTGCCTCGACATCCGCGCTTCTGTCCTCGGCGGCCGCGACGATCACCGCGGTCTCGCCGTCGTTCAACCCGGAGAGGCGTTTCAGCGATTCGATCGGTGCATGGATGACGTTCATCGCATAGGCGTCGTTGAAGGCGCCAAGATAGAATGCGAGATCCTCGAGCTGGTCCTCCTCGAGGGCCTCGGTATCGACACCGCCCGAGGGCGCCACGTGAAGACGGCTGTGCGGATCCCTGTGAATGATGTCGGCGACCTCGCGCCCGCCGCCCAGAAGGTCGATCCAACCGGCCTGTGCGCGCGTGTCGCCATCCTCGTCGCCGGTGACGGGTGACGGCGCGTTGCCGTCGAGCTGGATCAGGGCGACCGGGTGGTTGTCCTCGGTCAGGAGCCGTGCCAGCGTGAGAACCGTACCGAGCGAGGCCGGATCGCCGAACGGCGTGACGACGACGAGGCGCTTTACTTTCATGTCCTTGGCGGCAAAGGCGAGATCGTCCACGCCCACCTGCTCGATGAGACCGACGAGGCTCGAGCCGGCGTCCGGCTGTTCGGCGGGCCGAGGGTCGAGGCCGTCCACGTTCGCATTCGCCATATCTGTCATCGCCTTGTAAAATCCGTGTCCGGGCCCGGCCTCGACGGCCAGCCGCGCGCTCTTGTCGAGGGGCTTTAGCGGGTCGGCGACCGCGATCCCGGGCTGATCGCCCGACGTCTCGTATCGAGTGCTGGGATTGCTCATGATCGCCATCGTCCACTTGATCTTCGCCGGCCGTCCGATCTTCGACGATGCCGGCCAGGTTCCTGTTCGCGCCGCGTCCGCAGCGCTTCGGAAGCACCCGTAAGCCGCGAAGCCCGTGGCGCAAGCGTCGCGCGTTTTGGTAACCAGTCCGTTAAGCGGACCATACGTTTCGATCACGCCGATCGAAGACTGCGCTCCGGGCGTTGCGCCGGGGCGCGCTCGCGCAGCGGTTTCACCAATGATTAACCCTAATTGCTGTAAGGCTTTCGGGCGACGGACGAGATCCGACCCGGGTCTTGGCGAACGACAGCCGAACGGGTGCGTTCAGAGCGACGAGGGACCTTTGAAATGAAGACATTTTCCAGGCTCGTCATCGGCCTGTCCCTGTCGGTCCTCGCCGGCTGCTCGTCCCATTACAAGCCGGCGCCGCCGGCCTTCCATGCGGCCCTCAACCAACCCTACCGGTTCGACAGCGGCGACGTCGCCCGCGTCACGGTCTTCGACCAGAGCGAACTCACGGCGGCCTATCCCGTCGACAAGGCCGGCTACCTCTCCATGCCGCTGATCGGCGACGTTCCGGCTCGGGGACGGACGTCGAAGCAGCTCGAGGGCGAGATCGCAGCGCGCCTGCGCGACGGGTTCGTCAACGATCCGGACGTCACCATCGCGGTCGATCGCTATCGCCCCTTCTTCATCATGGGCGAGGTCACGCAAGGGGGGCAGTACACCTATGTTCCGGGCATGACGGTGCAGAAGGCGATCGCGGTCTCGGGTGGCTTCACGCCGCGCGCCGAACAGGCCACGGTCGACATTACGCGCCAGATCGGCAACGAGATCGTCACCGGCCGCGTGCTGACCTCCGACCCGCTGCTTCCGGGCGACACGGTCTATGTGCGCGAGCGCTGGTTCTAGGCATCCCGGGCGCCCCGACCGACGCCTGCGGACCGTTTCGTTCGAAAGATCGTCCTTAGAGCATGATGCCAAAAAGTTGCATGACTGTTCGGACAACATCATGCGGAACAACAAACACTTAGAGCGAAATGTCGATCCAGACTTATCGCATTTCGCTCTAGGCGGATAACGGAAACGGCGCGGGACGACCCGCGCCGTTCGTTCGTCGGTCCCCGGACGGGATCAGACGGCCGAAAGGCCGTCCGAGCCGATATAGGCGATGCGCAGCATGTTCGTTGCGCCGGGCTGGCGGAGCGGCACGCCGGCGGTGACGATCAGTTTCTGGCCGGCCACCGCATAGCCCTGTTCGACCGAGATCCGGCAGGCCTTGTCGACCATGTCCTCGAGATCCTGCGCGTCCTCCGTGACCACGCAATGGAGGCCCCAGGCCAGCGACAGGCGCCGCGCGGTCCGCGTGATCGGCGACAGCGCGAGAATGGGAATGCGCGGCCGCTCGCGGGCAGCGCGCAGGCCCGTCGTTCCGGTCGCCGTGTAGGTCACGATGACCGCCACATCGAGCGTCTCCGCCATCTGGCGGGCGGCCAGGGAGACCGCGTCCGCGCCGGTGGCTTCCGGTTCGGGCCGCTGGGCGGCGATGATGCCGGGGTAGAGCGGGTCCTTCTCGACCTGAACCGCGATCCGGTTCATGGTCGAGACCGCATCGACGGGATAATCGCCGGCAGCCGATTCGGCCGAAAGCATCACTGCATCGGCGCCCTCGAACACTGCGATCGAGACGTCGGAGACCTCGGCGCGGGTTGGAACCGGGGCGGAAATCATGGATTCCAGCATCTGTGTCGCGACGACCACCGGCTTGCCCGCACGCCGGCACGCGCGCGTGATCCGCTTCTGAATACCGGGCACTTCCTCCAGCGGCAGTTCGACACCGAGATCGCCGCGCGCCACCATGATCGCGTCGGACAGTTCGATGATCTCGTCCAGCCGTTCGACGGCCTGCGGCTTTTCGATCTTCGCCATCAGGAGCGCACGGCCCTTGGCGATCTTGCGCGCCTCGGCCATGTCCTCGGGGCGCTGGATGAAGGACAGGGCGACCCAGTCGACGTCGGCTTCCAGTACGGCATCCAGATCGGCGCGATCCTTTTCGGTCAGCGCGCCCGTCCTCAGCGTCGTGTCGGGCAGGGAAACGCCCTTGCGATCGGAAATCTTTGTTCCTGCGACGACCTTCGTCTTCACCATCGTCCCGTTGGTCTCGATACATTCGAGGAACAGGCGGCCATCGTCGATCAGGAGCCGGTGACCGACTTCGACCGCCTCGAGGATCTCGGGGTGCGGAAGGTAGACGCGGGTTTCGTCGCCGTCCTCCGGATTGTTGTCGAGCGTGAACTCCTGGCCGATCTCGAGCATGGCCGGACCGTTCCGGAACTTTCCGACGCGCAGCTTCGGCCCCTGGATATCGGCGAGGATGCCGATCGGCCGACCGATCTCGGCCTCGACGCGGCGAATACGGCCGACCAGTTCGCGCATCAGATCGTGGCTGGCATGGCTCATATTGATCCTGAAGACGTCAGCCCCCGCCCTGTGCAGCGCGGCGATCTGAGATTCTTCGGACGATGCGGGCCCGAGTGTGGCCAGGATCTTTACGCTTCGATTCCGTCTCATTCAGTCTCCGTTGCATTGCGTGGGGGCTCGGTGAGCTGGACCATCCAGCTTTCCTGTTCGCCCGTATCGAATTCGCGAAAGCCCATGCGCTGGTAGCCGCGCTTGAGACATTCGCTGACGCCGGCGATCTTGAACTCGTTCTCGGCGACGCAGATGTTGATGTCGCCTGCCCAGCGGGATTCCCCGTTGGCGTCTTCGGCGTAGAGATAATAGTAGCGGGAGTTGAGCTGCCCGGTGATCAGCGGCTTGCAGGTCTCGGCCGGAATGCGCCACCACCCTTCGCTGGTCCAGCCGGCCTCGGCCCGATAGGCGATCGAGACGCCGACGAGGCTCGAGGTGCCGTTGCAGACGCGAAAATCGGCTTTCGCCGCCCCGGCCCCGAAAGCCAGCGAGCCGGCCATGCCGAGGGCTGCGATGATCAGCGATCTGACGACCGCGGCGGGACGAAAGAGGGAAGCACCGCGCATGGGCTGTCCAGCCTTGTTTGAATCGTTTGAATTTCCTGACAATGGCATAGCTCTAATTTCCGTCAAAGCAATCTCGTTGCGGCGAGATGGCACCTTTTCCTGGCGATGGGCTGGCATATTCGCCGGCCCGCGCCGTGACCGATACTTGAACGCTTCAACTGGAGCAGCGATATGGCGAAGACGCAACACTTTCATGAAGGGGACCGACCATTGTCCGAGAGCGACGGCAGCATGGGCGAGGCACGCCGGACCGAACTGGAAGCTGCCGCATTCCGGCGCCTGCGGGACCATCTGCGCGAACGCACCGACGTCCAGAACATCGACCTGATGAATCTTGCGGGCTTTTGCCGAAACTGCCTGTCGCGCTGGTATCAGGAGGCGGCGAACGAGCGGGGCGAGGCCATGTCGAAGGAAACCGCGCGGCAGATCGTCTACGGCATGCCCTACGACGAATGGCGCGAGCGCCATCAGAGCGAGGCGAGCCCCGAAGGACAGGCAAGCTTCGCCGCACGCGAACCGCACG
Source organism: Fulvimarina uroteuthidis (assembly GCF_034321785.1). Classification (NCBI taxonomy): domain Bacteria; kingdom Pseudomonadati; phylum Pseudomonadota; class Alphaproteobacteria; order Hyphomicrobiales; family Aurantimonadaceae; genus Fulvimarina; species Fulvimarina uroteuthidis. The sequence goes on along the minus strand of NZ_JAXLPB010000003.1, from coordinate 232,302 downwards.
AATGAGCCTCGACGCCCGCCGCCTGAGCGGCACCGGTTAGGCTCGTATTAACCCTGTGATGAGACCTGTTGGTGACGATCGGCCCGCCGGTCCAACGAACCACAAGGCCAACTCCTCGGGAGACTTTTCATGTCCGACGTTTCCGCCGTTGCCGGCGACCACCTCCGTTCCTTCATCGAGCGCATCGAGCGGCTCGAGGAGGAAAAGAAGACCATCGCGGACGACATCAAGGACGTCTACGCCGAAGCCAAGGGCAACGGTTTCGACACCAAGGTGCTGCGCAAGATCATCTCGATCCGCAAGCAGGACCAGAACGAGCGCCAGGAGCAGGAAGCGATCCTCGATCTGTACCTCCAGGCTCTCGGCATGGGTCCGGACATGCCGGACGAATAGGTCTCGGCTCCGAATATGTTGACCCTCGGCTGAGATCGCTGCAAACAGCAGCCAATCAAGATCGAGCGGCGCTTTAATCCTGACGGCGCCCGGACACATATCCGAAGGACTCACCCCATGGGTTTCAGATGCGGCATCGTCGGCCTGCCGAACGTCGGCAAGTCGACGCTTTTCAACGCCCTGACCAAGACCGCGGCCGCACAGGCCGCGAACTATCCGTTCTGCACGATCGAGCCGAACACCGGTGACGTCGCGGTTCCAGACACACGCATGAAGGCGATCGCGAGCATCGCGAAATCGGCCAACATCATTCCGACCCGCATCACCTTCGTCGACATCGCCGGCCTCGTGCGCGGCGCCTCGAAGGGTGAAGGCCTCGGAAACCAGTTCCTCGCCAATATTCGCGAAGTCGACGCGATCGTCCACGTGCTGCGTTGCTTCGAAGACGACGACATCACCCATGTCGAGGGCAAGATCGATCCGGTCTCGGACGCGGAAACCGTCGAGACCGAGCTGATGATCTCCGATCTGGAGAGCCTCGAGCGCCGCGTCGTCGCCACCCGAAAGAAGGCGACCGGCAAGGACAAGGAGGCACAGACCCAGCTTCCGATCATGGAGAAGGCGCTCGAGGTCCTCAATGACGGCAAGCCGGTCCGGGTTCTCGTGGACGGCTTCGACGTGGACGAGCGGCGCGAACTGCGCAATCTCAACCTTCTGACCTCGAAGCCCGTTCTTTACGTGTGCAACGTCGCCGAAGGCGATGCCGCGGAGGGAAACCACCATTCGCAGGCCGTGGCGAAGATGGCAGAGACCCAAGGCGCCGGCGCGGTCGTCATCTCCGCCGCCATCGAGGCGGAAATCGCCCAGTTGCCGGAGGCCGACGTCGCCGAATATCTCGATGCAATGGGTCTCGCCGAGCCCGGCCTCGACAAGCTGATTCGCGCCGGATACGACCTTCTCGAGCTGATCACCTACTTCACGGCGGGACCGAAGGAGACACGTGCCTGGACCGTGAACAAGGGGTCGAAGGCACCCCAGGCGGCCGGCGTCATCCATTCCGATTTCGAGAAGGGCTTCATCCGTGCCCAGACGATCGCCTACGACGACTATGTCGGTCTCGGCGGCGAAGTCGCGGCCAAGGAGGCCGGCAAGGCGCGCGACGAAGGCAAGGAGTATGTCGTGTCCGACGGCGACGTGATGCTGTTCAAGTTCAACGTCTGAACGGCGCGATCTCAGCCGCACCAACCGAGCCGTCGCAGGGGCTCGCTTGCGGCGATGCGCGGGGTCGCTTCGCGGCGCGTCAGGCGGCCACGAACGCTTTCGCGGCGGCCGGTCCGCCCTCGGCGGTCAAATGCACGAGGTGCTCGATAAGGTTTTCGTGGGTCGCCGGTTTCGTGCAGCATCTGGCATCGGGGTAGCGCGAGACGATCTCGCGCGGGTCGAGATGACCGGAATGGAACACGATCGGAATGCCGCGATCGCGCAGCGTGTCCGCGATCGCGAAGACCTCTCCGTCGAGCAGCCGGACATCGAGGATCGCCACGTCGATCGGCGCACTTTCAGCCGCCGGGCGGCACTCGCTGATCGTCGGAAATGGGCCGATCACGCAACCGGCGTCAAACTCGACCATATCCGCCAGATCCATGGCGACGAGCGCCTCGTCCTCGGCGATCAGGACGTTCATGCCGGAAAGTCGATTGTCGTTCATGCGATGTTCGGCACCTTGAGTTTCATCCGACGCTCGGTCGCCATCTGTTCGACGTCGAGCGAAGCACGCAGCTGCTTGACCGAAAACTCGATCAATCGCGACCCGAACCCGACCTGCTTGTCGTCGTCCTCGGGATAGCCGCCGTCGAAGATCTCGCGCCAGTCGATCATAAGCGAGTCATCGCGGTTATGGTTCCAGCTGATATCGAGACGACCGCCATTTTCGCCGAGGCTCCCGTATTTCGCGGCATTCGTCGCCCATTCGTGGAGGACGAGGGCCAACGGCGTGAGCTTGTCGATCTCGATCGTGACGTCCGGACCCTCGATCCGGATCGAACGGCCGTCCTGATAGGGCTCGACCGCTTCCGTCAGAAGATCCTTCAGCGGCGCACGCGCGCGGCTCGAGCTCGTATGCGTCAGCGAATGGGCCCGCCCCAGCGCGGCGATCCGTTCGCGAACGTCCTTCGCGAGCTCCGCCGGAGTTTCGGCCGCCCTTGCCGAACCGGTGACGATGCTCGAAATGACCGCGAACAGGTTCTTCACCCGGTGGTTCATCTCGCGCAGCATGAATTCGCGCTGCTCGGCGAAATGCGCCTCGCTCGTGACGTCGTAGGATACGCCCATCAGGCGCTTGGGGTTCGAGTCCGGGATGAGACGGCCATATCCCTTGAGGTGAACGGTCTCGCCGTCGGCGCGGTTGACCCGGAAGAGCGACTCGAAATTTCCCTCGCCCGCGATCGCCCGGCGAAGCGACGCCTCGACGGCGGGGCGATCCTCCGGGTCGATCATGGCGAGAAGCTGCTCGATATTGGTGGTTTGCCGGTCGCTTGCCAGACCGAAGAAATCGAGCTCGTTCGCATTGAGCGTGATGTCGCCGCTGTCGACCTGATATTCCCACACGCCGATGCCCGCGACGCGGATCGCCATTTCCAGCCGCTCGCGTTCGGCGTCGAGTTCCGCCTGCATGCCGAGCGCGTTGGTGATGTCCGTCAGGACGATCGTCGCGCCCTCGATGGTTCCGTCCAGATCGCGGTAGGGCATCACCCGCATCGACCATTTCCGCATGTCGTCCTTGGAGGAAATGGTGCGCAGGGTCGGCTCTCCCCCGGCCGCCACCACCCGGGCATCGTGAAGGAAACGATCGTCGGACAGGTGGCTCGCGACATCGCTCAAGGACCGGCCGCGATCGCCGGACTGCAGCGGAAACACGTCGAGGGCCGCGTCGGTGAAATTACGGATGCGCAGGTTCCGGTCGACGACGACCACAGCAAGACGCGTCGAATCGAAGAAATTGCGCAAGTCCGAATTGGCGACGGTCAATTGATCGACCTTCGACTTCAGCTCGTCGTTGACGGTGGACAGTTCCTCGTTCGTCGACTGCAACTCCTCGTTCATCGACATCATTTCTTCGTTGGAGCTTTTCAGCTCCTCGTTGGCGGTCTCCAGTTCCTCGACCGCGCTGCGAAGCCGGTGACGCGTGAGGCGCAGTTCGTCTTCAAGTTGCTGCGTCGTCGTGTCGGCGGGCCCGAGATCCACCATCTCGTCGTCGTCGCCGGATTCGAACGGTGCGGTATCCTTGAAGACGATGAGCGCCGTTCCGTCCGGCAACGGATCGGCGATCACGTCGATGGACTGGCGGCCGAATTCGGCATGCACGCTCACATCGCGGGCGATCGTCCGCTTCTTTTCCTCGATCGCCTGGCGCAGGAGACCGGGAAGCACTTCCCGCAGGCCCGGTCTCGCGATCGAGGTGACGAACACGCTGCCGGAGGTTCCGTGCGGAAATTCGAGATATTTCGCCAGCCGTCCGTTCGACGACATGATCTCTCCGTCCCGGTTGGCGACGACCGTCGCCGGCGCATAGCGGTCGAGAATGCGCCGCGTCGAGAACCCCTCCTCCCAGCTCGATCCGAACCCGGTGTCGGCGCTTCGGTGCCTGACCCTGCGAACCGATCCGCGCGCGACATTGGGCGAAAGCCGTATCGGATAGACGCTCCGTCCCTCGCGCCGCTCGAAGATCCGCGCCTTGGGATCGGTCACCAGAAACATGTCCTCGTGGCGTCCGATGCTTTCGGAGGGACCGAGGAAAAGGAACCCACCCTCCTTCAGCGCGTAGTTCAGGATCGGAAAGACCTGACGCTGCAGGTCCTCGTCGAAATAGATCAGCAGGTTGCGGCACGAGAGGAGATCGACGCGCGAAAAGGGCGGGTCCTTGATCAGGCTGTGCGACGAGAAGCGAACCATGTCGCGGACCTTCGGCGCCATCTGGAACACCCCGTCCTGACCGATCGTGTAGTGCTCGCGCAGCGCCTCCGGAATGTCGCCCATCGCCGAAAGCGGATAGCGCCCCTCCCGGGCGATCGCCAGCATCCGCTCGTCGATGTCGGTCGCGAAGATCTGCACATAGGGTCGCTCCTGCCTGCCGCGCAGGGCATCGGCGAACAGGACCGCGATCGTGTAGGCCTCCTCGCCGCTGGAACAGCCGGGTATCCAGACCCGGATCTCGGTGTTCGGCGCGGTCCGCTCGACCAACGGCACGATGACCTTCTCCCGCAGGGCTTCGAACATTTCGGGGTCGCGGAAGAACCGCGTCACATTGATCAGCAGGTCCCTGAACAAGGCGTCGCATTCTTCCGACGAGCTCTGAATTCGCGCGAGATAAGCCTGCGGCGTCTCGATATCGAGAACCTTCATGCGCCTCTCGATCCGGCGAACCAGCGTCGAGCGCTTGTAGCCGGAGAAGTCGTGGCCGATCAGATCCTGAAGCGTCGAGCACATGTCGTCCACATGATCGGCGACGATTTTCGCCGCCTCCTCCCGGCGTCCATCGTCCCTGCGGTCGAAGAAGGTCTGCAGGCATTCGGCGATCTCGTTCGGTGCCCTGATGAAATCGACGAGGCCGGTGCCGACCGCGGAAACCGGCATGCCATCGTAACGCGCCGTCTCCGGGTCCTGGGCGATGCAGAGTCCGCCATGCTCCTTGATCGCGCGAAGCCCAGTCGTGCCGTCGGCGCCGGTGCCCGACAGAATCACGCAGGCCGCGTTCCCGCCCTGATCGCGGGCAAGCGATTCGAAGAAATCATCGATCGGCCTGCGCATTCCGCGCGGCTGGACGAAATCCGTCAGCTTCAGCCGCCCGTTCTTTATCGCCAGCCCGTGTCCGGGGGGGATGATGTAGACATTGCCGCCTTCCACCCGCTCGCCGCCGGAAACCTGCCGGACGTTCATGCCCGTATGCCGACCGAGAAGTTCGGCGAGCAGGCTGTCATGGGTGGGATCGAGATGCTGGACGACGACGAAGGCGAACCCATCGCGGGACTGGACGGCACCGAGCATTTCGCGGATCGCTTCCAGCCCGCCGGCCGATGCTCCGACCCCGATCACGGGGACCGCTTTCGTCGTCCTGTCGTTCAACCCATCGTCTCCAGATATACGGCGCGCGCGAAGGTCAGCATGCGCCCGGTGTCATCCGTGTCATCCTTGTAATCGGTGCAGAGGCCGGAAGCTTCACCGCCGGGCAGGCCGCGACACCATCGGCACAGATATGTCATTTCCGGGAACAGATAAGTCCTTCACGCAGTTCTCATGGGCCTGCTATCGCAAACGGGTATCAACACGCGCCAGACACGGCAAGATGGTTACGACGGGGAAGCGAACGTGGAACAGGGTATCGAGCCGGCTTTGACGGCATTCGCAAGAACCGCGCGGGTCGCGGTGACGATTTCCGATGCCGCCGCGGACGATCTGCCGCTGTTCCTCGTCAACGACCGGTTCTGCCAACTCTCCGGCTATTCTGCGGACGAGGTCATCGGCAAGAACTGCCGTTTCCTGCAGGGCGAGGCCCGCGATCAGCCTGGGACGGCTCACATCCGCGAGTTCCTGCGCAACCCGGCGCCCCGCTCCTTGCGCACGACCCTTCTGAACTTCCGCAAGGACGGGACGCCATTCGTCAATCTCATTCTCATGACCAAGCTGACCGATCAGCGGCACCGGCCCCGCTACATCTTCGCGTCTCAGTTCGACGTCACGAGAACCAGCAGCGACGAGATGGCGCGCCAGGACAAGACCTTGAAGGGAAGCGTCGCGACGATGAGCGCGATCGCGAGCGACCACCGCTACATCATGAACGCCTCCTTCGAGACGCTCGGGAAGACCATCGCCCAGATCGCCCAGTGCCGCCTCGCTCTCGCCGAAACTGGCTGAACGGGCATTCCGCACCATTTGGGTCGCAAACGCGTTGCGCAAGGGCGGCCGAGACCGTCCTGCGTGCCGCGCAACTCGACGGATGGTATGCGATGGCGAAATATGTGCTGGAAGACTTCACCGATGGACGGATTTTCGATCTTCCGTCCTATGCGGTGGAAAGGGACGAGATCATCGCGTTCGCGCAGGAATACGATCCCCAACCCTTTCATCTCGACGAGGCGGCGGGAAAGGCATCCATGCTGGGTGGGCTCTCGGCCTCCGGCTGGCACGTCTGCGGCATGATGATGCGGATGATCTGCGATGCCTATCTGCTCGAATCGACATCGCAGGGCAGCGGCGGGATCGATTATATCGACTGGAAATCGCCGGTGCGTCCGGGCGATACGCTGACCGGCACTTCCACGGTCCTCGCCTCGCGCACCTCCTCGTCGAAACCTCATCTCGGCCTCGTCACGATCCGGACCGAAATCCGCAACCAGCGGGGCGAGACGGCCGCAGCCTGCGAGCACCTGCTTCTCTGCCTGACGCGCAAGGGCTATGAAGAAGGGGCCGCCGCATGAGCTTCTGGAACACGATCCCACTCGACGAGACCTATGCGCTCGGCAGCCACCGTTTCAGCGCCGAGGACATCATCGCCTTTGCGGAAAAGTTCGATCCGCAGCGGTTTCATCTCGACCCCGAGCTCGCCAGACAGACCCTGTTCGCCGGGCACTGCGCCTCCGGATGGCACACCACCGCCGTCTACATGAAGCTGAACGTCGCCTGGCGCAAGACGATCCTGAAGGCCTGGCTGGCCGGCGGCAACCCGATGCCGAACTTCGGCCCCTCGCCGGGCATCCGGAACATCCGCTGGACCCGGCCGGTCTATGCCGGCGACACCATCTCCTATTCCCACCGGGTGAGCGAAAAGCGCGTGTCGAAGTCGAAGCCCGGCTGGGGCATTATCGGCTTTGCGGTCGAAGCGCGGAACCAGGACGGCATCATCGTGATGACGTTCGACGGCGCAGCCTTCATCGGAACCGACTGACGGCCGAACGCTACCGGCGCAGCGGCATGCGGGCGGCGCGGCGCTCCTGCCACCCGGCCCGTTCGAGTTCGGGAACGTCGTCCTCCCCTTCGGGATATCCGACGCAAAGATAGGCGACGAGCCGCCAGTCTGCTGGAACCGTCAGGGCGGCGGAGACGGCACGCGGCTCGAGGATCGAGACCCAGCCGACGCCGAGGCCGTGGGCCCGCGCCATGAGCGCGAACAAGGTGGCGGCCCCGGCGACGGAGTGATCGAGGGTTTCCGGCATCGTCCGGCGCCCGAGCCCGTGCCCCGCCGCAGGATCGGGATCGCAGAAGATGGCGAGCTGCACCGGTGCCGCTTCGAGACCTGCAAGCTTGAGCCTTGCATACAGATCGGACCGCCGAGGGTCGGTCGCGGCGAGCGCCGCAGCATTGCAGCGCCTGAAGCTTTCGCGTATGCGCGCTCGCGCCGTGTCGCTCTCGACTGAGACCAGGCGCCATGGCTGGCTGTTTCCGACCGACGGGGCCAGTTCGAAGGCGCGCAGCACGCGCGCCATGAGGTCGTCCGGCACGCGATCGACGCGGAACCTGCGCACGTCCCTGCGCCAGACCATCAGCGCGTCGAGGCGCGCGCGAAAGTCCGCGTCGAACTCGGGCGGACCGTCCGACATGCGGGGTCTCACTCGCCGTCGAAAGCGACGAGGCAGTGCACGTCGACCCCGAGGTCGCGCAGGTTTTGCGCCCCTCCCAGATCGGGAAGATCGACGAGGAAGCACGCCCCGACGATCTCCGCACCGAGCCCGCGCAGCAGCTTGACCGCACCGAGCGCCGTGCCACCGGTGGCGATCAGATCATCGGTCAGAAGAACGCGCTCGCCCGCCTCGATCGCGTCCCGGTGCAGTTCCATCCGATCCTCGCCATATTCGAGCGCGTAGGTGACCGAGACCGTCTCGCGCGGCAGCTTGCCCGACTTGCGAATGGGAACGAAGCCCGCCGTCAACTGATGGGCGAGCGCACCGCCCAGGATGAAGCCGCGCGCCTCGATACCGACGACATGGCGGATCCGCGCGTTCGCATAGGGTCCGACCAGCGCATCGACGGCAGCGCGGAAGACGGAGGGATCGCTGAGGAGCGTCGTGATGTCGCGAAACTGGATCCCGGGCTTGGGGTAGTCGGGGATCGTGCGGATCGCGGCCTTGAAGTCGGTCAAGAATGTCTCTCCTGTCAGCGCCGTCGCCGCGCCCGTGCCTCGGGCATAAAGCTTCGACCATGTGCCGGACGGGCGGCCCCCGCCGATGCGACCGGGCAACGAAAATGCGACCGAAGCAGCGTCAGTCGTCGCGGCCGATCGTCTGGATGACCTCGAAACCCTCGAAGTCTGGTGGTCCGAGATAGAGCGGCTTGCTCGACCTTGCTCCGCCATGGGCTTTGCGGAACGCATCCGATTTCGTCCACGCCTCGAAGGATGCGTAGTCGGCCCATGTGGTGTGCGAGGAATAAAGCTGGTGATCGTCACGCTTGGGACCGCGCAGCATGTGGAATTCGACGAAGCCGGGCGATTGCTTCAACTGCGATTCGCGATTGAGCCAGAGGGCTTCGAAATCCTCGGTCGCATCGAGCAACACCCGGAAACGGTTCATGGCGATAAACATCGGCTTCTCCAAACTGACAATCGGGGCGATCGGCGCTGAACGCACCATACGCAGAAAAGGGAGCCGAAGCTCCCTTTTCAAATCACGCCGAAACGGGAAACGGGGCGCCGGCGATCAGTGCGGCGTCCCGGCCCAGACGCGCCGCTTGACGAGGAACATCAGCACCGCGAACACGATCAGGAAAATCATGGTCACGAAACCGGTCGCCTTGCGCTCGGTGAGGTGCGGCTCCGCGGCCCACATCAGGAAGGCGGAGACGTCACGCGAATATTGCTCGACGGTCTGCGGCGAGCCGTCCGTATATTCGACCGAATCCTCGTAGAGCGGCTGCGCCATCGCGAGCGCGGCGCTCGAAATGAAGTACGGGTTGTAATAGGTCCCGTCCATCACTTCGGTACCCTCGGGCACCTCTTCCTCGTAGCCGGTCAGAAGCGCGTGGATATAGTCCGGACCGGATTCGGCATATTGCGTGAAGATATCGAAGACGAAGGTCGGGAAGCCGCGCTCGACCGCGCGGGCCTTCGCGATCAGCGAAAGATCGGGCGGAACGGCGCCATTGTTGGCAACGGCCGCGGCGGCCGGGTTCGGATAGGGGGCGGGCATGTAGTCCGACGCCGTTGCCGGACGCTCGAACATCTCGCCCTGGTCGTTGGGCCCATCCTGAACCGTGAATTCGGCCGCGTGGGTATCGATCTGCTCCGACGAAAAGCCCAGCGCTTCCAGATTGCGGAACGCGACGAGGTTCATCGAGTGGCAAGCCGAACAGACTTCGCGGTAGACCTTGTAGCCACGCTGGAGCTGGGCGAGATCCCAGCTCCCGAACGGTCCCGCGAAGCTCCAGTCGAGTTCGCTCGGTCGCTTGATCGGGTAATGCGGCGTCGCCGCATGGCCCTCTTCCGCAGCCTCCTCGGGCGCATCGGCGTTCTCGACCGCGGCTGCCTGATCCTCGGCGGTGTTCGTGTCCGGTCCCTGGCCATCCTGCGCGAGGACGGAAAGGGGCGCGAACGCGATGCCGGCGGCCAGTATGACGGATAGCGTCTTTTTCATCAGTCTTTTTCTCCGAAGCGTTCCGCTCAGCCTTTGGTTTCCGGCGATGCCGCTGCGCCAGCGGGCGTCGCGGAGCCACCCTCGCGGTTGGCCGCCTTGCCCAAAACCGCTTCGGTGATCGAGTTCGGCAACTTCTTCGGCGTCTCGACCAGTCCGAGGACCGGAAGGACGATGAGGAAGTGGGCGAAGTAGTAGATCGTCCCGATCAGGGCCAGCGTCGGGTAGACGCCTTCCGCAGGCTTGGCGCCGAGCCAGCCGAGGAAGATCGCGTTCACGACGAAGATCCAGAAGAAGATCTTGTACACCGGACGGAAGGCCGTCGAACGGACGCGGCTCGTGTCCAGCCATGGCAGGAAGAACAGGACGATGATCGAACCGAACATCACCAGAACGCCGCCGAGCTTGGAATCGATCGGGCCGATGTTGAAGGTGATGGCGCGCAGCATCGCGTAGAACGGCAGGAAGTACCACTCCGGAACGATGTGCGACGGCGTCTTGAGCGGGTTCGCCTCGATGTAGTTGTCGGGATGACCGAGGAAGTTCGGCAGGTAGAAGACGAAGTAGGCGAAGACCGCGAGGAACACGACCATGGCCAGGCCGTCCTTGACGGTGGCGTGGGGCGTGAAGGGCACGGTGTCCTTCGACGACTTCACCTCGACGCCGGTCGGATTGGTCTGCCCGGTCACATGCAGCGCCCAGACGTGGAGGATGACGACGCCCGCGATCATGAAGGGCAGGAGATAGTGAAGCGAGAAGAACCGGTTCAAGGTCGGATTGTCGACCGAGAAACCGCCAAGGAGCAGGGTCTGGATCGATTCGCCGACCAAAGGAAAGGCCGTGAAGAAGCCGGTGATCACGGTCGCGCCCCAGAAGGACATCTGGCCCCAGGGCAGAACGTAGCCCATGAAGGCGGTCGCCATCATCAGGAGGAAGATGACGACGCCGAGGATCCACAGCACTTCGCGCGGCGCCTTGTAGGAGCCGTAGTAGAGGCCGCGGGCGATGTGCAGATAGACGGCGACGAAGAAGAACGAGGCGCCGTTGGCATGCATGTAGCGCAGCAGCCAGCCCCAGTTCACGTCGCGCATGATCTTCTCGACCGACTCGAAGGCGAGCGCGGAGGACGCCGCATAGTGCATGGCGAGCACGATGCCGGTGAGGATCTGGATGCCGAGGAAGATCGCGAGGATGCCGCCGAACGTGTAGGCATAGTTCAGATTGCGCGGCACCGGATAGGCGACGAACGAATCATACACCATGCGCGGAAGCGGCAGGCGGGCATCGAGCCAGCGCATGACGCCGCTCGACGGGACGTAGGATGAGTGACCACTCATTTAAGAAGTTCCTTCCGTTCCGATCAACCGATGGTGATGGTCGTGTCGTCAGAGAATGTGTAGGGCGGAATCGCCATGTTCGTCGGCGCGGGACCGGTGCGGATACGGCCGGCGGTATCGTAGGACGATCCGTGGCACGGACAGAAATAGCCGTCGAACTCGCCGGCCTGACCGAGCGGGATGCAGCCCAGATGGGTGCACACGCCGACCATGATCAGCCAGGCTTCCTTGCCTTCCGCCGTACGGTTCTCGTCCGTCGCGGGCGCGTCGCCGGGAATGTTGGCGTTCTGCGCGAGCGGATCCTTCAGTTCGGACAGGTCGACGGCCCGCGCCTCCTCCACTTCCTGCGCGGTGCGCTGGCGGATGAAGATCGGCTTGCCGCGCCACTTGGCCGTGATCGACTGCCCTTCGGCGACCTGGCTGACGTCGACATCGATCGATGCGAGCGCGAGCGTTGCGGCATCCGGGTTCATCTGGTCGATGAACGGCCATGCGACCGCTGCGGCACCCACGGCACCGACGGCACCGGTTGCGATGTAGAGGAAGTCGCGGCGGTTCGGTTCGGCGCTGTCGTTTACGCTCACGGTTGAGCCTTTCCTGTCACAATACAAAGCCCGGCTGTCACGGGTTCTGCGAAATTTTCATGGTCACGGCAAGATGACGAACTGTCGCCAGCGTTTGATCGCGCCCATTTACCCAAGTGTTTGCCCGGCTTCTATGACAGTCGGGCTGGAAATGTCCAGTTCGGCGGCGGAGCGTGCACGCATATTCGGCAATTCTTTCGCACCCGGTTCGAACCCGTCACACCCGCCGGCGCGGCCTTTCACCAGGGGTTGCTTTCATGCTCCCGCACGCGGCCGGGCGCGACCATGCGCGTGCGTCAGCCGATCGCGCGCGCCAGGGCGACGAAACCTGCACCGAACGCCACCGTGGCAATGAGCGGAAGACGAAACGCCAGGAGCCCGCACAAGACCAGTGCGGCGCGCTCGGGCCAGTCGCCGCTGATCATCACCGGCGCGAAAATCGTCGTCAGGACGGCGGCGGGCACGGCATCGAGCGCCGCCTCCAGCCTCGGCGGGAGTTCGCCGACGGTGCGGATGAGAAGATATCCCCCGATCCGCGTCAGATAGGTGAGAATGCCGGCCAGGACGACGATCAGCCAGAACTCGCTCATAGACGGGTCTCCAGCGCTTTCGCCTCGGCCTCGACGGCTGTCCCCGCAAGGTTGCGAACCGGCATGACGGCGGCGACGCCGACACCCGCCAGCGCTCCGAACGTGACGTGCCAGGGCGGGCCCACCGTCCAGTAGATGGCGATCGACGCGATCGCGCTCGCGCTCGCCACGGGCCAGAACGTCCTTCGGGTCCGGAACGTCATCACCAAAGCGAGAAAGTAGACCGGCAGCACGAAATCGATGCCGTAGACGGCCGGATCCTCGATGAACGATCCGAAAACGCCGCCGAGGATCGAGGACGCCAGCCAGCACACATAAAGCGAGACACCGTAGACGAAGTAGTATCGCTTGGTGAGTTCGACCCGCGCGGCCCGCGCCTCGGCGGCCCCGAACGTCGGATCCACCAGAAAGAAGAAGGCGAGCCCTTTCGCCGCGTTCGGAAAATGGCGGATATGCCGCCCGACCGAGGCCGAATAGAGAATGTGCCTGAAATTGAGCGCAAGGACCGTCAACAGCACCGACCAGACCGGCGCGCCGATGCCGATCAGTTGCAGCGCGGCCAACTGCGAGGCCCCGGCAAAGACCGAAGCGGAGAAACCGACGATCTGCAGCATGTCGAGGCCGTCCCCGGCAGCGACCGTGCCGTAGACCATGCCGAAGGGGACGATCGCGAGAAGGACTGGAAACACGTCCTTGAACGCGGTCGCCATTTCGGCGCCGGACCTCTTGGAATCCACGGACATGACCGACTTTCATTCATGGTTGTCGAATGCGCAGCGCGCCGATGCGGTACGCCAGCCGGCCCTCCTTTTCAATCGTGGAAGCTGAAGATCGCTGCCATCAGGGTGCGCCGCCGATGACGGTCCGCGCAAATTCGGCAAGGGCGATCGTCCATTGCTCGAACACATAGTCCAGCTGTTCCCGCTGAAAGCCACCTTTCGCAGGCAGGTTCATCTCGATGACCGGACGGTTCTGCTCGGTCAGATAGGCCTTGTTGAACGGGGCGGTCCGGTTCCAGACGTTCAGGGCCCCGACCGACACGGTGGGAACGTCCCAGACGGCGTAGAAATTCAGCGCGCCGCAGTTTTCCCCGTTGTCGCATTCGAGAAAGAACAGCTGGTAGTCGGTCCCATTGATTTCGCCGACGATCGCCGGATCGCCATTGTCGAGTTCCACGACGCGGGCCGCCCCGTAGCCCTCGGCCAGATCCCGGATGGCGTCCACATCGTCGGCGTGGAGAACCTCCCCCTCCGCTCTCGCCATGGTCGCGTCAGCGCTCGCGGCGCGTGCGTCGACATGGCCCAGCGCGGCAGTGGACAGAATGGCGAGTGAGACGAAACGAATCAATGACATGGCACGTGTTCCAGCGGTTGCAGCTCCCTGTGTCAATCAAAACGGTAAGGAAGGGAACCGACCTTGCGCGGTAAGGGCGAAATGAGGGCAGCGTATGATGCAATGGCTCATCACCCCGCCCCTCGGGCAAACCCTCCCTCCGCGCCAAATGGTGCCGTCTTGAACCGGCGGCGACGGTTCCGGTCGCAGCCCGCCACGCCCGCCGGATGCACAAGACGACTGCGACGGTAAGGCGCGAGCGGGCCGATGGCGCCCAGACGCCTGCGTCCCTTACACTGTCCGAAGCGCCAGTGGCTTGCCTCCCGATCCGCGAGTCCGACATCTGCAAGGCGCGGATTGCTATCGGTATCATATACCGAGCGGTTCGGTCCCCACGGAACCAAGACGAGAGATTTTTTCACATGAACATGAAGCCAGACATTCCGAACCGCGGCGAATGTCCTTTTGGTGGCACGCGCATCGGTGGAGCGATCGGCTCCGCGCCAACGCTCGAGCATTGGTGGCCGAACCGCTTGAAGGTCGAACTTCTTCATCGGGATCCGATCGAGGCCAATCCGCTCGGCAAGGATTTCGACTATGCCGAAGCGTTCAAGACGCTGGATCTGGATGCGGTCAAGGCGGACATCAAGGCGTTTCTGACGACGTCCGTCGAATGGTGGCCGTCGGACTACGGCAATTACGGCCCGCAAATGATCCGCATGGCGTGGCATTCGGCCGGCACCTATCGGCGGGCCGACGGACGCGGCGGCGCAGGCCAGGCCATGCAGCGCTTCGCCCCCATCAATTCCTGGTGGGACAATGGCAATGTCGACAAGTCGCGCCGCCTGCTCTGGCCGATCAAGCAGAAATACGGCGCAGCGCTCTCCTGGGCCGATCTGATCGTGCTTGCCGGCAACTGCTCGCTCGAGATCATGGATTTCCCGACCTTCGGCTTTGCCGGCGGACGTGTCGACGCGTGGGAGCCGGATACCGCGATCTATTGGGGACCCGAAGGGTGGAACGGAAAGAAGCCCGGCGAGACCGCGCCCGGCCCCATGCAGGGGCATCCCAACCAGATGGTGACACGGACGCTGCGCTGGGAAGGCGAGCCCACCGACGCGCATTACGACCTCGAGAACCCGCTGGCCGCGTCCCATCAGGCGCTCATCTATGTCGATCCGGAAGGCCCCGGCGGCAATGGCGTACCACTCGATTCCGCCCGCGACATCCGTACGACGTTCAGTCGGATGGCGATGAACGACGAGGAGACGGTCGCGCTGATCGCGGGCGGTCATGCCTTCGGCAAGTCGCACGGCATGGTCAGCCCCGGCAAGATCGGTCCGGCACCGGAAGGCGCTCCGATCGAGGCGATGGGCATGGGCTGGCAGAATCCCGAAGGCACGGGGTTCGCCGAATATACGATGACCAACGGCATCGAAGGATCGTGGACACCGAACCCGACCAAGTGGGACAACGACTATCTGATCAACCTGTTCAAGTTCGAATGGGAACAGACGAAGAGCCCGGCCGGCGCCATCCAGTGGAAGCCGAAGAACCCGGACGCGCCGACGACGCCGGACGCCCATAGAGAGGGTGTCGAGCATCCGCTGATGATGATGACATCCGATCTGGCGCTGAAGGAAGACCCGGAATACCGCAAGGTCTGCGAGAAGTTCCTCAACGATTTCGATGCCTTCACCGACGCGTTCGCCCGCGCATGGTTCAAGCTCGTCCATCGCGACATGGGTCCGAAATCGCGTTATCTCGGTCCCGAAGTCCCGGACGAGGATCTGCTCTGGCAGGATCCGATCCCGGCGCTCGACCATGAGGTCGTGGACGAGATCGACATTGCGAGCCTCAAATCCCAGATCCTCGGATCGGGCCTGACGGTGTCGGAACTCGTCTCGGTCGCCTGGAGCGCGGCGTCCACCCACCGCGTGTCCGACAAGCGGGGCGGCGCCAATGGCGGCCGGATCGCGCTCGAGCCGCAGAAGAGCTGGGACGTGAACAACCCGGCACGGGTCGCGAAAGTTCTCTCGACACTCGAAGGCCTGCAGAAGGGCTTCAACGACCTGAATGCCGGATCGAAGAAGATCTCGATGGCCGATCTCGTCGTTCTCGCCGGCAGCGCGGCGATCGAAAGGGCTGCGAAGGATGCGGGCGTCGACGTGACGGTGCCGTTCACGCCGGGCCGCATGGACACGACCCAGGAGAACACCGACATCGAGCAGTTCGACTGGCTCAAACCGGTGTCCGACGGGTTCCGCAACTACCACCGCGAGGACATCGTCTACAATGTGCCGCCGGAGCAGATGTTTCTGGACAGGGCGGCGCTCCTGTCGCTGACGGCGCCCGAATGGACCGCTCTCGTGGGCGGACTGCGGGTTCTCGACACGAACTGGGATGGGTCCCGGCATGGCGTCTTCACCGATCGTCCGGGCGTCCTGACGAACGATTTCTTCACGAACCTCACCAGCATGAGCATGGAGTGGCGGAAGACCGACGAGGACGGCATGAGCTTCACGCTCAACGATCGTAAGTCCGGCGCCGTGATGTTCACGGCGACGCGCTGCGACCTGATCTTCGGCGCCAACGCGCAACTTCGCCAGATCGCCGAAGTCTACGCCGCGAACGACGGGCATGTCCGCCTGGTGAAGGATTTCGTGGCAGCCTGGACCAAGGTGATGATGCTCGATCGCTTCGACCTGTCGTCCTCGTCCCAGGGCTGAAGCATCGGCGTTCCGCGTTGAAACGACAGGCCGGGGTCCGATGGGCCCCGGCTTTTTTCGTCTCGTTCCGCCATGGAAGGAAGGAGCGGGCGCCGGACCGGTGCGGAAGAAAGCGCCGCGGGTCAGACCTTCGGCGTCTCGCTTCGGTAGGCGGCCCAGTCGCCGTTCGGGACCACCGGATCCTCGTCCGATATCAAGGACATATAGATCCAGGCTTCGATGTCCGGTTCGAGCAGCCGGACCTTGCGGCGCAAATAGAGCGAGTTCGCTTCGTCGTCCGGATCGTACTCTTCCCAGCGGTCGAAGATCAGCAGCGCGTGCGGCGCGACGATTTCGTGGAGTTCTGCTTCAACGATCGGCGGTGTGACGGCATGGGGCTCGATCGAGCCGTCAGCGGGAAAATAGCCGGGGTAATGACCGTGATCGCGCAGGACGCCCTCGAGCCTGCAAGGCTCGACGAACTTCGACAGACCGGCGCGGGAGGGCGCCGACGGATCCTTCGCCCGTTCCATGAGCGAGCCGTAAAACGCGATATATTCGGTCATTGGATGAATTCATTCTCTTGGCTCGTCGTAGAGGCGGCAGGCTGGCGCGCACCGCCGGACGCTGGCGGTTCATCCGTCGCAGCTTCTCTTCGCCCGAAGGCCGGATGCGACGTCCCGGGCCAGGCTGGCGCGCCGGGCGAAAACGTGAAATTCGGTTTTTCGCCCTGCGGGCCGAGCGTTAAACCGATGGTCTCAGGCGATGCTGAAGATGTCGACTGAGGCCGGAATGGGTGCCTGACACGGGCGCGGCCGTATCGCCGAACGGAAAACGCGGCCCCGAACGGGACCGCGTGTTCCGACAAACAGATGGCACGCCTCGACCTTTTGATCAGCACCCGCTCGATGAGAGGGTCACGCGGCCCGCCTCGATCGCGTCGACGGTGACGGAGCATCCGCTTTCGGTCTCGTAGCTGGAGCCGACTTCCACCACGTCACGGGTCTTGGTCGCAACATCGAACAAGGTCGCCTCGTTTTCGCCGATCGACGAGACGAAGATCGCGGTATCGCCGAATCGTGCGGTGCGGCCCACCGGCGTTCCCTCCGAACCGCCCTCGCCCGACGATGCCTGGTCTTCGGCCGGCGGTGCGGCCGAAGCTTCGTCGCCCGAGGCCTGCTGTTCGTCCGACGCCGCCTCGGCGGGTGCTTCCTCGGCCGGTGCGGCGTCCGGCGCTGCTGCCGCGGGTGCCGCGTCTCCGGATGGCGCCTGAGCGTTGCCGGCTTCGTCCGAAGCCCCGCCTGCAGCCGGTGCCGCATCCTGCGGCGCCTGCTCATTGGCATCCGAGCCCGAAGGCGCGGCTTCGGCCTGCGTGCCGCCTTCGCAACCCTCGGCCGACAGGCTGACACGGCGATCCTCGACGCTGTCGACGGTGATCGCGCAACCATTGCCCGCATCGAACGCCTCGCCGACCGCGACCGTCTGGCGGCCGACACCGATCACCGAGAGCGTCGCGCCGTCCTCGCGGATCGAGGAAACGAACACCCGGATATCGCCGAAGGACTGCGCTTCACCGATCGTCAGACCGTCCGACGAACCGGATGCCTGGGAGGAGGCTGCGTCCGTCTCGCTCTGGCCGGACGCCGCCTGTGCCTCGCCCTCGCCTGTCTGTTCCTGCGCAGCTGCAGCATCCGTGCCGCCCTGCGCCGTCGCGCCATCGGCGCCGGTCGCGGCCGGCTGGCCGGCTGCATCCGGCGACCCGCCGCCGCATTCCGCGCTCGCGAAATAGGCAGCGCCCGCTGCGACACCCGTGAGCGTGACCGAACATCCGCCACCCAGATCGATGCTGTCGCCGGCAGCGACATCCTGTGGCTCGCCGCCCGAGACCGTGACCGACGCGGCGCCATTGTCGCCATCGACCGACGCCAGATCGAGCTGCGCATCGCCGAAGATCGCAGCCTGTCCCGGAAGGAGGATTGCGCCTGTTGCGCCGATTTCCTCTGCGAGCGCTGCCGCATCGCCCGAACCGGAACCGGTCGTGCTGCCGGCGCTTTCGCCGGTGTCCTGCGTCTTGGCCTGCTGCGTCGCGCAGCCATCGGCGGACACGAAGGCGGCATTGCCTGCCACTCCGACGAGGGTCAGCGCGCAACTATCGGAAATTGCGACCTGATCGCCGGTCGAGACCGATTGCTCCTCGCCGCCGACGTCGAACGATGCAGATCCCGTATCGGCATCGACGCTTGCGAGCGTCAGCTCGGTTCCGCCGAAGATGGCGGCCTGTTCGGCAAACAGCACCGCGCCCGTCGCGCCGACCTGTTCGAGAAGCGCCATCGCCCCGTCGCCACCACCAGCGCCGGCATCGCCGTCGCCGGCGCCTTGGGCCGGCTGGGCAGGCTGGGCTGCCTGAGCGGTGCGGAACTCTTCCAGTGCGGCCTGCTGATCGGCCGCGCGTTGATCGGCTTGTTGCTGCGCAGCCGTCATCTGCTCGGCCAGGGAATTCTGCGTTTCCCCGAGCGTGGCGATCTCTGCCTTGAGGGCGTCGAACTGGGTCGTAAGTTCGTTCGTGACGTTCGTCGTCTGCTCGCCGAGCGCGGCCGAGAGCGCGTCCATCCTCTGCTGGATCGGTCCGATCGCTTCCTGGACGCGGGTTCCGACGGCGGCGGTCGCTGCGTTGGCAGCCTGAGCCGATTGCTCCGCCTGTGCGGCGAGCTGCTCGCCGAGGCCTGCGACCTGGGTCTGGATCGCGCCGACCTGTTGGGCGATCGCCGCCTGCTGGGCCGCGACCTCCTCGCGATGGGCGGTGATTTCGCTCGAAAGGCTGGCCACCTGGTTCTGGACGGATGACTGGACGTCGGCGACGCGGCTCTCTACCTCGCCGACATCGGGCCCCATCAACCAGCCGATGAACAGGCCGACCAATCCGGCGATCACGATTGGAATGAACTTCGATCCGCCCATCAACTAAATCCTCCGCACCCCGACAACAGGCCTACAGAGTTGCCGCCGAAGGAGTGCAAGTCAACGGCAGACCTTTCAAAATCATCCGATCACGCCAGATTCGCCGTGCAGCCCAACACTCTCCCGGAGCGGATATGCCAACCCTACTTTCGGTCAATCTCAACGCCGTCGCCATGCTCCGCAACCGGCGCGACCTGCCCTGGCCGAGCGTCACCGCGCTCGGCCGCATCGCGATGACGGCGGGCGCGCACGGCCTGACCGTCCATCCAAGGCCCGACGAGCGCCATATCCGCTTCACCGATCTGCCCCAGATCCGGGCCCTCATCGACACGGAATTTCCCGGTGCCGAATTCAACATCGAAGGCTATCCGTCGGACGAGTTTCTCGATCTCGTGGACACGGTCCATCCCGAACAGGTGACGCTCGTTCCCGACGATCCGAGCCAGCCGACATCCGACCATGGGTTCGATTTCAAGGCGGAGGGCGAGTGGCTGAAACCGATCGTCGCGCGCCTGAAGCGCCAGGGTGCCCGGGTCTCGATCTTCGCCGATCCCGATCCGGACCAGATGGACGCGGCCGTCGCTACCGGATGCGACCGGATCGAACTCTATACCGGCCCCTACGGCGCAACGTTTGCCGATCCGGCAGCCGCCCGCATCGAACTCGGCAAGCTGGGCGAGACGGCGGACCGCGCCATGGCGCTCGGCCTCGGCGTGAACGCCGGGCACGATCTCACCGTCGACAATCTGCCGGCGCTGGTCGCGCGCATTCCGAACCTTGCCGAAGTTTCCATCGGCCACGGTCTGACCGCCGACGCGCTCGAATTCGGCATGGCGCAAACCGTGCGGCGGTTCCGCAAGGCATGCGGACAGGCCCTGTGAACGCGCAGGCGGGTCTCGACGTGAAACGGTGGTCATGGCTCGATGGTACGGGCGGCGGGACTCGAACCCGCACGGCTTGCGCCTCCGGATTTTAAGTCCGGTATGTCTACCATTCCATCACGCCCGCCGACAGCGACGCCGATCCCGGTCCTCGCAGGCCGAGGGACCGTCCTGCCGCCGAAGCATCGATCCCGCGCGAATGCGCGCCGACCTTGCAAAAGGGTAGCAAGCGGGGTCGCGAGCGTCGAGATGGAGGCGGCGCTAAATTTGGCGGTTCGTCAACGGACCTGATCGAGCAGCCGCTTGCATTCGAGAAGATCGATGATGACCTCCTGCAGGCGTTCGGACTGTTCGGCTGTCAGGTTTCCGGCGTCGGATTGGACCAGTCGGCGGCCGAGCAGCGAGCCGACCACCGATCGGCGCTGCGGGCGTTCGCGCCGATCCGGATAGTCTTCGTATTCGTCGGGTGCGGAATTGGCGACCGGAGCGGGCCGGACCGCTGGGACCGGCGGCTCCGGCGGCGCCGTCAGGTCGAAATCGTCGGGGACATCCGGCGTGGCGGCCGTCGCCGCGGACGTATCCCAGGCGTCGGCATGGGATGCGACCGTCGTGTCCGGCCGCAATTCGCCGGTCGCCGTTGCGGCGACGAACCGTGCGCCCTGCTCGCGCAGCAGCCGCTGCACGCCCTTGATGGTAAAGCCCTTGGCATAGAGAAGGAAGCGGATGCCGTGGAGAAGCGCCACGTCCTCCGGCCGGTAGTAGCGCCGTCCCCCGCCCCGCTTCAGGGGGCGAACCTGAGGAAAGCGCGTTTCCCAGAACCGCAGGACATGCTGCGGAATCTTCAGTTCGGTGGCGACTTCACCGATCGATTTGAAGGCATCGTCAGATTTTTCGCTCATCGTTCCGATATCGTCGCCCCGGACTATTCGGCCGCGCGAACCTCTTCGCCGAGATAGTTGTCGTCGTTGGCCGCCACGGTCTTGCGCTCGTGCGCCTCCAGGATCCGTTCCTTGAGGACGTTCGACGGCTTGAAGACGGTAACCTTGCGCGGGGAAATCGGAACCTCCTCGCCGGTCTTCGGGTTCCGCCCGATCCGCTCGTTCTTGTCCCTGACGAGGAACGATCCGAAGGACGAGATCTTGACCGATTCACCGCGTGAGATCGTGTCGCAGATCTCCTCGAGGATCATCTCGACGAGCGAGGCCGATTCCGTGCGTGACAGCCCGATCTTGCGAAAGACGGCCTCCGACAGATCGGCCCGCGTGAGTGTCTTCCCGCTCATTGCTTCCCTCTTTTATTCCATCAGGAGTCGCACCATTACGACTGAAGATATATCGTATCCCAGTGCGTTCGGGCGGACTATCACCATCTTGTGATAGTCTAGCCGACTACCAGCGCAGAAGACAAGCGCCCCAGGTGAAACCACCGCCCATCGCTTCCAGAAGGACGAGCTGTCCGCGCTGGATGCGTCCGTCGCGTGCCGCCAGATCGAGGGCCAGCGGGATCGAGGCGGCCGATGTGTTGCCGTGCCTGTCGACCGTGATGACCACTTTTTCGGCGGGAATACCGAGCTTCTTCGCCGACGCGTCGATGATCCGGCGATTGGCCTGATGCGGAACGAACCAGTCGATCTCGTCCGCCGAGAGGCCCGAATGTTCAAACGATTCCTCGATGACGTCGGTTATCATACCGACCGCGTGGCGGAAGACCTCCCGGCCCTCCATCCGGAGGTGGCCGACGGTTCCCGTCGACGAGGGTCCGCCATCCACGAACAGCTTTTCCTTGTGAACGCCGTCGGAGCGGAGCCGGGAAATGATGATTCCCCGCCCCTCTCCATCGTCTTCCTGCGCTTCGAGCACGACGGCGCCCGCCCCGTCCCCGAAGAGAACGCAGGTCGAGCGATCGTTCCAGTCGATGATGCGCGAGAAGGTTTCGGCGCCGATGACCAGCGCGCGTTTGGCAAGTCCGCTCTTCAGATAGAGATCGGCGGTGGTGATCGCGTAGACAAAGCCGGTGCAGACCGCATGAATGTCGAAGGCGAAGCCGTGATGAATGCCGAGATTGTTCTGAATCTGGACGGCGGAAGCCGGAAACGTGTTGTCGGGCGTCGCGGTCGCCAGCACGATGAGGTCGATGTCGGCGGGCTGTAGACCCGCAGCGTCGAGCGCCCGTCGTGCGGCGGCCTCGCCCAGGGACACGGTGGTCTCGTGGTCGCCGGCGATATGCCGCTGCGCGATGCCCGTCCGCTGCCGGATCCATTCGTCGGAGGTTTCCACGACGCCTTCGAAGTCACGATTGGTCATCACGCGGTCGGGCAGCGCCGAGCCGGTTCCGAGCACAATCGATCGAACTGTTCCACTCATACGCTTGCGCTTCCAATGTCCGCTTCGTGTTCGTCTTTTTCTTCCTGCTTGACGGGCGCATTGCTCATGCGCTCGTGGAAACTCCGCAGGTCGGCCGCGATCTTGTTCATCAGATCGTTGCGCGCCATCGCATGGGCAAGGTCGAGGGCGGCGGCGAAGCCCTCGGCGTCCGTCCCGCCGTGACTTTTGATCACGATGCCGTTGAGGCCGAGAAACACGCCGCCATTGACCTTGCGCGGGTCCATCTGGTCGCGCAACCGGTCGAAGGCGCCGCGCGCCAGCACGTAGCCGAGCTTGGAAAGCCAGGTGCGCGACATCGCCTCGCGCAGGTAGCTCGCGATCTGCCTCGCCGTGCCCTCGGCGGTTTTCAGCGCCACATTGCCGGTGAAGCCCTCGGTCACGACGACGTCGACGGTCCCCTTGCCGAGATCGTCGCCCTCGACGAACCCATGATAAAGGATCCGATCGAGATTGGACTCCTTAAGGAGACGGCCGGCCTCGCGGACCTCGTCCTGTCCCTTCACTTCCTCGACGCCGATGTTGAGAAGCCCGACGGTCGGCTTGTCGAGGCCGAACAGCGCCCGCGCCATGGCCCCGCCCATCATCGAGAAATCGATCAGTTGCTGGGCATCGGCCCCGATCGTCGCGCCGACGTCGAGAACGATGCTCTCGCCGCGCAAGGTCGGCCAGATCGCCGCGATCGCAGGGCGCTCGATCTCCGCCATGGTGCGAAGGCAGAACTTGGCCATCGCCATCAGGGCGCCGGTGTTGCCGGCAGACACCGCCACGTCCGCCTCGCCGGTCTTCACCGCCTCGATGGTCCTCCACATGGAGGATTTGTGGCGCCCCTGGCGCAGCGCCTGCGAAGGCTTGGCATCCATCGCGATCGACATTTCGCAATGGCGAACGCTGGCGACGGTCCGCAACGCCTCATGATCCTTGAGAACGGCCCGGATCGCGTCTTCGTCGCCGAAGAGCACGAAACGCGTATCCGGTCTGCGCTGCAGTGCGAGGGCCGCGCCTGCCAGCGTGACCGCCGGGCCAAAGTCGCCGCCCATCGCATCGATCGCAATGGTCGTCGTTTTCACGTCAGTCAATTGAGAATCGCCTTCTTGAATCGCTCGATCACTTCGCCGTGGGCGATCCGGGATGACATTAGTCATCTGGCGGCCCGCCGCAACACGCGGCGCGCTACTTGTCTTCGCCCTGTTGCTTCTTCAACGCCGCAAGATCCGCAAAAGGCGAGACTTTTCCCACATCGGGCGCGGGATCCGTATCGACCGGCTCGAACGCCTCCCCCTCCTCGCGCGGATAGGGATCGAGTTCGAGCGCCAGCAGTTCCTGGATGTAAGGGGCAAGGTCGATCGTGTCGCCCGAGAAGGGCTCGGGCGGATCCTCGCCTTCCGGATCGACGAAGAGTTCCTGCTCGCCCGGGCTCGTGATCCGCAGAAGCCTGGACGTATCGGGAACGAACGTCATCGCCACGTCGAAGCGATAGGACCGCTCGACGGGCTCCAACGTGACGACGCTCTCGTGGGTGGCATTTGCGACGAGCCGTCCGGTCACGCGCACGCCGCCTTTCTGCCAGGGCGCGGCCAGGAGCGTGCCGGCGAATTTCGACAGGCCGGCAAGGTCGAGTTCGGCGGCGATCCGCTGGCGATCGGCCTCTCCCGCCTCGAACCTGATCGTATCGCCCGCCTTCGAGAGGCGCGCGGGAAGAAGCGTCAGTTCGGCATGCAGATCGGATTTGGCGCTCGTCTCGTTCGTCATCGGCCTTCCTCGCTCAAGCTTCCGGACAAGATGGCGCTTTCGGGCACAGCGGCCAGTCGCGCCTCCTCGTCGAGGGTCTCGCGGGCAAGTTTCCCCGCAACGTCCCGCGGGCATTCCGCATCGAGCGCGCGGCCGGAAAAGCCGTCGATCAGCGCGGCGTGCGGATCGGCGCTGGCGAGCGCCTTGTCGTAGATGTCCACCCGTTCGTAGAAGCGCCCCGTCAGCTTCCGCATGCGCTTGGGCACCGACTGGTCGCCGATGCCGATCTGGCGCAGCGAATCATCCATATCGACGATGAACCGGTCGACCATGTCCTGGGCGATCGGCCTCAACGCGTCCGAGGTTCGGCAACGGCGCAGAAACAGGAACATCTGAAGCGAGAGCGCCTCGAAACGTCCCATGACGGTGTCGGGAACGCCGCATTCCTCGAATAGCCGAGGTCTGCGGGCGCGTTCGATCACCGCTTCGTACAGGCGATCGACGATTTCACGATTGCGTCGCCGCCGTTCGCGCCACTTGGAAAACATCCGTCCGCCCGATCTCAACCCAACTCACGTCGCCGATGGCGGTGCCATAGGCCTCAAGCGATTGCAACGCGTGAAGGTCTGTTTTACGGAACGATGCGACACTGCTGACTGACCGATGATCATCATGCGGACCAACTTCGCGTGAGACAGTTTCGATCGATCGTTTGAACGGAGAAATGGAACGTGGGTTTTGACATCACGCTACGGCATGCGGCGTCGGCGACCTTGCTCGCGGCGACCCTCGCGGTCACGGGCGCCTGTTCGACGAACGAGGTCCTCAGCACAGGCTACGTGATGGACGAGCAGACGCTGCAGCTCGTTCCCACCGGTTCGAGCCGGGAACAGGTCGAGCTCGCGCTCGGCTCGCCTTCGACCAAGGCGACCTTCGATTCGGCCGAGACCTACTATTACATCTCCCAGCGGCGGGAGCGTCCCGTCGCCTTCCTGCAGCCCCGCGTGACGGACCAGCGGGTCCTCGCGGTCTATTTCAACGCGGAAAACCGCGTCTCGCGGATCGCCAATTACGGCCTGCAGGATGGCCGCGTGTTCGACTACATCTCGCGCACGACCCCGACCGGCGGCCAGGACGCGACATTCCTCAACCAGATCCTCGGCGATACGGTCAGCGGCGGCGGCCCGCGCTGAACCGGGCGCACGCCCGAACGTCGAGCCGTTCCGCAGATCAGGCGGAACGGCGCTGACGCGCGCCAAGCGCGGCGTCCCAGATCAGCACCAGCAGGCAGACGGCGACGACGGGCAGGACGATCCAGTTCATCGTCCCCCAGCCCGCGCCGACATAGGTCTTGCCCGACATGAACGAGGCCAGCGCGACGAGCCCGAACAGGACGAAGTCGTGGAAGCCTTGCGTCTTCGCGCGTTCCTGCGGCCGGTAGACGCTGGCCACCATCGTCGTCGCGCCGATGAAGCCGAAATTCCAACCGAGCCCCAGAAGCACGAGACCGAGCCAGAAGTTCCAGATCTCGAGGCCCGACAGGAACACGCCGGCACTCAGGGCCGTGAAGCAGAGACCGCATCCGACGATCGTCTCGGCGCCAAATCGACGGATCAGCCTGCCGGTGACGAGGCTCGGCCCGAACATGGCCAGCACGTGCCACTGTATACCGAGAAACGAGATGTCCATCGGCAGGCCGCAGCCGACGATGGCGAGCGGTGCGCCGGTCATGACGAAGCTCATCAGCGCGAACGTTCCGACGCCGCAGATCAGCGCGACCACGAACCGGCGCTGGGTGACGATCTCGCGCAGGGGCCGCCCGGTATCGACGAGGATGGGCGCGGCCCCCTTCGGGCGTGGAACCGGTCTTGGGAACCGGACGAGGCTGAGGATCGCGGCGCCGACGAGGCCGAGAAGCGCAAGCGCCAGGAACGAGCCCGCAAATTCGATCGGCAAGAAGAGTGCGGAGGTGTAGCGCACGGTCTGCGGGCCAATCACCGCCGCGCCGATGCCGCCGACGAGGACGATCGAGATCGCCGTGGACTGGTATTCGAGCGGTGCGCCGTCGGTCGCGGCAAATCGGTATTGCTGCACGAAGGCGCCGCTCAATCCGAGCACGAGAAGGGCGAGCGCGAAGATGACGAAGCTCTGCTGGGAGAGCGCGGCCGCACCGATCAGGGCTCCGAGGACGAGAACGAGCGCGCCGGTCACGAAACCGTAGCGCCGTCCGACCGTGCGCATCAGGAAGGCCGCGGGGAGCGCGCCCAGCGCGACGCCGACATTGTAGGCGGTGACGGGCAGCGTCGCGAGCGACTTGTCGTCGGCCAGAAGCCATGTGCCGGCCAGTCCGCCGGTCGAGATTGCGATCGGCGTCGCGGCCCCGCAGACCGCCTGCGCCCCGGCAAGCACGAGGGCGTTGAGGCGCGCGCCATGCACGTCCTGCCGCCCAGGCGCCTGCGGCGCCGGGTTCATTTTTTGGGCGCCGGTCGGGTATCGGCGCGCGTTTCGCGCGCGACCCGGTCGAGCAGCGCGTTGACGAGCTTGGGCTCCTCGTCCTCGTAGAACGCCTTGGCGACATCGACATATTCCGACACGATCACCGCGGTCGGCACGTCGTTGCGGGTCTCGATCTCGTAGACGCCCGCGCGCAGGATGGCACGCAGGGTGGAATCGAGACGCGAAAGCGGCCAGCCTGGCGGCAGGCTCGCATGGATCGTCGGATCGATGCTCCTTTGATGGCGCACGACGCCGGACACCACATCGCGGAACCAGGCGGCGTCGGCTTCACGATAGGTCTCGCCATCGATCTCGTTGCCGAGGCGATAGGTTTCGTATTCGGCGACGGTCTCGACGAGCGGCGTTCCCGCAATATCCATCTGATAGAGCGCCTGGACCGCAGCAAGGCGGGCGGCGCCGCGCTTGTTGGCGGGCCGGGCCGACTTCGGCTTGGAATCGGTCATCGCCTCACGCCCCGAGCTTGTCGCGCAGCGCGATCATCTCGAGCACGGTTCGGGCAGCCCCGCCACCCTTGTCCTTGCGGGCGGCATCGGCACGCTCCAGGGCCTGCGCCTCGTTCTCCACGGTCAGGATTCCATTGCCGATGGCGGTGGACCCGTCCATCGAAAGCGCCATCAGGCCGCGCGCGGATTCGCCCGCGACGATCTCGAAATGATAGGTCTCGCCGCGGATGACGCAGCCCAGGACGACGAAACCGTCATATTCGGTGCCGTCGCCATCGGCGCCGGCCAGCGCATAGGCGACCGCGGCCGGCGCTTCGAGCGCCCCCGGAACGGTGACGACATCATAGGTGACTTCGTTCGCGTCGAGTTCGGCCTTGGCACCGGCAAGCAGATGATCGGCAATCTCTTCGTAAAAGCGCGCCTCGACAATGAGAACGTGAAGGTTGGCGGCCATGGTCAGTCCTTTTGGGAAAGTTCGTTGTCGCGGGAGATACGCCCGGCACTTGCATCTAGCAACAGGCCCAACCGGATGAAACCGTTCGATTCGCGGGCGCAGGTCATTGATCGGGCGATCCCCGGGCCAGCCCATCCCAGCGTCGGTGGCGCATGGTCGAACGGCTTGCGACGACGCGCGAAGCTGCGCCGTCAGGCCTTCTGGAACAGACGCTCGGCATATCGGGCGATCTGGTCGACCTCCAGATTGACGCGGTCACCGACCCTGCGGTCCTTCCAGGTGGTCACTTCCAAAGAGTGGCGGATCAGGAGGACGTCGAACATGGGACCATCGACGGAATTGACCGTCAGGGAGGTGCCGTCGAGACAGACCGAGCCCTTCCGCGCAATGAAGCGGGCTTCACCCTCTTCGGCCCGAAGCCGGAACCGAACCGCCTCGCCCTCCTCCTCGATCGCCGCGATCTCGCCGGTTCCATCGACATGGCCCGAGACGAGATGGCCGCCGAGCTCGTCCCCGAGCTTCAGCGAGCGCTCGAGATTGATGCGTGTACCGGCCTGCCAGCTTCCGGCCGTCGTCAGGCGCAGCGCTTCTTCCCAGGCTTCGACCTCGAACCATGCTTCGGGCGCGCTGGCCTCGGCCAGCCCCGTCACGGTGAGGCAGATGCCAGAACACGCGATCGAAGCGCCGAGCGCGATCGATGCGGGATCGTAGGCGGTCTCGACCCGGAAGCGCTTTCCCTTGGCCAGCGGCTCGAGCGAAGCGACGCGGCCGATATCGGTGATGATTCCCGTGAACATGATCAGTTCCGACTTTCGAATTCGAACCAGCGATCGGCGCCGAAGCGCAGGCGTTCGCGAAGATGGAAGCGTTCGCACGCCTCCGCAAAGAGGATCGGCGCCGCAATGCCGCCGGGGCCGATCTCGAGATCGCCGACGACGAGGATCAGCCTGTCGACGAGGCCGGCCTCGAGGAAGCTTGCGGCGACACTCGCCCCGCCCTCGACGAGGACGCTCTGAAGGCCCATCGCGCCGAGATCCTCGAACAGTTCGGGCAGCGCCACGCGGGTGGTGCCGGGCACCATCGCGCAGGCGACGAAATCGATGCCGGCATCCGACAGGGCGACCCGTTTCGCGCGGTCGGCGTCCGCCCGGGTGACCAGCGTCGTCCGGGTGCGGCGCGCGGTCCGCACGAGTTGCAGACCGGGCTCCATCCGCAGATCGGGGTCGAGGATGATGCGCCGCGGCGAGCGCTCGGCCAATCCGGGAAGCCGGCATTCGAGACTTGGATCGTCCTCCGTGACAGTGCCCATCCCCACGAGGATCGCGTCGGTGCGGGCACGCACCAGATGGGTCTGACGGTTGGCGGTCGGTCCGGTAATGAAGACCTGGCCGCTTCCCTCCCGGCCGATACAGCCGTCCGACGACATGGCGAACTTCAGCGTCACGTGCGGCCGGCCCTTGGCGTGCCGTGCAAGATAGGGCGCGAGATCGGAGGCCGCCTCGCGCGCCATGACGCGCGGCCTCACGGCCAGCCCGCCGGCCTGCAGGATGGCATGGCCCTTGCCGTCGACGCGCGGATCGGGATCGGCAGCGGCCGACACCACGCGCGCAACGCCCGCCGCGACCAGCGCCTCGGCGCATGGCGGCGTGCGGCCATGGTGGGCGCAGGGCTCGAGCGTCACATAGGCGGTCGCGCCGCGCGCCTTCTCGCCCGCCTCGCTGAGCGCCTTGGCTTCGGCATGGGGCCGCCCGCCAAGGGCGGTGATGCCGCGCCCCACAATGCGCGGGCCCTGTCCGTCGTCGCGCACGATCAGCGTCGCGACCGAAGGATTCGTTCCCGTCAGTCCGGAATGACGCATGGCATAGCGGATCGCGGCCGCCATGAACCGCTCGTCGGCAGCGTCTGAAATTCGGGTCGCGGTCCGCGCCCTGGTCGCGTCAGCCAAGATCAGGGCACCTCATTTCCGTTGTCCTTGTGCTTCGATGAAAGCTCTTCGACGAGATCGCCGAAATCCTTGGCCTCGTGAAAGTCGCGATAGACGGAGGCGAACCGCACGAATGCGACATCGTCCAGCGTCTTGAGGGCGTCCATCACCATCCCGCCGATCGTGTCGGAGGAAATATCCTGATCGCCGGATTGTTCGAGGCGCCGCACGAGGCCTGACACCAGCCGTTCGACGCGGTCGTGCTCGACGGGGCGCTTGCGCAGCGCGACCTCGACCGAGCGCGCCAGCTTGTCGCGATCGAAGGGAACCCGCCGCCCGGATTTCTTCAGGACGTGGAGTTCGCGCAACTGCACGCGCTCGAAGGTCGTGAACCGGCCGCCGCAATCGGGACAGACGCGGCGGCGGCGCACGGCAGCGCCGTCCTCGGCAGGGCGCGAATCGCGCACCTGGCTATCTAGCGACCCGCAATAGGGACACCGCATGGCTTGCCCGATCGTTCTTCACAATACAAAACCCGCCGGCCACGATCGTGGCCGGCGGGTCTGTCATGCGTCAGATCGAGGGACGACCGCAAGCGCGCCGTCCTCCCTCGTGGCGATCAAAGGCCCTGATAGATCGGGAAGCGATCGGTGAGCGCGATCACCTTCGCCTTGACGGCGGCTTCCGCCGCATCGTTCTCTTCGGAATTCGACTTGCGCAGACCCTCGAGCACCTCGACGATCAGATTGCCGACTTCGCGGAACTCGGCGGTGCCGAAGCCGCGCGTCGTGGCCGCCGGCGTGCCGAGACGGATGCCCGAGGTGATCGCCGGCTTTTCCGGATCGTTCGGGACCCCGTTCTTGTTGCAGGTGATGTTGGCGCGGCCGAGGGACTTCTCGGACGCCTTGCCGGTCAGCTCCATCGGCCGCAGGTCGACGAGCATCAGATGGGTGTCCGTGCCGCCTGAAACGATGTCGCAGCCACCGGCCCGCAAGGTTTCGGCCAGCACCTTGGCGTTCTCGCAGACCGCGCGCTGGTAGGACTTGAACTCGGGCGTCAGGGCTTCGCCGAACGCGACCGCCTTGCCGGCGATGACGTGCATGAGCGGTCCACCCTGGAGGCCCGGGAACACGGCCGAATTGATCTTCTTGGCGATCGCCTCGTCATTGGTGAGGACGATGCCGCCGCGCGGGCCGCGCAAAGTCTTGTGCGTCGTGGACGTCGCGACGTGGGCGTGGGGGAACGGCGACGGATGGACGCCGGCCGCCACGAGACCGGCGAAATGGGCCATGTCCACCATGAAGTAGGCGTCGACCGAATCGGCGATCTCGCGCATGCGCTTGAAATCGACCTGTCGCGAATAGGCGGAGCCGCCACCGATGATGATCTTCGGCTTGTGCTCGTTCGCCAGCTGCTGGACCTGATCATAGTCGATGAGGCCGGTTTCGAGATCCAGTCCGTACTGGATCGCGTTGAACCACTTGCCCGAAAGGTTCGGCTTGGCACCGTGGGTCAGGTGGCCGCCGGCGTCGAGGCTCATGCCGAGGATGGTGTCGCCCGGCTGGATCAGCGCGAGAAAGACCGACTGGTTGGCCTGGCTGCCCGAATTGGGCTGGACGTTGGCGTAGGTGCAGCCGAACAGCTTGGTGACGCGCTCGATCGCAAGGTCCTCGACCAGATCGACATATTCGCAGCCGCCATAGTAACGACGGCCGGGATAGCCTTCGGCATACTTGTTCGTGAGCACCGACCCCTGGGCGTCGAGGACCGCGCGCGACGTGATGTTCTCCGACGCGATCAGTTCGATTTCCTGGCTCTGGCGTCCGAGTTCCTTCCGGATCGCCGACATCACGTCGGCGTCACGCTCGGCAAGCGGCGTGTTGAAGAAGGTCTCGTGAAGGTTGGACTGGCTCTGGATGGCCTCGCTCATGATTGTCTTAACTCCCATTGTTGCCGACGAGTATGTGCTGGCCCGGGGACCATAAGACATACGGACTGGAGGCCGAGCCTAGCATGCAGGCCGGACTATTCCAACGAAACTCCTCTACCCTCCCGGATAACAAGTTCCTATCCGGTCAGCGCCGAAGCGGGCGCGTCCGGCGCATCGGGACCGAAGCCCGGACACGAAGAACCCGGCTCCGCGCGAACGCCCGGGCCGGGTCCCGTCAAGCTGCGCGGGGCCGCCTTCGGCCCGTCGCGGCGAGCAAAGCTCAGAAGCCGTCGTCGCCCTGTGCGTAAGGGTTCTGCTGGCCGGCCGCGTAGGCGGTCGCGGTCAGCTCGCCCATCGCAAGTTCCTGGGCGCCGTCGCGATGATAGATGTCGTCGCGGAACTGGACGACGGTCGGGTCGCTCGCCCAGGCGGTGACATAGGTGAAGTAGACGGGCACCGAGTTGGTGAGATCGATGTCCCGTCGCGTGCGTGCGGAAATGACGCGCTCGATCGCCTGGCGATCCCAACCCGGTTCGTCCCGGGCGAGCCATACGATCAGATCGCGCACGTTCTGGACGCGCACGCAGCCGGAGGATTCGAACCGCATCAGTTCGGAGAAAAGGCTCTGCTGCGGCGTGTCGTGCATGTAGACGGCGTGCGGATTGGGAAAGTTGATCTTCACCGACGCCATCGCGCTGTTGGGGCCGGGATCCTGGCGGAAGAGATATTTCACCGCTTCGTCGGAATTCCAGTCGATCGACTGCTGCGGAATCTCCTGCCCGTTGCCGTCGAAGATATGGATGCCGCTGCGCTGAAGATAAGCGGGATCCTGGCGCACGAGCGGAATGATGTCCTTGCGCACGATCGAGGCCGGCGCGTGCCAGTAGGGATTGAGGTTGAGGTTCTGGATGTTGGAATTGAGGATCGGGGTCTGGCGATCCACCTTGCCGACGACGGCGGTGTGGCGTTGCACGACCTGGCCGTTCTCGACCGCCTCGATCGAGGCTGCGGGGATGTTGACCATGACATAGCGCGAGGGCAGCGCCTCGGAGAGCTGGTTCTGAAGCCGCGCGGCGTTCGTCTGGAGCTGGCCGAGCCGCAGGTTCGCCGGAACGTTGAGCGCCTTGTAGGCATGTTCGCCGACGACGCCGTCCACCGGCAGACCGTGCCGGGCCTGAAAACGCTTCACCGCCGCATCGACATAGGTATCGAAAGCGGGCGATCGGGCAGCTTGCGCGGACAGATCGCCGGAGATGGCAAGGCGCTGGCGCAGGATCTCGACATCGGGCGAGACCTCGCCCAGCTTGAGGACGTAGCGCGCCGGAACCTGTGGCCAGCCGCCCTGATAGACGATCTCGCTGTGGCGCTGCATGGCCGCCTGCATGGAGGAGAGCGTCTGCTGGGAAAACACCGGGCTGAGCGAGGATACCTGCCTGGCACTCGAGCCGCGCGTATCGAACTGGTCGTCCCAATTGCCGCGCGAGGGGGCCTTGAGAAGCCCGTCGAGCGCGGTCTGCGCCAGTCCGGCCCCGGTCATGCCGAGACCGAGCGCCGCCGTGGTTCCGGCCAGGAACGAACGGCGCGTCGTGCGTCCGGACGCGTTTGTGGTGTTGGTCATGTCATCTGTTCCCCTCGTCGCCGCCCGCTCGTCTCAACGTGCCGATCGCACGGTGCGATCGCTACCGTCGCGCACGCACCACGCTATCGAACGAGGCTTTCCCAACCCCGTCCACCCGCTGAAAACATGTGGGCTATCGCGCGACGCTCCCATTTCAATGCGGCGAAACGAAGGATCGGACGCGGGCCCCGTCCCGCTTCTTGCGACCGGGGGGCGCTGCCGCAATTTCATGCCCGCCTCGGCGGCGGACCTTTAATACGAAGTCCGGTTGATCCCTTCGGGATACCGGACTTCAATCCGCTCAAACGCCGCGCGGGCTTTGATCCGGTGTCCGGTCTCATCAACCGGACCCCGTATGAAATCGCCAAAAGGCCCCGCTCTGCAAGAGCGGGGCCTCGTCGGGGATGTCCGGCCATGGCGCGGAGAACGAGAAGGCCGGACATTGCCGGGTCGCCGGGTGCGGGACGCCCTCTTAGAGGCGGTAGACGATCTGGTCGTTCCAGAACCGGTCGAGGCGCTGCAGCGACTTGTTCATCTTGGAGAATTCCTGCTCGTCGAGACCGCCGACCTTGTCGATCGAACCGATGTGACGCTCGTAGAGTTCGGCGACGACGCTGGCGATCTCCCGGCCGGTCTCGGTCAGCGAGATGCGGACGGCGCGGCGGTCGACGCGGGACTTCTGGTGGTTGATGAAGCCGAGGTCGACGAGCTTCTTGAGATTGTAGGAGACGTTGGAGCCGAGATAGAAGCCGCGGCTGCGCAGTTCGCCCGCCGTGAGGGTCGCGTCGCCGATGTTGAACAGGAGCAGCGCCTGAACCGCGTTGATGTCCGTGCGGCCCTGGCGCTCGAACTCGTCCTTGACCACGTCGAGCAGGCGGCGGTGCAGACGCTCGACCAATTGGAGGGTTTCGAGGTAGAGCGACTTCAGGTCGCCGGTGGTCTCGGTTTCGTGGCTGGACAGGTGGGCAAGGGACTGGCTCATGATCGTTCTCCGCTGATGAAGTGATGAGCTCTTGGTCGTCTCATCTTGAAAACCGTTTTAGTCCGCCCCTCTAAAATTCGACTTAAACTTCAGGCTTAACAAGCTTTTACGACAAGTGCCGCGGTTTCGTCCTTAATTAAACCTCGCCGAAACCTTTCCAAATTCCAACAACTCCAAGCATCTTTACAGCTTGTTCATCACGCGTCTTTGCGCCCGCGCGCCCGCCGGACCCCTTACCGACCGGCGGGCACCTTGCGCCTCGCCTCGCGCAGCTTCAGCCTGTCGCGGTGGGCCATCAGGCGCAGCGCGCCATACATGCCGATGCCCCACACATGCAGCGCCAGGACGAGAAGCCGCGACCCGAACAGAATCGGGAAGCCGAGATGCAGCATCGCCTCCACCAGGATGACGAGCCCCCAGACGACGGGTGACCAGCGGGCCGTCATCCACAGGGCGATGCCGGCGATCGGATAGAGCACGGCAAGGATCGGCACGGCGATCTTCCACCAGGCCGGCATCAGGTCGAATCGCGCCGGCACCTCGACGAAGATCGGAAGCAGCGGCGCGAAACCCACGAGGGACGCCCAGTAGGCGACGCCGAGCGCCAGGAGATAGAGGGAGAACACCCGCAGGAGAATGACCGTCAGGAGCCGGTTGACGCCGAATTCGTGGCTTTCGCTCGGAAGCTCGATCGTCATGGCCGTGCCTTCCCGCGGGGCCTGCGCGCCATGCGGCGCACCCCCTGCCCGCAGATCGGGACGGTGTCTGTCGGCGTTTGCTGTCCCAAGAGGCAAGTTCCGTATTTTTGGTCGGCGACCGTTTTACGCGAGGCTCCGATCCTATAGTCAGATCCCATCGCGGGGAACCCGCATGGTGAACGAGATGAGACCGGGCCGCCGCCGCCGCGCCCGAGGAGGATGCGATGAGCCAGAGAGACGTGAGCGATATTTCCCGACAGATCGTCGATGCGACCGGCGGCCTTCGCATGCGCCGCCTGCGCCAGGCCGAATGGTCGCGCCGGCTCGTGCGCGAAAACCAGTTGCGCAGCTCCGACCTCATCTGGCCGATCTTCGTCAAGGACGGCGACGGCGCCGAGCCGGTCGCGTCCATGCCGGGGGTCGAGCGGCGCTCGGTCGCGGGCTGCGTGGACGCTGCAAGGCAAGCTGCCGATCTCGGCATTCCGGTGATCGCCCTGTTCCCTTTCACCGACCCGGCGCTGCGGGACGAAACCGGATCCCAGGCCCTCAATCCCGACAATCTCGTCTGCCGCACCGCGCGCGCCATCAAGAAGGCCGTGCCCGAGATCGGCATCATGTGCGATGCCGCCCTCGATCCCTACACCAGCCACGGCCATGACGGGCTGATGGACGGCGAGCGCATCCTCAACGACGAATCGGTCGAGGTTCTCATGCGCCAGTCGGTCATCCAGGCCGAGGCCGGAGCCGATATCATCGGCCCGTCCGACATGATGGACGGGCGCGTCGCCTGCATCCGCTCCGCGCTCGACGATGCCGGGCTGCGCGACACGATGATCATGGCCTATTCAGCGAAATACGCATCGGCCTTCTACGGCCCGTTCCGCGATGCGGTCGGCTCGAACGCCATGCTGAAGGGCGACAAGCGGACCTATCAGATGGATTTCGCCAATGCGAACGAGGCGCTGCGCGAGGCCGCGCAGGATATCGCCGAAGGCGCCGACATGATCATGGTCAAGCCCGGCCTTGCCTATCTCGACATTCTCTCGCGCATCACGCAGGAACTCAACGTTCCGGCATTCGCCTACCAGACCTCCGGCGAATACGCGATGATCATGGCGGCGGCGCAGAACGGATGGCTCGACGGGGACAAGGCGATCCTGGAAGTCCTGACCGCCTACAAGCGCGCCGGCGCGTCGGGCATTCTCAGCTATTTCGCGCCCAAGGTGGCCATGGCGTTGCGGGAAGCGGCCGGCTGAGACGGGACTGAGTGGGCAGCGCCGTCAGCCGGCTGGGGTTTGGAACGGGATACGGTGGAGGTGTTTCGGACACGAGCGTTTGAAGGGCCGGGATGGGTGGTTTCCGGACGGTCGGCTTTTAGGAAAAGACATGGATAAGCAGCCGAACGGTTTGCCCGTTCGGCTGCTTGCTGTCACTCGCTGAATGTCGGTTCGAGCATCTCGATGAGACTCCGGGTTGCCTCGGACCTGACGTCGTTGGGATAGTTTCGGTTCGCCAGCACTACGACACCCAGCTTTTCGGACGGCAGGAGGGCCACGTAGGCACCAAAACCGTTGGTCGAGCCGGTCTTGTTGAGGAACACGTCATCGAAGTCGGGAGGGATCGGCGAGGTAAGGCGTTCCACGGGCTGTGCGTTCAACGCCATGTCGCTCGAATTGCCGGATTTCAGTCCGTCGACTTCGACCGGCCAAGGATACTGCTCCCAGATGAGGTCCTGGACATAGTAAGCGGTCTGGAAATACCCGGTGCGGGTTCCAGAGAGAGCCGCTGAGATGTCGTTCGGAACGTCCACTGTGCCGAGGTGGGCACCGAGGAACCGGGTCATGTCCGTCACCGTCGACTTCACGCCGTAAGCTTCGGCATCGAGAATACCCGGATTGACGCGGATGGGCTGATCACCGTCTCTCGAATAGCCGTAGGCGTATCGGTCGGCTGCCTGCGAAGGCACGGAAACATAGGTGCTTGTGAGCCCAAGACCATCGAAGACCTGCTCCTCGACGGCCTCACCATATGGCTTCCCGAAGCTTTCCGCAGCGATCTTGCCCAAGAGGCCGATGCTGACGTTTGAATAGGAACGCGTCGCGTTCGGATCGCCTTCCGGTTCGAAGGTTCTCAGATAGGTGATCAAGCCGTTTCCTGAATCCGAAACGCTATCGGGCACCTGAAGCGGAAGACCGGCTGTCGTATGTGTGGCAAGGTTCAAAAGCGTGATGCCGTCGAACGCTGTTCCCTTGAGGGCCGGAACATAATCAGAAACGTTATCTTTCAACGATAGGAGCCCGCGCTCCTCAGCAAGCTCTGCCAGGGTGACGTTGAAGAGCTTACTCACCGAACCGAGCTCGAAGATCGTGTCGTTCGCGACCGGCTTGCCGTTCTCGCGAATTGCCTCGCCATGGTTGAAATAGAATTCCCGCCCGTCGAGCGTCAGGCCGACAGCAAGACCCGGTATGCGGTATTCCTCAATGATCGGCAGGAAGACTTTCGAAGCGGCCGTCTGGAACTCGCCATCCGTCAGCGCATGGGCCGAGGATGATCCGAAGGCGAGGGCGAGGACTGCGGGGGCAATGATGGTCGTTTTCAACCGAAGACTCCAAGGTGAGAATGGGTGCCTTCTACAGGAGCAGTTTGTGGCATTCCCGCGGCCTCTCTTGGGATCGCAAATTTAAGTGTGGAGCGTCGTTAATGAGGTCGAAAGCTGACCGTAGCTCGTCCGAGCGAATTTAAGACAAAATCATGAATTCGGTTTCGGATCGCGAACTGCCGATCACGGCGGCACCACGGCTATCGTGCCTGTTGCGGACGCGCGCGGGCATCACCATTTTTGGTTCGAACCCGTGATGAGAGAAAACGCACCAATGGATAGAACCGCACCCGTGAACGACGTCTTCGAGACCGGCTCCGAACTCGACGAACCGCTCCTCTACCGCAGCGCGTTGCGCCGTCGGTCGGCCGCATTCCTCATCGACTACGCCTTGATCCTGATCCTGTCGGTTCCGGCAGCGATCGTGGTCTTCTTCCTCGGCATCGTCACGCTGGGCCTGGCCTTCGGCCTCTACGCCTTCCTGCTTCCCGTCGTCGCGATCGTCTACATCGCGTTCACCATGGGCGGCGCGGCGCAGGCGACACCGGGCATGCGGCTCGCCAATCTGGAAGTGCGGCGCCTCGACGGCGGCACCGTCGATCCGACGCTCGCGGTCCTGCACGGCGTGCTCTTCTGGGCCAGCACCGTGATTCTGACCCCGGCCGTGGTGGCCGTCGGCCTCTTCACCAGGCGCAAGCAATTGCTGCACGATGTGCTGCTCGGGACGGTCGTGTCACGAAAGTTCTAAGGCTTTCTCAAACGGCGGACGTCTCCCGAAGATCGATTCGATATTTGGCGGCCGATTAGAATATTGTTTCGCAATGGCCGATCGAGCGTCTCGAACCGGTCCTTGCGTTCGTGCGGCACCCCACGGATAAGCTAGACCCCGAAGACTTGCGCGGGGTTTCATGGATCAGTTCCATATCTGGGTGACATACGGGCTCATCGCGCTCAGCGTCGTCGGCTACGCGGTCGAGCGCTGGCCGATCGAGGCGGTCGCGGCCGCATCGCTCAGCCTGTTCCTCCTCTTCTTCGCCGCCGTGCCCTACACGGACGCGGACGGCGCGACGATCTCGACGGCCGACCTCCTTTCAGGCTTTGCCAATCCGGCCCTGATCACCGTCATGAGCCTGCTCATCGTCGGACAGGGCCTGTTCGCGACCGATGCGATGTCGCGACCGGCGCAGTTGCTGACCCGACTCGGCGGCGCCACGGGCGGCTCGACGATCGTCGTCGTCCTCGTGGCGGCCGGCATTCTCTCGGCCTTCCTCAACAACACACCCGTCGTCGTCATCTTCATTCCGATCCTGACGGTCATCGCCACGCAGCGCGCGGTGCCGGTCGCCCATGTGTTCATGCCCCTGTCCTATCTGTCGATCCTCGGCGGCATGACGACGCTGATCGGCTCCTCCACCAATCTCCTTGTCGCGGGCGTCGCGCAGCGCTCGGGGATCGCGGTCGGCTTCTTCGACATCACCCTCGTCGGCATCGTCCTCGCCGTCATCGGCGGCTTCTACGTCCTGAAGATCATGCCGCGCATCCTGACGCCGCGCAGCGGCGGCGACGGGCGTCCGATCGAAAGCGGCGGCAAGCAGTTTCTCGGCGAGATCAATATCGACGAGGACCATGCCTTCGCGGGTATCTCTGCGCGCGCCGGCCTCTTTCCCGGGCTCGGCGAACTGACGCCCCGCATGATCCTGCGGGACGCGCAAACCTTCCTGCCGCCCTTCGACGACGTGACGCTCGCTCCCGGCGACCGGCTGATCGTGACGGCCACGCGCAAGGCATTCTCCAAGGCGCTATCGACCGGCAATCTGGCCGTGCGCACCATCGATCCGGCGTCCGGCGAAAACAATCCGGAGCGGACCCGTTCGATCGGCCCGGACATGGTGATGGCCGAGGCCGTGGTCGCGCCGGGCTCGCGCTATGCGGGCCGCACCATGCAATATTCGGGGCTGCGCACCCAGTTCGGCATCACGCTCTTCGGGTTGCAACGCAAGAACCGCATGGCGCGCTCGGCGCTCGGCGATATCCGGCTGGAGCCCGGCGACACCCTGCTTCTGTGCGGTCGCCAGCCGGCGATCAACGCCCTGCGCGGCAATCACGACCTGCTGCTTCTGGAATATTCCGCCCAGCCGATCCCCCAGTCGAGCAAGGCGGGCCTTGCGGGCGCCATCTTCCTCGCCATCGTCATGATGTCGGCCTCCGGCGCCCTGCCGATCGAGGTCCTGGCGTTCTCCGGCGCCGTCCTGATGGTCGCGACGGGTTGCCTCACCGTCGGCGAGGCGGCCCGGTCGTTCGATCGCTCGATCTTCATGCTCGTCGGTGCCTCCATCGCGGCGGCGACCGCGCTCGAGCAGACCGGTGGCGCGACGCTGCTGGCGAACGCGCTGGTCTCGAGCCTTGCCGGCGCCTCCCCGCTGGTGATCCTTTCCGGCCTGTTCCTGCTGATCGCGATCCTGACGAACTTCCTGTCGAACAACGCCACCGCCGTCCTGTTCACGCCGGTGGCACTCGACATTTCGGCGCAACTCGACGTCTCGCCGATGGCGTTCATCGCCTGCGTCATTTTCGCGGCCAACGCATCGTTCGCGACGCCGATCGGCTACCAGACCAACCTTCTGGTCATGGGGCCCGGACGGTACCAGTTCAGGGACTTCGTCAAAGCCGGGCTTCCCCTCGTCTTTTTGATATGGGTGTGTTTTACTTTGATCGCACCCTTCTACTACGATCTCTGAACCGCGGTGATCATCCTTGACGATCCACCACCCGCAAGCGCCTCAATTCTTCCTGACGTCGCCCTCCCCCTGCCCCTACCTTCCGGGCCGCGCGGAGCGGAAGGTGTTCACGCATCTGACGGGCGACCGCGCATCGGGGCTTCTCGACCTTTTGAGCCAAGGCGGTTTCCGGCGGAGCCAGAACATCGCGTACCGGCCGGCCTGCGAGCGGTGTCGGGCCTGCATATCGGTGCGGATTCTGGTGGACGAGTTCACCCCGAGCCGGAGCTTTCGCCGGACCATCCGCAAGAACGCGGATCTCATCGCGTTCGAGGGCAAGGCGGAGCCGACGAGCGAGCAATACAGCCTGTTCCGCAGCTATCTGGACGACCGCCACCTCACGGGCGGCATGAGCGAGATGAGCGTCCTCGACTATGCGATGATGGTCGAGGACAGCCAGGTCGACACGCGGCTGATCGAATATCGCATGCGCGTCCCCGGTGCGATCGGAACGACGGACGAACGGGGCGGCGAACTGATGGCCGTTGCCCTCAGCGACGTGATGGCGGACGGCCTGTCCATGGTCTACTCCTATTTCGAGCCGGACGCCGCCGAGCGCAGCCTCGGCACGCTGATGATCCTCGATCACATCGAGCGGACGCGCAAGCTCGGCCTTCCCTATCTCTATCTCGGCTACTGGGTGGAAGGGTCCGCGAAGATGAACTACAAGATCCGCTTCCAGCCACAGGAGCATCTGATGCCGAAGGGCTGGGAACGCTTCGTCGGATAGATCGCGGCGGCGGCCAGATCCGCCGGCCTCCAGAACTGCGTCCGAGAGGCCTCGGCGGCGAGCCTTCCGGCCGTCCGCTTCCGCAACGGATCGATCGACAGCCTCCGGGGTCTCCAGCATTGACGAACAACGCCATCGCCGAATCGAACCGTGTCGGCCTCCTGCTCATCGCGATCGGCGGCATGGTGCTGTCGTTCGACATACCGCTGATCCGGCTTTCAGGCAGCGACTACTGGTCCGTCCTCTTCCTCCGCAGCCTTCTCATCAGC
The DNA here is from genome assembly GCF_034321785.1 of Fulvimarina uroteuthidis. NCBI lineage: Bacteria > Pseudomonadati > Pseudomonadota > Alphaproteobacteria > Hyphomicrobiales > Aurantimonadaceae > Fulvimarina > Fulvimarina uroteuthidis. Next base: position 190,849 of record NZ_JAXLPB010000003.1, on the reverse strand, counting down.
GGCGCCGCCGTGGGTTACTGGGCCTTCCGACGCTACGTGCAGGGCCACGAGACGAGGCTCGTCGATGGCTGGAAGGGATTGTTCGTCACCCTTTGCTACGCGGTCGGCGTCACCAGCTTCCTCTATTCGGTGTTCAACACGACGGCGGCGAACACGGTCTTCATCCTCGCCTTCAACTCGGTCTTCGCGGCGCTCCTGAGCTGGGTCCTGTTCGGCGAACGTCCGTCGCGAACGACGATGACCGTCATTCCGGTGACGATCGCCGGCGTGTGCCTGATCATTGGATCGGGGCTCGAAACCGGCAATTGGACGGGGGATCTGGCGGCTCTGAACGCTGCCTTCTTCATCGCGCTGGCGCTCGTCGTCAGCCGTGGCTCGCGGCGCGACATGCGCTATGCCGCGGCCCTCGGATCGATCCTGCCGGCGCTGGTCGCGCTGCCGATCGTGCTGGCGGAGGGATTTCAGTCGCAGGCACCGGTCTGGCTCGTTCTCAACGGCGGCCTCGTCGTGCCGATCGCGCTGATCTGCCTTGCCGCCGGCCCGATGTTCGTGCCGGCGCCGCTGGTCTCTCTGGGATATCTGCTCGAAACGGTGTTCACGCCCGTCTGGGTCTGGCTCGTCTTCGACGAGCGTCCTGCGGCGCTCGCCTTCGCCGGAGGCGGCGTCATCCTTGCCGCTCTCTGCGTGCAGACGATGGCGGAACTTCGCTCGAACCCGAAGCCGGGGCTCGCGACGGCCGCGTCGGGCGGACGGGCCGGACAGCATCCCTGACGACCGCCTGTCAGAACAGGCCGAGATCGCTCAGTTCGTCGCGCATCTCGCGCGGCAGGCCATCGTCTTCAGACGCGCCGGCGAAATCGGCCGGGGCTTCGTCGGGCTTGAGATAGCGCCAGCCCTGAAAGGGGCGCTTGGGATGGCGTTCCGTGCGCACCAGCACCGGGTCCAAGATCAGACGGCAGCGCCCGATCCCGCTCTCGTCGGTGAACGGAACGATGTCGAGAAGCACCTGACGGGCGCAGATCTGGCCCTTGATGACCCAATAGATCGAGCCGCCGTCGAGGAGTTCGTCCCGGCGTTTGGGGACCATGCGGGTCTGGTGCCACGTCACGTCGGCGCCGGACAACAGCATGCGCTGCGCGATGAATCCCTCCAGATCCTCGACGGTTTCCGGCCCGACGCTCAGCTTCAACAAGTTCAACGCCATCACGCTCCCAACGCCCGTTTCACGAGCGCGCGACCCCTACGGCGCCGCGCCATGAACGGGCCTCCTGTTGTCCGGCCATCCGGCGCGAAGACGCAAAAAACCGACGACACGAAACGATGCGAGCCGATGAAAGCCGATCGTCGTGTGCCGCGTAAGGCAGAGGGTGGGAAGAGGTTTGGGAGACGCCTGGCGGCAATCCATGCCCGGTCCGGCCTGTCTCCTGGGCGGCTCTCAGCTCGCGGCGACGGCCACGGCGACAGGCTCACCGCCCGCAAAGAGAAAACCAAATGCCATAAACGCTGCGAACAGTGCGACCGTCCAAACGGTCACACCCCAGCGCGACGTGCATACGCTATCGTCCATGAGCCAACTGATCCTAGAATTGAATTCCCCGAACCGACACCAGGATCTCCCCTTCCCGTCTCGGCGAAGTCGTTAATTAGACGTTAATCGAGGCTCTCGCAAGGGCCCCGATCCTGCAGGTCTGGCCAGCATAGATCGCATGCCTTGCATCTTTCTTGCGTCCCGCCGCAACGCGCGTTTTCGCCCGGTCACAAGCGTTTCGATGGTGCTAGAGTGTTGGCATGGTGAACGAATCGGCAGGGCCGCGGCCACGGACGATGGACGCCGTTTTCGGCTAGCCGTGGCACGCTTGCATCGCTATGGGATCGGCATGTTTATAGACTGGACCGACATCGCCGCGCTCGGCCTCTACCTCTGCGTCTGGGTCGGCTACAACCGCATCACCGACAATATGGCGCGGGGGGGCGGCAGTCTTTCCTCCCTGATGAACGAGGAGCGTGAACGCTGGCTGCGCACCGCCCTGTCGCGCGATCTGCGAATGATCGACACGGCGGTCCTCACCAGCCTCCAGCAGGGCACCGGCTTCTTCGCGTCGACCTGCATCTTCGCGATCGGCGGATGTTTCGCCCTGCTCGGCTCGGCCGAGGTCATCGCGGACATCTCGTCCGACTTCTCGATCATCAGCACGGCCCACAAGGTTCTGGTCGAGATCAAGCTTCTCGGGCTGGTGGTGATCTTCTCCTACGGCTTCTTCAAGTTCGCCTGGTCCTACCGGCTGTTCAATTACTGCGCGATCCTGATCGGCGGCCTGCCGATGCGCAGCGACGCGGAGAAGAATCCCGTGGAAGCCGAGGAGGCCGTGCAGAGGGCGCTGACGATGAATGTCGTCGCGGGATACAATTTCAATGCGGGCCTGCGGGCGATCTTCTTCGCCCTCGCCTATCTCGGCTGGTTCCTCGGACCCTACACCCTGGTCGTGTCGACGATCCTCGTCGTTGCCATCATCGCCAATCGTCAGTTTCGCTCGCCCGCCGTCAAGGCGCTCAAGGATCTCCGGACAAAGGCACCCACGGCATGACGGACGCCGCCACCATCGATCGCGCACGCATCACCGAGACGATCGTCGCGCTCACCGCGACGCGCGGCCCGGGCAAGACCGTCTGCCCCTCCGAGGTCGCGCGCGCGCTCGCGGGTTCGAACGAGAAGGAATGGCGCAAGCTCATGGCACCCATTCGCGCCGAATCGGTGCGGCTGGCGAGCGCGGGCGAGATCGTCATCAAGCGGAAGGGAAAGCCCGTCGATCCGCAGGATTTCAAGGGAATCTACCGGCTCGCCCTGCCGGCCGGCGATGGCGAACCGGGCGCCGAAGAGATCGAACCGGGCAAAAGCGAGCCCCCGTCGACGGCGTAGACGAGAGCCGGTTCAGCCCCCGGCCTGAAGCGCGTCGAGCTTTTTTGGCGAGGGAATCAGCGCGTCCGTCCGCCCGGCCAACCAATAGGCCAGAAGCCCCAGATATTCGCGGATCGCGAAATGGACCTTCTCCAGATTGCGCGTCGTCGCGGTCGAAGGCCGCCACATGTCCGCGCCGCGGGGCGTGCGATAGTCGACCGGATAGGGCGTCACGTCGAAGCCCACCGTGCGAAAGGTGCCGACGGCACGGGGCATGTGATAGGCCGACGTCACGAGAAGCCAGGTCTCGCCGGGCCGGGGCCTTGCGAGCGCCTTGGCGTAGACCGCGTTCTCGAACGTGTCCCGCGCCCTGCCCTCCAGCGACAGGCGATTCGGATCGAGGCCCAGCCCCAGATAGAACGCTTCGGCCGATTGGGTTTCGGGAATATCCTCGCTGAAGGCAGCCGCCACGCCGCCGGTGAACAGCAAACGTGCCTCGGGATAGGTCCGTGCCAGCGCCATCGACACGGTGGCGCGGTCGGCCGCCTCGTTGAGCTCCACGACACCGCGCGTGCGCGCGACACGCGTATCGAACGCGCCGCCCAGAACGATGATACCCGCCGCGGTCTCGGGCATGGGCGACGGTCGCTCGAACCGGTTCTCCAGATGCGCGGTCATCGCGATGCCGAGCGGCGAGAGGCTGACGACGGCCAGCACGAACGCCGCAAGAGCGAAGAGCGCCTTCCCCGTGCGCCGGAACCCGAGCGCGACCGCGACCCAGCCAAGGGCGGCCGTGAGGATGATCGCGACGAGCGGCTGCAGCACGAACCAGCCGATCTTGGCGAGATAGAAGAACATGGACGGCGGAACTCCGCTTTACTGCTGTTCGCCGGAATCAGTTGTGCGTGCCGACTTTGCGGGACGCAGGGCATCGAGATCCGAGGCGTCGAAATCGACATTGACAGGCGTGCGCATGATGATCTCTCGATGCGGAAAGGGAATGGCGACCCCGTTCTCCCTGAACGCGTCCCATAAGGCCATCAGCACCTGGCCCTTGACGTTGGCAATACCCGCCGGCGGATCGCTGATCCAGAACCGGACCACGAAATCGATCGACGAGGCGCCGAAACCGGTCATCCAGCAGACGACGCCGCGATGCTTGATCACGCGCTCCACCGACATCGTCGCCTCTTTCGCGATCTCGATCACCTGATGCGGATCGGAATCGTAGGATACGCCGAAATTGACGTCGATCCGGACCAGTTCGTTGGAAAACGACCAGTTGATGACCTGATTGGTGATGAAATCCTCGTTCGGGATCAGATATTCGCGCCCGTCCCGCGTCACCACCGACACGAAGCGGGCGCGCAGCTCGCGAATCCAGCCGAACGTATCGCCGAGAGAGATGGTGTCGCCGGGCTTGATCGACCGATCGAGCAGGATGATGACGCCCGAGATGAAGTTCGAGACCACCTTCTGCAGACCGAAGCCGAGACCGACGCCGATTGCCCCCGACAGGACGGTGAGCGCGGTGAGATCGACGCCGACGGCCGCGAGGGAGACCGCCAGAGATATGAGAATCAGCCCGATCTTCAGGAATTTGCCGATGAGCACGCGCAGCGTCGGAGTCAGCTCCTGCGAGCGCTGGACCCGGGCATCGAGGTAACGCCCGAACAGGCTGGCGAGCCAGAGCGTCACGGCCAGGACAAGGATGGTCTTGATGACGATGAGGGCCGAGATGCGGCCGTCGCCGACCTGGATCGCCGCCGAATCGAGCGCTCGCGTGAGGGGGACGAGCAGGTCGAGGATCGACAGGGCGGTGATGCCCCAGACGATCCAGGTGATCGCACGCGCCAGAATGCGGTTCCGCACGAGCCGCGAGGCGACCGAAATGACGAGCAGTGCCAGCGCCAGATTGAAGACGATCGCCACGATCTGGCTTCGCGGCCCGCCGGCGCTGATGTCGAGCAGAATCGCGACGAGCAGAAACAGGACGAAGAAGACCAGCCGCATGCGATGGCGGATCGCGACGACGATCCGCAAAAGGCCGGGCGCGCCCTTGATCCTGCGGGCCTGACGTTCGATCGGCTTGCGCGTCAGCCTGTCGGCGACGAAGGCCAGAACGAAGCAGACGAGAACCGCCCCGATCTGCGCCAGTTGCGAAGGCTGGTAGAAGAAGGCGAGCGCGGCCCGGCTTTCGGCAAGAACGTCCGGCCAGAGCGCCGCAAGCCGATCGAGGTCCATCTCAGTCGCGATCCCAGATCGGCGCGAACGAGGGATCGACCATGCGGCCCTGCGGCGAGGCGAGCGTCGCGATCGCGGCCTTTTGCGCCTCGGTCAGCTCGATATCGAAGACTGCGATGTTCTCGGCCAACCGGTCCGGGTTGGAGGTGCGCGGAATGGCGCCGACATTCTTCTGGCTCACATGCCAGGCGAGCACGATCTGAGCCGGCGACGTTCCGTGCGCCTCGGCCGCCTCGACGATCGGAGCCTTGCTCAAAAGCTCGCCGCCCCGGCCGATCGGCGAATAGGCGACGAGGGCGGCATCATTGTCGCGGCAGGCTTCCAGCACGCTGTTCTGGCTGAGGAAGGGATGATACTCGACCTGATTGCACACGAGGGGATTGGCGGACATCGCGGCCGCTTCGCGAAACAGGGCGTTCGGGAAATTGGCGACGCCGATGTGCTTCGCAAGCCCTTCCGAGATCGTCTCGTTGAGGGCGTCGATGCTCTCCTCCAGCGCGATATCCGGGTTCGGCCAGTGGATCAGCATGAGGTCGACCGGCCCGATATCGAGATCCTCGACGCTTCTGCGGGCCGATGCCAGGAGATCGTCCCGGCCGATATCGGTCCACCAGACCTTCGTCGTGACGAACAGTTCGGACCGGTCGTGGCCGCTCTGCCGGACGCCCTTGCCGACGGCCTTCTCGTTTTCGTACATCTTCGCCGTATCGAGATGGCGGTAACCGACCTCGATCGCCTTCGCGACGAGGCGGGAGCATTCCTCGTCCTTGAGCGTGTAGGTTCCAAGTCCGATGGCGGGAATGGATGCGCCGTGCGCTTCGATGATCTTCATGTGCGTCTTCCGATTGTCCGGCATGATCGTTCGATCGATCTTCCGATGGCTTTGCAAAGAAGATAGGCACAGCGCGGAGCGGTCCAGAAGAGAGAGCAGGTGGAATGGCGGAAATCGCGCGCAATGCCCGTTCGGGCGGCCCGGAAGGGCGTCCGGGTTCTCCCGCCGAACGGGGTCGGATCGACACGATCGACGTCCTGCGCGCCATCGCACTCCTGGCGATGGCCATCTATCATTTCACCTGGGATCTGGGGAATTTCGGCTATGTGCCGCGCGATATGGCGACGAGCGGCGGCTGGATCGTCTTTGCGCGATGCATCGCGTCGAGCTTTCTCTTTCTCGTCGGTTTCAGCCTGATCCTCGCCCATGCGCGCGGCATCAGGTGGCGCCCGTTCCTCGTGCGGCTGGCGCAGATCGTCGCGGGCGCTGCCGCGATCACGCTCGTGACGCTGTTCGTCACGCCGGACAGCTTCGTCTTCTTCGGCATTCTTCACCAGATCGCGTTCGCCTCGCTGGCGGGCCTTCTCTTCGTGCGCGTGCCCTGGTTCGTCTCCCTGCCTCTCGGTGTCGCGGTCATCGCGCTGCCCTTCGTCTACAGCAGCGCGATCTTCGATCCCCGGGCGTTCGTGTGGATCGGGCTTCATGCGACGGCGCCGTTCTCCAACGATTTCGTGCCGGTCTTTCCGTTTTTCGGCGTCGTGCTTCTCGGGATCGCCACCGGCCGGCTCACGGTCGATCACGACCTGCTGCGCTTCGTGCGGCGGATCGATCCGAAGCTTGGGCCCTTGCGGCGCCTCGCGCCCCTCGGGCGGCATTCGCTCGCCTTCTATCTCCTCCACCAGCCGCTTCTGTTCGGGCTCGTCTTTCTCGCCGCGCAGGTCGCGCCGCCCGATCCGGCCCTGTCGTTTGCGCGCGACTGCCGCCAGACCTGCCTTGCGACGCAGGACGAAGCGTTCTGCGCGCGCTATTGCGCCTGCACCAAGACAAGTCTCGACGAGAGCGATCTCTTCACGGCGCTGATGCAGGGGCAGATCGACGAGACGCAGCGTCAGAGCGTGCGGCAGATCACCGAACGCTGTTCGTTCGAGGCCTTCATGGACAGCGACCGCCCGCAGTCTCCCTGACGAAAGGCATCGGGCGTTCCGAAAATCGAGACCGATCCTTCGGCCGATGCTCTAACGCGCCTTGATCTCGGACAGGCGCGCCTCGCAGGCCTTTTCGGCGCTGTCGAGGTCGACGAGCAGGTCCTCGATGTCGCGGCGCTTCTGTTCGAGCTCGGACCGCCGGGCCTGAACCTTTTCGATGATCGACTTCAACTGGCCGGCCTCGCCCGGCGGGGCCTTGTACATCTCGACGATCTCGCGAATCTCGGCGATGGAGAAACCGAGGCGCTTGCCACGCAGGATGTTGTGCAGAAGCGTCCGGTCGGAATGGCGGAAGAGACGGGCCCGTCCCTTGCGAACCGGGTGTATCAGCCCCTCGTCCTCGTAGAATCGGATCGTACGCGTGGATACGCCGAACTCCCTGGTCAGATCGGTAATCGAATAAAAATGATCCATGCCGCGATCGAACCTCTCCAACGGACCCCCATGATGGCGCGCACCGGTTAATATCAAACCGACGAACCATGCCAGACGCCGGCCGGTTCAGCCAAGGCCGAACCACCATCCGGCAAGACCCAGAAAGGCGAAGAAGCCGACGACGTCGGTCACGGTCGTCACGAACGTTCCCGATGCCAAAGCCGGGTCGGCGCCGAGATTGTCGAGGACCAGCGGAATCAGAATTCCGGCGAGCGCCGCGGCGAGCATGTTGATCACCATGGCGGCCGCGATGACCCCGCCGATCCCGAGACTCTGGAACCACAGGGCCGCGACGATGCCGATGATGAGCGCGAACAGGACGCCGTTGAGCAGGCCGATCAGGCTTTCGCGCCGGATGATTCGGCCGGCATTGCGCAGATCGATGTCGCGGGACGCCAACGCCCGCACGGCCACCGTCATGGTCTGGGTTCCCGCATTGCCGCCCATCGAGGCGACGATCGGCATGAGAACGGCGAGCGCGACCATCTGCTGGATCGTCGCATCGTAAAGGCCGATCACCATCGATGCGAGGATCGCGGTCGCCAGATTGACCAGAAGCCAGGTGAAGCGCGATCTGACGGCGGTCATCACCGTATCGGAGATTTCCTCGTCGCCGACGCCGCCGAGGCGCTTGATGTCCTCCTCGGCCTCGGCCTGCACGATGTCGATGACGTCGTCGATCGTCAGCACGCCGACGAGGCGCTCGTCCGCATCGACGACGGCCGCCGAGAGCAGATCGTACTGCTCGATGATCTGCGCGGCCTCTTCCTGGTCCATCTCGGCCGGAATCGCATGCCGCGTGTCGTGCATGATGTCTTCGATCTTCTCCGGCCGCTTGGCGCGCAGGATGCGATCGAGTTCGACGGCGCCGATGAGCTTCAGCGTCGGATCGACGACGAAGATCTGCGCGAACGAAGTCGGAAGATCCTCGTCCTCGCGCATGTAGTCGATGGTCTGGCCGACCGACCAGTAGGGCGGCACCGAGATATATTCGGTCTGCATGCGCCGGCCGGCGGACTCCTCGGGATATTCGAGGGACCGGCGCAGCCGGATCCGTTCCTTGAACGGCAGAGCTGCGAGAATTTCCTTGCGGTCCTCCTCCTCGATATCCTCGAGAATGTAGACCGCATCGTCGGAATCGAGTTCGCCCAGCGCTTCGGCGATCTGCTGGTTCGGCATCGCCTCGACGATGGCCAGACGGATGGCCTCGTCCACCTCGGTGAGCGCCGCATAGTCGAAGCTGTTTCCGAGAAGACGGACGAGGTTCTGCCGCGGTTCGGCATCCAGCGTCTCGAGAATGTCGCCGAGTTCCGATTCGTGGAGCGGCTCCACCATCTCGATCAGGGCCGCGGCCTTCTCCGCCTTGACGAGAGAGCGAAGGCGATCGAGGAAATCAGCGTCGACGAAGCCGTCCTCGTCGTAGATTCCGAGATCGCGGGCATGTTCGGACGTGCGGCGCTTGTCCAGAGTTTCGGCCATCGTCCACTCCCCCGTTCGGCATCATCGAAACGACCGGCTCGACAGATCGATCGGCTCGGCCCGAGGCTCTAGAGCAGTTTGACGGCCGGGGAAAGAAGATCTGAAACGAAGGATTGCAAAACCATCGCGACGATAAGTCATGATGCGATCGAACCAGCCTCGCGGTCGGCGAAGGCCGTCGAAAATCCGGCAATGGCTCGAAAAGATGGCTGGTGCGGTCGAGAAGACTCGAACTTCCACGGGTTGCCCCACAGCGACCTCAACGCTGCGCGTCTACCAATTCCGCCACGACCGCACGCCGTGTCCGAAGCGTTGGTATCGCCTCGGTGAGCGGGCATGTAACAAGACTTGTGACGGGCCGCAAGAGCAATCCGTGCCGCGATCGTCCTGAAATTCCGAAGACGGCGTTTTTCGTTCGGGTCGGGCACTGCGCATCCCTTGTCGCGGGCGGTGGCAAGGCTTTATCTCTGCGCCATGAACACATCCGTGCCGACCGCCTCCGCCTCGGGAGCGACCCGTCTTGCCACCGTTGCGGAGACCTTTCGCGCGCACGAAGGGTCTGCGCCGGTCGCCTGGACGATCGTCGAGGGACGGACGCCCTATCCCGACGCCTTGACGATGATGGAGGCGCAGGTCGCAGGCATCGATTCGGGAACGGCTCCGGAGACGGTCTTCCTCGTCGAACATCCTCCGCTCTACACGGCCGGGACCAGGGCCGATGCGGCCGATCTGGTGGACCGCGAACGCTTTCCGGTGTTTCAGGCCGGGCGCGGCGGGGAATATACCTATCACGGGCCGGGACAGCGGGTCGCCTATGTCTGCCTCGATCTGAAGCGACGGCGGCAGGATGTGCGCGCCTTCGTCGCCGCCCTCGAAGCCTGGGTCATCGAGACCCTCGCCGAGTTCCACATCGTCGGCGAACGCCGGGAAACCCGGGTCGGCGTCTGGGTGCAGCGGCCCGAGCGCCCGCCGGCCGCCGATGGATCGGTCGCCGAGGACAAGATCGCGGCGATCGGGATCCGGGTCCGCAAATGGGTGACGTTCCACGGCATATCGCTGAACGTCGATCCCGATCTCGACCATTTTTCCGGGATCGTGCCGTGCGGCGTCCGTGATCATGGCGTGACAAGCCTGTCGGACCTTGGATTTGCGGTTTCGATGCCGGAGGTCGACGCCCTTCTGCGGCGCAATTTCGAAACCATCTTCGGGCCGACGATCGACGTTCCGACCGTCGATCCGACGATCAGCGCGTCGGCCTGATCTCGAACGCGTGCGGCATGTCCCCCTCGACCCTGTTCGCGATGATCTCGACCGATTCGACGCGTGCATGGGAGGGCCCGCGTTCGAGGTCGAACAAGAAGCCGCTCAGCGCCTCGCCGTCTCCCGCGGCGACCACCTCGACGGTTCCGTCCGATCGGTTCCGGCACCAACCGGCAAGCCCGCGCGAGCGCGCCGTGCGCTCGGTCCAATCGCGAAATCCGACGCCCTGGACGCGTCCGTGAACGATGACATGCATGGTTGAATCGGGCATCCGTCCGAGCGTCCCTTCCTTGTCTTTCCGGCTTGTCTTTCCGGACTGGTCATTCCGGCTGCGGCGCTCCGGTTCGCCCGCGACACGCAAAGCATTGGCGAAGCCGAACCGTCTGAGCCGCCTGCTTCGCACGTCTTTGCCGCCGGTTGCCTCGCCACATCCGGATGATAGGCCGGCGGCCCCATGCATGTCATCAGTGCTTCCCTTCGGTGTCGTCTCACCCATGGCGTCTCGCCCATGTCGTCTCGCCGGTGTCTTCGCTCGGCCGCGCGTATCAATCCGCGGCGCGACGATCCCCCCGGCGCGACGATCCACGGCCGAGGATCAGCAACGAGGACGGATGTCTCCCCCGCTCCGCTCTTGCCGATCGCACCCGCCGCGCGTCACCCTGCTTCGGCGAAGTCGAAGATCGGCTCAGTGCGGTGGCGCGGGTCGCGCTTGTCGGCGCGCGAGGCCAGGCCATGGGGCGTCTTTTCCCAGCCGTGCGGCTCGAAGACCAGCTGGAACAGACCGCGATAGGCGGCCGCGGACACGAGCAGCCAGTAAAGCGGCACCAGCGGCAGTGCGCCCACGGTCTTTCGCAGCTCGCTGAATGTCGACCCGCGGACCGTCAACGCGACGAAGCTTCCCATCCCGCCGATCAGGATGAGGAGGTCCATGACCAGAAGATCGGCCGCGAGCGACGGCGGCCAGCCGGAACCTGCCAAGGAAACCGCGGTGTACGACATCATCAGGATCGCGAACGGCAGGAGCAGGGCCGCGCTCATCATGCCGTGAAAGGTCAATTGAAACACCGCGAAGCGTTTCAGTCCGAGTTCGCGATACACGCGTAACGGGTTTCGCATATGCACCGCATAGGTCTGGAACCACCCCTTCAGCCAGCGCGTCCTCTGCTTGATCCAGACCTCGAGCGTTTCGGGCGGGTCCTCGCAGGTCGGCAGGCGCAGGGTCGCGATCCCGTATCCGGCGCGCGTCAAACGGATGCCGAGATCGGCATCCTCGGTGACATTGTGCGAATCCCATCCGCCGACCTGCCGGAGGATGTCGGTCCTGAAATGGTTGCTCGTGCCCCCGAGCGGGATCGGCAGGCGATGACGGGACAGCCACGGCAGGAGAGCGCGGAACAGGCCCGCATACTCCATCGCGAACATGCCGGTGCGCCAGTTCCGGTCCGCGTTGCGAATGATCAGCGGCGCCTGCAGGCAGGCCAGCCGCTCGTCCCCGATCGCGTAGCGATCGAACGCTTCGAGGAGCTGGTCGGGGTGGGGTTCGTCCTCGGCATCGTACAGGACCAGAAACCTTCCCCGCGCGAGCGGCAGGACGTGGTTGAGCGCCTTGGGTTTCGTGCGCGGATGGCCCGGCGGAACGAGAAGCACGTGAAACTGGGGCTTGTCGCGGGTGAGCGTCCGGCACGGCGCGATCGTCGCCCTATCGTCGGCCTCGCACACCAAAAAGATCTCGAGCCGTGACAGCGGCCAGTTCAGCGCTTCGAGATTGCGAACGAGCTGGCCGACGATCTCGTGCTCGCGATGCAGCGCCACGACGACGGTGTAGACCGGCAGCGCCTCCGGTCCGCGATCCTCCTTCACGGGCACGGCCGCGTCGTGCCGGCCGAACGCGGCCGCGAAGCGAAGAGCGATCCAGGCGCTGAAGAACAGGGCCGCAGCGAGGTGAAAGACGAGGACGCCCGTCCACAGGAACGTCGACACGATCCAGATCGCCCCGAAAAACGAGGCGCCGATCACGGCGCCTTGCCAGCCGGTGAGGACGATGCGCGCCGAATGCTCGATCCTGTCCCGCGACAGGCTCAAGGTCGCCCGCTCGAACCGGTGTCCGTCGTCCCCGGCATTCAATGTCTGCCGAATGGCCGCGCCCGTGGTGACCCGGCACCGTCGGGCCAGCGCCGGATGGTCGGAAAGCATCTTCTTCACGGAACCGATCCGCTCGAGGCGGGGGTCGAAGAAGAACTTCGCCTCGAGCAACCGGTTGCAGGTTCGCAACGATCTGGCAAAGGGAAGGCGCCCGTTGTCCCCGGCCGAAATGATGATGTCCGAGGGCTCCGGACGTTCCATCGGAAGGCCCAGCACGCTGGCCGCGCAGGCGGCATAGTCCTCCGCGGTCAACGCCCGCCCGGCGATCAGTTCGGCGACGATATCCGTGCCGTTGCGTCTGGCCGCGGTCTCGGCCTCGTCCAGACTGCGTTGCGCAAGGTTCAGCTTCTGGAGAAGCTGCCGGGTGAACACATCGTCCCGAAAGTCGGGCGCCGGTTTCGGGAATTCGTCGGTGTCCGCCAGCCGTGCCCAGAAGGCCCGCTCCTGTTCGATCCCAGGGGCACCTTCACGGCGCAGCGAAACAACATTGTCCGATGTTGCGATCGGAGGCTCGACAATGCTCACGCAATCCCCCACCCAATGATCCGCCGGCACGCCCCGGGACTGAAGGATGCCATTCGATCGCCAGAGTTGAAGGTTGCACGGTATGATATCGTATTTGAACAAACGCGCGCGCGAATTCTTCGCTCGGAAGTTGAAAAACGTGCCGTTAAGGATGTTCGTCACCACGCTTTTGCTGACGATCGGATCGGTCGCGGGGGCCCAGGAGCCCGCTCTCCCCAGCTTCATCGATCAGAAACAGCGTCTCACCGCTCCCGAACTGCCTAACCTGACCCGCCTGCGCTTTCTGACCGCCACCGATTACCCGCCGTTCAATTTTCTCGATCAGCGCGGCCGGCTGGTCGGCTTCAACGTCGACCTCACGCGGGCGCTGTGCGAGGAACTGGACATCCTGCGCCTTTGCCAGGTGGAGGCGGTGCCGTTTTCGGACCTCGAGGAAGCGCTCGCGTCGGGCCGCGGCGAAGCGGTGATCGCCGGGCTCGCCATCAGCCCGCAAAGCCGCAACCAGTTCGCGTTCACCCAATCCTATCTGAGATTTCCCGCGCGCTTCGTGACCTTGAAGGAGGCCGCCCTTCAGACGCCGGTCGCCGAAAATCTCGGTGGAAAGACCGTCGGCGTCCTGCAGGGAAGCGCCCACGAAGCCATGTTCCGCGCCTTTTTTCCGGACGTCGAGCCGCGCGCCTTTCCCGATCGCAACGCCGCGCTCGACGCATTGAAGGAGGGCGAGATCGACGCCTATTTCGGCGATGGCGTCAGCCTGTCCTTCTGGCTCGAAAGCGACCGGGCCGAAGGCTGCTGCGCCTTCTCCGACGGCCCGTTCCTGTCCGATCAATATCTCGGCGAAGGCCTTTCGATCGCGGTCGCCGCCAAGGATGCAAGGCTTGCCCGCGCCCTCGACTATGCGCTCGTCCAGACCGTCGAGAAGGGTATCTTTTCCGAGCTTCTGCTTCGCTACTTCCCGGTCAGCCCCTGGTAGCGAGCCAGGGCCCTCGCGCCAGGGCCCACCGCGCCTCAGTCGAGCCGGCGATAGCGCACGCGGGCCGAATGTTCGATAGCACCGGCGGTCAGCCGGTCCATGTCGAAGGCGTCGCGCAGCATTTCGAGGAGCCGAAGCTCGGCCTGCGTCGCCCTGACGTCGGCCGAGATCACCTCGACGGCGAGCGCATAGGCGGTCTCGTAGAGGCGCACCGGCACCTTCGCGGTGACGTTGGCGATGATGGCGTCGATCCCGTCGTCCGACGACAGGAGGGTGGCGTTCTGATCGGCGATGCCTGCGAGCCGTGCGCGATCGAACCCGTCGAAGACCGGCAGAAACGACATGAGCTCGTCGACCTCGCGAAGCTCCTTGTCGCTGATCGAACCGTCCGCGGCCGCGGCCGCCAGCATCAGCTGGATCAACGCATCCTGAGCATTCCCGTCGGACATTGCTATCGGCTCCTTCGCCCCGTCGTTTTGCGCCCTGAAGCTAGGCAGGCCAAACCGGCTGCACAAGCCCGATGGAACAAGCCTTCGTCCCTCCCGCCGGTTGACGCAACCCGCCTTCCGTCCATAGAGCTTCTTCAGCGCACCCTTCGGCATCGGCCATCCCAAGCCCCTGCCCGCCATGGGTTCGCCCGTCACGCCACATCCTGGACCCAGATCGCTCATGACATCGCTGACCTCTTCCGAACTTTCGGACCTCGCGCTCGCCTCCAACGCATGGCCGTTCGAGGAAGCACGCAAACTCCTGAAGCGGTTCGAGACCAGCGGCATGCCCGAAACGGTGCTGTTCGAGACCGGCTACGGGCCCTCGGGCCTGCCGCATATCGGCACGTTCGGCGAGGTGGCGCGCACCACCATGGTGCGCAATGCGTTCATCGCGCTGACCGAAGGCAAGGTCGCGACGAACCTCATCTGCTTTTCCGACGACATGGACGGGCTTCGCAAGGTTCCGGACAATGTCCCGAACCGCGAGATGTTGCTTGCCCATCTCGGCAAGCCGCTCTCGCGCATTCCCGATCCCTTCTCGAACGAGCATGCCTCGTTCGCCGCCCACAACAATGCGCGCCTGTGCGCCTTTCTCGACACGTTCGGCTTCGATTACGAGTTCATCTCGGCGACTGACCATTACGCCGCCGGCCATTTCGACGCGATGCTCACCAAGATGCTTTCGGTCTACGACGAGGTCATGGACATCATTCTGCCCACGCTCGGACCCGAACGGCGCGAGACCTATTCGCCGTTCCTGCCGGTCCACCCCGTGACCGGAGTGGTGCTGCAGGTGCCGATGGTGGATCGCGACGTGGCGCAAGGCACGATCACCTACCTCGACCCGGACAGCGGCGAGCCGATCCGGACGAAGGTGACGGGCGGAGCCGTCAAGTGCCAGTGGAAAGCCGACTGGGCGTTGCGCTGGGCGGCGCTCGGCGTCGATTACGAGATGGCCGGAAAGGATCTCATCGATTCGGTCAACCTGTCGTCCAGGATCTGCCGTGCGCTCGGCGTGCAGCCGCCCGAAGGGTTCAACTACGAGCTCTTTCTCGACGACAACGGACAGAAGATCTCCAAGTCGAAGGGCAACGGCCTGACGATCGACGAGTGGCTGACCTATGCATCGCCCAAGAGCCTGTCCTTCTACATGTTCGGCAAGCCGAAGGCCGCCAAGAAGCTGCATTTCGACGTCATCCCGAAGGCGGTCGACGATTATTACCAGTTCCTGTCGGCCTATCAGCGCCAGGACGGCAGGCAGCAGCTCCAAAATCCGGTCTGGCACATCCATTCCGGCAATCCCCCGGCCGAGGGCATCAAGGTACCCTTCGCCATGCTGCTCAATCTCGTCTCGGCGTCGAACGCGTCGAATGCCGAGACGCTGTGGGGCTTCATCTCGCGCTACTCCCCGGACGTGACGCCGCGGAGCGATCCCGAACTCGACGAACTCGTCGGCTATGCGATCCGCTACTATGATGATTTCGTGAAGCCGACGAAGCGTTTCCGCGCGCCCGACGATGTCGAGCGCGACGCGTTGCGGACCCTCGACGAAAAGCTCGCGGCGCTGCCGGCCGATGCGGATGCCGGCACCATTCAGGACGCGTTGCTCGACGTCGCCCGACCCATCGAACGCTATCAGGACCAGAAGAAGAAGGGTCCCGACGGCGGCCCCGGCGTGTCCGGCGAGTGGTTCCAGGCGCTCTACGAGGTGTTGCTCGGCCAGGAGAAAGGCCCGCGTTTCGGATCGTTCATCGCGCTCTACGGCATCGGGGAGACAAGGGCCCTGATCGCCGAAGCCCTGGCCGGCCGGCCGGCCGCAAACGCCTAGACCGGGCCGGGCAAGGGCGATGCGCTCGCTTCACCCTTGCCCGAGGCTTCTTTCCTGCGGGCCTTGACGCGCGCGAGCCGGATCACGCCCTCCCAGTCCGCCGCCCTATCGCCAAATGCCGCGCGCGGCCTTCTTCGCCTCGGCTTCGATCGCCACATAGGGCCCGCCGGGCACGGCCCTGCCCCATCCGTTCGCAACGATCCAGGCGCCGATATCCGCGCCGGCGAGGCTGCAGGCCGACACGATCTCGCCCGGCGCCTCGCCGAACGCCTTCGGAACCGTGCATGCGATCGAGCGGCCGCGCAGGAACGCGCGAAATGCGGTGCGGGCGCGCGCTCCGCAGGGCCATCGGCTCGCTTGCGGCCCGCATTGATCGTGCACCGAGAGCGGTTCGACGCCCGGAAGGGCGATCCTCGCCTCGCCGATCTCGATATGGGCGTTGTCGATCGCGACCGGGCGGGACAGGAGACGTTCGCGGACGTCGTCCGGCTCGAGGCCGGGCGCGGCGAGCGTCGACAGGGCATCGCGCGGCGGAAGCCGCTTCGGCGCGCCGATGGGGGCCGCGTCGCCGCGCGGGGCGGCGACCGTGCGCATGTCCTTCGGCCTTTCGGTGAGCGCGCGACCTGCGGCCGTGCCGGCGGCAGCCCCGTCCTCGTGCGACCGCGTGGCGGTCTGCGCGGCAGTCTCGTCGGCGCGAGGGCGATCCGCCATCCGACGCGCCCGTTCGTCGGGAAAGGCAAGCAGCAGAAGGACCGTCAGAGCGGCGAGACCGGCGGCGGTCGCGAGAAAATTGCGAAACCTCGCCATATCGCGCACCGCGCTACTGGCTTGCCCACAGAATTCGCGCGATCCAGTCGATCTCTTCGATCGCGAACTGGCGGAGCGGGAAATCCGGGTTGATGGACGACAGTTCGAGCGTTCTGGCGGTGCGCCGCTGCAGGATCTTCGCCATCACCTCACCGTCCCGGGTCCGCACCACGACACGGTCGCCGCGGCGGACCGAGACGGTCGGCGAGACGATAATCCTATCCCCCTCCCGGTAGAGCGGCTCCATGGAGCGGCCGGACACCTCCAGCGCATACATCGGCTCGCCGTTCGAATCGGGAAGCGTGATCTCGTCCCAGCCATGGCCGGCCGGAAAGCCCGAATCGTCGAAATATCCCCCGCCGCCGGCCTCGGCCAGCCCCAGAAGCGGGACCGAGATCGCGGTGTCGCGAAACCGCATTTCCGGCTCGGCCCTGTCTCCGGTGATCAGAACGGCGAATTCCGCGAAGGTGGAGTTCACGGCTTCGATCACTTTCGAGATCGATTCGGTCGACGGCCAACGCGGTCGGCCGTCCGCACTCATGCGCTTCGACTTGTTGAAGGTCGTCGGATCAAGACCGGCCTTCTTGGCGAGCCCCGACGGCGTCAGGCCGTTCCGGGTCGCGAGGGCGTCAATGGCCGACCATATATTCTCGTGCGAAAACATGGATCCCGATATCGAAAGCAGCCGAGGAAAATTATCCTCATCTGGGGATAAGTGGTCATCGGCGGTTTGTCTACAAGCGTACGGTGAAAGCCGGCGAATTACCAAGCTTTTATCGCCTGAAGCGCGATAACTCTCGCGAAAGACGCATTACACCCAAACAACTCACTCATAAGTTGTTGCACTGCGCGCAATCAGGCACCATCATCGCTTCGTCCGGGAACGCGCCAAGAACCGACATCGCCGCGCGTCCCGGCCGGGATCGTGCCGATGGCCCGGCCGGAAGCAAGCGCTCCACGCAACTTGCGGGCATCGGACGCATGTCCGGGCAAAGCCGCGGTGGGAACTCCGGTGCCGCCGTGGACATTGATGAGCGAACGGGAAACCGAAGTCCCGCAACACGACCAAATGGGGAACGAACGAAGCGCAATGGTTGGACGGTTCAGCCCCTACACGAACGAGGAGACGCGCAGGCGCGCGAGCGAGCCCGGCAGGGGCCGCGACGCGGAAGGTCCGCTCGACATTCCATGGAAGGGCTGGAAGGACATCGCGCTGCGGCTCTACGCGTCCTTCTTCGAGGACAGGGTGATGCTGATCGCCGCCGGCGCGACCTTCTACCTGCTGCTCGCCCTGTTCCCCGCCTTCGCCGTCTTCGTCTCGCTCTACGGTTTCGTCAGCGATCCGTCGTCGATCTCGGAGCATATCGCCTTCATCGGCCAGTTCCTGCCGCAGGCGGGAACGGAGCTTTTGCAATCCCAACTCGCGACGCTGGCCAAACAGGACCCGGCTTCGCTCTCCGTGGGCTTTCTGACCGGCTTCGTCTTTGCGATGTGGAGCGCGAACAACGGGATCAAGACGCTGTTCGAGGCGATGAACGTCGCCTATGGCGAGGTCGAAAGCCGCAGCTTCCTGAAACTCAATGCGGTCGCGTTCTGCTTCACCATCAGCATGATCATCGTCGGCATCGTTCTCATCATCGCCATCGGCATCGTGCCGGCGGTCATGGCGATCCTCGGCCTGCAGACCTTCACCGAGACCTTTATCGCGGCGCTGCGCTGGCCCGTCGTGTTTCTCGTGATCGTCGCGGCGATCGCCGCGATCTATCGCTACGGCCCGAGCCGGTCACGCGCCGAATGGAAATGGGTCTTCGGCGGCGCCTTCCTCACCGCCTTCGTCTGGCTGGGCGCTTCCATCGGCTTTTCCTGGTATCTGCAGAACTTCGCCAACTACAATGCGACCTACGGCTCGCTCGGTGCGGTCATCGGCTTCATGATGTGGGTCTGGGTCTCGTCGGTGATCTTCATCATCGGCGCGGAAGTGAACGCGGAAATGGAGCACCAGACCGCCCACGACACGACCGGCGATCCCAAGCAGCCGCTCGGCGAACGAGGCGCGCGCGTCGCCGATACGCTCGGCAAGAGCCGCCGCCGCGATCCCGAACCGACGGCGGAAAAACGCGGCCTGTTCGGCTGATCCCAAAGAGTCGCTCGGTGCATCCGCGCGGGACCGGCCCACGGACGGGCAAGGCCCGTCAGTCGCGATCCTTCACATAGGTCCCGTAGACATAGCCCTCGGTCGTCTCGTAGCGGACGTGGCACCAGTTGTCGCAGTCGAGCACGGTCAGCGGCGCGCCGGCCGCAACGACGGTCAGGACAGGCGCATCCATCTCGGGTGCCTCGCGCAGGTTGACGGATGTGAGCGCGGATCCGACGCTCGGCTTGATTGCCGGCGCCGCCGCTTCCCCGGCCGATGCCGTCAGCACGTCGTCGCGGGCGGTGCGACCTTCGGCCGCGACCGGATTGGGCGCCGGGATCGGGATCGCGCTCGCCGCCGGTGCGCTCATCGCATCCGTCCGTTCGATCGGGCGAGCGGGCGCCGTCACCGGCTCGGATCGGCTTACCGTCGCCGGTTCGGCGGTTTTGTCCGGCGCCGGCGGGGTCACCGTCTCGAACATGTCCGGCCAGGCGGACGCGGCCTTGGGATCGGCCAATCTGGCCCGCTCCAGGATCGAAGCGACCTCGGGGTCGATCTGCGCCCGCTCGATGCTTCCCGTCGTCAGATCGCGGTCGACCGACGCGACCCGAGAGGAGGCGATCGTCGACAGAGCGGGGGTCGCCGCGACGCCGTCACGGATCGGCAGCGGCGCGCTTTCGGCACGCGCAGACGCAGGCTGGGCACGTTCGATCGTGCGCGTCGCGCCATCGGCCGGTACGCCGTTCGCCATCGTCCCTGCAGGCGCGATTGCAATTGCAGGCACGGGCGTGGGCGCGGCGGGATATTCGGACCGGACAAGGGGCTCGGCCCTATCGGCCGGCACGGCGAGCGCCACCTGCTCCCGGTCGGCGCCGTTCGCCGTCCTGTCCCCGGTCAAGGCATTGACGGTGACGAGACCCGCCGTCAGGGCGAGCACGCAGACGCAGGACGCGGCCACGAAGGCGCGGACCGGGTAGCGCTGCCAGACCGGCGCAGCCTTCGAAATGTCTTCGGGCTCTTCCATGAAGCTTCGTTTCAGCTTCTTCAACGAGGACGCGGAGGTCCGCTCCAGCTCGTAGAGGCTCCGGCGATTTCGCAACCGGTCGCGGATCATCTGTTCGCTGGGCCGGTTGGCGGCATTTGCACCCGGTTCGTTCATGCTCTTGGCCACCCTGTCGCGGCGAAACCGGCTCCCGGTGGCGCTGCGGTCTTCTCGCGCGCTCTCTCGGAAAATTCGGTCCGCCTTCGGTTGAAAGACGTATCGCCCTCGAACCATCGGCTCGAGCGACGCAGTGCTCGATATTGTTTCAAATTGAAACAGTGATGCATTCTCGCGAACGTTCCTTCTCATGTTTGGCGATGCAAAGGCCACCCTCTTTGCCCCCCGGTGGCCAGCCTGGCACCAGCTTGGCGACAGGCCGTCAGCACTTTTACTAACTGGTTGTCACACCACGAAAAAAGCCCGGCTCGCAAGTCGCGAACCGGGCCTTCGACAAGGGCGCATATCCTTGGAAATCAGGCTGCGCGGGACGGTTTTCCGAAGCGCCCATAGAAGGTTTGCCCGGTCTCGGACATCTCGATCAGGAGCGGCGTCGGCGCGAACCGTTCACCGTGCCTTTCAGCAAGTTTGCGGCAAAGTTCGACGAAGCTGGAAACACCCATTCCGTCGATATAGCTGATCGCGCCGCCCGTATAGGGCGCGAAACCGAAGCCGAGGATCGAGCCGATATCGGCCTCGCGGGGATCGACGACGACCCCCTCTTCCATGGTCCGGGCCGCTTCCAGCGCCATCGTCGCCAGAAAGCGCTGCTGCAGCTCTTCGAAATCGACCGCGTCGGCGGCCTTCTGCACGTGCAGCTGCTTCAGTTCGGGCCAGAGCTGCTTTCGGGCGGGCTTTTCGGGATAATCGTAAAATCCCTTGCCGGCCTTCCGGCCGAGCCGGCCGCTGGCGGTCATCGACGTGACGAGCTTGAAATGGGCGGGGTCGACCGAATCCTCGCCCATGTCGCGCATGGTCGCCTTCATGATCTTCTCGGACAGGTCGACGGCGACCTCGTCGTTGAGGGCGAGCGGGCCGACCGGCATTCCGGCGGCCTTCGCCGCGTTCTCGATCATCGCCGGCGGCACGCCCTCGACGAGCATGTCGTAGGCCTCGTTCATGTAGCGAAGCACGCAGCGATTGGCGAAGAAGCCGCGCGTATCGTTGACCACGATCGGCGTCTTGCGGATCGCACGCACATAGTCGAGGGCGACGGCGAGCGCCTTGTCGCCGGTCTCCTTGCCGAGGATCACCTCCGTCAGCATCATCTTGTCGACCGGCGAGAAGAAATGGATGCCGATGAAGCGGGCCTTGTCGGGCGCGTTTTCGGCCAGGATCGAGATCGGGATCGTCGAGGTGTTGGACGCGTAGATCGCATCCTGCCCGATGACCGCCGCCACCTTCTTCGAAACCTCGGCCTTCACGTCGCGATCCTCGAACACCGCCTCGATGACCAGTTCGGCCGACCGAAGCGCCTCGTAGTCGGACGTCGCGGTGATCCGTGCGAGCAGTGCCTCCGCCTTGTCCCCGGAGAGCCGCTTCTTCTCGACGAGGCCCTCCACGAGCGTGCGCGAATGCGCCTTGCCCTTGTCGGCGGTGGCCTGATCGCGGTCGACGAGGACGACATCCAGCCCCGCCTGCGCCGAAACGAAGGCGACCCCTGCCCCCATGAAGCCGGCGCCGACGATGCCGATCGTCTTCAGGTCGCTCGCCGGCACGTCCTTCGGACGGCGCGCGCCCTTGTTCAGCGCCTGCATGGAGACGAAGAGCGAACGGATCATCATCGCTGCTTCGGTGGTCCGGATCACCTCGGTGAAATAGCGTTGCTCGATGGTGAGCGCCGTATCGAAGGGGACCAGCAGCCCCTCATAGACGCATTTGACGATGGCGCGGGCGCCCGGATAATTGTCCTGGGTCTCCTTGCGGTAGAGCGAGGAGACCGCCGGCCAGACCTGCGCGCCCTGCGGCGAGTAGACCGGGCCGGACGGAAGCTTGAAGCCCTTCTGGTCCCACGGCTTGGTGGCCGACAGGCCGGCCTCGATCATCTGCCTTGCCGACGCGATCAGATCGCCGTCGCTGGCGACCGCATCGACGAGGCCCATGGCCTTGGCCTTTTCGGGGCTCAGGGTCGAGCCCTTCAGCAGCATCTGCAGCGCGGACTGGGTGTCGGTCATCCGGGCGACGCGCTGGGTGCCGCCCGCGCCGGGGAAGATGCCGACCTTGACCTCGGGCAGGCCCATCTTCGCCCGCGGCGAGACGACGCGGCCGTGGCAGGCGAGCGCCAGCTCGAACCCGCCGCCCATGCACACGCCGTTGATCGCGGCGACCACAGGCTTGCCGCAGGTCTCGATCTTGCGCCACAGCCACGTCATCCGGCCGGCCCGATCGAACAGCGCCTTCATGGCCGCCGCTTCGTCCTGCCTGCGCTCGTCCGCGTAGGCCTCGTTCATGGCCTGCAGCATGTTGAGGTCGGCACCGCCCGTGAACGAGCCCGCCTTGCCGGAGGTGAAGACGATTCCCTTGACGCCGGCATCGCCGGCAAGCGCGTCGAACGCCTGTTCGATCTCGTCCATCACCTCGCGCGTGAAGACGTTCATGGACCGGTCCGGCATATCCCAGGTGAGGATCGCAATGCCGTCGGAGCCGGTGTCGAGGGTGAAATTCTTCAGTTCCATCGGTTCAACTCCTCCTCAAACCCGTTCGATGATCGTC
Source organism: Fulvimarina uroteuthidis (assembly GCF_034321785.1). Lineage (NCBI taxonomy): Bacteria > Pseudomonadati > Pseudomonadota > Alphaproteobacteria > Hyphomicrobiales > Aurantimonadaceae > Fulvimarina > Fulvimarina uroteuthidis. Next base: position 167,907 of record NZ_JAXLPB010000003.1, on the reverse strand, counting down.
GCCGTGCCCATGCCGGCGCCGATGCACAGCGTGACCAGGGCCACCGTCTTGTCCTGGCGTTCCAGCTCGTCGAGCACGGTGCCGAGGATCATCGCGCCGGTCGCACCCAGCGGATGGCCCATGGCGATCGCACCGCCATTGACGTTGAGCCTGTCGCCATCGATGTCGAACGCCTGCTGAAACCGCAGCACGACGGCGGCGAAGGCTTCGTTGAGTTCGAACAGATCGATATCGCCGAGCGTCATGCCCGAGCGCTTCAGGAGCTTTTCGGTGACGTCCACCGGCCCGGTCAGCATCAGTGCCGGATCGGACCCGATATTGGCGAAGCTCCTGATGCGCGCGCGCGGCGTGACGCCGAGCATCGCCTCGGCCGCCTTCGAACCGATGAGGACGCCGGCCGCGCCATCGACGATGCCGGACGAATTGCCGGCATGATGGACGTGGTTCACGGCTTCGATCTCGGGGTGGGCCTGCAGCGCGACGGCGTCGAAGCCGCCCATCTCGCCAGGCGCGGCGAACGAGGCGTTCAGGCTGCCGAGGGACTGCATGTCCGTCGCGGGGCGCATGTGTTCGTCGCGATCGAGGATCGTCAGGCCGTTCTGGTCCCTGACGGGGATCACGGACCTGGCAAACCGCCCCTCCTCCCACGCCCTGCCGGCGCGGCTCTGGCTTTCCACCGCATAGGCATCGCAATCGTCGCGGGAAAATCCGTATTTGGTGGCGATCAGATCGGCCGATACGCCCTGGGGCATGAAATAGGCCGGGATTCCGACCGACGGGTCCATGAACCAGGCGCCGCCGGACATGCCCATGCCGACGCGCGACATGGATTCGACGCCGCCCGCGATCACCAGATCGTCCGCGCCCTGCGCGACCTTGGCGGCCGCGATGTTCACGGCATCGAGCCCGGACGCACAGAAGCGCGAGAGCTGCATGCCGGGCGCGGCGAAAGCGTAGCCGGCCTCGAAGGCGGACGCCTTGGGAATGACCGCGCCGGCTTCGCCGACCGGGTCGACGCAGCCGAAGATGATGTCGTCGACTTTCGCCGTGTCGATCCCGTTTCGCTCGCGCAACGCTTCCAGCACTTTGGCGCCGAGGCGAACGGCCGGGACCTCGTGCAGGGCACCATCCTTCTTGCCGCGCCCGCGCGGCGTTCGAACATGGTCGAAAATGTAGGCTTCGGTCATGGGTCCGTCCTCTTCATCGCGTTACATTGTCGGGCCGCAGAAACACCAAAGCGGCTTCGCGCAATGCGACGCCGCTTTCATGTTCAGCGATCTTTGACTTACGTTAACGTCAATGAGAGAGGCCGGCAAGGCCGAATGATCCGCAAGGCCGAATCCGGCGTGCGGTCAGGCCTCGCCGGAGCCGCCCATCGCTTTCAGCTGATCTCGTGCGACCTTCATGGTCAGGTCCATCGCCGCGATCGAATCGTCGATCTCCCGGCGCTGCTCCTGAAGGATGACCTGCTGCTCCTCGAAACGTTCGAGGGCGAGCTCGAGCTGTTTCCGCTTGCCGTCCGGCTGGTGGTAGAGGTCGATGAGCTGGCGGGCTTCGGTGAGCGAGAAGCCGAGCACCTTGGCCAGAAGAACCAGACGCAGCCGCGCGCGGTCCTGCTTGTCGTAGAAGCGGGTCGTGCCGCGGCGCTTCGGGCTCAGCAAGCCGCGATCCTCGTAGAAGCGCAGGGTCCGCAATGTCACGCCGAACTCGCGTGCGAGATCGCCGATGCGATAAGTCTCCTGTTCGGCCGAACCATTGTCTTTCAAGCCAAGGAGGAAATCGATGTCGACGACGCCCTCTTCGTCCTGGGGCTGCCGGGTGTGTTGAACTGGTGCCATCATTCTTGTTCCGTAAGACGCATTGCCATTCTCGAAGCGATAATATTCGCCCGTGAATCTCTTCGCCCATATCGTCGCGACATGTGTGAAAACAAGCCTTCGCTCAACAAGTTGTTCCATAACGTCAAGAGATTTTTCCGGGCGCGCCCGCGAGGCAAGGCTCGGACCAAGCTTCTGTCGTAGACCTTACCGAAGCGGCGGCGAGTTTACGTCTCATTAACCATGATGGTGGATGGTCGACCTTACGAATCGAACGCTGCATAGCGGGCACGTGCTTCCTGCGCCTGCACCGACGGACCGGGATATCGATATGGCCGAACTCATGGGATACAATTCGAGCTCAGCCCAGCGCGGCAAGGGACACGCGGCGCTTGCCGACCTCACCCGCACGCTGGAAGCGCTCGAAGATCGCCTCGATCGCGTATCCCGCACGAGAAGCGCGGCGTCGAGGCCCCCGTCCCAGCCAGCAGCCGACCTTCTCGGCCGGGGCCCTGCGCGTGGCGCGGCCCAGCCGCGCGGCGTCGGCCGCCGGCCCGAGCTGGCCGACGCGGTCTCCCAGATCGTGATGCGCCAGAAGGTGCTCGACCAGCGCCCCCTGCGCGGTGAGGCACCGCGCGAGCGCGCGCCGCAGCCGCGCGCCGGATCGTCCGCACGCGGATCGTCCGCGAGCTCCTCGAAGAGCGCGTCCCGTTTCGACCGCGGGACCACGACCGCCCGGGCAGCGTCCGTCACCGACCTGAAGGCCGAACTCGATCGCCTTCGCATCGAACTGACCCGCAACCTGTCGACCGACGTCAGCCAGCAGGTCGGCGACATGCGCGACGCGCTGATCGACCTCCAGAGCGCGGTTTCGCAGAACGCGCGCCCCTCCATCATTCGCAACGAGATCGTTCGGCTGCACGAGCGCCTCGACGAGATGACCCGCAGCGGCGTCGATGCCGCGCTCGTCGCCGACATGCGCGCCCAGCTCGACGATATCGACCTCTATCTCGATCGCCGCGGCGCGGCGTCGCCCGGCCACGAGCGCCATGCGGGCTTGCACGGCTCGGCCCGCGGCATCGACCGGACGGCGAGCGAGCGCTCGGAGCTGAAGGCGGAAATCGAACGAATGCGCGAATCGCTGTCCAGCCTGGCGAGCGAGGATCATCTGCGCGCCGTGGAACAGCGCTGGTCGGACTTCGAGGAGCGCTTCGTGAGCGAGGTCGGCGCCCGGGACCGGACCGCCGAACTCACCGACAAGTTGATGGCCGAGATGGCCAACCTGAAGGAGCAGATGCGCGAATTCGCGTCCGATCATTCGGTTCGCGTATCCGAGGCGCTCTGGAAGGGCGTCGAAGCCAGGTTCACCCCGCGCGAGGAATCGGATGAGACGTTCGGGCGGATCGCGGACCGCTTCGCCCATCTGGAGGAGACGCTCGCGGCGCTTCCCGAAGCGCTTCCCTTCGAGGGGATCGACCGGCGCATCGAAGCTTTGTCCGGCGCGATCGAGGCCATGTCGGTCCAGATGATGTCGGACGATCGGGGCGAGGCACGCTTCACCAACATCGACGCCCGCCTCGACGACATCACCCAGGCGATCAGCACGCTCGCCAACAATCCGCCCGAGTTCGATCTGGCGCCGGTCGAGCGCATCGAACAGCGGATGCAGTCGCTCGCCGAACGGGTGGACGAGATCGCCTCGGACGATTCGGTCTCGATGCTCTTCGAGAAGCTGTCGCAGCTCAACGAACGCTTCGACACGTTCGAGGCCTACGACCCGAACGAACAGCTGGCCGGTCACATCGCCACCCTCAACACGCGTCTCGACGAGCTTTCCGAAAGCAACGGGGTCTCGCGCGACGACATGACGGCGATCGAAACGCGCCTGACCTCGCTCGCCGAGCGGATCGAAACGCAGCTCGCAATGCCGTTCGAGGACGGCGAAGCCATCGTCAAGCTCGAGAGCCAGGTCGGACGGCTGACGGAATTTCTCAACTCGGACAATTTCACCATGTCCGCGGACATGGAGCGCCGACTGGGCGCTCTGGAAAAGCGGATCGACGAGAATGCCGAGCACATCTTCATCACCGCGAGGACGGCGGCGGACGAAGCGGTGCGCCGGATGCTCGAACAGGGCGACTTCAGCCAGGGCGAGCACGTCACCAAGCTGACCGAGGAACTCGAACGCCTGCAGAAGCTATCAACCGATTCGAGCGTGCGTTCGACCGATTTCTACGAGGCCGTCAACGCGGCCCTGAGCCGTCTGGTCGAGCGGATCGATGCGATCGAACGGGACTACCGCCCGAACGTTGCCGGCGCAAAGGACACCCAGGCCCCGGCGTTCGACGTCGCTTCGGTCGCGCCGGCAGGTCCGCTGGCGCAGACCACCGGGCAGGAGCCGTGGGTCGAGCCCCAGGCCCCGCAGGCCGAGACCACGAACCAGCCGGCAAGCCCGAGCGGCCTTCGCGCGCTGTTGTCACGCAATTTCGCAAGGCATGACGCGAAGCCGGCCAAGGCCGCAACGCTCGATTCGCGCTGGACCGAAGACCAGAAAGCCGCCGACGTCGACGAATCGAACGCCGATGGTGGGCACGGGGACGATGCGTCGCATTTCGAAGCGGCCGACGCGCTCGAGAGCGAAGAGGCCAACCGGCCGCTTGCGATCGGCTCGGGCGCACCCGACATCGCCAAACTCCTCGAGCGCGTCCGCAATCAGAAGGCCGAAGCCAAAGAGCCGGCGGACGACAATGCGAAGGCCGATTTCATCGCGGCTGCCCGCCGGGCCGCCATGGCGGCGGCGGAAGAGGCCGAAGGCTTCAACGAGGGCGATCAGGCCGAGCGTCGCGGCGGCAGCCTGTCCGAAGCGATCGCCCGTCGCCGCAAGCCGATCATGCTGGCCGCGAGCGCCGTGCTTCTCGCCCTTCTCGCCCTGCCCGTCGGCAAGATCATCGTCGAGGAGACCAATCTTTTCTCCAGCCCGCCGGTGCTGGCGGGCGCATCGGACACGGCGAAATCGGCCACCGCCGCCCCGCAGAGCCCGGCAGCGCCGGCAGCCGCGGGAAACCTGGCAGACAAGGCCGATGCGGCCAAGCCCGCCGCCGCCGAGCCCGCGATCGGCGTTTCGGAAAAGCCCAGACGGCAGGTCGCCGCCGCGAACCTGACGATGGCGACCCCGCAGGCCGGCGCCAGCGCCTCCACCCCGCCGCTGAACAATGCCGCATTCTCGCCGACGAGCGAGGCCCCGACGGCGGGGCCGGTCATCGCACCCGTCGCGGAGCGGTTCGACGAGGCGGTGGCGGCCCTTCCCGAAGGTCTCGGTTCGCAGGCGCTTCTGGACGCGGCCAAGGACGCCGATCCCAAGGCCCTCTTCGAGATCGGCCTGCGCCTGATGGAAGGCCGCACGGTCAGCTCGGATCCGGCCAAGGCCGCCGAATGGTTCGAGCGTTCGGCCAGACTTGATTTCGCCCCCGCCCAGTACAGCCTGGGAACGCTCTACGAGAAGGGCAACGGCGTCACCCGCGACACGATCGCAGCCCGCGACTGGTACCTCAAGGCGGCGGAAGCCGGGAACGTGCGCGCCATGCACAATCTCGCGGTCCTCTTTGCGACCGGCGTCGACGGCAAATCCGAGCCGGAACTGGCCGCGGACTGGTTCATCCAGGCGGCCGAGCACGGCATGACGGACAGCCAGTACAATCTCGGCATTCTTTACGCCCGAGGCGCCGGCGTCGACCAGGATCTCACCCAGTCCTACAAATGGTTCGCCATCGTCGGCCAGAGCGGCGACAAGGACGCCGAGAACAAGCGCGACGAGATCGCCCAGTCCCTGTCGCCCGAGCAGCTCGAGAAGGCCAAGGAGGAGGTTTCGAACTTCAAGGTCACCGAGCGTTCGGCGAGCGCCAACACCGTCGACATTCCGGAACAGTGGGCGAGCGCGCCTGCCGACGCGCCGACGACGACCGCCTCGGTCGACATGACGCGTGCGGTTCGCAACATACAGGCGATCCTCGGCAAGCTCGGCTATGATGCGGGTGTGCCCGACGGGCTCGTCGGCGCGCAGACCATCGGCGCCATCAAGGACTTCCAGCAGGATGCCGGTCTTGCGGCGACCGGCGAGATCGACGAAGCGCTGATCCGGGCTCTGCTGGACCGCAAGAACGGCTGAAGAACGGCCAATTCCAGCTTTCCCATTTGACAATTCCAAGGGCTTCGCGCGATGACGTACGAGGCCCTTTGGTTTGAGGGCCACCCCAAAAAGCCCTTGATTTGGGACCAGGACGCACCGTGTTCCTTCACCTGCCGATCGCGGAACTTTCCGTCAACGTGTTCATCATCGTTGGCATGGGCATGGCCGTCGGTTTTCTGTCCGGTCTCTTCGGCGTGGGTGGCGGCTTTCTCATCACGCCGCTTCTCATCTTCTACAACATTCCTCCGGCCATCGCTGTGGCCACCGGCGCCAATCAGGTGATCGCCTCGTCCTTCTCGGGTGCGCTGGCGCATTACAAGCGGCGGACGATCGACCTCAAACTGGGCACGATGCTGCTGATCGGAGGTGCGCTCGGATCCCTTGCTGGCGTCTGGATCTTCGGCCTCCTGCGCTCGCTCGGCCAGCTCGATCTTGCCGTGTCGCTGCTCTACGTCCTCTTGCTCAGCACGACCGGCGGGCTGATGCTGAACGAGAGCGTTCGATCGCTCCTGCGAAGCCGCAAGGGCGGAACCGGCACCAATCTCCGGCGCCCCGGGGCGCACAACTGGGTGCACGGGCTGCCGCTGAAGATGCGGTTTCCCGATTCGCGCCTTTATGTCTCCATCATTCCGGTTCTGCTTCTCGGCTTCCTGATCGGGGTTCTGGCCGCCATCATGGGTGTCGGCGGCGGCTTCATCATGGTGCCGGCGATGATCTATCTGTTGCGGGTGCCGACCAATGTCGTGATCGGGACATCGCTGTTCCAGATCATGTTCACCGCGGCGGTCACCACCGTCCTGCAGGCCTGGACGAACGAGACCATCGATATCGTGCTGGCGTTTCTCCTGATGATCGGCGGGGTCGTCGGAGCCCAGTTCGGGGTGGAAGCGGGACGGAAACTGCGCGGCGACCAGTTGCGCGCCCTGCTTGCGATCCTCGTTTTGTCCGTCGGCGTGCGTCTCGGCCTCGAGCTCGTCCGCACCCCCGCCTCGGTGTTCTCGCTCGCGTCGCCGACCGGAGAGGTGGAATGAACGGGCGGCTCCCGCGCTCCCGGCACACGATCTCAAAGGCGCTGTCGATCGCGCTGCTTGCGATGATCGGGTTCATGGGGTCTCGCGGCCATGCCCAACTATCCGAAGTGGGACAGCGGGAAAGCTTCGAGATCGGCCTGTCGCAGACGCAGATCGGCATCACCTCCGACTTCAACGGCGAGACGATCACCGTCTTCGGGGCGATCGGAGACGCGGACATGCGGATCCTGCGCGAACAACGCTACGACGTCGTCATCGCGCTGTTCGGGCCATTGCGCCCGGTCGTCGTGCGCGAAAAGCAGCGCTTCTTCGGGGTCTGGGTCAACCGGGTATCGAAGACCATCCCCGCCGCTCCCGTCACCTATTCGGTCGCGTCCACCCGCGAGCTGCGCGATATCGCGCCAGCCGAAACGCTGCGGCGCCTCTCTCTCGGCATCGACACGTTGCGGCTCGACGGCAGGACGCCGCGCCTCGGGCAGCCCCGCCCGGTCTCCAGCCAGCAGGCACGATTCGAGAACGCGCTGCGGGATCTGAAGAGCAGTCGCGGGCTCTACACCGTGGATATCAGCGGCGTCGACTACACCGCCGCCGAATCGACCCTGTTTCGCGCCGACCTGTTCCTGCCCGCCGATCTTTCGACGGGCGAGCATGTCGTGCGGGCCTATCTCTTCAAGCAGGGCAAGATCATCGGTCAGAAGCGTGCGGACCTCATCGTCAGGAAAGTCGGCTTCGAAGCGGAGATCGACCGGTTCGCCTCCGAACACGGTTTTCTCTACGGCCTGTTCGCCGTTGCCCTGGCGATCGTGACGGGCTGGCTCGGCCGCGTGATGTTCAAGCGGGATTGATCGCGGCATCGTCAAAAACGCGCCTTGAAAATCGGCCATCGCCGCCGAATTAGCGATCCATGAGCCAGACGCACGACACCTTGGACCATGAAGCCGACGGGGTGACAGCCGACGCCAGCCAACCTTCGCGGATGGGCTGGGTCCTCGGGCTCGGCGGTCTCGTCCCGTTCGTCCTGATCTCGGGACTGCTCGTCTATGGCGGCACGGAAACGATCGCCTATGGCACCGTCGTTCTCGCGCTGACCGCCTATTCCGCTTCCATCCTCGCCTTCCTCGGCGGCATTCGCTGGGGTCTCGGCCTTCGGCCTCGGCCTCATCAGGCGCACGAACTGCTGCTTTCGGTGCTGCCCTCGCTGGCCGGCTGGGTTCTGGTTCTCGTCCCCGCCCCTTACGTCTTCGCAGGCTTCGCAGCCTGCTTCGCCCTGCAAGGGGGATGGGATCTCAACTCTGCCCGCCGGGGCAAGCTGCCGCCGTGGTTCGCAAGGCTTCGCCTCGTCCTGACGATCGTCGTGGTCCTTTGCCATACTGCGGTTTTCGTCCGGACGTTCTAGCCGCCTTCCGACAGGGACGGTCGTTCGATGCGGCGGACGTCCTCCGCATCGGAATCGGTGCGAAGTTCGAAAAAATTCCCGCGATCTTCGTCAATTGGTAAGGGCCGGCGTCGCATCAGGGCGATCGACCTTGTGTGTTGCTTGCGGATCACGAATTCGCGGCGGGTCCGAGGAACGAGGCTCGATCTATATATATCAACGGGTTGCGGCTCATTGCGTTAACAGTTGGTTTCCAAATTCGTGTCCTGGACGCAACAGGGGTCCGGCCGCACGGCCTGTTTGGACCGTGTGTGGCATTTCTGTAATTGCGCCCCGCGTCTCAGCGGATATGTTCGTCATCAGAAAGACCGCGGGGACAAATCGCGCTGGCTTTCGTAAGGGACGGGCAATGAGGGGGAACCTCGGCAGACTGCCCCAACCCACAATAATTGACTGGAGGTCAGGACATGAACATTAAGAGCCTTCTTCTCGGCTCCGCTGCGGCACTCGTCGCAGTCACCGGTGCCCGCGCTGCGGACATGATCGTTCCAATGGAAGAGCCTGCTGAATACGTTCGCGTTTGCGACGTCTACGGCACCGGCTTCCATTACATCCCGGGCACCGAGACGTGCCTCAGCATCAACGGCTACGTTCGCTTCAAGTACGCAGTCGCAGGCCCGATCGAAGGCGATTTCGGCGACAACTTCCTGCGCAACGCCGAGGGTGACGACTACCAGGCCGGCTCGCAGGTCCGTGTTCGCCTGAACTTCGACGCTCGCGAAGAGACCGAGCTCGGCACACTCCGCGCTGCCGCTCGTATCCAGGCGAACAACACGTTCGGCGCATACTCGAACGACGCCGACTACCGCATGGACTACGGCTTCATCCAGCTGGGTGGCCTGACCATGGGTTACCTCGACTCGCTCTTCACTGAAGACGACGGCCTCCTCACCGACTCGGATCTTCCGATCGGCGACATCCAGACCAACCGCGTGTCCTACACGTTCGCAGCGGCCGGCCTGAATGCAACGATCGGCCTCGAAGACGACGGCAGCGGCGACTTCGCTCCGAACGTCGTTGCAAAGCTCGGCTACACGGGCGGATTCGGCGGCTTCAACCTCTACGGCGTGTACGAAGAGTCCGTTGGCCAGGGCGGCGGTGTTTTCGGTTCGCCGGCTTTCACACGCGGCACTGCAGCCTCCTCGAGCCGCACCGGCTTCATCGACGTGAACGGCAACGGCGTGTTCAACCCTGGCATCGATACGCCAGTGCTGACCTCGACCAGCGCAACCGCAGCATCGTCGACGTTCGGCGTCCTCACGGACAGCGACGCGGACGCGTTCGTTCTTAAGGGCAATGCTTCGCTCAAGGACATCATTGCGGCCGACTCCGAGCTGAAGTTCGAAGGTTCGTACGCTTTCGATCCGTCGAACTATTCGACAATCGGTCTCTTCAACAATGCCTCGACCGTCGGCAACAACACCGATCCGTTCTTCGGCGACGTTCCTGTCGAGTGGATGGTTGGTGCAGGCTACGCTCAGGCGTTCGGCAAGCTCGGCGTCGCCGTCGCAGGTGTCTACGGCGAGACCTTCGACAACTTCACGTTCAACACGGTCGCTCCGTTCAGCCTCGTGAACACCGGCAATGCCGACTTCTACAAGCTGGTCGGTAACGTCGGCTACGAGATCACGAGCAACTTCGACATGCTCGCCGAAGTCTCGTACACGAGCCTCGACAACGACGGCCAGAACGGCTTCCGTGACAACGAGTTCGATCAGACCGCTGGTTTCGTCCAGTTCGTCCGTTCTTTCTAATCATCGGATTAGCCAGACCTTCAGGAAAGGGCTCGACTTCGGTCGGGCCCTTTTTTCGTGCCGAACCATGCTTCCTCGTCCTGCGGACGATCGAGATCCCGTCTGGCCGGTCAGGTGCAGGCCGCCCGGGCGATCGACATTTGCCGGTGCCGCATGTCGGCGGTATAATCCGACAGACATGATTGCGGTCCACGCATTCAACACATGCGGATCAAAGCCCGTCCCCTGACGTTCGAGAGCGAAGGCATTTTATGACGAATTCACCGACCGAGACCGAGACCGAGACCGAGACCGCCAAAGCCAAGCCGAAATCGAAGCGGATCGGCGCGTCGCCCGCGTCCAACGATTGGGATCCGGGCCCGGTGGCCGATCAGAAGCTGATCAACGCTCTCAAGTCGAAAGTCGTCGCAAGCACGATCGTCGAGGACGATCCGCTGGAGGAGAAACACAAGGGCCAGGCCTATCGCCGCGACTTTAGAACGGTCGACTACAAGCGCCTTTCGAAAACCGAGGACGAAAAGGCGGCCGAGCGCCAGCGCATCAAGGCGATGCACTCGACCTGGGTTCCGCTGTCGAAATCCGGCAAGAGCGCCCGGCCCTCGACCCTCGCCAAATTCGCGAGCTTCGGCGGCAGCACGATCAGCGTCGACGTGATCCGGCTGAAGAAGGGAGAGCGCTCGCGCTCCGGCAGCACCGACCATTCGGCCGACGGACAACCGCGCTCGGCGCTTGCGATGCCGATACCGGACGCATCGGACGAGACGGCCCCCAAGGCGCAGACCGACGATGCCCGCTTCGGCGGCGGCATGGCGGTCGGCGAGGAGCCCATCCTGCTCGAACATCCGCGCGAAGGCAGCGCGATCGATCCGCTGACGGACATTGACGGCATCGGCCCGTCGATCGAACGGCTCCTGCACGAACTCGGCGTGTTTCATTTCGATCAGATCGCCGGCTGGACGGGCCCGCAGGTCGCATGGATCGAGAATGCCCTGGCCTGCGAGTCCGGACGCATCGAGAAAGAAGGCTGGGTCGGCTCCGCGATCAGGCTGCGGGCGAGGTAATCCGCCCATCCTCCATCGGAATCGAGACGGCTCGGGACCCGCTCCCGGGCCGTTTGGCGTTCGGGACCACCCGGAGCATCGGCGCGAACATCGGAATCGATTTTCGGAATGGTTGCTGCGTGACATCGAGACGATCGCCACAGCCTCGTGCGTCTGAACAGACGCGCGAGGCTGTGCGGAAGACGTCGTGGGCATCAGGGGAATCGAGCGAGCGCGACATGCCTTCTCGCGGCTGCGCAGCATCCCGCCCCGCAATCCATCCGGGCCAGCAATGGCTCGCATGGCACGGGCCGGTCGCGGACGCTCAAAGCTTCAGGGCGCAGGCGGCAGCGATCCGGGCCGCACATGCCGACGTGTCCACCCCGCCGGTCGATCGGGCCGACGGCGAAGCCATCTCCGCCACAGCCCTTGCCAGCCGTCAGACAAGCCGGGCGGTTGCAAAGGAATAAGGATCGTTCGGGAAACGCGTATCGCGGGGCTGCGAAATGGTGCTGCCGGAGAGATTTGAACTCTCGGCCTCTCCCTTACCAAGGGAGTGCTCTACCCCTGAGCTACGGCAGCACATGACGTTCGAGGATGTTGGGCCTCGCGTCCGGTCAGCCATGACCCGCCTGCGGGATCGATGTCTTGACCGTTCGAACCGGACCGCTTCAACAGCGGCCCGTCTCGTTGGCGCGTGTGTCCTCATTTTGAGCGTGTCAGTCAAGTCAAAAATTGCAGCCGTTCGGCTGACGGTGACGGTTCTGGCGTCCTGTGTCCCTTTATCCGAAAGAACGGCGGGACGTGCGCTGCCCGACGCGGGGCACGACGCCTGCACCGTTTCGCTCGAAACACCCGGCGAAATTCGACGCGACGCCGTCTTCGGCGCGCCGATGGGTGTTAAACTTCGCGTTTCATGCTACATTCGGATCAACGAGCCCTGGGCGCCGACAACCGCCCGGTGTTTTTTCTGTTTTGTCATTCAGGGAACGGTGCGGCAGGCCGCGCTTTGGTTTTCTGAACGACCCAATGTCATGAACGACCGGAGTTAACGACCATTCGCAGACCATTTCGCGCACCGCCGGCCCAGAAAGAGGGGCCACGCTCGAACCGAGACATTCGTGTTCCCATGGTTCAGCTCATCGATTCCGAAGGCGAGAACAAGGGACAGACCCCGACGTCCGAAGCCTTGGCCATGGCCGAGGAGGCGGGCCTTGATCTCGTGGAGATCGTGCCGACCGCCAATCCGCCCGTGTGCAAGATCCTCGATCTCGGCAAGCTGAAATACGAGAATCAGAAAAAGGCCGCCGAGGCGCGCAAGCGTCAGAAGACCATCGAGGTCAAAGAGGTCAAGATGCGGCCGAACATCGACGACCACGACTACGAGACGAAGATGAAAGCCGTGCGCCGGTTCTTCGAGGACGGCGACAAGGTCAAGGTGACCCTGCGTTTCCGCGGGCGCGAAATGGCCCATCAGGAGCTCGGCATGCGCCTGTTGAACCGGGTTCGCGAAGAGACCAACGAGATCTCGAAGGTGGAAGCCGAGCCGAAGCTCGAAGGCCGCCAGATGATGATGGTCCTCGCGCCCCGCGGATAGGCTGACATTCCCAAAGCGCGACCGAGGCCCGACATTCGGTTCCGGTCGCGCTTTCGCCGCCATGGTCCCGCCTGATGTCGGCTGCCGGACCGTGCGAGCGACTGCGGCATTGCCGGCCGGCAATGCTCGATCGGGCCCGCCACATGGTTCGGCGAAGCCCCCCGATTCGCGACATCCGCGACCGGCTCACCCGATTCGTCCCCGCGCTGCGTCCCACGCACTCTCTCGATCTCGCCGCCGATCCGGCGCGAACATCCGGGCGCAAGACGTAAGCCCGTATGCGGTCGGTTTCGCCACAGGGCTTCGCACTCGGGCAGATCGTACATCGTTTTCCCCGCCGTCCGGCAATTTCGCTTATGCGGAAGCACCGCTGCCGGAAGCTGTCCGTCCCGTGCAGGGGCTGCCGATTGCCGTTACAGGCGTCACGCCGGAATCCGCGCCGCGACAGCTTGGGCGACGGACCGTCCGTCGGTCGGTTCGGCCGTCGAAATCGGGCGGCAACCCCGCAAGACGATGCCGGTCGCTTCAGGCCCGCGCCTTACGCGAACGCCGCGCGGTCACGATCAAGGGCCGTCCGCTCGCACACCCTTCGGATCGGCTTGCGTCGGCGCGCCTCACGTCGAGAATCAGAGCGTCCGGTTTTCGACCGATCCGGACGGCTCTTGCCGGCACGGTCCCGTTGGCGACGTCCTCGACCGCTTCGGCCAGACGATGGCCGTCGCTTGCATCGCGAAGCCACAGGCGGCCGCCCGGCCCGCTCGGCCGGAACAGGCTGCGGGTGCTGAGGAGATGATCCATATCGGGATTGAGGGCGAGCACCCGCATGCTGCCCGAAATCAGGGCGATCGCGAACGGCAGATTGGTCCACAGGGATTCCAGACGCTCGATCGCAAAGAGGGAAAGCGTCGTCATATCGGCTTCGGCACGCAGCGCATCCTCGATATCGACGCGGATATGCTCGAACAGCACTTCCAGCGAACGCCGGTAGGCCGGTTCGTGCGCCTTGGCGAAGCTCAGGCGCAAGCGGTGGAGAAAACCGTGTGCGCAGTCGCATTCCAGTTCGAACGCGCAACGACCGGGACCCAGATCGGCCGCGTCGCCGTAAAATCTGAGATAGGAGACGCCGACGTCCTGCGAAACGGCACGCCGGGCGGACTGGTGGCGCCGGCTGGTGGCGAGAAGTTGCGGACGCGGCGGGAACTCGTTGGACAGCGGCCAGGTTTCGAGGGACACCTGCAAGCCGGCGAAGCGCGCCTCCAGATATTCGAAGACGGCCTCCCAGCCGTGCCTGTCGAGCGAGGCGGACGCCAATAAGGTTCGAATCGTGTCGGGGGAGCCCGGAAAAGGCACTTGCATGAACCATCACCCATTCACTGTCCCGTGATGAGTGAAACACAGGGGACAATAAACGGCAAGATAACCATATGGGTTACGTATTTTCATCGAACCGGGACCATGCCGATTCGATGTCATGGGATCGGCCGCTCTACCGTCCCGTCATCATGCGGGGGCGGCCACGTCCATCCGCCCGGCCGCCCAGGCGGCATGATCGCAGACCTTCTGGACGTAGGCCGAGCCGTCGACGCAGGCCAGAATCCTGGTCATGGATTGTCCTTTCTCAATGCGCCGACAGTCGATCGAGCGCGCCCGGCTTGTCGTGAACGGCGAGCTTGTCGACGATGGTCGCGCTGGCTTCGTTGAGACCGCGAACCTCGACCTCCGCGCCCTCGCGCCGGAACTTCAGGACGGCGCGATCGAGGGCCGCGACGCCGGACAGGTCCCAGATATGGGCCGAACCGACATCGATGACGACCTTGTCGAGGGATTCCTTGAAATCGAAGGCTGCCGCGAACCGCTCGGACGAGGCGAAGAACACCTGGCCCGCGACGCGGTAGGTCCGGATGCGCCCGTCCTCGGACAGATCGGACGTGACCCGGAAGATCCGCGAGACCTTCCAGGCGAAGAAGACGCCGGACAGCATGACGCCGATGATCACCCCGATCGCCAGATTGTGCGTCCAGACCACCGTCACCACGGTCGCCAGCATGACCACCGAGGATGGACGGGGATGCTCGCGCAGGTTCCGGATCGAGCCCCAGGAGAAGGTTCCGATCGAGACCATGATCATGATCGCGACGAGCGCCGCCATCGGGATCACCGCCACCCAGTCGCCGAGAACGACAATCAGGAACAGGAGGAAGAGCCCCGCGCTCGCGGTCGAGAGCCGGCCGCGCCCGCCCGATTTCACGTTGATGATCGACTGGCCGATCATTGCGCAACCGGCCATGCCGCCGAAAAAGCCCGTCACCGTGTTGGCAATGCCCTGGCCGACGCATTCGCGGTTCTTGTCGGAGCCGGTGTCGGTCAGGTCGTCGACGATCTGCGCCGTCATCAGGGATTCCAGCAGTCCGACGACGGCCACGGCTGCCGAATAGGGCAGGATGATCATCAGCGTCTCGAAAGTCACCGGAATGTCGGGGATGAGGAAGAAGGGCAGCGTGGACGGCAGTTCGCCCATGTCGCCAACGACGCGAAGGTCCATACCGAAAGACATGGAAACCGCCGTCAGCACCACGATGGCGACGAGCGGCGATGGAACGGCGGTCGTCAGGCGCGGCAGCAGGTAGATGATGGCAAGGGCCACGGCGACCATGACGTAGGTCATGGAAGGCACGCCGACGAGTTCGGGGATCTGCGCCATGAAGATCAGGATGGCCAGCGCGTTGACGAAGCCGGTCATCACCGACCGGGAGACGAAGCGCATGGCATTGCCGAGCTTCAGGAAGCCGGCACAGATCTGAAGCAGCCCGGCGAGCACGGTGGCGGCCAGCAGATAGTCAAGGCCGTGATCGCGCACCAGCGTGATCATCAGCACGGCGGTCGCTGCCGTCGCCGCGGAAATCATTCCGGGGCGCCCGCCGGTTATGGCGATCAGGACCGAGATGGAAAAGGAGGCGTAGAGGCCGACCTTCGGATCGACGCCTGCGATGATGGAGAAGGCGATGGCTTCGGGAATGAGGGCGAGGGCGACGACGAGCCCTGCGAGGAGATCGCTGCGCACATTCCCGAACCACTCTTGGCGGAGTGTTTCGAAGTTCATGTCTGTTTTTGCTGACGCGGGATAGATCGGGTCGTCGCTGAGGCGGGACGAGGCGATCTGGTGTTGGCCGAGGGGTAGGCGCCCGGCATAGCCACCCAACGGATTGGGTCCTTGCGTAGGGGCTTCTTGCCATTTCGCAGGTGCGAGATCAAGTCGGGCATGCGTTTGCGGCGACGAACCGGCACCGTCACGCCATGCCGCCCCGCCGATTCCCTGCGAATGCCTGTTCTTTGACGGCGAAACTCTTGCACATTACAAACATATTTGCATAATCGCATTTATGAACGATGATCACGCCGTCACCGCCCTCGCCGCCCTTGCCCATGCCGACCGCCTGGCCGCATTCCGAATGCTGGTCCGCGCCGGACCGAACGGCATGGCGTCCGGCGCCATCGCCGAGGCCCTGTCGATCCCGCCGACGCGCATGAGCTTCCATCTGGCGACGCTGGAGCGCGCCGATCTCCTGCGCTCCTGGCGCGACGGCCGGCGCATTCTCTACGCCGCGAGCTTCGACGACATGCGTCGGCTCATCGCTTTCCTCACCGAGGACTGCTGTTCGGGAAACCCCGAAATCTGCGGAGACCTCGCTTCGTTCGCGTCATCCTGCACCGTGGAGACATGCTCATGAGTTCCGACCGTCGTTTCAACGTCCTGTTTCTGTGCACCGGCAATTCGGCGCGCTCGATCCTGGCCGAAAGCGTTCTGCGCAAGCTCGGCGAAGACCGGTTCACGGCCTTTTCCGCAGGAAGCCACCCCAATGGCGCGGTCAATCCGGTCGCCATCGACGTCCTGACCGAGCTGGGTTTTCCGGTCGACGGACTGCGGTCGAAATCCTGGGACGAGTTCGCGGTGCCGGGCGCTCCGAAGATGGATTTCGTCTTCACGGTCTGCGATCAGGCCGCCGGCGAATCCTGTCCGGTCTGGCCCGGCCAACCCGTCACCGGGCACTGGGGCATCGAGGATCCGAGCCGGGAAGAGCGGCCGGGGCTGTGGAAGCGCGCCGCCTTCGTCAAGGCGCTGGGGTACATGAAGAACCGCATCGGCGCTTTCGTCGCCCTGCCGGTCGAGGGGCTGGAGCGTTCCAGCCTGTCTGCGAAGATCAGCGAAATCGGACAGATGGACGGGGCGTCGTCGCCGCGCTCCGGCGCCGCGTGAGGGACACGAGCATGACGATCACGATCTATCACAATCCCGCCTGCGGGACCTCGCGCAATACGCTGGAGATGATCCGCCAGTCCGGCGAGGAGCCGCGGGTCGTCGAATATCTGAAGACGCCGCCGAGCCGCGAGACGCTGCTCGGCCTCATCGACGCGATGGGGATCGCACCGCGCGATCTCCTGCGCGAAAAAGGCACGCCCTATGCCGAACTCGGCCTCGACGATCCGGCGCTTTCCGACGAGGCGCTGGTCGAGGCCATGATGGCCCATCCGATCCTCATAAACCGGCCGATCGTCGTGACCGACAGGGGCGCAGCGCTCTGCCGTCCGTCGGAAAAGGTGCTCGCGCTCCTGCCCGATCCCGTCGCCAGCTTCACCAAGGAAGACGGCGAGACGGTCACCGCCCGTGGTGCACCGGGCGCGGCTGAATGAGCGGTTCCATCCACGACCTTCCCAATATCGTATCCGGGCAGCTTCGGCCGATCGACCGGGAAGCACTGGTCGCCCCCGGCGATCCGCAGCACGCGCCGCGCATTCTGGTTCTCTACGGCTCGCTTCGCGAACGCTCCTATTCGCGGCTCCTGTCGCAGGAGGCCGGGCATCTTCTGCGCTGGTTCGGCTGCGAGGTCCGCAGCTTCGATCCGCGCGGTCTGCCGTTGCCCGATGGCGCCGAACCCGACCATCCGAAGGTGAAGGAGCTGCGCGACCTGGCCGAATGGTCGGAAGGCATGGTCTGGGTCAGCCCCGAGCGCCACGGTGCGATGACCGGGATCATGAAGGCGCAGATCGACTGGATTCCCCTGAGCCTCGGCGCCACGCGCCCGACCCAGGGCAAGACGCTCGCCGTCATGGAGGTCTCGGGCGGCTCGCAAAGCTTCAACGCCGTGAACCAGATGCGCATTCTGGGCCGCTGGATGCGCATGGTGACGATTCCGAACCAGTCGTCGGTTCCCAAGGCCTTCCTCGAGTTCGACGAGGCGGGCCGCATGAAGCCATCGGCCCTCTACGAACGTGTCGTCGACGTGTGCGAGGAATTGGCGAAGTTCACCCTTCTGGTGCGTGGCCGCTCCGCCTACCTCACCGATCGCTATTCCGAACGCGTCGAAAACGCCGAGGAACTCTCCAAACGCGTGAATCAGCGCTCCCTGTGATTGCCCGCATCAGGATCCACCCGTCATGCTCGCCTTCGCGATTTTCGTCGCCACCCTCGTTCTCGTCATCTGGCAGCCCAAAGGGCTGGGAATCGGATGGTCGGCCCTTGCCGGCGCGGCGGTCGCGCTCGCGGCAGGCGTCGTCGACTGGGGCGATGTGGAGATCGTCTGGGAGATCGTCTGGGACGCGACCTTCACCTTCGTCGCGCTCATCATCATCTCGCTCATTCTCGACGAGGCGGGCTTCTTTTCCTGGGCGGCCCTTTACGTGGCGCGCTGGGGCGGCGGCAGGGGGCGGCGCCTCTTCCCGCTGATCGTTCTTCTCGGCGCGCTGATCGCCGCCGTCTTCGCGAACGATGGCGCGGCGCTGCTCCTGACGCCGATCGTGCTCGCCATCCTGCTGCGGCTGGATTTCCCGCCCGCCAGCGCCCTCGCCTTCACCATCGCCTGCGGCTTCATCGCCGATACGGCAAGCCTTCCCCTGATCATCTCCAACCTCGTGAACATCGTCACGGCGAACTATTTCGGCATTTCGTTCGGACGCTACGCCGCCGTGATGGTGCCGGTGAACCTCGTCTCGATCGCCATGACGCTGCTCGTTCTCTGGCTGTGGTTTCGCCGCGACATTCCCGGAACCTACCGGCTGGACCGACTGGAAGCGCCACGCAAGGCCGTGCGCGACGACGCCGTCTTCCGCACGGCATTCCCGTTGCTCGGCCTCCTTCTCGTCGCCTATTTCGTCACCGGCCCGCTGGGCGTGCCGATCGCGTTCGTGACCGGCACGGCGGCGCTCGTGCTGATGGCGGTGGCGGGGCGCTGGTTCTCGGGCGGACGCGGCGCCGTCGTGCCGCTGGCCAAGGTGCTGCGCGAGGCGCCCTGGCAGATCGTCCTGTTCTCCATCGGCATGTATCTCGTGGTCTACGGCCTCGGAAATGCCGGACTGACCGATATCGCCGCCGGCGTCCTGCAATGGCTCGCGCTGCAGGGCACTTTCGCCGCCACCCTCGGGACGGGCGTTCTCGTCGCCGTGCTCGCCTCGATCATGAACAACATGCCCGCGACGCTGGTGGGCGCGCTCGCCATCGACAGGGCCGACGTGCCGGCGCTGACGCAGAACCTCATGGTCTACGCCAACATCGTCGGCAACGATCTGGGGCCGAAGTTCACGCCGATCGGCTCGCTGGCGACGCTCCTCTGGCTGCACGTCCTGGCCGGCAAGGGCCAGCGGATCAGCTGGGGCCAGTACATGAAGGTCGGCCTCGCCCTGACGCCGCCGGTTCTGATCGTCACGCTGATCGCCCTCTGGCTCTGGCTCCCGATCGTTTCCTAAAGCTGGCCGCGACGGTCCCCGCACGGCGGTCCGCGTCCGCCGCCACACGACGTGCAACCGGTCGATACGCGGGCGCATCCGAAGGGTTTTTCATGCGCAGGCTTGTTCAAGGGCGACAACAGTCCCTAGAACGTTCGCCAGCAGTCGTCGCGTCCTCACCGAATGAGAAGAACCCGCAGTGCAGCAATTCAGACGAATCGACGAGGTTCGGAACGCCCTCGAGCCCTTTCGGGCCGAGCGCCGTCCGATCGGTCTCGTTCCGACCATGGGCGCGCTCCACCGGGGCCACGGGACCCTGATCGAAACGGCGCGCGCGCAGAACGACACCGTCGTGGTTTCAATCTTCGTGAATCCGACCCAGTTCGGCGATACGGGCGATCTCGACAATTATCCGCGCACGCTCGAGGCCGATCTCGAACTCTGCCGCGCCATAGGGGTCGACATGGTGTTCCTGCCGATGGTCTCGGACATGTATGCCGAAGGCGAGCAGACATCCGTCTGCGTCGAGCCGCTGGGCAGCGACCTGATCGGCCGCCAGCGCACCGGCCATTTCAGGGGCGTCACCACGGTCGTCTCGAAACTGTTCAACATCGTCCAGCCGTCGCGCGCCTATTTCGGCGAGAAGGATTTCCAGCAGCTCGGCATCATTCGGCGCATGGTCTCGGACCTGTTCGTTCCGGTCGAGATCGTCGGCGTGCCGACCGTCCGCGACGCGGACGGTCTTGCCCTGTCGTCGCGCAATGCGCGTCTGGATCCGGCCGAGCGCGCCGCGTCCGTCGTCCTGTCAAAAGCCTTGATGCTCGGCGCGGCCCTGATCGAGGCGGGAGAAACGGAACCCGAGGCCGTTCTGTCCCCCATGCGCGCCATGATCGAGGCCGAACCCTTAGCCGACCTCAAATCCCTCGACATAAGGTCGGCGAGACATCTCGACCCGGTCGAACGCATCGGCGAAGAGCCGGTCGTCATCCTCGTGACGGCCCAATTCGGATCCGTTCTCCTGATCGACCAGCGCGAAGCGCGGGCTTCGGGGGCCGGAACGCAAGGAGAGAGCGGGCGATGAGCGCGCAGACCGGCACGAAACGCAAAAGCGCACCGGACATTCGGGCGCAAAAGGGCGGCCCCCCCATCGTCAGCCTGACGGCCTACAGCGCGGTGACCGCGCGGCTCGTCGACCCGCATGCCGATTTCATCCTCGTCGGCGACAGTCTCGGCATGGTCGAGCACGGGCTCGCCTCGACGCTCGGCGTGACGCTGGACATGATGATCCTGCACGGCGCGTCCGTCGTGCGCGGAACGACATCGGCGCTGGTCGTCGTCGACATGCCGTTCGGCTCCTACGAGGCGAGCGAACGGGAGGCGTTCGCGAGCGCGGCGCGGATCATGGCCGAGACGGGCTGCGGCGCGGTGAAGCTGGAAGGCGGCGCCGCCATGGCCTCGACCGTCAAGCATCTGAGCGAGCGTGGCATTCCCGTTTGCGCCCATGTCGGTCTGACGCCCCAGGCCGTGAACGCGCTGGGCGGATTCAGGAGCCAGGGCCATGATGCGGCCGCGCGCGACAGGATCCTGAACGATGCGAAAGCCGTCGAACAGGCCGGCGCCTTTGCCGTCGTCGTCGAGGGCGTCGTCGAGCCGCTGGCGGCCGAGATCACCCGTGCGCTGACCATCCCGACGATCGGAATCGGCGCATCCAGCGCCTGCGACGGCCAGATCCTCGTTCTGGAAGACATGCTGGGCCTGACGATGCGCGTGCCCCGCTTCGTCAAGCGATATGGCGCGCTCGGCGATTCGATCGAGGCGGCCGTCCGGGCCTACGCCGAAGATGTGCGGGCCCGCGCCTTTCCCGGGAGCGAGCATGTCTACAAACCGCGCGGTTGAAGGTCCGGGCGTCCGGTTCCAGGGCATCGGCCAAAACATCGGATCGATCGTTCGAAGGCCCGACGCGTGACATCACAGGGATAGCTGGAGCTCCAGCGGAAGCACGAAGGGGGTTCCGGAGAAGGCGTCGGCGCCCCTCCCGATCGACCGGATCGCCTCGACCATCCGGCCTTTCCGGCCCAGAATCTCGTCGGCGAAACCCACCAGCCGGGCATTGGGGGTTGCCGAAGGCGCCCGTGCCCGGAGTTCTCGGGCCAGCGCCATCTCCTCGAGGGCGGGATTGAGCGAAATCGCCAGGATGTAGGCCGCCGCCGTGGAGCGGCTGATGCCGGCGAAGCAGTGCACGACGAGGGGCCTGTCCCGGTCCCACCGCGACCCGAACGCGATCAGGTCCCGCACATGATTCTCCATCGGCGGCGACAGGCCCTCGATCGGCGTCACGATATCGTTGAAGCCGAGAAACAGGTGCCGCTCCTCCGCGATCGTCTCCGGCCTCGGCACGACCGAGTCCGCATTGATCAGGGTCAGGAGATCGCGGGCACCGTGCCGGGCGACCGTCACGGGCATGTCGGCAAGCGAGGAGACGACGAGATAGCTCATGGGTGGCTCGGGCTCATGTCAGCGGGCTTCGATATCGGTGCGCGGTTGCGCGATCCGGCGGTCCGGCTTCGGCTCGACCCTGGCGACGAGATCGTCGAAGCGGGCGACGAACGCCTCCTCCATGGCGCTGGCCGGGGCCGGTGCGAAATCGTCCGTCAGCGCTTGCGGGATGGTCGTTCGGCCGAAGAGAATATCCGCCTCGCTTTGCGTGAAGCCGGCGAGGCGCACCGCCTCTTCGCGGGCCGAGATGCGATCGGCGGCCTTGATCTGCCTCGCGATCGCGGCGGGAAGCACCGGCGGCAGGCCGAACCGGATGTGGATCGCCTCCTGCAGCCGCAGTTCGACCGCCTTGTAGTCGACGCCCAGCACCGCCTTGAAGGGCGAGATCATGTCGCCGATGACATATTCGGGCGCATCGTGCAGCAAGGCGGCGAGCCGCCAGCGCGGATCGGGCAGCCCATCCGCAACGAGGCGCTCGACGATCAAAGAGTGCTGCGCGACCGAGAAGGCATGGTCGCCGGCCGTCTGACCGTTCCAGCGTGCGACCCGGGCAAGACCATGGGCGATATCGACGATCTCGACGTCGAGCGGCGAGGGATCGAGCAGATCGAGCCGCCGGCCCGACAGCATGCGTTGCCAGACGCGCGCCGGCTTTTTCGCGGACGCTGCGCTCACGCGACCTCCCCGTCGCCGGGCGCGGGGACGCCGGCGGGCAGCGTGTAGCCGGCCCATGCGGGGATGGTCAGCGTCACGGGAACCCCGTCGACGGCGATGGGCAGCCCGTTCGCCAGACCCGACGCGAACTTGTCGGTGCGCACGACCACGAGCCCGGTGCCGCCCGTTGCCGCAAGAAGCGTGCCGATGGTCGCCTCCCCGCTCGTCACGTTCGCGCCTTCGGTGAGGTGGCGCTCGCCGGTGGCGAGCATCAGTCTTCGCCGCGCCGTGCCGCGATGCTGCATGCGCGAGACCACCTCCTGGCCGACATAACAGCCCTTCTTGAAGGAGACGCCGCCATTCTGGTCGAGCAGCACGTCGTGCGGAAACATCTCGCTCGCGGCGAAATCCGTGTCGACCTCGGCAACGCCCGAGCCGATCCGCACCGCACGGAAATCGTCCTGCGAGGCCTCCTCGCCGCAATCGCGCACCTCGCCATAGGCGCGGTAGACCGGCGCGCCGCCGAAGCGCGCATCCGCGAAAAGACCGCTCGGCGGCTCGTCCAGATCCCAGACCGCGAAGACCGGCTCGTCGCCCGGTTCGATCGTCAGCTTGGCCCGCAGCTTGTAGAGGGCGAGCCGCTTTGCGAGGGCATCGCGAAGGCTCCTCGCACATTCGATGCGGTAGCCGGCGGCGGCCTTCGACACCAGGAAATCGAACAGGATCTTGCCCTGGGGCGTCAGCAGCGCCGAGGGCCGCGCCAGATCGCCGGGGATCGAGACCATGTCGGCGGTGACGAGGTTCTGGAGAAAGCTGCCGACATCCTCGCCGTTGAGGAGGAGAACGGCGCGATCGGTGAGCCGTGCATATGGCATTGTTCGCCCCAGACATGTTGACTGCGACCGGCTCTGTCGTCCGGTCCTTGTTTGCGCGCTTCGCTCTAGGTATCCCCGTCAATGGCCGGAAACAAGCGAAGGGTGTTCCCATGACCGCAATCTACGACCTCGTTCTCAAGGACGGAACCGTCGTCAATCAGGATGGCGAGGGACTTCGCGATATCGGCATTCTCGACGGGTCCATCGCCGCCATCGGCCGGCTCGACGCCTCGTCGGCCGGCGAGGTGATCGATTGCACCGGCCTCACCATCCTGCCCGGCGTCATCGACAGCCAGGTGCATTTTCGCGAACCGGGCAACGAGCACAAGGAGGATCTGGAAAGCGGCTCGCGCGCGGCGGTCCTTGGCGGCGTGACCTGCGTCTTCGAAATGCCGAACACCAATCCGCTCACCACCAGCGAAGCCACCCTCACCGACAAGGTGAGGCGCGGCCACCACCGCATGCATTGCGATTTCGCGTTCTGGGTCGGCGGCACCCACGAGAATGCCGGCGACGTCGCCGAACTGGAACGGCTTCCGGGCGCGGCGGGCATCAAGGTGTTCATGGGCTCGTCGACCGGAAAGCTGCTCGTCGAAGACGATGAGGGCGTGCGCGCGATCCTCAAAAACACCCGGCGGCGGGCCGCCTTCCATTCGGAAGACGAATATCGCCTTCGCGAGCGCATGCAGATGCGCATCGAGAACGACCCTGCCTCCCATCCGGTGTGGCGCGACGTCCAGGCGGCCGTCAATTGCACCGAGCGCCTCGTCTCCATCGCCGAGGAGACCGGCGCGCGCATTCACATCCTGCACATCTCGACCGGCGAGGAGATCGCCTATCTCTCGACGCGCAAGCGCAATGTGACCTGCGAAGCGACGCCGCACCATCTGACGCTGACCTCGGCCGACTACGGAACGCTCGGCACGAAGATCCAGATGAATCCGCCGGTGCGCGAGATCCGGCACCGCGAGGCGATCTGGGGCGGCGTCGAGGCCGGCATCATCGACGTTCTGGGATCCGACCACGCCCCTCACACCCTCGAGGAAAAAGCGCACGCCTACCCCAATTCGCCGTCCGGAATGACCGGCGTGCAGACCCTGGTGCCGATCATGCTGGATCACGTCGCCAATGGCCGGCTCACTCTGCAACGCTTCGTCGACCTGACTTCCGCCGGCCCGCAGCGCATTTTCGGCCTGTCGCGAAAGGGCCGCATCGCACTCGGCTACGATGCCGATTTCACGATCGTCGACCTGAAGCGGGAGGTCGTGATCCGCGACGAATGGATCGGGTCGAAGTCGAACTGGACGCCCTATCACGGGCGGACCGTCACCGGCTGGCCCGTCGGCACCATCGTGCGCGGCAACCGGGTGATGTGGGAGGGCGATCTCTCGATGCCCTCGAAGGGCGAGGCGGCCGAGTTCGTGGAGACCCTCCGGCCCGTTCGGTAAGACCGTCCCGCAGGTTCGTCGCGGAACGCAGGGAGCTACGGCGATCGATCGGCCATTATGGAGAGCCGTCGGCCACGCCCTATCTGCCCTTCTCCGGCAGGCCGCCAAAGCCTGCGGTTCTCTCACCCACGAGGCCCTCGCATGTTCGAATTGCCCGAAATGATCGACGGCATCGTGCGGGGCGCGGTGCTTTCCGTCCTCGGCCTCGCCCTCATCATCGCCATCGTGCGGATCGTCGGGCTGCGCTCGTTCTCGAAGATGACGTCGTTCGACTTCGTCATCACCCTTGCCACGGGATCGTTGCTCGCCAGCATCGCGACCGTGTCGTCCTGGACGGACGCGTTCCAGACGGCGGTCGCGATCGCCGTCCTGATGGGCCTGCAGGTGCTCATCGCCCGCACGCGGGATCGCCGCAACAAGGTCAGCGACTATCTCCTCAACACGCCGTCGCTCCTTATGAAGGACGGCGAATTCATCGACGAAACGATGAACGACTGCCGGGTCTCGCGCGACGACGTCCTGGCCAAGCTGCGCCAGGCCAATGTGAAGACATTCGAGGATGTCAGGGCGGTCGTTCTGGAGACGACCGGCGATATCAGCGTCCTGCATGGCTCGGACGTCGATCCGCGCCTTCTCGACGATGTCGAGCAACGCCGACGGTTCGACGCCTTTGCGCACGATCGCCAGGCGCGCGCCACGCGCAGGTGACAGCGTCCGGCGCCGCAACCGGAAGCGTCGGACCACGCGGGTTTCATGGCGGCGGCGCGAACAAATCGGTCACCGCCTTGCCCGCCCCCTGGATGGTCGTTATAGCACCGACAACCTCACTCCCACGACCGATAGGAAATCACGATGTCGATCGAACGCACCTTTTCGATGATCAAGCCCGACGCGACCCGCCGCAATCTGACCGGCGCCATCATCAAGATCATGGAAGAAGCCGGCCTGACCGTCGTCGCGTCCAAGCGCGTCTGGATGAGCCGCCGCGAGGCCGAAGGCTTCTACGCGGTCCACAAGGAGCGTCCCTTCTTCGGCGAACTCGTCGAATCCATGACGTCCGGACCGACGGTCGTCCAGGTTCTGCAGGGCGAGAACGCGATCGCGCGCAACCGCGAGATCATGGGCGCGACCAACCCGGCCGATGCCGCCGAGGGCACCATCCGCAAGGAGTTCGCCCTGTCGATCGGCGAAAATTCGGTGCACGGCTCGGACGCGCCCGAGACGGCCGCCCAGGAGATCGCATACTGGTTCTCCGAGACAGAAGTCGTCGGCTGATCCCGGCATCGCCCAACGAAAACAAAACAGGGCGGCGCATCCACTGCGCCGCCCTGTTTCGTGCGATGTCGGGAATCGATCGATCGATCGGTCAGTCGAGATATTGGCCGCCATTGGCCGAGATCGTCGATCCGGTGATGAAACCCGCATCGTCGGAGGCGAGGAACGTCACGCAGCGCGCGATCTCGTCGGGCTCGCCGAGGCGGCCGACCGGAATCTGCGGCAGGATCGTCTCGTTCATGACCTTTTCGGGGATCGAGGACATCATCTGCGTGTTGATGTAGCCCGGCGCGACGACGTTGACCGTGATGCCCTTGCGGGCGCCTTCCTGGGCCAGCGCCTTGGTGAAACCGATATCGCCGGCCTTGGCCGCAGAATAGTTGGCCTGCGCGAACTGGCCCTTCTGGCCGTTGATCGACGAAATCGTGATGATGCGGCCAAAGCTGCGGTCCCGCATGCCCGGCCAGACCGGATGCGTCATGTTGAAGACGCCGGTGAGATTGGTGTCGATCACCTGCTTCCACTGCTCAGGCGTCATCTTGTGGAAGGGCGCATCGCGCGTGATGCCGGCATTGTTCACGAGGATCTCGACCGGACCAAGCTCCGCCTCGACCTTGCGGATACCCTCGGCGCAGGCCTCGTAGGAGCCGACGTCCCACTTGTAGACGCTGATGCCGGTCTCCTGCTTGAAGGCATTCGCCTTCTCGTCGTCGCCGCCATAGGTCGCGGCGACCGTGTGGCCCGCGGCCTTCAGGGACATGGCGATCGCCGCCCCGATGCCGCGCGTGCCTCCCGTTACAAGTGCAACTCGACCCATATTCTATCCTCCCGGTTTTTCTTCGTATCGACGGGGTCCCTGACTGTACGGCCCCGTATTGGCAAGGAAACTAGGCGAGAGAGTGCGCACTGGCTAGGGCCGCATCGCGGCGGGCGTGTGCACGCAGGACGGGGACGAGGCCGCAGCGAACGGTGGGGATTCGGCTAAGCAGTTCTTTCGACGGGACGATTTTCAAATCCGGGACGTCGCTCTTCGCGCCTGGCGTTCTAGATGGATACGAAGAGGATCGAGGCAGGAAACGGGGCAGCATCATGGGCGACAGGAACGAAGAGCGCAGGCGGCTGATCCTCAACGAGATCGAGCGGGTCGACGATCAGGCTCCGACCGCCGACGACCCCTCGCGCAAGCACGCCAAGATGTCGCTCAATCCGTTCCGGTTCATGCGCGGATCGGTCCAGATCTTCTACAACGATCTTTCGACCGGCGTCCTGACGCTGCCCTCCCCCTTGACCGAGACGGTGAAGAAGACGGGGATCATGGGCGATTGCCATACGTCCAATTTCGGCTTCGTCACGGAGAAAGGGTCCGGCGGCGGCCTGATCATCTTCGCGCCGGACGATTTCGACGATGCCTGCGTCGGCCATGCGGCATGGGACGTGTGCCGGTTCCTCGTCAGCCTCCATCTTTCGGTCGATCTTGCCCATGGCATCCTCGACAGCCGCTATTCGACCGACGCGTTCGACGATCTGGAAGGGCTGGTCGCACCGACCGAGGACGAGACCCGCGCGGCGGCGGCGGCGTTCCTGGCCGCCTATCGCGCGACGCTTCTGACGATCATCGACAATCCGCTGCATCGCCGGACGGTGCTGCACGAGTTCGAGAAGCACCACATCCTGTGGAAGGCGCTGAAGAAGGCGCGCAAGAGAGCGATCGGCGGGAAGAATTTCGAGACGAAATCAAAGCTCGGCAAGGCGGTCATCGCCAACGGGGCCGAACTTCGGTTCCGCGACAAGCCGGGCCGGCTGAAGCGGCTCGGCAAGAAGGAGGAGGCCGAAGTTCGCGGCAATTTCCGCAAATATGTCGGCGACACGATCGTCGACGTCGTCGAGCGTATCGGCCAGGGCACCGGCTCGCTCAACGTCAAGCGCTACTATCTGCTCGTCGGCCCGAAAGGCGCCTCGACCATGGCGGAACTGCCGCTGTGCCATCTCGTCGAGGTGAAGCAGCAGCGCCATGCCGCAGCGCTCCACTTCTTTCCCGATCTCGATCCGCGCAACGAACTGAACCCCGCCCATCTGACGGCCGCGATGCAGCGCCTGATGCAGCGCGAGCCCGACCTGCTTCTCGACGAGGCGGAATGGAAGTCCTCGCACTGGCTGATCCGCTCCCGCCACCACGCCTCGGTGAGTCTCGATCCGGAAGAGATCTGCCTGCACCCGAAGCAGTCCGGCAAGCGCCTCCTCGAATATGCCGAGGCCTGCGCGGTCGCCCTCGCCCACGCCCATTCGCGCACCGATCATCGTTCGACGCGGTTCGAGACGATGCTCGCCACGGCCCTCGCGGAGGCGGGCGACGCCCTTCTCGAAACGGCCGAGGCCTATTCGAGACAGGTCATCAGCGACTGGACGATGATGCGGGACATGACCGGCATCGACCCGACGCATATGCGCAAGGATCGCTGACGGCGAAGGTTTCGGCCTCCGGCCGTCTGCGACGGCAAACGGCGTGGCCCGTCTTGCGGATCGAGGCGCGCAGGCGGCCGCTCAACCGGCTTCGAGCGGCAGCAAGCCGGCCTCGATCTCGTCGCGCTTGCCTTCGAGGAAGGGCGGCAGGCTGAGGCTCTCGCCCACGGTCTCCGCCGGTTCGTCGACCGCGAAACCGGGCCCGTCCGTCGCGATCTCGAAGAGAATGCCGGCCGGAACCCGGAAATAGAGGGAGCGGAAATAGAACCGTTCGACCTCGCCGCTCGACGGCACCCGCAGCGCCCGAAGACGGTCGGTCCATGCGTCGAGGCCCTCTCTGTCCGGCGTGCGGAACGCGACGTGATGAACGGCGCCCGCGCCCTGCCCCGCCTGGCGCAGATGCGGCTCGACCGCGACGTGAAGCTCGGTCTCGCTGCCGCCCTCGTTCATCGTGAAGACATGGACCGCCGTCTCGCCATCGGTGTAGGTCCGGTTCTTCTCCATGTTCATGACATGCGTCAGAACCTGTTCGGTCGGCTCCATCTGCGCGATCGAAAGGGTGATCGGCCCGAGACCCTGGATCTGATTCTCGACGGGGACCGGGCTCTGCGTCCAGGGCGATGCGGCTGGCCCTTGGGGATCGACCACCAGCCGAAGCCGCTGGCCTTCCGGGTCCTCGAAGTCGAGAATCGTCCGGCCGTCGAGCTCGCGCGGCGCGTCGACGGGAACGCCGGCCGCCTTCAGCCGCGCTTCCCAGAAGGCGATCGCGGCAGTGCTCCGGATCCTCAGGCCCGTCCTCGAGACCGAGCCCGAGCCCCGCCGTTCGGGCGCTGCCGGCCAGTCGAAGAAGGTGATGTCCGTGCCCGGCGAGCCGTCGCCGTCCGCATAGAACAGGTGATAGGCCGACGTGTCGTCCTGGTTCACGGTCTTCTTCACCAGCCGCAGCCCCAGCACGTCGCGATAGAAGGCAAGGTTCTGCGGGGCGTTGGCGGTGATCGCCGTCAGATGGTGAAATCCGGTCAGCTTGAGAGCCATGAGACATCTTCCGTTGCGTTGGTCACGACGCCAGATGGGTCAGAAGGCGATGCGATACAACGCCAGGTCCGGCGACAGCCCGTCACCGGAAAGGATCGCGCCTGCCCTATCGGGCTTCTCGCCCGGACCCCGCGGCTAGAACTCGATCCCCTTCTGGGCCTTGACGCCCGAGCGGAACGGATGCTTGACCATCGTCATCTCCGTGACGAGATCGGCGAAATCGATCAGCTCGTCCTTGGCGTTCCGGCCGGTGACGACGACATGTTTCATCTCCGGTTTCTGTTTGAGGAACGTGACGATCTCGTTCACGTCGAGATAATCGTAGCGCAGCACGATGTTGAGTTCATCGAGCAGGACGAGGTCGTGTTCCGCGTCCATGATCATCGCCTTCGCCCGTTCCCAGGCCTGCCGCGCCGCCTCGATGTCGCGCTGGCGGTCCTGCGTCTCCCAGGTGAAGCCGTCGCCCATGGCGGTGATCGTCACCTGGTCCCGGAACCGGTCGAGGGCCGCCCGTTCGCCCGTTTCCCACTTGCCTTTCACGAACTGCACGACCCCGACCTTCATGCCGTTGCCGATGGCACGGAAGACGAGCCCGAAGGCGGCGGTGGACTTGCCCTTGCCCTTGCCGGTGTGGACGATGACGAGCCCCTTCTCCACCGTCTTGGTGGCGACGATCTTGTCGCGCGCGGCCTTCTTCTTCTTCATCTTTTCGGCGTGACGGGCGTTCAGCTCGTCCTCGCTCATCGTGTCGGTGATCCTGGTCTTCTCGCTCATCGGTCCTGCCCCTCGGTCTTCCTGCGCCTGCCGATCAGGATTACCTGAAAAGCTTCGACAGGAATAACCGTTCCTGATCGCCCGGATAACTGGGAAGCCGGCCGAACACTTCGAATCCGACATGCCTGTAGAACTCCGGCGCCTGTCTCGAATAGGTCGAGACCCAGGCGCCCTTGCAGCCCTTCTGGCGGGCGATGGCCTCGGCCTCCTCCATCAGCCGGCGCCCGAGCCCCCGGCCGCGCCAGCGCAGCGGGACGGCGATGTTCTCGACGACCATCCAGTCCCAGTAGATCTGCGCGAAGATCCCGCCATCGACCCCCGCCTCGTCGACGAGGCCGAGGCCGAGAAAGATCGGCGAATAGGCGAAATCCTTCGCCACGCTCGGCTCGGCCATCGGCCGCACCAGATCGGCCATCGCGTCCTGCCGCCGCGCATCGATCCGTTCGATCCTGATGGTCATTGCATCCCTCCGTAGGTAACTCGCGAACGACGACCATGCGCCGGCCTGTTCCGCCGCTTTGGAGCGGTCGGAGCCGTGCCTTCGTCTTCGGGCGGCTTCATGCAACGATTGGATGCAGGCAGCGTGCGAGATCGCGTTCCCCATCATGTAGTGCGCCGGGAGCGAAGATGTGCAGGTCGGACTCTCGAACGCGCGGTCAGGCGCTCGGCTTCAGCACGAGCGCGAGGCCGGCCGCGACGAACACGACCTCGCCGGCGACCGCGGCGATCCGCTGATTGAGCCGTCCGGCATGATCGCGAAAATCGCGCGCCATCTTGTTGTCGGGCACGATGCCGAGGCCGGTTTCGTTGGAAACGAAGATCACCGGCCCGCCGAGCCCGCCCTCGATCAGCCCGACCAGCCGATCGACGTCGGCCGACACGTCCCGTTCGGCCATCATCAGATTGGTGACCCAGAGGGTGAGGCAGTCGACAAGCACCACGCCGCCCGGCACCGCGACGCGGCTGAGCGTCTCGCCCAGCGCCAGCGGCTCCTCGATCGTCGTCCAGCCGTCGCCGGCCCGCTCGCTCCGGTGGCGGGAGACGCGCTCGGCCATTTCGGCGTCGAAGATCTGGGAGGTCGCGAGATAGGTCAGGGACAGTCCGGTATCGCGCGCGCGGCGCTCGGCATAGGCGCTCTTGCCCGACCGCGCGCCTCCGAGGACGAAGAGATGGGACAGCGCGGTCACGCCGCCGCTAGACCAGTGCCAGGGTCCAGGCGACGATGTCCGACGAGATCTTCGCGAAGGCCTGGTCGAGGGACGCCACGAACGCGGCGTTGCCGGTCCCCACGACGGGCGCCGACGCGGTGAAGATCTGCGTGCGCCGCACCGAGCCGTTGCGGTCGTTGAGCGCCTTCACGGAAATTTCGATGATCGCCTGACGCCCGTTCACGACATCGACCTCGAAGCGGCGGATTTCCAGAATGATCTGGTAATCGATCGCAAGCCCCTGCCCCGGAACGCCGACGGCGCCCACCCGGCCGGTATTCTCGAAGGCCTGGAGCAGGCGAAGCTGCACCATGCGCGGCAGACGGTCGCTCCACTGGCTTTCGGCGAGATATTCGACCGAATAGGGCGTCGGCTTGACGACGATCCGCTCCGAATCGAGCGTCTTGATCGCGGTCGGCTCGGGGATCAGCAACTGGGCACGTGTCGCGCCGACTTCCGCGCGCTCCAGGCGCGGAGCGGAAATCTCGAAGGTCTCAAGCGGCGTCTGGCAGGCACCGAGACCGATGAATGCGAGTGCCAACAGGATCGGACGCGAAACGCGCATCATGCCGCTTCCTTCGAAGAAAAGAGAAAGACGAGCAGACCCTGAAAGACCGTCGCCGCGTTCGTCACGCCTGCCGTGCCCACGACGGCGAGCCGGCCCGCGCCGCGACCTTAGCCGAAGCGAACAGCGCTTTCACGTCCCCTTAGAACAGCCGGGCCACACTGTTGCCGATCAGCGACGCGTGCGCCCGTCATAGGTCTTGACCGGCGAATCGCCGCCGAAGATCACCTGGCTCGGATCGCGAGAGAGGTCCTCCACCGCGCGGCCGACCTGGGTGGCGGTCTGGTTGAGGGACCGCGTCAGCGACTGGATCTCGCGGCGCGTCGAATCCGAAAGGCCCTGAATGTTCGCGGACAGAGGCTCGACTTGGCTGCGCACGGAATTGGCGGTATCGCGAATTGCCCGAAGCGCCTCGCTTACCTCGACGCCCAGCGGCCGCCCCGCATCGCTTCCGCTGAGGAGACCGTTGACCGACTGGATGACCGAATCGAGCTGGCCCGATGCCGACGCCAACTGGCGGCTGGTGAGATTGGCGTTGGTCAGGATCTCGTCGATCTCGTCCTGCCGCTCGTTGATGATGTCGCCGACGCGCCCGACGCTGTCGGCGGCCCGGGCGATATTGCCGGACGCGCTCGACACGTTGGCCACCGCGTTGTTGACCAGTTGCGGATCGACGGCGGTGAGGACGCGGTCGAGCTGTACCCGCGTCTGGTTGAAGCCCCGCAGCGCCGTCGTCAGCGTGCCGACCGCCGTATCGACCCCGTCGATGATCGAATCGATCGTCTCCGATTTCGAGCCGATGGTTTCGGCGAGATTGCCGATCTGGTCGATCGAATTGTTGAGCTGGTCGGTGTCGATGCGGTCGACGAAATTGCCCGCCTTGTCGACCGTCGCCGACAGGCGCCCGCTCGCATCGCGCAGGGAATCGGAAATTGGCTGGAGGTTGGCGAGCGCAGCGTCGATCTCGTCGCTGCGGTTGGCGACGGTCGAGGAGACGCGGTTCAGATTCTGGATGAGGTTGGACGCACCCGTGACCGCGGTGGTGATCGCCTCGCGCTGTTCGGCGATCGTCTCGGACACGGCGGACAGGTTCTGAGCCGTCGAGGACAGGCCCGTCACCGTGTCGGACACCTGCTGCGGATCGACGGAGGCGAGAATCTGGTTGGCCTTCTCGCCGGTCTGGCTGAGATTGTCGGCGGCCGCGACCACCGATGCCGTGATCGGATCGAGACGGTCGAGCGCCGTGCCGAGCGCATCGGATCGGGCCGCGATGGTCGAGGTCACGCGGTTGACGTCCTCCGCCGCGGCCGATGCGCCGGAAAGAAAGCTCGAGATCGCATCACGGGCGTTGGTCACCGTTTCGGTGATCGCGGCAAGGTTCGACGCCGTCGAGGCGACCCCCGACACGGCGTCGGACACTTCCTGCGCATCGACGGACGCCAGGAGCTCGTTCGCCGACTGGACGGTCGTGTCGAGCCGCGTGGCGACGCTCGTCGCCGTTTCCGACAGCGGGCCGAGATTGCCGATGAAGGCGTCGATGCCGTCGGCATTGCGCTGGATCGCCTCGCCGATCTGGCTGACGCCCGCCGCCGCTCCCTGGATCGACTGCGTCACGGCGTCGAGATTTTCGGCGCCGTTTCGCACCGACACCGTCGTCGCGTTCACATTGTCG
This sequence comes from Fulvimarina uroteuthidis, assembly GCF_034321785.1. Classification (NCBI taxonomy): domain Bacteria; kingdom Pseudomonadati; phylum Pseudomonadota; class Alphaproteobacteria; order Hyphomicrobiales; family Aurantimonadaceae; genus Fulvimarina; species Fulvimarina uroteuthidis. Next base: position 133,868 of record NZ_JAXLPB010000003.1, on the reverse strand, counting down.
ACGATTTCGCGCACCTGCTGCGGATCGACCGCCTGCAGAATGGATTGCACGTCGTCGATCGCGGCCGGCAGCGCGTCGGCGACCGTACTGGCGCTGCGGGTCAAATCGGTCAGGCTGGCGATGAAATTGTCGATATCGTCGGAGTTCTCGGCGAGCGACGCGGTGAACCGCGAGACGTTCTCGGTGATGTCGGTGATGTTGCGCGCGCTGCTTTCGACCGTCGGCCCGACCGTGTTCACCACGCTCTCGAACTGGGTCATGATGTTGTTCGCCCGCTCGGCGATGTCGCGCGCGGTCTGCAGGATATCGGTCACTTCGGAGGGGCTGGCCGTGATGATGGCGACCGTGCCCTGCTCCTCGGCCTGCTGCAGCAGGCTCTCCTGCGCGAGCTGGCCACCGCGCATCTCGATGTAGCTGTAGCCGGTCAACGGATTGGCGACGAGGCTGGCATCCGTGGATTCGGAGATCGGCAGTCCGGGATCGACCATGGTCGAGGCGATGACGACGCGTGGATCGTTGGGGTCGAGCCGCAGGGACTGGACGGATCCGACCGGCAGGCCGTTGAACTGGACCTGGCTGCCCTGTTGAAGGCCGGTCACCGAGCCTTCGATGCGCACGAGCAGCGGAACCCGCGTCGTGCTGCTGGTGGCCAGCACCGACCAGTAGACGAAGCCGAAGGCCAGGCCCAGCACGACGAGCGTGAAGATTCCGACGCGGACGTAATTGGCTTTGGTTTCCATCAACCAGCTCCATTCGGCAGTTCGGCCGCGTGTCCGTCGCCATCGTGGACGATGGTGCGGGCGCGCTTGCCGTGAAAATAGGATTTCACCCAGGGGTGATCGTAATCGAGCATTTTCGACAGAGAGCCTTCGACGAGCACCTTGCGGTCGCCGAGGACCGCGATGCGGTCGCAGGCCTGGAACAGGCTGTCGAGATCGTGCGTGACCATGTAGACGCTGAGGCCGAGCGTGTCGCGAAGCGTCATGATCAGTTCGTCGAAATCCGCCGCGCCGATCGGATCGAGGCCGGAGGTCGGCTCGTCGAGGAACACGATGTCGGGATCGAGCGAGAGCGCCCGCGCGAGTGCGGCGCGCTTGATCATGCCGCCCGAGAGTTCGGACGGATATTTGTCGGCCGCGTCCGGCGCAAGGCCGACGAGATCGATCTTCAGGCGCGCCAGTTCGTCCATCAGCTTCGGCGAAAGGGTCAGATATTCGCGCATCGGCACCTGAATGTTCTCCAGCACCGTCAGCGACGAGAACAGCGCCCCCTGCTGGAACAGGACGCCCCAACGGCGCTCGACGGCGAGGCGTTCGCGATCGCTCGCCGTCTCGTAGTCGATGCCGAACACCTCGATCGTGCCGGCCTGCTTGTGGTTGAGGCCGAGAATGGTGCGCAGAAGCACCGATTTGCCCGCGCCCGACGGCCCGACGAAGCCCATGATCTCGCCGCGGCGCACGTCGAGATCGAGGTTTTCGAGGATCGTCTTTGTCCCGAAGCTGACGGTCACGCCGCGCGCCCGGATGATGATCTCGTTCTCGGCGCCGTCGCGCGGCCGTTCGGCGGGCAAGGCGGCCAGGTCCCCGGGAACGCTTCCTTCGACGAGCATGCTCAAAGTCCGATCGAGGCGTAGAAGATTGCGAAGATGCCATCCATCAGGATGACGAGAAAGATGGATTTGACGACGGCGGCCGTCACCCGGAGCCCGAGGCTTTCGGCGCTGCCGCCGACCTTCATGCCCTCGTTGGCTGCCACGAGCCCGATCAGGATCGCCATGAACGGCGCCTTGATCAGCCCCGAGAACACGGTGAACAGGTCGACCGAGCTCTGCAAGCCCTGAAGGAAGTTCAGGAACGAGATGTCGGAATAGATCCGCAGCGTGATGGCGCCGCCGGCAAGCGCGGAGAGGTTGGCGATCACCGTCAGGAGCGGCAGCGCGATCGACAGCGCGACGAGACGCGGGAACACCAGGACGCCGATCGGATTGAGGCCGATGACGTGCAGGGCATCGATCTCCTCGCGCATCTTCATCGAGCCGATCTCGGCGCAGATCGCGCTTCCCGACCGGCCGGCGATCATGATCGCGGCCAGGAGAACGCCGATCTCGCGCAGGACGAGGATGCTGATGAGGTTGACCGCGTAGACCTCGCCGCCATAGCGGCGAAGCTGGAAGGCGCCCTGCTGGGCGATGATGCCGCCGACGAGAAAGGTGATGAGGACGATGATCGGGATCGCCTTCACCCCCATCTGGTCGACCTGATTGAAGATCGCGGCCGGCCGGCTCTGGGTTCGCCCGGCGATCCGCCCGCCCGCGCCATACATCGCGCCGCCGATCAGGTTGAGGCCGCGCACGAGTTCGTCCCGGATGCCGAACATGAATTCGCCGACCGAGGCCACCATTGCGGTGAGCGGATTGGTCCGCTGCACCGTCCTGACCGGACGCTCGCGATCCATGGCGTTGCCGACGGCACTGAAGAGGGCGGCGTTCGCGGGCGCAAGGCCATCGATCGGGACGCTCTGCCGGTCTCGGGCGAGATCGCGCTTGAGACGCTCGATCACGAAGGCGCCCGCCGTATCGATCTGGCCGATGGCGGAGAGATCGATCGCGATGTCCGGTCCGAGCTTGGCCGAGGCGGTCTTCTCGAGATCGCTCTCGATCGAGCCGACCGTACGCGCCAGCCAGTCACCCGATGCCGTCAGCACCAGCGTTCCGTCCTGGCGCACGCCGCGCAGTCCCGGCGCCGTGACGTCCCCCCTCGGGCTTGCGCCCGTGCGTGTGCTCGATCCGTCCCCCATGCCTCGATGCAGCGGATCTGATATCCGCCCGCCCCTTTCTCGTCTGTCGACCGTCGATCCGGTTCGAACGCCGTGCCGCCCCGCGCCTATCACGACATCTTGTCGTCTTCATTTCCCGGACCTGCGGCTCGCGAAACGATGCGACGGGCCTAGATTGCCTGAACCGAAGTCCGTTCCCTGGTGAGCTTGTGTTAAGGCAAAATCGGGGACGGTGCGCGCATCGAGGAGACATTATCCATGACCAGTCGTCTTTCAGTCACAGTCGAGCGGTTTCCGCTGGCCGCCGAGTTCCGGATCGCGCGCGGCTCGAAGACCGAAGCGACGGTCATCGTCGCCACGCTCGAGCGGGACGGCTTCAGGGGCCGGGGCGAATGCGTCCCGTACGGGCGCTACGGGGAGAGCGTCGAAAGCGTGCACGAGACGATCCACGCGATTGCGGACGATCTGGCAAACGGGCTCGATCGCCAGCAATTGCAGGAACGGCTTCCCGCCGGCGCCGCCCGCAACGCGGTCGATTGCGCGTTCTGGGATCTCGAGGCCAAGATGACCGGCCGGCCGGTCTCGTCGCTGGTCTGCAGGCAGTTCCCGCGCCCGATCGAGACGGCCTACACGATCAGCCTTGATCAGCCCGGAAACATGGGCGCCGCGGCCCGCGCCGCCGATCGCAACATTCTGAAGATCAAGATGGGTACGCCGAACGATATCGAGCGGATTCGCGCGGTTCACGCCGCAGCGCGCGGCGCCCGGCTGATCCTCGACGCCAACGAGGGATGGGACGAGACCTGCCTGAGGCCGCACATGCTGGAGGCCGCGCGCGGTGGTGCCGTGCTCATCGAGCAGCCGCTGCCGGTCGGCGCCGACGACATCCTCGCCACGATGCCGCATCCGGTTCCCCTGTGCGCCGACGAATCGGCGCACACGACGGCGGATCTGGAAGGCCTCATGGGCCGATATGATTTCGTGAATATCAAGCTCGACAAGACGGGCGGGCTGACCGAAGCCTTGAAGATGATGGACAAAGCGCGCGAGCTCGGCTTCGGGGTCATGGTCGGATGCATGGTCAGCTCCTCGCTGGCCATGGCCCCGGCATCGCTTCTGGCGCAGGAGGCCGACATCGTCGATCTCGACGGACCGCTTCTGATCGCCAAGGACCGCGAGCACGCGATGCACTACACCCATTCCATGATGTCGCCTCCCGATCCCGCGCTCTGGGGCTGACCGGCGGGGCATCGCCGCCCCGGACGGCGGCCAAATCGCCGGACCTGCCGTCCGCATGACTTTCAAGATCGGCCGGAACCGCCTATGTGCGGCGCGAACGGCGCGCGAGCGCGCAAGCCAGACTGCCAGTCCGACGGGCGCACCCCTCGGATCGTTTTCAATCTTGGGACCCGTCTTGTACGAAATCCTCAACCTCATCAGCGAATTCGGCCCCCTGATCGTCCTGGCAGGCACGTTCTTCGAGGGCGAGGTCTTCGCCTTGATCGGGGGCTTTCTCGCCTATCGCGGGACCTATCCGTTCGAGCTGATGATCGGCCTTGCCTTCGTCGGCTCGTTCTTCGGCGATCTCGCCGTCTTCCTGTTCGCCCGCAATTCCTCGAATCATCGCTGGGTGAGGCCCTGGCGCGAACACCGGCGGTTCGCAAAGGCGCTGGAACTCGTCGAGAAGTATCAGGCCTATTTCGTGATCGTGAACCGTTACATCTACGGTCTGCGCATGCCAGGGCTCATCGCGCTTGGAATGTCCAAGATCACCCTGACGCGCTTCCTGATCCTCAATCTCATCGGGGCGGCCCTTTGGTCGGGCATCTTCACCACGCTGGGGTTCGTCTTCGGCTATTCGATCCAGTCGCTGTTTTCCCAGGTCGAGGTGGTCGAGAAGGGCGTGGCGATCTTCGTCGGCGTGCTGGCCGTCTCGCTGGCGGTCTATTTCGGCTATCGGCAGTGGGGACCGATCATCCGCGCGCGGCGCAAGCGGCGGAAACTGCGCGCGCGCCGCAAGGCACGGGACGAGGCGAACGACCGGCTGGAGGGCTGATCGGCCGAAAGACGCGTCGGCGCACAGATCGGCGCCGATGTTCGGTGCGACGCTTCAATCGGCCGCCCCGTCGCTCGTCTCCAGTCGGGTCTCTTTCGCCGCCTTGTCGCAGCTTCGCACGGGACCCTCGCGCGGAACCAGGAGCGAGAGAATGGCGGGCAGTTCCCGCGCCGAGGATGACCGGAAGAGCGCGTCCTGAAAATCGGCGTCCGTCGAGCCGGCCGACGTGCTCGCCGCGCTCGCGATCACTCCGATTGCCGATTCGACATCGGTCGCGACACGCTCGATCCGCTCGATCTGAGCGCGCAGGTCCTCCGCCAGACTGGCGAGCGTGGACATCTTGCGTTCCGCAATGTCGACCTTGTCCGGTGCATGGTCGCACAAGGCGGCAAGGGCGCGAATCGTTCGGAACGGAATGCCGAGATGCGAGAGTTCGTACGCCACGGAGAAGCGTCTGATATCCACCTCGCTGTACATGCGGGTGCCTTTTTCGGTCTTCTGAGGCGAGAGAATCCCCAGTTCCTCGTAATATAACAGCGTCCGCGGCGTGGTCTGGAACATCGCGGCGACCTCGCCGATCTTCCGCATTCCGATTTTTCGTGCGCGCTTTGCATCCATCTGAACGTTACATCGCTTATATGCCAAGTCATCATGGGTGATCGGCGGCCGCCGCGTTCCGAGCGTAGACATTCGTTTACACGGTCCGATCAATTCCTCGTCAGCCGAGAGCAACTAATGTCTTTCGGGAGTAAGATCGAATGTTTTCTTTGAACAGATTGTAATTCCGATCGCGCAGATGGGTGAGCGGCGTCCTGAAACCGGTTTTTTCTAAACTATCACGATTTTGTCATACTGTCCCCCGTCCGGTTGCCGGGCGGACGCTCCTCGCCTTATGCGCGAAGCCGGGAACAGGCCGGACCGTCCGGCAACGCCCATGCCGACATGGGTCGACGCCCCTTCGCCGCCCTCCGCGGCCCGGTACCGGCGACCCGCGCATCAGCCATCTTGAAACGGCCTGCCGAGCGACCGTTGCGCGCGGCGCATTCCTCGCTCTGGAGGATGGCCGCCATTCATGCGCCGGCGCCACCCATGCCCGCGCGCGGCACCGGCGTTCCGCACAAGACCGCCGTGCCGACATGGGCTCCGGTGGCGCAGGGTCGTTCATACATAGCGGTTGACGATCCCTTCGAGCATTTCCTGGCGGCCGGACCTTGGTTGCGGGTCAAGATCGAGGGCGCGGCGGGCGATCGATTCGAGATCGCGTTCGCCGGATAGGATCGCCCGGTTCTCGGCGCTCTCCCATCCTTCGTAGCGCGTGCGCAGGGGACCGGTCAGAGCTTCGTCGGCGAGCATCCGGTCGGCCGCGACCAGGCCGCGGGCGCACGTATCCATGGAGGCGACATGGGCGATCAGAAGATCGTCGGGCGCGATCGACTGGCGGCGGATCTTGGCATCGAAGTTCAGACCGCCGGTCGTAAAGCCGCCATGCTGCAGCATTTCGTGAAAGACCAGGGCCATCTCGCCCGCGCTCATGGCGAATTGATCGGTATCCCAGCCCAGGAGATCGTCGCCGCGATTGACGTCGAGCGAGCCGAACAGATCGTTCGCATAGGCATATCTGACTTCGTGCTCGAAGCTGTGCCCAGCCAGGATCGCGTGGTTCTGTTCCAGGTTGAGCTTCACGTCGCCGAGGAGATCGTATTTCTGCAGGAAGGCGAAGACGGCCGCCGCATCGAAATCATATTGATGCTTGGTCGGCTCCTTCGGTTTGGGCTCGATCAGGATCGGACCGCCGAACCCGATCTTGTGCTTGTATTCGACGAGCATCGCCAAAAAGCGCCCGAGCTGGTCGAGTTCGCGCTTCATGTCGGTGTTGAGCAGCGTCTCGTAGCCCTCGCGTCCGCCCCAGCAGACATAGTTCTCGCCGTTCAGGCGGTGGGTGGCGTCGAGCGCGGCCTTCACCTGACCGCACGCATAGGCGAAGACGTCCGGGTCGGGATTGGTCGCGGCGCCCGCCATGTAGCGCTTGTGGGAAAACAGGTTCGCCGTGCCCCACAGGAGGCGGACCCGGGCCGTCGCCATCTTCTCTTCGAAGAGATCGGTGACGGCCTTCAGATTGTCGATCGAGGCCTGGAGCGAGGCGCCCTCGGGCGCCACGTCGACATCGTGAAAGGTGAAGAACGGCACGTCGAGAAGCCGGAACATCTCGAACGCGACGTCCGCCTTCTGGCGGGCAAGCGCCAGCGGGTCGCCGCCCTGCATCCAGGGACGGTCGAACGTCTCGCCGCCGAACGGATCGCTGCCGGGCCAGGTGAACGAGTGCCAGTAGCAGACCGCGAAGCGCAAATGATCCTCCATCCGCCGGCCCGCGACCATTTTGTCCTTGTCGTAGAACCGGAATGCGAGGGGATCGCGGCTGTCCTCGCCGGCGAAGGCGACGGGGTCCGATCGTTCGAAGAAGCGTGACGACATGCAAGCACCTTTTGTTCAACGCAGGACCTTCGTCACGGCGCGCGTCGCGGGCCGTGCCGGGTCGTCGGCTCGGGGTCAGACCGGAGCGGCGACGGCCGCCGCTCCGAGGATCGGGCCGGTCTCGACTGTCGACCGGTCATCCGTCCGCAAACGCCTAGAACGGCGAATCCGGGTAGTAGTACTGGTCGGCGTTCTCCGGAGTGACGAGCACGGAGTCGATGATGAAGCGGCCTTCCATCGGCGCGTTCGACACGAACCTTGCGGCGGTCAGCCGGATCGCGGTCGCGATCATCGCCGGCGGATAGGTGACGTCGGCGGGCACCATGGCATCGCCGCTCTTCACCCGTTCGATCATCTGCTTCATGCCGGCACCGCCGAGCACCCACATGTCGGCCTCGCGACCCGACTGGTTGATCGCCTCGATCGCGCCGAGCGCCATGTCGTCGTCGGACGCCCAGACCGCGTCGATCTCGGCGTTCTTCGACAGGAAGTCCTGCATCACCTCGAAGGCCTTGTCGCGGTTCCAGTCGCCATGCTCCATGCCGACGATCTCGACGCCCGATCCCTCGATCGCCGCCTGGAAGGCTTCGACGCGCTCATTGTCGATCGTCGTCGGAATGCCGCGCAACACGACGATCTTGCCGCCGTCCGGCATTCTTTCCTTGAAATATTCGCCGGCAACGCGCCCGAAAGCGGTGTTGTCGCCGGCCACGTAGAGATCCTCGATCCCCTCCTGGGCAAGGCCCCGGTCGACGACGGTGACGAACTTGCCGGCGTCCGCGACCCGTTTGACCGGTCCCGTCAAGGGATCGGACTCGAACGGCAGGATGACGAGCGCGTCGATATCGCGGGTCGCCATCATGTCCTCGACGTCGGAGACCTGCTTGCCGGGATCGCCGGCCGTGGCGAGGACGAAGTCGAGGTTCGGATAGGTCTCCTCCAGGCTGTCGATCGCTTCCTGCGCGTGGAAGTTGACGCCGCCCGTCCAGCCATGGGTGGCGGCGGGGATCGAAACGCCGATCGTCGTCGTCTCGCCATCCTGCGCGCCGGCGACGCCGGGCAGTGCGAGACCGGCCGCAAGGCAGGCCCCGGCCGCATATGTCATCAGTCTCTTCATGTGGTTTCCTCCCATTGTGCCACCCGAGATCAGGCGGCGCCTTTCCGGCCGCGCTGCAAGACGACGGCCAGGATGATGATGACGCCCTGGATCGCCCCGTTGAGATAGGGGCTGACCAGGTCCGTCAGGTTCAGGATGTTGTCGATGAGGCTGAGGATCAGGACGCCGACGACGGTGCCCCAGACACGGCCGAACCCGCCCTTCAGCACCGTGCCGCCGATGATGACGGCGGCGATCGCCTCGAGCTCCCACAAAAGACCCGTCGTCGAGGATGCCGAGCCGAGACGCGGGACGTACATGATGGTGGCGATGCCGACGAGCATGCCCTGCAGCATGTAGGTGACGAGCCGCACCCGCTCGACGGGGATCGCCGAATAGCGCGCGACCTGATCGTTCGAGCCGATCGCCGCGGCATGCCGGCCATAGGCGGTCTTGCGCATGACGATCTCGCCCACGATCGCGACCAGCGCAAAGACGATGATCGGCCAGGCGATGCCGGCCATGCCGCCGTAATAGACCGGGCGGTAGACCTCGCGCAGCTCGAAGTTCAAAGAGAGCGTGCCGCCGTCGGCGAGCCAGATGACGAGCGAACGGAAGATGCCGAGCGTACCGAGGGTGACGATGAAGGCTTCGATCCGCCCGACGGTGATGAGAATGCCGTTCACGAACCCCGCGGCAAGGCCGAGGAGCAGGCAGGCGACCATTCCGACGAGGATGCTGCCCCAGCCGATGCCGAGCACCGGCACGAGCGCGTTGAGGACGATGATCGTGACGCCGGCAAGAAAGGCCGACATCGACCCGACCGACAGGTCCAGCCCGCCGATCGTGATGACGAAGGTCGCTCCGACCGCGATGATGCCGATGAAGGCGGATCGCGCGAGCACGTTCGTCACATTGCCCGAGGACAGGAACTGGTCGTTCAGCGACATGCCGAAGAGCACGAGGGCGACCAGCGCGATGACCGGTCCCCACACGTGAAAGTCGAGGCGTCGCCCATGCTTTTCGCGCGGCGTTGACGGTCTGGTCTCAGCGGACGACATCAGGCGACCTCCTCGAGCGGTTCGGAATGGAGGCCCATGGCGCGCCGCACGATCGCCTCTTCGGTGATTTCGGCGCCGGTGAGTTCACCGGCAAGGCGGCCGGAGCGCATGACGACGACGCGGTGGCAAAGCCCGATCACCTCCGACATCTCCGACGAAATCACGATGACCGCCCGGCCCTCTTCGGCCAGATCGTGGATGAAGCGGTAGATCTGCTGCTTGGTGCCGATGTCGATGCCGCGCGTCGGTTCGTCGAGGATGACGATGTCCGGGTCGACCAGCATCGTCTTGGCGAGAAGCAGCTTCTGCTGGTTGCCGCCCGAAAGATTGCCGACCCGGCCCTCGCGCGAGGCGCCCCGGATGTCGAAGCGCTCGACCGCCGTGTCCAGCGCCTTGCGCTCGGCCGCTTCGTCGACGAAGATCTTCGAGAAGCGGTCGAGCCCCAGCAGCGTCAGGTTCTCGCGCATGCCGTATTCGAGCAGCAGGCCCCGTCCCTTTCGATCCTCGGTGAGATAGGAAAGCCCGTGGCGTACGGCGTCGCGCGGGCTCGCCACGCGGATCGGATCGCCGTTCACCCGGATCGTGCCGGCGCTTTCGCGCAGGCCCATGATGCCTTCCATCAGTTCGGTCCGCCCGGCCCCGACCAGACCGGCAAAGCCCAGAACCTCGCCCTTCGCCAGCTTGAAGGAGATGTCCCTCGCATGGCCCGGCACGCTGAATCGCTCGACTTCGAGCGCGGGCGCGAGACGCCGGGGCTCGCCCTTCGGCGGAAACAGGTCGCTCAGCTCGCGACCCACCATGTCGCGGGCCATCGTGTCGGTGCTGGTCTTCGACGCCGGCCGGTTGGAGATGAACGAGCCGTCGCGCAGGACGGTCACCTCGTCGGCGATGCGCACGATCTCGTCGAGCTTGTGGGACGTGTAGAGAATGACGACGCCTTCGGCCTTCAGCCGGGAGATCTGCTCGAACAGCACCTCGGCTTCGCGGGAGGTCAGCACCGCAGTCGGCTCGTCCATCACGAGAACGCGCGCGTCGCGGGCCAGCGCCTTGGCGATCTCGACCATCTGTTTCTGCGAGACCGAGAGGCTGGAGACCGGGCGGCGGGTGTCGATCGGCGTCGCCAGTTCGTCGAGAAGTTCGCTCGCACGCCGGCGCATCGTCTTCCAGTCGAGAAAGACGCCCTTCTTCAGCTCCCGCCCGAGAAAGATATTGGCTTCGGCCGAAAGCTGTTCGGCCAGGTTAAATTCCTGGTGGATGAGGACGACGCCGGCGCGCTCGGCCTCGTCGCTCGAGGAGAACCGGACCGGCTCTCCGCGAAGCCATATCTCGCCGCCGGTGACCGGCTGATAGCCGGTGAGGCACTTCATCAATGTCGACTTGCCCGCGCCGTTCTCGCCGACCAGGGCATGAACCTCGCCGGGCCGAAGCGCGAAGTCGATGCCGTGCAGCACCTCGACCGGCCCGAAGCTCTTGCGGACGCCGCGGGCCTCGATGATCGGGGCCGTCCGTTCCCCGGTCGTCGCACGGGGACCGCCGGGAGCGGGCGCGGTGATCATAGCCGCGTCCACGCGCCGTCGTCCCTGGCGGACCTGACGCAGGCTTCGATGAAGGCCATGCCGGTGACACCGTCCTCGATGGTGACCGTCCCCAGCCCCTCCGGCGGCGCGCGCCCCTCGTCGGTCGCGGCGATGAGTTCGGCCGCCTCCGCATAGATCGTCGCGAAACCCTCGAGATAGCCTTCCGGATGGCCCGCGGGGATGCGAGTCACGCGCCCCGCCGCCGCGTTCGCGCCCGCGCCGCCGCGCGTCAGCAGCTGCTTGGGTTCCCCGAGCCGCGTGAACCAGAGCCTGTTCGGCTCTTCCTGCTGCCAGGTAAGGCCGGCCTTCGTGCCGATGACGGTAAGGGCGAGCGTGTTCTCGTGGCCGACGGCCACCTGACTCGCCCAGAGCGTGCCCTTGGCCGCAACGCCGTTCCGCTCCCTGAAACGCAGGAGCATCTGCGCATTGTCGTCGAGACTCCGGCCCTCGCCGAAGCTCGTCAGCTCGCAGGCGAGACTGTCGAGCTCCAGCCCGGTGACGAAAGAGGCGAGATTGAAGGCGTGGGTGCCGATATCGCCGATCGTGCCGCCGGCCCCCGACTTCGACGGATCGACCCGCCAGGCCGCCTGCTTGGAGCCGGCATCCTCTACCTTCGTCGCCAGAAAGTCCTGGATATAGTGCGCCTGGACGATGCGGATGTCGCCGAGGTCGCCAGCCGCGCACATCGCGCGCGCCTGACGGATCATCGGATAGCCGGTATAATTGTGGGTGAGGACGAACGCCTTACCCGACCGCCTCACGATCTCCGCCAGATCCTTCGCATCCGCGAGCGTCGTCGTGACCGGCTTGTCGCAGATGACGTGGTAGCCGGCTTCCAGGAAAGTCCGGGCGACCGGGTAATGCATGTGGTTGGGCGTGACGATCGCCACCGCCTCGATGCCGTCGGGGCGCTCCTTCTCGGCGCGCGCCATCTCCTCGTAGGAGCCGTAGCTGCGCGCGGGATCGAGACCGATCTCGGCGGCGGACGCCTTCGCCTTTTCCGGCGTCGACGAGAGCGCGCCCGCGACGAGATCGAACCGGTCGTCGATGCGGGCGGCCATGCGATGCACCGCGCCGATGAAGGCGCCCTGCCCGCCACCGACCATGCCGAGCCGGATACGCCGGCCGCGCGCGTCGTCGCGTCCTTCGATGGTCATGATGCGTCTCCCTCGGCAGAGATCCCCAGCATACGCCGGTTCGCCGCCTCGTCCGTGCCGCCGCTGGCAAAGTCGTCGAAGGCCTTGTCGGTCACTTCGATGATGTGATGGGCGATGAAGGGCGCGCCCTCGGCGGCGCCCTGTTCCGGGCTCTTCAGGCAGCATTCCCATTCGAGGACGGCCCAGGACGAATAGCCGTATTCGGCCATCTTCGAGAAGATCGCCGAGAAGTCGACCTGGCCGTCGCCAAGCGAGCGGAACCGGGCGGCGCGCTTGGCCCAGGGCTGGTAACCGGAATAGACCCCCTGGCGCGCCGTGGGATTGAACTCGGCATCCTTGACGTGGAACGCGCAGATCCGCTCGTGATAGACGTCGATGAAACCGACATAATCGAGCTGCTGCAGCACGAAGTGCGAGGGATCGTAATTGATCTTGAGGCGTGGATGATGGCCCGCCGCTTCCAGGAACATCTCGAACGTCGCCCCGTCGAAGACGTCCTCGCCCGGATGGATCTCGTAGCCGACATCGCAGCCGGCCTCGTCGAATGCATCGAGAATCGGGACCCAGCGCCGTGCCAGTTCGTCGAACGCGGTATCGACCAGCCCGGCCGGACGCTGGGGCCAGGGATAGAGGAACGGCCAGGCGAGCGCGCCGGGAAAGGTGACATGGCTGGAAAAGCCGAAATGCGCAGACGCTTTCGCGGCAAGCTTCAGCTGGTCGACGGCCCACGCCTGCCGGGCTTTAGGCTTGCCGCGCACCTCGGGCTCCGCAAAGCCGTCGAAGGCCTCGTCGAACGCCGGATGCACGGCGACGAGCTGTCCCTGCAGATGGGTCGACAGGTCGGTGATCTCGACCCCGGCATCGCGCGCAATGCCCGCAATCTCGTCGCAATAGGTTTTCGAATCGGCCGCCCTCGCCAGATCGAACAGGCGCGCGTCCCAGGTCGGAACCTGCACGCCCTTGTAGCCGTGGCCGGCGGCCCATCGGCAGATCGAGCCAAAATCGTTGAACGGCGCATCGTCGCCGGCGAACTGGGCGAGAAAGATCCCCGGCCCCTTCATCGTCTGCATGTCGGCTCCTCCCGAGACATTCGACCCGACGGGACGGGACGGCGGAGACCCACCCTCTCCGACGCACGTTCCGTTGACCGGCAAACTGGCACACCGGGAACGCCTTTTGAAGGGCGTACATCAAAAAATCATAAGTTATGCTGGCAGATTTTCACGAATGAAAATATCGATCCGGATCCGCTCCTGCTCCTCCACCACGCCGGTCTTGCTGGCGCATGCCAGAAGGACACGCGCGGCGGACCGGACCTCGTGGCCGGGGTTCTGGGCGAGAATCGCATCGAACTGTCCGGCGCGCAGCGCCTCGACCGAGCCCGGCGTCAGCTCGTGGCAGACGACGACGGGGCGAATCGCGGTCGCGCCGGCGCGCAGCGCGCTCGCGATCCCGACATTGCCCGCGCCGACATTGTAGATCCCGACAAGGTCCGGATGCTCACCCAGAACGTCCTTCGCCGCCCGTTCCGCCCGGTTCCGCTCGTCGCGTGTCTCGATCACGGGCAGGACCGTCAGATGCGGAAAGTTGCGCTCGACGATCTGCGAAAAGCCGAGGCAACGATCGACATGGTCGCGCAGCGACAGCGACCCGACGAGAAGGGCGACCGTTCCGGCACGGCCGGCGGTGAAACGCCCGAGCAGGGTCCCCGCGCTCCGGCCGGCCGCGGTGTTGTCGATGCCGATGAAGCGCAGCCTCTGCGATTTCGGCACGTCCGAAACCAGCGTGACCACGGCGACGCCGTCGCCGGACAGCCGATCGATCGCGGCCAGGATATCGGGGTGATCGAGGGCGACGATCGCCGCGCCGTCCGCCTCCCGGTCGATCCCGTCGATCGCTTCGACGAGACGTTTCGGATCGAACACGTCGGCGAACACCGTCTCGACCGATGCCCTGTTCGCGGTCAGCCAGCCGGTCAGGCTTTCGAGCCGCGCGGCAAGATCGGCCATGAAGGCGTTGGTGCCGCCGGGCAGGAGGAAGACGAATTTGTAGCGCTTGCGCCGGGCGAGCCCCGCCGCCAGCGGGTCCACCCGGTAGTCGAGCGCGGCCATCGCCGCCCTGACGCGCTCCACCGTATGCGCCCTGACGTTCGGCCGCCGGTTGATGACGCGGTCCACCGTCGCCAGCGACACGCCGGCCAGTTTCGCGACGTCGCTGAGGGTCGGAACGGGGCTCATATACGCGTTGAACCACGATGTCTTGACGTACGCAACTCAATCGGTGCGGAGGCGACTGTCTGCGACCGCCATCCGATCGTCGCAGAAGGAGCGCCGTCGATCGGACCAGATGGGCTCCGTCGAGGGTCGCTGCGATCTCGTATCGTCCTGAGAGCCCGGCGCATTTCGTTCCAGCCCGGCCGATGGACGATTTTTTTCCCCGACGTTCGCGGTTGCGACGAACCACCGCGCATGCCGCGATGCGGCCGGTGATATTTTCACCAAGATTTGCCTCGACAGTCACGCCCGTTGTGCGTGGTGGGACACCGCGATCAGCGGACGAGCCGTAAAGCGAGAGAGCCGATGACCCGAATTCGACACAGCCGCCGGACGTTTCTTTCCGCAGGCGTTCTGGGCGCGGCCGCCGCGCTCTCTTCCGGACTGCCCGGCCTCATGGCACCGGCGGCAAGAGCGCAGGGCCTCGCGCCGACGCCGTCGATGCGCGGCGGCTCCAACAACTACCGTCCCGGCGCCCCGATCGTCGAGCGGATCGGAAACGGTGGTTTCTGGATGTCGGGCACCGTTCGCCGCGCCGGAGACGGGGCGCCGCTCGAAGGGGTGAGAATTCAGATCTGGGCGCACACGACCGAGGGATATGAGAGCGATCCCGAAAGCCACGGCGCGACCCTGACCGGGCCGGATGGCGTGTTTCGGCTCGAAATGCCGCAGATCGTCCCGGCTTTCGGGCAGGCGCATGGCCATCTCGCCTATGACGATCCCGCGTTCGAGACCGTCTTCCTTCGGCCGGTCATGGACAGCGCGCGCGATACGTCGCTCACCGCGGACTTCGTGCTGCAGCCGGCCTGAGCACCCATGTCACGGCCCCGTGCCATTCTCGCCTGGGCATCGCTTGCCGCCGCCCTGATCATTCCGGTCGCCGTCGCGGCGACGAGCCCGTTTCTCAGCTATCGGAGCTGGGTCTATATCGCGGCCGGGTTCGCGGGGATCGTGGCGCTGGCCCTCATCCTGCTCCAGCCGCTTCTCGTCGGACATTATCTGCCGAAGCTTTCGGCGCGCGCGGGGCGCGTGCTTCATCGCCGGGTCGGGACGGGGCTGGTCTGTCTCGTCGTGCTTCACGTCGGCGGTCTCTGGCTGACCAGTCCGCCCGACGTCATCGATGCGCTGCTTTTCGTTTCCCCGACGCCCTTCTCGATCTGGGGCGTCCTTGCCATGTGGGCGCTGTTTGCCGCCGCGGCACTGGCCTTGCTGCGGAAACCCTTGCGCATCCGGCCGCCGGTCTGGCGCTTCGCGCACACGGCGCTCACGCTCTCGGTGGTCGTCGGCAGCGTGGTTCATACCATGCTGATCGAAGGGGCGATGGGCACGGTATCGAAGGCTGTTCTCTGCCTTCTGGTCCTTGCGGCCACCATCAAGGCGATGGTCGACCTTCGCAGCTGGGCGCTCCTGAAACGGATGAGGCCCGGGCCCTCCGGCCGCCCGTGACACACCGCCCGACGCAACCGGGCGCCCCGATCGCGAACCTGTTCGCGAACGCGGGATCGCGCGCCCTTGGATCCGGACAAGGCACGGAAGCCAAGGCGGATGCACGCGAGGCATATCGGAAAAATCTGGAAGGGTCAGTACGCCATAAGGAGAAATGGTACGCCCAAGGGGAATCGAACCCCTGTTTGCGCCGTGAGAGGGCGCCGTCCTAACCGCTAGACGATGGGCGCGTACTGTGGGAGCGACATAGAATGTCGGCGCTTCTGGCGCAAGGGATAAGTTGGGCCGTTCTCGAGAAATTTTCTCACGGCCCGCGCTCTATGCCCCCCTTTCCTATTGCGGAACGGGCGCCGAAGGGTCGATCACATATTCCGAGACGATCGCGCCGGTGGTCCGATCGACGAGAACGAGCCTCACGGCGTCGCCGCTGCGCACCGTCAGCAGCAGGCGGTTGGCGTCGAGGGCCGTATCGATGATCTCCCCGCCCCCCGGCAGAGGGATGGCGACCGGGGTGCCGTCATAGACCGGCTCGCTGGAACGCGTCGTCTTGTAGATGATCACGCCGAACACCGTCAGCACCGACAGGATCATGAAGCCCATCGAGAAGATCAGCAGGCGCATCAGCTTTCGGCGCAGATTCTCGGCCGCCGGGTCGAGCGGCTCGTCATCTTGGCGTTCGGGTTCGCTGGTCATATGAGTGTCTGCCTGAGTTTCGCACGCAAGCCGTCACGGCTTGTGATATTCGCACCTACAAGCGCGGCCCCCATGGATACAAGAGAATTCGCCGTCGCAGCCGAGGAAGCCGGAATGCGGATCGATGCGTTCCTGGCGGGGCGATGCGCGCCCGAACTCTCGCGCGCACGGCTGCAGGGGCTGATCGCCGCAGGTGACGCGACGATCGGCGGACAGCCGGTGACGGCCGCCAAACGCCGCGTCGCCGAACGGGACATCGTCGCCCTGCGCGTGCCGCCGCCTGAAGATCCCGAGCCGGACGCCGAGGACATTGCGCTCGCCATCGTCTTCGAAGACGCGGATCTGATCGTCGTCGACAAGCCGGCCGGGCTCGTCGTCCATCCAGGACCGGGCAACTGGACCGGAACGCTGGTGAACGCCCTCCTTCACCATTGCGGTCGAGACCTTTCCGGCATCAACGGCGTCAAGCGTCCCGGCATCGTGCACCGCCTCGACAAGGACACGAGCGGGCTTCTCGTCGTGGCCAAGTCCGATGCCGCCCATCGCTCCCTGGCCGAGCAGTTCGCGGCGCATGGACGGGACGGGCGCTTGACCCGCTCCTATCTGGCGCTCGTCTGGGGCACCCCGATCCCCCATCTCGGGCGGATCGAGACGCTTCTCGGACGTTCCTCGTCGGACCGGCTGAAACGAGCCGTCGTGACACAGACCCAACCGGACGCGCGCCAGGCGATCACCCACTACCGGGTGGTATCCGGCCTGCACGAGGCAAGCGGCGTCGAGGCGAGCCTGGTCGAATGCCGGCTGGAAACGGGGCGCACCCATCAGATCCGCGTCCATATGGCCCATATCGGCCATCCGCTGATCGGCGACGATGTCTACGGCTCGGGCTTCCGCTCGAAGGTCAACGCCCTCGACGACAGGGCCCACGGGGCTCTCGCAAGGTTCCAGCGGCAGGCATTGCACGCCGCCGAACTCGGCTTCGTCCACCCCATCAGCGGGGAAACGCAGTGTTTCACGAGCGACGTACCCGACGATTTCCGGGAACTGGGAGCCGCGCTCGGGATTGATCTTCCATGAAAACCAATGGCTTCACGTGGGTGGCCGGCGAACGATCGTCGCGTGGTTTCAGGCACGAAAAAGCGTGCAAACCCGGCTGCGAATGCCCATATTAGCCAAGTACGGGTGCCGAACGGACCCGTTTTCGTCCGGCTTCGAGGAAGCGGACGGCATGAGATGGAGGGACCCAGAATGGCCCAGATGAATTTGCCCAGCGTCGCATCCGGAGAGGGCGGCCTCAATCGGTATCTCGAAGAGATCCGCCGGTTTCCGATGCTGCAGCCAGACCAGGAATACATGCTCGCCAAGCGTTATGCCGAGCATGACGACAGGAACGCCGCACATCAGCTCGTCACGAGCCATCTGCGTCTCGTCGCCAAGATCGCCATGGGCTATCGCGGCTACGGGCTGCCGATCGGCGAAGTCGTCTCGGAGGGCAATGTCGGCCTAATGCAGGCGGTCAAGCGCTTCGACCCCGAACGCGGCTTTCGGCTCGCGACCTACGCCATGTGGTGGATCAAGGCGTCGATCCAGGAATATATCCTGCGCTCATGGAGCCTCGTGAAGATGGGCACGACGGCGAACCAGAAGCGGTTATTCTTCAATCTTCGCAAGATGAAGAGCCGCATCCAGGCGCTCGAGGATGGCGATCTGAAGCCCGAGCAGGTACAGCAGATCGCAACACAGCTCGGCGTTTCGACGGAAGAGGTCATTTCCATGAACCGGCGCCTCTCCGGCGACGCCTCGCTGAACTCGCCGCTGCGTGCCACCGAAGGCGAATCGGGCGAATGGCAGGACTGGCTCGTCGACGACAACGAGTCCCAGGAGGAATCGCTCGCCAAGCAGGACGAGCTCGACCAGCGCCGCGGCATGCTGCAGCGGGCCATGGGAATTCTGAACGAGCGCGAGCGCCGCATCTTCGAGGCGCGCCGTCTGTCGGAAGACCCGATCACGCTGGAGGCCCTGTCCGGCGAGTTCGACATCAGCCGCGAGCGCGTTCGCCAGATCGAGGTTCGCGCCTTCGAGAAGGTGCAGAAGGCGGTGCAGGAAAACGTGGTTGCCGACCAGCAATCCCTGCGCACGCTGCGCGATGGCGCATCCGCCTGAGGCAAGCAGGTCGTCGGGATCTCTTGACTTCGGACGAGGTGTGAGTAATGTCCCGTCAAAATCCGCCGGCGTCGAAAGCGTCGGCGGCTTCGCGTTTGTGCCAAGGCTTCATTTCGTTGCGCGGCTGATGCGAATTTCAACAGGATGAACCGCCCTCCCCGCGATCGGCCGCACCGGCCTTCGCAGAGGCGTACACGAACAAACGGATGAGACGATGGCCAAGGCGACCACGATCAAGATCAAGCTTCTTTCGACGGCCGACACCGGCTTCTTCTACGTGACGCGCAAGAACAGCCGCACGATGACCGACAAGATGGTCAAGCGGAAGTACGATCCCGTGGCCCGCAAGCATGTCGATTTCCGCGAAGCCAAGATCAAGTAACCAGCCGCCGGTGATTCATCGGCAAGGTTCGACGGACCAATCGAGAACGCCGCCCATTCGGAGCGGCGTTTTTTGTTTGCGTGCCGTCGCTGGTTGCGCTCCGCCGTCTCCTGCAAGCGCGGCCAGGGCGCCGATGGCGGGCAGTCGGTCCCGGTCACGCAGGTTCATCGCATAGTGCGCGCACGATCCGGCATCGGCCCCGTCGGAATGTCGTGGCGCTGAGGTCTTGGGGCTGTTGCGTTTGCGGCCCGGAAGGCGCGCTGTGCGCCGTGGCAAGGCACAGGGCGTGGGAAACGCCTCGCCTGACGCGGACCATCAAGAACGCGTATCGGCGCCGCCGGAAACGCGCGCAACCCGGTGCGGACGCATGATGCAGCCTGTTCCTGTCGGAAAAACGAGGATCGAATTTGGGGGAACCCGAACGGCCCGGCACTCTGCGCTTGAGGCAAGTGGCCGGTCGGCACTTGTTCGACGGCACGAGGACACCGTCATGTGAACAAGGCCGACCGACCGCCCCACGGGACCCAGGAGATGCGGCGGACCTGAGCATTCCATGGGGTATCCGGAACGCCGTTTCACGCGGAACGGACGTTGGTAACCCGATGCCAAACTGGCTGAAACGTGAATCGTTTGCAACGATATTCGGTGCAATTGAACCGGTTTTGTCCCAAGACGGTTAACACCGGGTTCGCAGCCGGCGCCCTGACGACAAGGCGTTCAGGCGGCGATCGCCGTGCGGTTCCGCCCCTCGTTCTTGGCCTTGTAGAGGGCGGTGTCGGCGGCGCGCATCAGGGATGTCGCATCTTCCCCGCTCGCCGGGTAGACCGCGACCCCGATGCTGACCGTCACCGTGATCTCCGCACCGCCCGGCACGCCGAACGCGGTCGCTTCCACAAATTTGCGGAAGCGTTCCGCGGTGATCTCGGCCGTGCGCTGGTCCGCATTGGGCAGGAGAACCGCAAACTCCTCGCCGCCGAGCCGGCAGGCGAGATCGCTTGCGCGAACGCTGATTTCCAGGCGGCGGGCAAATTCTTGCAGCACGGCATCGCCGACATCATGGCCATGCGTGTCGTTGATCCGCTTGAAGTGATCGATATCGGCGATCATCAGCGAGAACGCGCCCTGGCGCTTGGCCGCCTCGCTCACGGCCCGGCCCATGTGCGCGTCGAGAAAGCGCCGGTTGTGGAGCCCGGTGAGGCCGTCGATGACGGCCAGCTCCAGCGTCCGCTCCACCGTCATGCGCAGCGTCTCGCCATAGCGATAGCGCGCGAGCTGGGTGCGGGCCCGGGCATTCAGTTCGTTCAGATCGATCGGCCGCTGGACATAGTCGTGCGCGCCGAGTTCAAGCGCCTTGGCCGCCGTCTGATCGTCGTCGCTCGCCGTGATTCCGATCAGCGGAAGCGCGCGCGACGCCTCGCTCGAGCGGCAGCGTGCGAGAAAGCGCATCGGGTCCTTGCCGGGTGGGCCGGCCAGATCGACGATGCACAGGACGACGTCCCGGTTCTGGATCGCCTGCAGCGCTTCGTCATGGTCCTCGTAGGACGTGACCCGGCCGATCTCGCTCATCATCCTGCCGACGGCTGCGTTCGCCCGCTTGTCGCTTCCCACGACGACGATCTGCGGCAGCCGAAGCACGGGCGCGTCCACCTGCTCGTCCGCCGTCATGATGTCGCTTGCGGTCTCCGCGCGCCGACGCAGCTCGTCCATCATCTGCTTCAGGCGGGTGAGGCTCCTGACGCGCGAAAACAGCGGCAGGTCGCGCACCGGCTTGGAGAGGAAATCGTCTGCGCCCGCTTCCAGACCCTTCACCCGGTCGGACGGCTGGTCGAGCGCGGTGATCAGAACGACCGGAAGATGGGTCGTCTGCGGATCGGCCTTCAGCCTCCGGCACAGTTCGAACCCGTCCATCTCCGGCATCATCACGTCGCTCAGCACGAGATCCAGAGATTGGGACTTGCAGATCGCGATCGCCTCCGCGGCGCTGGCCGCGGAGATGACATCGAAATATTCGGCAGAAAGCCGCGCCTCCAGCAATCTGATGTTGATGGGATTGTCATCGACAATCAGGATGCGTCCACTCATCGTCTATTCCTGACCTTCACCAAGGAAGGATCGTATGGTTTCGATGAACTTCGGAACCGAAATCGGCTTCGAAATGTAGGCCTCGCACCCGCCTTCGCGGATCCGCTCCTCGTCCCCCTTCATGGCGAACGCCGTCACGGCGATCACCGGGATCTTCTGCAGTTCCGGATCGGCCTTCAGCTGCCGCGTCACGTCGAGCCCGGAGATTTCGGGAAGCTGGATATCCATCAAAATCAGATCGGGCCTGTGCTCACGGGCGAGTTCGACGGCGTTCAACCCACTCTGGGTGCGCACCGTCTCATATCCGTAAGCTTCGATCAGATCGCGAAAAAGCTTCATGTTCAGTTCGTTGTCTTCAACGATCATCACGGTTTTCGCCATCCGGGTCTCTCCTGCCTCGACCTAGGGCCGAATGTTGGGTATCGAGTTAAAACAGTAGGCGCATTTCGTTGAAGAATTGGGAATCAAATCCCGTCTTTTCGTTAAGGGTAACAGGACCTTAAGAATGGTTGTAAGCGACCGGTCTCCCGCCTTCGACCCCGCGGCCATCGCGATCGAGGCGCTCACATACATCGCGTCTGACGAACGCCTGTTCGAACGGTTCTGCGCGATCACCGGCCTGTCGGCCGAAGACGTGCGCAAGGCCGCGTCCGAGCCGGGTTTCCTGGCCGGCGTCCTCGAATTCGTGACCGCCCATGAGCCGACCCTGATGGCGTTCTCGCAGGCGTGCGGACACGCGCCCGAAACGATCGCCGCTGCCCAGCGCGCCCTGCCGGGCGGCCAGCCGCAGGAATGGTACGGCGCATGACGGCCAGAACACGCGGCGTTCCGGTCGCCGACATCGAGCGCAGGCGCGACGCCCTTCTCGTGCTTGATATAGACGAGGTGGTGCTGCAATTCATCGGCCCGTTCCAGACGCTTCTGCGCGAGAACGGCATCGAGCTTCATTTCGACAGCTACAAGCTGACCGGCAATGCGCGCTCGCAGGCGACCGGCGCGGCCCTCGCCTCCGCCGAACTCGATGGTCTCATGCAGCGCCTCTACGCCGAGCAGGCAAGCCGCCAGCCTCCAGCGGAGGGCGTGCAGGCCGCGCTCAGCGCCCTCGATCCGGACGTCGATATCGTCTTCCTCACGGCGATGGACCCGGATTATCACGACGAGCGGCGCGCGACGCTCGATCGCGCCGGTCTTGCCTATCCGATGATCGCCACCGAGCGCTCCAAAGGCGGGGTGGTCGCGGAACTTGCCCGGCGATGGGACGGACCAATCGTCTTCATCGACGATCTGCCGCCCAATCTCGAAACGGTAAGGCGCAGCGTCCCGCATGCCCATCTCGTTCACCTAATGGCCCATCACGGCTTCCGCCCTCACCTGCCGGCGCTGCCGAAAGGCGCGCATGCGGCGCGGGACTGGACCGATGCGGAGCAAATCGTGCGCGCGATCCTCGCCGACGCCCCAAAGCGCCGGGATGCGGCGGCGACGACGACGGGGCGTCCCGGATAATGGTCGCCGGTGCCCCGGCATTCAGCGTGTGCCGCGACTGCCACCATGTCGGGAGCCCGGGCCAAAGGCGGTGTTCGGCCTGCGGCAGTCCGCGTCTTGCGGCCCATCCCGAACTGGGCGGGCTGCAACTTGCCCATCTCGACTGCGACGCCTTCTATGCCAGCATCGAAAAGCGCGACGCGCCGCATCTTGCCGACAAGCCGGTCATCGTCGGCGGCGGGACGCGCGGTGTCGTCACGACCTGCTGCTACATTGCCCGCATTCGCGGCGTCCGCTCCGCCATGCCGATGTTCAAGGCATTGAAGCTGTGCCCGGACGCCGTCGTCGTGCGGCCCGCCATGGAGAAATATGCCGCCGTCGGCCGGCAGGTCCGCCAGATGATGCGGGACCTGACGCCCCTCGTCGAGCCGCTTTCGATCGACGAGGCCTTCATGGATCTGGCGGGCACCGAACGGCTGCATGGCGAACCCTCTGCCGTGACACTCGTCAAGCTGGCCTCGCGGGTGGAGCGCGAGATCGGCGTCAGCGTTTCGATCGGACTGTCCCACAACAAGTTTCTCGCCAAGATGGCCTCCGACCTCGAAAAGCCGCGAGGGTTTTCCGTGATCGGGCGGCGGGACACCCACGACTTCCTGAAAATACGCCCGATCACCGCGATCTGGGGCGTCGGCGATGCGATGGCCGGCAAGCTGAGAGCCGACGGCCTGACCAGGATCGGCCAGTTGCAGGAGATGGAAGAGGCCGAGCTGATGCGCCGCTACGGCGTGACCGGCGCGCGGCTGTCGCGCCTGTCGCGCGGAATCGACATGCGCAGCGTCGAGCCGCGGGGCGAGGCCAAGAGCATCTCCGCCGAGACGACGTTCAGCGTCGATCTATACCGCATGGACGAGCTCGTTCCGATCCTGAGGCGCCTCAGCGAAAAGGTGTCCGCCCGTCTGAAAGCGACCGACCTCGCAGCGACGGGCATCACGCTGAAGCTGAAGAGCGCGGACTTCAAGTTGCGCACGCGCCAGCGCAAGCTCGCCGATCCGACACGGCTCGCCGACCGGATCTTCGCGTGCGGACGCGCCCTTCTCGAAAACGAACTGGACGGCACCCGGT
Source organism: Fulvimarina uroteuthidis (assembly GCF_034321785.1). NCBI lineage: Bacteria > Pseudomonadati > Pseudomonadota > Alphaproteobacteria > Hyphomicrobiales > Aurantimonadaceae > Fulvimarina > Fulvimarina uroteuthidis. The sequence goes on along the minus strand of NZ_JAXLPB010000003.1, from coordinate 110,031 downwards.
TCAGGCTGATCGGTATCGGCTGCGCCGGCTTTGCTCCTGCGGCGACGGCCGATCCCGACGATCTCGTCGATGCCGGTTTTGCCAAGCGCGCCAAGGCGGAAGCCGCGCTCGACCTGTTGCGAAACCGGTTCGGCGAAGGCGCCATCGAAACCGGCTTCACCTACCGCGCGACGCCGCCCAAGTCCGACCCGCACCGATCCTGACGAGCCTTGCCGGCCAAAGCATCCCGTGCCTGTTCGGACGCGGAATGCTCTGGCCGTCTCTTTGATTTCACGCATCGGGCTTTCCGAATACCGGTTCCGAACTTCGGGCCGACGCTCCAGGCGAAAGCGCGATATCCGTTCGCCTCCCTCCCCCGGCGTGAACATCGCACGCGCACCGCACCAGGCGAGCCGTACGCGTCACCCGAAGTCCGCGACGATCTGCGCTCAGACCAGTTCCACGTCGACGACACCCTGAGCCGCCTTGATCGCGCTCGCGACCTGCGGCGACACCCGGTACTTGTCCTGAAGCATGATCTCCACCTCCCGGCCGCCATCGTCCCGCAGAAGAACGATCGACACCTCGCTGTCGCCGCGCGTTTCGAGATAGGATCGGAAGGCCTGGATGGGGCTCTCGTCGCGCACGAAAATGCGCAGCGCCTTCTGGGTCCGCACCGCTTCGTCTTCCAGGGACTGGACGTTGCTCGCCCGGAAGGAGACGCCCTCGGGCCGCTCCTCGGCCTGCGCCGTCACGATCACCGAGACGCCCGGCTCGAGCGCATCGCGAAACGCGTAGAGCGCCTCGGAAAACAGCACGATCTCGTACTGGGCGCTCGCATCCGACATCTGGATGATGCCGATCTTGCCGCCCGACCGGGTCTTTCGCTCCTGCCGACTGGTGACCGTTCCGGCCAGGCGCACCGCGCTCGCGCCGCGCTTGACCGCCGCGACCGCGTCGGCATGCGACTGCACGCGCAGCCGCTTGAGCGTCGCCTTGTACTCGTCGAGCGGGTGGGCCGACAGGTGGAACCCGATCGCCTGGAATTCGCGCATCAGTTTCTGGGACGAGGTCCACAGCGCCGAAGGCGCAAGGCGCAGCGGTTCGGGCTCGGAGGAGAGCGAGCCGAAGATATCGGCCTGTCCGGAGGTCCGGCTTTCGGCGATCCGCGCCGCATAGCCCATCATCCGCTCGACATTGCCCATCAGCACCGCACGCTCGTGGCCGAAGCAGTCGCAGGCGCCGGCCGCGATCAGGAACTCGAACGTGCGCTTGTTGACGATCTTCGGATCGATGCGGCCGCAGAAATCCTCGAGCGACCTGAACGGCGCATCGCCCCGCCTCTCGACGATATGATCGACGGCGTGCTCCCCGACGCCCTTGATGGCGGCGAGCGCGTAGAAGATGCGCTTGTCGCCGACCTCGAACTTCTTGAACGAGGTCTGGACCGAAGGCGGAACCACCTCGATCCCGAGGCGCTTGGCATCGAGGCGGAAATCATTGAGCTTTTCGGTGTTGCCGGCATCGAGCGTCATCGACGCGGCCAGGAACTCCGTCGGGTGGTTCGCCTTCAGATAGGCCGTCTGGTAGGCGACGAGGGCGTAGGCTGCGGCGTGCGACTTGTTGAAGCCGTAATTGGCGAACTTGGCGAGCAGATCGAAGATCATGTCCGCCTTCTTCTTGGTGACGCCGCGCTCCACCGCGCCGTCGACGAAGCGAACCCGCTGCTTGTCCATCTCGGCGCGGATCTTCTTGCCCATCGCACGGCGCAGCATGTCGGCCTCGCCGAGCGAGTATCCCGAAAGAACCTGTGCGATCTGCATCACCTGTTCCTGATAGATGATGACGCCTTGCGTCTCCTTCAGGATCGGCGCGATCTTGTCGTCGATGAAGTCGGCTTCTTCCTCGCCGTGCTTGCGCGCATTGTAGGTGGGGATGTTCTCCATTGGGCCGGGCCGATAGAGCGCGACCAGCGCGATGATGTCCTCGAACACGTCCGGGCGCATGCCGATCAGCGCCTTGCGCATGCCGACCGATTCCAGCTGGAAGACGCCGACCGTCTCGCCGCGCGTCAGCATGTCGTAGCTCGGCTTGTCGTCGAGCGGGATCGCCGACAGGTCGATCTCGACCCCCTTGCGGGCGATGAAGGACACCGCCGTCTGCAGGGTCGTCAGGGTCTTCAGGCCGAGAAAGTCGAATTTGACGAGGCCGGCCGGCTCGACCCATTTCATGTTGAACTGGGTGACGGGCATGTCCGAGCGCGGATCGCGATACATCGGGACGAGCTTCTGCAAGGGCCGGTCGCCGATCACGATGCCCGCCGCATGGGTCGAGGCGTGACGATAGAGCCCCTCGAGCTTCAGCGCGATCGAGATCAACCGATCGACGATCTCCTCCTCTTCCCGCGCTTCCTTCAACCGCGGCTCTTCCTCAAGCGCCTGCGCCAGCGTGACCGGATTGGCGGGATTGGCAGGCACCAGCTTGCAGAGCTTGTCGACATGGCCGTACGACATTTCGAGAACGCGGCCGACATCGCGCAGCACGGCGCGCGCCTGCAGCGTTCCGAACGTGATGATCTGGCCGACCTGCTCGCGCCCGTACTTTTCCTGCACGTAGCGGATCACCTCCTCGCGGCGATCCTGGCAGAAGTCGATGTCGAAATCCGGCATCGATACGCGCTCGGGATTGAGGAAGCGCTCGAACAGCAGGGAGAAGCGGAGCGGGTCGAGGTCGGTAATGGTCAGCGAATAGGCGACCAGCGAGCCGGCGCCCGAACCTCGCCCTGGACCGACCGGAATGCCCTGGTTCTTCGCCCATTTGATGAAGTCCGCAACGATCAGGAAGTAGCCGGGAAACTCCATCCGCTCGATGATGGTCAGCTCGAAATCGAGCCGCTCGCGATATTCCTCGACCGTATGGCCCGGCGCAATGCCGAGCTTGTCGATGCGCAGTTCCAGCCCCTCGAACGCCTGGCGGCGAAGCTCGGCCGCCTCCACCTTCATGGCTTCGGCCGGATCGGCGTCGGCGCCGGCAAAGCGAGGCAGGATTGGATGTCGGAGCTTCGGGCGGAAATTGCAGCGCCTGGCGATCTCCAGCGTATTGTCGAGCGCCTCGGGCAGATCGGCGAAGAGTTCCGCCATCTCGTCCTGGGATTTCAGGCAGTGATCGCGCGTGAGGCGGCGACGGTCCTCGTGGCTGACGAGCCGGTTCGATGCAACCGCCAGAAGCGCGTCGTGCGCGTCGTAATCCTCCGGACAATAGAAATAGGGCTCGTTCGTCGCGACGATCGGCAGTTCGTGCGCATAGGCGAGCTGCAGCGTCTCGGCCTCGATCCGCCGATTGTAGCCGGACTGGCGCTGCAGCTCGACATATAGTCGGTCGCCGAAGATCGCCTTCAACCGAACCAGACGCGCCTCCGCGATCGCGTGGCGGTCGGCACCGAGCGCCACGCCGAGAGGACCCAAGGGTCCGCCTGTCAGAACGATGACGCCCTCGCAGAACGCGTCCAGCCATGCAGCCTTCACATGCGGCCGCGCATTGTCGTCGTGACCGAGATAGGCCTTGGAGACGATCTCGACGAGATTGGCATAGCCGACCTCAGACGCGGCGATCAGCACCAGGGAGGCCGGCGGCAGCGACGCACGCTCGCGGTCGTTCTCGCCATCCTCGAAATCGACGTCGAGCTGGCAACCGATGATCGGCTGCAATCCGCTCTTCGACGCTTTTTCCGAAAATTCGAGCGCGCCGAACAGATTGTTCGTGTCGGCGATGCCGACGGCCGGCGCATTGTCCGAAACTGCGAACTTGATGATCTGATCGATTTTCAGCGCGCCCTCGAGAAGCGAAAACGCGCTGTGGCTGCGCAGATGAATGAACGTCAGTCGGTCAGTCGTGTCCGTCATCGTGCCTCATCCTCGCGGTTCCCGGTCCCCGATCACGGGACAATCGGCTGGGCGCCATCGGCTGGCACCGGACTTGCGGCTTTGCCCGCAGCGTTCGAATAGGCTTCGAGACCTCAACAAAGCCTTGCCGCCGGATCCGTATCGAACCCGGCACGCATCGTCCGGCCGAAGGGTACGCCGCGCGTGGGGCGGGGTAAACGCGCCGCGTGCGCGCGTCCACAATCTTTCGGCCGCGCTGTCGTCCCTGCCTAGAATCCCTGGACGATCATCATCAGCGACACCACGAAACCGCTCACCGCCACCAGGGACGCCACGTCCTTCGCCAAACCGTCCATTCGCTCGCTCCTTTGCGTCGTTGCATCCTGACATATCCAATATGTTCTTGTTTTGTTCCGCCTGTCAACGGCATGACGCGACGTCCGTTTTCAGAACGCGCGAAGGCATGCGGCGATTGCCGGCCGGCGGCACGGTAAGAAGGAGGTGGAACCGGACGCACATGCGCATGCGCCGTCCTGCGACGCCGGCGCTGGATGTTGCGAACGAAGATCGGAAATGCGGTATCGCGCGGAAAGTGAAGACGGTGCTCAGACCGACTTTGGAACGATCCGTCCGCCATGAAGCGTCACGATCCGGTCCATGCGGGACGCAAGCTCGTGATTGTGGGTGGCGATCAGCGCCGCCAGCCCCTGTTCGCGCACGAGCGTCGTCAGGGATTGGAAGACGTGATCCGACGTCGTCGGATCGAGATTGCCGGTCGGCTCGTCGGCCAGAAGCACCTGCGGCTCGTTCGCGACGGCCCTTGCGATCGCAACGCGTTGCTGCTCGCCGCCGGAAAGTTCGGCCGGGCGGTGCTCGGCTCGGGCCGAGATTCGCATGTAGCCGAGCAGGGTTTTCGCCCGTGCCTGCGCATCCTTGCGCGAACGCCCGAGGATGAGCTGGGGAATCATGACGTTCTCGAGCGCGGACAGTTCGGGCAGCAGATGGTGGAACTGGTAGACGAAGCCGATCGCGCGCCGACGCATGGCCGTGCGCGCCTTGTCGTCCAGCCTGGAACAGTCACGATCGCCCACCACCACGTCGCCGCTCGTCGGTTTTTCGAGAAGGCCGGCGATCTGCAGAAGCGTCGATTTTCCCGAGCCGGACGGGGCGACCAGCGCAACCATTTCACCGGCCGAAATCGCCATGTCGGCACCGTCGAGCACGGTGAGTTCGTTCTCGCCCTGCAGAAACCTGCGGCCGACGCCCTTGAGTTCGAGTGCTATGCTCATTCGTAACGCAATGCCTCGACAGGATCCAACCGGGACGCCTGCCAGGACGGAAGAATCGTTGCAAGAAAGGACAGGCCGATGGCCATGAGAACGACGAGAACGACCTCCGAGGCCTGAACCTCCGCCGGAAGCTCGCTGAGGAAGTAGATCTCGGAGCTGAACAGGTCGACGCCCGAAAGCCAGGAGAAGAACCAGCGGATTCCCTCGATGTTCAGACAGAACAGGAGCCCGATCACGAAGCCCGCGATCGTGCCCGACACTCCGATCGAGGCGCCGGTGATGAAGAAGATGCGCATGATCGAGCCGCGCGTCGCGCCCATCGTGCGCAGGATCGCGATGTCGCGCCCCTTGCCCTTCACCAGCATGAACAGGCCGGAAATGATGTTGAGCGCGGCGACGATGACGATCAGCGTCAGGATGATGAACATCACGTTGCGCTCCACCTGGAGGGCGGAGAAGAAGGATTGGTTCTGGCTTTGCCAGGTCACCGAATAGACCGGGCGTTCGGCCGCGGCTTCGATCGCAGGCTGAAGCTCTGCCACCGCGTCGGGATCGTCGACGAAAACCTCGATGGACTGGGTCTGCCCTTCGGAATTGAAGAAGAGCTGCGCTTCGCCGAGCGGCATGTAGATGAATCCGGCGTCATATTCCGACAGTCCGATCTCGAAGATCGCGTCGATCGGATAGGACTTCACCCGCGGCGTCGTGCCGAGCGGCGTCACGTCGCCTTCCGGCGAGATCAGCGTGATGCGGTCGCCGAGAAGAAGGCCGAGCCGTTCGGCAAGCCGGCTTCCCACCGCAACGCCCTCGCCCGTGTCGAAATTGTCCAGCGTCCCGTGCTTGATATTGCCGGCGACCGGTGTGAGCTTTTCCAGGGCCGATTGCGGCACGCCCTTGACGAGCGCACCGGTGGACGCGGTGCCGGACCCTTGCGACAGGATCTGGCCCTGAACCAGGGGCATGGAATAGGCGACGCCCGGAACCTCGTCGATCCGCCCGGCGATCGCGTCGTAGTCGGTCAATGGCTGGTCGATCGGCAGGACGATGACATGGCCGTTGACGCCGAGAATACGGCTCATGAGCTCGGTGCGGAAGCCGTTCATCACCGACATGACGATGATGAGGGCCGCGACCCCCAGCATAATGCCGACGAACGAGAAGCCGGCGATCACCGATACGCCAGCCTCGCGCTTGCGGGAACGAAGATAGCGCCCGGCGAGCAGCCATTCGAAACGGGAGAAAGGCGCAGCGCCCTTCGTATCGCGCGCATCGGGGTTCACGGCCGTGTCGGACGGTCCGGCGATCACGAAGACACTCGGGCGATGATCTGATCCATCGCTATGGTTTCGCGCACTCCGCTTGCGCGATCCTTGATTTCCGCTTCGCCGGTCTTTGCGGAGCGCGGCCCGACGATCACCTGGGTCGGTAGTCCGATCAGATCCATGGTGGCGAACTTCGCGCCGGCCCTCTGGTCGCGGTCGTCGTAGAGAACGTCGATGCCGGCCTGTTTCATCTGTGCGTAGAGCGTCTCGCACGCTGCATCGCAATCCGCGTCGCCCGGCTTCATGTTGATCAGCCCGACGTCGAACGGCGCGATCGCCCGCGGCCAGACGATCCCGCTCTCGTCGTGGAAGGCCTCGATCGCGGCGGCGACCAGCCGGCTCGGGCCGATGCCGTAGGAGCCCATGTGAACCGGAACGTCCTTGCCGTCGGGTCCGGTGACGAAAGCCTTCATGGCCTCGGAATATTTCGTCCCGAAATAGAAGATGTGGCCGACCTCGATGCCGCGCGCGCTCAACTGGCTCGCGGGATCCACTCTGCTCCAGGCCGCCTCCTCGTGCATCTCGTCCGTCGCCGCATAGGGCGTGGTCCACGCCTCGACGATCGAGGCGAGTTGGCCGGCATCGTCGAAATCCACGTCGGCGGGCGGCACGGCCATGTCGAGATAATCGCGATGGCAGAACACCTCGCTTTCGCCGGTGGAGGCGAGAATGATGAATTCATGGCTGAGATTGCCGCCGATCGGACCGGTGTCGGCCCGCATCGGAATGGCCTTCAGTCCGCAGCGGTGGAACGTCCTGAGATAGGCGACGAACATGCGGTGATAGGCGTTCGTCGCGCTGTCCACATCGAGATCGAACGAATAGGCGTCCTTCATCAGGAATTCGCGACTGCGCATGACGCCGAATCGCGGACGCACCTCGTCGCGGAACTTCCACTGGATCTGGTAGAGATTGAGCGGCAGGTCCTTGTAGGACCGGACCGAGGACCGGAAGATGTCGGTCACCATCTCCTCATTGGTCGGCCCGAACAGAAGTTCGCGCTCCTGGCGGTCCGCAATCCGCAGCATTTCCTTGCCATAGGCGTCGTAGCGGCCCGATTCGCGCCACAGGTCCGCGGACTGGATCGTCGGCATCAGGATCTCGACCGCGCCGGAACGGTTCTGCTCCTCGCGGATGATGTTGCAGACCTTGTTGAGAACCTTCAGACCAAGCGGCAGAAACGAGTAGATGCCTGCCGCCTGCTGGCGAATCATGCCGGCCCGCAGCATCAGCTGATGCGAGACGATTTCCGCCTCTCTCGGCGTTTCCTTCAAGATGGGCAGGAAATATCGAGACAGGCGCATCATAAACTCTTACATTCACGTGGAAACCCGCCGGACCCGGGGTCCGGCTTTCGCCTGCCGGTTTAACGGTTCGTTTCCGCTATGGGAAGCGCCATTTCGGCGTCACGCCCAAGCCTGATATCGCACCCGTCCGAAGCATATCGGAAGACCACACGCACCGCGTGAACATCCCGAAACATGCACAAATAAGATGCAATTGCCACGCCTGCCTAAATGATCGGGCTCAATCAAATTCTGCGTGACAACGATAGGCGATTTGCATATCTTACGTTCCGTAGTCACGGCTTCGACAGAAAAGCCGGAACATGCGGTCTAGTCTTGGGAGGACGTGATTTCCCGGCGCGGCAAACCGCAGCCCCGCCCGCAAGGGTGGTCGGAAATCCAGACACGCGATTTCATGATGCAAGGCTTCGGCCTTGCATTTTTTTTGCCCGTCACCCGATGAAAGATTCGGCAGCCCGCTCCGGCGTCCCACCCATTCCCTCTTGTGTCGCCGTGCGGCGATCAGGCCGACGGCGCCGGGATGAAGACGGGGAAATCCGAGAAGCCGAAACCGATCACTTCGGTGACGGTATAGAACGCGGCGAAGACGATCACCGCGAAGATCGTCGTGATCATCGCCTTGCGCAAGATACGCGGATTGCTCGGCGTTCCCTCCTGGGTACCGAGAAGCTGGTCCTCGCCCTCGGGAATTCGGTTGCCGAACGGCAGGACGGCGAACAACACCGTCCACCAGATGATGAAGAAGATCGCAAGACCGGAGACCCAGCCCATAAGTCACCTCGTTTCGAACGCCGATCGCGTGGCGCGCTGGTTTTGCATCGACCCTTGCCCTCAGCTTTACGGTGTTTGCCGCAAAATGATGAGACAAGGGGATGCGGCGATTGCGCCCGGCGCTCCGGCGTCAAACCTCTTCCAATTCGGTCAGCGTCCCGAAAAGGTCCGACGGGTGCAGGAACAGGACCGGCTTGCCGTGCGCGCCGATCGTCGGCTCGCCGTCTCCCAGGACGCGCGCTCCCTGCGCGACCAGCCGGTCGCGGGCGGCACGAATGTCGCTGACTTCGTAGCAGACATGATGCATGCCGCCCCTGGGCGTCCTGGCGAGAAACGCCGCGATCGGCGAATTCTCTCCCAGGGGCTCGAGCAGCTCGATCCTTGTGTTCTCGAGCTCGACGAACACGACGGTCACGCCATGCTCCGGCAGGGCCAGGGGGTCGGAGACGCGCGCACCCAGAGTATCGCGGTAGCGCGCTACCGCCCGGCCAAGGTCCGGGACGGCGAGTGCCACATGGTTCAGGCGTCCGAGCATTCCCGTTTCCTTCAGTCCATCGTGATGAAGACGGTGGTCAGGGGCTTCTTGCCCCAGATGTCCTGCGCCGCATTGCGGACCGCCTTGCGGACGGCTTCGCGCACGAGCTTCGGGTCCTTGCGACGCCCGACCGGAATGCTCTCGACGGCACCGGCCGCCGCGTCGACCAGAAGATCCTCGAGGTCCTCGCCGGTCTCGTCCTCGATCGGAAGACCGATGGAGACGAGGTCCGGATCGTCCTTCAGGTTGCGCTTGGCATCGAGCTCGATCAACACCGACACCTGACCCACGAAGGACAACCGGCGACGCTCGATGATGCCCATGTCCTCGGCGGTGCCGAGAAGGCGACCATCCTTGTAGAGGCGCCCGAACGGCACTTCGTCGATGATCGCGCCCTTGCCCGGGAAGAGCTGGACCATCTTGCCGTTGCGCGCCTCCACGACATGGGGCACGCCGAGTTCGCGCGCGAGATCGGCATGGGCTGCGAGGTGCGCCGGCTCGCCATGCGCGGGTATCGCTGTCTGCGGACGGGTCCACTCGTACATCTTGCGAAGCTCGTTGCGGCGGGGATGGCCGGACACGTGGACGAGACCGTCGCCATCCTCCAGGATCTTGACGCCGCGCTCGAGGAACGAATTCTTGATCTCGATGATCGGCTTCTCGTTGCCCGGAATGGCGCGCGAGGAGAAGATCACCAGATCGTCGCGGGTGAGCGCGACGGTCGGATGCTCGTCGCGCGACAGCCGAGCGAGTGCGGCGCGCGCCTCGCCCTGGCTGCCGGTCAGGATGATCACGACCTTGTCGCGCGGCACGTAGCCGAAATCCTGCTCGGACAGGAATTCGGGGACATCGTCCATATAGCCGAGCTCGCGCGCGACATCGACGGTGCGGCGCATGGAGCGCCCCATGAGCAGAACCTGGCGGCCCGAATCGGTCGCGGCCTTCGCCACCGAGCGGATGCGGCCGACGTTCGAGGAGAAGGTCGTCACCGCGACCCGCGCCTTGGCGGCGGTGATGATCTTGGTCAGCGATGCCGCCACCTCCGCCTCGCTCGGGCTGTCGCCCTCGCGCATGGCGTTGGTCGAATCGCAGATCAGCGTCATCACGCCTTCGTCGCCGATTTCCCGCAGACGCTTCTCGTCGGTCGGCGCACCCAGCACCGGGGTCGGGTCGATCTTCCAGTCGCCGGTGTGGATGACGGTGCCGGCACCGGTGCGGATGGCGAGCGCCACGGGGTCGGGGATCGAATGCGTGACGTTGATCGCCTCGATCTCGAAGGGTCCGACCTTGAACCGGTCGCCGGCACGGAACACCGTCACCGGGATCTTCGGAGCGCCCGGCTCGCCCTCGCGCTTGGCGGCCAGCAGCCCGGCGGAAAACTCCGTGGCGTAGACCGGAGCCTTCAGCCGCGGCCACAGGTCGAGCAAGGCGCCGTAATGGTCCTCATGGGCGTGGGTGATGATGATGGCCTTGAGCCGGTCGACATGCTCCTCGATGAAGCGGATGTCGGGGAAGACCAGATCGACGCCGGGCATGTCCGGCCCTGCGAAGGAGATTCCGCAATCGACCACGATCCACTCGCGCTCAGCCTCCGGACCATAGCCGTAGAGGGCGAGGTTCATACCGATCTCGCCGATGCCGCCCAGCGGCACGAATACCAATTGTGTCAAGCTTTCAATCTTTCATGCGTTTAGCGCGGCGCATCCCGCGCGCCGGGCTGTTTCGTTCATCTCAGTTTCGTTCGTTGGCCGCGCCACGGCTCCGGCCGCGTCGCGCGAGCGCGTCATCCGCAGAGAGCGCTCAGGAAAAGAATATGTCACCCGCTGATATAGGCATCGTCGAGCCATCCGCGAGAGCCAGTCGCAGGCGACCGTCACGCTCCAGCCGTTCGAACGTCCCTTCGAGCGTCCGGTCGCTCAGTCTGACGGTGCAAGGCAGCCCCACCCCGACGGCGTCCTTCAGCCAGTCGCGGCGAATATCGTCAAAATTGCTGCCGCGCGCAAACCGTTCCAGCTGCCGCGACCATTCGTCGGCAAGTGTTTCGAACACCGGTTCGCTGCCGCCGCGATAGCCTTCGTCGCGCAACGACGTCACGGCGTAGGGCGCATCCTCCGGCTTGTGCTCGATATTGATGCCGCACCCCATGACCATTGCGGTGCGTCCGTCCACGAGTCGACTGGATTCCAGCAGGATACCGACAAGCTTGCGCCCACCGGCCAGGACGTCGTTCGGCCATTTCGTCTGCGCGTGCGATCCGACGAAGCGGGCGACGGTGTTACGGATGGCGAGCGAGGCGACAAAGGGAAGTTGCGCCAGTGCCGCCTGCGGGGCGACCTCGATGCCGAGCCAGCTGGCATAGAGGTTGCCGCGCTCCGAGATCCAGGCGCGGCCCCTGCGGCCGCGGCCCTCGACCTGCCGTTCGGCGGTGATCCAGAGATTTCCCGGATCGCCCGAACGGGCCGCCTCCATCGCCAGCGTGTTGGTCGAGGAAACATCCCCGAACGAGAGCCGGCGATATTGGCGCGATACCGCCTGCGCCGTCATCAGAAGAACGAACTTGCGGCCGCTCCCGCCGCGGAGAACACCGGTCCTCCGACAAAGAGATAGATCGGGAAGACGAAGAGGCCGGCGACCCACAACACCACCTTCAACTCGATGGGCGCGGGAAGGAAGGGCTTGGCCTCCTCGTCGAACCACATCACCTTGACGATGCGAAGATAATAGTAGAGCGCGACGACGCTGGTCAGGACGCCGATGATGGCGAGCGCGAAGAGCCCCGCCTCGACGGCCGCCATGAACACGAAATATTTGGCGAAGAAGCCGGCCAGCGGCGGAAGCCCGGCGAGCGACAGCATCATCATGGTAAGGAACGTCGCCATCACCGGATTGGTGCGCGACAGGCCCGCCAGATCCTCGATCTGGTCGACGGGCCCGTCGTCGCGGCGCATCGCCAGGATGACGGCGAAGGTTCCGAGCGTCGTGGCCAGATAGATCGCCATGTAGAGCGCGACGCCGCGCACGCCTTCCATGTTCGCCGCCGCGAGGCCCACCAGCGCGTAGCCCATGTGGGCGATCGAGGAATAGGCCATCAGACGCTTGATGTTGGTCTGGCCGATGGCCGCGAAGGCGCCGAAGCCCATGGAGGCGATCGAGATGAAGATGATGATCTGCTGCCAGTCGATCGCGATCGGAAGGAACCCTTCCATCGCGAAGCGGACCGTCAGCGCCATGGCGGCGACCTTGGGTGCGCCGGCGAGCAGCGCGGTGATCGGCGTCGGCGCGCCCTCGTAAACGTCCGGCGTCCACATGTGGAACGGCACGGCCGAGATCTTGAAGGCGAGGCCCGCCAGGACGAAGACGAGACCGACGAGAAGGCCGAGCGAACGTTCGCCCTCGGCCAGCGTCAGCGCGATCGCCGTCAGTTCGATCTGGCCGGTGAAACCGTAGATCATCGAGGCGCCGTAGAGCAGCATGCCGGACGACAGCGCGCCGAGAACGAAATATTTCAGGCCCGCTTCCGTGGAACGGACGCTGTCCCGGTTGATCGCGGCCAGAACATAGATCGCCAGCGACTGGAGTTCGAGGCCGAGATAGAGCGTGATCAGATCGCCCGCCGAGACCATGACCAGCATGCCGAGGGTCGACAGGACGATCAGGACCGGGAACTCGAACCGGTTGAAGCGTTCGCTTTCCGCATAGGCCGCCGACATCACGATGGCCGAGGCCGAACCGATCAGGACAAGGACCTTCATGAAGGACGCGAAGCCGTCGCTGACCATCGAGCCGTTGAACGCGATGCCCTGGGGCGCGATGAAGACCAGCCACAAGGCGGCGATGATCAGAAGCGCAACCGACAGCGACGTCACCAGCTGCGGGTTCTTGCTTCTCGAAAAGACGCCGACCATCAAAAGCACCATCGCACCGATGGCGAGGATGAATTCGGGCCCGACGATCGACAGGCTGCTCGTGAGCGTGTCCGAAACCATATTCCAGCGGTCCCCGCTTCAGTTGGCCTCAGCGACGGACGAGGCAGCTTCCAGTCCGGCACTGTAGGTATTCAGGAGATGATCGACGGACGCTGCGGTCACGTCGAAGACCGGCATCGGATAGACACCGAAGAAGATGACGAGAACGATCAGGGGATAGAGCAGGATCTTCTCGCGGCGCGACAGGTCGAGGATCGAGCGAAGGCTCTCCTTTTCCAGCGCGCCGAACACGACGCGGCGATAGAGCCACAGGGCGTAGGCCGCCGAGAGGATGACGCCCGTCGCCGCGAAGATCGCCACCCAGCTGTTCACCTGAAACACGCCCATCAGGACGAGGAATTCGCCGACGAAACCGCTCGTGCCCGGCAGGCCGACATTCGCCATGGTGAAGATCAGCATGGCCGCCGCATATTTCGGCATGCGGTTCACGAGCCCGCCATAGGCGGCGATCTCGCGGGTGTGCATCCGGTCGTAGACGACGCCGACGCACAGGAAGAGCGCGCCGGAAATGAGGCCATGGGAGAGCATCTGGAAGATCGCGCCCTGGACGCCCTGGGCGTTCGCGGCGAAAATTCCCATCGTCACGAAGCCCATATGGGCGACGGAGGAATAGGCGATCAGCTTCTTGATGTCCTCCTGCATCAGGGCGACGAGCGAGGTGTAGATGATCGCGATCACCGAGAGGGTGTAGACGAGCGGCGCGAAATCCAGCGAAGCGATGGGGAACATCGGCAACGAGAAACGCAGGAAACCATAGCCGCCGAGCTTCAGGAGAATGCCGGCCAGGATGACGGAGCCGGCCGTCGGCGCTTCCACATGGGCGTCGGGCAACCAGGTATGCACCGGCCACATCGGCATCTTGACCGCGAAGCTCGCGAAGAAGGCAAGCCAGAGCCAGGTCTGCATCGAAGCGGGAAAATCGTAGGCGAGAAGCTCGGGAATGGAGGTCGTTCCCGCCTCCCAATACATCGCCATCATGGCGACCAGCATCAGCACCGAGCCGATGAAGGTGTAGAGGAAGAACTTGTAGCTCGCATAGATCCGGCGCTTGCCGCCCCACACGCCGATGATCAGGAACATCGGAATGAGGCCACCTTCGAAGAAGATGTAGAAGAGGATGAGGTCCAGCGCGCAGAACACGCCGATGACCAGCGTCTCCAGCACGAGGAACGCGATCATGTATTCCTTCACCCGGCTCTGAACGCTTTCGAAGCTCGCCAGAACGCAGATCGGCAGCAGGAAGGTCGTCAGGATCACGAACAGCATCGAAACGCCGTCGATGCCCATCCGGTATGAGATACCGGTGCCGAGCCATTCGGCTTCCTCGACGAACTGGAAGTTCGTCGTCTCGTAGTCGAACTCGCCCCAGATCCAGAGCGAGACGACGAACGTGAAGATGGTGGTCAGCAGCGCGACATTGCGGATGTTCCGGCGTGCCAGTTCGTTGTCGTCCTGAATGAACAGGATGAGCAACGCGCCGACGAGCGGCAGGAACGTGACGGTCGAGAGGATCGGCCAATCGGTCATCAAAGGGCTCCCCCGATCATCATCCAGGTGACGAGCGCTGCGACACCGATCAGCATCGCGAATGCGTAGTGATAAAGGTAACCGGTCTGGAGCTTCACGACCCGGTTGGTGACGTCGAGCACGCGCCCGGACACGCCGTCGGGCCCGTACCGGTCGATGATCCCCATGTCGCCCCGCTTCCACAGGGTCCGGCCGAGCCACTTGGCGCTGCGCACGAACAGGACATTGTAGAGCTCGTCGAAGTACCACTTGTTCAGGAAGAACTTGTAGAGGCCGCGATGGGTCTCCGCCTGCCGTTTCGGCATTGCCGGATTGGCGATGTAGAACCAGTACGCGAGCGCGAAGCCGAGCGCCATCATCACCGTGGGAATGATCGCCACGCCGAAGGCGACTTCATGCATGTCGTGCAGAATGTGGTTTTCCGCGCCGGTGAAAAGCGCCGTGCCCCAGAAATGCTCATAGGCCTCGCCGATGAACTCGTGCTCGAACAGCATGCCGGCAAACAGCGCGCCGAATGCGAGAATGAAGAGCGGGATGGTCATCACCCAGGGCGATTCATGCACATGATGCATGACGTCGGCCGACGCCCGCGGCTTGCCGTGGAACGTCATGAAGATCAGGCGCCAGGAATAGAAGCTCGTCAGGAGCGCGGCGATCACGGTCATGCCCCAGCCATACATGGCGAAGGCGTTGTGCCCGACAAATGCCGCCTCGATCACACCGTCCTTGGAGAAGTAACCGGCGGTGAATGGGAAGCCGGTGAGCGCCAGCGTTCCGATGACCATCGTCCAGTAGGTGATCGGAATATGCTTTCGCAGCCCGCCCATCCTGCGCATGTCCTGCTCGTCCGAGACCGCGTGAATGACGGAACCGGCACCGAGGAACAGCAGCGCCTTGAAGAAGGCATGGGTGAAGAGATGGAAGATCGCCACCGAATAGGCGCCGACGCCGAGGGCGACGAACATGTATCCGAGCTGCGAGCAGGTCGAATAGGCGATGACGCGCTTGATGTCGGTCTGCACGAGACCGATCGTCGCCGCGAACAGAGCGGTCGTCGCACCGACGACGGTCACCACGGTCAACGCGGTATGGCTGAGCTCGAACACCGGCGACATGCGCGCCAGCATGAACACGCCGGCCGTCACCATGGTCGCGGCGTGGATCAGCGCGGAGACCGGCGTCGGCCCTTCCATCGCGTCGGGGAGCCAGGTGTGCAGGCCGATCTGCGCCGACTTGCCCATGGCACCGAGGAACAAGAGGAGACAGACGCAGGTGATCGCGCCGCCCATGGTGAGCGAATAGCCGGCGAAATCAAGCACGACGGCGCCCATGTCGACGGCGCCTTCGGCGGCCGCGCCGGCTTCCGCGCCCTCGCCCATGGTGGCGGCGACAGCGGCCGCGCCTGCGAAGATCGTGTCGAGATTGACCGACTGGAAGATGGCGAAGACGCCGAAGATGCCGAGCAGGAAGCCGAAATCGCCGACCCGGTTGACGACGAACGCCTTCATGGCCGCCGCGTTGGCCGAGGGCTTCTTGTACCAGAATCCGATCAGCAGATAGGAAGCGAGACCGACGCCTTCCCAGCCGAAGAACATCTGCACGAGGTTGTCGGCCGTCACCAGCATCAGCATGGCGAAGGTGAAGAGGGAGAGATAGGCGAAGAACCGCGGACGATGCGGATCATGGTGCATGTAGCCGATGGAATAGATGTGGACGAGCGCCGAGACGGTGTTCACCACCACCAGCATGACGAGCGTCAGCCGATCGATCTTCAGGGCCCAGGACACGTCGAGACCGCCCGACTGCATCCAGTGCAGGAGGGAGATCGAAGCGATGGGTTCGGCGGCGTCGAACGTGAAGAAGCCGACCCAGGACAGGAAGGCCGCGATCACCAGGAAGCTCGACGTTATGTATTCCGATGCCTTGGCGCCGATCGCGTGACCACCGAGCCCGGCGATCAGGAAGCCGACGAGCGGCAGGAGGACGATGATCTGATACACGGGTCGATCAGCCTTTCATCGTGTTGACGTCGTCGACGGCGATGGAGCCGCGATTTCTGAAGAAGACCACCAGGATCGCGAGGCCGATCGCGGCCTCCGCGGCGGCCACCGTCAGGACGAACAGCGCGAACACCTGGCCCGCAAGATCGTTCAGGAACGCCGAGAACGCCACGAAATTGATGTTCACGGCGAGCAGAATGAGCTCGACCGACATCAGGATCGTGATGATGTTCTTCCGGTTCATGAAAATGCCGAAGACGCCGATCACAAACAGGATCGCCGCGACGGTCAGGTACTGGCCGAGACCGACTTCCATACTATTCAAGCCCCTCGTCCTTTCATATTCAAATGCCGCGTCCGCTCTCGACCTTCTTGATCTCGATCGCCGTCGCCGGATTGCGCGCCACCTGATCGGGGATCGACTGTCTGCGGACCTTTTCCTTGTGGCGAAGCGTCAGGACGATCGCCCCGATCATCGCGACGAACAAGATCAGACCCGCCAGCTGAAAATAGAGGATGTAACGGGTGTAGAGCACGTTGCCGAGCTGTTCGATGTTCGACCCGCCGCCGACTTCCGACATCGGCAGGGCGGTCGCGATTGCGAGCGTGGGATCGGCCAGCGTTCCCGAACCCGCGATGATCAGCTGCGCCAGCAGCAGCACCGCGATGATCGCGCCGAACGGCGCGTACTGCACCGCGCGCCGCTTCAGCTGGCCGATGTCGAGATCGAGCATCATGACGACGAAGAGGAACAGGATGGCGACCGCGCCCACATAGACGACGATCAGGATCATCGCGAGGAACTCGGCGCCGGCCAGGAGGAACAGGCCCGCCGAGGCGACGAAGGTCAGGATCAGAAAGAGCACCGAGTGAACCGGGTTCTTCGAGAAAACCACCATCATCGCGGCACCGACCGCAATGAACGCGAAGATGTAGAAGAAGAATGCCTGGAGACCGAGCATCGAAGCTCCCTGTTGTCACTCTCGCGGCCCCCTCGCCCGTTCGGGACGATGATGCGAGCCGCCGATTCCGACGCCGAGTATGTGGTTCGGCTTCGCTTACCTGTATGGCGCGTCGAGTGCAATGTTGCGTGCGATTTCTCGCTCCCAACGATCGCCGTTCGCCAGCAATTTGTTCTTGTCGTAATAGAGCTCTTCGCGCGTCTCCGTCGCGAACTCGAAGTTCGGGCCCTCGACGATCGCGTCCACCGGGCAGGCTTCCTGGCAGAAGCCGCAATAGATGCACTTCACCATGTCGATGTCGTAGCGCACCGTGCGGCGGGTGCCGTCGTTCTGGCGCGGTCCGGCCTCGATGGTGATCGCCTGCGCCGGGCAGACCGCCTCGCACAGCTTGCACGCGATGCAGCGCTCCTGGCCGTTCGGGTAGCGACGCAAGGCATGCTCGCCGCGGAACCGCGGAGAAACGGGACCCTTCTCGAACGGATAGTTGAGCGTCGCCTTCGGCGCGAAGAAATAGCGCATGGCAAGGCCGAACGCCTTGACGAACTCGATCAGGAAGAGAGATCGGACAGTCTGTGCGATTGCTGACATCGTATGGATTCCCGAATTCGTTTCTTTCGGCCCCGGAGCTTGATGCGCGCCGCGTCGTATGGCGGCGCAGCCAAGCTCCCGCGAGCTTCGACGATGATGTGTCGTTTCGCCATCGACCGGTCGCCGACGGATAGTCAGATGTGCCGGGGTCACCGGCCGCGTCCTGGTGTCCCGCACCGCTAGAGCAGATAGGTCCCCGCGTACCAGCCGGCGACGGGAAAGAAGATCAGCTGCGAGATCTGGACGATCCCGATCACCAAGCCACCTCCGCCGCCCTCGGTCGGCCTCTGCTGCTCGATCCTGGCCTTCACGAGACCGAGGATGAAGACGTCGGCGATCCCGATGGCCAGTCCGATCAGCGCACCGAGGACCCCCATCGACATCATGCGGCCGCCGCGCCCCAGCCGAAGATCTGGACCACGAACGCCGTGATCACGACCATGGCGAGCGAGATCGGCAGGAACACTTTCCAGCCGAGGCGCATGAGCTGATCATAGCGGTAACGCGGCACGAACGCCTTGACCATGGCGAACATGAAGAAGACGAGGCCGGCCTTGAGCGTGAACCAGATGAAGCCGGGAACCCAGGTGAAGGGCGCGAAGTCGAACGGTGCGAGCCAGCCGCCGAGGAACAGGATCGTCGTCAGGCAGCACATCAGGGTGATGGCCGCATATTCGCCGAGCATGAACATCATGTACGGCGTGGCCGAATATTCGACCATGTAACCGGCGACGAGCTCCGATTCCGCCTCGGGCAGATCGAAGGGCGGGCGGTTCGTCTCGGCGAGCGCCGAGATGAAGAACACGATGAACATCGGGAAGAGGCCGAGCCAATGCCAGTCGAGGAAGGTCGACGGCAGCCCCACCATGGTCCCGAACCCGGTCGTTTGCGCGATCACAATGTCGGTCAGGTTCAGCGATCCGACGCACAGGAGGACCGTGACGATGACGAAGCCGATCGAGACCTCGTAGGACACCATCTGCGCCGCCGAGCGAAGTGCGCCGAGAAAGGCGTATTTGGAGTTGGAGGCCCAGCCGCCCATGATCACGCCGTAGACCTCCAGCGAGGAGATCGCAAAGACATAGAGAATGCCGACATTGATGTCGGCGATCACCCAGCCGCTCGCCACCGGGATGACGGCGAAGGTCGCGAGCGCCAGCGTCACCGCGACGAGCGGCGCGAGGAGGAACACCGGCTTGTCCGACGAGGCCGGAATGATCGGTTCCTTCAGCGCGAACTTGAGGAGGTCGGCGAACGACTGGAAGAGGCCGAAAGGCCCGACGACGTTGGGGCCGCGGCGCATCTGCACCGCCGCCCAGATCTTGCGGTCGGCCAGGAGGATGTAGGCGATCAGCACCAGCAGCACGACGATGAACAGCACGCTCTGCGCCGTGATGACGAGGGCCGGCCAGAGGTAGAGCGAGAAGATGTCAGTCAAGACGCGTCGTCCTTATTCCGCCGCTTCGAGATGGGCTTGGCTCGCAAGCTTCGAACATTCGGCCATCACCTTGGAGGCCCGCGCGATCGGGTTCGTCAAGTAGAAATCGGATACATTCGAGCGAAGCTGCATGGATGCCAATCGTTCGGCCCTGTCCGCAAGGGTCGTGATCGCGTTCGCATCGGCCGCTTCGATCGCATCCGATCGCATGAAGGGGTGCTCGGCGTAAAGCTCCCGGCGCAACTGCAGGAGCGAATCGAACGGCAACTGCCGGCCGATCACGGCGGACAGGGCACGAACCACCGCCCAGTCCTCGCGCGCATCGCCCGGAGGGAAAGCCGCGCGGCTGGCGACCTGTGCCCGGCCCTCGAGATTGACATAGGTGCCGGACTTTTCCGTATAGGCCGCCGTCGGCAGGATGACGTCGGCGCGCGACGCGCCCCGGTCCCCGTGGCTGCCCATGTAGACGACGAACGGCGCATCGGAGATCTCGATTTCGTCGGCGCCCAGATTGAACAGGACGTCGACCGCGCCGCCGGCCATTTCGGCCGCCGTCGCGCCGCCTTCACCGGGCACGAAGCCGATATCGAGTCCGCCGACGCGCGAGGCGGCCGTCTGGAGCACGTTGAAGCCGTTCCAGCCCTCGCTGACCGCGCCGATCTCGCGGGCGAGCGCTGCGGCGGACGCCAGAACGGACGCGCCGTTCTCGCCGCCAAGCGCCCCCTGCCCGACGATCACCATCGGACGCGCGGCATTCCGGAGGGCCGCGAAGAACCCCTCGCTCGCGCCTTCGATGTCGGACAAGGTGTCCGTGCCGGCGCCGAGATAGGTGTAATCGTAGCGAAGATCGACATTTTCGCCGATCACGCCGATGGGGAATCCTTCCATCCGCCAGCGCTTGCGGATCCGCGTATTGAGGATCGAGGCCTCGAAGCGCGGATTGGCGCCGATGATCAGCAGGGCGTCGGCCTCCTCGATCCCGGCGATCGTCGTGTTGAAGATGTAGGATGCCCGGCCGTCGGCGGGATGATTGATCGATCCGTCCTGGCGGCAGTCGAGATTGGACGAACCGATCTCGCCCATCAGGCGCTTCAGCGCCCACATGTCCTCGACCGCGGCCAGATCACCCGCGATCGCACCGATCCGGGACGCGTGCGTGCCGTCGAGCTTCGCCTTGATCGCGGCGAACGCTTCCGCCCAGCTGGCCGGCTGCAGGCGGCCGTCCTTGCGGACATAGGGCTTGTCGAGACGCTGGACGCGCAATCCGTCCCAGACGAAGCGCGTCTTGTCCGAGATCCACTCCTCGTTCACCTCTTCGTTCGTGCGCGGCAGGATGCGCATGACCTCGCGGCCCCGCGTATCGACACGAATGCCCGACCCGACGGCGTCCATGACGTCGATCGTCTCGGTCTTGGTCAGCTCCCACGGGCGCGCCTGGAAGGCGTAGGGGCGCGAGGTCAGCGCGCCGACCGGGCAAAGGTCGATGACGTTGCCCTGGAGCTCGGAGGTCATCGCCTGCTCGAGATAGGTGGTGATCTCCGCATCCTCGCCGCGGCCGACGAGGCCGAGTTCGGAGATGCCGGCGATCTCCGTCGTGAAGCGGACGCAGCGCGTGCAATGGATGCAGCGGGTCATGATCGTCTTCACGAGCGGGCCGATATATTTGTCCTCGACGGCGCGCTTGTTCTCGACATAGCGGGACGAGTCGACGCCATAGGCCATCGCCTGGTCCTGAAGATCGCACTCGCCGCCCTGGTCGCAGATCGGGCAATCCAGCGGATGGTTGATCAGGAGGAACTCCATCACCCCTTCGCGCGCCTTCTTGACCATCGGCGTGGTGGTGAAGACTTCCGGCAGTTCGCCGTTCGGGCCGGGGCGCAGATCCTTCACGCCCATGGCGCAGGAGGCTGCGGGCTTGGGCGGCCCGCCCTTCACCTCGACGAGGCACATGCGGCAGTTGCCGGCGATCGAAAGCCGCTCGTGGAAACAGAAGCGCGGAATTTCCGCGCCGGCTTCCTCGCACGCCTGAAGCAGCGTGTAGTGATCGGGAACATCGACCTCGCGGCCATCGACCTTGAGCTGTGTCATCGTCTCAAACCTTCTCTTCCAACCGGCCGACGCGCTCTTCAAGCGCTTTCAGCTTCTGGGTCACCGTGTCGTGGCGAACATTGGCATGCACGGCGACCCCCGCGACCGTGTAGAGGGTTTCGTGAATCTCTTCGAGCCTTTGATTGACGTCATCGAAATGCCGATCGACCCCATCAAAGCGCCTGTCATGATCGTCGAGCTTCGAACGGATATCACGGAGCATCTGCAGGATCAGATTATCGGGTTCATCGGCCATTCCAGATCCTCCTCATCCGCAGCGCTGACTTTGCCAAAGCTTCACATGTGGCAGGTGCGCCCATGTGAATGCCTCATCCGAATCACCCTCTGCCTGAAGCAGATCAAGCTTCGCTTTCGCTTCCAGCAAAGATGGCCGATGGCCTTCCGGCACCCACCACATGACGAAATGATGCGCCGTCATCGTCTCGAACCATTCGTTCTTGCGATTGTAGAATCGCTTGTGAACCGTGTTCCAAACGAAATGCTCGAGCTGCTCGACGCTTTCCCAGACGGTGAGATTGGCTGCAGCGCCCGGCCAAGGCGTCTGCTGCGCGAAGGCATGTCCGCTCTCATCCTTGTTGATCCAGACGAAACCCGGCATCTTCGACGCCATCGTGTTGATCCGAACCAGATTGTCGACAAAATCCGCCATCCGCGCGTCGTCGAGCGGATATTTCGGATAAGCGATATTCAGTTCGGCCAGATGCATCAACCCTACTCCGCCGCGACCAGATGCGGCCGGTCGAGATCGGCATTGCGCGAGAAATCGTCGATCCGGCGCTCGATCTCGGGACGGAAGTGGCGCATCAGGCCCTGGATCGGCCAGGCCGCCGCGTCGCCGAGCGCACAGATCGTGTGACCTTCCACCTGCTTCGTCACCTGAAGCAGCATGTCGATCTCGCTCTTCTTCGCGTTGCCGACGGCCATGCGCTCCATCACCCGCCACATCCATCCGGTGCCCTCGCGGCACGGCGTGCACTGGCCGCAGCTCTCATGCTTGTAGAAGTAGGAGATGCGCGCGATCGCCTTCACGATGTCGGTCGACTTGTCCATCACGATGACCGCGGCAGTGCCGAGGGACGTCTTGATCTCCTTCAGCCCGTCGAAATCCATCGGCGTATCGATGATGTCGCGTCCGGGCACCAGAGGCACGGAGGAGCCGCCGGGGATGACGGCGAGGAGATTGTCCCAGCCGCCGCGAATGCCGCCGCAATGCTTCTCGATCAGCTCGCGGAACGTGACGCCCATCGCCTCCTCGACGGTGCAGGGCTGCTCCACATGGCCGGAGATGCAGAACAGCTTGGTGCCGGTGTTGCCCTGGCGGCCGATGCCGGAGAACCAGCCGCCGCCGCGCCGCAGGATCGTCGGGGCGACCGCGATCGATTCGACATTGTTGACCGTCGTCGGGCAACCGTAGAGGCCGACATTGGCCGGGAACGGCGGCTTCAGGCGCGGCTGGCCCTTCTTGCCCTCGAGGCTTTCCAGGAGCGCGGTCTCTTCGCCGCAGATATAGGCGCCGGCCCCGTGATGGACGACGATGTCGAAGTCCCAGCCGCATTTGTTGTCGGTGCCCAGAAGGCCGGCCTCGTAGCACTCGTCCACCGCCCGCTGCAGCGCTTCGCGCTCGCGGATATATTCGCCGCGAATATAGATGTAGGCGGTGTGCGCGCCCATGGCGAAGCCGGCGATCACGCAGCCTTCCAGGAGCGTGAACGGGTCGTTGCGCATGATCTCGCGATCCTTGCACGTGCCGGGTTCGGACTCGTCGGCATTGATGACGAGATAATGCGGACGCCCGGTGCTCTCCTTCGGCATGAAGGACCATTTCAGACCGGTGGGAAAGCCCGCGCCGCCGCGCCCGCGAAGGCCGGAGGCCTTCATTTCGTTGATGATCCAGTCGCGGCCCTTGCCGATGATCTCGTCGGTGCCGTCGAAATGGCCGCGCTTCATGGCACCCTTGAGGCTCTTGTCGCGCAAACCATAGATATTGGTGAAGATGCGGTCCTTGTCCTGCAGCATGCGTCCGCTCCTTCTTTATGAATCCGACGATGGGCCGATGTCGCTTCCGACATCGGCGCGCGCCTTGGCCTGATCGACCCACTGGTCGCGAACCGCGCGCCCCCGGAAGTTAAGGTAGTTGTCGACCCAGATCATCTCTTCGCGGCGCCATGCCGCGATCTGCGAGTAATGGAAGACGCCCAGCTCGTTGAGCTTCTTCTCGGTGACCGGGCCGATGCCCTTGATCGTCTTCAGATCGTCCGGGCCGCCATCCTTCGGCGCATCGAGCAGACCGTCCGGCTTCGCGCCCTCGCCGAGCGGCTCGCCGGACGCCTGGGCTTCGGACTGGGCCGAGGCCTCGTCCGACGTCTCGAACGTATCGTCGCGCACGGGGCCGGCGCTTTCGTCGGACGTTCCGGTCCGCTCGCCCTCGAAGGACCGGCCGTCGGCATTCAGAAGATCGGCGGATTCGCCGCCTGCCGCCGCACCTTGATCGCCGACGCCATTCTCGTCCTTGACCATCCGCGAGTCCGGCACGACGGCATCGAGAGCCGCCGCTTCCTCGATATGGGTTCTGCCCGAGACATTCGGCGCCGCATTCGGATCGTCCGCCGAGACCTGACCGGATTCGACCGCGTCGCGCTCGCCCTGATCGGTTCCGCCTTCGCGCGCGCCGCCCTCTTCTCCCGAACCCGGCCGGTGGGCTTTCGAAACGAGATCGTCGCTGACGTCGGATTCGTCCGACTGCGCGGACGCGGCCTCATCCGGTTTTCCGGGCGCTGAGATCGTCGGATCGGTATAGCTCGATTCGGTATCGGGACGCCCCGCCTCGGAGGGCGGCGTCGAGATCTGCGATCCGGCGCCCGATCCCTGGTCGGCGGCGCCGTTGGCCGGCCCGTGGGAGCCTTCGCGCTGCTTGTCCGCGATGAGGTCGTCATAGTCGCCGGTCAGCGTCGTCAGGCCGCCGATCGGCACCGATTCATGGCGTCCGTTCTGGGGCCCGGTCTTCACCGAGGCGCCGTTGCCGGCCTCGAATTCGTCGATGATCTCTTCCAGCCGTTCAGGCGTCAGATCCTCGTAGGCGTCCTTGAAGATCATGACCATGGGTGCATTGACGCACGCACCTTGGCACTCGACCTCTTCCCACGACAAGGTGCCGGCCTCGTTCCGGTGGAACGGCTCGGCATGGATCTTCTTCTTGCAGACCGCCTTCAGATCCTCGGCCCCGCGCAGCATGCAGGGCGTCGTGCCGCAGACCTGCACATGGGCGCGCGTGCCGATCGGCTGCAGCATGAACTGGGTGTAGAAGGTCGCGACCTCGAGGACGCGGATCAGCGGCATGGACAACCGGTCGGCCACATGCTCGATCGCGGCCTTGGTCACCCAGCCCTCCTGGTCCTGCGCCCGCATCAGGAGCGGGATCACCGCCGACTGCTGGCGACCTTCGGGATATTTGCGGATGGTCGCTTCCGCCCAGGCGGCGTTCTCGGTCGTGAACGCGAAACTCTGGGGCTGCAGGCCATCATCGGCAAGACGTCGAACGGACATCGGACCTCGATCTCAAGAACCATTACAATACGTGCGGTTTGGCCGGGTTCTATCACAGGAACACCAAAAGGCCAGCGCCTCAATGGCCACTTATTGCTCTGCGGCAAACCGCGCGACGGCTGCGACCTAGCCCTCGTCCGGAAGGTCGTTGAAAAACTCCGCGATGGCGAGGGAAATCCCGGGTGGGTCGAGAGCGATCGTCGTCTCCTCGCCGAGAATCCGAGTGCGAATCTCGCCCTCCACGCTCGATCTGGAATGAAGAAGAACCCGTCGGTCCGAGGCCATTACAATCAGGTAATGCTGAATCGAGGGAACCTGAAAATAATCGATCAGCTTGCGATGCAGATCAATGCGTCGCGTCGACGGTGACAGCACCTCGACGACGACGACCGGGCACGATGCATAAAGATCGTCCCGAGCCATCGGGGCACAATTGATCATCGCGTCCGGCTCGCGCACCTGATCGTCCGAAACGCGAATGGAAAACCCATCGGCGATCGAACGACATCCGGTTCGCCCTGCCCGGCGCAACGCGTCGCGAAAACTCAGCGCGACATTGGTTTTCGTGATCGCATGCCCGGCGTTTTCCGCCTGCATGCGCAGCAAGGTTCCATCCAGGAGCTCATACCGCTCCCCGTCGGCAAGTCCCCGCGACCAGACAAGAAATTCGTCCGCCGTCATCTTGTCCGTAGGGGTCGGAGACTGTCGCATGCGTCGATCTTAGCACCGGTTTCGAGATGGAAAAGGGTGTCGGACCTTACCGGTCCACCTCGCCGAACACGATGTCGAGCGTGCCGAGAATGGCCGAGACGTCGGCCAGGAGATGCCCCTTGCACATCACGTCCATCGCCTGGAGATGCGCAAAGCCGGGTGCCTTGATCTTGCAGCGATGGGGCTTGTTGGTGCCGTCGGCGACGAGATAGACGCCGAACTCGCCCTTCGGCGCCTCGACCGCCGCGTAGACCTCGCCCTCGGGCAGGTGGAAGCCCTCGGTATAGAGCTTGAAATGATGGATCAGCGCTTCCATCGAGCGCTTCATCTGCGGGCGCTTGGGCGGCACGACCTTGCCCATCGGGGCGGAGATCGGGCCTGCACCCTCAATGCCCGAAAGCCGCTCGATGCACTGCTTCATGATGCGGACGGATTCGCGCATCTCGACCATGCGGATGAGATAGCGATCGTAGCAGTCGCCGTTCTTTCCGATGGGAATGTCGAATTCCATCTCGTCATAGCATTCGTAGGGCTGCGCCTTGCGCAGGTCCCAGGCGGCGCCCGAGCCGCGCACCATCACGCCGGAAAAGCCCATCGCCCACGCATCGTCGAGATCGACGACGCCGATATCGACATTGCGCTGCTTGAAGATGCGGTTGTCGGTCAGAAGCTCTTCCAGATCGTCGCAGACCTTGAGGAACGGATCGCACCATGCGGCGATATCGTCGATCAGTTTCGCGTCGAGATCCTGATGGACGCCACCGGGCCGGAAATAGCTGGCATGGAGACGGGCGCCCGACGCACGCTCATAGAACACCATGAGCTTCTCGCGCTCCTCAAAGCCCCAGAGCGGCGGGGTCAGCGCGCCGACGTCCATGGCCTGGGTCGTGACGTTGAGGAGATGGGAGAGAATACGGCCGATCTCGCAGAACAGGACGCGAATCAACTGGCCGCGCCGGGGCACCGTCACGTCCGCCAGGCGTTCGATCGCGAGGCAGAAGGCATGCTCCTGATTCATCGGCGCGACATAGTCGAGGCGATCGAAATAGGGGATCGCCTGCAGATAGGTCTTGTGCTCGATCAGCTTCTCGGTGCCGCGGTGCAGAAGGCCGATATGCGGATCGACCCGCTCGACGATTTCGCCGTCGAGCTCCAGCACGAGGCGCAGCACGCCATGGGCGGCAGGATGCTGCGGGCCGAAATTGATGTTGAAATTGCGAACGTCGATTTCAGCCATGGGGCCTCTCCTCGTCGGACGCGAACTGCGCAAGGAACTGCGCGCCCGTCAGCGTCTTCGTGTCATTGGCGAGTTCATACCAGCCGGGCTTGGAATCGATGAAGATCTGCTCGGCGAGGTGCGCGTCGGTAATATCGCTGCAGGCCATCGCGGAAATGCCGTACATCGAGGCGTCCTTCAGACGGAAGAAGAGCGAGGATCCGCAATTCCTGCAGAACCCGCGCTCGCCCCAACCGGACGATTCGTAGAGGCCGAGATAGTCGGTGCCGGCGATCGTCACGTCCCGCGCGCCCTCGAGCGCCATGAAGGGCCCGCCGCACCAGCGCCGGCAGACGTCGCAATGGCAGACGGCGATCGTCAGGCTCTCCACGTCAGCGTCGATCCTGACCCCGCCGCAGAGGCATTTCGCATGGATCCGTCTGGCTGCCATCACATCACCTCGGTCAGTTCCGGGCCTTCTCGTCGCCCGGCAGGGCGTATTCCGTTCCCTCCCAGGGCGACAGGAAGTCGAAATTGCGGAACTCCTGCCGCAGGTCCACCGGCTCGTAGATGACCTGCTTGCGCTCTTCGTCGTAGCGGACCTCGACGAAGCCCGTCAGCGGAAAGTCCTTGCGCAGCGGATAGCCCTCGAAACCGTAATCGGTCAGGATCCGCCGAAGGTCCGGGTGGCCGGTGAAGAGAATGCCGTAGAGATCGTAGGCCTCGCGCTCGAACCAGTCGGCCGCGGGAAAGACATCGCACACCGACGGGATCGGATCGTCCTCGGCGGTCGCCGTCTTCACGCGCACGCGGCAGTTCTGGCGCGGCGACAGAAGGTGGTAGACGACCTCGAAGCGCTTCTCGCGCTGCGGAAAGTCGACGCCGCACAGGTCGACGAAGCTGATGAACTGCATCTTCGGATCGTCGCGCAACGCGGTCAGGACCTTGACGACATTGTTCGGCGCAACGACGAGGGTCAGTTCGCCATATCGGAAGAAATGCGACTCGATCCGGTCTTCGAGCGTCTCGACGATCGCGTCACGCACGTCGGAGCTGATCTGCTCATGGGTCACTGGCAGGCCTCCTATCGCTCGATCGTGCCGGTGCGGCGGATCTTCTTTTGAAGAAGCAGCACGCCGTAAAGCAGCGCCTCTGCGCTCGGCGGGCAGCCCGGCACGTAGATATCGACCGGCACCACCCGGTCGCAGCCGCGGACCACGCTGTAGGAATAGTGATAATAGCCGCCGCCATTCGCGCAGGAGCCCATGGAGATCACGTAGCGTGGCTCCGGCATCTGGTCGTAGACCTTGCGCAGCGCGGGCGCCATCTTGTTGGTCAGTGTGCCGGCGACGATCATCACGTCCGACTGGCGCGGCGAGGCCCGGGGCGCGAACCCGAAACGCTCGGCGTCGTAGCGGGGCATCGACATCTGCATCATCTCGACGGCGCAGCAGGCCAGGCCGAACGTCATCCACATCAAGGAGCCGTTGCGGGCCCACTGGATGAGATCGTCGGTTGAGGTGACGAGGAAACCCTTGTCGGCCAGCTCGTCATTGATCGACGTGACGAAGGGGTCGGGCGCAGCTTTCACCGAGCCGGGTCCGCCTGCACTCGCCACATCCGTCGATGGCGCATGAAGCCGGTTGCCGTCGGGTCCGAGGATCACTCCCATTCGAGAGCTCCTTTCTTCCATTCATAGATAAAGCCGATGGTCAGCACGCCGAGAAAGAACATCATCGACCAGAGGCCGAACCAACCGATTTCGCCGAAGCTCGCCGCCCAGGGGAACAGGAACGCGACTTCCAGATCGAAGATAATGAACAGGATCGCGACAAGGTAGAAGCGGACGTCGAATTTCATGCGCGAATCGTCGAAGGCGTCGAACCCGCATTCGTAGGCCGAAAGCTTTTCGTCGTCCGGAGCCCTGAAGGCGAGGAGAAAGGGGGCGACCAGCAGCGCCAATCCCAGCGCGAGGCAGATACCGACGAAGATGACGATCGGCAGATAGGAGGTCAGAAGGTCTTCCATCGAAATGACAGGTCCTCGATCGTAGACTTGAAAGAGCCGGGACCGGCTGGCCCGCGTCTTCGTGATGTGCCCGGACATGAGTCCGCGGCACGAGGGATCGGGCCAGGACAGATGAAGCCGCAATCCGCCGCGCCGAGGTCAAACCGGGCTGCGTTCAAAAACACCTAGCCCCTCCCCTGACATGGTGCAAGCGGGGGAGCGCAGTCAGAAGGACGCGCGGCAGCATTCGCGTGAAATGGGGATCGCCGAGCACCGATGACAAGACGCGGCGATGCCGCACCCGTCGCATACTTCGGTCCAAAAAAAGGGGAAAAGCGCCATTTCGCAAACCGTCGGAACCGGTTTGAAACGAAATGGCGCGAGTGACGGGGCTCGAACCCGCGACCTCCGGCGTGACAGGCCGGCACTCTAACCAACTGAGCTACACCCGCGTTTTTCTCGCTGCCGTGGCGGCGATGGGCGTCATCTACGGGGTCGCCCGATTCAAGTCAACCGGGTTTTTCTCGGAATAACCGGAACGGTGGAAATTTCTCCGAGCGTCCCCCAAACCGCTGTTTGGCGGCCCTTTGCGCGAGGCGGCCCGCGGGACGGCCAGGGCCGAGATGACAAATGGACGACGAACGGGGCGAATGCCCGTTGCGAGCCAATGCCTGTCGCCACGGGACGCATCGACGGCAAGGCGATGCGCGACGGCTCGACATGACGGGAGACGCGGTCACGCCCCTCGACCGGCTCCGGCCCTGCCTGTCAATGGCCGGGCCGTCCGTCGCGCCGCAGCGTGCGGCGACCGGTTCGACGGCGCAAGCCGGCTTGTACCGCGACGGCACATAAGGTATGGCGTGCCCGTCCGCGCGGACACCCTTGGAGGCAGCGCGGAGATCAGCGGTCTGCTTTGCGGCACGCCGCTTTTCGTCGTTTCCGGATGCCACTGCACCGGCCTCGACCACCTCATCAGTTAAAGGACGATACCATGCATACAACCTTCGAGGTTAAGGCCGAGAAGCGCGAAAAGGTCGGCAAGGGGGCCGCCAGAGCTTTGCGCCGCAACGCCATGATTCCCGCCGTGATCTACGGCGACAAGAAAGACCCCCTGCCGATCGCGCTCCCCTACAAGGAAACGTTCCTTGCGCTCCATGCCGGCGGGTTCATGACCAATATCGCGACGATCACCGTCGACGGCGAGAAGATCAGCGTTCTGCCGCGCGACTTCCAGCTCGATCCGGTTCGCGATTTTCTCGAGCATGTCGACTTCCTGCGCGTTTCGAAGAACACGCGCGTTACGGTCGAAATTCCGGTCCACTTCGAAAACGAAGAGGCGTCCCCGGGGCTCAAGCGCGGCGGTGTCCTGAACATCGTGCGCCATGCGGTCGAGGTTCACTGCCCGGCCAGCAGCATCCCCGAGGCGTTCACGATCGATCTGACCGGCACCGAGATCGGCGATACGCTCGCCGCCTCGAAGGTCTCGCTGCCGAGCGGCGTCGAGTTCACGATCACCGACCGCGACTTCGCGATCGCGACGATCGCGACCCCGGCAGCCCTGCGCTCGGAAGAGGACGAACAGTCCGAAGGCGAGGCTCCGGAGGATGGCGAGGTCACCGAGACCAAGGTCATCAACCAGAAGGACGACAATGTCGAAGGCGAGACCAAAGCCGGCGAGGAATAATCCAGCCTGCTTCGCATGACATTCGCATGATCTTCCAGCGGCCGGGTCTCGATCCGGCCGCTTTCGTATCCGACGTGTTGAAAGAGGAACCCGTCCGATGATCCTCATCGCAGGCCTCGGCAATCCCGGTCAGAAATATGCGGGGAACCGGCACAATATCGGTTTCATGGCGGTGGACGAGATCGCGCGCGATCCCGCCTTCGGCCCCTGGTCGAAGAAGTTTTCCGGCGAGGTCTGCGAAGGCACGATCGCGGGCGAGAAGGTTTTGCTCCTGAAGCCCCTCACCTTCATGAACGATTCGGGACGCTCGATCGGCGAAGCGGCCCGCTTCTTCAAGATCGACCCGAAGGATGTCGTCGTGATCCACGACGAGCTGGACCTTGATCCCGGCCGCGTGAAGGTGAAGACCGGCGGCGGCAATGGCGGACACAACGGCCTTCGTTCGACCGATGCCCATCTCGGCACGCGCGACTACAGGCGCATGCGCTTGGGGATCGGCCATCCCGGCCGCAAGGAGGCGGTGACGGCGCACGTTCTCGGCGACTTCGCCAAGGTCGATCGCGAATGGCTGGACCCGCTGATCGAGGCGGTCGCCGGAAATATCGCGCTTCTGGCCAAGGGTGACGATGCGGGCTTCATGAACAGGCTTTCGGGAACGGCGGGCGCCGGCGCGAAGCCGCAGAAGCCGCAGGCCGCCGGACCGGACAAGCCCGCCAAACCCCGGAGCCACATTCGCCAGGCCCGCGGCGGCACCGGCGGCCCGAGCGTCGAGATTCCCGAAAAAGGTCCGATGGCCGACATGCTGAGACGCCTGTTCGGCAAGGGCGACTGAGGATCGGATCGCGGGCTGTTCCTGTCATGGACACGCCCGATCGTCGAAACCTTTCTACCCGAAAGAGCGCGCGAAACCGGCGCGCTTTCCGCGACCGTGCTCTATAGTTCCCCTCATTCCAGCGCGTGTGGACGTCACCGCGAGTGAATTCGGGAGGAAGTATCATCATGAGCGACGCAACGGTCATGGACGGCAAGGCGCGGTCCAGATCCATCATCGATCAGGTCACCGAAGCGACCAGGACATTGAAGAGCGAGACCGGCATCCAGCCTGGCCTTGCGGTGGTCATCGTCGGCAGCGACCCGGCGAGCCAGGTCTATGTCGGCTCCAAGGCCAAGCGCGCCGAGGAGTGCGGGTTCAAGTCGGTGAAGCACGAACTGCCCGAAGACACGAGCGAGGCCGACCTTCTGAAGATCGTCGACGATCTCAACCGGGACGATTCGATCCACGGCATCCTCGTCCAGCTTCCCCTGCCCAAGCAGATCGACGAAGGGAAAGTCATCCAGGCGATCGATGCCGACAAGGATGTCGACGGCTTTCATCTCATCAATGTCGGACGGCTTGCCACAGGCGCATCCGAGGACGCATTCGTGCCCTGCACGCCGGCCGGTTGCATGGTGATGATTCGCGACGTTCTGGGCGACGACCTGTCCGGCCTCAACGCCGTGATCGTCGGCCGCTCGAACATTGTCGGCAAGCCGATGGCGCAGCTTCTACTCGCCGCGAACGCGACGGTGACCATCGCCCATTCGCGCACGAAGAACATCGCGGCGGTCTGCGCCAATGCCGATATCCTCGTCGCCGCCGTCGGCAGGCCCGAGATGATCACCGCCGAATATGTCAAGGACGGCGCCGTCGTCGTCGATGTCGGGATCAACCGCATCGACGCGCCGGAAAAGGGCACGAATGCGGACGGTTCGGTCAAATCCCGTCTCGTCGGCGACGTCGCCTACGAAGACGCGGCCGAAAAGGCCAGGGCGATCACGCCGGTGCCCGGTGGTGTCGGCCCGATGACGATCGGCATGCTGATGGCGAACACGCTCCGCTCCGCCTATCGCGCCGCCGGAAGGGATGCGCCGAAGTTCTGATCGCGCAGGGGCCGCCCGGCCGTTCTCCTGTCGTCGCCGACGCAAAAAAGGCAGGCGTTCCGCAAAACCGGGACGCCTGCCTTTTTCAGTCCTGCAGCCGGATGTTCCGGCGATGCGTTCAGATCAGGCCGATCAGGCTGATCACCATCACCGCGACGAGCAGCACGCCAACGATCATCGCCGGTCCGATCGTGAAGCGTTTCGAGAAGGGCCAGATCGGCAATACGGCGATCAGGGCAATCAGGAGAAGGACAAAGAGAATTCCGCCGGTCGTCATGCGTCAAAGGCTCCGAACTGTTGCGTGGGCCCTGCCCGCAACCGATCCGAGGTGGCGCGAAGCGATAAGGCCGTCTTTCGGAACGCTTCGTAGCGTCCCCGGCGAAGAACCGCAATCGATCCTTGCCGCGAACATGGCAGGAACGGACACGGTCCGACCGTTCGTGCGCCAGCGGCCGTCAGATCGGCTCGCCCTGCAGCAGCCGCGGCGAAGGTCCCTTCGTCAGGCCGGCTGCCTGCGAGATGAAGAAGGCCTTCATCGCCGGGGCGCGATCGACCAGGGAGAGCCCGAAGGACCGGACCGCGCGCAGGACGTTGTTGTCGTTCGAGAACAGCCGGTTCAAGACATCGGTGGTGATGCCCATCTGGACCGTGTCGAAGCGCCGCCAGCGCTGATATTCCTCCAGAACGTCGATCGATCCGATGTCGAGACCGTTGCGTTCCGCCTCGACGATCGTCTGCGCGAGCGCCGCCGCATCCTTGAAGCCGAGATTGAGCCCCTGCCCCGCGATCGGATGAATGCCGTGGGCGGCATCCCCGGCCAGAGCCAGATGCGGCTTCACGAAGCTGCGGGCCAGGGTAAGGCTGAGCGGGAACGCCCTTCGTCCGCCCTCGAGGCGCAGCGCGCCAAGCTTGTGGCCGAATCGCTGTTCGAGTTCGAGTTCGAACAACATCTCGTCGCCTTCGACGAGGGCCTTGGCCTCGCGCGCGCGCTCCGTCCAGACGAGGGAGGATCGATTGCCCTTCAGCGGCAGGATCGCGAACGGGCCCGAGGGCAGGAAATGTTCCTCGGCGCGGCCATCGTGCGGGCGCTCGTGGCTGACCGTCGCGACGATTCCGGCCTGATCATAGTCCTTCCGAATGGTCTGAATGCCGGCCATCGTCCGGATCTTCGAGTTGACGCCGTCGCAGGCGACGAGCAGCCTGGCCGCGATCTCGCGCCCGTCGCTCAGCTCGACATCGATCCGCGCCGATTTCTGGCGAATCGCCGTGACGCCGACGCCCTGCCCGATCGAGACGCCGAGTTCCGCAGCCTTCTCGCGCAGGGCACCGTTCAGCACCTGGTTGCTCAGCATGTGGGCGAAAGGCTCGCCCGGCTCGGCCTCGCCGCCGAATGTCAGGAACACCGGCCGCACGACGTCGCTGGTCCGGGAGTCCGTGACGATCATCTCGGTGATCGGCTGGGCCTCGTCCCGCACCTTCTCCCAGATATCGAGCTGTTCGAGCATGCGGATGGCGGCGGCCGCGATCGCCGAGGCGCGCCCGTCCTTCTTCCACACGCCCTCCGGCGCAATATCGACGATGCGCACGTCGAGGGACGGCGCGGACGTCTTGATGGCGACGGCGAGCGTCAAGCCGACATAACCCGCACCGGCGATGACGATATCCGCTCGCTCTGCGGTTTCCCTGGACGTCTCGGCGCTTCCCGTGGATGCGGCCATGCCGGCTCTCCTTGCCTTCTGATCTTGGGTTCGTCATGGACGAACGTCTCTCCGACCATATGGTTTGCCAGACGCACATCGCCAGAGCACCGACGCCGCAGCTTCTGCAGCGTCGATGCAGGACGTCAGAAAGGTCGCCCGTTTTCATGGAAGCCGTCACGAAACTTCTCGAGATTCTCGATCTCGAAACCCTGGAGACCAACCTGTTTCGCGGGGCAAGCCCGCACGAGGCCCGGCAGCGGGTCTTCGGCGGCCAGGTCGTGGCGCAGGCGCTCGTGGCGGCCCAGCGCACCGTGCCCGCCGATCGTTTCTGCCATTCCCTTCACAGCTATTTCCTGCGCGGCGGCGATCCGGCCGCCCCGATCATCTACGATGTCGACCGCATCCGCGACGGCGGATCGTTCACGACCCGGCGCGTGGTGGCGATCCAGCATGGCCAGCCGATCTTTCTCCTGTCGGCCTCGTTTCAGATCGTGGAAGAGGGTTTCGACCATCAGATCGACATGCCGGACGTTCCCGGCCCCGACGACGTCCCCCACGGCGAGGCGTTGAACGAGCGGATTCTCCGGCATGCGCCGGCCGCGGTGAAGGCCTACTGGCAGCGTCCGCGCCCGATCGAGTTCCGCCCGGTGCTGCTCGATCATTACCTGACCGAGGACAGGCTCGAGCCCATCCAGCGGATCTGGGTCCGCTGCGGCCGGGAGATCGGCGACGACCCCAACCTCAACGCGGCGGTTCTCGCCTACCTGTCGGACATGACCCTCCTCGACACCTCGCTGTTCGCGCACGGCCTGTCGGTGTTCGATGCCCGCGTCCAGGCTGCGAGCCTCGACCATTCGATGTGGTTTCATCGCCGCGTGCGCGTCTCTGACTGGCTCCTCTACGCCCAGGACAGCCCGTCATCGTCCGGCGGACGGGGTCTGACGCGCGGCAGCTTCCATACACGCGAGGGCGCCCTCGTCGCCTCCGTCGCCCAAGAAGGATTGATCCGGCCGCGCAGCCGTTGATCCCGCCCGCTTCGATCGATCCCCGCGGGCCGGGCCGGAACCCGCTTCGGGCCCGCGCGTCCCCGCAGCCCAATGGCTGCCCGGCAGCCGGATCGCTTCTGCCTTTATTTTCATCACCTGATGCGATCCAAAATTGCATATTTCCTAGGCAGCCGTTTCCTACGCCCGATCTTGCGACCTCTTCCGGCGAAACACCCCCGAATTCGCACTGAAATCCGGTGCGTTCGCAGTCTGGCACAAAGCTTGAATCCCTTGAGGGCAGCCGCCGTCATAAGCGCGGCGCACACACGGCTCATAATCTGCGGCTTGAGCAGCTGCGCCAGGTTCGAGGTGAACATGAAAATCGTGATGGCGATCATCAAGCCATTTAAGCTCGACGAGGTCCGCGAAGCGTTGACCGGCATCGGGATTCAGGGGCTGACCGTAACCGAGGTCAAGGGCTATGGCCGGCAGAAGGGCCATACCGAGATCTATCGCGGCACCGAATATGCCGTGAGCTTCCTTCCCAAGCTGAAGGTCGAAGTCGTCGTCGGGTCCGAATCCGTCGACAAGACGGTCGAGGCGATCCAGGTCGCGGCCAAGACCGGACAGATTGGAGACGGCAAGATCTTTGTCTACGGCATCGATCAGGCGGTCCGCATCCGCACCGGCGAAACCGACTCGAACGCGCTTTGATGCCCAAGGGGGACGACCGAATGAATTTCAGGACACTCATCTATCTCTCCGCGATCGGCGTCGGCCTGACGGCCACCGCCGCCTTCGCGCAGGACGCAGCGGCACCAGCCGCCGATGCGGCGGCGCAGGCCGCGAGCCCGGCGGCCGATGCGGCTGCCCCGGCGGCAGATGCCGCGGCGGCCGGCGCCCCGAGCGATCAGGTCGCCTACATCTTCAACACGCTCCTCTTCCTCGTCGGCGGGTTCCTCGTCATGTGGATGGCGGCGGGCTTCGCCATGCTGGAGGCCGGCCTCGTCCGCTCCAAGAACGTGTCGATGCAGTGCCTCAAGAACATCGCGCTCTATTCGACGGCCGGCATCATGTTCTGGGCCTGCGGCTACAGCCTGATGTATAGCGGCGTCGATGGCGGCTATTTCGGCACCATCGCGCCCTATGCCTTCGATCCGGTCGGCGGCAACGCGCTCGACACCGGCTATTCGACGGCTTCCGACTGGTTCTTCCAGATGGTGTTCGTGGCCACGGCCGCCTCGATCGTGTCGGGCACGCTCGCCGAGCGCATCAAGCTCGGCTCCTTCATGGTCTTCACCATCGTCCTGACCGGCTTCATCTACCCCATCGCCGGTTCCTGGCAGTGGGGCGGCGGCTGGTTGTCGGAAATGGGCTTCTCCGATTTCGCAGGTTCCACCCTCGTCCACTCGGTCGGCGGCTGGGCGGCGCTCGCGGGCGTCCTGCTCCTCGGCTCGCGCACGGGCCGCTTCGCCGCGGACGGTCGCGGCGTTCCGATGCCGGGTTCGTCGATCCCGCTCGCAACCCTCGGCACGTTCATCCTCTGGCTCGGCTGGTTCGGCTTCAACGGTGCCTCGCAGCTCGCCATGGGCACGATCAGCGATGCCAGCGACGTTTCGCGCATCTTCGCCAACACGAACCTTGCGGCCGCCGGCGGCGTGGTCGTGACGATGATCCTGCTTCAGGTCATCTACAAGCGCGTCGACGTCACGATGGTGCTGAACGGCGCCCTCGCCGGCCTCGTCTCGATCACGGCCGAGCCGCTCCAGCCGGAAGCATGGCAAGCCATCCTGATCGGCGGCGTGGGCGGCGTCATCGTGGTCGTCGCGGTTCCGCTGCTCGACAAGCTCCAGATCGACGACGTCGTGGGTGCGATTCCGGTCCACCTTCTCGCCGGCATCTGGGGCACGATCATCGTTCCGGCCACGAACAGCGAAACGAGCTACCTCACCCAGCTCATCGGCATCGCGGCCTACGGCGTCTTCACCTTCGTCGTCAGTCTCGTCGTCTGGGGCATTATCAAGGCGATCATGGGCATGCGGGTGTCCGCGGAAGAGGAATCGCTCGGCCTCGACCGGACGGAAGTCGGCGTCGAAGCCTATCCGGAATTTGCGACCGGGCAGCGGTGACCGCACGCCGTCCGGAGCGACGAAACGATCGCTCGATCTTCGGGGAGGCTCGCCGTCAGGCGGGCCTCTTTTCGTTCGCCCCCGGCACCCCCTCCCGTGGGCCCACACGGTCTTTCCTGCAAGACGCCCAAAATAGCGGCAATCGCCTCATTCCTGCTCAGCGATGCCCGAGGCGCGCGGCCGATCGTCGTCGTGCGACGGGTTTTCGATCTGGCACGGAACTTGTCTGCCGTCCAATTCGAATGCGCCGTCGATCCTCGCGGACGGCTGCATGTCAACGGGTCAAAAGGCGTCCAACGTGATCAGACACTCATTCCTGCAGCCCCTTGCGGCGGCATCCGCGGCGCTCGCCGCAACGTTCCAGGCATCGGCCTCGTTCGCACAGGACGCGGCAGCCGCCGGCGGCGCCGCAGCGGCCGAAGCCGCAGCGCCCATCGTCGAAAAGGGCGACGTCGCCTGGATGATGACGGCGACACTCCTCGTTCTCTTCATGACCATGCCGGGTCTCGCCCTGTTCTACGGCGGGCTGGTGCGCGCCAAGAACATGCTGTCGGTCCTGATGCAGTGCACGATGATCTGCGGCATCATGATCATCGCCTGGGTGCTGTACGGCTACTCCTTCGCGTTCGGCGGCGGCACCAGCCCCTATTGGGGCGGCCTCGGCAAGCTGTTCCTCGCCGGCGTCACCGTCGACACGACCTCCGCCACCTTCACCGACGGCGTCGTGATCCCGGAATATCTCTTCGTCGCCTTCCAGATGACGTTCGCCATCATCACGCCGGCCCTCATCGTCGGCGCGTTCGCCGAGCGGATCAAGTTCTCGGCGGTGATCGCCTTCGTGCTGATCTGGACGACCTTCTCCTACTATCCGGTCGCCCACATGGTGTGGGACGGTGCGGGCCTCATCTTCAACGGCACGCTGTCGGGCGGCGTCGCGGCGATCGATTTCGCCGGTGGCACGGTCGTGCACATCAATGCCGGCATCGCCGCCCTCGTCGGCTCGTTCATGGTCGGCAAGCGCATCGGCCTCGGACGCGACAACATGGCGCCGCATTCGATGACGCTGACGATGGTCGGCGCGGCGTTCCTCTGGGTCGGCTGGTTCGGCTTCAATGCGGGCTCCAACCTCGAATCGACCTCGGCGGCCGTCCTCGCCATGATCAACACGTTCACGGCGACCGCGGGCGCACTGGTGGCCTGGTGCGTGATCGAGACCTTCACCCGCGGCAAGGCCTCGATGCTGGGCGGCGCGTCCGGCATCGTCGCCGGTCTCGTGGCCGTCACCCCGGCCTGCGGCACGATCGGCCCGGTCGGCGCCATCCTGCTCGGCGCGCTGGCGAGCGGCGTCTGCTATTTCTTCGTCGCGGTCGTGAAGAACAAGCTCGCCTATGACGACAGCCTCGACGTCTTCGGCATCCATGGCATCGGCGGCATCATCGGCGCGATCGGAACCGGCGTCTTCACCTCCGATGCGCTCGGCGGAATCGGCTATGGCGAGGGCGTGACGATGGCCTCGCAGGTCTGGGCGCAGATCGTCGGCGTCCTCATCACCATCGTCTGGAGCGGCGTCGTCTCGGTCGTCGCCTACAAGATCGTCGACCTCACCATCGGCCTTCGCCCGAGCCAGGAAGACGAGCGGCAGGGCCTCGACCTCAGCTATCACGGCGAGGTCGCCTACCATTCCTGACCCCTCGCGCGCCGCGCGGCGGTGAGCGTTTCCCAAACACAAGGGCGTCCCTCCGGGCGCCCTTGTTTCGTTTGCCGCGCGACCCGTCGGGACCCGTTCGGGAACGGGCGGCCCTTCAGGCGCGGCAACGGCTTCGCGCCGGTTCCGGTTACCCGTCAGCCGGCCACGACATCGGCGTATCGTTGCGGGTTCCGCTTGAACAGGACGTCCACATACGGGCATTGGGGCACGATCTTCACGCGTTCCGCCCTTGCCCAGGCAACGCCCGCGTCGACGAGTTTGGCGGCAATGCCGTTGCCCCGCTCGGCCGGCGGCACGAAGGTATGGTCGAAGACCACGGTCTCCTCGTCCCGCCGGCGATAGGTCAGTTCCGATGCTCCGCCGGACGTGACGAAGCGCCCGCCGCCCGTGCCCGGTTCGTGCTCGATATCCATGTCGTTCTCCTTGTTCGTGCGCCTTGCCGAAGACATAGGTCCGAACGCCCGGCCTGCCCCGAAATATCCGCCATGCGTCCGCTCCCCGGAGAGAAATCGCTAACGCGCTCTTAAGCTTAAAGGGGGCTTAACCAGCGCCGCCCTAAACTGGGCCGAACAGGTCGGCTGCGCCGTTTCAGACGATGGAGCCGACAAGACAATCCACCTTTTTCGACAGGCGGCGACGATGACATTGACGGCAGATGGCGTGAACGGCAAACGGACGAACCTTCGGCGGCAGGCCGAACTGGGCGCGGGACTGGGGATGGTCGGGCTGGCGGCCTTCTTCGCCGCCTCGATCGCCACGTGGAACGTTGCGGACCCATCCTGGAGCCAGGCGAACCGGCAGGTCGTCGAGAACATCGCGGGAACCTCCGGCGCCATCACCGCCGACCTCCTGATGCAGGTGCTGGGGCTGGGCGCGGCCCTGCTCGTCGTCTGGCCGCTCGTCTGGGGCGGGTTCTTCATCCTCGGCAAGCCGCTCGACCGTCTCGCCCGCAAGGGCTGGTTGTCGGTCGCCGGCATCGCGCTCGTCTGCGCCGCCCTCGGCTGTCTGCCGGAAAGCGAAAGCTGGCCGCTGCCGATCGGCCTCGGCGGCGTCCTCGGCGACATCGTGCTGAAGGTTCCCGCCCTCTTCATCGGCGGCTATCCGTCCGGCGTCATGGCCGTCATCGTCGGTCTTGCCGTCCTCGTTCCCGGCGCCCGCCTGATTCTCGGCGGCCTGGGTCTTTGGGACATGAAGCAGGGCGGCGGCCGCCAGGCGGCGCCGGCCGGCCGCGCCGCGCCGGCGATCGTCGATCCGCTCGAAGGCCAGGAGGGCCGGTTCTCGCTGTTCATGGGCGCGCTCGCCCATACGGTGTTTTCCGCCCGCTCGGCCATCGACCGGGTCCGCGCATCGCGGGCCGAGCGACGCCGCGAGTTCGGCGACCGCTTCGACGAATGGAACGAGCCGGCGGCCCCCGCGCCGCTGGTGCGCGACAGCGCGCTGCTCGAGCGCCCCGAGCCGCAGTTCGCGCCGATGCCGCAGCATGCGCCGGCCGTTCAGCCCGCCCGTTCGCCGGCCGCTGCCGCAGCCCCCTTTGCCGCTCCCGCGCCCGCCGTCGCGGAGCGTTCCGTCCGCGTCCACATGCCGGCGCATGCGCCGCAGGGCGCCTATGTCGACCCCTTCGCCGACCAGATCGACGAGGACGAGTGGGCGCCCCGGGCAGCGCCGGGCGCACGCGGGGCACCGCTCCAGGCCCCGATCGCCGATCCTTACGGACAGCCGCGCGTCACCGGCCGGTTCGACGCGCCTTTCGAGGCTCCGGTTCAGGATCCGGCCGGCGCCGACGGCTTCAGCCACGACGCCTGGTTCCGGACCGGCGACGCGCACGCGGACGATGGACCGTACGACGCGGCGGATGCTGCGGACTTCGACGGATATGACGATGGCTACCGCGAGGCCGACCCGACCGGCTCGCACGCAACTCATGCGGAACCCGCGCCCGCGGCATCCGAAGGTGGCTGGCGCGGCCTCCTGCCCGCCAACATCGTCGCATTCCCCGGCCGCAGGCCGAAGCCGGAGCAGCCGGCCGACATGCGCCGCGAGCCGCAGATCGCCGAACGCCCGATCGAGCGCCAGCCGATCGAACCGCGCCATGCCGTGCCGCAGGTGCCCGACGACAACCGCCAGCACCGGCAGATGCCACGGGCGCACGGCCCCTCGCCTTCGCCGCAGGATCAGCCGGCCGTTCGCGCCGCGCAGCATACGCGTTCCATCACCGGCGAACAGAACCAGTTGCGCAATGGCTCCGGCCGCGCGCTCGCGATGAAACCGAAGCTCGAGCTTCCCGATCCCGAGACGTTCGAACTGCCGTCGATCGAATATCTCACCCCACCGCCGGCCCGTGCCCACGACGAAACCCTGTCGGAAGCCGCGCTCGCCGACAATGCGCGCCTCTTGGAAAGCGTCCTGCAGGATTTCGGCATTCGCGGCGAGATCATGGAAGTGCGGCCCGGCCCGGTCGTGACGCTTTACGAGCTGGAGCCGGCCCCCGGCATCAAATCCTCGCGCGTCATCGGCCTTGCCGACGACATCGCCCGCTCGATGAGCGCGATCGCCGCGCGCGTCGCCGTCATCCCCGGCAAGAACGCGATCGGCATCGAACTGCCGAACGAGAAGCGCGAAACGGTCTATTTCCGCGAAATGATCGGGTCCGAGGCATTCGCCGGCCACAAGGGCAAGCTGCCGCTCGCGCTCGGTAAGACGATCGGCGGCGAGCCGGTCATCGCCGACCTGTCCAAAATGCCGCATCTCCTCGTCGCCGGCACCACCGGTTCGGGCAAGTCCGTCGCCATCAACACGATGATCACCTCGCTGCTCTACCGGCATTCGCCGGCCGAATGCCGCCTGATCATGATCGATCCGAAAATGCTCGAACTCTCGATCTATGACGGCATTCCGCACCTCCTGTCGCCGGTCGTGACCGATCCGAAGAAAGCCGTCGTCGCGCTGAAATGGACGGTCCGCGAGATGGAGGACCGCTACAAGAAGATGTCGAAGGTGGGCGTGCGCAACATCGACGGCTTCAACCAGCGGGTAAAGGCCGCCCAGGCGAAGGGCGAGGTGCTGTCGCGCACCGTCCAGACGGGCTTCGACCGCAATTCCGGGGAGCCGGTGTTCGAGACCGAGGAGTTCGATCTCCAGCCGCTGCCCTACATCGTCGTCATCATCGACGAGATGGCCGACCTGATGATGGTCGCCGGCAAGGAAATCGAAGGCGCCGTCCAGCGTCTCGCCCAGATGGCCCGTGCCGCCGGCATCCACGTCATCATGGCGACCCAGCGTCCCTCGACGGACGTCATCACCGGAACGATCAAGGCGAACTTCCCGACCCGCATCTCGTTCCAGGTCACGTCGAAGATCGACAGCCGCGTCATGCTCGGCGAGAGCGGCGCCGAGCAGCTTCTGGGCATGGGCGACATGCTGTTCATGACCGGCGGCGGCCGCATCCAGCGCGTGCACGGCCCGTTCATCGACGACGCCGAGGTCGAGGGCATCGTCAGCCATCTGAAGGCGCAGGGCGTGCCGGACTATCTCGACGCGGTTCTAGAGGACGACGAGGACGAGGACGAGGCCCCGGCCAAGGGCGGCAAGGGCGGCGGGTCCGCCAAGAACGCGGTTCCCGAGGAGGATCTCGACGAAAACGCCGATCTCTACGATCAGGCCGTCGCGGTGGTTCTTCGGGACGGCAAGGCCTCGACCTCCTACATCCAGCGCCGCCTGTCGATCGGCTACAACCGCGCCGCCTCGATCATCGAGAAAATGGAGAACGAAGGCGTGGTGGGTCCGGCCAACCATGCCGGCAAGCGCGAGATCCTCGTGCCGACCGAAGAAGACCAGTTCTGAACAAACAGGGTTCGCCGGCCAGCGCCCGCCCCACCATGTCGGATCGTGGGGCGGGCTTTTCATTGTCCGCCGTTTTGCGACGCGATCGTCGTTCGGCCGTGACCGCCCTTCCCCACCCGTGCGGCTGCCTCACGAGATGAAGCCGGCCGAAACACAGCGTTCATTGCAACGTCGAAGCGTTCGCGCCGTTGACGTTCGAACGACCGGAACGGCCGGCGCGCACAGCGGCCGGCCGTTCCGGCGCACGACGTCAAACGGAAAACAGGGAATATCCATGCAGGTCTACGGCTACGGCATCACGGAAAAGGGCTCGAACTTCGTCCCGGTCACCTTCGATCGAACCGACGTTCGCCCTGGCGAAGTCGCCATCGACATCACCCATTGCGGCATCTGCCACTCCGACCTCCATCAGGTCGACAATGACTGGGGCAACACGATCTATCCATGCGTTCCCGGCCACGAGATCGCCGGGATCGTCACCTCGGTCGGAGACGGCGTGACGAAGTTCAAGGCGGGCGATCGGGTCGGCGTCGGCTGCATGGTCAATTCGTGCCAGGAATGCGAAGCCTGCCGGAACCACGACGAGCAGTACTGCTCGGGGCCGAAGAGTTGCACCCTCACCTACAACGGCACGAAGGCCGGGGACGGCTCGAACACCTATGGCGGCTACACGAATGCGATGATCGTCCGGGAGGAGTTCGTGCTCAAGGTTCCCGACACGATCTCCAATGAGGTCGTCGGGCCGATCCTGTGCGCCGGCATCACCACCTATCAGCCGATGAAGCATTTCGGCCTGAAGAAGGGCGACACGCTGGGCGTTGCCGGCATCGGTGGCCTCGGCCACATGGCGATCCAGATCGGCAAGGCGATGGGCGCGCGGGTCGTCGCCCTGACCACGAGCCCGAACAAACGGGACGAGATCCTGAAGCTCGGCGCCGACGAGGTGCTGATCACCACGGATGCGGATGCGATGGCGAAGGCCGCCCAGAGCCTCGACATGATGATCAACACCATACCGGTGAAGCACGACATCAACCCTTATGTGTCGCTGATGAAGCCGAACACGATGCTGCTTCTCGTCGGCAACATGAACGGCTTCGACAGTGTCGAGAGTGGCCCGCTCGTCTTCAACCGCATCGGCATTGCCGGCTCGTTGATCGGCGGCATCAAGGACACGCAAGAGATCCTCGACCTGTGCGCCGAGCATGGTATCGAGCCGATCACCAAGCTCGTCTCGATCCGGGAAGTCGACGGCGTCTTCGAGGAATTGCGCAACGGCAATCCGGGTTATCGCCACGTCATCGACATGCAGACATTGAAGGACGATGCGGACGGCCAGAAGAACGCCCGGACGATCGCCGACCCGACCCGGGGTGCGGTCGTCGGCCGCGCGGCCTGACCGCCCGGATATAAATCTGCCGTACCTCGAGCACGGCCGCACGATCAGCCCGTCGCCGCACCTTGCGGCGGCGGGCTGATGTTTTGGTATCGATCTTTCGACCCGGCCGATCATCAAGCCGAGCCAAGCTCAATCCAGCATCGCCTGCAGGGTTTCGAGGCGGTCGGCCTCCGCGGCGGGCTTGTCCCAGCGAAGCCGGGAGACGCG
This sequence comes from Fulvimarina uroteuthidis, assembly GCF_034321785.1. Taxonomy (NCBI): domain Bacteria; kingdom Pseudomonadati; phylum Pseudomonadota; class Alphaproteobacteria; order Hyphomicrobiales; family Aurantimonadaceae; genus Fulvimarina; species Fulvimarina uroteuthidis. Next base: position 65,287 of record NZ_JAXLPB010000003.1, on the reverse strand, counting down.
GGGAAAGCGCATCGCGACACCCGATTTGTGGCGTAAGGAGCGTTGCAGCCCCTCGAACGCCACCTCGATGACGAGGCCGTGGTCGGGCTCGGCGCGCACCGAGCGGACCGGACCGAAGCGTTCGATCGTGTTGTCGCGCACATATTTGTCGATCTGTTTCAGCTCCTCGTCCGTGAAGCCGAAATAGGCCTTGCCGACCGGCACGAGCTCGGGCGCGTCGGCCTCGCCCGTCCATACGCCGAACGTGTAGTCGGAATAGAAGCTCGAGCGCTTTCCATGGCCGCGCTGGGCGTACATCAGCACCGCATCCACCAGATAGGGGTCCTGCTTCCACTTGAACCAGGGGCCTTTGGGACGGCCGGGGACGTAGGTGCTGTCGTGCCGCTTCAGCATCAGCCCTTCGATGACCGCGTGCGGCGGATTCTTGCGGTAGGCCGCCAGATCCTCGAACGTTTCGAACGGCACGAAGGGCGAGACGTCGAATCGGGTCGGCTCGAGCGTATCGGCGAACCGGTCGAGCCGCTTGCGCCGTTCGGCGAAGGACAGCGCGCGCAGGTCCTCGCCGTCCTCGAACAGGAGATCGTAGGCGCGCAGGAACACCGGAAACCGCTTCAGCATCGCCGCCGACACGGTCTTGCGGTTCAGCCGCTGCTGGAGATCGGAAAACGTGCCGACGACGATGTCGTCGCGCCGCGTGCCCGCATGCCCTTCGACCTTCGGCTTTCCCGACCTCTCCGTCGTCGGCGTGGCGACCAGAAGCTCGCCGTCGAGCGTGCCCTCGAACGTCATGAAGTCCATGAGATCGGGAAACGCGCCGGAAATATCGTCGCCCGTGCGCGAGTACAGCCGCGCGACGCCCCGGTCGCAGGATGCCTGGACGCGGATGCCGTCCCATTTCCATTCGGCGGCATATTCGGCCGGCCGGATGATGCCGTAATCGGACTCTTCCAGCGGCGTCGAGAGCATGACCGGCCGGAACGGCGCCTTGGCCGCCGAAACCGGCTTGTCACCCCTGCCCTCCAGCCAGGCGAAAAGGTCCTCGTAGGGAACCGTCAGCCCGTGCCACAGCTCCTCGATCTCGGCGACGTCCTGGCCGCCGAAATCGGCCAGCGCCTGCTTTGCGAGGCGCGAGGACACGCCGATCCGCATGGCGCCGGTGACGAGTTTCAAGAGCGCATACCGTCCCGAGGAATCGAGCTGGTCGAGCCAGGCCTCGACGAGCTTCGGCCCCGCCTGGCGCGTCGCCCCGTTCAGGCGGCCGACGACCTCGGACAGGGTCGGCTCGAGCGCACCGTCACCGGTCCCGCCGTCGTTCGGTCCGGGCCAGACGAGCGAGATCGTTTCGGCGAGATCGCCGACATAATCATAGGAAAACCGGAACAGCTCCGGGTCGATCCGGTCCTTCATCAGGTCGCGCAACATGGCCGGCTTCACCGATCGGATGTCGAGGTCGCGGGTGATGGCGGCAAGCGCCAGCCCGCGTTCGGGATCGGGCTGGGTCTCGAAGTGCTCCACCATCAGGCGCAGCTTGCCGTTTCGCGACGGCGTCAGGGTCAGGGCGTCGATGAGATCGGCAAAGGCTTTCATCGACGGCAAGATAGATTGCCGGGCCGCCCCGGCCAGCCGTGCGATCGGCCGCGCAAGGAGACGGCCTCATCCGGGCCGGACCACGCGCACCGAGGGCTTGTCATCGAGTTGTAACAGAGCAGCGGCATTCATGGCCATCTTTTGACCTGACCCAAGGACGGATTGCCGATGTCGCGCCACCTTCTCGCAGCGCTCTGCGCCACCACGATCCTTTCGACCGCGGGCGAGGCGCTCGCCGAACCGATGTTCAACCGCATCGCCTCCTTCCCGGTCGCCCAGAACCTGCCCGAGGGCACGGATCCGATGACCGAGACCTCCGCGGAGATCATCACCGCGAGCCAGGACGGCCAGACCCTCGTCTATTCCAACAGCCCGGCCGGCGGCATCGGCTTCGTCGACATCTCGGACGCCGAGGCGCCCGCCGCGCTCGGCTTCCTGTCGCTCGAAGGCGAGCCGACCTCGGTGTCCGCGATCGCCGGCAATGTCCTCGTCGGCGTGAACACGTCGGAAAGCTTCACCGATCCGTCCGGCCGCCTTGCGGTCGTATCCCTCGCGGACCGGACGGAAAGCGCGTCCTGTCCCCTTCCCGGACAACCCGATTCGGTGGCGGTCTCGCCCGACGGCGCGTTCGCGGCCGTCGCCATCGAAAACGAGCGCGACGAGGATCTGAACGACGGGGCCATCCCGCAGCTTCCCGCCGGCTCTCTCGTCATCGTCTCCCTTGCGGATGGCACGCCCGATTGCGCGACGATGAAGACCGTCGACCTGACCGGTCTGTCCGAGATCGCCCCCACCGATCCCGAGCCCGAATTCGTCGATTTCAATACGGCCAACGAAATCGTCGTCTCGCTCCAGGAAAACAATCATCTGGCGATCGTGGATGCGGCATCGGGCGAGGTGACGAACCATTTCTCCGCCGGTGCGGTGGATCTCGCCGGGATCGACACGCAGGACGATGGGGCGCTCGCCTTCACCGACGACCAGCCGGCGCGCAAGCGCGAACCGGACGCGGTCAAGTGGCTCGACGAGACCCGCTTCGCGTCGGCCAACGAAGGCGATTACGAGGGCGGCTCGCGCAGCTTCACGGTCTGGAACAAGGACGGAAGCATCGCCTACGAGGCCGGCAACAGCTTCGAACACGCGCTGGTCCGCGCCGGCCACTATCCCGACAAGCGCTCGGACGCCAAGGGCGTCGAGCCCGAGGGCATGGAGACCGCGACGTTCGGCGAGGAGGATCTCGTCTTCGTCCTGTCCGAGCGTGGCTCCGCCGTCGGCGTCTACCGTGTCGGCGAAGGCGACCCGGAACTCCTGCAGCTGCTGCCGTCGGGCATTGCTCCGGAGGGCGCGGTCGCGATTCCGGGGCGCAATCTCCTGGTCACCTCCAACGAAGCCGATCTTGCGGAAGACGGCGGCGCCCGCTCGCACGTCATGATCTACGAGCGCGCGGACCAGGCGCCGGCCTATCCGCAGATCGTTTCCGAGGACCAGGACGGCATGCCGCTCGGCTGGGGCGCGCTGTCGGGCCTTGCCGCCGACCCGGGCAACGCGAACACGCTCTACGCCGTGTCGGACTCCTTCTACGAGACCCAGCCGCGTATCTTCACGATCGACGCCTCGCGGACGCCGGCGGTGATCACCGGAGCCATGACGGTCACGAAGGACGGCGTGCCGGCCGAAAAACTCGATCTCGAAGGCATCGCGGCCGACGGGCAAGGCGGCTTCTGGCTCGCCAGCGAGGGCGATGCGGAGGATGAGATTCCGCATCAGCTGCTCCATGTGAACCCGGATGGTTCGCTTGCCGAGGCTGTCGCGTTTCCGGACGAACTGCTCGAGGGCGCGACCCGCTTCGGCGCCGAAGGCATCGCGATGGACGGCGACACGCTGTGGATCGCGATTCAACGCCCGTGGGAAAACGATCCGGACGGCAAGACGAAGATCGTCTCCTACAAGCCGGAATCCAAGGAATGGGCAGCCGTCTACTACACGCTGGAGACGCCGGAGACCGGCTGGGTCGGGCTGTCGGAGATTACGGTTCACGGGGACGATCTCTACCTGATCGAGCGCGACAACCAGATCGGCGCGAACGCGAGGATCAAGCAGCTGACGCGCGTTTCGAAGGCCGATCTTGCGCCAGCGGCGCTCGGCGGCGACCTGCCGACGGTGACGAAGCAGATCGTCCACGATTTTCTGCCGGACCTGAAAGCCGGCAACGGGTTCGTGGTGGACAAGATCGAGGGCTTCACCATCGCCGCGGACGGCACCGGCTACGCCGTGACCGACAATGACGGCGTCGACGATTCGTCCGGCGAGACGATGTTCTTCAAGGTCGCGCTCGACCAGCCGACCCAGTAGCCGGCTCCTGCGACGAGAGCGATCCTCGCGGATGCGGGCGGGCCATCAAGGCTCGCCCGTTTTCCGTTCCGCACCGGGAAGCACGCGCTCGCCACGCATCTGGCGCGTCGCGAGCGCGCGCTTGGCCGTGAACACCGCATCGGCGCTCATCTGGGGCTCGGCGACCAGCCATTCGAGATAATCGGACGGCACCTGGCGAATGGGAATGCCCCTGTGGCGGCCGAACCGCAGCCTGGCGAGCAGCGCCGGCTCGTTCGACACCGTCTCGGCGCGCTCCAGGAAATCGTCGAGATCCTGGCAGCGCGGCATCAGGGTTTCGGCGATCCGGCGCATCAACACCGCCGTGCAGACCGCGTCGAACAGCGCCCGGTGGGGATGAAGCCCGGACAGGAGCGCCGAGACGCCGGACAGGTCGAGCGGCACATATTTGACGAGGCTCTGGAGCCCGTGCGCCTTCACATCCGGAAAGGCGCGCAGCGCCAGCTTGTAGGTGCACAGCCACCGACCGGTGAGGCGCAGGCGCGAGCGGTCGAAGTCGGCGCGCTGGGCGGCGAACGTGCCCGTGCTGAACGGGACGACCGCCTCCGCGAAGGTCGGCGCGCCGACCAGCATCTCGTTGGAGATCTGATGCACCTTGCGGGCCCCCGCGCTGATCTCGACGCCGGCGGGATCGCAGAAGGTCTGCATCGGGTTGAAGATCGCGCCGGTCTTCAGGTCGAGATCGACAGACCCGATCTCGATCACCGCATCCTCTTCCAGCTTCTGGCCGGCGGTCTCGGTATCGATGATGCGGACGAGTGTGGAGCCGGGTTCGTCGAACAGGCTGCGGGCTTTCGGTGCAGGAGGAAAAAGTTCGGTCATCGCTCCCATAGATCACGCGCTTGGGACGCAAGTGCAAGCGGCCCGTTTGCGGCGTACGGGCGCGGCCGGCTCGCACGCTCGCGGTAAGGACAGTCTCGCCTTAACGGGACGAACAGCCGTGCGGCGCATCAAGGCAGGCATCAGGGAAAGAACCTGCGCCCGCTCCCGGCCTTCCGGCCCTCCGGCACGGGCGGACCGTCCTCGCCGCGTCCGGACGCTTCGCGCATTCGCGCGGGAGCCGCGTCCGGCAATGTCCCGGCGCCGGCCGCCCGTCCCCCCTCGAGCCGCCGCCTGCGCCTCACCATGCGCGCGGCGCCGTGCCCGGACGCGCCGCCGGCCCAGCCGAGCAGGAAGCCGATCGCCGTCAGCATGAAACCGTCGATCGTCACCGGAAGCGCCGGCCGGTAATCATCGAACGCACGGCGTGCGATCGACCAGTCGGGATCGGACAGGAGGATGAACGGGCGCATGATGGGCGCGGTCTCCAGCAGCCGCTCGTAGCGAGCCGCGATCGCTTCGGCGCGCGCCGCCATCGCGCCGATCCGCTCGCCCTGCGCGGCGACGAAGGGATCGTCATTGCCGCTGAGCCGGCCGATCGCGGCGCGGCGTCCGAGCCCCAGCTCCGCAGCGCTTTCGTCGAACTTGGCGATCTCGGCCGAGAGTGCGTCGGCCGCCCCGCCGAGACGCTGCAGATATTGCTGGGCGAACTCGGCCGACTGGCTCGCAAGGCCGGTCATCAGGAGCGCTGCCAAAAGGCGCGCCGACAGGGCTGTGATCATGGGGAGGCGGTCCTCGGCATCGAGACGGTGTCGAGAAGAAGTCTAACCCACGGGGCCTTCAAATGCTGCAGAGCAAGCCGCCCGACAGGCCGATCTTTCGCCTTCACAGGGGTAATCGATGAGGATAAACCCGCACCATCACCGTGAAACTTCGATCGAGAGCTTGGCCCATGTCCCGTACCGTCTACGTCAACGGCTCCTATGTCGCGCAGGAAGAGGCGAAGATCTCGGTCTTCGACAGAGGCTTTCTGTTTGCCGACGGCGTCTACGAGGTCACCGCGGTGCTGGGCGGCAAGCTTGTGGATTTCGCCCCCCACATGCAGCGTCTGCGGCGCTCGCTGTCCGAACTCGCCCTGCCCTCGCCCGCCGGCGACGAAGAGATCCTCTCGATCCACCGCGAGCTGACCGAGCGCAATCGGCTGGTCGAGGGACTGATCTATCTGCAGGTGACGCGCGGGGCGGCGGAACGCGATTTCGCCTATCCGCCCGAGGACACGAAGCCGAGCCTCGTCCTGTTCACGCAGGCCAAGACCCTGCGGGAGACGCCGGCCTCGAAGACCGGCATCGCGGTCGCGACCGTGCCCGATCTTCGCTGGAAGCGCTGCGACATTAAGACGGTGCAGCTGCTTTATCCCTCGATGGCCAAGATGGCCGCCAAGGCCAAAGGCGCGGACGATGCCTGGATGGTCGACGAGGACGGGTTCGTGACCGAAGGCACCTCGAACAACGCCTATATCGTGACCGGCCAGGGCAAGCTCGTCACGCGGCACCTGTCGCACGACATCCTGCACGGGATCACCCGCGCGGCGGTCATCCAGCTCGCCGAAGCCGAAGGCATCGACGTCGAGATACGCCCGTTTTCGGTCGAGGAAGCCAGACAGGCCCGCGAAGCCTTCGTCACCTCCGCATCCGGCTTCGTCATGCCGGTCGTGTCGATCGACGGCGAGACGATCGGCACGGGAACACCCGGCACCTTCAGCCGGCGCCTGCGCGCCGTCTATATCGCGGAAGCGGAAAAATCGGCGATCTGACCGGTCGGGGCCTTCGCAGGAATGTGCCAGATGCCAGGTTCTGCTGCGTTGCGAAAGAAGCTTCACTCCGGTAGGAAAACCTCATCCTGTTCTCGCGAAAGTCCCGCACGGCATGACCACACGTGACATCGTCTTCATCGCGCTCTTCGCGGCGTTCATGGCTGTTCTTGGCGTGTTTCCGCCTCTGTTGATTCCGGGCCTCGGAATTCCGATCACGGCGCAATCGCTCGGGCCGATGATCCTGGGCGGGGTGCTCGGCGCGAAGCGCGGCACGTTGGCGATGCTTCTGTTTCTGGCGCTCGTCGCCGTTGGGCTACCGCTTCTGTCCGGCGGTCGCGGTGGTCTTGCGCCGTTCGTCGGGCCGTGGTCGGGCTTCATCTATGGCTGGATCGCAGCGACTTTCCTCATCGGCCTCCTGACGGAGCGCTTCTGGCGGAAGATCAACCTCGTCTCCGCCTTCCTGATCTCGGTGGCCGGCGGCATCGGTGTCGTCTACCTGATCGGCGTTCCATGGTTCTCCTTCGTCTCGGGCACCGGCCTTGCCGAGGCGTTCATGGGCTCGATGATCGCCTTCATCCCAGGCGATCTCGTCAAGGCCGGGATTGCCGCCGCCGCCGTCACGCTGGTCAAGACATCCTATCCGCTGATCTCGCCGCGCCTTGACAATCGCGCCCGATAAGCGCGAGGCCCTGTTCGAGGGCGTTCGCGTCGAGCGCGGCGAGACCCTCGTCCTTCCCGCCCTGGACCTTGCGCTGACCGAACGGCGGATCGGAGTGATCGGCGCGAACGGCTCGGGAAAAAGCACGTTCGCGCGGCTTCTCAACGGGCTGATCCTGCCGTCGGCCGGCCGTGTCGCCGTGGACGGTTTCGATACGAAGGCCGAGACGCGGCAGGTGCGGCGCCGTGTCGGCTTTCTCTTCCAGAACCCCGACAACCAGATCGTCTATCCGACCGTCGGGGAGGACATCGCGTTCGGTCTCAGGCGGCACAAGCTGCCGAAAGTGGAGGTTCGCGCCCGGGTCGAGGCCGCGCTTCATCGCTTCGGGCTCGCCGGCTTCGAGGAGCGGCTCGTGCACGAACTGTCCGGCGGCGAACGGCAGATGGTCGCGTTCGCCGGCGTCATGGTGCTCGAACCCTCCTGGCTCGTTCTCGACGAGCCGACGACACTGCTCGACCTCAAGAACACCGCGCGCGTGATGCGCACCATCGCCGAGATCGAACAGTCGGTTCTTCTGGTAACGCACGATCTGGATTGTCTCGCCGGTTTCGATCGGGTGATCGTCTTCGAGAAGGGCCGGATCCTCCACGACGGCACGCCGCGCGACGCCATCGCGGTCTACAAGGCGTTTCACGCGTGATCTCCGGACTTTATCTGGCGGGGACGAGCCCGCTTCACCGGGCCGGGGCGGGGCAAAAGCTTCTCGCGCTCATCGGTTTCGGGACCGTGCTTCTGTCGCTCCCATCCGTTGTGCTTGCCGCTGTCGGTCTCGCCGTGGCGCTCATCGGCTATAAGGTCGCCGGGTTCCCGTGGCGCATCGCCTATCGACAGATCAGAGCGATGCTTCTCTTTCTCGCGTTTCTGTTCGCCGCGCAGGTCTGGCTCGTCAGCCTCGAGGCCGCAGCGCTTCTTGCCTTGCGGTTTTCGGCACTGATCCTGTCGGCCGGTCTCGTGACGCTGACGACGCGCACCAGCGATCTCGTCGCCGCCCTCGAGACCGCGCTGCGCCCGTTCGAGCGATTCGGCGTCCATGTCGAGAAGGTGAGCCTTGCCATCTCGCTGACCCTTCGGTTCATCCCGCTCGTCGCACAGGTCGTCGAGGACGTGAAGGAAGCCCGGGCGGCACGGGGCCGCGAGCGCTCGATGATCGCGCTGGCCGTTCCCGTGATCATACGGCTCCTGAAGACCGCCGATGCCATTGCCGAGGCGATCGAGGCACGAAGCTGATCCGGGCTCTGAGGGCCCGATCCGCGAAGCCGGGAAAAAGTCCCGTTTTCGATGCGCGGCGAAGCGCGCCCATGACGGCACTGGCGACAATCCTGTAGGGTTTTGAGCATATTGGGAGTTTCGACGATTTCGGGAGGATCGGCGATATGAAGCACCTCGTCATGGGTCTGGCCTTCGCCGGCGCGCTGCTTTGCGCGGCACCAGGCCATGCGCAGGATGCGGACGGCGCACTGGAACCCGTGCGGGTCGGCGTCCTCAAATACGGCACCGTCAACTGGGAACTCGATGCGATGGTCCGCGAGGGTCTCGACGCGGCGAACGGCGTCGACGTCCAGATCGTGCCCTTTGCCGGGGAAGCTGCGTCCAATGTCGCACTGCAGTCCGGCGCGGTCGACATGATCGTCTCCGACTGGCTCTGGGTGTCGCGCCAGCGCGCGACCCGCGCCGATTATACCTTCGTCCCCTATTCGACCTCCGTCGGCTCGCTGATGGTCCCCGACGACAGCGAGATCGAGACGCTCGGCGATCTGGAAGGCAAGACGATCGGCGTCGCCGGCGGTCCGCTCGACAAGAACTGGCTCGTGATCCAGGCGCTGGCGCAGAAGGATCACGGCATCGATCTGGCGAGCCGGAACGAGATCGCCTACGGTGCGCCGCCGCTGCTGGCCGAAAAGGCAAGGTCCGGCGAACTCGATGGCGTCCTCAACTTCTGGCACTACGCCGCCCGGCTCGAGGCGGACGGGTTCAGGACGCTGATCTCCGGCACGGATGCGGCCATCGCCATGGGGACGGACCGCCCCGTCGCGTCCATCGGATGGGTGTTTCGCGACAGTTTCGCCGAAGCGCATCCGGACGCCGTCGAGGGATTTCTGGCGGCCGATCTTGCGACCAAGGACCTTCTCGCCACCTCGGACGACATATGGGTTTCGCTGAGACCCATGATGCAGGCCGAGACCGACGCCGCCTACGCCACGCTGATCGCCCGCTACCGCGAAGGCATTCCGGCGCGAAGCATAGCGGACGAAGTGAAGGATACGGAAAAGCTCTACGCGCTGCTCCACGAGATCGGCGGCGAGACACTCGTCGGGCCGAGCGATCGCCTGGTCGACGGCACCTATTACAGCGGCCTCGGCGATGGCCGTTGACGGGGGCGCTGCGAGCGACGAGGGCCGCCCTATCCAGGTCTCGAACCGCCGCCTGACGCCGATGGCCGTCACGGCCGTGTCGCTGCTCGGCCTGCTCGTCGTCTGGTGGGTCGCGGCGGCGGTCGCCGACAGCCGCGTCCTGCCGACACCGGTCGCCGTCTTCGACGCGTTCTGGCGCGACGCCGCGACGGGCGAATTGTTCTTCCATCTCGGCATGACGCTGATGCGGGTGTTCTTCGCCTTCGCCGCCGCCATGCTGATCGGATCGGCGATCGGCATCGGGCTCGGCGTCAGCGCGAGCGCGAACCGCTTCTTCGATCCCTGGCTGATCCTCTTCCTCAACATTCCGGCGCTCGTCGTCATCGTCCTCGCCTATATCTGGTTCGGCCTCAACGAGGTCGCGGCGATCGGCGCGATCGCGGTGAACAAGATCCCCAACGTCGTCGTCACCATGCGCGAGGGCGCCCGCTCGCTCGACCGGCAGCTCACCGAAATGGCCGCCGTGTATCGCTTCGGGCCCGTCAAGCACCTGCGCCACATCATCCTGCCCCAGCTCCAGCCCTATTTCGCCGCATCCTCGCGCTCCGGCCTCGCGCTGATCTGGAAGATCGCCCTCGTCGTCGAGCTTCTCGGTCGCTCGAACGGCGTCGGTTTCCAGATCAATCTGTATTTCCAACTGTTCGACGTGGCCGGCATTCTCGCCTACACGCTCGCCTTCGTCGCCGTCATGCTGGTGATCGAACTGGTCGTCGTCCAGCCGCTCGAAGGGCGCGCGACGCGCTGGCGGACCTCCGCATGACGGCTGCATCGACGGGCACCGGGCCGCTCGAGGTGGACATCACCCGAAAGGTCTTTCGCGGCGCCGACGGCTCCCACACGCATGCGATCGAACGCATCGCCTTCGAGGCGCCGGCGGGCTCCTTCACCACGCTGATCGGGCCATCGGGCTGCGGCAAGACGACGACCCTCAGGATCGTTCTCGGCCTCGACGCGGCCTATGCGGGCTCCGTCTCCCGCCCCGATCCGGACGGGCGCATCGCCGTCGTGTTCCAGGAACCACGGCTCCTGCCGTGGCGGACGGTGGATCAGAACGTTCGCCTCGCCTTGCCCGCCGGCATGGAAAACGAGAACCTCGATGACCTTTTCGAGATCGTCGGCCTGTCGCAGATGCGCCAGCGGTTCCCGACCGAGCTGTCGCTGGGCCTTGCGCGCCGGGTCGCGCTGGCCCGCGCCTTCGCGATCCGGCCGAGCCTCCTGCTTCTCGACGAACCCTTCGTGTCGCTCGACGAGATGACGGCGACACGCCTGCGCCAGCTCCTGATCACGGTCTGGTCGGCAAGGCGCACGACGGCGCTGATGGTCACCCACAATCTGCGCGAGGCGGTGCAACTGTCCGATCGGATCGTCTTTCTCACCGAGCGTCCCGCGACGGTGCGCGGCATCATCGAGATCGAGACACCGCGAAAGGACCGCAGCGCGGACTGGCGCGAAGCTCAGGTGAAGGCGATCGATACGCGGTTCCCCGGCGTTCTGTAGCCGTTCGTTCCCCATGCCGAACCGGTGGACCGAACGCGATTTGGCGCCGGAACCGATTGCCTTTCGCTTTCGCTTTCGCCAAATTCGAAAGCGGAGGAGAACCATTACATGCTGTCGGAGCGCCAGACCGAAATATTGGAAAGCGCCAAGCGCGCAGGCCGCGTGACGGTCGAGGAACTAGCGGCGCGCTACGAGGTTTCCGTCCAGACGATCCGGAAAGATCTGAACGAGCTCTGCACCCAGCGGCTGCTGGCCCGGGTCCACGGCGGCGCGGTGCTGTCCTCCTCGATCGAGAATGTCGGCTACGACGCCAGACGGCTGATCGCCTCCGACGAAAAGGCCGCGATCGGACGGGCCATCGCCGATCTCATTCCCGACCATGCATCGCTTTTCGTCAATATCGGCACGACCACCGAGGCGGTCGCACAGGCTCTCCTGCATCGAAACGACCTGATGGTGATCACCAACAACATCAATGTCGCAAGCCTGATGCGCCCCTATCCCGAGATCGAGGTGGTGATTGCCGGCGGCGTCGTACGGCGCTCCGACGGCGGTGTGGTCGGCGAGACCGCGGTGGACTTCATCCGCCAGTTCAAGGTGGATTATGCGGTGATCGGCGCGTCCGCGATCGACCCGGACGGCTCGCTTCTCGACTACGACTATCGCGAGGTCCGGGTGACGCAGGCGATCATGGAAAATTCCCGCAACGTCATTCTGGGCGCAGACGCGTCGAAGTTCGATCGATCGGCGCCGGTGCGAATCGGCCACCTGTCGCAGGTCGACGTCTTCGTGACCGATTCTGCGACCGATCCGGTGAGGCGCGCCTGCGAAATCGGCGAGACGCGCCTGATCGAGACCGGCGCGGTGCCGCACCTCATGCCTTTGGTGGCGGAATAGGAAATTTCGCTTGACCTTCGTTTTGCTTTCGCTTTAACCTTCGGATTACCGCACCAGGCAGGGATCGATGGCGCTTCAAGCGTCAGGGTGCTTCGGTGCCCCGCCTTACCGGGGGTGCGTGTGCGGAATGCCGGCGGGACGAGGTCTTCGCTTTCGCGTCCGGTTTCGATGTGGTTGGGAGGCCCTCTTGGATTACGACGTCTTCATCGTCGGTGGCGGCATCAATGGCTGCGGAATTGCGCGCGATGCCGCAGGCCGCGGCTATTCGGTCGGCCTTGCCGAAATGAACGACCTCGCATCCGGCACCTCTTCCTGGTCGACCAAGCTGATCCATGGCGGCCTGCGCTATCTGGAACATTACGAGTTCAACCTGGTGCGGCATGCCCTGAAGGAGCGCGAGACGCTTTGGGCCATCGCGCCGCACATCATCCGCCCGCTCCGCTTCATCCTGCCCCATCACAAGGGCCTGCGCCCCGCCTTCATCCTGCGGATCGGACTGTTCCTCTACGACCATATCGGCGGGCGCAAGAAGCTCAAGAAGACGGTCAGTCTCGACCTGTCGTCGGGCCCGCTCGGGGCGCCGCTGAAGGACGATTTCTCCAAGGGCTTCGAATATTCCGACGCGCGGGTCGACGATGCACGGCTTGTCGTGCTGAACGCCCGCGACGCCAGCGGCCGCGGCGCCGACATCATGGTGCGCACCAAGGTGACCGAGGCGCGCCGCGAGAACGGCGTCTGGCACGTGACCCTCGAAGATCGCGACGCCGGGACCCGCAGGACGGTGACGGCCCGCAGCCTCGTCAACATGGGCGGTCCCTGGGTCGACGAGATCATTCGCGGCACGATGGGCCGCAACGAGGCGAACCACATCCGTCTCGTGCAGGGCTCGCATCTCGTCACGCGCAAACTCTACGACCACGACCGGGCCTACATCTTCCAGAACGCCGACGGGCGGATCATCTTCACGATCCCCTACGAGGACGATTTCACCCTGGTCGGCACCACGGACCAGGACTATGACGGCGATCCGGCCGATGTGAAGATCACCGAGAGCGAGACCGACTATCTCCTGGCCGCCGCCAGCGAATATCTGAAGACGACGCTGACCAGGGACGATATCGTCTGGACCTATTCCGGCGTTCGCCCCCTGTTCGACGACGGCGCCTCGAAGGCGCAGGAGACGACCCGCGACTACGTTCTGACGCTCGAGGGCAATCCGGACGAGGCTCCTCTCGTCAACGGCTTCGGCGGCAAGATCACGACGTACAGGGTCTTGTCCGAGGAGGTCGTCGAGATGATCGAGGCCAGAATCGGCGCGAAGGGACAGGCCTGGACGGACGAAAAGCCGCTGCCCGGCGGCGATTTCCCGGTGGACGGGGTGGCGGCGCTCGAGGCCGAGCTGCGCGCGTCGGCCCCCGAACTCGACGAGAAGACAGTTCGCCGGCTCGTCCGCTCCTACGGCACGGATGCCAAGCATTTCGCGAAAGCCGGAAAGATGGGTGAAAATTTCGGGCATGGCTTGTTCGCCGCCGAAATCGACTGGATGATCGACCGCGAATGGGCGCGCTCCGCAGAAGACGTGTTATGGCGGCGCTCCAAGCTTGGCCTGCGCTTCTCGGAGGAGGAGACGCGCGCGGTCGAGGACCATGTCAGCCACAAAACCGAAAGCATGACGGCGGCGGCCTGAGACACGCGCTCTGGGAGGAGAAACATTGCTGGAACTGAAGAACGTCAGCAAGGCTGTTGGCGGCGACAAGCACATTATCGACGTGTCGATCGCGATGACCCGTGGCAGCCTGAACGTGCTGCTCGGCCCGACCCTTGCCGGCAAGACCAGCCTGATGCGCCTGATGGCCGGGCTCGACGAACCGACCTCGGGCAAGATCATCATGGACGGCAAGGACGTGACCGGGGTGCCGGTGCGCCGGCGCAACGTCGCGATGGTGTACCAGCAATTCATCAACTATCCCGCCCTCACCGTCTACGAGAACATCGCCTCGCCGCTGCGCATCCAGAAGCAGCCGAAGGATGTGATCGACGCCAAGGTGAGGAAGGCCGCCAAGCTGATGAAGCTTTCGGACTTTCTCGACCGCACGCCGCTCAACCTGTCCGGCGGCCAGCAGCAGCGCACGGCGCTCGCCCGCGCCATCGTCAAGGACGCGGAACTCGTTCTTCTCGACGAGCCTCTGGCCAATCTCGACTACAAGCTGCGCGAGGAACTGCGCGAGGAACTGCCGCGGATCTTCGCCGAGACCGGCGCCATCTTCGTCTATGCGACGACCGAGCCGCACGAGGCGCTGCTTCTGGGCGGCAAGACGGCGACCGTCTCCAACGGCCGCATCACACAGTTCGACGACACCACCGAAATCTACCGCCGCCCGCACGATCTCATCACAGCTCGAACCTTTTCCGACCCGCCGCTCAACGTCCTGCCGGTGGAAAAGCGCGGTGACGGTTTCAAGGGCCGGGATGGCCTCGCCTTCGCGGCCGCCGGTTCCCAGCGTTCGCTCGCCGACGGCGCCTACCAGATCGGCATCCGGCCCCATCACCTGTCCCTGAAGCCGGCCGAGGGCGGCATGGCCAGCCTCGACGCCCGCATCGCGCTGTCGGAAGTGACCGGCTCCCAAAGCTTCATCCACGCCGATCGCGGTGAGAACCGCATCGTCGCACTCGTGCACGGCATTCACCGGGTCGAACCCGGCGAGATGATCCGTCTTTCGTTCGATCCGGCGAAGATCCTCGTCTTTTCGCAAGATGGCCGCGCAACCGCGCCGGCTCGATCCGACATGGCGGCATAGGAACATTCATGGCACGCATTCGCCTCGACCATATCCGCCACGCCTACAGCGCCGAGCTTGCGAAGGCCGGCACCTACGCGCTGCGCGAGATCGACCATGTCTTCGAGGACGGCGGCGCCTACGCGCTGCTCGGCCCGTCCGGCTGCGGAAAGACGACGCTTCTCAACATCATTTCCGGGCTTCTGACGCCGTCGGAGGGCCACCTCTACTTCGATCGGACCGACGTGACGATGCTGACGCCGGAGCAGCGCAACATCGCGCAGGTGTTCCAGTTCCCGGTGATCTACGACACGATGACGGTGGCCGAGAATCTCGCCTTCCCGCTCAAGAACCGGAAGGTTCCCGCCGGGGAGGTCAAGCGCCGGGTCGCCGACATGCTCGCCCGGATCGGGCTCGAGGAGAAGGCCAACCGGAAGGCGCGTGGCCTTACGGCGGACGAGAAGCAGAAGATCTCGCTCGGGCGCGGCCTCGTGCGCTCGGACGTCAACGCGATCCTCTTTGACGAGCCGCTGACGGTCATCGATCCGCATATGAAATGGCAGCTTCGCTCCGAGCTGAAGCAGCTTCACCGCGAGTTCGCGATGACCATGGTGTACGTGACCCACGACCAGACCGAAGCGCTGACCTTCGCCGACAAGGTGGTCGTCATGTATGATGGCGAGGTCGTCCAGATCGGAACGCCGGAGGAGCTGTTCGAGCGGCCCCAGCACACCTTCGTGGGCTATTTCATCGGCTCGCCGGGCATGAACGTCCTGCCCTGCACCGTCGACGGATCGGATGCGATCGTCTCGGGCGAGCGGATCGCCCTGCCGAACGGCGCCGGCTTCAAGCGCACCGGCAAGACCGAACTCGGCATTCGTCCCGAATTCGTCACGCTCGTCGAGCGCGGCGGCCCGAACGCCATGCCGGTGACGATCGACAAGGTGGAAGACATCGGCTCGGAGCGCATCGTGCGCGCCCGGCTCGGAGACCACCCGTTGAGCGCGATCATCGAGGAAGGGGCCTCGGTTCCGTCCCAGGCGGCCGTTACCTTCGCGCCACACGCCCTCAATCTCTACGCCGATTCGCGGCTCGTCGACCGCTCGGGAGGGACTGCCTGATGGAAAAGACCTGGAACAACAAGGCCTGGTTCTTCGTCCTGCCAGTGCTGATCCTCGTTGCGATCTCGGCGGTGATTCCGCTGATGACCGTCGTCAACTATTCGGTGCAGGACTCATTCGGCAACAACCAGTTCTTCTGGTACGGCGCCGACTGGTTCCGCGAGGTGCTGACGTCGGAGCGCTTCCACGACGCCCTGATGCGCAATCTCGCCTTTTCCGCGATGATCCTCGCCATCGAGATCCCGCTCGGCATTCTCGTGGCGCTCGCCATGCCGAAGAAGGGCATCTGGGTGCCGGTCTGCCTCGTCCTGATGGCCCTGCCGCTGCTCATTCCGTGGAACGTCGTCGGCACGATCTGGCAGGTGTTCGCGCGGACCGATATCGGGCTCCTCGGCGCGACGGTCGCCGGCCTCGGCTTCGATTACAATTATGTGCAGGATCCGTTCGACGCCTGGGTGACGGTGATCGTCATGGATGTCTGGCACTGGACGAGCCTCGTCGTCCTCCTGTGCTATGCCGGCCTCGTCTCGATCCCGGACGCCTACTATCAGGCCGCCAAGATCGACGGCGCGTCGCGCTGGGCCGTGTTCCGCTACATCCAGTTGCCGAAGATGGGGCGCGTTCTGCTGATCGCCGTCCTCCTGCGCTTCATGGACAGCTTCATGATCTACACCGAACCCTTCGTCGTCACCGGCGGTGGACCGGGCAATTCGACGACGTTCCTGTCGATCGATCTGGTGAAGCTCGCCATCGGTCAGTTCAATCTCGGCGAAGCGGCGGCGATGAGCCTGATCTACTTCCTGATCATCCTGCTGATGTCCTACATCTTCTACACCATCATGACGAATGTCGGCGTCGACAAGCCGTACAAGGGGGCCGACGAATGACCACCGCAGATGCCACCCGTGCCGATCATTCCTCGGCGAACCGGGACAAGGTGCGCTCCGAGGACGCGATCAAGGCGCGGACGCGCCGCGCAGGCGGCAGGTTCAAGCCCAAGGCGCTGATCCCGATCCTCTACATCGTCTTCCTGCTCCTGCCGATCTACTGGCTCGTCAATATGAGCTTCAAGACCAACCAGGAGATCCTGTCAGGCTTCACGCTCTTGCCGAACGATCCGACCCTGCGCAACTATGCGGTGATCTTCAACGATCCCTCCTGGTACATGGGCTACGTGAATTCGCTGATCTACGTTCTGCTCAACACGGCGATCGCGGTGTCTGTGGCATTGCCTGCGGCCTACGCCTTCTCGCGCTACAAGTTCCTCGGCGACAAGCATCTGTTCTTCTGGCTGCTGACGAACCGCATGGCGCCGCCCGCCGTGTTCGCCCTGCCCTTCTTCCAGCTCTATTCGGCGTTCGGGCTCATCGACACGCATATCGCGGTCGCGCTCGCCCACTGCCTGTTCAACGTGCCGCTGGCGGTCTGGATCCTGGAAGGCTTCATGTCGGGCGTGCCGAAGGAAATCGACGAGACGGCCTATATCGACGGCTATTCGTTTCCGAAGTTCTTCTTCAAGATCTTCATGCCGCTGATCGCGTCCGGCATCGGCGTCGCCGCCTTCTTCTGCTTCATGTTCTCATGGGTGGAACTGCTTCTCGCCCGCACGCTGACGGTGACGGACGCCAAGCCCATCTCCGCGATCATGACGCGGACGGTCTCGGCCTCCGGCATGGACTGGGGCGTCCTCGCCGCCGCCGGCGCGCTCACCATCATACCCGGCGCGATCGTCATCTGGTTCGTGCGCAACTACATCGCCAAGGGCTTTGCCCTGGGGAGAGTGTGATGAGCCTGTTCGGTCTCGCCCGCACTGCTGCGCCGTCCGTCGCGGTGTCGGCTTCGTTCTCGATTCTGTCCAGAGCTTCCGATATCGGTGAAGCACGACGGGCTCCTCGACTTCTATGGGTGAGCCGGAACCGCACCCATGGGCGGGCTTGGTCAGATCCTCGGGACAGGTCCGACGATGACGGCGCGTGGACGCATGAACATGCGCGCGGGAACAGGAGCGTTGCTCGTTCAGTCCGTAATATCCTCGATGCCGAGCTTCAACGCGCCAGCCAAAGCCTTCAGCGTCGACAGGCGCGGATCGATCTTGCGGGCCTCGATATCGGACACGCTGGCGGCGCGAATGCCGGCCTTCGCCGCAAGCTCCGCCTGCGTCCAGCCGACCGACTTGCGCCACGCGGCGAGCGGATGGAGCGTGCCGTTCCAGACCTCGCGCGCATACTCCGCATTCATGCCCGGCGCACGTTCGTCGGATTGCGACCTCGCATAGCTTGCGATCGCGCTATCTCCGATATCCTCGATCATCGCGTCATATTCGGCGCGGGTCATGACGACCATGGCGTCACCGTTCAAAGTCACAGCTTCGTTCATCGCTCAACCTCTTCGATAGACAACGCTTCGATGTGCAATGCGCAACACCAGCATGTCGTCTTCAATCACGAAAATCGCTCGCCAATGTCGATGGCGAAGACGGTATTCAGGTGTACCAACCATGCGGGTCACGTCGCCGGTCCCGGTCAAAGCATAACGCTCCAATTTAGCGTCGATCGCATCACGGTCCTTTGCAGGCATCTTCATAAGCGCCTTGAAAGCATCCGGCTCGTAGATAATCCGCATGGTATTGTCCGCTTTAGCGTACTAACAACATACGCCATACCGCAATATCGTTTGACGTGCAAATTACCCTCGGGAGATCTTTGATGATCGATCTGTCCTGGATGGCCTGGACCTGGCCGACCGCCATTTTCTTCATCGTGATCTTCGGCCTGATCGCGGCCATGGGCGTGTGGGAATACGCCTCGCCCGGCGGCGCGCCGAGGATCGGCATTCTCCGCTTCGAGACGACGCGGGGCGATCGCTTGTTCGTCTCGCTGCTCGGCTCGGCCTTCATCTGCCTCGGATGGCTCTACGTCACCGAGCTCTCGCTCTGGTACGCGCTGCTTGTATGCGCGGCCTTCTTCGTTCTCGTGTTCAAGACCGTCTGACGGCGCTTCTCACGCGAAAGACCGCCCCGTTCCGCCGCCGGTCGGAACGGGGCCACAGACGGACGAACCGGCTGACAGAAACCTCGGGAGGACTACCAATATGAAACATCTCTTCATGGGATCGGCCGCCGCCATGGCGATCGCCCTCGCCTCCGGACCCGCCTTTGCGGACATGGAAGCGGCCAAGACGTTCCTCGACAATGAGATCGGCGATCTGTCCGCGCTGTCGCGCGCCGAACAGGAAGCCGAACTGCAATGGTTCATCGATGCCGCCAAGCCCTTCGCCGGCATGGATATCAAGGTCGTTTCGGAAACGATCGCCACGCATGAGTACGAATCCAAGGTGCTGGCGAAAGCCTTTTCCGACATCACCGGCATCAATCTCACCCACGACCTCATCGGCGAAGGCGACGTCGTCGAGAAGCTGCAGACGCAGATGCAGTCGGGCGAGAACATCTACGACGCCTATGTCAACGATTCCGACCTCATCGGCACCCATTGGCGCTACCAGCAGGTCCGCAACCTGACCGACTGGATGGAGAACGAGGGCAAGGACGTCACCTCGCCGACGCTCGACATCGAGGACTATATCGGCACGTCCTTCACCACGGCGCCGGACGGCAAGCTCTACCAGCTGCCCGACCAGCAGTTCGCGAACCTCTACTGGTTCCGGTACGACTGGTTCAACGACGAGAAGAACAAGGCCGATTTCCAGAACGAGTATGGCTACGAGCTCGGCGTGCCGGTCAACTGGTCGGCATACGAGGACATCGCCGAATTCTTCACCGGCCGCGATCTGTCCCATATGGGCGTCGAAGGCCAGGTCTATGGCCATATGGACTACGGGAAGAAGGATCCCTCGCTCGGCTGGCGCTTCACCGATGCCTGGCTTTCCATGGCCGGCAACGGCGACAAGGGCCTGCCGAACGGCGTGCCGGTCGACGAATGGGGCATTCGCGTCAACGAACAGTCCCAGCCGACCGGATCGTGCGTGGCGCGCGGCGGCGACACCAACGGACCGGCATCGGTCTACGCGATCCAGAAATATCTCGACTGGCTGAAGGCCTACGCTCCGCCGGAAGCCCAGGGCATGACCTTCTCCGAATCCGGCCCAGTGCCGGCGCAGGGGCAGATCGCCCAGCAGATCTTCTGGTACACCGCCTTCACCGCCGATGCGGTCAAGGAAGGCCTGCCGGTCGTCAACGAGGACGGCACGCCGAAATGGCGCATGGCCCCCTCGCCGCACGGCGTCTACTGGGTCGACGGCATGAAGCTCGGCTATCAGGACGTCGGATCCTGGACGCTGATGAAGTCGACGCCGGAAGACCGCGCGAAGGCGGCCTGGCTCTACGCCCAGTTCGTCACGTCGAAGACCGTCGACGTGAAGAAGGCTCACGAAGGTCTGACCTTCATCCGCGAATCGACGATCCGCGACGAGTCCTTCACCGAGCGCGCGCCGGAACTGGGCGGTCTCGTCGAGTTCTATCGTTCGCCGGCCCGCGTCCAGTGGTCGCCGACGGGCACGAACGTGCCGGACTATCCCAAGCTCGCCCAGCTCTGGTGGCAGGCGGTCGGCGATGCGTCCTCGGGCGCGAAGACGGCCCAGGAGGCCATGGACGCCCTCTGCGCCGATCAGGAGCAGGTGATGGAGCGTCTCGAACGCGCCGGCATCCAGGGCGACATCGGACCCAAGCTCAACGAAGAGCAGGACATGGAGTACTGGGTCGAGCAGGCCAAGGCCAACGGCACCATCGCGCCGCAGCCGAAGAAGGAAAACGAAAAGGAAGAGCCGCAGACCGTCTCCTATGACGAGCTGGTCAAGAGCTGGGCCGATTCGAGCGCCTCGATGCCCGCCGACGGCGGCCAGACGCCCGTGACGGCGGAGCCGGCATCGGCCGACGCACCGGAGGGCGAAACGGCCAACTGAGGCCGCGCCGTCTTCGAACCATCCGCAAAGAGCCGGGCCAGCCCGGCTCTTTGCACGTGACGGACGGGCCGCCGATCGAGCGGCCCGTCCGAGGCGGATGAACCGGAACGTCCGGTCCGCCCGGAAGCGACCATATGCGAGGAACAACAATGTCCGGCTACGTACTTGCGATCGACCAGGGAACGACATCGTCGAGAGCCATCGTCTTCGACGATCATTTCCGCATCGTCGGCGTCGGCCAGAAGGAATTCGCCCAGCACTTCCCCCGCTCCGGCTGGGTCGAGCACGACCCCGAGGACATCTGGAATTCCGTCGTCGCGACGATCCGCAGCGCACTGGCGGATGCGTCGCTGTCGGCCACGGACATCGCCGCGATCGGCATCACCAACCAGCGCGAGACCGTTCTCGTCTGGGACCGGGCCACCGGCACGCCCATCCACAACGCCATCGTCTGGCAGGACAGGCGCACGACCGACATCTGCCGCGCCCTGCAGGCCGACGGCGCGGAGACGCTGATCACCGACAAGACCGGCCTTCTGATCGATCCCTATTTCTCCGGCACCAAGATCGCCTGGACTCTCGACCATGTGAGCGGGGCGCGCGAGAGGGCCGAGGCCGGCCACCTCGCCTTCGGCACCGTCGACAGCTTTCTCCTGTGGCGCCTCACCGGAGGCCGCGTCCACGCCACCGACACCACGAATGCATGCCGCACCCAGCTGTTCGACATCTCGGCGAACGCCTGGGACGACGAACTGCTGCGGCTCCTGCGGGTGCCCCGCGCGATCCTGCCCGAGGTCAGGGATTGCGATGCCGATTTCGGCGTCACCGATGGAGCGCTGTTCGGCGCCGCCATTCCCATTCGCGGGATCGCGGGCGACCAGCATGCCGCGACCCTCGGACAGGCCTGCTTCAAGCCCGGAATGGTCAAGAGCACCTATGGCACGGGCTGCTTCGCGGTTCTGAACACCGGCACCGAGCGCGTCCCCTCCACCAGCCGGCTCCTGACGACGGTCGCCTATCGCCTGTCGGGCGAGACGACGTTCGCGCTCGAAGGCTCGATCTTCGTCGCAGGCGCCGCCGTGCAGTGGCTGCGCGACGGGCTGGGTCTCGTCGCGAAGGCCGCGGAGACCGGCTCGATGGCGAGCGAGGCCGACGACGAGCAGGACGTCGTCATGGTGCCCGCCTTTACCGGGCTCGGCGCCCCCTGGTGGGATGCGGAGGCGCGCGGCGCGATCTACGGCCTCACCCGCAAGACCGGCCCCAACGAGTTCGCGCGCGCGGCCCTCGAAGCCACCTGCTTCCAGACCGCCGATCTCCTGAAGGCCATGCGCAAGGACTTCACGGGCGCCCGCGACACGGTCCTTCGCGTCGATGGCGGCATGGTGGCGAGCGATTGGACCATGCAGCGCCTCGCCGATCTTCTCGACGCGCCCGTCGATCGGCCCGTGGTGCTCGAAACGACCGCGCTCGGAGCGGCCTGGATCGCGGGGCACGCCGCCGGGGTCTGGCCCGACAAGGATGGTTTTGCAGCCAAATGGCGGCTGGAGCGTCAGTTCGAACCCCGGATGGGTGCGGTCGAGCGCGGCCGCAGGCTGACGCTTTGGGACAATGCCGTCAGACGGACGCTCGCTGCCTGAAACGGAAGGGGGTTCGCACCCGTCGGATCGCCCGCCGGACCAATCGCGGTGGATCGATTGCGAAGGGAGCGTTCGGCGGTGTCATGCGGATTACCCCCTTCGCGCGGCCCCTCTTGCAGGGTCCGACAGGGTCGTTTCATCATGTCCTTTTAATATCATTCCAATATATGATCGGGTTTGTTACGGAGCAGATCCTTCGGATCGATCGGACCGGACACGCGCGTTCCCGATTGCGTCCATCCGCGCGCCCTCGGCTATCGCGTCCCGGCTCGATCGAACAAATTTGGGTGTTTCAGCGTGCGCGACGAGAGCAACACGGCAGACCGGCCTTCGACATCCAGCCTTTCACCGGCGGCGGCCGCCCTTGCGCGGGCGATCGAATCGGCCCGCGCCGAGCGTGAGGATTATCGAGCGGGCCGTGTGGCGTTCCAATCGGGCCTCAGCGAAGCGGCGTGCACCCATCCGGGATCGTCGACCCGAAGCGAGATCTGGCGCCAGGGTTTCGACGACGCCCGCACCGCCGAGGAAACCAAGCGGGACCGGTTCCGCTGAGGATCGGCCGAGGCGTGGCGAAAGGCGTCGGCGCGATGGATAGAAGGGTGAGGCCAGCGTCGTGACCGGTTCTCGCTCCTCCCGGTCGGCGCAACCGAAGTCCGGCACGGATCGCCTCTCATCGCAACGCCGCGTGGCCATGAGCCGGTTGGCGGTCAGAGCGAGAATGTCGCCGTGACGGGCACGTGATCGGACGGGCGGTCCCAGCCGCGCACGGGCGTGTGCACGGTGACCGCGGTGAGCGCTTCGGCGATGCTCGACGATCCCCAGACATGATCCAGCCGGCGACCGCGGTTGGAGGCTTCCCAATCCTTCGCGCGGTAGCTCCACCAGGTGAAGATTTTCTCGTCCAGCGGGATGTGCCGCCGCATGAGATCGGTCCAGCGCCCTTCGGTCATCGCCGTCAGCAGGCCTTGGGTCTCGACGGGCGTGTGCGAGACGATCTTCAGGAGCTGCTTGTGGGACCAGACATCGTTTTCGTAAGGCGCGATGTTGAGATCGCCGCACAGGAGCGCCGACACGCCGGGCTCGCCATCGGCATCGGTCCGGCGCAGTTCATCGACGAATTGCAGCTTGTGCTTGAACTTCGGGTTGGTCTGCGGGTCCGGCTCATCGCCGCCGGCGGGGACATAGAGATTATGGACGCGGATCTTCCTGTCGCCCACGGCGAGGCGGACCGACAGGTGACGGGCATCGCCGACCGCGCAGAAATCCTGCCGGACGACGTCGTCGAACGGGATCCGCGAAAGCGTCGCCACGCCGTGATAGGCCTTCTGGCCGTTGAGCGCGACGTGATCGTAGCCCAGCCCCTCGAACGCGGCCAGGGGGAACTGTTCGTCCGTGCACTTGGTCTCCTGCAGGCACAGGACGTCGGGGCGCTCCTCGCGCAGAAAGCGGATCACCGCATCGGCGCGCAGCCGAACCGAATTGATGTTCCAGGTGGTCAGCGAAAAGGTCATGAAGGATCGCTTCTGTTGGGCAGTTCATCGACGGAGCGTGACGCCCCTCGCATACCAGCCCGACGAGCCATGACAAGCGGCAAGGCGCGCCGGCCGCCCGAAAGTCCGAAGCGGCAACCGCGCGTCGCCGCCTTGTCGCGCAGAAGGCGGCAGGCACGCGCGGAAGGAAGGAGCGGGCGGAACGAAGCCGATGCCTCCGGGCATTGGAAACGGCGGTCTTTGGTGATCGCCGGCGAATCGGATAGCGTCGCGGCCCAACAAGGAGATCCACCATGTCGACGATACAGTGCCCGATCTGCGAGGCGAACGCCCACGAGACCTTGCCGCGATCCGGCGACTTCCACGAGATCACTTGCCTCACCTGCGGCCATTTCCGCATCACGGAAGCGGCGGTCGCGCAATATGAGGACAGTCCGGTCGACGAGCGCAAGCGCCTTCTTTCCAAGGCGAAGGCGAATGCCAGCGGCGATGCCTTGCCGATCGTCGGGGCTCACTGAGCAGGGCTCGACACGACGGCGCGGCGCGACACGTCCGCGCCGCCTTCGATGACTGAAAGTCCCGGTGCACGCGCCGCCCGTTCGGGCTGTTCGATCACCCCTCGCCCGATATCGGATCCTCCCGTGCCTTGCGCGATCCCAGGCGATCGAGGGCGGCCGCGTTCTTCCGCGCCCAGTCGTAGAGCATCTCGACCGGCTCGACGAACCGGGACCCGAGCGGCGTCAGCCGATATTCGACCGCCGGGGGAACAGTGCCCTCCACATGGCGGGTGACGAGGCCGCTCGCCTCCATCTGCCGCAACGTCTGGGTCAGCATCTTCTTGGAAATGCCCGGCAGGCTGCGATGCAGAACCCCGTTGCGGGCCCGGCCGTCGTGGCGGGCGTGCAGGGTGTGAAGCACCATGCTGGTCCACTTGGTGGAAAACAGCTCCAGAATGCGCCGCGGTGCGCAGTCTTCACGCCATTCGGCCTCGTCCGTGCCCCGATCCATGCTGGTTACCCTTTGGTGCCTAAGTCCCATTTCGGTTCCGTCTAGCCAAGCTGGGCGGCGGTGCATAGGTCCGGTCTCGAACAAGGAGAAAGTTTGACATGACCAGAACCGCACTCGTCGTCGGCGCCACCGGCATCCAGGGGAGCGCTGCGGCAGACCGGCTCCTGGCCAGGGGCTACGATGTTTACGGCCTTGCCCGCAATCCGAAGGAGCAGCCGGGGGTGAAGCCGGTCGCAGCCGACCTGCTGGAGCCCGGATCGCTCGCCGAGGCGCTCGACGCTATCGCGCCGGATGTCGTCTTCGTCACCACCTGGCTGCGCCAGGACACGGAGAAGGAGAACATTCGCGTCAATGCGACCATGGTGAGAAATCTGCTCGACGCGCTGCGCCCGAAGTCATCCGTACGCCATGTCGGGCTCGTCACGGGTCTCAAGCATTATCTCGGCCCCTTCGAGGCCTATGGGAAGGGCGAACTGCCGAAGACGCCGTTCCGCGAGAATCAGGGCCGTCTCGATGTCGAGAACTTCTACTATGCACAGGAGGACGAGGTCTTCGCGGCGGCCGCCAGGGATGGCTTCACCTACAGCGTGCATCGCCCGCACACGATCATCGGCAAGGCCGTCGGCAATGCCATGAATATGGGCCAGACGCTCGCCGTTCATGCCGCGATCTGCAAGGAAACCGGCCGGCCCTTCGTCTTTCCGGGCTCGAAGGTGCAGTGGGAAAGCCTCACCGACATGACCGACGCCCATCAGCTTGCCGAGCAACTGATCTGGGCCGCCGAGACCCCGGCGGCCGCCAACGAGGACTTCAACATCGTCAATGGCGACGTCTTTCGCTGGAACTGGATGTGGCACCGCATCGCCGACTGGTTCGGCATCGAGGCCGTGGACTTCGACGGCACCGAGCGTCCGCTCGAAACGCAGATGAAGGACGACGCGGCGATCTGGAAAAGGCTTGCCACGCGCGAGGGACTGGCCGAGAGCGACATCACGCGCCTCGCCTCGCCCTGGCACACCGATGCCGATCTCGGCCGGCCGATCGAAGTGGTGACCGACATGTCGAAAAGCCGCCGGCTCGGCTTCACCGGCTATGTGGCAACGGACGCGGCCTTCTTCGACCTTTTCGAAAGGCTGCGCGCCGACCGGATCATTCCCGCCGGCTGACGCGCGACCGCTCTCCGCTCGAACGCGCCGCGACCGGCCGGCCGGCCAGCGGCGCATCTCGTGCGCGGCGTGAGATGGAATCGGCCGGGGCCGGCATGCGCCCGATGGACGATCCGCTTTCTGCGGCTATGATAAGGGTCATGGCCCAATGCTTCGCGGGAACGGCCGGCAATGCGCGCCCTCGTCGAAGGGGGCGCGCGCCGGAACGGCTCCGCTCTCATGGGGTGTTTTTAGGCACGTCAGAAAAGACCATGAGCACCCATCTCTACTTCGTGAGCATGAACACCGGTGTCGTCGAACGCATGGCAATGCCGGAGGCGAAGAACGTCGAGCCGGCCGCGCTCGATCTGCGTCAGGCCTTCTGGTCCGGCGCAGCTTCCATCGCCGCCCATCCCGGCTACAGCATCAAGGTCTCGGCATCGGGCCTCGGCCTGATCTCGACGATCCACCAGGACGCGGGCGACCAGCCTCTCGCAACGCTGGGCGTCCTCAACGTCCATGGCGATTCGCTGGAGCTCTGGCAGATTCTGCACGATCATTCGGAGGGCTACGATCTTGCGACGGCGCGCGACGTGCCCCCGCCCGCGCCGTGGTGCGCCGTGCGCATGGAGCCGGCCCTCTTCGAGGCGGACGGCGCCACGCTGGACTGGCTGCCGGCTTACGAACTCTGCCTTGCGACCGCCTGGATCCTCAAGAAGCACAACCCGACCTGACCCGGACGGATCGCGGGATCGACTTGGCACGCACAGGCTGTCGCCCATGGGTCGGTGTCGGACAGAAGAGGAATGGTGATCCCAGAAGGATTCGAACCTTCGACCTACGGCTTAGAAGGCCGTTGCTCTATCCAGCTGAGCTATGGGACCGGACCGTCGATGCGGGCGCATCGGAACGGTGGATACTTGGATGCATGCGGCCGGCACTAGTGGGTCCAGGGCTGGCGGCGATCATATTTGAAATTGTCGGAATAGGCCACGCGCACGCGCTTGGTTTCCTTGGGCTCTTCGACCCGATAGGGAATGTCGTTGCGCTCGGCGTACTCGACCGCCTGCTCGCGCGTCTCGAAGGACAGGCGCAGCTGGCCAAGCATGTCGCCGGACGAGGTGTAGCCCATCAGGGGATCGATCCGCTTGGGTTCCTGAGGCTCGTAGATCAGGAGCCATTCCTGGGTCTTCGCCTTGCCGGACTGCATGGCGGTGCGCGTCGGCTTGTAGATCCTTGCGACCATTGCGACCTCATTCGAGCGAAACGACAGGATCCGCGGAAACGAATGGTCGGAGCGGCAGGATTCGAACCTGCGACCCTCTGGTCCCAAACCAGATGCGCTACCAGGCTGCGCTACGCTCCGAGGCCGGTCGTCTTCAACGGCTGACTACGAGGGCTGATGTGAAGGGCGGACCACCGAAAGTCAAGACAGGCGGCGGCGCAAACTTGATCCGCGCCCGGTTCCGATCGAAAACACCGCTCGATGGCGTCGGTTCGCCTTGCGCCCGTCTTTCGAACGCAGACGAACCGGCCGAAACCGAAAGGACGCAGAGCATGCAGGACGCGACGAGAGACGTCGGACACGAGATCACGGTCGGCCGGGCCGACGAGGCCCGCCGGATCGCCTACCGCACCCTCGACGGCACCGGGCCGACGATCGTCTGGCTGGGCGGTTACCGCTCCGACATGCGCGGCACCAAGGCCGAGCATCTTCTCGCGATGGCCGGCGCGGCGGGCCGCGGCTTTCTGCGCCTCGACTATTCGGGACACGGAGAATCGGGCGGCCGTTTCGAGGACGGCACGATTTCGCGGTGGACGCAGGAAGCCAAGGCGGCGATCGAGGCCGCCGGCGCAGAAAGCGTCGTCCTGGTCGGATCGTCGATGGGCGCCTGGATCGCGCTTCGGCTCGTCGCCCTCGCCCGGCATGAAACCTGCAACTTCTCCGTCGAAGGCCTCATGCTGCTCGCCCCCGCACCCGATTTCACCGAAAGGCTGATGCGGCCGAAGCTGACCGACGCCGATCTCCAGGCGCTGCGGACGCACGGCTACATCACCGAGGCGTCCGATTACAGCGAGCAGCCGAACATCTATACGCGCGCCCTGTTCGAGGATGGCGCGAACAATCTCGTCATGGCGGAGACGATCGAGACCGGTTGCCCGATCGCCATTCTGCAAGGCATGGCCGATCCGGACGTTCCCTACACCCACGCCCTCGACCTGATGGAGCGGCTGCCTTCGGACAATGTCACGATGACCCTCGTGCGCGACGGCGACCACCGGCTGTCGCGCCCCCAGGATCTTGCGCTCATCGAACGACTTCTCACGGATTTGCTCTCGAATATTGACCAATCGCGAATTTCCGCGTCGACGCCGCAGTAATCATCCGCGGACGGACAATATTTCCAGTCTCGCTGCGAAATCGACCGGGCGCCCAAGCGGCGCCTATTAGGCGC
Organism: Fulvimarina uroteuthidis; assembly: GCF_034321785.1. Lineage (NCBI taxonomy): Bacteria > Pseudomonadati > Pseudomonadota > Alphaproteobacteria > Hyphomicrobiales > Aurantimonadaceae > Fulvimarina > Fulvimarina uroteuthidis. Next base: position 36,603 of record NZ_JAXLPB010000003.1, on the reverse strand, counting down.
GACTGCAAAAAATCCGGGCCGATGACAGGCATTGGGGCAAAAAATCGATTTTTAACGAGCGACTTAATATTATTCCGGACAAAACCGCGCTATGGTGACGCTACGGACACAGGCACTCGTCTTGGAGGATTGCGCGTGAGCATGGAAGACGATCGCGAGCTGATGGAACTGGTTTCGTCTGCGTTGAAGTCGCTCTCCGTGGCGCAGCCGCCGAAGATGCTGGTCGACTTCAAGACCGTAAGGCGGAGCGAAGCGTCGATCGCCCGGATGGTGTCCAGCCTGTCCGCTCACCGATCGGAATCCTCGTCGTCCGACGACAGGGACGGCCCGGGAATGACGTAATGGCCGCCGAGCCAGCGGTTCAGATCCACCGCCTTGCATCGTTCCGAGCAGAACGGAAAATGCTCGCGGGTCGAGTCCCGCCGGCATTCCGGACATTTGCGCTTGGGGCGCAGCGGTGTCACCGTCGACGACATGAGGATCAGCTCGCCGCGCGTGCGGTGTCGCGTTCGATGTCCGGCGAACCATCCGAGCCGGCGTCCTCGACGCCCGCCTCATCATCGCTGTCGAGCATGAGGCCGGTGCGCGAATCGATGTCGTATCCCTCCCCCGCCAGAAGGTTCACCGTCTCGTAGAGCGGCAGGCCGACGACGTTGGTATAGGAGCCGATGAGACGGAGGACGAACGCTCCGGCCCGGCCCTGGATCGCGTAGCCACCCGCCTTGCCCCGCCATTCGCCGGACCGTAGATACCGATCGATGTCCTCGCGCGACAGCCGCTTGAAGCGCACCTTCGTCTCGACGAGGCGCTGGCGCAGCGATCCGCGCGGGGTGATCAGGCTGACGCCGGTATAGACCCGGTGCGCGCGGCCGGAGAGCACCCGCAGATTGGCCAGCGCATCCTCCTGCAGCTCGGCCTTGGGCATGATATCGCGCCCGACACAGACCACCGTGTCCGCCGCCAGCACATAGGCATTGTCGTAATTGAGTTCGGCCACGCGCCGCGCCGTCGCCTCGGCCTTTTCGCGCGACAGGCGCTTGGCCAGCGAACGCGGATGCTCGCCCCTCGCCGGCGTCTCGTCGAGATCGGCGGGCATCAGGATGTCCGGCTCGATTCCCGCCTGCTGTAACAGGCCGAGGCGGCGCGGCGAGGCTGAGGCGAGTATCAGCATGGGACGATCAGGGCTTTCCGTGAACGTGCGAGCGGGACGAGCCGCTTACTTGAAGCGGTAGGTGATGCGGCCCTTGGTCAGATCGTAAGGCGTCATCTCGACCAGCACCTTGTCGCCCGTCAGCACGCGGATGCGGTTCTTGCGCATGCGACCGGCCGTGTGGGCAATGATCTCGTGTTCGTTCTCGAGCTTCACGCGGAACGTCGCATTCGGCAGGAGCTCAACGACTTCGCCTGGAAATTCCAGAACTTCTTCCTTGGCCATTCGGTTTCCTTGTTAGCCGTCCGCCCGGCGATCGGGAGGACATTGGATGCTTCGAAAGAGCTGCGATGGGCAGCTCCCGGCCCTTCGCGCGGTGTTCAGCGACCTCTTCGAAGACGAGTCGGGGAAGGACGGCGGAAGGCAATCGCCCCTAGATCGTAAGAAACGGGACAAAAAGCAAGTTCACGCCATTGCGGCAGGAACGATCCGGTGGATCGACACGCCGAGGCCGGGCATCCCTTTCGAGATGTCCGGCCCCGTTCAAACCGTCTCGGACCAGGCCGTGAGACCGCCCCTCGTCCGTTTCGTTTCGTTCCGGCGTCGGTTGCGCGACGCCCGTCACAGATCAACGCTGGGCGAGGCGCTCCTGCCCCTGCTTGACGATGACCTTGGCGTTGCGCGGCACGCGCTCGTAAACGTCGATCACGTCCTGGTTCATCATGCGGATGCAGCCCGACGAGGCCGCGGTGCCGATGGTCCACCATTCCGGCGTTCCGTGGATGCGGAACAGCGTGTCGCGGCCGCCCTGGAAGAGGTAGAGCGCGCGGGCGCCGAGCGGGTTGGTGAGGCCCGGCTCCATGCCGCCATTGCGATATTTCTCCAGCTCCGGCTTGCGGTCGATCATTTCGCCCGGCGGATGCCATTTGGGCCAGTGCTGCTTGGAATTGACGTAGGCATCGCCCGACCATGAGAAGCCTGCCGCGCCCACGCCGATGCCGTAGCGCATCGCCATGCCGCCCGGCTCGATGATATAGAGGAAGCGGTTCGGCGTATCGACGACGACGGTGCCGGGCTCGTACTGGCTGCCTTCGGGATACGAAACCTGCTGGCGCAGATATTTCGGATCGATCTTGTCGGACGGGATCGCCGGGAGCGCGTAACCATCATCGACGACACTGGCATAATCGGGATTGGACACCGCATTGACGCTGCCGGAGGTGAGGCTCGACGGTCCCGCATAGGCTGCGGCAACCTGCGCGCTCATGGGCGGAATGGCGGAAACCCGCGTCGATGAGCCCGTGGAACAGGCCTGCAGCAAGCCGGCGCCCGCGAGCACGATGCCGGCTTTGATAAGGTGGTCGATGTTCATCTTTTTCGTCCAGTCGAGAGACGTAAGGCCGCGTGTGAAACGGCGCGAGGGGGATCCGGTCATAAACGCTCAACCGGGCCGGACCCGATCTGCTGTCAGTCTTGGATAGGCTTGGGTTTGGTCGTAAGCAACGGCCAGAATGTGGCAGACCATGCTTAAGAATTCCTTGTTGCCAGCCTAACACAGTTGACCCTCCAGGCCCGCGCGACATTTCTTCCGGTGTGGATCGTAACATCCACCCTGACGGGAGAAGATGGAGCGTGTCATGAACATCGGAGAAGCGGCGAAACTGTGCGGCCTGCCGCCGAAAACGGTTCGTTATTACGAAGAGATCGGCCTGTTGAAACCGGCGCGTGCCGCCAACGGATACAGGGACTACCGCGATCGTGACGTGCATGTTCTCCAGTTCATCCAGCGCTCGCGTTCGCTGGGATTTTCCATCGATGATGCAAGGCGGTTACTCTCGCTCTACGACGACGCCGACCGCCATTCCAAGGATGTGAAGCGCCTGGCGAAGAAGCGAGTCGAGGAGATCGACCGCAAGATCGACGAGTTGCAGTCGCTGAAGCAGGTGCTCTCGGCGTTGACCGAGCGGTGCCATGGCGATGCCGACCCCGATTGCGCGATCCTCGACGAACTGGGAACATTGCCCTCGGCGCGTTCGAACGAGCAACCGGCACGCTGACCTTGCGGGAGCGCGTTCATTCCGTCCCCGCGTTCCCGTTTTGTCTTGCCATGCGGCGCGATCCGGGCGAAAGGTGGGCCCATGCCTCTGGTTTCACCCTTCTCCCGTGCCCCGCTCGTCGACGGACGCCAGTCCGAACGTGCCATGATGGTGCGGCGCGGCGTGCAGCGCCTGATGATAGCCCACCGCGTCTCCATCCTGCCGGAAATGCCCCTGAAATCGGGGCGGCGGGCCGATCTCGTCTGCCTGTCGGAAAAGGGTGAGTTCACGATCGTCGAGATCAAGACGTCGATCGAGGATTTCCGTGTCGATCAGAAATGGCCCGACTATCTCCAGCATTGCGACCGCCTGTTCTTCGCGACGCATCCGGGCGTGCCCATCGACATCTTTCCGGCCGATCAGGGGCTCATCGTCTCGGACGGCTATGCCGCGGAAATTCTGAGGGAGGCGCCCGAAACCAAGCTCGGCGCCGCGACGCGGCGGGCGATGACGGTGCGCTTCGCGCGCCTGTCCGCCGATCGTCTTCTGCAAGCAGAATGGGCCGCCAACCCGTTCATGACGGATTGACGGCCCAGGCGACGAACCGAAAAGACCGACGGCTCAGCGCGGCGCGCGCTTCGCCAGGATCCGCTGCAGCGTCCGCCTATGCATCGACAGCCGGCGCGCGGTCTCCGAAACATTGCGATCGCAGAGCTCGTAGATGCGCTGGATATGCTCCCATCGAACGCGATCGGCCGACATCGGATTTTCCGGTGGCTCCGGACGCTCGTCTGCACCGCGGGTCAATGCGGCGGTCACCTCGTCCGCATCCGCCGGCTTGGCCAGATAGTCGATGGCCCCGAGCTTGACGGCGGTGACGGCCGTCGCGATGTTGCCGTAACCCGTCAGCACCACCGCACGCGCATCCTCGCGCGCGCCGCGCAGCGCCTGCACGACGTCGAGGCCGTTGCCGTCTCCAAGCCGCATGTCGACGACGGCAAAGGCCGGAGCGCCGCGCCTGACGGCACTCATGCCCTCGCGGACGCTCTCGGCGGTGGTGACGGCGAACCCGCGCTGCTCGAGCGCGCGTCCGAGCCGCTGGAGAAACGGGCGGTCGTCATCGACGATGAGAAGCGAATTGTCTCCGGCCACTGGTACGAAGGCCTGGGCTTCCGCCTGGATGGAATCAAGCATGGTCATCTCCAAATCCCGGTATGTTCAAAACTTCACAGTCGCGATCATGACGGTCGCTCGATCATCCCGTTTTGCAAGAAGGCCGGGACTCAACGCTTCGACAGGACCGTTATCAAGGTGCCTCAACGATAGGATATAGATGGGGCAACCCATGTGATGGAACAACGAGACGTGCGGTAGCAAAGATGCATCAGACATGAGCGAATCGTTGCGGCCAACGGTCGCAAGACCCGGCTGCGATCGCCGGCGAAGGCGCCTTGCCGAATGGTTTCGAAAGTCAGCTCAGTCGGTCTGCCCCGTGCGCGCCAGCGAACCTCCGGTCTCGAGAACCTCGCGGTCCCACTCGACGGACACGATCGCTCCCGTGACGCCGCGCTCGGGAGAGTTCTCGAAGGAAATCGTCGCACCCGAGCGCTCGAGCAAAGTCTTGGCGATGAACACGCCGAGGCCGAGGCCGCCGCCGGCGCGGCGCTCGCCCTTGAACCGGTCGGCCATGTAGGGGTCGCCGATGCGGGCGAGAACGTCCGGGTTGAAGCCCGGGCCGTCATCGACGACGACGACCGAGACGCGGTTCTGGTCCCAGAAGACTTCGATCCGCACGGATGACGCGGCAAAATCCACCGCGTTCTCGACGATGTTCCCGAGGCCGTAGAGGATGCCGGCATTGCGCCGCGTCACGGGCTCGGCTCCTATGCCTTCGGTCTCCACGGAGACCGCGACGCCGAAATCCCTGTGCGGTTCTGCGACCTCGTCGATGAGCGACAGCAGCGGCAGCTTGGCCATGTGGCTTTCGGACGAGGACGAAAGGCTGGAAAGACGGCGCAGGATCTCGCGGCAGCGCTCGGACTGGTCGAGCAGGAGGTCGATGTCCTCGCGCAGCGGATTGTCGTGGGCGACGGTGCGGCTCATCTCCTTCGTCGCAAGCGCGATGGTCGCAAGCGGGGTGCCGAGTTCGTGGGCGGCGGCGGCGGCCAGTCCGTCGAGGGCCGAGATGTGCTGCTCGCGCTGGAGCACCAGTTCCGTCGCGCTCAGGGCATCGGCAAGTGCGCGCGACTCGGCTGCGACCCGGTAGACATAGATGGCCGAGAAGGCCAGCGTTCCGACGATCGCATACCACAGACCGGCCAGATAGACCGGCGGGAGCTGGAAGACCTCCCCGTCGGGCCAGGGCAGCGGCAGATGGAACAGCGCGAGGAAACTTGCCGCAAGCGCCGCGAGAAGACCGAGGCCGAACGTCGTGGCGGGCGGCTGCGTCGCCGAGGCGATCAGAGTCGGGACGATCAGGAACACCGAGAACGGGTTGTTGAGGCCTCCGGTCAGGAACAGGAGCCCGGTCGGCTGGAGAATGTCGAAGATCAGAACGCCCGCCGCCGCGCCCGGCGACAGTCGGCGGCTCGCGGGATATTGCGCCGAAAGATAGATGTTCAGGGCCACCGACAGGGCGATCAGTCCGAGGCAGGACCAGGCCGGAAACGGCCACCACACGCCCCAGGCCACGAAGACGACGGTGCCGATCTGGCCGGCGACCGACAGCCAGCGCAGCCGCACGAGGGTGGCGAGGCGCAGGCGCTGGCTCTCCCGCATCGTGGTCACGAAGGCCGGAAGGCGGAGAGTGAAACTTTGGCGCGAAATTGTATCCATGACCACCTCTCTAGCGCCGATCGTGCGACGGCTGCCATAGGACGAGATCGCGCAGCTCCTGATTTCTGCAAGGCTGGATGCTTCGGGGCGTGAATCCGGCCCGCATCGCGTTCGATCCTGTGCCCGCCGCGTCCGCTGAAACCCGGCCTTCCCTGCCCCGTCGTTCCGCCTCGGCATGGCGTCCCTGCGACGCTTCGGCGCCGCGGAACGAGGCGCCCGGCTTGGAACCATTCGCCCCGCGCCGCGCTAACCCGGCACGACATCCAACGAAAGGATCATGACAATGGCGATCAACAATCTCAAGGACATCTATATCGATCAGGCGCAGGACATCTACAGTGCCTGCAATCAGTCCGAGAAGGTGACGCGCGAACTCGCGGACGCGGCCCATGACGAGAGCCTGAAGAATGCGCTTCTCGCGGGCGTCGACGGGATCCGGGACGGCAAGGACGCGCTCGCGAAGATCATCAAGGGCCATGACGCGGACCCGACCGGCGAGTTCTGCAAGGGCATGGAAGGTCTCGTGAAGGAAGCCCGCTCGCATGCCCTGGAGGAGGAGATCACCGATCCCAGCGCCCGCGACGCCATGATCATCACCCAGTACCAGCGCATGGCCCATTACGCGATCGCCGGTTATGGTTGCCTCGTCGCCTTCGCCCAGCGTCTCGACCTGAAGGACGATGCGAAGATCCTGCAGGACTGCCTGTCGCACACCGCCGAAGGCGACCGCACCATGACGGATCTTGCGACCGGCGGGATCAACAAGGCCGCGGTCTGAGGTCGGATCGCTCGAAGGCCGAATGTCTGAAACACGGCATTCGGCCGGCGGTATGTGGCACGGTTTGGCCTCCGCCCGCAGATCGGGATCGTTTTTCAAAAAGCCCGCTGCGAAGCGTTGACACGACAGTTGGACCATCGATCCCGGCGAGATCCCGTATCGCGCCGGGATTTTCGTGTCGGCACTCCGGCGTCGGCCTCGCGGTCCAGGATCTGCCTGCGCGACGGTCCGATCAGCGCCAGGAACGCCCACCCCGGGACATGCGATCCTCGCGGATCGCGGCCTGCGCGGCGGCAAGCCGCGCGATCGGCACGCGGAACGGCGAACAGGAGACATAGTCGAGCCCGGCTTCGGCGAAGAAGGCGATCGAGGCCGGATCGCCGCCCTGCTCGCCGCACACGCCGAGCTCGATATGGGGCTTGGTGCGCCGGGCCTTCTCGACGGCGATCTGGATCAGTTCGCCGACTCCCTCGACATCGACCGACTGGAACGGATCGCGCTCGATGATCCCTTCGCGCACATAGGTCGACAGGAACGTTCCCGCATCGTCGCGGGAAATGCCGAACACGGTCTGCGTCAGATCGTTCGTTCCGAAGGAGAAAAAGTCGGCGACTTCCGCGATCGTATCGGCACGCACCGCCGCGCGCGGCAGTTCGATCATCGTCCCGACCCGGTAATCGATCTTGGTTCCGGTCTCCTTCATCACCTCGGTCGCCACCGCATCGATGCGCGCCTTGACGAAGTCCAGTTCGCGCCTGAGGCTGACGAGCGGCACCATGATTTCCGGTGTCACCGCCGCGCCGGTCTTGCGGCCCGCCTCGACGGCCGCTTCGAAGATCGCCCGGGACTGCACCTCGGCGATCTCCGGATAGGAGATGGCGAGGCGGCAGCCGCGATGGCCGAGCATCGGGTTGAACTCCTCGAGCGCCTCCACCCTCTGGCGCACGCTGGCCGCATCGATGCCGAGAAACTGCGCGGTCTCTTCGATGTCGTGGTCGGCCTGGGGCAGGAATTCGTGAAGCGGCGGATCGAGCAACCGGATCGTCACCGGCAGCCCGGCCATGATCTCGAACAGTTCGACGAAATCGGCGCGCTGCATGGGAAGCAGCTTCTCGAGCGCGGCCCTGCGGCCCTTTTCGTCGGATGCCAGGATCATCTCTCGCATGGCGCGAACCCGGTCGCCCTCGAAGAACATGTGTTCGGTTCGGGTAAGGCCGATGCCCTCGGCGCCGAAATCGCGCGCCGCGCGTGCCTCGGCGGGCGTTTCGGCATTGGTGCGGACCTTCATGCGCCGGGCGCGATCGGCGAACTCCATCAGGGTCGCGAAATCTCCGTCGAGCAAGGGCCTCACCAGCGTGACCGGCCCGTCGATGACCTCGCCGGACGCCCCGTCGATGGTGATCGCGTCGCCTTCCTTCAGGACGGTGCGACCGGCGTGCAGTTCACCGGTCTGGGCGTTGAGCCGCAGCATGCCCGCCCCCGTCACGCAAGGTTTGCCGATACCGCGCGCGACGACCGCCGCGTGGCTCGTCGTGCCGCCCCGGATGGTCAGCACGCCTTCGCAGACATGCATGCCGTGAATGTCTTCGGGGTAGGTCTCGTGGCGCACGAGAATGACCTTGCGCCCCTCGGACGCGGCAGCCTGCGCCCGGTCCGAGGTGAAGACGATCTCGCCGGTCGCCGCGCCCGGCGACGCCGGCATGCCCTTGGCGATCACGGTGAAATGTTCGTCGCGCCGGATCGAGGGATGAAGCAGCTGGTCGAGCGATGTCGCATCGATCCGCAGCAAGGCCTCGGCCTCGTCGATCAGGCCATCGCGCACGAATTCCACCGCGAGGCGCACGGCCTCGCCGGCGCTGCGGCGGCCGACGCGCGACTGGAGCAGGAACAGCTGGCCGTCGCCGACCATGAATTCGACCTCCGCCAGATCGCCGAGATAGGATTCGACCGCGCGCACGTGATCGTCGAGCTGCTCGATGTCGGCGGGAAATCCCTCGCCGCCATTCTTCAGCGCCACGGTCAGGTCGATCTTCTCGCGGGCGTCCTCGCGCCCGTCGCGCCCGCCCGAGCCGAGCAGGAATTCGCCGGACAGGAGCGGCCGCCCGGTCTTCATGTCGCGCGACACCGCCCGGCCACGCCCCGACTGGGCGTTGCGTTCGTTGAAGATCATCGAATGCACCATGACGGCGAGACCGGTGTTTTCCGGAATGCCGTGCAGGGCCCGGTGGGCCTGGGCGGGGGCGCTGCGCCAGCTCTTGAACATGGCGCCAACGACCTCGACGAGCTGCTCGAACGGGGTTTGCGGCACAACCGCGCCAAGTTCGTCGGCCAGATAGGCATTGACGCGGGCAACGAGCGCCCGCCAGTCGTCGATGGTCGCGGGTTCGCCGCTCCAGCCCTTCTCTTCGGCCTCCTCGTCGGCGATCTCCTCGAAATCGGTCGGATCGGCGTCGAAGACGAGCTGTGCGTAACTTTCGATCAGGCGACGATAGCTTCGGAAGGCGAACGTCGCATCGTCGAGTTCGCCGGCCAGGATCTCGACGGTCCGACCGTTGAGGCCGATATCGAGAACGCTTTCGGCAAGGCCCGGCATCGCGGTCTTCGCGCTTGCCCGCACGGCCAGAAGCAGCGGCCTGCGATCGCCGTCGAACCGGCGTCCGGTCACGGTCTCGAGTGCGGCGATCTGATCGCGCAGATCCGACCTCAGGCCGACCGGCATGTCTTCCCGCCCGCCCTTGGCCTCGCGCCAGGCATAGGTGGAAATGGTGAAACCGGGAGGCACCGGCAGATTCAGCGAGGCGAGCAGCGAAAGATCGGCGCCCTTGAGCCCCAGCGACTCGACAGGGTCCGCCGGCCGCTCGGCGTGCCCCTTCTGAAATGGAAATATGCGTTGTGGCATCGTACCGCCGGGTTAAGGCCTGCTGTTCACGTCCTCCCAGCGTTTAGCGCGGCACGTGCGCAACACCAAGGGCACCCGTCCGAATATTCCGGACGGGCGCTTCGAGCATTGAACCCGTCCGGGCGGACAGGTCGCAGGGACGTTTCCGCGATCTGAGGATCGCGTCAGTTCGCCGGCGTCGCCGCCTCGATCGCGGCGGCCATGTTCTGCGGGGTCATCGAGCCGGAATATTTCTGGCCGTTGATGAAGAAGGTCGGGGTCGCCTGGACGCCGAACTCGTCCTGACCGGTCTTCTGGACGTCAACGATCTGCTGCTGCAGTTCCTTGTTGTTGAGACAGGCGACGAATTCGTCCTGGCCCATGCCGGCCATCCGCGCGATCTTCAGCAGGGCCTCCGACGGGCTTTCCGCGCTCGCCCAGCTTCGCTGCTGGTCAAACAGGACATCGATCATCGCCGTGCGCTGCGCATCCTCGCCGGCGCAGCGCGCCAGCATGAAGGCGGCCAGCGACACGGGATCGAACGGGAACTCGCGCAGGATCAGTTTGGCCTTGCCGGTATCGAGATAGGCTTTCCTGATGGCCGGATAGCTGTTCTCGTGGAAATCGGCGCAGTGGCCGCAGGTCATCGAGGCATATTCGACGATGGTGACGGGCGCGTCGGGATCGCCCTGGACGATATCGGGCAGGGCCTGCTCGGCCATCAGCGCGGCGACATCGACGCTGCCGGCCGGCTCCGGCGCTTCGTCCGCCGGGACCAGCGTGCTCTGCTGCGCGTCCTCGCCCGGCGCGGCATCCGAAGAGGCGGCCGGTGTCGCCGCGTTGGTCGCGGCCGTGTCGGTCGCGGCGGAGCCTGCGGCCGGCGAAGCCTCGCTCTGGCCGGCGTCGGGCTGCACGATGGCGTTGGCCGAGGAGTCTTCGTCGCTGCATGCGGCAAGCGTCAGAAGGCTCGCACCGGCGAGCGCCAGCGCGCCCATCTTGAGCGAAGCGGAAAAAGAACGGGTCACGGGGTTCAAACTCTCCATCTTGAAGTGCGTGGTCTCGTTCAGCTTCGAACGAAAGGTCGGAGTTGTTTCTATCATGGCGGCATGCATCGTCGTCGTTACAATTCCGTCATGACCGGATCCAGGCCTTTGGACGCCGGGTTTTTTGTCGGTCGAGCGATCAGTCGCGGCTTCGATCGCCCCGACTCAGCATTGCCTCGGCAAGGCCCTTGAGCGAGGCCTTCAACGTCTCGTCCTCGATGTGACCGACCATCTCCTCCACCTTGCGGCGGTCGGCTGCTGTCAGGGCCCGCAAGGGCGGCTTGTTGTTGCGCTGGGGTTCCATGATCGGCATCTGCGTGATCTTGATCTTCGCGATGGCCGGGAAGCCATAGAGGCGGTTGATCCGCGCGATCAGTTCCGACGTCTGGTGCTGGAGCCGGAGCGCGGCCATCGGCTCGGCCCCGACCACGAGGGTGGCGGGCTGGAACGGATCGTCCTCGGAGCGCTTCGGCGGCCATCGGAATTCGAGCGGCCGCGTCTGCCCGGCAAGCCTTGGACCGGCGATCTGGGGCCAGGCGACGGCGAGCTCGGCGGTCATCCCGGCCTTCTTCTGCAGCACCGGATCGACGAGGCGCGCCGCTATGTCCGAGAGGGAGCGGACCGGGGGCCGGCGAACGGGCCTGAGATAAGGGTTCACGGTCGCTCCCTTCCACTGCCGGCCGTCCCGGCCGTTCGTTCGGTATCGGCCATCAGGGTTCCGGCGATCGTCCAGACCGACAGCGCCCAGACCGCATCGAGAATATCATGGAAGAACATGATGTTCGTAAGACCCGGAATGAGAAAGGCCGTGACGAGAACGAGCGAGACGGCAAGCCGCGTCGCGCCCGCCTCCTCATCGCGGCGGCGCCACGCGCAGACCACCGGGGACAGCAGGGCGGCGCAAAGCGCGGCGATGCCGACCAGCCCGGCCTGCACGCCCACCGTCAGGAACCCGTTGTGCAGATGGGTGAAGAAGAACCCGCCGCCGTAGAGCGATCCGAGAAACGGCGAGACCGCGCCCGGCAACCCGTCCTGCCCCCAGCCGAACAGGGGGCGCTGCCAGAAGGCCTGCATGCCGGCCTGATACATCTCGGCACGAAGGCTCACCGTCGTGGCGACGTCGGCGCTCGCGAACAGAACCTCGAAGTCGCGGGCCAGAAGCAGCGAGCGATCGACGATGTAGTCGCCGCCTAGAACAACGCCCAAGGCCGCCAGCGCGGCGAGGCCGAGAACCGCGACCGTCTTCTGCATCCGTGCGATGCCGGACCACACGATTGCGATGTCGGAGCGGCGGTGCCAGAGCGCGATGGCGAGCACCGGCAAGAGCGCGGGCCAGGCGCCGCGCATGCCAGTCATCACCACCGTCAGCCCGGCACCGAAGGCGCCGAGGCAGGCCAGCGCGTTCCAGGCGGTGGATTGCGTCGCCCGCAGGCCGAGAAGCGCCAGGCCCGTCGTCAGCAGACAGACGATGGAGAGCGGTCCGGGGTTGCCGGCAAAGCCCTGCGCACGGATCTCGCCGGTAACGGCGATCACCGCGATCGCGACGAAGGGAACGATGACCCCGCCGATCGCCGCGCCGCGAAACACGGCGTCGAAGACCGCGCTCGGTCGCGTCAGGGCGACGCGGTGGACGGCGAGAACCGGCATGAGGAAAAAGAGCCGGAGAAAGCTGTCCCGCGCCGCGATCAACGGATCGCCATTGATGAAATCGCCTGCCGCCAGCGCCAGGAAGAAGGCGACCTGGCTCCACACGAGCGGAGCGGCGGCCCCGAGCGGGCGCCAAGCGAGCCGCCCGACCACGAGGCTGATGCCGGCCCAGATCCACAGCAGCACGATGCAGAGGCTCGTGAGAGATCCGGCCAGCGGGACCATGGCATAGGTGATCGCGATCGCGGTCCGGTTGCGTTCGCCCATCCCGTCCGACGGAGGATTGCAGAGGCGCGCCAACGCATCGAAACCGGACTTTCGGCCGTCACTGTCTTGCACCATACCGCCTTCAGCCGTTCGAAACTTGACCCCGCGCCCCCATGACGGCACGGACGGGCCGCCGATCGCGTCGCCTGCCGGACGCAGGGACCGCATCGAGGATGGCATTATCAGATCGCACCGCCGGACTCCAACGCACCGCGCCGAAGGCGACATGCGTCCGCATGTCCGGCCGTGCGGATTGAACCGGGCGACGAAACTCGCCACTGGAGAAACGAGCGCCGTAGCGTGGGCGGTTCACCCATGGGCGATGGCGCTGGGTTCCCGCAGGCGCACCGTCCGTTCTGCACCTTCGCCGTTCCATCGCCAGGAAAGCACCGAAATGTCGTTCGAACATCATCAGATCCCCGCCGATCTTCTGGCCTGGTACGATCTGAGTGCCCGTGACCTGCCGTGGCGCATCGGTCCCGCCGCCCGCAAGGCCGGCATCCGTCCGGATGCATACCGTGTCTGGCTGTCGGAAATCATGCTGCAGCAGACGACGGTCGCGGCCGTGAAACCCTATTTCGAGCGGTTCGTCGCGCGATGGCGAAGCGTCGAGGATCTGGCCGATGCCGAAACGGACGATGTCATGGCTGAATGGGCCGGCCTCGGCTATTACAGCCGGGCACGCAACCTCCATGCCTGCGCGAAGATCGTCGCGCACGGGCACGGCGGCCGCTTTCCGCCGACGGCCGCCTTGTTGAAAGCCCTTCCGGGCATCGGCGACTATACGTCCGCGGCCATCGCTTCGATCGCCTTCGACGAACCCGCGCCGGTCGTCGACGGCAATATCGAACGCGTCGTCACCCGTCTCTATCGGATAAAGGCGCCGCTGCCGGCCGCCAAAACCGCGATCAGACGGACCGTCGCCGCCATCACGCCGACGGAACGGCCCGGCGATTTCGCCCAGGCGATGATGGATCTCGGGGCGACGATCTGCGTGCCGCGAACGCCAAGCTGCCTGATCTGCCCGATCGCGGCCCATTGCGCCGCGCGATCTGCGGGCGATCAGGCCCTCTATCCGGTCAAACCGCCCAAGCGCGCCGTCCCGTCCCGTGTCGGCGCGGCCTTCGTCGCCCTGCGCCGTGCGGACGGCGCGGTCTGGCTCCGGCGCCGGCCCGCCCCCAGCATGCTGGGCGGCATGGCGGAAGCCCCGTCGACGGACTGGTCGGCCCGGGCGGACGGCGAAACCCACGCCGCGTCGGCGCCGTTCACGGCCGGTTGGGTCCATGCCGGAACGGTCGAGCACGGCTTCACCCATTTCAAGCTGGCACTCGAGGTCTACCGCGCCGAGGTCGAGACCGTGACGGGCGTCGAAGGCTGGTGGGCGCCGCCGGACCGGATCGCGGAGCAGGGCCTGCCGACGCTGATGCGCAAGGTCGTCGCCCGCGCCATCGCCGCCGAGCCGGCGCTCGCAAAGGAGAAGCGGCCCGCGCGCAAGCAACGGACCGCTTCGATACGGCTGGAGGCCGAACCGGAAGGATCATTCAGTCTGGTGGACGACGCGGCGGCGGGGACAAGGCGCCCGCCCCGCCCCCGGCGGCGCACGAGACGGACGTCCGCGCGCTGGTCGAAAGGGTAGCCGGCGGTCCCGCTCAGGCGGTTGCGGCGACCGTCATGCGTTGACGGGCGAGCGTGCGAAGCTCGTCGATCGGCATCAGGTTCTGGCCGCGGCTGACATGCCAGAACGTCCAGCCATTGCAGGCGTCCAGCCCCTGGACCCGCGCGCCGATCCGGTGGATCGAGGCCGCGTCGTCGCCCACGGCGATGGTGCCGTCGGCGCGCACGCGGGCGCGGTAGCGGCGCTTGGAATCGGTCAGCACGGTGCCCGGGGCAACAAGGCCCGCCTCGACGAGGCTGGCGAAAGGAACGCGTGGCTCGGCGCGCTTGCCGCCCATGATCTTCAGTTCGTCGTCGGCCAGGGGCTCGACATCATCGATCCGGTCCCGTGCGATCCGGACATATTCGTCCTCGCGCTCGATGCCGACGAAATCGCGCCCGAGGCGCTTGGCGACGGCGCCCGTCGTGCCGGTTCCGAAGAACGGATCGAGGATCACGTCGCCGGGCTTGGTCGACGCCATGATGATGCGGGCAAGCAGCGCCTCGGGCTTCTGGGTCGGATGGGCCTTCACGCCGTCCTCGTCCTTCAGGCGCTCTCCGCCCGAGCAGATCGGAAAGAGCCAGTCCGAACGCATCTGCACGTCGTCGTTCGAGGCCTTGAGGGCATCATAGTTGAAGGTGTAGTTCTTGGCGTCCTGGTCGCGGGACGCCCAGATCAGGGTCTCGTGGGCGTTCTGGAACCGCTTGCCGCGGAAGTTGGGCATCGGGTTCGTCTTGCGCCACACCACGTCGTTGAGGATCCAGTAGCCGAGGTCCTGAAGGCTCGCGCCGACCCGGAAGATGTTGTGATAGGATCCGATCACCCAGAGCGTGCCGTTGGGCTTCAGCACCCGGCGGGCGGCCAGAAGCCAGGCGCGGGTGAAGGCGTCGTAGGCCTGGAAGCTCTCGAACTGGTCCCACGCATCGTCCACCGCGTCGACCTTGGAATGGTCGGGCCGCATCAGGTCGCCGCCGAGCTGCAGATTGTAGGGCGGATCGGCGAAGATCGCATCGACCGAACCGGCCGGCAGACGCTCCATCTCGGTGACGCAGTGCCCCTGCAGGATCTGGTTGCGCCAACGCGCATCCGGGGACGCCTGACTGTGGACGAGAACGGGTCCGCTACGCTTCATACTCAACACCGCCGGTTAGCTGGTTTTCAACAGAACTTTCGATGCACAGGGTTACCGAACGGGGTAAACAACCGGTGAAGGACGCTGGAAATTTTCACGGCCAGCATCGTCCGACCGGACGCTTTGCGGTGGCAGGTCCGCCATGATAGGGCAGCGCCAAACGTGAAGCCGCGCCGAGGAACCCGTCCCATGCCCATGCCTCCACTGATGATCTTCGATTGCGACGGCGTGCTCGTCGACAGCGAGATCATCGCCGCCGACGTCGAGGCGAAGCTGATCGCCGAATACGGGATCGAGATGACGGCGGAGGAACTCGCCATCCGCTTCGCGGGCCTGACATTTCCCGTGATTCTGGACAGGATCAGCGAAGAATCCGGGCAGCCTCTGTCGGCCAGCCTCATCGACCGCGCCGATGCCGAGATCGACCGCCGGCTCGGCGAGGAGGTGGAGGAACTGGCCGGGGCGCGCGAAGCGATCGAGACGTTCGCCGAGCGCGGCGTTCCCACCTGCATCTGCTCGAACTCGACCTCAGGCCGCCTCGAAATCGAACTCGAACATGTGGGCCTGTGGGACTATTTCACCGGTCACGTGTTTCCGGCACGCGAGGTCGGCACGAAGAAGGCCAAGCCCGCCCCCGACGTGTTCCTGCACGCCTGCAAGACCTTCGGCGTCGCGCCGGCCGAGGCGTTCGTGATCGAGGATTCGGTGCACGGCGTTGCGGCCGCCAGCGCCGCCGGCTGCCGCGTCATCGGCTTCACCGGCGCAAGTCACAGCTATCCGGGACACGCCGACGCGCTGACCGAAGCCGGCGCGACCACCGTCATCAAGCGGTTGCGCGACCTGCCGGCGACCGTCGAGGCGCTTGCCGAATTCGGCGAGATCTGATCGCCGCGCTCACGCGTCGCGCGAGAGGCCCTTCTCGTCCAGCTCCGTGAGGTAGGCGGCCCATTTCTGGTCCTCGTCCCGGCCAAGCTCGGCGAGATAGGTCCAGGAGAAGAGCCCGGTATCGTGGCCGTCGGAAAAGCTGATCTTGATCGCATAATTGCCGACCGGCTGGATGTCGGTGATCGAAACGTCCCGCTTGCCGAATTGCGTCTTGCGGCCGGCCTCGTTGTGCCCGCGCACCTCGGCCGACGGGGAATGGACGCGCAGATATTCCGCCGAAAGCGCGATGCTCTCCTGCTGCGGCCAGGCGAGCGTGAGCATGCGCCGGTCCTTCGAAACGCGGATTTCGCTCGGGGGTGTCTGGCGCGCGATCATGGGCGTGTCCTTGCAATGAACGGTCGGGCGCTGCGACCATCGCGGTCCGATGCAGCCTGTCCCTCTTCTCGACGAATGGACGCAGCCGGCCACGACGGCAAGCCCGCAGGCTTATTTTCACGTCCTGAAACACGCCCGCCGGAGCTGCTGCCGGTTGAACGGAGCGCCGGGCCGTCCACATGTGGGAAGACCGGAAACCCCAGCGGGGACTGCGGCGGCAACTCGGGATTACTCGAAGCGGCCCAGTCTGTTATAAGCGATCCATGACCAAGACAACGCTCTTCAAACAGGATGGTGTCCCGTCCTTCAGACCGGCGGCAGACGCGATCGAGGTGCGGCCTGGCGGCGCAAGGACCGATCTTGCCGGCTTCGGATCGTCCGAACGCGGCGAGATGATCGATCCGTTCGGCCGGCACGTCACCTATCTGCGGGTCTCGGTCACGGATCGCTGCGATTTTCGCTGCGTCTACTGCATGGCCGAGGACATGGAGTTCCTGCCCAAGCGCGATCTCCTGACACTCGAAGAACTCGACCGCCTGTCCTCGACCTTCATCGCCAAGGGCGTGAGGAAGCTGCGGCTGACCGGTGGCGAACCGCTGGTGCGCAAGAACATCATGTATCTCATCCGCTCCCTGTCGCGGCATCTGGAAACGGGTGCGCTCGAGGAACTGACGCTGACGACCAACGGATCGCAGCTGAAGCGTTTCGCCGGCGATCTCGCTGCGGCGGGCGTCAGGCGCATCAACGTCTCGGTCGACACGCTCGACGCCGACAAGTTCCGCTCGATCACCCGCTGGGGCGAATTGAAGAAGGTTCTCGAAGGCATCGACGCCGCTCAGGACGCCGGCCTCAAGGTCAAGCTTAACGCCGTCGCCCTCAAGGGCTTCAACGATGCCGAGATCCCGTCCATGATCACGTGGGCGCATGGCCGCGGCATGGACATGACGCTGATCGAGACGATGCCGATGGGCGAGATCGACGAGGACCGGACCGACCAATACCTGCCGCTCAGCCAGGTCCGCGCAGATCTCTCGCAGCGCTGGACGCTCAACGATATTCCCTACAAGACCGGCGGCCCCGCCCGCTACGTGGAAGTGGCCGAGACCGGCGGCCGGCTCGGCTTCATCACGCCGATGACCCACAATTTCTGCGAAAGCTGCAACCGGGTGCGGGTCACGTGTACGGGAACGCTGTTCATGTGCCTCGGCCAGGACGATGCGGTGGATCTGCGCGCGCCCTTGCGCGCCTCGGAAGGCAATGAAGGCCTGGCGCAGGCGATCGATGACGCGATTTCGCGAAAGCCGAAGGGGCACGATTTCGTCATCGACCGCAAGACGCGTACGCCGGCCGTGTCGCGCCATATGAGCGTCACCGGCGGATAGACCTGTTCAGCGCGGGTTAATCGCCGCTTTGCGATGGGGGGACAGGATCACAGTCAGGAGGCCCCGATCAATGTTAGGCAACAAGACCATGATGGCCGCGGCCCTGTTCGTCGGCTTGAGTGCGAGCGCGGAGGCGGGCGCGGCCGATCTCACCTACGAGAACGAGCGATACGGCACGAGCGCGACGTTCCCGTCCGAACTGTTCCCCGATCCCCTGCCCGCGCCCCAGAGCGGCGACGGGCTGGGATGGAGCGCGCCCAACGGAGCGGAAATCTTCGTCTATGCGAGGGCGAACGCCGGCGGCGAGACGGCCCGGTCCATCATCGCGAGCAGAGCCGCTACGGACGACGTGACCTACGAGGCCTCCGGCAAGCGCTGGGCCGTGGTGTCCGGCTATCGCGACGGCCGGATCTTCTACGAGCGCTACATCCTGCGCGGCGATCTCGTCCATTCGGTCTCGATCCGCTATCCCGAAGAGGTTCGCGAGACCTACGATCCGATCGTCGGGGACATCACCAACAGCCTTCGCGGCCCCTCGCGGTCCGTCGAGGGATAGAACGGGGCGTCTCGCCCGGCACCGGTCGAGACGCCGGACACGATCGCGATGCGGCGGCATCCGCGCGATCGCCATGGATCGACAAGCATGGGACCGGTGCACGAACGCGTGTTCGCCGGGCCGGTTGCGCGGACGTGATTTAGCTGAAAAAGACGCGGCTGAACCCGAACGAAGCGCCACACCGGAGCCGTCTTGACCCCCGCGGACACATTTGGAACGGACGACCGCATCGCCAGGAAGCCGATGCTGGTCACGCTGATGGTCGCCTCGTCCATCTCGCCGCTCGCCATCAACATCTTCATTCCATCCATGGCGACCATCGCCGATGCGCTGGGAACGGACGGTCCGACGGTCGGCCTCGGGCTCTCGCTCTACCTCGTCGCCGTCGCCGTCCTGCAGATCGTCGCCGGCCCCCTCTCCGATCGCTTCGGACGGCGCCCGGTCATCATCGGCGGCATGGTGCTGTTTCTTGCCGGCACCGCGCTCTGCCTGTTCGCCGAGACGATCGGCTGGTTCCTCGCCGGCCGGATCATCCAGGCGGCGTCGGCGACCGGCATCGCCTTGTCGCGCGCCATCGTGCGCGACGTCTATTCGCGCCAGCGTTCGGCGGCGATGATCGGTTACGTGACGATGGGCCTTGCGGTCGCGCCGATGATCGGCCCGGCCATCGGCGGCTTCATGGACACGCTGCTCGGCTGGCGCAGCGTCTTCTGGCTCCTGATGGCTCTCGGCATCGTCACGCTCGCCTTCGTCATCGTCGACCTCAACGAGACGAACCCGAACCTCGGCGCACCCTTCACGCGGCAATTGTCGGGCTATGGCAAGCTCCTGTCGGAGCCGAGCTTCTGGATCTATGCCGGCGCGGGGTCGTTCATCACGGCGTCCTTCTTCGGCTTCCTGGGCGGCGCGACCTTCGTGTCCGTCGAACTGCTCGGCCTGTCGCCGGCCGAATACGGCATCTGGTTCATCCTCTGCCCGCTCGGTTACGCGATCGGCAACTTCGTGACGGGACGCATCTCCGAACGCGTCGGCATCAAGCGGATGATGGTGATGGGTTCGAGCCTGACGCTCGTCTCGACGCTGATCGTCCTCGTGCCGATCCTGTTCGGCTACCTCTCCGCCCTGACGCTCTTCGGACCCATGATCCTCCTCGGCATCGGCAACGGCATGACGCTCCCCTCGGCGACGGCCGGCGGCGTCAGCGTCAGGACGGAGGCCGCGGGCGCTGCGGCCGGACTGCTCGGATCGAGCCAGATCGGTCTCGGGGCCGTCGCCTCCTCGATCGCCGCCGCGTTCGCGGTCGGTCCCCATGCGGCGACGAGCCTTGCCTTGGTGATGCTGGTCCCGGCCGGAATCGCCCTGGTCTTCTCGCTTGTTGCGCCCCGCGTGAGCGAAGAATGAGCGCTGGAGGATTGATCGTGAAGGGCACGCTCGCGGTACGCGCGCAGCCGACGGCCGCGCGAATCGGCGCCATCATATTGGCCGGCGGGCGCGGATCGCGGATGGGCGGGGACATTCCCAAGCCGCTGCGGATGCTCGCCGGACGCCCGTTGATCGCCCATGTCCTGGACAGGCTCGCCGATCTCGATCCCGTCGTGATCAACGCCCAGGACGACGGGACGTTCGACGCCTTCGGCGATGGGGTCGCGCCCGATCTGCGCCCCGGTTTCGAGGGACCGCTCGCCGGCATCGAAGCCGGTCTTGCCTGGCACGCCCACGACGCGGAAGAGGATGCGGCGTCCCATGTGATCGTCGTGCCGTCGGATACGCCGTTTCTGCCGCAGACCCTCAAGGACCGGCTTCTCGCCGAAGCGACGCCCACCGAGATCGTCGTCGCGCGCCATGGCGGGCGGCTCCATCCCACCGTCGCGCTCTGGCCGGTCGCGCTTCTGTCGACCTTGTCGCAATGGCTCGACGACGAACGGCCGCGTGCCCTGCGCGCGTTTCTCGATCATGCCGGCTACCGCACCGTGCCTTTCGGCGACGGGACGGACGCAGCGCCGGACGACCCGTTCTTCAACATCAACACGCTGGACGATCTTTCGCGCGCCGAAGATCGCTTCGGGTGACTGTATGCGCGACAGGGAATCGATTGTGTTCGTCCCGATTTCCATGCCACCATTGCCACAATCCGCGCCATGCCTTCCAAAGAGGCGGTGCCGCGCGAATCGTCTATGCGGCGGCAACGCCGAACCCTTCAAATCCGAGACCCAAGAGGCCTTCATGCTGAAACTCCTGACATCCGCCCTCGTGACAGCGACTCTCCTGACCGCCGCACCCGCCCTTGCCCAGGACGGTGACGCCGGCAAGGACTGGTCGACGATCGTCGTGGGAACCGAAGGCGCCTACCCGCCCTTCAACTTCCTCGATGCGTCCGGCGAATTGCAGGGCTTCGACGTGGATATCGCGAAGGCGCTGTGCGCCGAGATGAAGGCCGAGTGCACCTTCGTCACGCAGGAATGGGACGGCATGATTCCGGCGCTCCAGAACGGCAATTTCGACGCTTTGATCGCCTCCATGTCGATCACGCCCGAGCGCGAGGAACAGATCGCCTTCTCGAACAAATATTACAGCACGCCGCCGGCCCTTGCCGTGCCGAAGGATTCCGACATTGCCGGCACATCGCCGGACGATCTCGCCGGCAAGACGATCGGCGCCCAGGTCTCCACCACCCACGCCCGCGCGGCGCAGGAATATTTCCCCGACGCCGAGGTGCGCCAGTACCCCTCCGCCGAGGAATACAAGCTCGATATCGAGAGCGGCCGCGTCGATGCGGTGCTCGACGACATCATCGTTCTCGACGAATGGCTGAAGAGCGATGCCGGCGCCTGCTGCAAGCTCCTCGACACGCTGAAGGCCGATCCCGCCATCTACGGCCAGGGCATCGGCGTCGGTCTTCGCAAGGGCGACGACAAGCTCAAGGGCATGATCGACGACGCGATCGCCGCGATTCGCGAGGACGGCACCTACAAGACGATCCAGGACAAGTATTTCGACTTCGACGTCTACGGCGAATAGGGCCCATGCCGGCGTTTCCGGCTTTGTCAGGCATGAAGAGGCCGGCGTGGAACGCTCCACGCCGGCTCTCTGACGTTCGCGCCGCGCCGTCGGTCCGCGGACTTGTCGATCACGTGATCTCAACGCGCGGGAGCGCAGCGATGGCCGCTTTCCCTGGCGGCAAGGTCGGACAGGTGGCCCGGACGCAGGTGCCCGTCGCCATCGAGGCTCGGGTCGGAGGCGCCGCGTGGACATGTTGAGCCATCTCGCCTTCGGCGACACGGGCTGGGGCGACGAACTCGCCACCGGCGTCTTCGTCACGGCGTCGCTGGCGCTCTGCACCCTGCCGATCGGACTGTTCGCCGGCTTTCTCCTGTCGCTCGCCAAGCAGTCCGGCGACCGGCTGCTCTTCGTGTCGGCCAACGTCTACACGACGATCTTCCGCGGGCTCCCCGAACTCCTGACGCTGTTCCTGGTCTATTTCGGCGTCAACAGCGCGCTGAAGAGCATGAGCGATGCGACGGGCCTGCCCGATATCGCGCTGTCGAGTTTCGTCTCCGGCATGGTCGCGCTCGGCTTCGTCTTCGCCGCCTTCGCATCGGAGGTGTTCCTGTCCGCCTTCAGGGCCATTCCGAAAGGCCAGTACGAGGGGGCGAGCGCGCTGGGGCTCGGCTACGCCACGACGATGCGTCTCGTCATCTTTCCCCAGCTCATCCGCATCGCCCTGCCCGGCCTTGCCAATCTGTGGATGAACCTTCTCAAGGACACGGCCCTCGTCTCCGTCATCGGCCTTGCCGATATCCTGCGCCAGGCGCAGATCGCCGCGCGCGTCACGCGCGAACCCTTCCTGTTCTTCGGAACGGCGATCGGGCTGTACCTTGCCCTCACCCTGATCTCCTCGATCGCCATTGGCGGCATCGATCGCTGGTCGAAGCGCGGCGAGGCCGCACGATGACCGATGTCTTCGTCTCGTCCTCCGCCCCGGATACCGGGACGCGAAGGCGCATCGGCCCCGCCGGCATCGTGTTCGCCTCTGTCTGGGCCATCGTCGCGGTCGGCATCGTTCTCTACATCCTTCGCAACTGGAATCCCGACCTCTTTTCACGATATGGCCTGCCTTATCTAGAAGGCCTCTGGGTCACCGTCACGCTCGTCCTTGCCAGCTTTGCCTGCGGGGCCGTGGTGTCGCTCCCGGTGGCGCTGGCGCGCATGGCGGACACGCGATTCGTGCGCGTACCGGCTTTCGTCTTCGTCTACTTCTTTCGCGGCTCGCCGCTGATCGCGCAGATCTTTCTCGTCTATTACGGCTTCGGCGAATTTCGCGCCTTCTTCGAAACCATCGGATTGTGGTGGTTCTTCCGGGAAGCCTGGTTCTGCGCCCTGTTCTCGCTGGCGCTGAATTCGGCCGCCTATCAGGCCGAGATCCTGCGCGGGGCGATCGAGAGCGTGCCGAAGGGCCAGTGGGAAGGCGGACGCTCCCTCGGGCTTTCGCGCACCGTGATCTTCTTCAAGGTGGTGTTGCCCCAGGCGATGATCGTCGCGCTTCGCCCCTACGCCAACGAGATCATCCTGATGATCAAGGCGTCGGCGATCGTCGCCATCATCACGGTCTACGACCTCTTCGGCATCACGCGGCAGGCCTATTCGCGGACCTTCGACATCCAGACCTATGTCTGGGCGGCCGTGCTCTACCTCGTGCTGGTGGAGGTGTTGCGGCGCCTGACCAACCTTGCCGAGGCGCGCCTGACCCGGCACCTGAAACGATAGATCGCAAGCGCGACGCCGAACCAACCCCTCGCCCCCTCTCCAGGTGGGCGTAACGCGATCCATGCGTGCAACGCTGGACTTTCCCACGCTTTCGCTCCCGCGCCCGGTCCGCTAAGGACGGTGTCAAAACAACAGCAAGGAGCGAGACAGCATGGCTAGAACCGCATTCATCGGCATGGGCGTCATGGGCTATCCCATGGCTGGGCACCTGAAGAACAAGGGCGGCCACGACGTCACCGTCTGGAATCGTTCGAGCGCCAAGGCCGAGAAATGGGCCGGCGAACACGGGGGATCTCATGCCGCGACACCGCGGGAGGCGGCGAGCGGCGCGCAGTTCGTCTTCATGTGCGTCGGCAACGACGACGACGTGCGGTCGGTCGTCTACGGCGACGACGGGGTTCTGGCCGGCATGGAGAGCGGCGCCACGCTGATCGACAACACCACCGCCTCGGCCGAGCTTGCGCGGGAACTGGCCGACGCCTGCGGGAAAAAGGGCGTGAAGTTCATCGACGCGCCGGTGTCCGGCGGCCAGGCGGGCGCCGAGAACGGCCAGCTCACCGTGATGTGCGGCGGCAAGCAGGACGATTTCGATGCGGCGCGCCCCGTGATCGAAAGCTATGCCAAGATGGTCGGCCTCATGGGCGATGTCGGCTCCGGCCAGATCACCAAGATGATGAACCAGATCTGCATCGCCGGTCTCGTCCAGGGCCTGTCGGAAGCGATCGCCTTCGGCCAGAACGCCGGGATGGACATCGAGAAGGTGGTCGGCGTCATCTCCAAGGGCGCGGCCGGCTCCTGGCAGATGGAAAACCGCTACAAGACCATGAATGCCGGCCAATACGAGCACGGCTTCGCCATCGAATGGATGCGCAAGGATCTCGGAATGTGCCTTGCCGAGGCCAGACGGAACGGCTCGCAGCTCCCGGTGACGGCGCTCGTCGATCAGTTCTATGCGGAGGTGGAAGCCATGGGCGGCAAGCGCTGGGACACGTCGGCACTTCTGGCACGGCTGAAAAAGCCGGACTGAACCGGTTCGAGTGCCCGGGCGGCGCAGGAAACGCTCGGGTTCCTCGGGCCTTGCGCCGCCTTTCCGCCTTTCCGCCTTTCCGTCCGATGGCCATCAGGAAGTGGTGCGAAGCCGGCGGCCTAGAACGGTCAGGCCGCCAGTTCCGCACTGCGGGTGTGGACGGCGATGGTGTCGCGAAATCCGTCCGCGTCGAACGGTTTCAGCAAGATGCCGTTCGCGCCCGCGCGGCGATACCGCATCAAAGGTCCGATCGCCCGATCGATGACGGAGACGAGAATAACCGGCCGCTTGCCGCCGAGACGATCGCGCACGGACCTGATCAGTTCGCCGATCCCGGTGGCGCTGCCGGTTCCCGACAGGATCATCAGATCGGCACATCCATTCGTCTCGATATGACGGGCGACCTCGTCGATCGTCCCGACGGTCGTCACCTCGTACCCGGCCTGGGTCAGGAGACGCTCGCCGATCTTGAGGATCACGGGCATATCGTCGAACATCAAACAGGTCGGCATGACGCTTTCAAATCCCAAACTACTGCGAAACCGCAGGATGACCGACGATCGCCGATCATCCTCGCCGCCATCCTAGACGCGCGATGCTTGCCAAACCGTATCGATGACCGCGGACGCGCCAGGCCGGTCTCGCTCGCGCGGGACCGGTGCTATCCGATCGTGAACTTCACGACGCCCTCGCCGATCTCGTGGCTGACGGTGAGCCCCGCCTCGTTGGCCAGGAACAGCATGTAATAGGGCTGGATCGTCTGCGCGGTGATCGCCTCGCCCTGGAAGCTGCCGTCGATCAGGGCGACGACGTCGGGCTGCAGCCGGATACGCTGGCCGGTGGCGGTGACGCTCGCACGGCAGGGATCGGCGGATTCGATCTCCACCTTCACCTCGCCGCCACGGCTGATGCTGGAACTGGCCAGGACCACCAGATTGAGGATCGCCTTGACGAAGTTCTTCGGGACGTATCCCGGCTTGCCCGACCAGACGAGATCCGGCTTCTCGTGCGCCATGTAACCGTCGGCGACGGTCCTGGCATCGTTGAGATCGATGGTCGCGGCCTGCGATCCGGACGCGCCGTAGGCCATGCGGGCGAATTGCAGCTTGCCGACCGCCGCCTTGCAGGAATTGCGCACGAGACCCATGGATTCGGCATCGTCCGGCATGTCGTCGAGAAGCTCGAGGCCGCTCTGGATACCGAAGACCGGAGAAATGATGTCGTGGCAGATCTTGCTGGACAAGAGGGCTGCGAGATCGGCTGAAGACAGGTCAGGTATCGTGTTCATCGCGCGTTCCTCGACGTTTCGCTAGAGCATGATGCCGAAAAGTTGCATGACTTTTCGGACAACATCATGCGGAAAAACAAATAGTTAGAGCGAAATGTCGATCCAGACTTATCGCATTTCGCACTAGGGGATCACCCGCACGCGCGGGCGCCTGTCCGTGTAACGTTTCATGGTCCGACGCGCGATCTCCGGCGACGGCGCCATATCCGCCCACATTTCCGTCTGTCCTAGCGCGGCAGGGTTAACCCTTCCTTGCGTCGCGGCCAGGACAGGGTCGAAGGTCCGCTCGTCCGGCATCGCCGGGAGCGGCGTCGCAGCGTGCGGCCCGCTTCCACCGCGGCGGTTCGCGGCGTCGAGCCTCGCTCGGCCGGCGGGCACCGTCCGTCCGTTAAAGGTTTTGCAACCTTAACAATTTCATATGGACGCAGAAGGCACACGGCCGCGCGGTGAAGCTGCGCCTCGCCGGCAACGGGGATCCACTGTCCATGTTCAAGGCAACCAGTCATCTCGCCGCCATCGCTCTCGGCCTGACCGCGGCCGCACTCGCCTACCAGCCCGATCGCGCGAAGGCCCAGTATGCGAACAATTCGCAATATGGCGCACCGCAGGCGGCGCCCCAACAAAGTGGCGGAGATTATTCGTTCGACGAGGTCGTAAGGTCCGGCCATCAGTTCTTCGGTGCGACATCCGGCGGCCTCGCCCAGCTCATGCAGCAGGCGATCCAGAGCTACGGCCTGCCCAACGGCTACATTCTCGGCGAGGAAGGTTCGGGCGCCTTCATCGGCGGCGTTCGCTTCGGCGAGGGCGTCCTCTACACCAAGAACGCCGGCAAGCACCGGGTGTTCTGGCAGGGCCCCTCCATCGGCCTGGACGTCGGCGGAGACGGCGCACGCACCATGATGCTGGTCTACGACCTGCCGTCCGTCGAAGCCCTGTTCGGCCGCTATGGCGGCATCACCGGCACCGCCTATCTGGTGGGCGGCTTCGGCATGACCGGCCTCAAGCGGGAGAACGTGATGATCGTTCCGATCAAGACCGGCCTCGGCGCCCGCCTCGGCGTCAATATCGGCTATCTCAAGCTGACGCCGGCGCCGACCTGGAACCCGTTCTGATCACGGTTCGGAACGGTACGGCGCCGTCTCGTCGAGCGGCGATCCGGCATCCGATCTGCCACATGGCGGCAATTCGACATGACGGGCTCCGATCGCAAAAAAGCGCAATCTCGCAACAGGTTGAGATGTTTCGTTGACCAGTTCGCCGTTTGGGGGAAGATAAATCGACACGGGCGTCCTATCTTGAGGCATTCGGTTTAGGAAGCGGCCCACCCATGATCACCGCAGCGCTCACCTTCGCTTTCGGGTTTCTGCTCGCCCTACTCGCAGCGCTTCTCACGGCGCCGCTGGTCTGGAAACGCGCGCGCACGATCGCCCGGCAGGAATTCGAGGCGACCATTCCGGTCAGTGCCCGGGAGATCCAGGGTACCTACGATCATCTTCGGGCCCAGACCGCCTTCGAAGCGCGGCGGCGTGAAATCGCATCGGAAGAACGCGAACAGCGCGCCGCCCTCGAACGGGCCGATGCGGGCCGCGTGACGCGCGAGAACGCCGAGCTGAAGGCGCGCACCAAGGCCCTGACCAAGCAGGTCGCCCAGCAGATGGGCGAGCTCGAAGAGCTGAACATGACCCTGTCGAAGCGGGAATCGGAAGCCGATGCGGTCGATGGCGAACTGCGCGAGGTCCATCACGACCTGCGCATCCGGATCGAGGAATTCGAGGATCTCGGACGGCGGTTCGAGGACATGACGGACATCGCCAACGAGCGGAAGGTCCAGATCATTTCGCTCGAGACGCGCAACGACGAGCTGTCGGACGAGCTGCGCAATCTGGAACGCCGCTCGCGCGAGAATGCGAACCAGGCCGATCGCCTCTCGCACGAGGTCGAGGGGCTTCGCGCCCAACTGGCGAAGGAGCGGGCGACCAACCAGCGCCTCGATGACAAGGTCACCCGTCTGACGGGCCTTCTTGCGGACCGGGACGACCAGATCGAGCGGATGTTTGGACGCTCAGGCCGAGCGCGCTCGCCCGCCGAAGCCTCCGGACCCGGCGAGGACGAGCGACCCGGATTGGAAACCCGCGACGTGGCGCCGGACGACGAACCGCTTCCTGCGGCCCTCGTCGCGGCGGCGATCCCGATGGACACCGGGCGCGACCGGGCCGTGCGACACGATCTTGCCGACAACAGGGCGCTCGAAGCCATTCGGGATCCAGCCGCCCTGCGCGAGGAGATCGCCAATATCGCCGCCGAAGTCATCGACATGGCCGCACGGCGGGAAGGCGCGTCCTCGCCCATCGAAGCGATGCTGGCGTCGAGCGCCTCCGACGCCTCGGACGATCGCAGTCTCGCGGGCCGCGTCCATGCCCTGCGCCGCCGCCAGCGCGACAGCGAAGCCGCGGAATAGGCGAGAGCGACGGGCGAAAAAGTCAAATCCGGTTTTTCGATCGACCCGGCGCGTCAAACGATAAACTTACAGGCTCAGGCGATGCTGATTCATCGCCAGAGCCTGTCGGGCCCGCGCCGCTCGAACCCATCCGCATGCCGGCCATCGGCTCCCGACGCCGCCCGTCATGGTCGACATGGAGAGGCAGGCGGCGACGCCTTGCGGATCGTCCACCCCGGGGCCACCGGTCCTTGCGCTCAGCCCGCCAGTGCGGTGCGGACGATCGAAGCGAGCTCCGGCTCGTTATAGGGTTTCCCGATATAGAAGTTGATGACGCTTTCCGCATTGTCCGGAAGCTGATCGCGCGGGATCGCCGTGGTGACGACGCACGGCACCATCACGCCCTCGTCGCGAAGCGTCTGGATCATGACGATGCCGTTCATCTCGGGCATCATGTAATCGGTGATGATGACGTCCGGCTTTTGCTCGCGGGCGATCCGCAGCCCCTCGCGTCCGTTGGCCGCGACATGGACGTGGTAGCCCTCGTCCTCGAGCGCCATGGACGCGAACAGCAGCAGCATCGATTCGTCCTCGACGATCAGAACGCACTTGTTGCTCATGATCCGGCGCCCTGGCCGGAGGCCGGCTGCCCGCCGCCGGCGGTCTCGCCTCCACGGTTCATGCGCCCGGCTCCAAGGCTGAGATCGATCGTCATGCCGCCGCTCGAAATCTGGAACGGCAGGGAGCGGTGATCGAAATCGCTGTCGCGAACCTTCAGGATGCCGATGCGCTGGCCGATCGCACCGTCGCTCAATTCGTAGTGCAGCAGGATCGTATTATCGATCAGGCCGGACAGATCGTCGTTGGACAGGACGCTGGGAAAGAAGAGCTGCGGGACCTCCCGCGTGTAGACGATCGTCGCCCCGGCGGCCGCGATCAGCTGGTTGAGCGCCCGCAGGAAGCCATGCAGCCGCGCCTTCTCGTTCAACGGACGCTGCAGGGCGTTGAGACCGTCGATGACGACACGCTTGGCGCCGTGTTCGACGACCGCCTCGACGATCTGGCGTCCCAGATCGTCGAGGATGTTGTCGAAGGGCGGCTGCCAGATCATCTTGACGACGCCGCTGTCGACGAGCGGCCGGAGCTTCACGCCGATCTTATCGGCCCGTTTGCAGATCCGGTCCGGCGATTCGTAGAAGCCGAAGAACAGCCCCTTTTCATCCGGCGTCGAAGCCGCGAGATATTGCATGCCGATGGTGGTCTTGCCGCTGCCGGTGGGTCCCACCAGGGCGGTCGCGGACTCGGCAGGAAAACCACCGCAGAGCATGGTGTCGAGACTGTCGATCCCGGTGGACAGCGCCCCCTCGGACGTCTTCCGGTTGGGGGTTCGCGGTGCCAGCGTCTCCAGCTTGGGATAGACGGTGAAGCCGGTGTCCGAGATCCGGTAGTCGTGCTGGCCGCGCAGGATCGGCCCGCCGCGGTGCTTGTGGACGCAAAGAAAGCGGCGTGGCGATTCGGCCTCCAGATCGTCGGACAGCTCAATCCAGCCGTCGACCATCGTATATTCGGGTGACGAAGGCTTTCGCGACGAATTGGTCAGGAGAAGCAGGGTGACGCCGCTCTGGGAGGTGAGCGCCGTCAAATCGTTGAGGAACCGGCGAAAATCATGCGTGGCATTCGGATCGACCTTCAGCTCGTCCAGAATGAACACGCCGTCGATCACGATCATGGTCGGCGAATGGGTGCGGATTTCGCGATGGATCAGCTTGAGCAGGCTTGCGAACCCTTCCTCCCGGACGGTCGTGAAGACGCTGGAATACCAGATGCGCCTGGAGACCTCGGACATGTCGAAGAACGCGATCGACTGCAGGAAACCGAACATCTGGGTGAAGCTCTCGGACAGCAGCGTCATGTAGAGCGTCTTGTCGCCCCTGCGCGCCAGAGCGAAGGCGAGCTGGTTGGCGAGGATGGTCTTTCCTGTCCCCGGATCGCCCTGGACGATATAGCTCGAGCCCTCGACAAGGCCGCCGCACAGAATGTCGTCGAAACCGGGTACGAAACTCGGAAGACGTTTCAGCGGACGAAGGCCACCATTCGATTCCCGCTTCGCGTTGAAATCGTTTGTTTCGTCATCTGTCACGCCGTTCGAGCCCCGCCCCTGTTCCGTCCCCGCCGCCGGTCTTCTGCATCGCAGCGGCGGCCAGCCTCCGTGGCCTCGTGTCTATGTGGCGCATGAGTTTGAAACGGCCACCGAATTTCCATTGCTTGAATCCGGCGCGAACCGCTACATCTCGGCCCTCGAGCCGCATTGCTCCTTACGTCTACACCCTCCACGAACCACGACGGCCATTGACCCCCATGTCGGACAAAGACGCGCTTTCAGACTCTGTCCGCCTTGCCGCCCTGCATGCATCGGGTCTGATGGACTCCGAGCGGGAGCCGATATTCGACCGTGCGACGCGGCTTGCGAGCAGCCTACTGCAAACCGACGTCAACCTGTTCTCGCTCGTCGACAACCGGCGCCAGTTCTTCAAGGCGGAACTCGGACTGCCCGACGACGTGTCGGACGCGCGCGAGACACCGCTGTCCCATTCGTTCTGTCAACATGTCGTGACGTCGGGTCAAGAACTGGTCATTGCGGATGCAAGACAGGACGCGCGTGTCAGGGACAATCCCTCGATCCAAGATCTCGGCGTCATCGCCTATCTCGGCATGCCGATCGGCGATGCGGACGGGAACATTCTCGGCTCGTTCTGCGCGATCGAGACGAAGCCGCGCCAATGGACCGAAACCGAGATCGCGACGCTGCGCGACATCGCGGCCGGCGTCCAGAGCGAGATCCGGCTGCGCATCGAGATGGATCGGAGCCGACAGGCCGAGGATCAGGCGCGAAGCAGCCGGGATCTCCTCTCGATGATCCTCGAAAGCACCAGCGACGGCGTGATGATGCTCGACGGCGACTGGACCGTGCTCTACACCAACGAGAACGCCCGCAAGCTCCTGATGCTCGAAGTGCCGATGGAAGGCCGGGTCCTGTGGGACGTCTTCGACGATGCGGAAGGCGATCCCTTCCGGATCAGCTATCTCGACGCCATCGGCAGCGGGCAGCCGCAGCTGGTCGAGGCCCACTATCCGCGATTGAACCGATGGTTCGAGGCGCGTTCCTATCCGCGGGAGGGAATGCTGACCGTGTTCTTCCGCGACGTGACCGCCGAGCGCAGGATCACG
The DNA here is from genome assembly GCF_034321785.1 of Fulvimarina uroteuthidis. Lineage (NCBI taxonomy): Bacteria > Pseudomonadati > Pseudomonadota > Alphaproteobacteria > Hyphomicrobiales > Aurantimonadaceae > Fulvimarina > Fulvimarina uroteuthidis. The sequence goes on along the minus strand of NZ_JAXLPB010000003.1, from coordinate 5,241 downwards.
GATGCCCGCCAGGTCCTCGTGCGCGAGCTCGATCATCGCATCAAGAACATTTTCAGCGTCTTCGGCGCCATGACGTCGATGACCGCGCGCAACTCGCAGACGCCGCGGGAGATGGCGATCGCGATGCAAGGGCGGCTTCGCTCGCTCGCGGCGGCGCACAACCTCATCCGGCACGCAATCAGACTGGAGACGGACACCGCGCAGATCGGCGAGATCTCGTTCCGGGACCTGCTCGCCACGCTTCTCGGCCCGCACATCGCTGAAGGCTCGAGCGACCAGCTCGTTCTGTCCGGCGCTTATGTTCCGCTTGGCCCGAACGCGGCCACGCAGTTTTCGCTCGTTCTCCACGAGCTGGCCACGAACGCCAGCAAGTACGGCTGCTTTTCCACGGCGAACGGCCGCCTGGCGATCGGCTGGAGGATTAAGGGGGACAGGCTGCTCCTGACCTGGCGCGAGAGCGGCGGGCCGGCCATCGAGGCGGCGCCCGTCGGCAAGGGGTTCGGCTCGCAGCTGGTCCGCATGACCTTGAACGCACAGATGCGCGGCAAGGTCACCTTTGACTGGAACCCTGGCGGCGTTCACATCGACTTCGAGATCCCCATCGAAAGCCTGTCGCACTGACCGTGTGCGAAGCTGAAAACGTGGGACGCACTCATCTCGGATCGCCAAGCCGCCGGTCCGTGCCGGCGCGCCGACGTCCTCCGAGCGCCGCCGGCTTCCGTCGACCGGCGACATCGCCGTCAGCGACCCGCGTCGTCAGCCGCGCAATTCGCGGCGCAGCACCTTGCCGACATTCGTCTTGGGAAGCTCGTCGCGGAACTCGACGATGCGGGGACGCTTGTAACCGGTCAGGTGTTCGCGGCAATAAGCCTTGACCGCCGCCTCGTCGACCGAGGGATCGTCGCGCACGAGAACGAGCTTCACGGCCTCGCCGGAGCTTTCGTCCGGCGTCGAGACGGCGGCCGCCTCGACGATTCCGGGCATGCACGAGACCACGTCCTCGATCTCGTTCGGATAGACGTTGAAGCCCGAGACGTTGATCATGTCCTTCTTGCGATCGACGATCTTGAACCAGCCGTTCTCGTCCATCAGGCCGATATCGCCGGTCTTGAAGAAACCGTCCGGCGTCATGACCTTGCGCGTCTCGTCCGGTCTCTGCCAGTAGCCCGCCATGACCTGCGGACCCTTGATGGCGATCTCGCCGATTTCGCCCTGGGGCAGTTTGTCGCCATCTTCAGACAGGATCGCCATCTGCGTTCCGGGCAGCGGCAAGCCTACGGTCCCGGTGTATTTCGTGTCTCGCGTATGATTGGCGGACGCGACGGGAGCGGTCTCGGAGAGGCCGTAACCCTCGCAGATCGAGGTGCCCGTCAGCGCCTCCCACATCTCCGCTGTCTTCTTCTGGACCGCCATGCCGCCGCCGACGGACAGGACGAGCGGTGACCAGTCCACCGTGCGGCTGTCCGGATGCCGCGCGATCGCGCCGAACAGCGTGTTGACGCCCGGAAATGCGTGGAACGTCTGGCCCTTGAGGGTTTTCAAAAGCGCCGGCAGGTCGCGCGGATTGGGGATCAGGATGTTCGACCCGCCCATGCGCATGCACAGCATCATGTTCACCGAGAAGCCGAAGATGTGGTAGAGCGGCAGGGCGCAGACCATGGTCAGGGTCTCCCCCGGCTTGATCTTCGACAGCGCCGGGCCGAACCAGAGTTCGACCTGCAGCACGTTCGAGATGATGTTGCCGTGGGTGAGCGCGGCGCCCTTCGAGACGCCCGTCGTGCCGCCCGTATATTGCAGAACGGCGACTTCCTCGAGGCTCTGGCGCACCGGCTTGAACGGGACCGTCCGCCCTTTCTTCAAGGCGTCCATGAACGACACCGCATCCGGCAGGGAATAGGCGGGAACCATCTTCTTGATCTTGCGCACGACCAGATTGGTCACGAAGCGCTTCACCGTCCCCTGCAGATCGCCGATCGCGGTGACGATGACATGGTCGAGGGAGGTGTTCGGCCGGGCGCTCTCGACGGTCTTCGCCATGTTTTCGAGGACGACGATCGCCTTCGCGCCCGAATCCTTCATCTGGTGGATCAGTTCGGGCACGGTGTAGAGCGGATTGGTGTTGACCACGACGAGCCCGGCCCGCAAGGCGCCGGCGACGGCCACCGGATAGGCGAGCACGTTCGGCATCATCAGCGCGATCCGGTCTCCCTTCTTCAGGCCGATCGACTGGAGATAGGCGGCGAAGGCACGGGATGTTTCGTCGAGGGTGGCAAAATCCATCGTCGCGCCCATCAGCGTATAGGCGTTCTTCCCGCCGTGCCGCTCGAAGGCTTCGTCGAGAAGATCGGTCAACGAGCCGTAGGGGTGCTCGGGCATTTCATGGGGGACACCATCTTGGTACTGGTGAAGCCACGGCGCGGTCATGTGTGTTTCCTCTTGTGTTTTCGATCAGCCTAGCCGACCCATGACGCGAAGCAAGGCGCGCGCGAACCAAACCGGAAGAAAGATTGCAAGATGATCGCCGACGACGAGAACGAACGCTCCCAAACGGCGGCCGCAAGGGGTGAGGTTCATGTCTACGAGCGGGACGGCCTGACCCTTGCCATGCGGGTCCATGGCGCTTTGGATGGCGCGAAGATCCCCCTCGTCTGCCTGCCTGGCCTCACACGCAACAGCCGGGATTTCGATGGTTTCGCGCAGGCGATGCGCGCGCGCGATCCCGGTCGCTGCCTGATCGCATTCGATTATCGCGGACGCGGCCTGTCCGATGCCGCACCGGCGCCGGCGGCCTACAATGCGGCCGAGGAAGCCAGGGACGTCCTTGCCGGACTTGATCATCTGAACATCGAACGCGTCGATCTCATCGGCACGTCCCGCGGGGTCATCGTCACCCATCTGATCGGCGCGATGGCGGGGCCCCGGATCGGCAGGATCGTGTTCAACGATGCGGGACCCCGGATCGAAAGCGCCGGTCTTCTCGAGATTCGCGACTATCTGCGCGCCGCACAAGACCATCCGGACTGGACGAGCGCGACCGACGCCGTCGAAGCCCTGTTCGCACCCAGCTTTCCCGCGCTCGAACGGGCCGATTTCGAACGGCAGGCACGCGCGCTCTTCATCGAGCGGGACGGCGTTCTCGTGTCCGACTACGATCCCACGCTGCTCGAGACGCTCGACGGTCTCTCGCCGGATCTGCCGCTGCCCGAACTCTGGGATCTGTTCGATCACCTTCTGGACAAGCCCCTCCTGGTTCTGCGGGGAGAGCATTCCGGCATTCTGTCGAAGAGCACCGTCGAGGAGATGGCCCGGCGCCATCCCGATCTGACGGCCCACACCGTCCCGGGCCAGGGCCACGCACCCTTCCTCGAAACCTCGGGGCTGCCCGATCGGATCTCGGATTTTCTCGATGCCGACCGTCCGTAGAAGGGCCGCTTGTCCGCTGCCGTCTCGAAGTCGGCGACGCGGGGATCGTCCGGTCCATTCGGGGGCGTGCGATTTGGAAGGGCGGCGGTCACGAAGGGCCGGTCCCGCTTCGCCGCATCGGACGGCCCGTGTGTGTCGGACCATGCCGGCAGCCATGATGTCGGCCCGGCAGGAACGGGTTGCGTCAGATGGGCGCGACCGCCGCGCATGCCGGACGGCTTGCGGGCGATCCCGGTCCTTCGCTTTGATCTTCCCGCCGTCAGACGGACCACCATCCGCTTTCGACCGCGAAACGGCGCGGGCGATCGCGGCCGTTCCTGGCGCAGGTCCCGCACCGGCGGCTGATCACGGTGCGAGCGGCGGTCCCGAAGGAGCGTCTGCGCGCAGATTTCCATGATCATGGATCCCTGGTTCTATGTCGCCGCGGTTCCCGCCGTCTTTCTCGTCGGCATGTCGAAAGGCGGGTTCGGCGGCACGCTGGCGCTGCTCGGGGTGCCCCTGATGGCGCTGGCCATCTCGCCGGTCGCCGCGGCCGGGATCCTTCTGCCGATCATGATCGTCATGGATGCGATCGCGTTGCTTGCATGGCGCGGCACGGTCTCGCGCGCCGTCCTTCTCCAGATGCTGCCGGCCTCGATGGTCGGGATCGCCCTCGGCTATGCGACGTCCGCCGTCTTTCCCCCGGACGCCATCCGCGTCGTCATCGGCCTTCTGTCGCTCTGGTTCGTCGCGAACTGGTGGTTCCGCTTGCGCGGAGCGGAGACCGAAGCACCCCAGCATCGTGGCCGCGCGGCCTTCTGGGGCGCGTGTGCCGGCTATGGCAGCTTCGTCGCGCATGCAGGAGGACCGCCGTTTCAGGTCTATGTCGCGCCGCTCCGGCTTCCTCCGGCGCATTATGCCGGAACCGCGGTCGTCTTCTTCGCTGCCACCAACGCCGTCAAGCTGGTGCCCTATTATCTGCTGGGCCAGTTCTCCGACGAAAATCTCGCCACATCCCTGATGCTCCTGCCGCTCGCACCCGTCGCCACCTTGTTTGGGGTCTGGATCGCGAGACGGCTGAAACCGGAGCTGTTCTACCGGATCGTCTATGCGTTCCTGGTGCCGGTCGGCATCAAACTCGTCCACGACGGCACCTGGGGTCTGATCTCGCCGTGAACAGGGTCCCGTCGGAACGCCGATTGCGTCGGGCAGATCGCGTCGGACTGCAATGACGGCGGGATCTGCACGCGGAAGATCCGGGTCGAGCACCGTCCCGCAAGCCTTCACTGTCGCGGCCTCGTCGGGTCCCGGTCTTCCGCCCCGCATGCGACCATCCTTGCCCGTCCTCAGGCCGGCCCCTCTCCCTTGGACGCGCACGCGCCGCGCGCTCGCCATCGTGTTGCGCTGTGGGTGGGGAGCGGGCCGTGCATGTGCGTCGGGCTCGAAGGTCGCTCTGCCTTCGGACCCATGGTGGCCTGGACGTCGTTCGGGCTTGTCGGTTTCGCAAGGCTGGCCGAAGCGTCGGGCCTGGCTTACCCCCCGCGCGTTCTTGGCGCCTGTCCCCTTCCCCTTCCCCGGTCTTGTAATGGGGTGTGCTGTTGGCTTGTTGTCCGTCTGGATGGGCAGCGGCGGTTTTTGTGGGCGGGGCTTGTTTTGGTGAGCGAGGCGGGGCGCCTTGGTGTCCTGGGATTGTGTGTCCTGGGCTTTGCGCCGGGTACGCCCGCGTCATGCCCGCAGACAGACGCATACGCACGCACGCCCTCATACGCACGCACGCGTACAGACGCACGCGTGCGCCCGCGGGCGTGTTTTGTGGGCGCGCATGCGTGGGTGTGTGTG
>NZ_JAXLPB010000002.1:0-1046368 GCF_034321785.1 Fulvimarina uroteuthidis | reverse complement strand
TGAACCCAAGAGCGACGAGATCGGCATGCAAGTGGGTCAAAGGCCGGCGTTGCTTGCGTGACTTCGATGCTTCCGTCTTCAGCCAGGCCGCGAGCTTGTCGGCGAACGGGTCCAGCTTGCTCGGCCGCTCGGGCACCGAGAACTTCGGCTCGATCGTGCCGGCCTTTAGATACTTCTTGATGGTGTTCCGGGAGAGCCCGGTCCGCCTGGCGATCTCCCGGATCGGCAGCTTCTCTCGCAGAGCCATTCGGCGGATGACGTTCAAAAGTCCCATGTGGATCACTCCATTGCCCTCCTCGCTCAGCGCGATCGGAGGGAAAGGTCACATGGGTCAAATCTCAGTGGAAATCAGGCGACATCCCGGGTCAGTTCCGCGTGGAAATCAACACTCCTTGAACGAAATGCTCTTTTGATAGCCATACCCGCGCTTCCAATAGCGCCACCAATCGCCGTCCATTTTTGTCGCCGGGTTGTAGCCAACGATGAACACTTCGCAGTCGAGTAGGTAGTCCTCACAGACGAACGGGCGGAGTTCCGTCGGACGTCCGATCGTTGCGGTAAGCTGGCTCTCGAATTCGTTGATCGTCAAAAACCTGCATCTCCGGTTCTGAGCCATAAAATCACGCGCTGTCGTTCGACAGGCATTCGGAATTTGTCGCTCTGTTGCCCCTCGACCAGCTAGAAGGTGATTCCGAGCGCGCTGTTCTAGAGGATAGATTATGCGAGAAGACCGCATTCAGGAAATCAAAGCGGCCTACCGAGATCGATTTTTGCCCGGGAAAGACGATGTTTGGCTCAGCTCATATTTAGCAGCCGTTGAGCACTCTAGGAACGCGTCGGAGAGTGAGTTTAAGAGCGAGGATCATCAACGCAGATTGTGGGAGGTTGACGGGGTCGCAGGAATTGGACCCGGCAGTTCCGTTGTAGTCACAGGAGCATATACCGACCTCGCAATCGTCAACGCTCTGTGGGAACTTCGGCAGTGGCGGGCACCTGATGACATTCTCGCGCGTGCTCGTGCGCTCGACGCGGAGTTCGAAAAAATACTAGCTCTGGTAAGCCCACGTCACAACCAGCGGCGGCCATCTGCGCGTCTGGCTCGAATATTCGCTGTCCTTCGTCCAAGGGATACGCTTTGTCTCCTTGATAGCTATCGAACTAATCGCTTTCGTCAGTGGCTTGAGGAGACTTCGAACAAGCTGGGCTTCATCGGTCAGCACGTCATTGCTCGGCAGGCATTGAGAGAGGCTCTAGGACCGGAGACAAGCAGCCGAAATGATGTGCTTTACAGTCAGTTCGCGTGGTTCGTCTGGGATCACATACTGTCACCACCAGACTCTGACGCAGCGACGAACCCAATAGAAACTGGCGGTAAGGCGACAGACATCCCAAAGCTCGCACTGCTCCCAGCGACCGTGCAACGCAAGGGGATAAATTTTCTATCTAACAACCTAGATCTACTGCTGTCTGTCATTCGCGCGGCCGAGAATGGAAACGACCGCGAGTCGCTTCTTCAGCAAATTGCGGAAGAGGCGCCTGCATTGAGTCAAGGTTCACGGGTCAACCTACTTTCCCAAGCTCCTTCACTTGGGCTGCTTTCAGTTGAGGGTGGTACGTATCGACCTACTGCCGCTGGTCGCTCGCTTCTAGAAGGCGAGCCGCCATCGGAGGTCTTCACCCCAGTCATGGTCAGGACCGTCTTCGGCTTTGGTCAGATTCTCGATGATCTGGGTCGTCTCGGGACTTTGACCAGAAGCCAGATCGCAACAGCATGTCGTAGCTATTACCCTCGATGGACCACCGACTTCGCGCCCAATCAGCTCATATCATGGATGAAGGTCTTGGGGCTTGTGGCTATCGAAGGCGCAGGTAGCCAAGCGAAGGTAAGCCTGACTGAAACAGGGGAGTACTGGCGGAGCGGCCTTCCCTCGGACATGAAGCTTCCAGAGCTGCTCCTTAGTGATCAACGTCCCGACGAAAAGGTCACGGTTGAAGAGGAGAACCAAGGTGGCGTCGCCAGCTCAGATATTTTGCCGGATGTGGCATTCGACGATCTTCTGCGCCATTTCAGGAATGATGAACAACTTAAACCGTTGGTATTCTCGGACAGTCAAATTCATCTGATCCATGCGGCATTTTTGGCCGCGCAAGGTAAGCGGTTTGTTCTGCTGGCAGGGTTGTCAGGTACTGGCAAAACATCGATGGCTAGAGGCTATGCCAAGGCTTATTGCGAGGCGTTAGGTCTCTCTTATCAAGCACATTACGAACAGGTGGCAGTGTGGCCCGACTGGACGGACCCAAGTGGCCTGCTAGGCTACGTGAACCCCTTAGCCAACCCACCCATTTTTCAGGAGACCCGTACATTGCGGCTGCTACTAGCAGCGGCCAACAATCCAGATCGTCCGTATTTCCTCTGCTTGGACGAGATGAACCTTGCCCGGGTAGAGCATTACTTCGCGCCGTTTCTCTCGGCAATGGAGGGTAGAGATGGCAAGCTGACCATACACACTGGCAGAGATCCAGTGGATGTAATTCCGCCTTATATCATATGGCCGCCAAACTTATTTATCTTCGGTACGGTGAACATGGACGAAACGACCTATCCGTTCTCCGATAAGGTATTGGACCGAGCATTCACATTCGAGTTCTGGGAAGTCGATCTCGAACAGTGGGCAAGCACCGCGATTGCCACAGGAAAAGGCGCTGACGCATTGAACTACGTGCTGCCAGTTCTAGGTTCTTTAACCGACGCACTTATGCCCGCGCGTCGCCATTTTGGTTACCGCACGTGCGATGAGGTGCTGGGCTTCGTCAGTGCTTTTCCTGAAAGTGCACGCAGCACCGGGCTAGACGCTGCTGTTCTGGCGAAAATCCTACCTAAGATAAGGGGTGATAGCGCGGGCGCACTCCCGATAGCGATCAAGACCGCAATTGAAGTCCTCGAAGCCCACAAGCTAACGATGAGTGCCGACAAGCTTCGTCAGATGCAGGCATCTCTGCAGGAGATGGGCACTGTTAGATTTTGGTACTAGGTTGTTTCAAGCGCATCGACGTACACCTGCGGGTCTGGTGGCTCTTTCTAAAGGGCCGAACGGGTACGTCTGTTCTGAGGGAGAACTGATCGTCTTCGCCGTGCGCACAGCCCACCTTCCACTTTTGGAACTCAGGGGCGTAGCACTAACGCCTATAAGTCTGTCACAAGAGGGCACGACGTTCGTCGCCGTTTACGAGCAATTGATTGATGTGTGGGCTGGTCGAACCAGCTTCATGCTTAAGGATGGCGACGCGGAACAATGGCTGACGTTGGACATAGGGCCAAACGAACGGAAGGTAGGTTTATCGGCTTGGGAAGATCTTCTTGAGGAGCTAAGCACCGTATCGGCCAACTTGCCGTGGGGTATGTCGCCCGGGCAAGCGAGCGGCAGACTTGAACCGGACGCTTTGTCGGCGGTTCATCCGGCGATTATCGAAAACCAGCTTCCAACTTTTCTGAACCTGTTGCGGCGGATAGTTGCGGATCCACCCTCAGCGTCGGTGCGCGTACGGACGGTCAGCCGCTTGAGTCTGTCCCGTGCAGTCGATCGAAAAACTGTCCTGTGGCTATCACGTCGGCCGCTCGAATTGGTTGGAGTGATGGGGAAGGCTCCGGCAGGTTATTCCCCGAACTCTCAATCCCTCGTCGATCAGCCAAGTGTTCTTCGCTCTCTTGACCATCCAGTCACGCGATACATTATCTTTCTCACTTTGAAAGTTCGAAAGCGGCTTGTTTTCACACGAGACAAACTTCGGTCCACATCAGGGCATGGCGTGCCGGATCCCTCAGTCATAGCGTATGCACGGCTCTTGTCGAAGAAAGTCGACACTGCATTAACAGCTCTTGACGGTATCGTTAATTCGAACCTGTTTCGCGTAGTGCCGCCATCGCCGCCGACGGACAGCGTTCTTCAGAGCCTACCTGATCATCCCTTATATTCGGCGATTCATCGTGTTGGACGTCATATTGCCGAGCCGGGCTTAGCTTATGCTCCGGGACAGGATATCTACTCGGCTCTGAAGCACAGCTACGATCTCTTTGAGCTGCTTGTTCTCTACAGATTGGTAGCGGCCATAGAGGCGGCGTTGGCATCGACTTGGAAAGCCACGAAGGAAGCCCCAATAGAGCAATTTCCTTTTGAGGATCGACCAGCCGATCGATCGTTGTGGTCGTGGACGGGTCCTTGCGGCGAGCGTCTAGAGCTTATCTATCAGGCTCGCTTCCAGCCTGCGAGAAAGCCACCAGATCAAAGGCGTTATGCGAGCCTCAGTTCACAGGCGGTGCCGGATTACATACTCGCCTTTTGGAAAGATGGAGAGCTGGTGTCATGGCTGATCCTAGACGCCAAATATCGCTCTGGGCGTCAACCTATACAGGAAGGATTGGGTGAGCTTCATCGGTATCGCGACGCATTACGTTTATCATCTCATCCAGCCTCTGGCGCATACATCATAGTTCCAAACCTACAGGAAGGAGCAACACTCTACGGTGAGCAGGAATATCAATCCTCGCACAATTTTGGCGCGATAAACGTTTACAATAAGAGCTGGTTTCAGCAGATCCTTGCTTGGTATCAAAGCTCGATAGATCCGTCACAATAGCTATCGGTTGTGCACGTGCCTCTTGGTCAAAGCCTGCCAAGGATGCGTACCATTCGGATATATCGAAACTACCTGCCAGACAAAGCTTCAAGGATTGCTTGCCCAATTTGTTCTGACGCGGCTGCTAGTGGGTCATAGGCAAGATGGGCATACCGCTGAGTTGTGCTGTGATCCGCGTGTCCGAGAAGCGCACCCACCACCATAAGCGGTGCTCCGTTGACAACCCCTACGCTCGCGAAGGAGTGCCGCAGATCGTGAAGCCTCACATCGTGCAATCCGATACGCTCGCGCAGGATAGACCATATGCGTGGCGTGCCGACGTAATGCCCGTCTCCGTCAGTGGCGGGGAAGACGAACCCACTCCGATCTTCAGCGCGCTCCTGCAGATTGAGCAAAATGTCTAGCGCGGCGCTATTCAGAGGCATGGACTTCTGCCCTGTCTTTGAGTCTTCCAACCTTAAGCGGCGACCCGCAGTATCAACCTTGCTCCAGCGCAAGGCTTCAATTTCGCCACGGCGAGCTCCGGTAAAGACTAAGAGCTTGATGATGTTCAGGGCCTTCCCGTTCAAGCCCTGAGCCTCTGCCGCAGAGAGACCATGCCCGAGAGTAGCCAGTTCCTTGCCAGTCAAGAACCGCTCATTCCTCTTGTCAGGGTAGCGTTTGACGCCGCGCACCGGGTTGGCCTGAATGAGACCGAGTTCGATGGCATAGGTGAAGATGCCACCAAGAAGGCCAACGGTACGAGACGCCGTGCCTTTACCGCCTTTGACGATTGCTCGTCCCCTGCTGACCGTCTTGGTATCTGAAGCAGTGGCTCCCTCCGACACGTTCTTTAGGAACTTGCGGATGTCCGCTTGATTGATCTCGCTGACCTTTCGCTTCCCCAGCAGCGGTTTGATGTGCCGTTCGATGCGTCCCTTATCGACTGGCAATGTGCTGGCTTTCTTCGTGCCGGTCCCATCCGCCATGTACGTGTCGCAAAGCTCGCTGACTGTCAGCATCTGCCGAAATTTAGTTTTAGCGGCAGCGGGGTCCTCTCCTTGGGCTGCGTGGCCAAGTAGGCGCTTAGCTTCGGCACGGGCGCTATCAGGTGTCCATGGCGACCCATGTTTCCCGATTGTCACTCTCCGCGTCTTTCCCGAACGCCCCCTGCCGTGCGATATTGCGCTATGTACGTCTTCGCGCCTCCACTGGAGACCTTCAGGCCAAAGCCCGTTAGAGCCTGATCCCAATAGAGCGCGCACTTGCCTGCTGAGGTCAGTTTGTCGACTTCACTCTTGCTGATCCTAATGCTGGGCATGTCCGCACCATCCTGAAAAAGTAAGCACCCGGTAATCACCGTAGAAGGAAATTGCCCATCAGAGCCGGATAGTACGGGAAATCGCGGTTCTGGAAAAGACAGTAATTTGAATATTTTAGTGAACTTCCGGGATCACTCGGGAAGTTGCGGGAATGCGGACGAGGCACCCTCCGAAGGCAGAGGTCACAGGTTCGAATCCTGTCGGGTGCACCAATCTTTGCAATAGTCTAGGCCGCATACCCATAGCCGGGCTCATGAGCTTCGCGATTTGATCGCCTTCTTTGAGAAAGGAGGTTTCCATGCGCCGGCACGAATTGAGCGATCAGGAATGGTCGATCACCGAGCCGCATCTGCCGCAGAATAGCCGGGGTGTGGAACGGGTCCATGACCGGCGCGTGATCAACGGCATGCTATGGCGGTTTCGCACGGGGTGCTCCTCAAGCGACATCCCGGATCGCTAGGCATTCGCGACGATCAGCACGGTGTTTCCCGGATCGTCGCGAACACCAAGAGCGGCTTGCTCATAGGTCTCGAACAGAACGATACGGCCCACCCCACAGGCGGACGACCTGTCTGGCTGCATGGTAGGAACTTGTCCCTTCAGGACCCAACGTCAGAACGGCTGGGTGATCGTCCTGACCGACATTCACGAATGGAAAGACCGAACCCTTATGAAAGATTGCCGGTGCAATCTGCATGATAGCCCCAAAAGCCGCGTCAGATGAGGATACATAACGCAAGGAGAAACAGAAGGATTGTACGAAACTAAGGTCGCCACGACTCGCGCTCGGAGGGTGCCGACCGCCGAGGCGTAAGCCCGGACAGTTGCGTGCCGCGGTTGTGACCTGCTTCCTCGACTGTCCATCTTCGCTACAAGGGTCTTTACCGGAACGGTGCGAGGAACGAGTATGACGGAAGCAAGCGCGAACCGCCTTCATCGCCTGAGTTGGCTAAACGACGTCGAAGTCTATGACGCGAGCTTCGATACGCATGTGTTCGGCCGTCATGCGCACACAACCTTCGCCATCGGGGCGATCCTTGAAGGTGTCGGCGGGTATCATTGCCGCGGCTCAAGCCACGTTCTCCCGGCCGGTACGCTGTCCTGCATGAACCCGGAAGAAGCCCATACAGGTCGCGCCGTAAGCGGCCGCCTTCGCTACACCATGGTCTATGTGGGGGAAGCGGGTATCGCCGAAATGCTTGGGATCGAGCGCATCCGTGGCTTTCGAGACGTGTCGCCCTCCGATCGATCACAGATCGTCATGCGGGTCATGAGCGCGCTCGCAATCGCCATCCGCCGCCCCGAGCGCGAACCCGGCTGGCGCTTGCAGGTCGAGCATCTGGTCCATCGCCTGATTACGTCCGCCTTCGTTGGCTTTGCGGGCGCAAAGGCCATGAGGCCGGGCAAAGAACCTCTTGCCGTCCGACACCTCAGCGATCGCATCTCCGCCCAGATCATTTCGACCGACAACACGTCCTTCTCCGTGGCTGAAGCTGCAAAGGAATTGGGTCTCCATCCAAACTATCTGATCCAGAGCTTTTCGCGCGCGAAAGGCATATCGCCCTACGCCTACTTCCTTTCGCGCAAGATCGAAGCGGCAAAAAATCTGCTTTCCCTGGGCCATCCACCGCTTCAGGTCGGTCTCATGCTGGGATTTTACGATCAACCGCATTTCAACCGGAGCTTCAAAAAGCTCATGGGGTTCACGCCGGGAGACTACATCGTTCACTGAAACTGACGATGCGCTCGTGCCATTGCCCCCTCGGCTTGATCCAGTTTGAAGTTCGTTCTGGCCTACGGAGAGGCCCCCGGCCAAGTGGAGGCCTTCGCATCTCGAGGGACACGTTGCGACGTGCCCCCGGTTGCCGGTGGAGGCGGCCGTTTCCTTCATCAGGTTCAATGCCGCTCAGCTGTCCGATCTCTCCTTGGTGGCCTTGAAATCCAAAGAGGTCGTCGCTGGCGTCCGGCTTCTGAGCTCATCGAGGACGGCCTCGGTCTCGATCTCATCGATACCGCCCGATGCGACGATCAGCTCGCGAAAGTCGGAGATGATCTTCAGGGACGGTGCATTGACCAGCATCACGGCGTCCCAATCGCCTGTCACCGCCCAAAGTCCCTCGACAATCCGGTCGGATCCAAAGCGCCGGGAGAGGCGGAAGCAATCGTTGCCGCGTCCGAACCGGATGCGAAGAAACGCCCGGGCCGAGCCGTGCTGATCCGATGGTTCGTCGAGAATCACGGTGAAACCGACGATCCTGCCCGACGCCCGCAGGGCTTCGACGCGTTTTTGAACGGCAATGCGGGAGAGGCCCAACGTGCGGGCCGCATTGGTCCAGCTGATCCGACCATCCTGCTTCAGAACCTCAATCAGTTCGCGGTCTTTCATCGTAAGCGGTCGTAGCGGCATTCTGTTTCCCGGACATCTGACACCAAACCCAGAATAGCAAAGTGCGCGATAATCGACAGATCGTTATCTCCCAACTTTCGAATAGAAATGCGAAGCAAGGAGCTCTTCATCGCTCGTTCGACAGGAGGTCGGGGATGGCGGACGCCACATGGATCGATACGAAAGAACAGGTGAAAACGCGTTGTGCCTCCGGCACATGGCAACGGGAAGCCTTCGCCGCATTCGATCTTTTGATGATGGAAAATCCGTCTCGCTTTCCATGCGTCTTTGGAGTGTCGGTGTGCCCGGTCATGTCATCGATCTTCCGGCCGGTTTGCGGCACGGCTCGCCGGCTGGCGCGGATGGAACAGTCCATTTGATCGCGATGGAACGGAAAGCACCGGATATTCAAACTCATGAGTGAACTCACCAAGACACTTGGTCCCGTTTCGGGGACCGCGATGATGCTCAACACGGTGCTGGGGGCCGGTGTCCTGATCCTGCCGGGACTGGCAGCTCAGGAGATCGGGGCGATGTCGCTCTGGACGTGGGTCGCCTGCGCGCTTCTTTCGGTTCCGCTTCTGACCATGTTCGCGATCCTCGCCGGTCGCTATCCACGCGCTGGTGGCGTCGGGCACATTGCGGGTCAGGCCTTCGGTGCGTTCGGCAATGTCGCGACCTCGTTTCTCTTTCTGGGTGCGGTCGCCGTTGGCTTGCCTTCGATCGCGCTGACGGGCGGCTATTATCTCGGCAGCGGAACAGGGATCGATCCTTCGCTCGGCGCCCTTGTCCTGCTGGGTCTGGCCGTCGCGGCAAACCTCACGCTTCCCGGCACTGCGTCGAAAATCGGCACCGCCGTGTCGATCGCGATCGCGGTGTTTCTCTGCGCTCTTGCGGTCGGATCGATCGTTGTGCTTTGGGGTCCGACCGGTCCGGCAACCCCGCCGGCGCCAGATGTGCCGATGCCGACGTTCACCCTGTTCGTGGCTTTCATGCTCGTCTTCTTCGCGTTCACGGGGTGGGAGGTCGCGATCGGAATCAGCGAGGAGTTTCGCGATCCGGAGCGCAACGTGCCGAAGGCGGTTTTCGCCTCCTTCTTGATCGCGGTCGCATTCTACATTCTGTGCGCGGGGATCATCATCGCAGCGGGTCCCAATGCTTATACGGCGGCGCCGTTCCTTGCGATTTTAGGCCCGAGCATCGGCAACATCGGTGTCGCTCTCATGTCGACAGGAACGGCTCTCCTCATTGCCGCCAATCTCTTTGCGGCGGTCTGGGCGGTGTCGCGCATGCTCCTGTCGCTGTCGCGCGAGGGCTATTTGCCCGCCCTCCTGCACAAAACGCGCAAGGGCAGCCCACGGCCCGCAGTGCTGGCTGCCGGGGCGATAATCTCGATCGGGATTGGTCTCGATGCCGCAGACCTCGTCGATGTCGGCAATCTTTTTGCGACAGCCGGCCAGAACTTTCTCCTGATCTACGGCATCTCGGCGGCTGCCTTGTTCCGGCTTGGCCGAAGCCTCGTTGATCGCGCCATCGCTGTGGTGTCGATCGTCGTAGTGGCGGGGCTCGTCATCGTCGCCGGCCTCCACCTCTTCTATCCTTCGGCGCTTCTGGTGCTGGCAGGCGTTCTGGTTGCCGTCCGCCATCGCTTCGACCGGACGGGGCCCGGCCTTGCACGCAGCGGCAAGTGAGCGCTTTGCCCGAGCCCCTCATGTTGCTCTGGCCTTGCTATCGTCGGCACCGCGACGAACGGGGTCGGACATAACTTTCTGCGAAAATGACGCCATCCGGCGGTGGAGGAAACCCGCCCCTGTCGCAAACTCTCTGCGCTGGCCCTCGTGTCGAGCCTGTCGACCGAATGTCGCGCTCCCAGTGACGGAGCGCCTTGCGATGATCCCGAACGCGATCGCCGAGACACCGGAGTGCCCATCGCACGGGCAATGGTGCGACCCGCCGTCCGATAGCGGAGCGCCGGAGCCGGTTGCGGTTGATCGTCCTGGCAAAGTCCGCCCGGGTCAGGTTGGGCGAGAGACGAACCTGGCCGGGGTGAATCGAAATCGGTGACCGAGGCGGCGACCGGCATGAAGCCTTGCGAGACGATTGCAGGAAGCCAGACCCGATCCGCAGCGAGCGCTACGCCGCGATCTCCTTGTCCCGCTCCATGACAATCTTCACCTTTGCGGCAATGGCCTTGCCAAGTTCGAGATTGTTTCGAGCCGTAAAGTGGATGCCGTCGCAGCCATCGGTCGTGATCACATCCCCAGCGTCGAGAAAATCGACCTTCATGAAATTCGCCATATCCTTGTACTGCTTTCCCAGAGCGTTCGATTTCTCGTGCGCTCCGCCGAACATGCCTTGAAAATAAGGGTGTGGCATCGCGTTCAGCGGTGGCGGCGCGACGACGAGGCATTTCGGCGCCGGATAGGGCGTTCCGACTCCTCCGGCGCAGCTCAGCACCTGACCCACCAGCTTGGCCATGCCATAGGCAATGTCATACGGCGTACGGTTGTAGAATGGCTTGGTATCGTTGGTGCCCAGCATCATGACGACCAGATCGAGCGGCAGATGGCTGGCCAGAGCCGCCGGCAAATATCGGCTGCCATTCAGACGATCATCATTCGGATCGTCCGCGCTCGTGGTGCGCGCGCTCAGACCTTCTTCGATGATGTCAAACGCGTCGCCCAGTTCTCTGGCCATGGCTCCGGTCCAACGCTGTTCAAACGGATAACGAAGCGTCGGCGCGCCTTCCACGGCCGGAATCCAGCCCCAAGTCAAAGAATCGCCGAAACACAAGACGGATTTCCGCT
Organism: Fulvimarina uroteuthidis; assembly: GCF_034321785.1. Lineage (NCBI taxonomy): Bacteria > Pseudomonadati > Pseudomonadota > Alphaproteobacteria > Hyphomicrobiales > Aurantimonadaceae > Fulvimarina > Fulvimarina uroteuthidis. The sequence goes on along the minus strand of NZ_JAXLPB010000002.1, from coordinate 1,035,239 downwards.
GAGACATCCTTGCCCCCTCCTAAACGGTTGATTTTATGGTTTTGAGCTTCTCACGCCGTAGAAAATGGCGGCGAGCAGTATGATCATGCCCTGAGCGATCAACCTGCCGGCATCGCTCACACCTTGCGTGGTCATCACCACGAACAGCAGGGCAAAGGAAAGAACGCCGAAGAACGGACCCCATACTCCGCCTTCGCCGCGTCCGAACACGACTCCGCCCAGTATGGTGGCGGCGACCGCGAGGATGGGCAGATCCAGCCCCACCCGGACGCTGCCCACGGCAATCGAGGCGGTCTGAACGAGTGCTGCGATTCCAGCAATCAGGCCGGCAAGCGTGTGAGCGACAATTACGGTACGCTCGACGGGAACGCCCGAGAAATGTGCGGCCTGCGTGTTTTCGCCGACGGACGCGACGTAGCGTCCGAAGACCGTCAACCCCAGAAAGGCCGACATGACGAGGGTGAGAATGAACCAGAAGATCACGGGCGAAGGGATGGGACCGAGCCTGGTATTATAGATTTCATTGAAGTAGCGCGGTACGTCGCCTGGCGGCTTGCCGCTCGCCAGATATTGCACCAGTCCCACCAGGACAATGCTGACCGCGAGCGTCACGATCACCGCCGAAACTCGCCGCCGGCCCACCATCCAGCCGTTCAGGAAGCCGATCGCAGTGCCGATCGCAAGGCTCAGGACGACGAAGAATCCCGGTGATGCGTCGGGAAAGGTGCCCGACGATATGAAGTAGTTGACCAGAAGAATGATGCCGCCGCCGGAAAGATCGATACTCTTGACGCGCATGACGAGCAACTGACCCAATACCAGGACGCCCAGCGGGGCAACCTGGCGGACGAACGTGCCCATCACGTTGAAATCGAGCATCTGTGGCCGGGTAACGAACAGGATGATCAGCAGCAGCGTGAAGACGTAGTATGCGGGAGGCACACGCAGCAGGGTGCGGATGACGGGCGTTTTCAGAGCATCGGACATTGCTACAATCCCATCTTCCGGCGTCGTTGCAGTCCGACGACCAGCAACAGGATGCCGCCCTTGATCGCGGTCTGGATGAAGGGCGAAACGCCTGTCATGTTCATGCCGTTGGATAAGATGGCCAGCAGCAGCGCGCCGATGATCGTGCCGTGCAAGCTTCCCACGCCGCCCGAGAGCTGTGTGCCGCCGATGGCCACGGCCGTAATCGCATCGAGTTCGAACAGGAGCCCGACATTGGGGTCGCCTGACACGATACGACCGGCGAGAAAAATGCCGGCCAGCGCCGCAAAGCATGAGCAAACGACGTAGGCGAGAATGACCGTTCGCCCGCTTGGCACACCGAAATTGCGCGCCGCATCGTCGGTACCGGAAGCCGCTCCCCCGCCGATGGCGAACAGATGCAGCCCGAAACGGGATCCGTGAACCAGCTTCCAGGCCAGTGCGACAATGAGAATGCCCCAGAACACCGGATATGGAACGCCCAACAGCGAACCGGACACCGCGTCGATCACGGCTCGTGGGACATCGCCGCCCGATACCGGTCGGAGAATGCGCGCCAGGCCCAGGACGATGTACTGCATGGCGAGCGTCGCGATGATCGGGTGAACCTTGAACCGCGAAATGACGAACCCGTTGGTGAACCCGATCACGGCGGCAAGAACAAGGACCAGCGGTATGAGAAGATAGGCCGGCCCCCCGAGCGCCAGCACGGCGGTCGTAAAGCTGATGACCGACCCGACTGAAAGATCGAGACCGCCCACCACGATGACGAACATCTGACCGATGGCGGCAATCAGGAGGGGCATCGCCTGCGCAACGAGGTTGAGCAGGTTTTCATGCGTCAGGAATAAAGGTGATCGTATCGCAAGAACGATGCCGATGAGGAGAGTGATTGCGAGCGGGAGGAGCCATAGCCCCTGCCGACCTGCCGAGCCCGTCAGAAAGCTGCGGATTGTGGCCGTCATTGTGCTGCCCCCCGTGATGCTACGAGCGCGGCATCGAGAATGCCGTGTTCGGTGGCCCGGTCCGCCCGCATTTCGGAGACGAGGGTCTCGCCGTGAACGACGTAGATCCGATCGCATAAGCCGATCAGTTCCAGCGTCTCGCGCGAGACGACCAGAACGGCGCCACCCTTGGTCGCGAAGTCCCGAATGAGCTTGTATATTTCCGCCTTGGCACCGACATCGACGCCCCGCGTCGGTTCCTCGATCAGCAGCAAGGTCAGGTCTGCGGCAAGGTAGCGTGCCAAGAGCACTTTCTGCTGATTGCCGCCGGACAGCGAGCCGACAGCGGCGGAGGGACCCGAGGCCTTGATGTTCATGCTGGCGAACGCGGTCTCGACTTCGCTGCGGTAATGCCTGGCATAGGAGAAACCGGCATGGGTCGCCTGCAGCCCGATCGCAATGTTGTGGTGGATCGGCAGTCCGAGGAACAGACCCTCGTCTTTTCGGTCCTCGGGCACGAACCCGACACCCATTGCCCGCAATTTCCGGATGCCGGCATTGGCCGGAACCGGAATGTCGAGGGCATGACCGTTGACGGTCACCGAGCCGGAAAAGGGCTGATACTGCCCCACCAGGGCGCGCATGATCTTGGACTGCCCCTGCCCTTCCAGACCGGCCAGCGCGACCACCTCGCCCGAACGGACCGTAAGGGAGAAAGGCTTGCTGGTGGCCTTGATCTTGAAGTGGGAAATCTCGAGCACGGGTCTGCCCGCGCGAGCGCCCCGCGCTGGAAAGAGGTCGGCAAGTTCGCGTCCCACCATCATGGCGATGAGGGAGTCCGGCGTCATTTCGTGAAGCGGCCTGGTGCCGACAAGCCTGCCATCCTTCAGGACGGTCACCGTATCGCAGACAGTGAAGATCTCGTCCATACGGTGCGAAATATAGACGATTGCCTTTCCCGCATCGCGCAACCGCCGAATGTGCTTGTTCAGGACCTCCACGTCCGCCGCGTTGAGGGCTGCCGTCGGCTCGTCGAGAATGAAGATCGAGGCATCGGCCTTGATGCCGTGCGCGATCTCCACGAATTGCCGCTCGGCGATCGAAAGCCGGGAAACCTGCGTGCGCGGATCGAGGTCGAGGCCCACATCGTCCAGCGCCTTACGCGTTTCAGCGTGCATCTTGGCGTAATCGACCGTCCGGAAGATCGTCACCGGTTCTCGGCCCAGGAACATGTTCTCGGCAATGGTGAGATTGGGCAGGAGAGACAACTCCTGAAAGACGGTGGAGATGCCGAAGTCGAGAGCATCGCGGGGGGTGGTGAACGCGATCTTGCGCCCGTTCTTGAAGATCCCGCCCCTGTCGGGCTGGTGGACGCCCGCCAATATTTTCATCAGCGTCGACTTGCCCGCCCCGTTCTCACCCATGAGAGCATGGACAGATCCGGGAAAGAGTTCGAGCGTCACATTGTCGACGGCAAGGTTTCCGCCGAATGACTTCGATATGTTCGCGAGTTCGATGAGATTGGACACGTGCGGTGCCTTTGGCAGCTATCCGAAGTCTCCCCGCACGGAGCGCCGCAGGGCTCCGCGCGGGGACATGCTCTTGGGAGGAGCGTTCAGTTGCCGTAGATGCGCTGGAGCGTTTCTTCCGGAAGCTCGGACGGCCACCACACATTGGCCGAAAGGTCATCGCGGTAGTACTGCTTGGCCTTCTCGAGACCCCAGCCTTCCGGATGATAGACGTAGTGCTTGTACAGTTCTTCGCCTTCGAGCAGCGCGACCGCGGCGCGCACGCCGGCAGCGCCCTGATTGGGTCCGTACTCCGAAGAGATCGACTGAAAGCCGTCGGCTATCCACTGACCGAAGAAGCCGTTGTTGCCTTCGCCTGAGATCGGCGGAATTTCGGCTCCGAACTGCTTGAAAACATCGACGCACGCCCGCGTCATATCTGCCCCGGACGACCATATGCCATCGACGTCCGGGTTGTTGAGGTAAAGGGTCTCGCAGACGGACTTGCCGCGATCGTACTGCCAGTCGCCGTATTCTTCGGCCACGATTTCAACATTCGTGCCTTCGAGCGCCTGTTGAAGGCCGTGATAGCGATTGGTGTCTTCGGGGTGCCCGGCCAGTCCGCGCAGCACCCAGATTCTGCCGTCATTGCCGACATTTTCCACCAGCCAGTCGCCCATGACCTTGCCGAAATGCTCCGCGCCCCCCTGAATTTCGGTCGTGTAGGCGTCGGTCTCGACGCGACCCGTGTGCAGGACGACAGGGATGCCCGCATCCACCGCCTTCTCCATCGACGCATTGGCCGAGGTGGACGTCACGGGCTGGACGATGATGGCATCCACGCCCTGCGCGATCAGGTCTTCGATATCGGCAACCTGCTTGTTCTGGTTGAGATTGGCATCGAGCAGGATGAACTTGTCGATGCATTCGTGGCGCTCGGCCTCCGCCTCCGATTCAGAGGCGACCTGCACGGTCCAGGTATTGGCATTCACACCGAAGGCACTCATGCCGATCGTCCAACCACACTCGCTTTCGAACGTGCCGGCTTCGACAACTGGATTGTCACCCTGCGCCGGGAAAACGCCTTCCATCAACGCGACGGTTGGCTCGGCGAAGGCGGCTGTCGCACACACGGACGCCAACAACGCCGCTGAGACGGTTCTGATCGTAGACTTCATCTGGGACTCCTCCAAAAATCAGGCCGCAGACATGGGCTGCAGGAGGCGGATTCCTGCCTCCGGCATCGGCATTGCCAAAACCCGACATCACGGATTCCGGAAAGCGTGGCCCGCTCCCGCGAGACGATGTCTCGCTCCACCCGCCAGTGCCGGCAGGCGGGAAAAAAGCTGTCTGGGATCCTCCTCCCAGCCAATTCACAAGCACAGCCAAAATGCCAAGTCAACACTTATTCAGAGTGAATGAATATGGACGAGCCTTGCGTTCGAGCGGTTCCCGGTGGCATGTGTCGACGTCGAGGCGAGAAGACGAAACGGTCACGGGCGCCGCGCGCAGCGGGGCGACGAGGGAGGTGCACGCACGATGAGAACAGTGTTGTGCTTCGGAGATTCAAACACTTACGGGCAGGTGCCCGGAGGATCTCCGCTCGATCGCTATGGCTTGTCGGAGCGTTGGCCTGGCGTATTGCAGCGCGCTCTGGGTTCGGGTTGGCATGTTATCGAAGAAGGGTTGAGTGGCCGCACGACCGTTCACAACGATCCGATCGAAGGCGACCTCAAGAATGGCCGCACATATCTGCGCCCCTGCCTGATGAGCCATGCTCCCCTCGATCTCGTCATCATCATGCTCGGCACGAACGATCTCAAGGTCAGGCTCGGCCAGCCTGCCTCCGAAGTGGCGATGGGCATCGGCTGCCTGATCCACGACATTCGCGATCTGGCACCCGGCCCCTTCGGCAAGGTGCCCGAGGTGATGGTGGTCGCGCCGCCGCCCATGCTTGACGACATCAAGGAATGGGAATCGATCTTCAAGGGCGCCCAGGCGAAATCGCATGAACTGGCCCTGCAGTTCGAGATCATCGCAGATTCGCTCGAAGTCCATTTTTTCGATGCCGGATCGGTCTGCGCCTGCAACGCGCTCGATGGCTTTCACATCGATGACGAGGCTCACAGGTCGCTTGGTCTTGCGCTGGCTGGAGAAGTCGAGGCAATCGGGTGGAAGTGATGAACCGTTTCGCCTCGATTCTGGTGGCTTGCCCCCTTTTTCCGGGCTTGAAGGGGTGAACCATGCCTGACATGCGCTTTGCGCCGCCCAATCCCTTGCGGATTGCCGAACGGGCAACCGGACTCAACTCGATCAGCGTCCGCAGCTATAACGAGCGGCTGGTCTTGTCCCTCCTGTTGCAGAAGGAAGCGACCACGAGGCTGGAAATCGGTGAACGCACCGGCCTTTCAGCCCAGACCGTCTCGGTGCTCGTGCGCTCGCTGGAGCAGGAAGGCCTCGTCGCCAAGGGCGAAGCCCAGAAAGGGCGCATGGGACCGCCGACCGTCCCGATTGCCCTCAATCCCGAAGGTGCCTTTTCGGTGGGCATAAGTGTCGGTCGTCTGCACACCGATCTCGTGCTGATCGATTTCGTGGGCGCTGTCCGCTTCCATACCCGTCTGGCCAATCCGGAAGTCGAACCGGGCAGCAATCACACGGAATTTCTCGAGACGATCCGCACCGCAGTCGAGATGTTGCCGAAGGATGCCCGCGAGCGACTGGCGGGTGTGGGGCTCGCCCTTTCGCACGATGTTTCCGATGGCCGCGACGAGGACGCCTCGTTCAAGGCGCTGCAATCGGAAATCGAGGAGAAGCTCGGGATCTCGGTGTTCGTCCAGAACGATATCACCGCAGCAGCGAGCGGGGAGAGTCTGTTCGGCGCCGCCAAGCCTTTAGCCGACTACATGTTCTTCTATCTGGGCGCCCAGCTGCACGGCAGGTTGGTCCTCAATCACCAGATCTACAAGGGCAACTCGCCACTCAGCTTCGATTGTGGGATCGATGCGCTGGAAACCGAGCTCAAACGGCACGACCGGCCGCTCGATCCGCTCTGGGAAAGGTCTGGCGACTGGGAGGCATATGGCGATCTGGTCGGGCCGTGGGAAAATCGGATCATCGAACAGATGCGCGATTGCGTCACGAACCTCAGTCAGTTCCTCGAATTCGACACGGTGGTGCTGTCATCATATGCGCCGCAAGCCGTATGCCGGGACATTTGCAACCGGTTCACCGAGGCGAGCGGGTTCGCCGCCGTGGCCGGCACGCTGTTTCCTTCCCCCAAAGCCGCCGGTGCGGCAAGCCTGCCGCTCAGTTCGCGCTTCATGGTGGAACAGAGATAGGTCCCGGCAGACCGGTCCTGGAAAGACATGCCGGCCGGGCTCATCCATGAGCGCCGGAAACATCTCGCCGAGCAGCCTTGTCAGATCGACGATCGGTTACCGGACCGCGCCGTGAACGGAAAGATCCGGGCCGCCACCTTCATCATTGCGGCCCGGCGCCGAAGTCTGTGGCATGGGGAGGGTGAAAAGCCGCCTGGGCCGTCACCCTCCATTCGAACGATCCTACATCAATTCCAATTCGAATTGCGGTGCCTGGGTGATCGAGATGTTCTCGAAGATCGAATTGGCACCGACCATCTTGTCGTCGTCCATGACGAGAACGAGCTTGGAAAAGTCACCCGTGAAATATTCGCCGACGGCGATCTCGTAGTGGCGCACGCCCGCGCCATCGACATAGTCGCCCCTGTAGTTCTGGATCCCCGATGTCTGGTTCCCGGCCAGCTGGAACATCCAGTGCGTCGACAGGGCGTCGTCGTTGTCGAAGCCGATCCCATGGACCTCGCCGGCGACGTCGCTGCGGAAATCGAACGACAGGATCGTGTCCTTGGTGACCTCGACATCGAGATCGATCGACTTCCACGCATTGTTGCGCAATTCGATGCCGGTCGAGTCCGATGTCAGGACAGTGTGGCCCTGGTCCTGATAGCCGCCATAGGTCTTGACGGATGCGGCGACCGTTTCCGTGCCCATGGACACGTCCAGATGTCGCCCTTGCGGTGCCTGGGTGATCGAGATGTTCTCGAAGATCGAATTGGCACCGACCATCTTGTCGTCGTCCATGACGAGAACGAGCTTGGAAAAGTCGCCGGTGAAATATTCGCCGACCGCGATCTCGTAGTGGCGCACGCCCGCGCCATCGACATAGTCGCCCCTGTAGTTCTGGATCCCCGACGTCTCGTTCCCGGCCAGCTGGAACATCCAGTGCGTCGACTGAGCATCGTCCTTGTCGAAGCCGATCCCATGGATCTCGCCGGCGACGTCGCTGCGGAAATCGAACGACAGGATCGTGTCCTTGGTGATTTCGACATCGAGATCGATCGACTTCCACGCATTGTTGCGCAATTCGATGCCGGTCGAGTCCGATGTCAGGACAGTGTGGCCCTGGTCCTGATAGCCGCCATAGGTCTTGACGGATGCGGCGACCGTTTCCGTGCCCATGGACACGTCCAGATGTCGCCCTTGCGGTGCCTGGGTGATCGAGATGTTCTCGAAGATCGAATTGGCACCGACCTTCTTGTCGTCGTCCATGACGAGAACGAGCTTGGAAAAGTCGCCGGTGAAATATTCGCCGACCGCGATCTCGTAGTGGCGCACGCCCGCGCCATCGACATAGTCGCCCCTGTAGTTCTGGATCCCCGACGTCTCGTTCCCGGCCAGCTGGAACATCCAGTGCGTCGACTGAGCGTCGTCCTTGTCGAAGCCGATCCCATGGATCTCGCCGACGACGTCGCTGCGGAAATCGAACGACAGAATCGTGTCCTTGGTGATTTCGACATTAAGATCGATCGACTTCCACGCATTGTTGCGCAATTCGACGCCGGTCGAGTCCGCCGTGACGATCGTGTCGCCCTGGTCCTGATAGCCAGCATAGGTCTTGACGGGTGCGGCGACCGTCCTGTCGTCCGTCGACACGATCAGCTGACCTTTGTGCAAGGTGAGCGCGACCACCTCGTCGAAGGAAACGGTCTTGTCGGTGAAGGTGAGGGACTCGATCGTGTCGTAGACGAAATCGATCCCATCGCCGATGACTTCGAGCGCCCCATCGATCATCGAGAACGCGAAGGACGAGAAGCTGTCGTCGTAAACGACGGTGTCCCGGCCGGCGCCTCCGTGGAAGGTGTCGTTGCCCGCCTTGCCATTCAGAACATCGTCACCGGCGCCGCCGATGAGAACATTGTCAGCCGCGTTGCCGATGATGGTATCGTTTCCGGATCCGCCTCTGACATGCTCGATGACCGTGCCCACGCCCAGGGTCAGATTGCCGATACGCCCACCGATATCGGACGTGTTCTGGCTCCTCTGATCATCGGTCTGCACGGTGAGATCGATCTTCTGGGTCGCACTGTAGCCGCTCAAATCGAGCATATCGATGCCGCCGCCGTCGATGATCGTCGAGGCGGTTCGGTGGGCGTAGTCCGAGAAACGGTTCCAGATCTGGCTGACATCGGACGTGATGTTCGTATCGAAGCCGTAGATGGTGTCGCCGAGAAAGGCGTTGGACGTGCCGTAGCCATATTGCCCGTAAATGTCGTTCAGCGCGATCCAGTCCACCGCCATCGGCGTCTGCAGGTAGGCGTTGTCAGCTTTGACGGCCGTATTCTCGGTCTGCGAGAAATAGGACATCATCGTCGCTTGCCAGCTGTCGATGGCGAACCGCGCATCGGACTTGTAGCTGCCGCTGCCATTGTATTTGCCCTGATGGCCGAGCCCCAGTCCGTGACCGATCTCGTGAAGGATCGTCTGCAACGTATAGTCGTCGTAAGTCGACGTTCCGTTGGACCATTTCCTTTCGACATTGATGTGGGAATAGTGAGCCGTCCCGTCGTCGAACAGCATCGTGCTGGCGAAGGCGCCTCTCTCATTGTCGGTGAAGAAGAAGTCGACGACGTCTTTCGACGTATCGGTCGTTTCGACGAATTCGATCCCCAACACGGCCGAGTACAGATCGAACGCATCGCGTATCAATCCGGCTCTGGCACTGGTCACGCCATTGGCGTCGCCGAGACCGCTGTAACCGAGGGCTCCCCCCGTTCCGGTCACATTGTAGTGGAGCACGCCATTGTTCGGATCGATGCCGGTCGAACCGAGATTGTGCTGGAAACCGGTCTCACCCCAAAACCCGGTGCGCAGATAGTCCGCCATGTCGCCGAGCGTGGCCGAGGTCGATCGGGCCCCCGCCGTCGCAAGGCCGGCCCGCTCCATCCCGGCCTGTTCCGGATCGGACGGCCCCTGTGCGCAAGCGGGACATGAGCAGCCCGTGATGTTTAAAACTGTATGATTGGTCATGTGCGTGCGTGCCCGCGATAAGTGAAGAGGAGATAATGCCGGATGATCATGAGCTTCAGTTGCCAAGACGCCGGACAAGCTTGCGAAAGCCTGTCGCAGCGCGCCATCGCGTCTGTCAGCATTCCCGTTATTGTTTGATATCGAAGACGGAACTCTTGGTTATACGCTCCAACGGGTATCAGCTTATTCGAAAGCGCGTGGCCGCACTATCCCCGATAGCGATCCGCCCTTCTTCAATGCCCCTTGAGATGAATGAACCCTTAAGCGAACCCGGTCCCGTGGCGACCGCCGGCCGGGCGCCTTGCGGGACGTCGTTTCCGGCGCGATGGGCGGGCCTGTCGGCGCGGACGGGTTTGCGGGAACGGAATGCGCGGTACGCGCGGTGTCACCATTAGAACCGCCGCGGTCTTCAGGACCAGATCCCGGGATCGGCATCCGGGGCGTCGACGGATCGTCTGAGGCGCATGATAGGCTGGCGCATGGCACGTCCCGCCACGTCGCCATCGCCTTCGACGATGGCATCGACGATGGCCGCATGCTTCCGGTGCGACGTCGCGGGCCGATGCCGCGCCGCGAAGCGCGGGATCTCGCTTGCCCACTCGATAGCCGAAGGCGGGCAGATAGCGTCTGGCCCGCGCCGACGGGCGGCCGGATGGGACAGCAGGACGATCTGAGGCGTGCGCGCGACGGGACCGCGCGCACTGTGCCGTGAACGCGGTCGCGATGCGGCCGGGAGGGGTGACCTTCGCCGCAGGTCGCCTATGATCGCAGCATGACCGACGGCCGCAGGGAGGGGCTCATGACGGACGAGAACAAGCATTTGAAAACCATCGAGGGCCGGCTCCTCTGGCTGTCCCACTGGATGATCCACCATGCCAACCATGTCCGCCCGAAGGTCGACGGCATCAAGGTGGGCGGGCACCAGGCGTCCTGTGCATCCATGGTGTCGATCATCACCGCGCTCTATTTCTCGGCGTTGCGGTCCGAGGACCGTGTCGCCGTGAAGCCCCATGCCTCGCCGGTCTTCCACGCGATGCAATATCTGATGGGCAACCAGACCCGCGAAAAGCTCGAGGCGTTCCGCGGTCTCGGGGGCGCCCAGAGCTATCCGAGCCGGACCAAGGACACGGACGACGTGGACTTCTCCACCGGATCCGTCGGCCTCGGCGTCGCCATCACGAGCTTCGCCTCGATCGTCCAGGACTATATCAGGGCCAAGAACTGGGGGGCGGAGGCCCCGCTCGGGCGCATGGTGGCGCTCGTCGGCGATGCCGAACTCGACGAAGGCAATGTCTACGAGGCCCTGCAGGAGGGCTGGAAGAACGATCTGCGCAATTGCTGGTGGATCATCGACTACAACCGCCAGTCCCTCGACGGCATCGTGCGCGAGGGTCTGTTCGGGCGGATCGAGAAGATCTTCGCCGTGTTCGGCTGGGACGTGGTGCGGATCAAGTACGGCGCCCTGCAGACGGCGGCGTTCGCCGAGCCGGGGGGCGGGAAGCTGCGCGACTGGATCGACGCCTGCTCCAACCAGGAATATGCCGCCCTGACGTTTCGCGGCGGTTCGGTCTGGCGCGAACGGCTGATGAACGATCTCGGCGACCAGGGCGACGTCTCGGCGCTGATCGGGCGCCGCAGCGACCAGGAGCTTGCCGATCTCATGGAGAATCTCGGCGGCAACTGCGTCTCGACCATGGCCAAGACGTTCGCAAACATCGACCATGACCGTCCGACCTGCTTCCTCGCCTACACGATCAAGGGCTGGGGCACGCCGATCGCCGGCCACAAGGACAATCATGGCGGGCTCATGACCAAGGCGCAGTTCGCCGACTGGCAGGCGCATATGGGGGTGGGCGAAGGGCAGGAGTGGGAGCCGTTCGCGACCGTCGCGGACGTGGCGGAACTGAAGACGTTCCTTGAGACGGTCGCCTTCTTCGCGCAGGGCCGGCGCCGGTTCGACGATGCCCCGATCGCCGTCCCCGCCGTGACCGCGCCGCGCGACAGGGTGATCTCGTCCCAAATGGCGTTCGGCAAGATCCTCGACGATCTGGCCAAGGGGGACAGCGATCTCGCCAGCCGCATCGTGACCATGTCGCCGGACGTGACGGGAACGACGAGCCTCGGGCCCTGGGTGAACCGGCGCAAGCTGTTTGCCCGGGCCGACCAGGCCGACGCCTTCATCGAGCACAAGATACCCTCGACCGCCAAATGGGAGTTCGCCCCCCAAGGCCAGCATATCGAGCTCGGCATAGCCGAGATGAACCTCTTCCTGTGCCTCGGCGCTGCGGGGCTTGCCCATTCGCTATTCGGCAAGCGGCTGATCCCGATCGGCACCGTCTACGATCCGTTCGTCAATCGCGGGCTCGATGCGCTCAACTATGCCTGCTACCAGGATGCCCGATTCATGATCGTCGGCACGCCCTCCGGTGTGACGCTGGCCCCCGAAGGGGGCGCGCACCAGTCGATCGGCACGCCGCTCATCGGCATGAGCCAGGACGGGCTCTCGGCGTTCGAGCCGGCATTCGCCGACGAGCTCGCCGTCATCATGGAATGGGCGTTCGGCTATCTGCAGCGTAGCGGCAAGGACGATCTCGACGAGCGCACGTGGCTGCGCGACGAGACCGGCGGCTCGGTCTATCTGCGGCTTTCCACGAACCCGGTCGAGCAGCCGGGCACGCGGGCCGACGACGCGTTTCGCCAGGGCGCGATCGACGGCGCCTACTGGCTGAAGAAGCCGGGACCCAATTGCGAGGTCGTCATCGCCTATCAGGGGGCGGTCGCGCCGGAGGCGATCCGCGCGGCCGGCCTGCTGGGCGATGCCCGCCGCGACATCGGCGTCCTCGCCGTCACCTCTGCCGACCGGCTGAACGCGGGCTGGCTCGCGGCCCAGCGCGTGCGCTCGCGCGGCAACCGGCAGGCCATCGCCCACGTGGAACAGCTCGTAGCGCCGCTGCCGCGCGAATGCCGCATGGTGACGGTGATCGACGGCCATCCCTCCACCCTCTCCTGGCTCGGCTCGGTCGCCGGCCACCGGACGATCCCGCTCGGGGTGGAACATTTCGGCCAGACCGGGACGATCGGCGATCTCTACGCCCATTTCGGGATCGACGCCGACGCCATCGTCAGGGCCGTGGAAGGCTTGACCCACGGCAAGGCGATCCGGCACAGCGTCCGCGGGACGGCGCCTGCGGACTGAAACTGAAACGGCGCATGGGCCGGCATTCAGCGCGGCGACTGCCAACGAGGACGTCTGGGAGGACGACATGAATCTCTACACCAAGCTCAAGGCCCGCGAGGATGCCGGCAATCCGATCCGCGTCGGCCTGATCGGATCGGGCAAGTTCGGCTCGATGTTCCTGGCGCAGGTGCGCCATATTCCCGGCATGCATCTCTACGCGATCGCCGACCTGTCGGCCGCGCGCGCAAGGGAGGCGCTCGCCAACACCGGATGGGACGCGCAGGCCGCGACGACGAGCAGCTTTCCGGATGCACTGTCCTCCGGGCGCACCTGCATCACGGAGGATTCCGACGCGCTCATTCGCGCGTCCGGCATGGATGTCGTGATCGATGCGACGGGCAGCCCCGCCGCGGGCATCCGTCACGCGCTTCTGTGCGCGGCCGAAGGACGCCACATCGTCATGGTGAACGTCGAGGCCGACGTCCTGGCCGGACCTTTTCTCGTCACGGAATTCGACAGGGCCGGCCTCGTCTATTCCATGGCCTACGGCGACCAGCCGGCGCTCGTCTGCGAGATGATCGACTGGGCCAGAACCTGCGGCTTCAAGGTGGTGGCGGCGGGCAAGGGCACGAAGTACCTGCCGCACTATGCAAGCTCGACTCCCGACACCGTCTGGGACCATTACGGGCTGACGCCGGAGGCGGCGCGGGCGGGCGGCATGAATCCGCAAATGTTCAACTCGTTTCTCGACGGCACCAAGTCGGCGCTGGAGATGGCGGCGATCTCCAACGCGTCGGGGCTGCTTTCGCCCAAGGACGGGCTCAGGTTCCCGCCCGCCGGCACCCACGATCTCGCCGAGGTGCTGAAGCCGAAGGCGGTCGGTGGCATGCTCGACGAAGCCGGCATGGTGGAATGCGTCTCCAGCGTCGAGCGCGACGGCCGCCACGTGGTCGGCGACCTGCGATGGGGCGTCTACGTCACCTTCGAGGCGATGGAGGAGAGCGGGCGTGGCGCCGACTACGTGCGCCGTTGCTTCCGCGAATATCAGGTGGTGACCGACAGTTCGGGCCGCTATGCGACGCTCTTCCGGCCGTCCCATCTCATCGGCCTCGAACTGCCGATCTCGGTGGCGAGCGCCGCGCTTCGCGGCGAGCCGACCGGGCGGACCAACGGGTTCGTCTCAGACGTGGTCGCGGTGTCGAAAAAGGCCCTGAAGCCCGGCGACGTGCTGGACGGGGAAGGCGGTTTCACCGTCTGGGGCCGCATCGCGCGCGCCGAGGATTCGCTCGCCGCACGCTCTCTCCCGATTGGGCTTGCCCACGCCATGGCCGTGAAGCGCGCCGTTCCCGAAGGCCAGGTTCTCACCTGGGACGATGTCGACGCGCCCGACGACCAGGCGGTCGCGGTCCGCCGGGCCATGGAGGACAGCTTCCGATAGGTCCGGTCTCCCCGACGCGCCGGCGGGCGGCCCCGGACGATGTCGCCGTCAGGCGACCGTGCCGGCCCCGACCGGCGCGTCGGCGCCTTCTTCCGGTTGGTCGACCTGAAGGAGATCGTAGAGAACCGGGGTCAGAAACAGCGTCAGGACGGAGGCGACGAGATATCCGCCGATGATGATGAGGCCGATCGACAGGCGGCTCTCGGCGCCCGCGCCGCTCGACAGAACCAGGGGAACGGCGCCGAGCACGGTGGAGAGAACCGTCATCAGGATCGGCCGCAGCCGCACGGCCGCCGCCTCGCTCACCGCGTCCCGGACCGAAAGCCCGCGGCTCCGCAGCTGGTTCGCGAATTCGACGATCAGGATGCCGTTCTTGGCCATCAGCCCGATCAGCATCACCATGCCGACCTGGGAATAGACGTTGATCGCCTCGCCGAGGGCAAAAAGCGTGGCCAGCGCACCGGCCACCGCCAGGGGCACGGAGAGGAGGATCACGATCGGCTGCACGAAGCTCTCGAACTGGGCGGCAAGGACCAGGTAGACGATCAGCAGGGCAAGCCCGAACGTCGTCAGAAGCCCGCCGGACGTTTCCTGAAACTGCCTGGCCTGTCCGGTCCAGGAAAGTCCCATCTGGGCGGGAAGCTCTTCGGCGATCTCGTCCGTGATCGCGATCGCCGTCTGGAGATCCGTCCCGTCCGCAAGGCCCGCGGAGATTTCGACGGAGGGTTGGCGGTCGTAGCGATTGTAGGCCCGCACGGACGCGCGGCGCGTCACCTCGACGAGGCCATCCAGCGGGACGAGATCGCCCGCATCCGTCCGGATGTTCAGTCCGCGAAGATCGGCCACCGTGTTGCGAAGCTCTTCGGGCGCCTGCAGGATGACGGGATATTGGCGGTCGCGCTCGATATATTCGGTGACTTCGGCCGATGCGAAGAAGGCCCGCACGGTCTCGGCGACCGCACGGGCGGAAATGCCGAGTTCCCGCGCCCGTTCGCGGTCGATCCCGATATCGAAGCCCGGCGTGTTCACCTCGTAATCGCGACGGACATCGACGATCTCCGTCCGCTGCCGCAACCGGTCCACGAGCGCCTGCGAATAGCGTGCGACGAGGTCGAAACTCGGCGCCGTCACCACCGCCTCGAACGGCGTGCCGCCGCCGCCGGCGCCAAGCCCTGAAGGCGCGAAAGCCCGGACGTCGGCAAGGGTGATGTCCGACAGATCCTCTCTCAATAGCGAGACGATCTCGCGCGGCGTGACGGTGCGATCCTCCCAGGGCGCCATGACGGCGACGACGAACGCCCGTCCGGCCTCGCCATACTGGCCGACGGTCGAGATCACGTTCTCGACGGCCCCGCTCTCACGGTAAGGCTCGATCAGCGCCTCGATCCGTTCGACGACGACGTCCGTCGAATCGAGACCCGCACCGGCCGAACCGTTCACGCTGACGAAGAACACGCCGCGATCCTCCTGCGGCGTCAGCTCGGAGGGCAGGCTCTGATACAGGCTCCAGGACATTCCGCTGAGAAGCGCGGCGATCGCCAGGACAGGCAGCGGCTTGCCGAGGGCAAGGGTCAGGAGCGTGCGATAGACGGAGGTCATCCACCGCGTCGCCCCGTCCACCCCCCTGGCCAGCGCGTTTCGTGCCTTGCCCTTGCGCAGGAGTTTCGCGCACAGCACCGGGCAGAGCGTCAGGGCGACGAAGGTCGAGACCGCCACAGCAATGGCAAGGGTCATTCCGAACTCGGTGAACAGGCGGCCGATCTCGCCCTCGAGGAAGGACAGCGGCAAAAACACCGCGATGAGGGTCGCCGACGTCGCCATGACGGCGAAGAACACTTCCCGTGCGCCCTCGGACGCCGCCTTGCGCGGCTCGTCCCCGCCCTCGATCCGCCGCTCGATGTTCTCGAGGACGACGATCGCGTCGTCGACCACCAGGCCGATCGCCAGGATCAGGGCGAACAGCGTGAGAATGTTGACCGAAAAGCCCGCGAACGCGATGCCGGCGCACGCGCCGAGGAGGGCGATGGGGATCGTGACGGCCGGAACGAGCGTTGCCCGGATCGAGGCCAGAAAGACGAAGATGACGCCGACGACGACCGCGACGGCGATGGCAAGGGTCTGCAGCACTTCGGCGATCGAATTGCGAATGAAGCGCGCATCGTCGCTGGTGATCTCGAGCGTGGTTCCGGCCGGAAGTTCGTCCCGGATATCGGCCACGAACCGCTCGACGGCCTCAGAGATCGTCAGCGTGTTGGCGCTCGACTGGCGCAGGATGCCGAGCCCGATCGCGGTCACGTCATTGGCGCGATACAGCGTGTCGTCCGATTCGACGCCGAGCTCGATATCGGCCAGTCCGCCGAGCCGGATCGGAAATCCGTCCCGCCTTGCGACGATGAGGTTTTCGAACTCCGCGAGCGATGCGAGCCGTGTTTCGGTCCGCAGGAGAAAATTGCGCGATCCGGTCTCGATCTGGCCCGCCGGCAGCTCGATATTGTTCGCTTCCAGCGCCGCGGAGATATCGCCGACGGTCACCCCTTGCGCGGCCATCGCGTCGGGTTTCAGCCAGACCCGAACGGCGTAAAGCCGTTCGCCCGACAGCTGCGCGGTCGCCACGCCCGAGATCGTCTCCAGCCGCGCCGTGACGAAGCGCTCCGCATAATCGGTCAGTTCGCTGGCCGACAGCGTATCGCTAGACAGGGTCAGGCGGATGATCGGATCGCCTTCCGTGTCGTTCTTCTCCACTTTGGGCTCGTCCGCCGGCTCCGGCAGATCGGGGACGATCGCCTGCACCGCCGCCCTGATGTCCGCCGTCGCCTGATCGATGTCGCGGCTCGGCTCGAAGGTGATGACCGTCCGCGAGCCCCCCAGTTCCGCCTCGGTCGTGAACGTATCGATGCCGGCAACCGTCGAGATGGCGCCTTCGATGACCGTCGTGACCTCCGCATCGACGACCCCAGGACCTGCGCCCGTATAATCGACGCTGACCGTCACCTCGGCCGCGTCGATATCCGGCAGTTCCCGGATCGGCATCCGCGACAGGCCCGCAATGCCGAGAATGACGATCAGGATGGACATGACCGAAGCGAAGACGGGGCGGCGCAGGCTGAATTCGGACAGCATCACTGGCGCGCTTCTTCCGAAGCGTCCTCGACGGCGATCTCGATCGGGACGATCTCGATGGGGGAGCCGTCCGACAGGGTGTCCCAGCCGGTGACGACGACCCTTGCGCTCTCGTCGAGACCCTCGACGATCTCCGTGCGCCCCTGCCGGCTCGATCCGAGCGTGACGTCGGTCCGCCGCGCTTCGTCGCCGACGGCCGTATAGACGTAGTTCGCCGACCCTTCGCTGATGACCGCCTCGTCGCGAACGGTCAAGGCCCGGTAGGTGTCGAAGACGAGCTGCGCGTCGACGAACATGCCGCCGGCAAGGGCGCGATCGGCGTTCTCGATCAGCACCCTGACGTCGAAGCTGCGGGAGGCCGGCTCGATGCCGGGCGAGACGAAGTCCACTTCGCCGACGAAGACGCGATCGGGATAGGGCGAGGCTTCGAGCCGAACGGTCTGGCCCTCGCGGGTCATGGCGAAATAGCGCTCCGGCAAGGCGAACTCGGCCTCGACCGAACTCAGATCCGCGAGCGTGGAGACGATGGTCGCGGGCTCGATATATTCACCCGGATCCAGATCGAAGGTTCCGAGGACGCCGTCGAACGGTGCGATCAGGCGCCGGTCCGCAAGATTGGCTTTGGCGAGCTGCAGGGCGGCCTCGGCCCGAAGGAACGCGGCACGGGCCGTCTGGATCTGCGCGGCCGCCGAGACGTTGCGCTCCTCAAGCTCCTGAAATCTCTGCAGTTGCAGGCGTGCCTCGTCGAAGCTGGCCTGCGCGTTCGCAAGTTCGGCGCGGGCCACCCGATCGTCGAGTTCGAAGATGAGATCGCCCTTGGCGACCTGCGAGCCCGATGTGGCCGGAGCGTTGACGACCCGCCCCGCGGCCAGGGGGCGCAAGTCGATGGACCTGTTCGGCAGGATCGTTCCGACGGCGGAAAACCGGTCTTCGAGTTCGCGGGTTTCGGGCGCTTCCACGGTGACCCTCGTCGCCGACGGCGATCGCGCCGCGTCCGATGCCGGCTCGCTCCCGGTCAGATAGTCCGTGCCCCAGACTCCCGCCGCAGCGAAACAGGCGATCAAGATGAGGCCTCCCAGCCATGTCAAAGCACGCCCCAAATCAAACTCCGCCTGTCGCAACCACATGGCTAGAAGTGCCCGGAAGACCGGTCATGTCAAAGCGAGCGCAACGAAATGACGCACGCGCGGGACGCCGCATCGGCCGCGAGAGCCTGTCCGGGACCGACTGCGATGGCGCCGTGCGGAGCCAGCCCGGCGGTCTTGCCTGCCGGTCCGGAACCGATCGCCTTCACGACGCGTCCCGATGCCGGTCGCGATCGCGAGGCCGGCGCGGATCCGGCCGGTCGATCAGGGACTTGGCGGCCCTCGCCGCACGCGCTTCGGTTGACGCCCGCCCCGCGAGCGGCGACACTCCCAAGGTCACGTCACGGCAGTTTCGAGAATGGGAGCACTTCGATGACCATGCCGCAATACAACGAGGCCGGTGTTGCGGAAGGCCTGCCCCAGAAGGCGCGCTACGCGCCTGGCGTGAGAATCTTCCACTGGATCGTCGCCGTCCTCGTCCTCGCCGTCTGGCCGCTCGGCATGGTGATCTCCTTCATCGCGGAGGACCACAAGACGGTCTTCTACGTGCTGCACGAATCCTTCGGCTTCCTGGTCCTCTGGATCATGCTCGCGCGGCTCGCCCTGAAGCTCCTGCGCGGAACGCCGGACCGCGAACTCATGCCGGTCTGGCAGGAACGGATCGCCGACACGGTGCATGGCCTGCTCTACGCCGCCTTGATCGCCATGCCGATCTTCGGCTTTCTCGCCACCAACGCGTTCGGCTTTCCGCTCAAGCTGTTCGGCGTCCTGCCGATCTGGAGCCCGGTCGGCAAGAACGACGATCTCGCCGTGATCTTCATGACCGTGCACCAGACGCTCGGCTGGACGATCCTCGTCCTGTTTCTCCTGCACATTGCGGGCGTGCTGCACCATCACGTGATCCGGCGGGACACGACGCTCTACCGGATGACCTGACCTTCGCCGGTTTCCAGGCGGCTCATCGCGCCGGCAGCGCCAGCATGTCCCGGTGGCCGATGCGGACCGTGCTGCCGGCACGGGCGGCCTCGGCGCGGTGGCGCAGCCAGGCGGCGATCTCGTCCTCGCCGAGCCGGTCTTGCGCGGGACCTGCGAAGCCTTCGTGGAAGGCGTCCTGCAGCGCCACGTCGCCGCGGCCGAGAACCCAGTCGCTCCTCGCCGAACGCACCGCGTAGCCCTCGGCCTCGAAGGCGCGTTCGAGCCCGATTGCGGCATCCGCGCCGAGACCCTCGCCGAACCCCTTGTCGCGCCTCTGATCCGCCGTGAACGCGGCCACCACCGCGCCGTCCAGCGCGTGCGGGCTGTCCCAGGCGATGCGCCCGTCGACGCTGAGTGCCGAATAGAGCGCAAGACCCCTGTCTCGCATCGCCCGGGCGAACGCCTCGATGAACCGCTCCGACACGAGATCGAACAGCGCCGACGCCGTCACGAGGGACGCGCCCTCGAACAGGCCATCGTCGAGCATCGACAGATCGGCCCTGCGCAGCGCGATGCGCTTTCGCGCATCCGCCGGCTGAAGCTCGCGCGCCCGTTCGAGAAGTCGCGGATCGTCGTCGACGAAGACCCAGGACTGGCCGCCGGCGCAGACCGGATCGAGCGCGCGAAAGGTGGAGCCGGTGCCGCATCCCAGATCGACGATGGCGCCGTCTCTTCCGGAAACGAAACCGGACGCGGCCAGAAGAAGGGTCTCGTTTCGGGCGCGCCGGTCCGCGGGCTCGCGCAGGGACAGCCAGCCGGCCTCGAATCCACTCATGATGCAACTTTCGAAAGGGTTTCCGCGATGCGCCGCGCCGACGTCTCCCAGGTCGGAAGGCTCCGGCCGGCCCGCCACGCGCCATCGGCCTTCGTCTTGCGCAGGCCGCAATCCGCGAGCATCGTTCTCAAGGCGCCTTCAAGCGCCTTGGCATCGCCCGGCGCGACGAGAAGTCCGGCGTCCTCGGGGACGAGGTCGGCGACGGGCCCCGCCCGGGTTCCGACGATCGGAAGCCCGTGCGCCAGCGCCTCGGCGAACACCATGCCGTAGCCCTCGTAGAGGGTCGCAAGGGCGAAGAGATCGGCGTTCGCATATTCGGAACCGATCTCGTCGAGGGCACCGGTCAGGACGACGCGCCCGCCCAGACCGCGATCGACGATCATCCGGTCGAGCAGCCGCGCGCAGGTCCCGTCCCGCCCCGGATCGCCGACGATCCGGCAACGCCAGTCGAGATCGGTGATGCCGCCCAAGGCCTCGATCAGAACATCGTGACCCTTTCGCGGAATGAGGCTGCCGATGGACAGGATCATCGGCGGATCGCCGGCGGCCGCGGCGCGCGCCTGCCGCTCGGTGCCCGGCAGGGCGACGGTGATCCGTGCCCGGTCCACATCGAAGGAAGCGACAAGCGCGCGTCCGGTTTCAGGGCTCGTGACGATGACGGCGCGCGCGAGCCTCAGGGCGCGACGCTCGAACGCCATCAGTTCGGCGGCCCGCTTATCCGAAAGCCCGGTCTCGTAGGCCAGGGGATGATGGATCAGCGCGACGAGACGAAGTCGCCCCGCATGCGGTTCGAAGATCTCGGGACTTGCGGAAAAGGCGAGCCCGTCGACGAGGACGAGGCTGCCGGCTTCGATCCCTTCGAGAAGCCCGGCGGTCTCGGCGAGATCGGCATGCGACGGCTCGGGAAAGCCCCCGGGAAGCGCCAGATGCCCGACCGTCCAGCCAAGCGCGCTGAGCGCCCCGATGACGGCCCGGTCGTAGCCGTAGCCTCCGGTGCGGGCATTGAGGTTTCCGGGAATGGCGAAGAGAACCGTCAGCGTCAAAGCGCAGCCTCGTACCAGGCCCGCGCGACATGCGATTCGTGCAGGCGCACGCGAAGCCGCTTCACGCGCCCGCCCGCCGCGCCCATCCGCCCCTCGGCGATCGCGGCGGCGATCTGACCGAAGATGTGATGGGCCAGGAACTCGGTCGTGGTGATCTTGCCGGCAAATTCCGGCTTCTCGTCGAGATTGCCGTAGTTGAGCGGCTTCAGGACGTCGGCGAGGATGGTGATGGCGGCGCCCATATCGACGCCCAGCCCATCCTCGTCGAGATCGTCGGTGAAGAAGGCGGCATCGACGGTGAACGTCGCGCCGTGCATCCCTTGCGCCGGACCGAAAACGGGCCGGGGGAGCGAATGGGCGATCATGATGTGGTCGGTGACTTCGACGGCGAACATGGGCATGAATCCTTATGTGTAGGCGATGCGATGGCAGAGGGTCTGCCGATCCCGGAGGATCCCTAGGTAGGCATCCGGAAGATCGGAAAAACCCGTTTCCCCCGAAATCAGGGCGTCGAGCCGCGCATCGGCAAGCAGCGCGAGCGCCAGATCCAGCCGTCGCGAATGGCTCCAGCGGGCGCGCCGTCCCGGCGGAACGTGGCCGACCTGGCTGCTGAGAAGGGTGAGCCGCTGGGAATGGAAGGAACGACCGAGCGGCGCCGGCACGTCCCGGTCGCCATACCAGCTCGCCTCGACGACACGCGCCTCGAAACCGGCGCAGGCGAGCGCCGTCGACAGCCCGGCGGGCGAACCCGAGGCGTGGATGACGGTGTCGCAATCGGCCGGCGCGCGCGCCGGGGGTGCGAACGGTACGCCGATCAGCGAGGCGCACGCCGCGCGGGCCGGGTCGACATCGACGAGCGTGACCTCCGTTCCGGGAATCGCGGCCGCGAGATAGCCGGTGAGAAGCCCGACGACGCCCGCCCCGACGATGGCGATCCGGTCGCCCGGCTGGATCCCTGCGTCCCACACGATGTTGAGCGCGGTCTCCATGTTGGCGGCGAGCACCGCACGCGCCGGGGGCACATCGGCCGGGATCACGCGAAGTGCCTCGAGGGGAACGGTGAACCTGTCCTGGTGCGGATGAAGGCAGAAGACGGCCCGTCCGACCCAGTCTTCCGGGCCGTCCTCGACGTGGCCGGCGACGGAATAGCCGTATTTCACGGGAAAGGGAAAATCTCCCTCCTGGAAAGGCGCGCGCATGCGGGCCCGCTCGGCCTCAGGCACCTCGCCGGCGGCGACCAGCGCCTCGGTGCCTCGGCTGATCGCGCCGAAGCGGGACCTGACGAGCGCCTCACCCCGCGAGGGCGGCGCGAGGCTGGCTTCGCGCATGCTTGGTCGATGCGCCGCTTCAAGCCAGAGCGCGCGGATGGCGAGAGGATCAGGCAAAGGCGAAACCCGTGACAGACGAGGAAGATCGAAACGACGATCGGGCTCGTCTAACTAGGGCGAAAGCGGGCGGGCGTCGCGCGGCGGGTAGAATTGTCGCATCGCCGCAAATTGCCAATGACGCACCCAAACCCTAGCTTCGCACGTAACTGTGACAGTTTAACAAAGACCGGATCGCCTTGATGCAGAAGACCAGTGCGACCGGGGATAGCAGCCCCATGGCTTTCCTCGATCAGCAGGATATTGTGCGCCGTACGTGCGAGATCGCGGTGGCGGAACTGCGCTATGGACGTCCGGTCGTGCTTGCCTCGGATCGGTCCTTCGCCGCCATCGCGCTCGATGCCGTCGGCGAGCGGGACTATGTTCGGTTCGCCGCTGCCAGTGCGGACCGACACTCCCTCTACCTCACTCGCGACCGTTCCGATGCCCTCGGCCTTGCGACCCGCTCGGGCGCGCTGGTGCCGCTGGACGGCGTCCCGTTCAACCGCGCCCGCGATCTCGGTTACCGGCTCGATGTCGCAAAGCCGCAGGCGTTCTCGCCGGCGCCCGCCGAACTGATCGACCTCACCGTCCTTTCGAGCCTCGCGCTCCTCCTGCCGGCGCTCGTCGTCACGCCGGTCGAGCCCGGCGACACGGCATTTGCCGGCCTCGCGCGGATCACGCCGCACGATATCCGGGCGTCCGCGGCGGCGGAGGCGCAGTTCGAGATCGTGGCGCGCACGATCGTTCCCTTGCGCGACGTGCCGAAAGCGGAATTCGTGGTGTTTCGCGGCGGCCTCTCCCAGCGCGACCAGGTGGCGATCGTGGTCGGCGATCCCGACCTTTCGCGGCCCGTGCCGACGCGCATCCATTCGTCCTGCCTGACGGGCGACCTGTTCGGCTCGCTCAAATGCGATTGCGGCGACCAGTTGCGCGAGTCCCTGCGCCTGATGGCCTCGCGCGGCGGCGGCATTCTCCTTTATCTCGACCAGGAAGGACGCGGCACCGGCATCGGCGCGAAGATGCGGGCCTATGGCTACCAATCCCTCGGGCTCGATACGATCGACGCCGATGCGGCCCTCGGTTTCGGGGCCGATCCCCGGCGCTACGGCGCGGCCGTCGCCATGCTCGAATGCCTCGGGGTCGCGAGCGTCGAGCTTCTGACCAACAATCCGACGAAGGTCGCCTATCTGAAACAGGCCGGCATATCGGTGACGCGCAGAACGCCGGTCATCGGCGAGGTGACGAAGGACAATCGCGACTATCTGACGACCAAGGCGGTGCGCGCCGGCCACACGCTCGACGTTTCCGCCATCGCGGCCACGCTGGTCAGCCGATGAGCGAGACCGGCCTCGAAGGCCCGGCGATCTCGGCGCGCTTCGAACGCGGACGGCTGCGCGTCGGCATTCGCCCGCTGTTTCTCGAAGCGCTCGGCGTCTTCACGGTGATCGCCCTGATCCTCGGCATCGCCGCGCCCACGGCCGCGTTGCAGGTCGGCTCGGACTGGCGCTTCATCGCGGTCGCCCTCTTCGTCTATCTCGGCATGTCGGCGCTCGCGACGAGCGGGCTTCGCGTCCATCCGCACAAGCGGTTCGGCGCCGCCAACATGATCACCAGCTTTCGCGCCGGACTGACCGCCCTCGTCGCCGCCTCGCTCATCGAGGCCGAACAATTGGGGGTCGGCGGCGACGAAGCCTTCACTTGGGCCCTGACGGGCATCGTGCTGCTGTCCCTCGCGCTGGATGGCGTCGACGGCTATGCGGCGCGCAAGACGGGAACGAGCTCCGACTTCGGCGCACGGTTCGACATGGAGGTCGACGCCTTCCTCGTGCTGACGCTCTCCTGTCTGGCGTTCGCCAGCGGCAAGGCGGAGATCTTCGTCATTCTCCTGGGCGCGATGCGCTATCTCTATCTCGCGCTCCACGCCCTCCTCCCGAAGCTGCCGGGCGATCTCGCCCCAAGCTATGTCCGCAAGGCGATCTGCGTCTTCCAGGTCGCCGCGCTCTGTCTCATCATGACGCCGGTGGTCATGCCGCCTCTGTCCAACTGGATCGCCCTTCTCGCGCTCGTTCTGCTTCTCGGCTCGTTCGGACACGATCTCTATCGCCAGGTTTCCCGCTACGGGCAGCGGAAGGCCGACCCACGATGATCGGCGGGCTGAAGGCCGGGATCGGCATTGCGCGCTCGCTCCTCGTCTATCACGGGCTGCCGTGGCGGGTGATGGCCATGCGCCGCTTCATGCGCGAGCTCGTCGGCCCCGGCGCGCTCGCCTTCGACATCGGAGCCCATGCGGGCAACCGGTCCCTGGCGCTTGCGAAAGCCGGTGCCCGCGTCGTCGCCTTCGAGCCGCAGCCGGCGTTCTTCGCCATCCTCGAACGCATCGCCGCGAAACGCCCGATCGAAATCCGCCGGGAAGCCGTCGGAGGCAGGGCCGGCCGGGTGACATTGCGAATTTCCAACCGGCATCCGACGCTGTCGAGCATCGTGCCCGGCTGGCCGGACCGGATCGGTTCGGCGTCGGGGTTCGAGATGGTGGAGTGGGACGAGGAGATCGAGGTTCCGGTCGTCACCATGGACAGCCTGATCGACCAATACGGCCTGCCGGATTTCGTCAAGATCGACGTGGAAGGGGCCGAGGCGGAGATTCTCGGCGGTCTTTCGACCGCCGTGCCGCTCGTCTCCTTCGAATATCTCCCGGCGGCGATGGACGTCGCGGACCGGTGCCTCGATCGCCTCGCCTCGCTCGGAACCTACGAATTCAATCTTGTCGTCGGCGAAAACCAGCGCTTTGCGACCAAACTCTGGATGTCGCTGGCCGATTTTCGCGATTATCTTGCTGAAACCAGCCAGTCGGGTTCGTCGGGCGACGTCTACGCACGGCTTCTTGCCGCCTCGCCTCGGGCCGAAAGCGAGGAGCCTCAGTCTTGATCGGACGTTTGGCGCTTGCGAAACAGGCGAACGAGCGGAAAATCGAAGGAAAAGACGCCCGGAAGAGCGCCGACGGTTGCCACGATTCCGTAAAGCGCGCTCGCCGCAACGCCCTCGGTCGCCGTGAAGCCGGCCAGCGGCCACAGGGCGGCGGCGGCCACCTCGCGCACGCCCCAACCGCCGACGGAGACCGGCAGCACCATGGTGAGAAGCACGGGCGGGACGAGAAGCAGGGTCTCGGTGAGACCCAGCGGCGCGCCGATCGCCCGGCTGACCGCCGCAAAGGCCGCAAGATAGGCCGCGACGACGGCGAGCGACAGGACAAGCTGCAGGGCGGCATCGCGCGGGCGCAGGAAGGCGAGACGGATCGCGGCCGCAAAGCGCGAGACGAAGCCGCCTGCGAAGCGACGCGCGGCGAATGCCAGCACGCACAGCACCGCGACCATCAGGAGACCGGCCAAAACGACGTTGCGCAGGCCCTCGGACGCGATGGCGGGCACGCCCGCGCCGGGTTGCAGCGTCCACAGGCCGACGCCGGCGGCGGCGACGAGCGCGAACGCGATCTGCCCCGACGCCCGCTCGAGGACGACGGCCTGTGCCGGTCGCTCCCAGGCGCTCGCCCCCACGCCGACCTCGCGGTTGCGCGCGACGCGGACGACATCGCCCGACACGCCGCCGGGCAGAACGAGATTGAGGAGCGAGGCGCCGTAATATTCGGTGATGGCGCGGGCAAGACCGATCGACTGGCCGATGCTCGCAGCCGTCAGGCGCCAGCGCAGGGCGGCGAGAACGATCTGGACCTGAACGAGGCCGAGCGCGACGAGGACGGGGATCCCGTCCGCTCCGAAAAGGAGCGCGAAACCCGTGCCGAGATCGACGACCCAGAACAGGCCGGCAAAGAGCAGGACGGGCGCGCAGACGCGCAGGATGACGAACAGGCGGGAGCGCAAGCGGAAATGTCTTCTCTCGTGAATGTGCCGGTCCCGAAGGGCCGGCATCGGGCCGATCGGCGTCAGCGCGAACCGGCATTGGTGAACGACATCGACAGGGATGCGGCGTTTGGCAAGTGGCACGGCGCGGTTTCGGCGAGGCCGGAGGCGTGAGCGCTGACGCCTCCCATCCCGCGCATCCGGAGCCGCCGCGGCGCAATGGCGGGATCGCCGCCGGTCTTCGCTTTGCCGCCGGTTGCCTCCTTCTGGCCGCCATCCTCTTCCTGCCCGAACGCCCCGTCGATCTTGAACGGTTTTCGCCGGGCGCCGTTCCGGTCGAGCTTCTCGCCGCCATCGGCCTTGTCGTCCTCGCGGCCGGCTCGAGCTGGCTGTTTCGGGCAAGCCTTATCGTCATCTGCAGCCTTGCCGGCATCATCCTGTTCCTGAAGCTTGCCGATCTCGGCACCTTCACCGCGTTCGGCCGGCCGTTCAATCCGCTGCTCGATCTCATCATCATCAAGGATGGCTGGAACCTCCTGACCGGCACGATCGGCCGAACGGAGGCGGCGGCCGTCATCGCGGCCGCGATTCTCGCCTGGTCCGCCACCGTCCTGCTGCTCGGCTATTGCCTCGCCGGGGCCCGCCGGATGGCGCGCGCCAAGCGCATGGCCGCCTGCGGTCTGGTCGTCGCCCTCGCAGCGATCGGCGTCCTGTTTGCGCGTCTTTCGCCCGGCGAGAGCGCCCGTGCGGCGATCCTTGCCCCCACCGCGAGCACCTACCTCACGACCCGTGTCGCGCTGATGCGACGTTCGGCGATCGATCTCGCCGCTTTCGAAAAGGCGCTGGAGGGCGACCCGCTGTCCGATCTCGACGAGGGGACCCTGCTCGACGCGCTGAAAGGCCGGGACGTCTACGTCCTCTTCGTGGAATCCTACGGGCGCACCGTGCTGGCCGACGAGACCTATCGCGCGCTGATCGCGCCGCGTCTTTCCGCCATCGAGGCCGATCTCAGAAAGGCCGGCCTTGCGGCGCGATCGGGCTGGATGACCTCCCCCACGGTCGGCGGCCAGAGCTGGCTTGCCCACGGCGCCCTGCTCGCCGGCCTGCCGACGACCGACCAGAGCCGATACGACCGCATGATCGCAAGCCGGCGCAAGAGCCTCAACACCCTGTTTCGCGAGGCCGGATGGCACACCATCGGCATCATGCCCGCAATTTCGATGGAATGGCCCGAAGGCGGCTATTACGGCTATGACGAACTCTACGTGGCGAACACGCTCGGCTACGAGGGCCTGCCGTTCAACTGGGTGACGATGCCGGACCAGTTCACGCTCGCGGCGGCGAAACGCGCGGCGGACGCGGCAAGCGGCCCGGTGATGGTGGAGGCCGCGCTGATCTCGAGCCATGCCCCCTGGACGCCGATCCCGAGACTGGTGCCCTGGGACGATGTCGGCGACGGGCGCATCTTCGACGCGCAGGCGCTGGCCGGCGATCCGCCATCGGTCGTCTGGGCCGAGCCCGACCGTATCCGCGACCATTACATCCGCTCGATCGACTACGCGCTCGAAACGATCGGCGACTTCATCGCGAAATTCGGCGAGGACGCCGTGTTCGTCGTCCTCGGCGACCACCAGCCATCCCGGCTCCTGACCGGCGACGGCGCGCCGCGCGACGTGCCGTTTCACATCATCGCCAACGATCGGGCGCTTCTGGAACGGCTCGATGGCATGGACCTCGTCGCCGCCATGACACCGGACGAGACGTCGGACACGATGGCGATGTGGGATTTCCGCGAGCGCTTCGTCAACGCCATGAGCGGGGCGGAGAGCGACGGCGAGCCGGGCATTCGGCCCGGCCTCGTCCGCACGGGCGAGCCGGCGGCGGGCGGGAACGGCTAAAAATCGCGCCCGACCGTGCAAAGGTCCGGCCGACCGATGACGTTCAGCTCATCCAGTTGCCGCCGTCGACATTGTAGGTCTGGGCGGTGACGTAATCGGAATCGCGCGAGGCGAGGAACACGGCGATACCGCGATAATCGTCCGGCACGCCCATCCGCCCGAGCGGCACGTCGATCCCGACCTGGCGCTTCTTCTCGCCCTTTTCGAGATTTTCATAGCGAGCGAAGAGCATATCGACCTCGTCCCACATGGGCGTGTCGACGACGCCGGGCGCGATTGCGTTGACGTTGATGCCCTGCTTGGCCAGCGCCAGGCCGGCGGACTGGGTGAGCGAGATGACGGCGGCCTTCGAGGCGCAGTAGACGCCGACGAGCGCCTCGCCGCGCCGGCCTGCCTGGCTCGCCATGTTGATGATCTTGCCGCGCCGGCCGGTCTCGACCATGTGCCGGGCGACAGCCTGCAGCGTGAACAGCGTCCCCTTGACGTTGACCGCGAACTGGCGATCGTAGCTTTCCTCGGTGATTTCCAGGAACGGGCCCATGTCGAAAATCGCGGCATTGTTGACCAGAATGTCGATGCCGCCGTGGCGCGCGACCGCCTCGGACACCATCGCATCGATCGAGGCCCGGTCCCGAACGTCGAGGCGCACCGCGCTCGCCCTCTCGCCGAGCTCGCCCGCGAGCGCCTCGGCCCTGTCCATCGAGACGTCGGCGATCATCACCGTCGCGCCTTCATCGACATAGGCCCGCACCATGGCCGCGCCGATCCCCTGCGCGCCGCCGGTCACGACCGCGACCTTGCCGTCGAGTTTCATGAAGATCTCCCAGACCCGTACGTCTCACACGTTTCGATCATGCGCGCCCCGGCAGGACCCTGCCAAGGGGTTCGTCCTTGAAAATTCGGTGCGTTTCGGCTTCGGGCACCGGCCCGGCCTTGCTGCGGACTAGCCGGCGGTCATTCCGGTTATAGCAAAAAAGGACCCGCGCCGGTCGGCGCAGGACCTTTCGCCGTCAGGCTGCGATGGCGCGGATCAGGCGAGCGCCGCGTCGAGGGTGATCTCGACGCCGGCAAGGGCCTTGGAGACCGGGCAGGTCTCTTTCGCCTTGGTCGCGATCTCCCTGAACGTCGCCTCGTCGATGCCGGGCACCTTGCCCTTCAGCGTGATGGCGCTGGTCTTGATGGCGAAGCCGCCCTCGACCTGCTGCACGTCGACGACCGATCGGGCGTCGAGCTCGTCGGCGGGCGTGCCGTTCTCGGCCAGCATGTGCGACAGCTGCATGGCGAAGCAGCCGGCATGGGCGGCGGCGACCAGCTCTTCGGGATTGGTGCCGGACTTGCCGCTCTCGTCCTCGAAGCGGGCCTTGAAGGAATAGCCATGATCGGCCAACGCGCCCGACTGGGTGGTGATGTGGCCGGTGCCGTCGGCGAGTGCGCCCTTCCAGATGGCGGTCGAATGACGTTTCATGTCTCTCTCCTGGTTGCGGGTCCGCGCGGCTTCCTCGCCATCGGCGGACTGATGTTGCGTCAATCGTTCACGTGTGAATAAGTTCCGGCGATGTGGCGAAAACCCGGTCTTCATCTGTTCGTGGTAGGAAGACCTTCGACGCCGTCCCCGCGGCCGACATCCGATCCGCCCGCACGGGCCCGCCAGACCCCCCATTCGCGTCGCCTCCGCGAGGTTTCATGTCGAACGTCCTGATCTTTGCGAACACGGCCCTGATGGGCGAGATCGCCGCCTGGCTCGGCGCCCTGCGCGCCGAGCGGCAGGCGAGCGAGGAGACCGTCGAGGCCTATGAGCGCGATCTGCGCCAGTTCATGACCTTTCTCACCACCTATCACGCCCGGCCCTCGCAACTGGCCGATTTCGCGGACCTGAAGCCGATGGAGCTGCGCGCCTTCCTGGCTTCGCGCCGCCGGGACGGGGCGGGTGCGAAGAGCCTCGGGCGCGGGCTTTCGGGGATCCGCTCGTTCCTGCGTCATCTGGAGCGGAAGGGTCTTGCGTCCTCCGCCGGAGCGAAGGCCATGCGCGCGCCCAGGCAGACGAAATCGCTTCCCCGGCCCCTCACCATCGCCGGCGCGCTCGACGTGACGGAGGAAGCCGACGCGTTTTCGACCGAGGCCTGGATCGGGGCGCGGGACGTCGCGGTGCTGACCCTTCTCTACGGTTGCGGGCTGCGCATCTCCGAAGCCCTGGCCCTCCGCGGCAACGCCCTCGCCGATCCGGCGGAGCGTTCGATGCCGATCACGGGCAAGGGCGGCAAGGTACGTCTCGTGCCGCTGATTCCGGCGGTCCACGAGGCGGTCGGGCGGTATCGTGCGCTCTGCCCGTTCGACCTCTCGGCGCATGAAACATTGTTTCGCGGAGCCCGGGGCGGACCGCTGAGGCCGCAGATCGTCCAGCGCAACATGGCCCGTCTGCGCGGTGCCCTGGGCCTGCCGCCGTCGGCGACGCCGCACGCCCTGCGCCATTCCTTCGCGACCCATCTCCTGGCGGCGGGCGGCGATCTGCGCACGATCCAGGACCTTCTCGGCCATGCGAGCCTGTCGACGACGCAGGCCTATACCGCGATCGATTCGGCGCGCCTCCTGTCGATCTACGACGGCGCCCATCCGCGCGCCCGGCGCAAGCCGGCCATCGATACAAAGCCTTAAACCTTTGCCATGCAGATATCGGGAGACGCAGCGGGCTCGGCATGACGGGCGAGAACGGGACATTCACGGCATGAACGACACGACCATGAAGAAGGCCGAGGCCTTCGCGGACCGGCTCCTGACCCTGGCGCTCGCCGTGCCGCTGATCATCCTGACGCTGCTGTTCGCCGGCGCGCTTCTCGGGCCCGCGGGCGCACAGGAGAGCACGCCCGAAACCGGCACCCTGGCCGATTGCGGCACCGACCTTCGCACCACGCTGTCCGAGGACCAGAGACGATCGATCGCCGGGACCGCCGCGACGATACCGGCGGGCGAAGGCCTGTTCTGGAAGATCGAGAAGGCGGGCGTCGCGCCCTCCTACCTTCTGGGCACGATCCACCTGCCCGACCCGCGCGTGACGCGGCTGAGGCCGCATGTCGCCGCGGCGCTCGAGGCGGCCGACCGCACCGTTCTGGAGCTTTCCGAGATCGCCGACCCCGCGGCCATGGCCGCCGCGATGTTCACCATGCCCGACATCATGATGCTGCCGGACGAGAAGACGTTGGAGACGATCCTCGACGACGCGCAGTACAGGACCGTCGCCGATGGCCTTGCGACCAAGGGCATTCCGATCCTGGCCATGAACAGGATGCAGCCCTGGTTCATCTCCATGAGCCTTGCCACGCCGAGCTGCCCGGCGCTCGGCGAGGACGACCCGGCCGCAGCGCTCGATTCGATCCTCGCCAAGCGAACGATCGAGAACGGCCGCGCGGTGCTGGGTCTGGAAACCGTCGACGAGCAGCTGTCCGCTCTCGCATCCATGCCGCTCGACACGCAGATCGAGCAGCTTGTCGCGACCATGGGCTATCTCGGCGACGTCAACGACATGATGGAGACGATGGTGCGGATCTACGAAGACGAGGAGATCGCCGCCCTGATGCCGACGCTGCAGGCGCTTTTCCCGGATGCCGAGGCTGTCGTGGGAGGCAGCGAGGCCTTCGCGGCCTTCGAAAAGGAGATCATCGACAAGCGCAACGAGCTCATGACCGAGCGGATGATTCCGATGCTCGAAGACGGCAACAGCTTTATCGGCGTCGGCGCGCTTCATCTCATCGGCAAGACCGGGATCGTCAGCGGCCTGCGCGAACGCGGATGGACGGTGACGAGGCAAGAGCGCGGCGCCTGACGCCATTGGCGCGAGAGCCTTTCGCGGCCCTTTGCCCGAGCAAAACGACCGGCCTCGCGCCGCCCGCCCTTCGCAAAGCCGGGGAAACATTTTACATTCGGTTCGGCCCGCCCTTCGCGCGGCGCCATGGACCGGGCGCGTCGAGATCGCGTCGGGCCGCCCGACACATCATCCGGCTGGATCGACAAAGGCTGCCATCATGACCGTTTTCGAGCGCCCGATCGTCGCCACGCTTCTCGCAATCGCCCTCGCAATCTGCGGCGCGCGGTTCGCCCACGCCTTCGAGACGAGCGCGCCGACCGCCTTCATGAAGGATTTCACCACCGGCGACGTCCTCTTCGAAAAGAACGCCGATCTCGAGATCGAGCCGGCTTCGCTCGCCAAGCTGATGACCATCGCGGTGGTCTTCAACGAACTGAAGAAGGGCACGATCACAAGGGACCAGACCTTCGAGGTCTCGGAAAACGCCTGGCGGACCGGCGGGGCCGCCTCCGGCGGCTCGACCATGTTCCTGCCGCTCGGGTCCAGCGTCAGCGTCGACGATCTCATCAAGGGCATCATCATCCAGTCGGGCAACGACGCGACCATCGTGATCGCGGAAGGCATCTCCGGCTCGGTCGAGGCGTTTTCGCAGGCGATGAACGCCAAGGCCGCGGAAATCGGTCTCACCCATTCGCGGTTCGGCAATTCGTCCGGCCTGCCCGATCCGGACAGCCGGGTGACGACGCGCGATCTCGTCACGCTCGCCGAGCACCTGATCCGCGAATATCCGGACGATTACGCGATCTTCTCGCAGGAAGCGTTCACCTTCAACGGCATCACCCAGAAGAACCGGAACCCGGTGCTGCAATTCGGTGCCGACGGCCTGAAGACCGGACACACGCAGGCGGCCGGCTACGGGCTCGTCGCCTCCGCCAAGGAGGCCGATCGCCGCATCGTCTTCGCCCTGTCGCGGATGGAATCATCGGGCGAGCGCGCCGAGGAAGCGCGCAGGATGATGGAGTTCGGACTGCAGGATTTCGAGGAAGTGACGCTGGCGAGCGAGGGCGAGACCGTCGGCGAGGTCCCAGTTCGCGGCGGGGAGATGGACAGTGTCGCCCTACAGACCGCCGAACGCGTCTCGCTGCTCGTTCCGACCGGCAGCCTGTCGGATGCAAGGCGGGTGGTTCGCGACAACGGTCCGGTCGAGGCACCGGTGGCGAAGGGCCAGCGGCTCGGCTGGCTGCAGATCAAGCGCGGCGAGGAGACGATCCGCGAAATTCCCCTGCTCGCGGCGACCGGCATCGAACGCTCGGGCTTCTTCTCGCGCATCGCCAACACCATTGCGGGCCATCTGAGCTGGAAGACGGACGCGGCCGAGTGAACCGGAGGGCTTGACCTTATGACCGCGATCGACGATATGAGGCTCATCGCGCCGTGAAAGCGCAGCGCCCGCCGGACCTTGGACCTCTCGTCCCTCGATCACCGGCTCGCGCCTCGGAAGACCACCGTTACTTTTCGTGATAGATCGGTTCCGGACTTTCGGCACGGCCCTCCGTTTCCCTTCTCTGCGCGAAGGCGGACCGGGCTTATCGCGGCCCTTTGCATGCGGCCGCATCATTCCAAGGCATTTTGATTGACCTCCACCACTTTTGACGCGTTCGGCCTGGCCGAACCGCTGATGCGCGCTTTGTCGCGTCTCGAACTCGTAACGCCCACGCCGATCCAGGCCCAGGCGATCCCGCATGCCGTCAACGGACGCGACGTCCTCGGCGTTGCGCAGACCGGCACCGGCAAGACCGCCGCGTTCGCGCTTCCCGTGCTGCATCAGCTGATGCAGAACGGCGGCAAGCCGACGACCCGCACGGCACGCGCCCTCATTCTCTCGCCGACCCGCGAGCTCGCGGTGCAGATCGGCGAGACGATCGCGGACCTCACCAAGGGAACGCCGATCTCCCACGCCACCATTTTCGGCGGTGTTTCGATCCGTCCGCAGATCCAGACCCTCGCACGTGGCGTCGATGTCCTCATCGCGACGCCCGGCCGTCTCCTCGACCTGATGAACCAGCGTTCGATCGACCTTCGCGAGACCCATTTCCTGGTGCTCGACGAAGCCGACCGCATGCTCGACATGGGCTTCGTGCGCGACGTCATGAAGATCGTCGGCCAGTGCCCGAAAGAGCGCCAGTCGATGCTGTTCTCGGCCACCATGCCCAAGCCGATCGAGGATCTGTCGAAGAAGATCCTGACCAATCCGCAGAAGGTCTCGGTCACGCCGGAAGTCGTGACGGTGGAAAAGATCGCGCAGAGCGTCTTCGCCGTCCCCCAGAAGGCGAAGAAGCTCTGGCTCATCGACTTCATCAACACCCATGAGACGAGCCGCATCGTCGTCTTCACGCGCACCAAGCACGGCGCGAACCGTTTGACGACCGACCTCGAAAAGGCCGGCATCCAGTCGTTGGCGATCCATGGCAACAAGAGCCAGTCGGCCCGCCAGAAGGCGCTCGGCGCGTTCCAGGACGGCGAGATCGACGTGCTCGTGGCAACCGACATCGTGGCACGCGGCATCCATGTCGACGATATCAGCCATGTGATCAATTTCGACCTTCCGGAGGAGCCGGAGAGCTACGTTCACCGCATCGGCCGGACCGCCCGTGCCGGACGCTCCGGCGAGGCGATCGCGCTCGTCGATCCGAGCGAGCGTGCCAAGCTGAAGACCATCATGAAGCTGACCGGCATCGACCTGACGCCGCAGCCGACGGACTATGTCGCACCACCTTCGACGGGCGGACGCGATTCCGAAGACGGT
Organism: Fulvimarina uroteuthidis; assembly: GCF_034321785.1. Classification (NCBI taxonomy): domain Bacteria; kingdom Pseudomonadati; phylum Pseudomonadota; class Alphaproteobacteria; order Hyphomicrobiales; family Aurantimonadaceae; genus Fulvimarina; species Fulvimarina uroteuthidis. The sequence goes on along the minus strand of NZ_JAXLPB010000002.1, from coordinate 1,000,118 downwards.
CCGCGCCGCGGCCATCGAGGCCAGCCGGCCCGCACCGGTCGCTCGCGGCCGAAGACGGATGCCGGCGCCGGCGCCGGAAACGGCCAGCGCGGCCCGAAGAAGCCCCGCTCGGCCAATGCCAATGGCGGCGGCAATGGCGGCGACGGCGCGAAGCGCTCGGCCAACCGTCCGTCCGGCGGACGCCGACGCAGCACCAGGGGCGGCGAGCGGGCGACCGCGAACGGCTAGAGACCGGCGCGTCCCATCGCGATTTCGCAGGAAAGCCGGGCCAAGCGCCCGGCTTTTCCGTTTGGGGTGGCCGCGCAAGGCCCATCCCTCGATTGCGATTGGGTCGTGCGGTCTCCATATGGGTCGGAACGCATCAGATGGAGAGACACATGGCCGAGACGATCAAGGTCGACATCCCGCACAAGTTGGGACGGGCGGCGGCACGCCAGCGCATCGACGAAGGTTTCGCGAAGCTGCGCCAGGACATGCTCGGCGGAATGGTGAAGTTCGAGGACAACTGGACCGGCGACCATCTCGACTTCAAGGCGCGCGTCATGGGCCAGTCGGTGACGGGCCGCCTCGATATTCAGGACGAGCAGGTGCATGTCGAGGTCGACCTGCCGATGATCCTCGCCTCGATCGCCGACAAGCTGCGCGGCCGCCTGAAGAAGGAAGGCCAGGTTCTGCTCGAGAAGAAGTAGGAAACGAAGGCGTTGCCGGCGCCTGGCGCATCGGGGCCTCGGTTTTCATGCAGGCGCGAAGGGTCGGCCAGGCCTCAGCGCGGCATGCCCGTCAGCACGGCATGCTCGGTCTTGATGGTGCCGCCGTTCGCGTCTTCCTCGACGGAGAGGATCCTGCCGAGACCGGGCAGGATCATGCCCTCCTTGACCCGCCAGAGTTCGCCGGGAGAGGCGAGATGGGCCTCGTCCCCGAACACCATGACGATCGAGTAGTCGGCGGGGGCGAGTTCGCGGCCCCGGACGATGCGCGGGGCGGGCATCGGTTCCACCGCGATCGTTTCGGGAGCCTTCGCCGTCGACCCGACCATGATCGGGTCGATCTTGACGGTGTTGATATCGTCGATCAGCATTCTCTCGAAGAAGTCGCGGTCGAGATAGGAGATCGTGGTCACCACCGAGAAGAAGCTGACGGACAGGGTCAGGACGCCGACGGTCAAGAAGCCCACGAGCCGGTCGGACTGGCTGTCCTCGCCGCCCGAACCCGCGCGGCTCCTGCCGACGAATTGAGACGCTTGGTAGTTCGTTGAACTCATGGCCCACCCTCACGAAACGCGACCGCAGCAAAGGGACACGCGGCCCGCCGGGCGGGCTTCGTCCTTCAGATCGGGAGATTGGCACGGGGTGCTTTAAGGAATGGTTCGCACAAGCCTCGTTCGGCCGTCACGATCAGAAATTTACGGTTGATTTACCATGTCGCCGATAAAATCGGCCCCATGACCGTACCCTCCCCCACCCGCCCCGCAGACGAACAGCGCATCCATGACAGGCGCCGCACGCGGCTGCGGCCGGTCAAGCTCATCTCACGCGGCAAGCGGTTTCTCGTCGACGGTTCGGCGATCGACCTGTCCGAGGGTGGCGTGCGCATCCGCTGGTTCGGCGAGAAAGCGCTCCCCGCCACGCTGCTCGTCTTCGACGAAGCCGACGACACCCTGCGCCCGGCCTCCATCGTGTGGCGGGTTCGCGACGAGATCGGGCTCCGGTTCACCGGAAGCGCGGAGGCGATCGGCAAGACCGACAAGGCCCGGCTCGGCGGGCGCTATTACGCGCTTGGCTGAGCGCGGGCCCGCCGCCACTCCGGGACCATGGTTTCAAATTTTCAACCGAAGATAACAGGAGTTTGATCGCGATCAGCGCTTGCCGAGGCAACCTGTCGGCCGCTCAGGCATTGCATCCCTAACGAAGGGATACGTGCATGATGAGAATTTTAATTCTTGAAGACGAGCCGATCATCGCGATCGATCTCGAGGACACGGTTCGCGACCGATGCGACGCGGACGTCTGCCTTGCGGATTCGGTCGCCGAGGCCGAGGCCCATTTGAAGCGCGGTGCGTTCGACTTCGCGCTCCTCGACGTTCGGTTGAAAGGTCGTGGCGAGACGTCTCTGGCGATCGCCCAGCGCCTGGCGCGCGACAAGGTTCCGTTCTGCTTCGTGTCGAGCGCGATCGACCCGCTGCCGCCGCATTTCCAGAACGTGCCGCATGTCACCAAGCCGTTCGAACTCTCGCAGCTCGAGGCCGTTCTTCCCTGATCCGGCGGATCCGCCGGACGAACGAACCGTTCAGAAAACCCCGCATCGCCTCGTCAGGAGGCCGTGCGGGGTTTTCCGTCTGCAAATTGCGCGGGCCGGTTCAGCGGCAGGGTCCGGGACCGTGCCGTCTGGTCTTCAAAAAAGCGCCTCGTCAGAACAGATCGAGCGGATCGAGGAAGCTGAAGAAGCCGTCCTTCGACCGGTTCAGTGCTTCCTTCTGGCGCGCGGCCACCATGTCCTGCGTCATCCACGCATCGCGGCGCTTTTCGTAGAACGAGTTGCCGCCGAGGATCGCCACATAGTGCATGTTGTCGTAGGGAAAGCTGTAGCCGGCGGTGTGGAAGAACATGGCGCGCTCGCCGACCCAGCCGTGGCGGGTGCCGCCGAGCACTTTGTCGGCGGTCGCAAAGGCGAGATCGCGCCCTTTTTCCATGCGCTTGGACAGGACCCCCGGCGCGAACTGGTTCTTGGCGCCAACGACGCCGCACACCGTGTTCGGAAACTTGGGGGATTCGACGCGGTTCATCACCACCGTGCCGACCGCGACCATCCCCTCCTCGCTCGTCCGGTTGGATTCGAAATACATCGCACGGGCAAGGCACTCGCGTTCGCTCATGTGCGGCCTGAAGGAGGCGCACCCCGAGAGGGCGAGGAGGGTCGAGAGGGCGGCGACGGCTTTGAGTGGGACGCGCATGCGGGCGTTCCTCGAGAAAATGAACATTCCCTCAAGATCACACGCGCCGATGAATCATCCGTTGAAGGAAATGGTTAACCGCAACGCCAGGGCACAGCCGCATGTGGCGAGCGCGCCCTTGCCCCGCAGCCCCAGGATTGGCAGCGCTTGGTGATTCGCGGTAAAGTCTTCCCACAAAAGAGGAGCGCCAGATGGGCGAAGTCTTCGAGACCACGGGGCGAATGACGCCGGACGAATTTTTCGAATGGCAGTTGAAACAGGACAGGAATTACGAGCTTGTCGATGGCTTGCCGAGGCTTGCGCCCAAGGCAATGACGGGCGCGTCACGCCGTCACGATACCATCACGGTGAATGTTCTGACGCAGCTGTCCAATCGCCTTCGCGGCCGATCATGTCGACCGCACACGGCCGATATGACCGTCGTCAATCCCAACGGCAATGTGCGCAGGCCGGATATCGTGGTCGATTGCAAGCGCGACTCAGACACAACGATGCAGACAGAGGAGCCTCGGGTTCTCGTCGAAGTGCTGTCGCCGTCGACAATGGCGTTCGACCGCTTCCGCAAGGTGGAGGAGTACAAGACCAACGACTCCATCCGGGTCGTTCTTCTCGTCGCATCCCAAACCGCAGAAGTCATCGTCTGGCGGCGCGGCGAAACCGGCTGGGCGTCCGAGATCGTCGAGACGCTGGCGGCCTCGATCGCGCTTCCGGAAATCGGTTGCGATCTGACACTGGCGGAAATCTACGAGGATACCGGCGTCACGGACTCTTCCCTCGAAGGCTCGGCCGACTGATATTTCCGGGCGTCAGTCCCGCGCCTCAAGCCGCAGAGAGCTTCGCCATCGTCTCGTCGTCGACCTCGTAGTTCGCGTAGACGTTCTGCACGTCGTCGTCGTCGTCGAGATTGTCGATCAGGCGCATCACGCTCTGGGCCTTGTCCTCGTCCACCGGCGCGCCGATGTTCGGGCGCCAGATAGCCTTCACGCTGCGCGCCTGGCCGAGCGAGGCTTCGAGGGCGCTCGACACCTCGCCGATATCCTCGAACGCGGTGATGATCGTGTGGCTCTCCTCGTCGGAGATCACGTCGTCGGCGCCGGCCTCGATCGCAGCTTCGAGAATGGCGTCGGGCTCGCCGACGGCGGCCGGATAGACGATCTCGCCGACATGGTCGAACATGAAGCCGACCGATCCGGTTTCGCCCATGGAGCCGCCGGACTTGGTGAAATAGGACCGCACGTTGGACGCGGTGCGGTTCCGGTTGTCGGTCAGCGCCTCGACGATGACGGCGACGCCGCCCGGGCCGTAGCCCTCGTAGCGAACCTCCTCGTAATTCTCCGAATCGCCGCCGGCCGCCTTCTTGATGGCCCGCTCGATATTGTCCTTCGGCATGGACTGGGCCTTGGCGTTGTTCACCGCCAGGCGCAGGCGCGGGTTCATTTCCGGATCGGGCAGGCCGGACTTGGCCGCGACCGTGATCTCGCGTCCGAGCTTTGAGAACATCTTGGAGCGCACGGCGTCCTGCCGGCCCTTGCGATGCATGATGTTCTTGAACTGTGAATGGCCGGCCATCGGGACCCCGTCGTGCTGGAATGTCTGAAGCTGACTGTCATATAAAAAATCCTGCCGGAAACGTCCAGAACGTCGCCGCGCTTCATCGATCGAACCCGTGCCGGGCCCATTCGACCTCGGACGAACCGAAAGCGAGCACGCCATGAGCGACACCATCCGGCCCGTGACCCTGCCCGACCTGCCGCTGACCGGGGGCTGCTCCTGCGGCAAGGTGCGCTACGCGATCGGCGGCGTGCCCCAGGCCTTTTATCTGTGCCATTGCACCGAATGCCAGCGCCACACGTCGAGCGCCTTCGGCATGAGCCTGCGCGTCGATCCGGCGACGGTCACGGTGACCGGCGAGATGAAGACGATCTCGCGCACGTCGGACAGCGGCGCGACCCGGTACGGCGACTTCTGCCCGGAGTGCGGCGTGCGCATCCAGCATCGATCGAAGGACGATCCGGGCCGCCTCAACATCAAGGCCGGAACCCTCGACGATACGGCCTGGCTGATCCCTGCCGGCCATATCTGGGTCTCGTCGAAACAGGCCTATGTGGTGATAGGCGAGGACGAACTTGCCTACCCGCAACAGCCCGAAGACAAGGCCGAGGCCATCAAGGCCCGCTGGCGCGCCATGCTGGAGGCCGGAAGAACGCAGACTTCTTGATCCCGCCGCTCCCCTTTTCCCGGCCCGGATCGCACCTGCGCCCAAACGTCCCGGCGCTCGGAAATAACGCAAAGATGAGTCGCGTGTCGATTTCGATCGGGTAAGCTTTCCAGGACGTCTCGTTGGGGCAGCGCCGACGGTCCTTGCGTCCGCGTTGCGTTCCCCATGTCCGAACGACTTGCCGCAGAGGGGATGACATGCACGACACCCTGCGCACGACCCTGCGCATCGCGATCGTCCTGGCGGGCGGGGCCGCCTCGCTTCTTGTCCTGCCGCCTGCCTTCGCGCAGGACGCGGCGCCGTCCGCAAGCGAAATGGACGAGCCGCCGAGCCAGTGCCGGGCGATCGCGAGCCTGATGCCGAACGCCACCTTCGCGCAAGCCGACGGTGAGAGCCGCGGGCTCTTCCAGGATCGCTCGCGCGACCGGGAGACGACCATCACCTACGTCACCCATTCGACCTTCGTGATCGAAAGCCCGGACGGCGTGACCGTCGCGACCGATTATGCGGGCTATTCGGGCGAGTTCCTCCCCGATATCGTCACCATGAACAAGGCCCATGGCAGCCATTACACCTTGAACCCCGATCCGGCCATCGCCAGCGTCCTGCCCGGCTGGAACCCCGAAGGCGGCCCCGCCCGGCACCGGGTGGTCGATGGCGATGTCTATGTCCGCAACGTGCCGACCGACATCCGCTCCTATGGCGGCATGGAGCCGGACGGCAATTCGATCTTCATCGTCGAGACCGGCGGCCTGTGCATCGGCCATCTCGGCCATCTGCATCACATGCTGACCGAAGACGATTATGCCGCGATCGGCCGCCTCGACATCCTGATGGTGCCGGTCGACGGCGGGATGACCATGAGCCAGAGCAGCATGGGGGAGATCGCGGACCGGCTGCGGTCCTCGATCGTCCTGCCCATGCACCGGTTCCGCGGTCCGATCGAGCGCTTTCTCGATCGCATGCCGGGGTTCGCGGTGGAGCGCCCGGCAAGCCGCGCGATCACGGTTTCGCCCGCCACCCTGCCCCGCCAGCCGACGGTGATCGTGCTCGAAGGCGTCTGAGCCTTCGGGTTCCCGGTTTCGCGCCCCCGGCGGGACGCCTCAGGCCGCCTCGCCGGCAAAGCCCCGCTTGCGCATCAGCGCGGCCGGATCGGGCTCGCGGCCGCGGAACCGTGCGTAGAGAACCGCCGGATCCTCGCTGTCGCCGGCCGAATAGACATGGCGCAGCAGCCGTGCGGCGGTCTCGGCATGGAACGGATCGCCGCTCTCGGCGAAGGCCTCGAACGCGTCCGAATCCAGCACTTCGGACCAGAGATAGCTGTAGTAGCCCGCCGAATAGCCCTCGCCGGAGAAGACATGGGCAAAGTGCGGCGTGCGGTGGCGCATGACGATGGCCTCCGGCATGCCGAGCTTGCGAAGGGTTTCGCGCTCCGTTTCAAGAGGCCTTGGATCGGGATCGTTCGTTTCGTGCAGATCGAGATCGACGATGGCGGAGGCGGTGTATTCCACCGTGTCGAAGCCGGCGTCGATGATGCGAGCCGAACGTAGCTTTTCGGTCAGCGCCAGCGGGATCGGCTCGCCGGTCTCAACGTGCCGGGCATGCTTTTGAAGGATCGCGGGCACGCTCAGCCAGTGCTCGAACAGCTGCGAGGGCAGCTCGACGAAATCGCGCGCGACGGAGGTTCCCGAAAGGCTCGGGAACCGCACGTCGGACAAAAGCCCGTGCAAGGCATGGCCGAACTCGTGGAAGAGCGTCGTCGCATCGCTCATGGACAGGAGCGCCGGCTGCCCCGCTCTGGGCTTGGAGAAGTTGCACACATTGTAGATGATCGGCGTCTGGCCGCCATCCATCCGGTGCTGCGGCCGCAGGACGCTCATCCAGGCCCCGGAGCGTTTGGTCGCGCGGGCGAAATAATCGCCGAGAAAATAACCCTGTTCGGTGCCGTCGGCCTTCAGGACCCGCCATGCCCGCACGTCCCCGTGCCAGGCCGAGACGGTCTCGACCGGCTCGAAGGTGAGGCCGAACAGACGGTTGGCCACATCGAAGCTCGCCTCGATCATCCGGTCGAGCGAGAAGTAGGGCTTCAGCTCCGATTCCTCGAAATCGAGTTCGGCGCGCCGGCGCTTCTGCGCGTAATAGCGCCAGTCGGACGGAGCGATGGGCGCGTTCGCGCCTTCGGCCCGGGCGATCCTGCCGAGGGCCAGGGCATCCTGTTCGGCCCGTGCCCGCGCTGGGCCCCAGACCCGCATCAACAGGTCGCGCACCTTGTCCGGGGTCTTCGCCATCTGGTCGTCGAGCTTGAAGGCCGCATAATTGGCATAGCCGAGCAGCTGCGCCTTTTCGGCGCGCAGCGCCAGGATCTCGGCCATCACCGGCCGGTTGTCGTGCGGCCCGTCCCGCTCGCCGCGCCGGGTCCAGGCCTCGAAGGCGGTGGCGCGCAGATCGGCACGGTCGCTGTTTTCCAGGAAGGGAACGAGGAGCGAGCGCGAGAGGGTGAGGACCGCGCCCTTTCTGCCGCGCTCTTCCGCCGCGCTCTGCAGCGAGGCCACCAGCCAGTCCGGCAAGCCGGCGAGATCCCCGTCCGCCAGACCGAGCGTCCAGCCGCTCTCGTCGGCGAGGATGTTCTGGCCGAACGCGGTGAAGAGCTCGGACAGGCGCTGCTCGATATCCGCCAGCCGGCCGCGCGCGTCCTGGCCGAGACGCGCGCCGGCGCGCACCATGCGCTCATGGGTCCGGGCCGTCAGGCGCCGTTCTTGCGCCGACAATCGCGCCAGCCCGACCTTATCCACAGCAACCGCCCGGACCTTCTCGAAGAGTTCGGCGTTCAGCGAGATCGAGGAGACGTGGCGCGACAGGCGCGGGTAGAGCGTGCGCTCGAGCGCCTGGATCTCGTCGGTCGTCACCGTCGCGGCGACGACGGCGAAGCTGCGGGACAGATGCGACAGCGGTTCGCCGGATCGCTCCAGCGCCTCGATGACGTTTTGAAAATCAGGCTCTTGCTGCGACGCGGCGATCGCGTCGATCTCCTTGCGATGGGCGGCGATCGCTTCATCGAAACGGGTTTCGAAGACCTTGGCATCGAGCGTTCCGGTCATGCCCAGAACCTGCCCGAGCGTCGATTGGTCCGACATTATTCTTCCTTCCTGTTCGTTGAGCGGGTCGCGATGGATGTGGCGCGTGCGATCCGCGCCGGTCAGTTCCTCGTGTTGAAACAGACCGTCTTGCGGCGCAAAGCGACAAATTCAACCTGAACGTTGGAAACGGGCTTCACTTCATAAGCAGCGATTGCTATGTCAAGTGTTATTGAATTTCCGGCGGCGCCTTGCCGCGTAACCATAGTTGACCGAGTTTTTGATGCCCAACCCCCAATCCGGCAATGCGCTTGGATTTCTCTTGACCGACGTTGCCCGGCTGTTTCGCCAACAGTTCGAAAAAGCCGTTCTCGACGCGGGACTTGAACTGACTCAAGGTGAAATCCGCGCCCTTTCCCATGTGGCTCGCCACGAAGGAAGCCGTCAAGCCGTTCTCGCCGAGCGCATGGGTGTCGAACCCATGACCTTGTCCGCCTATCTCGACAGGCTGGAGAATCGCGGGCTGGTCAAGCGTACGCCCGATCCGCACGACCGCCGCGCCAAGGTGATCAACACCACGGCCAAAGCCGCCACCGTGTTCGCCAATGCCCGCCCCGTCGCGCTGGAGGTCTACGCACGGGTCACCCGCGGCCTGTCGAAGCAGGAATGCGCCGAGATCGAGCGGCTTCTCAGCCATGTGCGCTCGAACATGACGGGCGAGCCGGTGGAGCCCGAACTGGAAGACGCAGGCGTTTCGGTCCCCATCGCCTGACCCGATGCGCCCTGCCCGACGCCTCGCGCGCCCCTTCGCGTTCGCGTGCCGGGCGGGGGACGTGCCGGGAGCTTTGTCGGCCGGACACGGGTCCGGCGGTCCCGGGAAGGGGCGGTCCCGAGATCGGACTGCGTCTCTCGAGGCCGCGCGGCTTCGATGCCGCCGCACGCACCGGTCCGGTGCGCGCTGCGCGCCTTCGTCGCTCCCCTGTCGGGCCGGCGCGACAATCACCCTTGTTTCCCGGCCATGGCTTGGTACACTCTCCGGTGACAAAAGACAGTTGAGGCGCCGTCCGCCGAGTGCGGGCCCGGGCGCCGGAGAGAAGTGTTGAGAAGCGGGAATGAAGGGAACCGCCACCGTCGATCGTCCAAAGACACAGCTGAGCGCGACCTGACCCCATCCATGGGCCCGCGCATGCGGCATGACGAGCAGGCCCGCCGCGAACGTGATCGCGCGGGTGAGTCTCGCAAGGACGAACCCGACCGGAGGCGCGGCTCGGCTCCGCAAGGCGTGGTGTCTGCAAGACAGCCCGGCGCCATGGATGGGCCGAAGCAGTTCGAGAACGATGCGAACCCTGGTTCCGCGCGGCAGCGACCCCGTGGCCCGAAACGGACGCCGACAGCCGGCGTCAACGACGCAAACGCCGGGGCGGAGGCGGACGGCAAGGATCGGCTCTCCAAACGCCAGAAGCGTCGCCGCCGCAAGATCGCCGCTTCGCGCGATGCCGCACCGGCCTTTGCGGAAGGCGGGGACGCCGACAGGCGTGATCAAAAGGCCGGGCTTTCCCCGGCCGAAAAGCCCGAACCGCCCGCCGGGCAGAGAGCCGATGCCCGCGAGCCGGGCCAGCGCGGCATGCGCAAGATGCGGCGCAGCCGTTCGCGCGGCGGCAATCGCAAGGCCGAGGCGTCTCCGTCTGCATCGCCATCCCCTCACGCGGCGCCGAACGATCGCGCGGCCGACGAGGGCCGAACCCGTGTGCCGGACGGCCAGCCGGACGCGAACGGCCGGCAGGCACCCGTCGGTGCGAGCGCCGGCGCCGGGTCCCGCAGGCCCGCGGCACAGAACGCGACGCCGAGCCCGATCTACGCGGCCCTCGATCTCGGCACCAACAATTGCCGCCTGTTGATGGCCGCCCCCACCCGCCCCGGCCAGTTCCGGGTCATCGATGCGTTTTCGCGCATCGTTCGTCTCGGCGAGGGCCTCGGGCGAACCGGGTCCCTGTCCAAGGGCGCGATGGACCGGGCGGTCGCCGCCCTCAACGTGTGCGCGCAAAAGCTTGCGGCGCGGGACGTGACGCGCATGCGGCTGATCGCGACCGAAGCCTGCCGCGCGGCGGCCAACGGCGAAGAGTTCATCGAACGGGTCGGGCGCGAAACCGGGCTCGATCTCGAAATCGTCAGCCGCGAGGCCGAGGCGCGCCTCGCCGTCTCGGGCTGCGGCTCGCTGATCGAGGCCGGCACGCGGGGCGCCGTCCTCTTCGATATCGGCGGGGGCTCGTCCGAGATCGCGCTGCTGGACCTTCGCGACGGTCCGATCCGGAAGCTCGCGAACCGCATCGTCGGCTGGACGTCTCTGCCCGTCGGCGTCGTGTCCCTTGCCGAACGGCACGGAGGACGCAACGTGACGCCCGAGCTGTTCGAGACGATGATCCTGGAGACGATCGACCTGATCGAGGATTTTCCGGGGCGCGAGAAGCTCGACGATCTGATCGACACGCCGGGCTTCCACCTGCTCGGCACGTCCGGCACGGTCACGACGCTGGCCGGCATCCACCTCAATCTCGAACGCTACGATCGGCGCCAGGTCGACGGTCTCTGGCTGACGCGCGACGATGCGGACCGGCTCGTGGCGAAAATCCTGAGCTGGAGCTTTGAGGAACGGGTCGCGAACCCTTGCATCGGCAGCGACCGCGCCGACTTGGTTCTCGCCGGCTGCGCCATTCTAGAGGCCATTCGGCGGATCTGGCCGGCGCGCGCCCTGCGGGTCGCCGATCGCGGCCTTCGCGAGGGACTTCTGATCGAAATGATGATCGCGGACCGGGTGTGGCGCCGCTCCGACCGATCCGCCAGACGGAGCGCCTGATGGCCAAGGAGAACAACCCACGCGGTCTTTACGTGAAGGTCAAGAAGAAGCGCGGCCTCAAGGCCTCGTCGCGCCGGTGGATCGAACGCCAGCTGAACGACCCCTACGTTCGCCAGGCCAAGGCCGACGGCTACCGCTCGCGCGCCGCCTACAAGCTGATCGAGATCGACGACCGCTACAAGCTGCTGAAGCCGGGACAGCGCATCGTGGATCTGGGCGCCGCGCCCGGCGGCTGGTGCCAGGTCGCGGTCGAGCGCACCGGCTCGACCAGCGACGATATCCGCGTCGTCGGGATCGATTATCTGGAGGTCGGCCCGGTGGCCGGCGCCGAGATCCTGCTGATGGACTTTCTCGACGCCGACGCACCCGATCGCCTGATCGAGACGCTGGGCGGCCCGCCGGACATCGTCCTGTCGGACATGGCGGCGCCGACGATCGGCCATCGCCAGACCGATCATCTGCGCACCATGCATCTCGTCGAGGTGGCGACCGACTTCGCGATCCGCACGCTCGTTCCGGGCGGACACTTCCTGTGCAAGACGTTCCAGGGGGGAACCGAGCGCGACCTGCTCGACCTCCTGAAGCAGAATTTCAAGACGATCCACCATGTCAAGCCGCCGGCGAGCCGGGACGGATCGGTGGAGCTCTATCTTCTCGCCAAGGACTTCAAGGGCCGCAAGGCCCGCCCGTCGCAGGGCGGGGACGAGGCCGGCGATCCGGACGATGCCGAAGCCGGGCCGCTCGGTTGACACGCGCCTGAGGCGGACGGGCTTCGCGCCGTCACGCCGGCCGATCCCACCGGCTCCGCGCGGTCGGCGCGGCTGTCCTATGCGGCCGGGAAGGACCGGCCGGCGACCTCGTCTCCCGCCTCGCGCGACAGGCCGAGGAACGGCACGGCGGCGGTGATCATCAGGAGACCTGCGACCGTGAAGGCGATGGCGAAGTCGGCGACCTGCGGAACCGTTCCCCCGGCGATCGCCATGCCCGCTTCCAGGATGGTGCCGGCCAGCGCCACGCCGAACGCGATCGAGACCTGCTGGGTGGCCGCCATCATCGCGGTGGCATCGCCGGTCTCCCTGGTCGAAAGATCGGCGAAGCCGAGCGTGTTGATGCCCGTGAAGAAGAGCGAGCGGAAGAACCCGCCCACGAGCAGCAGGCAGACGAGCGCGGTGATCGATCCGGCGAGGGTTTCGAGACCGATCGCGACGATCAGCGCGCCGCCGGTGACGGTCGAGACCACGAGGGTCGACCGGAAGCCGAAGCGCTTCAGGACCGGTTTCGCCAGGAACTTCATCAGGATCGCCCCGCCCATGGACGCGCTGGCGACGAGCCCCGACTGAAGCGCAGAATAGCCGTAGCCGATCTGCAGCATCAGCGGCAGGAGGAACGGCACCGAGCCGGTGCCGACCCGGAACAACGTTCCGGCGACGATGCTGACGCGCAAGGTGGGGATCTTCAGCAGAGTCAGCTTCAGGATCGGCGTTGCGGCGCGCCTTGCATGGCGGACGTAGAGAAGGGCCGCGAGCGTGCCGGCAACGATCAGGACGACGCCGACCACCGGTGGCAGCGCCGGCAGCGACACCACCGAAAAGCCGAAGACGAGACCGGCGCAGGCAAAGCCGGACAGGACGAAACCGGGCCAGTCGAAGGAGACGTCCCGCACCCGCGCGACGAAGGGCAGGAAGCGCGTCGCGAGCACGATGCCGATGACGCCGATCGGCAGATTGATGAGGAAGATCCAGCGCCAGTCGGAATAGGTGGCGATCGCACCGCCGAGCGGGGGACCGATCAGCGGGCCGATCAGCGCGGGAATGGTGAACCAGGCCATCGCGCCGACGAGATCCGCCTTGGGGACGGCGCGCACCAGAAGCAGCCGCCCGACCGGCGTCATCATCGCCCCGCCGACACCTTGCAGGAAGCGCGAGGCGACGAAGGCCTCGAGCGAGGAGGAGAGCGCGCAGGCGAGCGAGCCCAGCATGAAGACGAAGATCGCCAGCCGGAAGACGTTCTTGGCCCCGAACCGGTCCGCAAGGCGCCCCGACACGGGAATGAAGATCGCCAGCGACACGTAATAGCTCGTCAGCGCCAGTTTCAGCGCGATCGGGCTGGTACCGAGATCGGCGGCGATCACCGGCAGCGAGGTCGCGATCACAGTCGCGTCCATCGTCTCCATGAAAAGCGCGACGGCCAGGACGATCGGGACAATCCGTTTCACAGGGGACACTCCTGAAACATCCGGCGGCATCGAAGGTCGACGCGTGGGTCGTGCTGGACCGTTGGGAACTGTCGGCGAACATAGGTCGGATTTCGCGAAACGATAGGGAGAACACGCCGTCGCGAACGACCGAACGGTGAATGGCACGATCCCGAAGGCCGATCACGATTGCCCGAGGATGCCTTGCCGCCGGGCTCCAGCGGCGCCATTCTTGCGGATGATGCGCGAAAGCTGCCGCCCGTCGACGCAGCGCCGAAGAGACATCGAACCCTGGGAGACACCGGATGACCGATCGACAGACCGAAGCCTCGACCCGCCTTACCCGCCGCCAGGCGCTCGCCGCCGGCTCGACACTGGGCCTTGCCGCCGCCGGACTGTCGGTATCAGCCCGCGCGCAGGACGCATCGGACACGGATGCCGTGGCCGACGCCGAAGCCGACACGAACCGCGCCATGATGGACACGCCGGGCTGGGCGCGGTTCGATCTCGGCGCCGCACGGGTGACGACCGTGCTCGATGGGGAGCGTCCCGGCGACGGACCCCACCCGACCTTCGGCATGGATCAGGAGGCCAGTGCCATGGCCGCCTTGATGCGCGCGAACTACCTGCCCGAAACCCGCATCGTCTCGACCTTCGCGCCGACGCTCGTCGAACTCGACGACAATCTCGTCCTCTTCGATACAGGCTTCGGCGAAAGCGGCCGGGAGAACGGTCTCGGCAAGCTGGTCGAGCGAATGGCGACGGCCGGCTACGGGACCGACGCCGTCACCATCGTCGTCCTCACCCATTTCCACGGCGATCACATTCAGGGCCTCGTCCGGCAAGACGGAACCCCCGTATTCCCCAACGCCCGCTATGTCGGTGGACAGGCCGAGTGGGACTATTGGACGTCGCAGGAGGCCGCGAGCGGCCCGCAGGCCGGCAATGCCGAACTCGTCGCCAAGCTTCTCGTGCCGCTGAAGGACCGGTTCACCTTCGTGAGCGACGGCGAGGCGGTCGTGACCGGCATCACCGCGATCGCCGCTCCCGGCCACACGCCGGGGCACATGATCTTCGAGATTGCCTCGCAGGGCCAGCGCCTGATGCTGACGGCCGACACGGCCAACCACTTCGTCGCCTCGCTGCAAAGGCCGCAATGGCATGTGAGGTTCGATATCGACAAGGAACGGGCCGCAGAGACACGGGAACGGGTCTTCGGCCGGATCGCCGACGAGCGGATCCCGTTCATCGGCTATCACATGCCGTTTCCGGCGGTCGGCTATGTCGAACGGATGGCCGATGGCGGCTTTCGCTACATCCCGGAAAGCTATCAGCTCGCCGTGGCGAACGAGGCGGCGGGCGGCGAGTAGGCGCGTCCGAATCCGCGCCGCAGGAGGCCGGAAAAGGCGGGCAGGAGGATGGTGGACGCAATGACGGACGCGACGATGGCAAAGACTCCTTCGGTCCTGTTCGTGTGCCTCGGCAATATCTGCCGCTCCCCGCTCGCCGAGGCCGCGTTCACGCTCGAGGCGGACCGGCTTCGGCTCGATGCGCGCGTCGCCTCGGCCGGCACCGGCGACTGGCACGTGGGCAATCCCCCCGACAGGCGCGCGATCGCGGTGGCGCTTCGTCACGGCACCGACATCTCCGCCTATCGGGCCCGGCAGGTTTCGCCCCGCGACTTCCACCGCTTCACCCATATCGTGGCGCTCGACGGCGATAATCTCGATGGGCTGCGCGCCCTCAGACCGGACGATGCGACCGCCGAACTCAGCCTGCTCCTCGATCATGTCGACGGCCGCGGCGGGGACCCTGTCGCCGATCCCTATTATGGCGGAGCGGAAGGCTTCGAGACGACCTGGACCGATGTGACGGCGGGCGCGAAGGGCCTTGCCGCCGCGCTTCGGGGCGAACGAAAGCCCTGACGGCCGATCCGGCGGACATCGCCGCCGGCTTTCGATTTCCGTGACGGTGCGGTCGAAGGGCGGGGCGGGCGATCAGACGTCGGCGGACCGGCGGCGAATGGCGTTCCGCCCCTGCACGAAGCGGTTCGAGGACGCCGCGACCAGCGCACCGTCGAGGCTTAGCACGCCGTCGAACAAAGCGAGCACGCCGGGCTGGGGATCCGGCGGCTGGCTGCAGAACCGCGTCAGGACCTGTGCGGCTTCCTCCGGCGGAAGGCGATCGGCAAGGAGGCCGAGGGCGACCGCCGCGGAGCGCCTGACACCGAGGAGACCATGGATCAGGAGCTTGCCGTCGGCCGGAATCGCGCGGGCGAAGTCGAGGATGCGGCGCACCATGTCCTCGTCGGGCCCGTTCGACGCCGCCACGTCGTCCACATCGTCGAAGCTGACGAACAGATGCCTGTCGGAGGGAAACCCGGTCGGTCCGAGATAGGACCGGCCCGGCAGGGTGATCGACAGAATATGCGTCGGCGCGATGGCGTCGATCATGCGGCGCGCTTCCGATTGGCCGCGCACCAGAAGTTCGGCCGAAAACCGTGCCGGTGTTGCCGGCGGGACACCCGAATCAGAGGTTTCGCTTTTGCCCGCATGACGGACAGTCATGTCTTCAAGGGAGAATTCTCTCAATGCCGGCATGCCCCATGTCCGAAGCCGTAGTCGCTGGGGAAGAGGCTAGCAGAAAAATCGCGCAAGAGGTACCGGTGTCGGTCGCCCGTTTGGCCTCGGCGGTGGCGCGGGAGGCCTGGAATGCCGGATCTCTCCAGCACGATGTCCAGACATGGGCCGCACCCTGTCGAACGATGACCGGGCGGTCTGTCTGATTTTTTTCGAAACGTGCCGGAACCGAATTTCGCCGGCAGTGTTAACCAGATACCCCAAGCGATCATCCCCCTCGATCGCGAAAAGACCCCGCAGTTGAAAAAGGACGGCTTCCCCCTCGCCGTCCTTTTTCATGTCCGCCGTTCCCGTCCGAAGCCCGCATCGGACATGCCGCCGCGCACCCGGGATCCGGTCGCGTCAACCTTTCTTGTCCGCCCGCGCCCTGTCGCCGCAGCGCGAATGGGGCTAGTGCGGGCCGATCGGCATTTTTCGCGGCAGTTTCGACATCCCATGCAAACCGGCATTCTCCTCGCGTTCGCGGCCTATTTCGCCTTCGCCTGCGGCGATGCCGCGACGAAAGCACTCGGCGACGGGCTTCCGATCTTCGAGATCGGCTTCTTCATGTCGCTCTTCGCCTTCATTCCGGCGGCCTTCACCAAGCCGCCGCAGGACCGCTGGCGAGACGTCTTCGTTCCGAGCCGACCGTTTCTTCTCGCGCTTCGCGTCCTGTTCGGCGTCGTCGGCATGATGAGCGCGGTGGTGGCGTTCACGACCCTGCCGCTGGCCGAAGCCTATGCGCTGATCTTCCTCCTGCCGATCTTCGTAACGGTGTTCTCCGCCCTCTTCTTGAAGGAGACGATCGGCTGGCGGCGCTGGAGCGCGGTGCTGGTGGGGCTCGCCGGCGTCCTTCTCGTCGTGCGCCCCGGGTTCCAGACCATCCTGCCCGGCCATTTCGCGGCGATCTCCTGCGCGATCTGCGGGGCGGGCACCGTCATCGTCCTGCGCATCATCGGGCCGACCGAGCGGCGCGTCACGCTGATCGGCGCGGTGCTGGTGGGTGCGGTGCTCGCCAACGGCGTCCTGATGATCCCGACCTTCGCCGATCCGACGCCGCATCTCTGGCTTCTCGCATTCGGCGGGCTCTGCGTCGGTCTCGGCCAGACCGGCCTCGTCTTCGCGACACGCTTGGCCACGGCGTCCGCCGTCGCCCCGGTGCAATACAGCCAGATCGTCTGGGCGGCGGTCCTGGGCGCATTGTTCTTCGGCGAATTTCCCGACGCGATCGCCTATGCCGGCATGGCCCTGATCGCCACGTCCGGGCTCTTCACCTTCATCCGGGAGCGCAAGAAGACGCGCTGGTGGCAGCGGACCCCGCTCATCCGCAACCGCTGACGCGCCGTCGCGGCCAAACCAGCGCGTCCCGTGCCGATCAGGCCTTCCTCGCCAGCCTGGCGGCGCGCCGCATCCTTGCCTCGTCGAGCGTGTCGAGGGTGACTTCGGGCAGCCTGGTGCGCCAGCCGGTGGCGTTGATCGAGACGATGCGGTTGCCGCGAAAGTCCTTCTCCACCGCGATCAGCCCGCGCTCTTCCATGAACGACAGGAGAAACCGCCCGCGCGAGGGCGAATGGCTGCCATAGGCCATGGCGAGATCCTCGTCGGGCGGGCATTCCGCCTCGTCCCGGGCCGCGCGCGCCAGCATCATGAAGACGCCCTGCATCTCTTCGGGCAGTTCGGCCGAACGGGCCACGACATCTGCCCACTCGCCGTCGGTCTCGTCGCCCGAGACGCCGGCCCGCGCCAGGGAAAGGCGCCGGCGAAACGCTCCCATGTCGGTCTCGGCGCCGCGCAGGCGCTTCAGGCGGCAATGGGTGAGGAACTCCTGGTAGAGAACCGGCACGGGACGGAAGGCCGCCTCCGGATCGTCGAGCATGTCGGCGAAGATCCGGTCGACCGCCTCGGCGCGCTCCGCCGGGCTGCGATCGTCCTCGTCGTCGGCAGGCGCCGGATCGTTGGCGGGGGCCGAATGGGCGACCCTCGACAGGAGTTCGCTCGTCTCCACCCGCGGCATGTCGCACGCGGCCGCCGGCCGCGCCGGGGCCCCGGCCGCCGGCTCGGGCCGGATCAGGCTGCGGCGCACGGGCCTTGCCTCGGCGGCGCGCTCCTCCTCGGACGGGGTCAGCACCAGGTCGGCCAGATCGTCGGGCGCGATGTCGGGCATCGGCATCAGCACCGGACGGCCCGAGCGCGCGGAGGTCTCGACCGAGCCGATGCGGATCGGGGTCGGGCGGCGGAACAGGGCGGGGCCGAGTGCGATGAAGCTGCCGGTCTCCAGATCGCGGAAGCGTTCGGCGCCGCGCCGGTCGATGCCAATGAGATCGGCGGCGCGCTGCATGTCGATGTCGAGGAAGGTGCGCCCCATGAGGAAGTTCGAGGCTTCAGCCGCGACGTTCTTGGCGAGCTTTGCCAGGCGCTGGGTGGCGATGACGCCGGCGAGCCCCCGCTTCCGGCCCCGGCACATCAGGTTCGTCATGGCGCCGAGGGAGGCGCGGCGCGCCTCGTCCGAATGCTCCCCCGCCATGGCGGGCGCGAACAGATGGGCTTCGTCGACCGCGATCAGCATCGGGAACCAGTGGGCGCGGTCGGCGTCGAAGAGCCCGTTCAGAAAGGCCGCGGCGCACTGCATCTGGACGTCCGCATCCAGGCCCTCGAGAGTGAGGACCACCGAGGCGCGGTGCTGGCGGATGCGGTTCGCGATGCGGGCGAGATCGTTGGGGGTGCGGTTGGCATCGACCACCACATGGCCGAACCGGTCGGCGAGGGTGACGAAATCGCCTTCCGGATCGATGATCGCCTGCTGCACCCAGCCCGCGCTCCTTTCCAGGAGACGGCGCAGGAGATGGGACTTGCCGGACCCGGAATTGCCCTGGACGAGCAGCCGGGTCGACAACAGCTCCTCGAGGTCGAGCTCGGCCGGATTGCCGGCATGGGTCGTTCCAAGATCAACGGCGACGGTCACGTGAGCGGGCTCCCTGAAACGGATCGAAACGACAATGGCACAGGGTCGCGCGTGCGACGAGAACGCGCGACGGGCGAGACTCGAACCTCGAAACCATCGTCTAGCACGGGAGAACGACCAGGAGGGCGCGCCCGTCGCCACGATCCACAACTCGTTCGCGACCGTCACGGACCGTCATGAACGAAACGACCCTCCCGAACCTTGCGAAGGTTCGATGAGGGCCGGACTGACTTTGCCGAAATTCGCGCCGTTCCGCACGCCATGAACATGAACGATACGGGGTCCACCAACCACGCTGACGACGAAACCTGCCTAGCACCCGATGCCGGTACGCGTCCGCATCGAAAGCCTTGTTTCCACAGACAAGGCTTGTGGATAACCCGCCCGGCGCGGCATTTCGGCGAAGCGTCGGCGGCCGTACTAAATCGTCGCAAGGCATTTTCCGTTGGCCCCGGACCACTATCTAGAGTAAGGCACCGGGCCACGGCCCGCACTCTGCCGATCCCGTAGACATTGAGAAGACCGCCTCATGTTCGAAAGCTTCGACCCCGTCCTCCTCGCCCGGATCCAGTTCGCGTTCACCGTTTCGTTCCATATCATCTTCCCGGCGTTCTCGATCGGTCTCGCCTCGTTCCTCGCCGTGGTGCTGAGCCTGCACACGATCACCCAGCGCGAAGTCTACATGGACATCTTCCGCTACTGGGTGAAGATCTTCGCCGTGGCGTTCGGCATGGGCGTCGTCTCGGGCATCGTGATGAGCTACCAGTTCGGCACCAACTGGTCCGTCTTCTCCGACAAGACCGGGCCGATCCTCGGGCCGCTGATGGCCTACGAGGTGCTCTCGGCCTTCTTCCTCGAAGCCGGCTTTCTCGGCATCATGCTGTTCGGCCGCAAGAAAGTGGGCCCGACGTTGCATCTCGTCGCCACGATCGTCGTCGCCATCGGCACGCTGGGCTCGGCCTTCTGGATCCTCTCGGTCAACTCCTGGATGCACACCCCCGCCGGCTACGCCATGAACGAGGCCGGGCAGTTCATCGCGACCGACTGGTGGGCGGCGGTGTTCAACCCCTCCTTCCCCTACCGGCTCGCGCACATGGTGCTCGCGGCCTACCTCACCACGGCGTTCATCGTCGGCGGCGTCGGCGCCTTCCACCTGCTGCGCAACCGCAGCAACCTGGCCGCCCGCAAGATGTTCTCCATGGCCATGTGGATGGCCGTCATCGTCACGCCGGTGCAGATCATGGCGGGCGACCTCCACGGCATCAACACGCTCGAGCACCAGCCGGCCAAGATCGCGGCGATGGAAGGGCACTTCGAGGCGAACGACGAGGGCCCGCTGCCGCTGATCCTGTTCGGCCTGCCCGACATGGAGGCGGGCGAGACGAAGTACGCGGTCAAGGTGCCCTATCTCGGCTCGCTGATCCTCACCCATTCGCTCGACGGCAACATCAGGGGTCTCGAAGCCTTCCCCCGCGAAGACTGGCCGCCCGTTCCCATCGTGTTCTGGACCTTCCGCATCATGGTCGCGATCGGCTTCGCCATGCTCGCCATCGGCCTCTGGTCGCTCTATGCGCGCTACAAGGGCCGGCTCTACGAGAGCGAGTGGCTGCAGCGCGCCTCGGTGGCCATGGGGCCGATGGGCTTCGTCGCGGTCCTGTGCGGCTGGATCACCACGGAAGTCGGCCGGCAGCCCTTCACGGTCTACGGTCTGCTGCGGACCAGCGAGAGCCATTCGCCGATAGCGGCCGAGGCGGTCGGAACCTCGCTCGTCGCCTTCATCATCGTCTACTTCGTGCTCTTCGGGGCCGGCACCTTCTACATCATGCGCCTGATGGCCAAGGAGCCCTCGCCCTGGGATCTCGACACGCCCGATCATCAGCCGATCCGTACCGCCGGCATCACCCCCGTGCAGTCCCTCCAGGACGACGAACGCGGCGGTCTCGCCAAGACCCCGGCCGAGTAGAACCAAAGGAGACAGTCGACAATGGATCTTACGGTTCTCTGGGCCTTCATCATCGCATTCGCGGTCATCGCCTACGTGATTCTCGACGGGTTCGACCTTGGAACCGGGATTCTCTTCCCCTTCCTCGGCGACCACAAGAACCGCGACGTCGCGATGAACTCGGTCGCGCCGATCTGGGACGGCAACGAGACCTGGCTGATCCTGGGTGGCGGCGGCCTCTTCGCCGTCTTCCCGCTGGCCTACGCGATCATCATGCCGGCGATCTACGCGCCGATCATCGTCATGCTGCTCGGCCTCCTGTTTCGCGGCGTCGCGTTCGAATACCGGTTCAAGACGGTGCGCGGACGCTGGCTGTGGGACGTGTCGTTCTTCATCGGCTCGGTGTCGGCGGCCATGGCGCAGGGCGTCGCGCTCGGAACGCTGGTCCAGGGCATCGAGATCGACGGGCGCGCCTATGCCGGCGGCTGGTGGGACTGGCTGACGCCGTTCTCGATCGCGACCGGTTTCGCCGTCGTCATCGGCTATGCGGTTCTCGGCGCCACCTGGCTCGTCATGAAGACCGAAGGGGACGTCGCGCGGGTCGCGCGCAGGCAGGCGGTCGTCCTGTCGGTGTTCATGCTGATGGCGCTCGGCGGCGTCTCGCTCTGGATGCCGTTCCTGGAAGAGGCGTTCTTTGCGCGCTGGTTCGCCTTTCCCGACTTCTTCTACGTGCTGCCGGTCCCGATCTTCACCGCCTTCGCGGCCGTCAGCCTCTTCCACTCGCTGCTCACCGGTGCGGAGATCCGGCCGTTCTTTTCCGCGCTCGCCCTCTTCGTCCTCGGCTATGTGGGCATCGGCATCTGCTTCTGGCCCTATATCATCCCGCCGAGCGTCACGATCTATCAGGCGGCGGCCCCCGAAAGCTCGCAGATCTTCCTGCTCGTGGGCGCCAGCGTCCTGATCCCGCTCATCCTCCTCTACACCGCCTATGCCTACTGGGTGTTTCGCGGCAAAGTGTCCGAGGATGCGGGGTACCATTGATGGATCGTGACACCGCGAGGGGGCAGACCGAGCAGGCGGGCGGCCGCGAGGCGAGCCGGGAGAGCGGCGAGGCGCAGGCCTCTTTGCCGGTCCGCCTCGGCTGGTTCGTCCTCTACTGGATCGCAGGGGTCTCGGTCCTCGGCGTCATCGCCTATGCCATCAGGTCGGTGATCCTCTAGCGCGTCGGCCCGAAGACCGGAATCGATTTTCGGAACCCCGATGCGTGAAAATTCAAAAGACCGCCAAAGCATCAGACCGCCGAAGCATCGTCGCTCCTGAGGGGACGCCGACGGCGTTCGATCCGCCGGGTGCGGCCTTGCGCAGGCGGGCCTTGCGCAGACCGTCCTTGCTCGCGCGGCCGGCGCTTAGCGGTGTCGCGGCTTGGTCACGTGCCAGTGGATCACCGTCATCGACGGCTTGAACCCGCGATAGGGGCCGACCTTCTCGACCGTCTCGACGCCGATGCGCAGGAGCTCGCCGCCAAGCTGCGCGTGGAGATCGATCAGGATCGATTCCGATTCCAGCGTCACGGCGTGCGCGACGAGGCGCCCGCCCGGCTTCAGCCGCTGCCAGCAGGTCGCGTGGACCCCGTCCGTCAAGCCGCCGCCGATGAAGACCGCGTCGGGCGCAGGCAGATCGGCAAAGGCGTCCGCGGCCTTCGCGCGCACGATCGTCAGGTCGGGCGTTCCGAGCGCCAGGGCATTTTCCGCGATCATCGCGCAGCGGTCCTCGCGCGGTTCGATGGCGATGGCCGACAGACGCGGGGACGCGCGCAGCCATTCGATGCCGATGGAGCCGCTTCCCGCCCCCACATCCCACAGGAGATCACCCGGGATCGGCGCGAGCGCCGCGATGGCGAGGCTGCGCATCACCCGCTTGGTCATCTTGCCGTCGTGGACGAACGCGTCGTCGGGCAGGCCCGGAACGCTCGGACGCGGCGTCGCGGCAAGGCCCGCGCGGCATTCGATGGCGACGGTGTTGAGCGGGTCGATATCGTCGAGGTCGAAGTCGGCCGCGAGCGCCGTGCGCACGCGCTCGTCATATCCGCCGAGATTTTCGCACACGACGAGCCGGCTCTGGCCGTAGCCCCGCGCCGTCAAAAGCCTGGCGATGTCGCGCGGGGCATCCTCCCCGGACGTGAGGACGATGAGCCTCGCGCCCGGCGCGGCGAAGCGGACCAGGGTCTCGATCGGGCGGCCGTGGGCGGTCAGGCATTCGCAATCCTGCAGCGCCCAGGCAAGACGCGCGGCGACGAGCTGGAAGGCCGACAGAGAGGGGATGACGCGAACCGCGCTTTCGCCGAAGCGTCTGGCCAGCGTCGCCCCGACACCGAACCAGAGCGGATCGCCGGTCGCCAGCACCACGACGTTCTCGCCCTCCAGCGCCTCGATCGCAGCGAGATTGCGCTCGAAGGGCGATCCCCAGGCAAACTGCTCGGAACGGGTCTGGCCGAGCATTTCGAGATGGCGCGCGCCGCCGAAAATCGCGTCGGCCTCGGCGATCGCCATATGGGCATCGTCGGACAAGGCCGAAAGACCGTCCTCGCCGATCCCGATGACCGTCAGCCAGGCGTCTCTAGCCGTCATCGCCGGTCCCGGATCCGAGGCCCTTCGCCAAGGCGTTGACGGCCGCGGCCGCCATCGCCGAGCCGCCCAGACGCCCGTCGAGGGTGATGAAGGGAATGCCGCGCGGATCGGATTTCAGTTCGGCCTTGGCCTCCGCGGCACCCACGAAGCCGACCGGAAGCCCGATGATCAGAGCGGGCCTCGCCGCCCCCGCATCGATCTTCTCCAGCAGCCGGAACAGCGCGGTCGGCGCATTGCCGATGGCGACGATCGCGCCGTCGAGGACATCGTTCCACAGTTCGACCTGGGCGGCCGACCGCGTCGTCTCGTCCCGCGCCGCGATCTCGCGCACCTTGGGAAGATTGAGGCGGCAGACCACCTTGTTCTCGTGCGGCAGGGACGCGCGGATGATGCCGTGCGAGACCATTTCGGCGTCGACCAGAATGGGCTTTCCGGCCAGAAGCGCCGCCTTGCCGGCCGCGATCGCGCCGTCAGAGATGGTGAGGCCGTCCGCGACCTCGGGCATGGCGCAGGCGTGGACGATGCGGATGACGAGTTCGTGGGCCTCCTCCTCGAACCGCGCGAGATCGACGGCCTCGCGGATCTGCCGGAAGCTCTCCTCGTAGATCCTGTCGGGCTGGCGCAGGTAATCGAGCCGCCTTGCGCGCGTCTCCGCGTCCGAACCGTCGATCTGTCCCGTCGCGGGCTGGGTCTGGGCAAGGCCGGTGATCCAGCCTTCTTCGCCCAGCACCACCCGCATCTCGTCCTCGCCGAGATCGGAGGGCGCGGCGAGGAAGGAGGCGAAGCGGTTCTGGACGTCGCGCGCGGCAAAGATCTGGGAGAGCGTCTCGACCTGGTCGGCATCGACCGGACGCCCGCCCGCGCGGGTGATGTCGAAGAGGCTCGGATAGATCTCGGCCAGGACGATCGGCCGCTCGATCGCATCGGCAAAGCGGGTCTCGAACGGCCAGACCGCGATATGCTCCTTGAATTCGTCGTCCTGGCGCAGCTTCTCGAGCTGGGCGATGCCGGTCATGGCCTGGCTTCCGACGCTGCCCGTATAGTGCATCTTCCACACCGGCTGGCCGCGCGCGGTGCGCATCTCCGCCATCCGCTTTTCGGGCAGGATATCGGGATAGGGCTCGGGCCGCTTGGGCGACAGCCCCGGAATGTCCTGGAATTCGGGCCGGCCCCAGAACATGGGCGCATGGGCGAGCTTGTCGCGGTTCAGCCGGCCGGCGATCTCGAAGCGGTTGTTGAGGTTGGAATCGAGATCCTGGATGTTGCGGGCGAGATAGCTCCAGAGCGCTTCCCAGGACGCTTCGCCTGTGATCGCCTCGGCGCCGCCCACGGGATAGCCGAAGGGAAAGTCGAAGCCGGCGAACACGCGCTCGCCGGCATCCAGGCGCTCGCGGAAGAACTGCCGGAGCTTGGCCATCGCGCCGGCTCTCGTCGAGACGTTGACGGTTTCGATCAGCCGGACCTCGTCGTCCTTGCGTTCGGCAAAACTCATCCAGATCGAGTTGGCACCGACCGCGGGGACGTTGGCGGCGGACCAGTCGATCGCGACATAGGCATCGAAAAGCGGCAAAGGGACGGCTTCTTTCTTATCGCGGGGGACGTCGGCAAGCCCGTGATCGCGCGAAGGATCGGGCTTTCCGGCCAGGATTTCAGGGTCGGAGCATGTCTGGCGCTCGTCTCATACTCTTCTCACATGGCGCAAAGAATCGCGCAAAACCGCCAAATGTCCAGTGTCTATCGCAGCGCGCACGCCGATTGGCGCGGCAAGGCCCGTTGCGGCCTCGCCGCAAACGCGGATTTCACGCGTTGGCGAGGAGGCGCGACCCGCCCGGTTTCGAACGCCGGCCCCCGTGCCTTGTCCGTCCAGGCGCGGCTCGAACGCGCCGGTGCCCGTTTGGCCTCTTCCCCTTTCCGTCGCGTGACGATCTGGGCTAGGACAGGCCGACAGACGGAGCTCGCCCTTGCGTTCGAACGAAGGCGGGAGATCCGGCACGCGGCGTGAAATCCCTGGAGAGGTGGATGATCAAGAACAAGCTGAAGCAGGCATGGGCCGAGGGCCGGGCGACCATGAACGGCTGGTGCTCCATCGGCAACGCCTTCACGGCCGAGATCATGGCCGCGCAGGGCTATGACAGCCTGACCGTGGACGTCCAGCACGGGGCGCTCGACTATTCCAGCCTTTTGCCGATGTTCCAGGCCATGCGCGCCTCCGGCGTCGTGCCCTTGGCGCGCGTGCCCTGGCGCGAGCCCGGCATCGTCATGAAGGCGCTCGACGCCGGCGCCTACGGCGTGATCTGCCCGATGGTGAATTCGGCCGAGGAAGCGGCGGAGTTTGCAAGCTTCATGCGCTATCCGCCACGTGGCCAGCGCAGCTTCGGCCCGACGCGGGTCAGTTTTGCGGCGGGCGCCGATTATGCGCGCGAGGCCAATGACGAAGTGCTCGCCTTCGCGATGATCGAGACCGGCGAAGGCGTCGCCAACCTCGACGCGATCGCCGCGACCCCCGGCCTCGACGGGCTTTATGTCGGCCCGGCCGACCTCACCCTCGGCGTCATGCAGGGGCGCCTTGCGCCCGGCTTCGACCGGGAAGAGCCGGAGATGATCGAGATCATCCAGCGCATCCTGAAGGCGGCCAAGGACAACGGCAAGGTCGCAGCGCTGCATTGCGGAACGCCCGACTATGCCGCCCGGGCCATCGGCTGGGGCTTCGACATGACGACGGTCTCGGGCGACTCGCGGCTCCTGGCGGCCGCGGCCGGCGCCAGCGTCGAGCGGTTCCGGGCGCTGACGACGAAAGCGCCGGCGAGCGCCGGCGACGACGATCAGGGCGGTTACTGAGCGCGCGTGCGAGGGGCGACGAGACGGCGGACGGCCGGCCGATCCCGACCTAACCCTGATCGCGCACGGTAAGCGGGTCGGACATGTCTCGTGCCGCTCTCCCCGATTGCGGCAGGACCGAACGGTAGACGAAGGCCGCGATGAAGACGATCGTCATCGACAGGACGATCGTCGGCGCCGGCGCGCTGTCGAGGAAGAAGCTGACATAGACCCCGAACAGGGAGCAGCCGACGGAGATCGCCATCGCCGTCAGAAGCATCATGGAGAACCGGCGCACCAGGAGATAGGCGATCGCTCCGGGCGCGATCAGGAGCGCGATGGTCAGGATGATGCCCGTCGCCTTCAGCGCCGCGACGATGGTGAGGGACAGAACCGTCAGCAGCCCGTAATGGATGAGCCGCACCGGCAGGCCGATCGCCCGCGCATGCAAGGGGTCGAAGGTGTGAAGCAGGAGGTCGCGCCATTTGACCGCGACGATCAGCGTCGTTCCCGCCGCGATCACGCCCGCCTGCCAAAGATCCGCCGGCAGGATGCCCAGCATGTCGCCGAAGAGGATATGGTCGAGGTGAACGTCGGATTCGATCTTGGTGTAGAGCACCAGACCGAAGCCGAACATGCCGGAAAACACGATGCCCATCACCGTGTCCTCCTTCACCCTCGAATTCTCCGACAGGTAGCCGGTCGCGCCCGCGCACACCATGCCGGCGACGAAGGCCCCGATCGCCAGCGGCACGGCGAGGATGTAGGCCAGGACGATGCCGGGAAGGACGGCGTGGGAGATCGCGTCGCCCATCAGCGACCAGCCCTTCAGCACCAGGAAACAGGACAGGAGCGCCGTCGGCACGGCGACGAGAACGGCGATCAGCATCGCCTCGCGCATGAACGGAAAGGCGAACGGCATCAGGGGGTTCTCGAACAGCATGCCGATCATGCCGCCGGCCTCGCCTCGAAGTGTCCCCGATCGGGCGCCCCGTCCCCGTCCCGCTTCGCCTCCTCGTCGAGCGCCGCGCGCATCCTCGCACGGGCGGCCAGCCGGCCGTGCTTGGGCGCGAAGACGAAGGCGAGAAGGAAGATCAGCGTCTGCAGGCAGATGATGATGCCGCCGGTCGCCCCGTCGACGAAGTAGCTGGCATAGGCGCCGAAGAAGCTCGTGCCCGCGCCGATGAGGACCGCGATCACGATCAGCCTGTGGAAGCGGTCGGTCAGGAGGTAGGCCGTCGCGCCGGGGGTGACCACCATGGCGATGACGAGAAACGCCCCGACCGTCTGCAGGGCGGCGACGGTGGAAGCCGCCAGAAGCGCGAAGAACAGGACCTTCATGGCGGTGACCCGCACGCCGACCGTGCGCGCGTGGTTCTCGTCGAAGAAGGTCGCGACCATATCCTTCCACTTGGCCGACAGGACGGCGAGCGTCACGCCGGAAATGACGAGCAGCTGCAGCGTATCGGCGGGCGTGATGGCCAGCACGTTGCCCAGAATGATGGTCTGCACGTCGACGGAGGTCGGCGACAGCGAGACCATGAACAGGCCGAGACCGAAGAAGGAGGTGAAGATCAGGCCGATGATCGCGTCCTCCTTCAGCTTGGTGCGCTGGTTGAGAAACAGCATCGCCGCCGCCGCAAGACCGCCCGACAGGAACGCGCCGAACGCGAAGGGCAGGCCGATCATGTAGGCGCCGGCAACGCCCGGGACGATGGCGTGGGAGAGCGCGTCGCCGATCAGCGACCAGCCCTTCAGCATCAGATAGGCCGACAGGAACGCGCAGGTCGCCCCGACGAGCGCGCTGACGCCCATGGCGTTGACCATGTAGCTGTACTGGAACGGCTCGAGGAGGACGCTCACCGCGCGCCTCCGGCATCCTTCGGACCGGCGGAGGGGGCGGACCGAATGTCCGCCGCCTCGACATCGGTTCCGGGATCAGGATCGGGAAAGACGACGAAGGGACGCTCGTCGTCGGTGAGGATGCCCGTCGCGCCCGCATTGTCGCCGACCGCGAGGTCGAAGTGGCGCAGAACCCCGCCGAACGCGGTTTCGAGATTGGCGCGGGTGAACACCTCGCGCGTCGGGCCGCTCGCCAGCACCGTGCGCTTCAGCAGGACCGTATAGTCGCAGAACTCCGGCACCGAGCCGAGATTGTGGGTCGACACCAGCATCACCCGACCCTCGGCGGCAAGCTCGCGCAGGAGATTGACGATCGCATCCTCGGTGCCGACGTCGACGCCGGTGAACGGCTCGTCGAGAAGGATCACCCGACCGTCCTGTGCCAGCGCACGGGCCAGGAAGACGCGTTTCTTCTGGCCGCCGGAAAGCTCGCCGATCTGGCGCTTGCGATAGTCGGCCATGGCAACGCGCGAAAGGGCCTCTGCGACCGCTGCATGGTCGGCCTTGGAGGGGCGGCGGAAGAAACCCATCTTCCCGTAGCGGCCCATCATCACCACGTCCTCGACCAGAACCGGGAAGTTCCAGTCCACTTCCTCGCTCTGGGGAACGTAGGCCACGGCATTGGCGCGCAGGGCCTCGGCAACGCTCGTGCCGAGAATCTCGATACGGCCCTCGGACAGGGGCGCGAACCCCATGATCGCCTTGAAGAGGGTCGACTTGCCCGAACCGTTGACGCCGACGAGGGCGGCGATCGAGCCGTGCGGGACTTCGAAGCTTGCCGATTTCAGCGCCGTCAGACCGTTGCGATAGGTGACCGACGCGTTCGACACGCGAATGCCGGGCCGGCGCCGCGGCGCTGCCGCGCTCTCGGGCGCTGGCCCCGCACCGACCGCAGGCCTGTCCGCAGAACTCACCGTGTCAAGCATTGAGCGATCGTCTCACTCGTGGTCTTGATGAGGTCGATATAGGTCGGCACGGGACCGCCCGCCTCGCTCAGGGAATCGACGTAGAGAACGCCGCCATAGGTCGCGCCGGTCTCGCGGGCGACCTGTTGGGCCGGATCGGCCGAGACGGTCGATTCCGAGAAGATGCACGCCACCTCCTGCGCCGCGATCGTGTCGATCACCTTGCGCACCTGCTGCGGCGTTCCCTGCTGGTCGGCATTGATCGGCCACAGGTAGAGTTCCTTCAGGCCGTAATCGCGGGCAAGATAGGAAAACGCACCCTCGCTCGTCGCAAGCCAGCGCCGGTCTTGCGGTATGGCGGCGAGGCGTTCGCGGATGGGGCGGGTCTCGGCCTCGATCTCGGCCTTGTAGGCGGCGGCGTTCGCCCGGTAGGTCTCCGCATTGGCGGGATCGGCGCTCGCAAAGCCTTCGGCGATGTTGTCGACATAGATCAAGGCCGCGTCGAGCGACATCCAGGCGTGCGGATTGGGCTTGCCGTCATAGGGTCCTTCGGAGATTCCCATGGGCTCGACCCCGTCGGAGACGGTCACGGTCGGGATCTCGCCGAGATTGGACAGGAACCGCTCGAACCAGCGTTCGAGGCCGAGGCCGTTGGCAAGGATCAGGTCGGCATCCATCGCGCCGACGAGATCGCCGGGCGTCGGCTGGTAATTGTGGATTTCCGAACCCGGCTTGGTGATCGAGGTGACGGTCGCGGCATCGCCCGCGACGTTCTTGGCCATGTCGGCGATGATCGTGAAGGTGGTGACGGCCTTGAGCTTGTCCTGCGCCCCGGCGGAGGCGGCAAGACCGAACGAGGCCGCGATCAGCGTGCCGATCGCCGAGGCCGCCAGTGCCGCTTGCCGCATCCTCCTCCCCGTCCCAGTCCCTCGTTCACGCAAACCGTCATTCTCCGTCGACAAAGATTCTGTCCGGCCGACCTGCGCGCAGATCGGCCATCGTCCGTTATAGGTGGCGCGTTTGCGCCGGCGGTTCAAGCGCGTTCTGGAATGGATCCAAGCCCGTCCGCCCTCGCCTTGCCCCGACCGCGTCGCGCCCGGGCATGACGAGGCCCGGCGGATCGCCGCGTCAGCCGCGCGCGAAGACGCGCCTCGTCTTGCGGGGGCGCGCCTGCGTCGATACCTAGGTCGCAACGCACCCGCCACCGAGGGATCTGCCGCCTTGCCCATCGTTCAGCTCGACGAATATCTGATCGATCAGATCGCCGCCGGCGAGGTGGTGGAGCGGCCGGCGAGCGTCGTGAAGGAACTTCTCGAAAACGCCCTCGACGCCGGCGCGCGGCGCATCCAGATCGCCACCGCCGGCGGCGGCAAGACGCTGATCCGCGTCACCGACGACGGCAAGGGCGTGCCGCGCGACGAGTTGCGCCTCGCCGTCAAGCGCCACTGCACCTCGAAGCTGTCGGGTGGGCTCGACAAGATCGCCAGCCTCGGCTTTCGCGGCGAGGCCCTTCCCTCGATCGGCTCGGTCGCCAGATTGTCGATCATGTCGCGGGCCGAGGGCGCGGCGGACGCCTTCGAGATCATGGTGGAGGCCGGCCGCTGCGAGGGTCCGCGCCCGGCCGGGCTCACGCGGGGCACGGTCGTGGAGGTGCGCGACCTCTTCCAGCAGGTGCCGGCGCGGCTGAAATTCCTCAAGAGCGACCGCGCCGAAAGCGCCGCGATCACCGAGATCGTCAGGCGCCTCGCCATCGCCTTTCCCGGCGTGCGCTTCGAGGTGTCGGGGCCCGATCGCTCGCGCCTCCTCCTCGAGGCGGTTCCCGCCGACGCGCCGCTGAAGCGCATCGCCGACGTTGTGGGCGAGGAATTCGCCGAGAACGCGGTCGAGATCGAGGCGGAGCGCGAGGCTGTGTTCCTGTCCGGCTTTGCCGGCCTGCCGACCTTCGACCGGGGCAATTCGCTCGCCCAATATGTCTATGTGAACGGGCGCCCGGTGCGCGACAAGATGCTGATCTCGGCGCTGTCGGGCGCCTATTCCGACATGATGGCGAAGGGCCGCTACCCGGTCGCGGTGCTTTTCGTCGAGATCGATCCCGCGCTCGTCGACGTGAACGTCCATCCGGCCAAGGCCGACGTCCGCTTCCGCGATCCGCAACTCGTGCGCGGCCTCGTCGTCGGCGCGATCCGCGAGGCGATGGCGAAGGCCGGCGTGCGCGGCTCGACGGCTGCGGCGCACGGGTTGATGGCGCGGTTTTCGGGCGCGGGCCCGCGCGGCGATGCCGGGTCGACGTCGCGCTTCGACGGCTTTGCGCCGGGCGCGCCCGACATTGCGATGACGCCGCGCGCCGATTTCGGACGGTCCGCCTTCGCGCGGCACCCGGCGCCGGAGCGACCGCGCGCGCCCTTCGATGCCGCGCGCGCCGCCTATCGTCCGCTGGAGGAGCGGTTCGACGAAGGGGCTTCGCCGCTTGGCGCGAACCGGGGCTTCATGGAAAGCGCGCAGGCCCCGTTCGATCCGGGGCCTTCCGGCGCGCCGTCGTCCGGACCATCGCCGGGCTCCGGCCGGGACACGGCGAGCGCCCATCCGCTCGGCTCGGCCAAGGCGCATCTCTTCGAGAACTTCATCCTTGCCGAAACCGAGGACGGGCTGGTTCTCGTCGACGGTCACGCGGCCCATGAGCGACTGGTCTACGAGAGGCTGAAGGCCGCGCTCTACGGCCGGCCGATCGCCTCGCAGATGCTGTTGATCCCGGACGTGGTGGATCTGCCCGAAGACGATGCGGACCGCATCTGCGAGGAGGCCGAGACGCTGGCAACGCTCGGCCTGCGGCTCGAACGCTTCGGGCCCGGCGCCGTCGCGGTTCGCGAGACGCCCGCCATTCTCGGCCAGTGCGAGATCGGCCGGCTGGTGCGCGATCTGGCCGACGAACTCGCCGAATTCGGCACCGGGGAAAGCGTTCGCTCGCGCATCGACCATGTCGCTGCGACCATCGCCTGCCACGGATCGGTGCGCACCGGCCGGCGGCTGAGACCCGACGAGATGAACGCGCTCCTGCGCGAGATGGAGGCGACGCCCGGCTCCGGCACCTGCAACCATGGCCGCCCGACCTTCATCGAGCTGAAGCGCGCCGACATCGAGGCCCTGTTCGGGCGTCGATAGATCGTGCGCCGCCCCGCGCCCGGCGTCCGGCACCACAGCGTTCCGGTGATGCTGCCTTTGCCTTATTAAATTGCCTTCGCGCCCGCGAGGCGCTAGATGCGGTCGGCCATTTGCCAGGACATGAAACCACAGGAGCGACGCGCCCATGAACCGGATGGAGACAGGCGGCGAGGCCAAGCTGAAATATGGCACGCCCGATTTCCAGATCGTGCGCTCGGGCGCCTATGTGCGCTGCGCGGTGACGGGCGACCAGATCCCCCTCGATCTCCTCAAATATTGGAGCGTCGAGCGCCAGGAAGCCTACCGGGACGCGGATGCCGTGTTCCAGCGCGAGAAGGAAATCCGTTCGGGCAAGGCCTGACGTCGATCGCGGCCTGCGGATCATGGCCGGTCTCGTCGCAACCCAAGCCGATCGCCGAGCCTTACCGACGCATGATCGCCGGAAGACCGGAGCGATGCGTCCATGCCGGATGGAAGCCGGCCGTGCGGGCCCGGTGGCGAAGCGCGGCTCGAGAGAGAGGCATGCGCCGGTATTTCACGCTCCGCTAGAGAAGGAAGGCTGCCGAAATCGACGGACCGGAGCGCAAAGCCCCGGTCCATGCCCATCGCGGCCTTCGGCAAGGAGAAAGGCGTCCGCATCGATCGCAGCCGCGGCGACACCGAAGGGCAGGACAAGGCCGTTGCTGCGACCATCGGTGAATTCGACCGGAGCTTCGCCATTATCGTTACGGACATGGATGGTCTCGATCGAAGCGCCGACGACAAGCTTGTCGACACCGTAATCCCAGTCGGCTCCCGCATCGACGCCTTCACCGATCTGAAAGCGTTTGTGTTGCGCCATCACCCACGTCCACGCCTCGAAGACGGTTTGCGGTCGCCGGCCGATCTCAGGCGCCGAAGCGGCGGCGGTGGAAATTGGCGAGCGTTTCCTTGACGATCGCCGAAGCGGCGCCGGCGTTCTCGAACGACAATGTCACGTCCAGAACCTCGCATTCCGCAAGGAACAGGCGGGCCGCCTCCGTGCCGGTCGCAAGCCGCGCCGCATCCTTGGCGGTGGTCACCAGTTGCAGCCCGTTCTTCCAGGCTTCCTGGGACAGCCGGGCGAGATCCTGCGGTCGGTAGGCGTGATGATCGGGAAAGGCGCGGGTCATCTCCACCCTGGCGCCGCAGGCCTTGAGGGTTTCGGTGAATTTCTGCGGATGGCCGATCCCCGCAAAGCCGAGAACCGGCATGCCTTGGAAACGCTGGCCGTTCTCGGCCAGAAGATGGGCGCGGAAGACCGGATGGTTGGAACGGGCCGCCTCGCTGACGACCGCCGCACCCGCCTCCCCCGTTCCGATCATCAGGATCGCGGAGGCGTGGGCAAGTTGCGTCTTCAGGGGCGCGCGCAGGGGGCCGGACGGAAACACCTGCCAGTTGCCGAGCCCGCGCCGCGCATCGACCGCGAGAAGGGCGTAATCAGTGCGAAGCCGCGCGCTCTGGAAGCCGTCGTCCATGATGATGAGATCGCAGCCATATTCGTCGATCAGCCGTTCCGCGGCCTTGCGCCGATCGGCCGATACCGCGGTGGGGGCGATCTTCGCCAGGAGAAGCGGCTCGTCGCCGGTCTGCGAGGCGGTGTGACGATCGCCGTCGACGACAAGAATTGCCGAGCCTTTCCGCCTGTAGCCCCGCGTCACGAAGCCGGGGGTGCGGCCGAGCGCGATCGCCGCCCTTGCCAGCGCCATCGCCGTCGGGGTCTTGCCCGCGCCCCCGACCGTCGGATTGCCGACGCACAGGACCGGAACGCTCAACGGCGCGCGCCGCCCCTTGTCGAGATTGCGCGCCGCGACCGCGCCGTAGGTCAGAGCAAGCGGCGAGAGCGCCGCCGCTTGCCAGGATGGCGCCTGCCACCAGAAATCCGGTGCTTTGAACGCAACTTTCATCACAGCCCATGTCGTCCGTCGCGCCAGTCGTCGGAGCGCCTGTCGAGGCTGACCGCGAGCTTGAGCGGATTGATATAGGGCGAAAGCGCGCGCAGGGTGCGCTCCTGCGCGCCGCGCATGGTGGCCACGCTCGCCGCACCCGCCGCGCCCATGGCGGCTCTTCGCGCGGGATCGGACAGAAGCGCATCGACCTCGCGGGTAAGGCCCGCCTCGTCCCTGACGATCGCGCATGCGCCGTCCTCGACGAAGCGCTGGTAGACGTCGCGAAAGTTCTGGACGTAGCGGCCGCACAGGATGGCCCGGCCGAGCATGGCCGGCTCCATCGGGTTCTGGCCGCCCTCGCCGATCAGCGACTTGCCGATGAAGGCGATGTCCGACAGCCTCAGATAGAGCCCCATCTCGCCCATCGTGTCGCCGAGAAAGATGTCGGTCGCATCGGTCGGCACGGCACCCATGGAGCGCTGGGCGACGCGCAGTCCCGTCGAGCGCAGCTCCTCGGCGATCTCGTTGCCGCGGTCGGGATGGCGCGGCACGATGATCGTCAAAAGGCCGCGATGGCGCCGCTTGAGGCCGATATGGCACGTCGCGGCGGCCATCTCCTCACCGGCATGGGTGGAGAGTGCGGCCCATGCGGGCCGTGCGCCGATCGCCTGCGATATCTCCGCCAGAACCGCTTCGTCGCAGGCCGGCGCGTCGGAATCGGCCTTCAGATTGCCGGCGACCGTTACCGTACCCGCGCCGAGCCGGCGGTAGCGTTCGGCGTCGATGTCCGACTGGGCGATGACGAGGGCGAAATTCTCGATCAGCGCCTCGGCGAACCAGTGCGCCTTCTTCCAGCGCTCGAACGATCGGTCCGAAAGCCGGGCATTGACGAGCACCTGCGGCACCCGGCGCTCGGAAAGCTGGCGAAGCGTAACCGGCCAGAGCTCGCTTTCGGCGAAGATCGCCAGATCCGGCTTCCAATGGTCGAGAAAGCGCGTGACCGCGGCCTTCACGTCGAGCGGGACATATTGGTGGATGACGCAGTCCGACATGCGGGTCTCGACGATCTCGGCCGACGTGCGCGTGCCCGTCGTCATCAGGACGCTGAGCCCGTCGGCCGCGATCGCGCGCGCGAGGGGGGCGACGGCGAGCGTCTCGCCGACGCTCGCGGCATGGATCCAGACCAGCGGAACGCCCTCGGGACGCATGACGCCGGCATGGCCGAACCGTTCGCGCTTGCGCGCGCGGTCTTCCTTGCCGATGCGCGTGCGATAGGAAATGTAGGGACGCAGGATAGGCGAGACCGCCGAGCCGAGCAGCCGGTAGGCGGACAGGACGGCGCGCGCCTTGCCTTCACTCATCGTCTCGCCTCCACGATGCGCGTCGCATCCCTGTTGGCCGCCTCGATCGCCCGCGTCACCTCGCGGCGTTTTTCCTCGAGCAATGCCGCGTCGGCGTCGGCGGGAACGTGGATCGGTTCGCCGACGACCACCGCCATGCGGCCGAAGGGCAATGGAAGGGTGGTCTGGTCCCAGGAGGAGCGGACCACCCGGCGCCGGCTCGTCACCGCCGCGCTCGGCAGGATCGGCCGGCCGGAAATGCGCGCGAGCGTGACGATGCCGTGCCCCGCCTCGCGCGGCGTGCCCTTCGGCACGTCCGCGATCATGCAGACGCCGAAGCCTTCGCGCAGCGCCTTTCGCAGCGCGATCACCGCGCGCGCCCCGCCTTTTTCCGATTTCGTCCCGCCCTCGCGTCCGCCCGAGCCGCGCACGGTGTCGATGCCGAACCGCGCCACCACCTGGGCGTTGATCTCGGCATCCGCATTGCGTGACAGCAGCGCCACATAGGGCAGTTCGACGGGCCGAAAGATCGGCGCGAGAAGATGCTGGCCGTGCCACATCCCGACGATGGCCGGATGATTTTCGCAGATGCGAAGCCGCACCGCCGCAAAATCGGTCGCCGGCGTCTGGGTGCGCGCGACGAAGCGAAGAACGCGGTGGATCGCGGCGCCAGCCAGCCAGTTGACGAACCGGCTGCGCCCGATCTTGCGGAGGGCCTTGCG
The DNA here is from genome assembly GCF_034321785.1 of Fulvimarina uroteuthidis. Lineage (NCBI taxonomy): Bacteria > Pseudomonadati > Pseudomonadota > Alphaproteobacteria > Hyphomicrobiales > Aurantimonadaceae > Fulvimarina > Fulvimarina uroteuthidis. Next base: position 963,927 of record NZ_JAXLPB010000002.1, on the reverse strand, counting down.
GCGAAATCGGCGCAAGCGCGCCGGGCGCCGGGACTTGCCCGTGCGGATCGGCTGCGCCGTGCCGGTCTTGAGGTCGCCTTCGTTCATCGACACCGATCCGTCCTCACGGCAAAGGGCGATGACGGCGCATCGCCCTTTGCCCGAACGCTTTCGATGGCTGCACCTCGTGATCGAAGGACCGGGCGTCACATGCCTGCCCGGCGCTCTTCACCCTCATGCTTTTTCGGGGGTGAGGAGGCGATGCATATGGACGATGAAGTAGCGCATCGACGCATTGTCGACCGATTGCTGCGATTTCGAGCGCCAGGCCGCGAGCGCGCTGTTGTAGTCGGGGAAGATGCCGACCACGTCGAGATCGTCCAGATCGCTGAAATGCACCGACTGGAGATCGTCGAGCTCGCCGCCGAACACGAGATGAAGCAATTGCTTGGGTTTTTGTTCGTCCATCGTACCTGACCTTCTTGTTCCTGAATTATCCATCGGCGTTTTCGGCCTTCATCGCCAGCCGTTACGGCGATTTGACGGCGTCTTCCCGCAGGACCGCCTTCGCCAGCGCCGCGATCCTGGGCATCGCCGCGTGCGAGGCGGCCACGAGAAGGCCGTGGCGCCTGGCGTCCCGGCCGTAGACGAGGCGATCCCCGTCCCCGTCGAGCAGCGCCGCACCGGCCCGCTCCAGAAGAAGATCGCCTGCGGCGATGTCCCAGTCGTGGGCCCGCGGGCGGATCAGGGTCGCATCGAGCCGCTGTGCGGCGACCTGGCACAGCCGGTAGGCCAGCGACGGCGCCCCGCGCTCGGTCGAAAAGCCGCCTCGCACGTCCGCATCGAGACGGCGAAAGGGTTTGATGAACTGGTCGGGCACCGCGACCGAGAGCGGCCGATCCCCGACCTGGGGCACGAAGATCCGCTCCCCGTTGAGGCGCGCCTCGCCCGAGCGGGTGACCGTGAACATCTCACCGAAGACCGGCGCGAAGATCGCACCGGCGAGCGGCCTGTTGCCCGAGACGAGCGCGATCGACACGCACCAGGTGGCGTCGCCCCGCAGATAGGCCCGCGTCCCGTCGATCGGATCGACGACGAAGAAGCGGTCTTCCCGGGTGGTGGACGGGATCGATCCCTCGACCTCGCTCTCCTCCGACACCCAGCCATAGTCCGGCCGGGTCTCGAGAAGCATCTGCCTCAGATATCGGTCGACCGCGTAATCGCCCTCGGAAACGGGAGAATCGTTCTCCTTCCACCAGATCTCGGGGCTCCCGCCGAAGAAGGACATGGCGATCCGGCCCGCCTCGCGCGCGGCATGTGTGAGAAGTTCCAGTTCCTGATCCTGGGAAGGAAGAGCCTGATGCACGGTGTCGTCAGCGCCCCGCGATCGTCATTTCGGCCACCCGCAAGGTGGGCACGACGGTCGAGAACCGCGTGTCGAGATCGTTCGCGGCGGTAAGCGACAGGAGCATCTCCCTCAGATTGCCGGCGATCGTGATTTCGGACACCGGCCGCGTGAGGACGCCGTTCTCGATGAGGAAGCCGGACGCGCCGCGGCTGTAGTCGCCGGTGACGAGGTTTGCGCCCTGGCCGATCATCTCGTCGACATAGAGCCCGCGCCCGGTTTGCGCGATCAGCTCCGCAGGCGAGAGCGAGCCCGGGGTGAGGATGACGTTCGTCGGCGCGGGCGACAGGCCGGCGCCGTAGCGGGCGGCCCGGCCGTTGGTCTCGAGACCGAGCTCCCGTGCGGTCGCCGTGTCGAGGAGCCAGGTTTTGAGGACGCCGTTCTCGACCAGCGTCATCGGGGCGCCCGCCACCCCTTCGCCGTCGAAGGGCCGCGAGCCCGGCCGCCGCTTCAGGGTCGGCTCGTCGGTCAACGTCATGGTGTCGGGCAGGACGGGCTCGCCCATGAGGTTTTTCAGAAAGCTCGTGCCGCGCGCGATGGCCGCCCCGTTGATCGCCGAGACGAGGCTTGCGATGAGGCCGCGCGAGACGCGCGGATCGAAGACGATCGGCAGCCGGCCCGTGGGCATGCCGCCGGGGTTCAGCCGCTTCACCACCCGCTCGCCCGCCCGCCGTCCGATCGCCTCGGCATCCTCGAGATCGACATGGTGAAGCCGTGAATCGAACTCGTAGTCGCGCTGCATGGCGGTGCCCTCGCCGCCCAGGACGCTGACCGAGCGCGAAAAGCCGGACCGCATGCGGTGGCCGCGAAACCCGTGCGAGGTGGCCAGAACCAGGCTCGACGTGCCGGCGCCGGCGCTCGCCCCGCCCGAATTCGTCACGCCGGGAACCGCGCGCGCGGCGTCCTCCATGGCGAGCGCGGTGGCGCGCAGCGTGTCGGCGGCGATCTCGGTCGGATCGTACAGGTCGAGATCGAGGATCCTGTCGACGAGGCGTTCCGGGTCCGCAAGGCCGGCGAACGCGTCCGGCGGCGAGACCTTCGCCATCGCGACGGCGCGCTCGGCCAGCATCGACAGGTCCGAGCGTGTATCGCCCGAGACGCTGGCGACCCTGTTGCCGACGAAGACGCGCAGCGACACGCTTTCGGTTTCGGAGCTTTCGGTCTCCTCCACCTTGCCGAGGCGAACCTCGACGCCCCGGCTGGTGGACGTGGCGACGGCGACGTCGCACGCGTCCGCGCCGGCCCGACGCACCCGGTCGAGAAGGCTTTCGGCGACGTTCAGAAGCCGCGTCGTGTTCTGGTCCATGAAAATGCCGATCCGTCGAGAATTCTATGGACCGCATCTATTGTGCGAGCCTTCTGCCATCAAGGCTTCCGGTTTATGAGCAAGGGATACTACAATGCAATGATACGCCCTGAGTCGACGGACGATCCTTGGAACACGCGAACACCCAATTTCTGGAGATCGTCCTGCTGCTGGGCGGCGGCATCGTCGCCGGAACCCTGTTCAAGCGGATCGGTCTCGGGACGGTGCTCGGCTATCTCGCCGCCGGAATCGCCATGGGGCCGCTGCTCGGCCTCATCCGCGACGGCGAGAAGATCCTGCATATCGGCGAGCTCGGCGTCGTTTTCCTGCTCTTCATCATCGGCCTCGAACTGAAGCTCTCGCGGCTGTGGGCCCTCAGGCGCCAGATTTTCGGGCTGGGCGCCGCCCAGGTGATCGTGACCGGCGCGCTGATCGGCAGCGCCGCCTTTCTCATGGGTTTTTCCGTTCCCGCCGCCTTGGTCATCGGCAGCGGGCTCGCCTTGTCCTCGACGGCATTCGGCCTGCAGATCCTGGAAGAACAGGGCGAGACCAACACGCGGCACGGCCAGGCGGCGTTCTCGGTCCTCTTGTTCCAGGATCTCGCGGTCGTTCCCATTCTGGCGATGATTCCCTTTCTCGCGCCCTATTCCTCCGACACCGAGATCAGCCTGGCGCAGATCGCGATCTCGGCCGCCGCCGTGGTCGGGCTGATCGTCGGCGGGCGGTTTCTCCTCAACCCGCTCTTCCGGATCATGGCCTCGGCGGGCGCGCGCGAAGTGATGCTGGGGGCGGCGCTGTTCGTCGTGCTCGGCTCGGCCATGCTGATGGCTGCCGCAGGGTTCTCGATGGCGATGGGGGCGTTCATCGCGGGCGTGCTGCTCGCCGAATCCTCCTATCGCCACGAGCTGGAAGCCAATATCGAGCCGTTCCGCGGCCTGCTTCTCGGCCTGTTCTTCATCGGCGTCGGCCTGTCGATCGATCTCGACGTCCTCGCCAGCGACTGGCTGGTCATCCTCTTGGCCGCCCCGATGATGATGGCGACGAAGGCAGCCCTTCTCTACGGCTTGTCCCGCATCTTCGGCGAAGGTCACGAAAGTGCGCTGCGCGTGTCCGCTCTCCTGTCCCAGGCCGGCGAGTTCGGCTTCGTCATCTTCTCGGCCGCCGCCGCCGACCGCGTGTTTTCCGCGGAAGTCTCCTCGCTTCTCATCGCGATCACGACGCTCTCCATGGCCCTGACGCCGCTGTCCACCTATCTCGCGACGCTTGCGATCAGCCGTGGCGAGGACGAGGACGAGGAGCAGATGGACGAGGATTTCGCGGGTGCCGGCTCCGACGTCCTTCTCATCGGCTTTTCCCGCTTCGGCCAGATCGTCGCGCAGGTGCTGCTGTCGAGCGGGCGGGACGTCACCATCCTGGATTCGTCCGCCGAGCGCATCCGCACGGCCACGAATTTCGGCTTCCGCATCTTCTTCGGCTCCGGCATGCGCAAGGACGTGCTCGAGGCGGCCGGCATCCGCCGCGCCAAGCTCGTCGCGATCTGCACCAACAAGCAGGAGACGACCAACCGCATCGTCGATCTGATCCGCGAGGAGTTTCCCAACGTCAAGCTCTACGTGCGCGCCTACGACCGCGTCCACGCGCTGGCGCTCAGGGCGCGCGGCGTCGACTACGAAATCCGCGAGACCGCCGAATCGGCGCTTGCCTTCGGCGGCGCGACGCTGACCTCGCTCGGCGTCGAGGAAACCTTGTCGCGGCGGATCGTCGACGATGTGCGCCGGCGCGATGCCCAGCGGCTGAAACTGCAGGAATCGGAAGGCTACAGTGCGGGCGCCGACATGATGGTCACCCGCGCCGTTCAGCCCGAGCCGCTCGTCGAGCCCCATGCCGCGCTTCAGGCGGTCGAGAATGCGGGCGACGGCTCGGAGCGCTTGGGCGAGGTGATCGACGAGACCGCACCGCTGCGCCGCCGGCGCGGCCGGCCCTTTCAGGGGCGGCGCCTGAGCTTCCGCAAGAAGGCCGAACGCTAGATCGCCATGCGTCTCGTCAGACGCATGGCGATCCAGCGGCTTCGATCGTTTCAGGCATCGGGCTTGCCGCGTTCGCCGCCGCGTTCGCCTAAGGGATGGCACCCCGGGAGACGGTGCGCCCGAGCCGTCGCGGAAGGACGATCTATTCGTCCGGCTTGCGAAGCTCGGAGGCGAGTTTCAGGACTTCCGTCCCGTCCTCCTGTTCGATGAGGTAGGCCTCGTTGCCCTCTTCGCCCTTGCGCGTGATCTCTGAGCCCTTGATCTTGCGCGTCACTTCCTCGGCCCAATGATCCTTCACCTGTCCCTTCGCAGTGCCGTTGCCCCAGTCCCAGGCGACATGCTGGCCTTTTCGAAATGCGACCATGACGGGTCCTTTCCCTCCGATTGCGTTGGTGGAGCCTGAAGTTCGCGTTCGCAGACATGGTTCCGCTTCGCCCCCCGCCGATGGGCGCTTTGTCGCAACCGCCCGCCGCGGCGATCGCGACGCGGAACCCGATCCCGTCCCATGCGGTTTTGGCTTTCGAGTTTCCACCGAGACCCGAAAGCCGGTTGCCATACGCCCATGAATCCGCGTCTTGCCCACCATGCCGAGATCGTCGGCCTGTCGATCGTCGATCCGGAGACGTTCGAGATCGAGCGCCAGACGCTCGACGACGGCCATCGCGTCTGTTTCCGGTCGGGCGAGGCCGTCAACGACGAGCGGCTGCGCAAGCGGATCGACGAACTGGTGATTCCGCCCGCCTGGACCGACGTGCGCATCTGCATCGAGGGCAGCGGGCATATCCAGGCGATCGGCCGGGACGAGAAGGGCCGGCTGCAATATCGCTATCACGACCGGTGGGTGGACGTCCGCAATGCGGTGAAGGCGGAGCGACTCATGCGGTTCGGCAAGGCCCTGCCGAAGCTTCGCAAGGCCGTCTCGAAGGACATGAGACGCAGGCAGCGCGACCGAAAGTTCGCGGCGGCGACCGCCACCCGTCTCGTCGACCTTGCCGCCATGCGGGCCGGCCACGAGAAATATGCGGCCGATGGCGGACGCGGCGTGTCATCCCTCACCCGCAAGAACCTGCGCATTCGCGAAACCCGCGTTGCGGTCCTGAAGTTCACCGGCAAGTCGAACCGCAAGCACGAGATCGAGATCCGGGACCGCAAGCTCGTCGAAAATCTCGCGGCCGTGCGCAAGGTCGAGGGTTCGCGCCTGTTCAAGTTCGCGGGCGACCAGCGCAAGAGCCGCAAGATGACGGCCGGCGTCCTCAACACCTATATGCGCGACGCTTCCGGCAAACGGATTTCGGCGAAGGATTTCCGCACCTTCCACGGCTCGGTCGAGGCGCTTCGGTTTCTCTGCCTGGACGAAAAGGCACTGACGGCCGAAACGGAGGCAAAGAAGAAGAAGGCTGTCGCCGCCGCCATGCGGTCGGTTTCGGAACGCCTTCGCAACACGCCGGCCGTCGCCCGCTCCTCCTATGTCCATCCCGGCATCATCACCGCGTTCGAGGCCGGCGAACTCTCGCCCGACCTGATGAAGGGCCGGACCCGCGCGGGACTCAACCAGGAGGAGACCGGGCTGATGCGTTTCCTGGAAGGCGCAACGCCTGAGTGATGTGCACTCTTCAGCGCGCGAGCGCCGAAGCCTCGCGCGCCGTGCCCGCCTCGTTCGCTCCGACGATCTCGGTGAAGGCGCCGGTCTCGATGCCGCGCTCTCTGGCCTCGATCGCACCGGCGATGGCCCGCTTCACGTCTTCCTTGATGAGGCCCGTCGCCCCGAGAATTTCCTGCGCGCGCAGGAAGTCGAGCACCTTGTAGGGCGACACGCGCGGGCGGACGAGAATGTCCGGGGGGTCGGCCCGCACCTTCAGGTCGATGAGCGCCTGCATCATCAGTTGCGACGATCCGATCATCGCATCCATCGTCGTGGGGATGAGCGTCGGATCGCCGTCCGGTCCGCCATTGACGTCGACGGCGACGACGATGTCGCAGTGCCCCTTCAGCCGGTCGTAGGGCACGGGATTGTAGATGCCGCCATCGACGAGGATGCGGCCCTGGCGGCGCACCGGGCGGAACACGGCCGGGAGCGCGGAGGACGCGGCCACGGCCGAGACGATCTCGCCGCTGTCGAGTTCGCATTCGAGCCGGCGATAATAGTCGGTCGCCATCACGCCGAGCGGGATCGCCAGCGCGTCGAAGGTCTTGGGAACCTGGGGCGGCAGGAAGCCGGCGACGATCCGCTCCACGTTGAGCTGACCGATGCGGAACCCGCCGTCGTGCAGGAAATCCTTCAGGCTCGGGGCGCGGGTCTGCCAGAGCTTGGCGACGATGTCCCGGCGGTGGGAGAACGTGCCGACGATGAACTCGGCCATTTCCCGGGCGTTCAGCCCCGAGCAATAGGTCGCGCCGAGGATCGCGCCGATCGAGGAACCGACGATGCGATCCGGCTTGACGCCGAGTTCGTCGAAGGCCTGGAGCACATGAATGTGGGAGATGCCCCGCGCGCCGCCGCCGCCCAGTGCAAGCCCGATCCGCACCATCTGCCGTTCCCCTTCCCCGTCAGATCACGCGCCAGCGGGGCCGACGGTGATCACGGTCGGCTCGACGCTGAGAAGCGCCTTGGCCGCCGCTTTCACCTGCTCCATCGTCACCGCGTCGATCTCGTCCTTGCGCGTGTCGATATAGTCGATGCCGAGATCGTCGAGCTGGATCCCGACGAGGGTCTTGGCGATCGAACCGGACGAATCGAGATTGCGCACGGCGTAAGACCCCTTCACATAGGTCTTGGCCATGGCGAGTTCCTCCTCGCTCGGCCCGTTCTCGGCCATTCGCGTCAACTCGTCCCGGATGATCCGAATGCTTTCCTCCGCGGCGTCCGCGCGGGTCGCGGTCGAAACGCCGAGGATCGCGGCGTGATTGTAGCTCGCGAGCCAGGAACCCGCGCCATAGGCCAGACCGCGCTTCTCGCGGATTTCCTCATAGAGCCGCGAGGTGAACGAGCCGCCGCCGAGAATGTGGTTCATGAGATAGGCGGCGAAGAACTCCGGATCGTCGCGCTCGACCCCCGGCAGGGCGAACTGGATCGTCGTCTGGGGTACCGCGAGCTCGACGGCGACGCGTTCGCCGAAGGTCGGCTCGATATCGGCGACGTCGGCAAGGTCCGGGGATTGCCGCAGATCCCCGAAGATCTCGTCGAGAACGGTCTTCAGGCGGTCCGGAGTGATGTCGCCGACGACGCCGACGACGAGATTGTCCTGCGCGAACTTTTCGGACCGGAAGGCTTCGAGATCGCTCGCCTCGATCGCGCCGAGGCTCTCGACGGTGCCCTCGGTCCGCCGGCTGTAGGGATGGTCGCCGAAAAGGGTCTCGCTGAAGGCGTCCTTGGCAAGCGTTTCCGGATCGTTCTCGCTGGCCTTGATGCCCGTGACGATCTGGCCCCTGATGCGCGAGACCGGCTCCTCGTCGAAGCGCGGGTCGGACAGCGCCAGCCCGACGAGATCGAAGGCCTCGTCGGAAAACTCGGTGATCGCGTTGATCGAGCCGGTGAAGTCGTCACGGCCGGCATCGAAGCTGAGCGAGACGCCGAGATCGTCGAGCTTCCTCTGGAATTCGGCGCTCTCGATGTCGCCGGCCCCCTCGTCGAGCAGGCCCGACAGAAGGTTGGCAAGTCCCGCCTTGCCGTCCGGGTCCTGTGCGGAACCGGCGCCCTTGAAGGCGAAGTCCATCGCGATCAGCGGGTTGGTGTGGTCTTCCACGAGGAGGGCTTCGATCCCGCCCTCGCTCGTCACGGTCTGGATCTCGACGGCCCGTGCGGCCAGCGGAAAGACGAGGGTCGCGGCGAATGCGGCAAGGCCCAGGAGGTGGGAACGTTTCGAGACGATCATGGGTCGGGTCCATTTCGAAAATATGGCCGGCAGGACGGGCGCAAGGGGTGCAAAGGGCGCCTTTCGCCGGCAAACAGTCGGGGCGAAGCGGGGCAGGGTGCCTTATGAGGGGCTTTCGACCATGGGTTCGCCTTCCGCGGGCTCGTTGGGAACAGGTGTCAGCGAGGCCGGGCTCGGCGCGGGTTCACCCGGCTTGCCGGTCGCATCCGCCGGCGTCGTCGCCTCGGCGGTCTCGCTCGCCTCCGGCAGCAGATAGCCCGTCACCGAGCGTTCGGGCTTCAGATATTTCCGAGCCACCGCGTTCACATCCTCGACGGTCACGGCCTCGATCCGCTCCGGCCATTTCTCGACATCCTCGATCGTGCGCCCGGTCGCAAGCGCCGTGGCATAGCGCTGGGCCATCGCGGTCTGGCTGTCGCGCAGATAGATGACGCTCTTGCGAACCCGGTTCTTGGCGCGCTCCAGCTCCTCGTCCGTAATGCCGTTCTCGATGAGGTCAGTGATCGCGGCATCGGTCGCGGCCTCCACCGCCTCGAGGCTCGCCCCGCCGCGCGGCGTGCCGTAGAGCACGAAGGTTCCGTCGTCGAGGGCCGAGCTCTGGTAATAGGTGCCGGCGCTTGCCGCGATGCCCTTCTCGACGATGAGATCTCGGTAGAGCCGGCTGGTGGTGCCGCCCCCGAGGACGTCGGACAGGATGTCGAGCGCCGCCGCCTCGTTGTCCTCGGCCGTCGTTTCGGACGGCACGAGGTAGGAGGTGTTGAAGGAGGGTTGGGTGACCCGCGCATCGCGAAGCGTCACGGTGCGCTCGGCCCGCGGCTCCGGTTCGGACGGGCGGTCCCGCTCCTCGATCTGGGCGCGCTGCTCGATCTTGCCGTAGGTCTTGTCGACGAGCGCGCGCACCTCGTCCACCGACACGTCGCCGGCGATCAGAAGGATGGCGTTCGAGGGCGTGTAGTACTTGTCGTAGAAGGCGATCGCATCGTCGCGCGTCAGGCTCCTGATCTCGTCTTCCCAGCCGATCACCGGCGTGCCGTAGGGCGAGTTGACGAACATCGTCGCCTGGACGATCTCGGAGAGCTGCGCGCCCGGCTCGTTGCCGACGCGCATGCGGCGCTCCTCGAGAATCACGTCGCGCTCGGGCAGGACCGTTTCCTCGTCGAGCACGAGATTGCTCATCCGGTCGGCTTCGTAGGTCATGATCATTTCGAGCTGGTCGGAGGCGACCTGCTGGTAATAGCCGGTATAGTCGTCCGAGGTGAAGGCGTTCTCCTGGCCGCCGACTTCGGCGACCTTCCTGGAAAACTCACCTTCCGGATAATTCGACGTGCCCTTGAACATCAGATGTTCCAGGAAATGGGCGACGCCGCTTTCGCCGGGCGCCTCGTCCGCCGCGCCGACCTTGTAATAGATCATCTGGGTGACGACGGGGGCCCGCCTGTCCGGCAGGACGACGACCTGAAGGCCGTTGTCGAGGGTGAACGTCGTCACCCGGTCCTCGGGGACCTCGATGTCCCGGACGTCAGGCGCATCGGTTTCGGCGTCGGGCGTCTCGGCTGTCTGCTCCTGCGCCTGCGTCTTCGTGCCGGCGTCCTGCGCGAACGCGGCCGGCGCGAACGCCACCGACAAAGCGAGGGCTGGAACGAGAGCGAGGGCGGCGGTTCGGCGGGTGGTCGCGGCGATCAACGGGCGGTCCTTCGTGCGATGAACGATGTGTCGAACAAGATATGGCGGCGCGGCGGCGGGGATGCCAGTTACGGTTTGGTTAGAACCCCGATGCCGCAGCTCGACCGCACGGTCCGGCCTTGCCCGACCCCGTGAGGGACAGGTCCGGCGCGCATGCAGGCGTATAATGCCGGCGTATAAGATCTATGACGGCGCCAGCGTGAGGAAACGCAGGATCGATTCCCCGACCTGGCGCTCGTCGGAGATCGCGAACCCCGACGGCGCCTCGAAGGGGCTGGACGCGGCCTCCTCGACGACGAGGAGCGCGCCCGGCTTCAGCCAGCCGCCCTCGCGCGCCGACATGAGGGCCTTTTCGCCAAGGCCCCTGCCATAAGGCGGATCGGCGAAGACGAGGTCGAAGGGTTCGAACGGGCGCGCGTCGCCGAGCTTCGTCGCATCCCGCCGATAGATCTTGGTGCGCCCCTGCAGGCCGAAAGCCTCGACGCTCGTGCGGATGAGGCCGCGCCCCTCCACGCCTTCCTCGATGAACAGGCAGAACCGTGCCCCCCGCGACAAGGCCTCGCAGCCCAGCGCCCCGGTGCCCGCGAACAGGTCGAGCACCCGCGCGCCGTCGATCCTGACGGCCGGATGATGGGACAGGATGTTGAACAGGCTCTCGCGCATCCGGTCGCTTGTCGGGCGGATCGCGTCGGTATGCGGAGAGGCGAGCTTGCGGCCCCTGAATTCACCGCCGACGATGCGCATGGATCAGCCCTTGTCCCGGCCGGGTGATCGCGGCTTGGGCGGCCGGCCCCCCGGACCCTCGCTGCGCGGGCCGGCCCCGCGCGGGCCTGGACCACGCGGGGCACCGGGTCCCGACGGGCGCGTGCCCGGCTTGCCCTTGCCCCCGCCCGATCCCGGGCGCGATGCCCGGCGCTCGGGGTCGGCGCGCCCCGTGCGCCTCGGCGCCTCGCTTTCGTCGGCCGGGCGGTCGCGCCAAGGCTTGGAGCCCGGGGCCATCCACACGTTCGAGCGGCGGCGGCCTTCGGTCTCCGGCTGGCTATCCGGCCGGTCGTCCGAGCGCGCGCCCGGCTTTGCGCCGAACTTGCCGCCCCGGTCGTCCTTGCCGAACTTCGGCGCGCCGGGCTTGCCGCGATCGCTGCCGAACTCGCGCTTCGGCCCGCCGCTTCTGCGGTCACCCCGATCCGCGCCAGGCTTGTCGCCGAACTTGCCCCGCGGCTTGGTGTCGAGCCGGCCGAGCGCGTCCTCGCGCTTCTTCTCGCCGAACTTCTTGCGGTTCATCTGGCCGCCGGCCGAGACCCAGTCGCTCTTTTCCGGCTTCTCGGTCTTGGCCTCGACGGTCTTGTTGGAGAACGGCTGGGCGATGGGACCGTCGAAATCGGCGCCCGATTCCTCGATCAGGCGATCGCCGAGCTGGTCGCGCAGCGTCCGGCCCTTGACCTCGCGCACCGCGCCCTCTTCCAGATCGCCGAGCTGGAAGGGCCCGAAGGAGAGGCGGATGAGCCGGTTCACGTCGAGCCCGAGCGCGCCGAGAACGTTCTTGACCTCGCGGTTCTTGCCCTCGCGAAGCCCGAGCGTGATCCATACGTTGGCGCCCTGCTCGCGGTCGAGGGTCGCTTCCATCGCGCCGTAGAACACGCCGTCGACGGAAATGCCGTTGCGCAATTCGTCGAGCTGGGCCTGCTTGATCGTGCCGTGCGCGCGCACCCGGTAGCGCCGGAGCCAGCCGGTGGAGGGCAGTTCCAGAACCCGGCTGAGACCACCATCATTGGTGAGGAGCAGGAGGCCTTCGGTGTTGATGTCGAGACGACCGATGGACAGGACGCGCGGCATGTCCTCCGGCAGACGGTCGAAGATCGTCCTGCGGCCTTCGGGGTCCTTGTTCGTCGTCACCGTTCCGGCCGGCTTGTTGAACAGCCAGAGCCGCGTGCGCTCGGTCTGGGGCAGCGGCGCATTGTCGACCTCGATCCGGTCGGTGGGCTTCACGTCGAGCGCGGGCGAATCGATGATCTTGCCGTTCACCTTCACGCGCCCGTCGGCGATCATGCCTTCGGCGTCGCGCCGCGAGGCGACGCCCGCGCGCGCAAGCCGGCGCGCGATGCGCATGTCGACGGGCTGGGCCGAGACCGAGGAGGCGTCCTCGACGGGACGGCGCCTGAAGCCGCCGCCTTCGTCGCGCGGCCGTGCCGCGCCGCGTTCCCCGACCTTGTCGAAGCGCTTCGCCGGGCGGTCGCCGCCGCGTTCGGGCCGGTCGCCCCGCGGCTTGAAGGCGCGCTCGGGACGCTCGGTGCGCTGCGGTCGATCGGCTCGCGGACGGCTGTCGCCACCCTCTTCGCGGCGCTCGAAACCGGTCTTGCGCTCGCCGTCGCGAGACCCGGCGAACGGCTTGCGCTCGCCGCGCGGGGCCTCGCTCCTTGCGGGACGCTCGCCGCGCGGCGCGCCTTCGGCGGGTCTTGGACGGGGCGCGCCCTCGCCACCGGCAGGCCGGTCATGGCTGCGCATGCCGTAACTCTTGGGCTTACGCGGCGCCTCGCCCTCGCCGGCCCCGCCATGGGACTTCATGCCCCGGCTTTTCGGCGTGAAGGGCTTCGCCCCGCCGCCCTCGGTCCTTGCATCCCGGCCGCGCGGCTTTGCGCCGGACGCGGCCTTCGCCGGCTCGCTGCCGGCGCCGGGACCGCTGCGGCGGAAACCGCCTGCCGTCGGCCGGCCGCCCTTGGGACCGCCGCGCTTGTCACTGTCGTCGTCACTCATATTATCTTGTCCTGCGGGCGGTCGGCGTCTTGACGCTGGAGGGCCCATCAACGCGGGGCGCCTTTCGTCAGACGCCCGAAATCCGTTTGCGTCCATTGCTGGCGCGTTTGTGCCAAGCGCTCTATCAGGTCGCGGCACGCTTGGCGAGAGAGAGGACCCGATCCCATGACCCGGCGCTTCATGGACGAGGCTCTCGAAGAGGCCCGCGCGGCGGCCCTGCGCGGCGAAGTTCCGGTCGGCGCGGTGATCGTGAGGAACGGAGACGTGGTCGCGCGCGCCGGCAACGAGACGCGGGCGCGCAACGATCCGACGGCCCACGCGGAAATCCTCGCCATACGCCGCGCCTGTTCGGCCCTTGCCGCCGAGCGGCTGACCGGGTGCGATCTCTACGTCACGCTGGAGCCCTGCGCCATGTGCGCCGGTGCGATCTCGTTCGCGCGGCTGAGGCGGCTTTACTTCGGCGCGGCCGACGCGAAGGGCGGCGCGGTGGAAAGCGGCGGCCGGTTCTTCGCCCAGCCCACCTGTCATCATGCGCCGGAGGTCTATTCCGCGCTTTCGGAGACCGAGAGCGCGGCCCTCCTCAAGACGTTCTTCGCGGCGCGGCGCTCGTCGGACCCCGAGCCCTGATGGCGCGCGGCCGGCATCCTAGAACGGCAGGAGATCGCCGACCTTGGAGAAGAGCGATTCCGAGCCGCGCAACCGGCGCTGCTTGACCTCTTCGTCGAGCCCGGGATCGCCGACGGGGGCCGCCGCCGAGGGCCGGCGATATTCGAGCGGAGGCTCGGACAGGTAACGCCGCTGGTTCTGGTTCGCGGCGCTGTTCTGCGCGATCCGCTCCCTGACGAGCGCGGATCGGCTCCGCAGTTCGGCGGGCGAGAGCGTGATGGATTCGTCGCGGCTTCTGACCTCGGCGAAATCGTAGCCATCGCCGCGCGTGCGATCGAGATAGTCCTGGGTCACGCCGGGTTTCGGGCCCGTCATCTGCGAGACAGGAACCGCGCCATCGCCGCTATAGGCCGCCGACTGGATGCGCTGGCGGCGCTCGAACTCGGTCTCGGGACGGGCGGCCGGCTCTTGGGGAGGCGGCAGGATGCTGGTGTTCTCGGGCGTCCGCAACTCCGGGCGCTCGGTGTAGGCGATCGGCTCGGAATCGCCGCCCGATCCGAAGGAGACCACATTGTTCAGATCGTCGAACAGCATCTCGCCCTGGCTCGTGCCGGTTCCGTAGGTCGGACCGAGGCATCCCGAAAGCGCCACGACGCCGGCGAGAAGTGCGACATGGCAGGTGGGCCTGGCGAAGAGCCGGTGTGTCGTCGAAATCATCATCAATGAGCCCCCTCGGCTCCCATCCCATTGGGCGCGCATCAGGCCCCCACCGTTCCGCGCTTCGTCGTACCCGAAGGCCCTGCCACCGGAATCGGGCGACAATACGCCTTTCCCTGCGGCAGCCGACACGATCCTTAGAACTTCGTCAACCGCTGTGGCAAGGCCGCACCGCTCGCGGCCCTGCACCGTGCTGCGTCGTCAGGCCTTTTTCAGGCAGCGGGCGTCAGCCGTCCCGCTGCCTTCAGTTCGCGCAGCGCCTCGGCATCGCGCCGCGAGACGTCGGGATATTCGGGATCGGAGCCGACATCGCCGGTGATCTTCCACGAGCGGGCGCATTTGATGCCCTCCGCCCGGGCGAAGACGACGCCGACGCCCGGAGCGTCGGGCAGGCGAAACGCATCGGCCGGCCCCTCGCCGCCTTCGATGGTGAGCCCTGACGTGATCGCGACCTCGGCGAAATCGGTGGAGGCGGCGACGGCGCGGAGCCCATCGTCGAGAATGTGAACGGTCGGCCAGGCTTCGAGCGAGGAGCCGATCGTCTTTGCCCGGCGCTGTTCCTCGAGCGCGCCCATGACGACGCGGCGCACCTTGCGGATGTCGCGCCACCGGGCCGCCAGCGCATCGTCGCGCCAGGACGCGTCGACCGCGCGGAACTGTTCCAGATGGACCGACGCCGCCTGCGGATAGCGCGACAGCCACGCCTCTTCCATGGTGAAGGGCATCATCGGGGCGAGCCAGGTGACGAGCCGGTCGAAGATCTCCCGCACCACCTGCAGCGCCGCCTTGCGGCGCACCGAGGACGGGGCATCGCAATAAAGAGCATCCTTGCGGATGTCGAAGTAGAAGGCCGACAGCTCGACGACGACGAAATCGAGAAGCGTGCGGGCGATGCGCTTGAAGTCGAACGCGTCGTAGCCCTTGCGCACGACCTCGTCCAGCTCGGCGAGGCGATGGAGCATCAGGCGCTCGAGCTCCGGCATCTGCGCATGGGGCACGCTCTCGCCGGTGTCGTGGGCGAGCGTGCCGAGCATCCAGCGGACCGTGTTGCGCAGCTTGCGATAGCTGTCCACATTTGTCTGCAGAATGGTCTTGCCGAGGCGCAGATCCTCCGAATAGTCGGACGAGACGACCCACAGGCGCAGGATGTCGGCGCCGGACTGCTTGATCACCTCCTGGGGGGTGACGACGTTGCCGAGGGACTTCGACATCTTGCGCCCCTCCTCGTCCATGACGAAGCCATGGGTCAGCACCGCGTCGTAGGGCGCACGGCCGCGCGTGCCGCACGCCTCCAGCAGCGAGGAATGGAACCAGCCGCGATGCTGGTCGGAGCCTTCGAGGTAAAGGTCCGCCGGCCATTTGAGATCGGATCGCCTTTCCAGGCAGAACGCGTGGGTCGATCCGGAATCGAACCACACATCCAGAATGTCGCGCACCTGCCGCCACGTCGCACCGTCGTGCTCGTTGCCGAGGAAGCGCTCCGCGGCGCCCTCGGCGAACCAGGCATCGGCCCCCTCGGCCTCGAAGGCTTCGAGAATGCGGGCGTTGACCGCATCGTCCTTCAGGATGTTGCCGTCCTCGTCGGCGAAGATGCAGATCGGCACGCCCCATGCCCGTTGCCGGGAGAGGACCCAGTCCGGCCGATCGGCGATCATGCCGCGCAGGCGGTTCTGGCCGGACGCCGGCACGAAGCGGGTGTCCTCGATGGCCTTGAGGGCGCGGTTGCGGAGCGTGTCACTGTGTTCGCTCACGCTGTCGCCGCTGGCGCGGCTTCGCTCCGCGGGGGCGGCCTTGTCGGCCGACGCCCGTTCGGGCTTGCGACCTTCGGTCGGAGCGTCCGTCCCACCCATCCCGTACCCGCCGAGATCCTCGTCCATATGGACGAACCATTGCGGCGTGTTGCGATAGATGATCGGCTTCTTGGAGCGCCAGGAATGGGGATAGGAATGCTTCAGCCGACCGCGCGCCAGAAGATGGTTGCGCTCGATCAGCGCCGCGATCACACGGCTGTTGGCATCGCCCTTCTTGCCCTTGTCGTCGATGACGCGGGCAGGCCCCTCCGGGGCGTCGGGTCCGAAGCCCGGCGCTTCCTTTGTATAAAAGCCGGCATCGTCCACCGGGAACGGGATCGTCGCGTCGATGCCGCGCGCTTCGAGCGCCCGCCGACCGTCGATGAACGCCTCGAAATCCTCGCGCCCGTGGCTGGGCGCGGTGTGGACGAAGCCCGTACCCGCATCCTCCGTCACATGCGCGCCGTACAGCAGGGGGACGGGAAACGCGTAGCCACCGGCGAGCCCCTTCAAGGGATGATCGCAGAGAAGGTCTTCGAGATCGGACGGGGCCACGTCCGCCACCCGCTGCCAGCCGCCTTCCGGCACGCGGCCCTTGGCGAAGACATCGGCGGCCAGCGCATCGGCCAGAAGATAGCGCTCTCCATGCATGGCCCAGCGCGGGTTCTCCGCGTCGTCCGGGGCCGTGACTTCATAAAGTCCGTAAGCGACACGGTCCGAATAGGTGATCGCCCGGTTGCCCGGGATGGTCCAGGGCGTCGTGGTCCAGATGACGATAAACGCTTTGCTATCAGCAACCCTATCGTAAAGCTCCCCTTTGCTAGAAGGGAACCGATTTCCCTGAACCGGAAACTTCACCCAGACCGTGTCGGATTCGTAATCCTGATATTCGACCTCGGCTTCCGCCAGCGCCGTCTTCTCCACCACCGACCACATGATGGGCTTGGAGCCGCGATAGAGCTGGTCCGACATGGCGAACTTCAAAAGTTCGCCCGCGATCACCGCTTCGGACGAGAAGCGCATGGTGAGGTACGGATCCTTGAAATCGCCCTCGACGCCGAGACGGCGGAACTCCTCGGTCTGGACGCCCACCCAGTGCGCGGCGAAATCCCGGCACTCCTGGCGGAATTCGTTGGTCGGCACCTCGTCCTTGTTCTTGCCCTTCGCCCGGTACTGCTCCTCGATCTTCCATTCGATCGGCAGGCCGTGGCAATCCCAGCCCGGCACGTAGTTGGCGTCGTATCCGCGCATCTGGAACGAGCGGGTGATGACGTCCTTCAGCACCTTGTTCAGCGCGTGGCCGATATGGAGATTGCCGTTGGCATAGGGCGGGCCGTCGTGCAGCACGTATCGGGGACGGCCCTCGCCGGCCTTTCGCAACTGGCCGTAAAGGTCCATCGCGTCCCATCGGGCGATCCATTCCGGCTCGACCTTGGGAAGCCCGGCGCGCATCGGAAACTCCGTCTGCGGCAGGAACAGGGTCTTGGAATAATCGACGGTCTCCGGCGTGGTCTCGCCCGGCGTTTTCGTCTCGCTCATCGGTCTCGTCTGTCCAGAATGGCGGCCACGTCATCGGCGAAAGCGGATCGCGGCGCGTTGGAAAATTCGGTGTCGCGTCCGCTCGAAATGGCGGATACGCAGGCGCGTGATGCGTCGTCCCGGTCCCTCGTCGCTCGATGGTGAACGGCGGTCAGAGGGCCGGGCGGCTAATTCGTATGACCCGAAGGGAGAAGCGCGCCTTTAACATGCGCCGTCTTTAGCAAGCGTTGACCGGATTGGGAAGAACGTCGCGCGCCCGCGCCCACGCCCCTCGTTTCGCCCTACCAGACGTCGCGGTCGAGCTTGTCGTAGATCAGCCTGCGCATGGTGCGGGCCGCAAGAGCCGGCGCCAGGCGCCCGAACAGCCAGCCCGCCCGGTTCGCCGGACCCGGCACGCTCAAGGCGCGCCCCGCGCGGGCGGCCTTCAGGATCGCTCGCGCGGCGTCCGCCGCATCCATGCGCCTGTCGTCGCGGGCGCCGGGCGGCGCGTGCCGCTCGGCCTGTGCGGTCTTCATCGGCCCCGGACAGGCGAGCGTCACCGAATGGCCGCGCCGTCTCATGGGCCGGGCAATGCTCCGCGCATAGACGGCAAGCGCCGATTTGGAGGCGGCGTAGCTTGCCGCGCCCGGATAGCCGACGAAGTGCGACAGCGAGGACACGAAGACGAGCCGCGCCCGCGGAGCCAGCCCGCCTGCGCGCACCAGCCCGTGGGCAAGCACGATCGGCGCTTGCGCGTTCACCGCCAGAACCGTGCGGTGGGCCTCCACCGGAATCTGCTCGAACCGTCCCGTCGCCGAGACGCCGGCATTGAGGACCACGAGATCGTAGGGCCCGCGCGAAAGCGCGACGTCCAGCGCGCGATCGACCTCGCGCGGCACCGACAGGTCGGCGCGGAGCGTCACGTGGGGGCCTTCGCTGCGATCGAGGCCGACGATCTCGAAACCGTCGCGGACGAGTTCGCGCGCCATCGCCTCGCCGAGACCTGCCGCAGCACCGGTGATCAGGGCACGCTTCATCGGCGCATTCCGGAGCCGATGAGATGGGCGAGCGTCGCCGCGGACCCGAGGACCGCGCGCGAACGTCCGGCCTCGACCGCGCGCTCCACCATTGCGGCCATGCGCTCGGGGCTCGCGAAGAAGCGGCGAAGGCCCTTCGGATCGAAGCCGGCCTTTTCGTGCATGCCGGTCGCGATCGGCCCCGGATGGATCATCGACACGGCGACGCGGCCGCGCCATTCCTCCCCGAGCGCCCGGGCGAGCGCGTCGAGCCCGCCCTTGGACGCGGCATAGGCGGCAAGGTTCGCCGAGCCGGTGCGCGCGACCGAGCCGATCAGCACGAGGCGGCCCGAAGCGGACTGGAGACGGGCAAACAGCGCATGCGACAGGAGGAGCGGCGCTTCGAGATTGACCGCGAGCGTCCGGCGGACGGACGCCGTATCCTCGTCGAACGGGTCGCCGTAGGTTCCGGTCCCGGCATTGAGGAAGGCGAGATTCAACCGATCGATCCCCGCCTCCGCAAGCCTCGTCTCGATCGCCTGGCTCGCCGCATGCGGATCGGCCTGGTCGGCGGCGACATAGATCGCGCCCTCGGGCAGAGGCCCTGGAAACCGGTCGCGGCGGCCGGCGAGGATCAGGCGGTAACGCCCCTCCAGCCGCCGGGCGAGGCAGAGGCCGAGGCCGGAGGTCGACCCGGTGACCAGCGCCACGGGACGCCGCGCGGGGCCGTCGCTCAAAAGACGAGCGCCCGGTCGAGCGGCGAGAGCGGCGACAGGTCCGCGAGCATCGCGCGGGCCTCCGCCGCATCCTTGTCCATCTGGACGACGAGCGCCTCGGCGCTGTCGAACTTCACCTCGCCCCGCAGCCGCGAGACCACGGCGACCTCGACGGTCTCGCCGTAGAGATCGCCGGCAAAGTCGAACAGGAAGGTTTCGAACAGCGCCGCCCCGTCGTCGAAGGTGGGGCGCCGGCCATAGCTCGCCACGCCGTCATGCAGCGTTCCGTCGGCGCGCCGGAAGCGGACGGCGTAGATGCCGTGGGCGAGAAGTTCGTCCTCGAGAACCAGATTGGCCGTCGGATAGCCGAGGGTGCGCCCGAGCTTCTTGCCGTGGACGACCTGGCCGCGGATCGTGAAGCGATAGCCGAGAAGCCCCGCGGCCGCCTCGACGGCCCCGCTCCGGAGCGCCGTGCGGATGCGACTCGACGAGATGACGGTGCCGCCCTCATCGTCGAATTCGGGAACCAGCGTCGCGCCGAAGCCGAACCGCGCGCCCGCCGCGACGAGGCTGGCGGGGGTGCCGGAGCGCCGTGCGCCGTAGTGGAAATCGAACCCGGCCACGACATGCGCCGCCCCGAGGGCGCCGGCGAGGATATCGGTCTCGAACGCTTCCGGCGCGATGCCGGCGAAGGCGCGGGTGAAGTTCTGTTCGATCACCGCGTCGAAGCCGAGAAGCCCGAGCAGCCGGGCCTTCATCGGTGCCGGCGTGATGCGCGCAACGGGCGCGTCGGGGCTGAAAACCGTGCGCGGATGCGGCTCGAAGGTAAGGCACAGAAGCGGGCGGGCGTCGGCGCGCGCAATGTCGTGCGCCTTGCCCAGGACCGCCTGATGGCCGCGATGCAGCCCGTCGAAATTGCCGATCGCGACGACGCCGCCCCGCAATGCTTCGGGGCAGTCCGCGACCGCTCCGAGGCGGCGGATCGCCTTGTGCTGCGCGGTCTCGCTCACTTCAGGGCCGGCATGAAGTAGCGCGCGGCAAGACCGTTCTGGTCCAGAAGCCGCGTCACGCTCTCGGCGCTCGGATCGCCCGCGTTCAGTTCGTCGCCGTGGATGCCGCGGGTGATGAAGAGCGCGTCGACGCCGAACGCATTGGCGCCGCGAATATCCGTGGGCATTCCGTCGCCGATCGCCAGGATCCCGGCGTCGGCATCCTCGCCCAACCCCATCGTCTCGCGCGCCAGCTCGTAGATCGGGCGGTGCGGCTTGCCCGCGAACGCGACCTTGCCGCCGAGGCTTCCATATTCGCGGGCGATCGAACCGGCGCAATAGATCAGCCGCTCGCCGCGGTGGACGACGATGTCGGGATTGGCGCAGATCATCGTCAGTTCGCGCTCGCGCAGATCCCGCAACAGGTCGCGATAGTCGTCGGGCGTCTCGTTCTCGTCGTCGAAGAGGCCTGTCGCGACGATCCGCGACGCCTCTTCCAGCGGAACGAGGTCCACGCCGAGATCCTTGAAGACATCGAGATCGCGCTTTGGCCCGAGATGGAAGATCGCGCCTTCGCCCTTTTGGATGAGGTCGCGGGTCGCATCGCCCGAGGTGACGACATGATCATAGGCGTTGCGGTCGAAGCCCATGGCGTCGAGCTGGTCGATCACGCCATCGTGCGGGCGGGGCGAGTTGGTGAGGAGAACAACCTTGACGCCGTCGTGCCGGGCCGAGGTCAGAGCATCCTCGGCGGAGGCGAACTTCGAGACGCCGTTGTGAACCACGCCCCACACGTCGCAGACGATCGCGTCGTAGTCGCGCGCGATCTCCTTGAGGGCGTCGATCCTTCGCACGGGGTGGGCGCTCGCCTCGGCCATTCGGTCTCCAGTTCGTCAAAAGCTCAAGACTTGGCGTTAGGGGCAAGACGGGAGCGCGGTCAAGACTGGGACCTTGCGTTGCGGCCGGACCGCCTCCACATCCGGGCCAGGCCGCGACATTTTTTGCAAGTCCCCGCTTGACGCGCCCGCGCCCCATCGCCTATCTCCGGCCCTGTTAGCACTCTCCCTCGGAGAGTGCCAAGACCATTCATTCGCCGGATGCCTATACCTCTCGAAGGGTCCGGCAGTCGCACAACAAGGGTTCCAAGAACATGGCAGATGCGAATTTCCGTCCGCTCCACGACCGCGTGCTCGTTCGCCGCGTCGAGTCCGAAGCGAAGACGAAGGGCGGGATCATCATTCCCGACACCGCAAAGGAAAAGCCGCAGGAAGGCGAGATCGTCGCCATCGGCACCGGTGCGCGCGACGATTCCGGCAAGGTCATCCCGCTCGACGTCAAGGCAGGCGACCGCGTCCTGTTCGGCAAGTGGTCGGGCACCGAGGTGAAGCTCGGCGGCGAGGACCTGCTGATCATGAAAGAGTCCGACATCATGGGCGTCGTCGGCTAACCCGGCCGCACCGGACCCCAACGCACTCTTTTTCATTCGAAATCAACAAGGCGTGGCCTTTGACGGCGCGCTGAGGAGAAAGCCAACATGGCAGCTAAAGAAGTTAAATTCGGCCGCGACGCTCGTGAACGCATGCTGCGCGGCGTCGACATTCTCGCCGACGCGGTGAAGGTCACGCTCGGTCCCAAGGGCCGCAACGTCGTGATCGACAAGTCCTTCGGCGCACCGCGCATCACCAAGGACGGCGTCTCGGTCGCCAAGGAAATCGAGCTCGAGGACAAGTTCGAGAACATGGGCGCCCAGATGGTGCGCGAAGTGGCCTCGAAGACCAACGACAAGGCCGGCGACGGCACCACCACCGCGACGGTTCTCGCCCAGGCGATCGTTCGCGAGGGTGCCAAGGCCGTTGCCGCCGGCATGAACCCGATGGACGTCAAGCGCGGCATCGACCAGGCCGTTGCCAAGGTCGTCGAAGCCCTCGGCTCGGCTGCCCGCTCGATCGACACTTCGGACGAAGTCGCCCAGGTCGGCACCATCTCGGCGAACGGCGAGAAGGAAATCGGCGAGATGATCGCCTCGGCCATGCAGAAGGTCGGCAATGAGGGTGTCATCACCGTCGAGGAAGCCAAGACCGCCGAGACCGAGCTCGAAGTCGTCGAAGGCATGCAGTTCGACCGCGGCTACCTGTCGCCCTACTTCGTGACCAATGCCGAGAAGATGGTCGCCGAGCTCGAGGACGCCTACATTCTCCTGCACGAGAAGAAGCTCTCGAACCTTCAGGCGCTGCTTCCGGTTCTGGAATCGGTCGTCCAGTCGTCCAAGCCCCTCATCATCATCGCGGAAGACGTCGAGGGCGAGGCGCTCGCAACGCTCGTCGTCAACAAGCTGCGCGGCGGCCTGAAGATCGCGGCCGTCAAGGCACCCGGCTTCGGCGATCGCCGCAAGGCCATGCTCGAGGACATCGCGATCCTCACCGGCGGCACGGTCGTCTCGGAAGATGTCGGCATCAAGCTCGAGAATGTCACGCTCGACATGCTCGGCCGCGCCAAGAAGGTCCAGATCACCAAGGAAAACACGACCATCGTCGATGGTGCCGGTGAATCCGAGCAGATCAAGGCCCGCGTCGGCCAGATCAAGGCCCAGATCGAAGAGACCACGTCGGACTACGATCGCGAGAAGCTGCAGGAGCGTCTCGCCAAGCTTGCAGGCGGCGTCGCCGTCATCCGCGTCGGCGGTGCGACCGAAGTCGAAGTGAAGGAAAAGAAGGACCGCGTCGACGACGCCCTCAACGCGACCCGTGCGGCCGTGGAAGAAGGCATCGTGGCCGGTGGTGGCGTCGCGCTTCTGCGTGCCTCCAACGCCGTCGACATCAAGGGCCTCAACTCCGATCAGGACGCCGGCATCAACATCGTGCGCAAGGCGCTTCAGGCGCCGCTGCGCCAGATCGTCCAGAACGCCGGTGCGGAAGGCTCGATCATCGTCGGCAAGATCCTCGAGAACGAGTCCATCACCTTCGGCTACAATGCCGCCACGGGTGAATATGGCGACATGATCCAGATGGGCATCGTCGATCCGGTCAAGGTCGTTCGCTCGGCCCTGCAGGACGCGGCATCGGTTGCCGGCCTTCTCGTCACCACCGAGGCGATGATCTCGGAAGCGCCGAAGAAGGACAATGGCGGCGGCGGCATGCCCGCCGGCGGCATGGGTGGAATGGGCGGCATGGGCGGCATGGACTTCTAAGAAAGTCCATGAAGCCCAGGCGCCTCGAGCACCTGGCTATTGCGAGGCGGTCCCTTCGGGGGCCGCCTTTTTCGTGGCTGGCTTTTTTAAAGGGAGCGGCATAGTCGTATCGGGGCGGCCCTGATTGCACCATCCGAAAGTGTGTAATATGCTACACCATACAGCCCGGGCCCTATAGCAGCAGGTCGCTGATAAAACTGCTATGTGACGATGGCTGGGTCGAGATTGGCACCACCGGCTCGCATCACCATTTCAAGCATCCGGTAAAGCCCGGAAAGGTGACAGTTCCTCATCCGCGAAAGGATATGCCTACGAAGACCGCAAAATCGGTGCTGAAACAGGCAGGGCTCGACAACTGACTCCAAAGGATTGCCGTGCGTTACATTGCATTCGTTCATAAGGAACCGGACAGCGTCTACGGCGTGAGCTTTCCCGATCTGCCCGGCTGCATCTCGTTTGGCGATACATTGGACGAGGCGGCGACCCACGCGGTCGAGGCGCTGTGCGGCCATGTCAGAATGATGGAAGCCGATGGCGACTCGATCCCGAGCCCGCGAAGCTACGACGAAATCGTCGCCGATCCCGAACTTGTCGAAGACCGCAAGGATGCGATCCTGACGGTCGTACCCCTGATCCGAAACCGTGGCGCGACGACCCGGATCAACCTGTCGCTCGATGTTGGTCTGCTTGAGGCGATCGACGACGCCGCAAGAGCGCGGGGGCAGACCCGCTCCGCCTTTCTGGCGAGTGCGGCCCACCGCGAAATCACGGGCTGACCGGACCACGTCATCGAAATGTGACCCATGCGGGGCGGTTATCGCCTGAGACACCCATCACGATCACCGACAATACGGCCCGCCCTTGCGGGCGGCGAGGTCGAAGTGGAAATGGGTGGCGTGGTCGGCGTCGGTTCCCGGTCCGAGAACCGTGGTGAAGGGCCCGCACGCACCGGCGCGCACGGCGGAGAGGAACTTGCCGTCGGGCGTTTCGGGATTGGCGGCGGCGACCGGGACTTCGCCGTCCTCGAACACGAACGCACCGATATCGACGGCCGAGCCGCGCGCATGCTCGGAGATCTTCTGGCCCGAGCCGCGATTGCGGCAGACATAGGTCGAGATCCGGCTGATTCCCGTCAAGGTCCGATCGGGATAGACCGCCTCGGCGGCCGGGATGACCGTCTCCGTCATCCAGGTGTCGAGCGCATCGGCGGTCGGACACCACATCAGGGTCTGCGTGTTCACCTCGAGCCCGCTCGACAGCGTCGTCAGGGAAACGGGCCGCAGGACGCCGCAATCTCCCTCGTTGAGCGATGGTTCCGTCTCGAACACGATCCCGCGCCGTGTGAGATCGGCTTCGCACGCCTCGGACGCGATGATGGCGGCGGCAGCCCTGACCGCGGCTGCCGGCGAGATCGGCTGCTGCTTCATGGCGGATGGCTTGGGCAGAACCGGGATCGCGGGTGGCTCGGCAGTATCGAGAGCACCGATCGGCGCGGCCTTCGCGGCGGCCGTTTCGGGCTTTGCCTCGGGACGCGGAATATCCCCCGGCCTGATCGGCAGGGACTGCGGCGCCGACGGGTCCGGCTCCGGCCCGTCCGGTTCCGGCAACCCGGCAGGTGTCGGCGAGGGTGCAACCGGCGCCGTTGCCTGAGGGTCCGGCGCGGATGCCGCAGCTGGCGCATCCGGGTCCGAAAGATCCTCGACGACCGCCGGACCGGACGCGTCCGGCTCGGTGGTCTGCGCTATCGGCGTCCCCCCGTCCGCACCCGCGGCCCCGTTCGCGCGGCTGTTCGCCTCGTTGAACGCTTCGGGGCTCGGGCTCTCGGCTCCGCCGCGCGGATCGGTGCCGGTGCCGCTATCAGTCTCAGTCTCAGTCTCGGTGGAAGCGCGCGTGGCCCGATCGGGCGACCCCGCCTCGGCACCCGCGCCATCCGGCCGCGCTTCCGGCGTCGGAACGGGCGCGCCGACGCTCTGGGCGTGGGCGAAGGGCGTGAGCCACATGGACAGGGCGAGGCAAAGGGGTCTTGCGAGCATGTTCACTCCTGCCGCGCGTGTTGGGCGGAGCTTGCGCAATACCCATGGCCGGATTGCGGCAGCGCGTCCGATCGAACGCGTCGATCGGAAGACCGCTTTCACTTCCCGAAGTCGAGGCCCATCTCGCGGTAGCGTTCCGGGTCGTTGCCCCAGTTCTCGCGCACCTTCACGAACAGGAAGAGGTGCACCTTGCAGTCGGCGGCCTCGGCGATGTCCTTGCGTGCGAGCTGGCCGATGGTCTTGATCGTCTCGCCCTTGTGGCCGAGCACGATCGCCTTCTGGCTGTCGCGCTCGACATAGATCGTCTGCTCGATGCGCACCGAGCCGTCCTTGCGGTTCTCCCACTGCTCGGTCTCGACGGTCGAGGAATAGGGAATTTCCTGATGGAGGCGCAGGAAGACCTTCTCGCGGGTGATCTCGGCGGCGAGCTGGCGTAGCGGCAGGTCGGAGATCTGGTCTTCGGGATAATACCAGGGCCCGTGCGGCAGCGCGCCGGCGAGCCAGTTCATCAGGTCGGCGCAGCCCGAGCCGTTGAGCGCCGAGATCATGAAGACCTGATCGAAGGTGACCTTGTCGACCACCTTCTGGGTCAGCCCCAGAAGCTTGTCGCGCTGAATGCGGTCGACCTTGTTGAGAAGCAGGATCTTGGGCTGGCGCACGTCCTTCAGCCGGTCGAGAATGGTCTCGACCTCCTCGTTGAGGCCGCGCTCGGCATCGATGATCGCCATCACGATGTCGGCATCCTTGGCGCCGGACCAGGCGGTCTTCACCATGGCCCGGTCGAGCCGGCGGCGCGGGGCGAAGACGCCGGGCGTGTCGACGAACACGATCTGGGTCCTGTCGCGGATGGCGATGCCGCGCACCAGCGCCCGGGTCGTCTGCACCTTGTGCGTGACGATCGAGACCTTGGTGCCGACCAGCTGGTTGACGAGCGTCGACTTGCCGGCGTTCGGGGCGCCGATCAGGGCGACGAAGCCGGAGCGCGTGCCGGCGGCCTGGCCGGCCGCGATGGCCTCGTCCTGTGCGGTTTCGGCGCGCGTGGGCACCGGCGGCGTGTCGTTCTCGGTCTCGTTCACTGGTCGTCCTTCCAGACGTTCTCGCGGATCAGCATGGCGACGGCGGCCGCCTGTTCGGCCAGGCGCTTGGATGCGCCCTCGCCGTCCGACGGCTTCACGCCGTCGATCGTCACGCGGATCGTGAATTTGGGGTTGTGGTCCGGTCCGGAGCGGTCGACGACCTCGTAGGTCGGCGTTTGCGGCCCGCGCTGGTGCGCCCATTCCTGGAGCGCGGTCTTGGGATCGCGGCGGGCGGCGACGGTCTTGCCGAGCCTGTCGCCCCAATGGTTCTCGATGAATGTCCGGGCATCTTCGAGGCCGGAATTCAGGTAGATCGCCGCAATCAGCGATTCCATCAGGTCGGCCCGGATCGATTTGGTGCGCGCCGGTGCCAGCCGCTTCAGGTCGCCGCCCTGGCGCACATAGTCGTAAAGGCCGAGCTCGTCGGCGACCGCCGCGCACGTCTCGGCGTTGACGAGCGCATTGAGGCGCAGGCTGAGTTCTCCCTCGTCGGCGTCGGGAAACATCTCGAAGAGCTTGCCCGCGATGACGAGGCCGAGAACCCGGTCGCCGAGAAATTCCAGTCGCTCGTAGGAACGCCCGTCCCCCTTGGCGGAACGGAAGCTCGAATGGGTGAGCGCCCGCTGCAGCCGGTCGTGGTCGGAAAAGCGGACACCGATGCGCGCTTCAAGTTCCGAGAGCGGTTTCGGCTTCATCAGCCGAGCCAATCGAAGATCCGCGAGGACCGCAACTTTGACGGCCACTCCCACAGATAGAGCGGGGATGCGCCGCCGCCGATCGAGAAGAAGATGATCTGCGCCTTGCCGACGAGATTTTCGAACGGCACGTAGCCGACGTCGAACCGGCTGTCGAGGGAGTTGTCCCGATTGTCGCCCATCATGAAGTAATGGCCGGCCGGCACCACGAATTCCCGTGTGTCGTCGCCCGCAAGATCGGGACCGAGATCGAGCGTCAGATAGGACCTTCCGTTCGGCAGCGTCTCGCGGAACTGGTCGATCTCCTCGCCATTCTCGTCGACGAACACGCCGGCCGGCTCCTTGGGAACGGCCTTTCCATTGATGATGAGTTGGCCGTCGCGCATGCGGATGCGATCGCCCGGCAGGCCGACGAGCCGCTTGATATAGTCCGTGTCCTCCTCGCCCGGCTTGCGGAAGACGACCACGTCGCCGCGCTCGGGATCGCTGGCGAGCACGCGGCCGTCGAACAGCGGCAGCGAGAGCGGCGCCGAAAAGCGCGAATAGCCGTAGGACCATTTGGAGACGAACAGATAATCGCCGATGAGGAGCGTCGGCATCATCGATCCCGAGGGGATCGAGAACGGCTGGAACAGGAAGGTGCGGATGACGAGCGCCAGCAACAGGGCCTGGACGATGACCTTGACCGTCTCCCAGAAACCGCCCTTCTCGGCCTCCTTCGGCGGCTTCGAACCGGTCCTTTGCGCAGCCGGAACCCCGCCCCCGGCGCCGGAGACCGTGCCGGCCTCCCGGCTTTCTACCGCGCCGCGTTCACCCATCGTCTCGCCGAGACCATCGTCGCCCGAATGCCGGGTATCGCCCTGGTTTTGGGTCGGATCGACCATTGTTGATTCAAACCTTTCGGAACGACCGAAAATCGAGCCGGCCATCAATATTCAAGCGCTTTTATCCACCAAGGGCATCGGGAGCAATGCGCGAAACGCGTTCGACAGGCTTTGCGCCGGCGCCCGTCCCTATTCCAGGGGCCTGCGCGAAAGCGCGGCCTCGGCCCGGGCGAGGCTGATCCCGGCGAGCCGTGCATCGCGCCGCGTCTGGAAGCGCTTCACCCCCGCATGGATGACCCAGTAGGACAGCCCGCCCGCAAGGAGGCCGATGGGAAGGCCGCCGACGAGCATCGGCTTGAGCAGCGGATGCCAGATCGCCGAGACGTCCATCTCCCGCAACGCATGGCCGACATGATGCACCGGGCCGAGTTCGCCGCGCCCGTACAGGATCTCGGAGCCGAACTCGTAGGTGATCGCCCAGATCAGCGGGAAGGTCAGCGGATTGCCGACCGCGGTTCCGATGGCGGCCGACGCCATGTTGCCGCCGATGAGATAGGCGATCGCGAAGGCGAGCAGGAAGTGAAAGCCGATGAACGGCGTGAACGAGGCGAGGACCCCGGCGGCAAAGCCCGCCGCGATGGCGTGGGGGGTCGCATGAAGGCGCAGGACCCGCTTCTTGAAATAGAGAAATGAACGGCGGAACGACACGCGCGGCCACAGCCAGAGCCTCGCCTTGTCGAGGAAGCGTTCCGGCTTTCGTCTTCGAAACAGCATGTCCCGCTCGCGTTCTTTCGTTCGGCAGGCCGCGCCCCTGAGGGCCGTCCGGGTTGAGGGTCGGCGCTAGAGGGACCGGCTGCCGGGCTTCACCGGCTCGATCGCCGCAAGCTCGGGCGGGAGCCGGTCGGCCGGATAGGCCGGGACTTCGTATTCGGCGAGCGCGATCAGCGGAACGCCGACATCGGCCTTGCCGGCCGAGCGATCGATGATGCAGGACGCGGCCAGAACGTTCGCGCCGATGCCCTCGAGACAGGCCACGGTCTCGCGGATCGACAGGCCGGTGGTGACGATGTCCTCGACCACGACGACCCGCGCGCCCTTCGGCAGCTCGAACCGGCGCAGCCTGAACGTGCCGTTCTCGCGCTCGACCCATACGGCCGGAACGCTCAGATGGCGCGAGGTCTCGTAGGCCGGAATGATGCCGCCGACGGCCGGCCCGACCACATAGTCGATCGGCCCTTCGACGCGTCGGCGGATCGCCTCGGCCATCGCCTTGCACAGCGTCTCGGTGAGGCCGGCATGCATGAAGACACAGGCCTTCTGCAGAAAGACAGGGCTGCGCAGGCCCGATGTCAGGATGAAATGGCCTTCGAGATAGGCCCCCGCCTCGCGAAAGATCGCCAGAACCTCGTCCGTCGTCATGGGCATTCGGGCCTTTCTGCGCCAAAGGCGTTTCAAATCTCGGTGCGCTACCGTTTAGAAGGTCGGGATCGCCGCTTCAACCGTTTCCGCCATCACCCCGCGATCGCCCCTTGCGCGAACGGCATCGCCCCTTGCGCGAACGGCATCGCCCCTTGGAGGAGGCGGCAGCGGTGCGGCGCTCAACCGTTGACCCGCGTGACCGAGGAGACGCACTCCTTGGCGCGGATCTGCGACAGGGTCCGGTTCAGATGGTTGACGTCCCAGACCTCGAGGTCGAACACCATCAGGGTGAAATCGGGCGCGGTGGACTTCATTTCCAGCTTGTGGACGTTCGCATCGTTGTGGGCGATCGTGGCCGCGATCTCCGACAGGGAGCCGGGCTCGTTGATCGCCGAGACGGAGATGCGGGCGGGAAAGCGCCGGTCGAGCTTTTCGTCGATATCCCATCGCACGTCGACCCAGCGCTCGGGATGGTCCTCGAAGGCCATCAGCGCCGGCGACTGGATCGGATAGATGGTGATGCCCTTGCCCGGTTCGAGAATGCCGACGATCCGGTCTCCGGGAACCGCGCCGTCTTCCGAGAAGGTCACCGGAAGATCGCCGCCGGTGCCCCGGATCAGGATCGCCGGATCGGTCTTGCGCGCGCGGGGCCTCGGCTTGCCGGGCACGCGGAAGATCATGCCGGCGGCGCTGCGCAGGTTGAACCAACCCTCCTCGGGCTCCTGCTTGCCGCGCCGGGTCGCGCGCGTATCCTGATAGTCGGGATGGATCGCCCGCAACACGTCGACGGCGGGGAGCTCGCCCCGGCCCACCGCGGCGAACGCGTCCTCGACATTCTGATGGCCGAGCTTGCCGAGGACGGCCTTCAGCATGTCGACCGAGAACGTCCGGTTCGAGCGCGTGAAGGCGCGTTCCAGGATCTGGCGGCCGAGACCCGAATATTGCTTGCGGATATTGACGCGGGAGGCGCGGCGGATGGCCGAACGCGCCTTGCCGGTCACCGCGATCGTCTCCCAGGCGGCCGAGGGAACCTCGCCTTCGCCGCGAATGATCTCCACCTCGTCGCCGTTGGCGAGCTCCGTCAGGACCGGCATGATGCGGCCGTTGATCTTCGACCCGACGCAGGAATTGCCGACATTGGTGTGGACGGCATAGGCGAAATCGATCGGGGTCGCGCCGCGCGGAAGCGCGATCAGGCGCCCCTTGGGCGTGAAGCAGAAGACCTGGTCCTGGAAGAGTTCGAGCTTGGTGTTCTCGAGGAACTCGTCCGACGTGTCACCGCTCGCCAGGAGTTCGATCGTATGCCGCAGCCAGGCATAGGCGTTAGAATCCTTCGACAGCTCGATCGAGCGGACGCGTTCGCCATCGGGCCCGATCTGGTCCTTGTAGATCGAGTGCGCGGCGATGCCGAGTTCGGCGACCGAATGCATGTCCTGGGTGCGGATCTGCAGTTCCACGCGCTGGCCCGACATGCCGATGATGGTGGTGTGGAGCGAGCGGTAATCGTTCTGCTTGGGCGTCGAGATGTAATCCTTGAACCGGCCGGGCACCATGCGCCATGCCCGGTGGACGATGCCGAGCGTGCGGTAGCAATCCTCCTCGTTGGCGACGACGACGCGAAAGCCGAAGATGTCGGAGAGCTGCTCGAAGGACATGGCCTTGCGCTGCATCTTCGAGAACACCGAATAGGGGCGCTTCTGGCGCCCTTTCACCGTCGCGTCGATGCCATGTTCCTTCAGGCGCGCCGCCAGCTCCGCCTCGATCCGGGCGATCGTCGGCGCGTAGCGCTCCTTCAGTTCGCCGAGACGGGCGGTCAGTGTCTCGTAGGCCTCGAGATTGACATGGCGGAAGGCGAGATCCTCGAGTTCCTCGCGCATGTCCTGCATGCCCATGCGCCCGGCCAGCGGCGCATAGATGTCGAGGGTTTCCTGGGCGATGCGCGCCCGCTTGTCCTCCCGCATGGGGCCGAGGGTGCGCATATTGTGCAGCCGGTCGGCAAGCTTGACGAGGAGCACGCGGATATCGTCGGCGATGGCCAGGAGAAGCTTGCGCAGGTTCTCGGCCTGCTGGGTGCGCTTGGACACGAGATCGAGGCGCTTCAGCTTGGTCAGGCCCTCGACGAGATGGCCGATGCGCGGGCCGAACAGATGATCGATCTCCTTGCGGGTGGCGTCGGTGTCCTCGATCGTGTCGTGCAGCAACGCGGTCGCGATCGTGGCCTCGTCGAGCCGGAGCTCGGTAAGGATCGCGGCGACCTCGAGCGGATGGGAAAAGTACGGATCGCCGCTCGCACGCTTCTGGGCGCCGTGCTTCTGCATGGCGTAGACATAGGCGCGGTTGAGCAGGGCCTCGTCGAGGTCCGGCTTGTAGGCTGCGACTTTCTCCACGAGTTCATACTGGCGCATCATGGGCGGCAACGCGCTTTCATCGGCGAACGGGTGCTGCGCGCGACTACGCGACCAGGCGGCCCGGAACGAAAAAGGGAGCGCACCTTATGGCGCGCCCCCAGAGAATAGTCATGTTCGACGCAGCACGGTAGACCCATGCGGCGTTGAAGCCGATCAGTAGTCGTCGGTTTTTTCCGGAGCGACGAGGCCTTCGATGCCGGACAGAAGCTCTTCTTCCGACATCCGGTCGAACTGGGCGGGCTCGTCGGCCTTGTTCTGGATCGCGGCCTGCGGGGTGGAGGCCTGCGAACGCTCGCTCGGCCGGGCCTCCTCGGGCTCGTCCACCTCCACATGCTTCTGCAGCGTGTGGATCAGGTCTTCCTTAAGGTCCTCGGGAGACAGGGTCTCGTCGGCGATCTCGCGCAGGGCCACGACGGGATTCTTGTCGTTGTCGCGATCGATCGTGATGGGGTTGCCCTGGCTGATCTGGCGGGCCCGATGGCTGGCGAGGAGCACGAGCTCGAATCGGTTGTCGACCTTATCGACGCAATCTTCTACGGTGACGCGGGCCATGCCTGTCTCCTCATGCCTGAAATTTCAAAGGGGCTGGATCGGGGTCTCTTATCCAATAACGCGGCGAACCACAAGGCCGGGCGCACCCGATCGATGGAAGCCACCAAATAAACTGGCGAAATGCCTTGATCTTCCGCTATGCGACCTTGTACCGACAACGGGCTCGGATCGGCGGCCTGGAAAGGTAGAACTCCAAGAGAACAGGCCGGAGCGACCCAAAACCCTTGAAAGTTGAAGAAATGTTTGACCAGCGCGAGAAAATTGCACTCTTGATCGACGGTGCGAACCTTTACGCCGCCTCGCGGAATCTTGGCTTCGATATCGATTATAAAAAGATGCTCACCTTCTTCGAGCAGAAGGCTTATCTGCTGCGGGCATACTACTATACCGCGCTGATCGAGGACCAGGAGTACTCCTCCATCCGCCCGCTGATCGACTGGCTGGATTACAATGGTTACCGGGTGGTGACGAAGCCGGCGAAGGAGTTCACCGACCCGTCCGGCCGTCGCAAGGTCAAGGGCAACATGGATATCGAGCTGGCCATCGATGCCATGGAACTGTCCGACACGGTCGACCATTTCGTTCTGTTTTCCGGCGACGGCGATTTCCGCTCCCTCGTCGAGGCGCTGCAGCGCAAGGGCCGGAAGGTGTCGGTCGTCTCGACGCTGACCACCCAGCCGCCGATGATCTCCGACGAACTGAGACGACAGGCCGATCATTTCATCGATCTCGTCAGCCTGAAGAACGATATCGGCCGCAGCCAGGCCGAGCGCGATGCGCGACTGGCCCGCCGCGGCACTGTCGAGAGCGTCGAGGACGACAACGAGGACGACGATTTCTGACGCGGCACTATCTTCACGCCGATGACGAAACAAAACACGATGTTTCATACGAGCGGTCGCCCGGCGGAGCCGCCGCGCGATTGCCCGCTCTGCCCGCGCCTTGTCGCGTTCCGCGCGGAATGGCGGGCCAAGGAGCCCGGCTGGCACAACGCGCCCGTCGACACGCTCCATCCGCAGGAAGGGAAAGACGGGGTGGCGCTTCTGGTCGTCGGTCTTGCGCCCGGCGTGCGCGGCGCGAACCGAACGGGCCGTCCGTTTACCGGCGACTATGCCGGCGATCTCCTCTACCGCACGCTTCACGCCCACGGCTTTGCCAATGACCGGTTCGCGGCCGATCCGGACGACGGGCTGACGCTCTTCGGCACGGCGATCACCAATTCCGTGCGCTGCGTGCCGCCGCAGAACAAGCCGGTGGGGGCCGAGATCAACACCTGCCGGCAATTTCTCGCCGCCACGCTGGACGGGTTGCCGAACCTCAGGGCCATCGTCACGCTCGGGCGCATCGCGCATGATTCGACGGTCCGCACCCTCGGATTGAGACTTGCCGACCACGGCTTCAGGCACGGCGCTCGCGTTCCCGCCGGTCCCTACACCCTGTTTCCGACCTATCACTGTTCACGGTACAACACGAACACCGGGCGGCTCACCGAACCGATGTTCGACGCCGTGTTCGCGGACGTGGCGAGCTTTCTCGGCCGGGCCTGACACGGGTGCGGCGGGGCACCCCGCGCCGCACGGCAGTCCGCCTTCGGTCATTGTCCCGCCGCATTTAAGAAAAGCCGGCCCCCAGAAAAGGAGACCGGCTTTTCGATGGCGATGTGTTGGGAGGACTCGACCCTTGTCTTACGAGATACTAGCGGACGCTGGCGCGCTCGCGCACTTCGTTGGCCTCACGGCCATAGTCGGATCCGGGGACGATCTGCACTGAATCCGGATTGACGCGCCTTGCGTCGGAACCGCGCGTCGTGCGGCGAACGTCGGTGCGGTCGGCTTCCTCGCCGGCCGTGCGGTCGTAGTCCGACCCCGGAACGGTCTGGCTGTAGCCGTAGACGCGCGAGGCGTCGACGGTCGTGCGGGCAACATTGGCCGCGGGCTCGGCGACGCTGGCGCGCTTGGCTTCCTCGCTTCGGATGGTGCCGTACTCCGAGCCCGGCACGATCTGGGCGCTGGCCGGGATCGAATAGGCTGCGGTTGCTGCGAGCGTTGCGGCGATCAAAGTGGTCTTCAACATGATGGGCTCCTGTTCCTCTGGTCGGGCGGCGAGCGGCTTGCATCGGCCTTGGCCTTTGCGATGCGCGGGTCGTCCATGTGTCCGGCGGCGCGTCATCGCGTCGTCGTGTGAACCCAAAATGGTACGTTCCGAGCCGCAGCGAAACCCTCAAAAAGTGAACAATCCGTCGGTTTTCTGCCGTTCATCCCTTCGTGATCGGCGTAACAAAACAATTATTGTGAACAATGAAACCTTCTGCCCGTTTCAACGAACCTTGCCGCGCCCGGTTTCGGACGGCCCGGGACGGTGCATCCGGGCGCCCGTTCGCGCGCCAGAACGGGAACGGGCGCCCCGAAGGGCGCCCGCGCGACGTGACGGATCGGATGGTGGCGGTCAGCGCATGACCGGCATGGAGAACTCCGCGCCATCCTTGATGCCGGACGGCCAGCGGCTGGTGACCGTCTTCGTGCGCGTCCAGAACTTGATCGAGTCCGGGCCGTGCTGGTTGAGGTCGCCGAACACCGAACGCTTCCAGCCGCCGAACGAATGGTAGGCCATGGGCGTGGGGATCGGCACGTTGATGCCGATCATGCCGACCGGTACCCGGGCGGCGAAATCACGGGCCGCATCGCCGTCGCGCGTGTAGATCGCGACGCCGTTGCCATATTCGTGCTCGGTGGGAAGCGACAGGGCCTCGTCATAGTCCCGGGCGCGCACCACCGAGAGGACGGGACCGAAGATTTCCTGGGTGTAGATGTCCATGTCCCGCGTCACATGGTCGAACAGGCAGGCGCCCACGAAGAAGCCGTCCTCGTAGCCCTGCATGGAGAAGCCGCGACCGTCGACGACGAGCTTGGCGCCTTCGCTGACGCCCTTTTCGATGAGCCCGAGGATCTTCTCCTTGGCTTCCCGCGTCACCACCGGTCCGAAATCGGCCTCGCTGTCGCTCGCAGGTCCGATCTTCAGGGCCTCGATGCGCGGGGTGAGCTTCTCGATCAGCGCGTTCGCCGTCTCCTCGCCCACCGGCACGGCGACCGAGATCGCCATGCAGCGCTCGCCGGCCGAACCGTAGCCCGCGCCGATCAGCGCGTCGGCGGCCTGATCGAGATCGGCGTCCGGCATGATGATCATGTGGTTCTTGGCGCCGCCGAAGGTCTGGGCGCGCTTCCCGTGCCTAGCCGCTTCCGCATAGACATGGGCCGCGATCGGCGTCGAGCCGACGAAGGAGACGGCGCCGATATCGGGATGCTGCAACAGCCCGTCCACGGCCTGCCTGTCGCCATTGACGACCTGGAGAACGCCCTTGGGAAGGCCGGCCTCCATCATCAGTTCGGCAAGGCGCATGGGCACCGAGGGATCACGCTCGGACGGCTTGAGGATGAAGGCGTTCCCGCATGCGACGGCGGGCGCGAACATCCACATCGGGATCATGGCCGGGAAGTTGAACGGGGTGATGCCCGCGCCGATGCCGACCGGCTGGCGGATGGAATACATGTCGATGCCGGGGCCGGCGCCCTCGGTGAACTCGCTCTTCATGAGGTGCGGGATGCCGATGACGAATTCCGCGACCTCGAGGCCGCGCTGGATGTCGCCCTTGGAATCCTCGACCGTCTTGCCGTGCTCGGACGACAGAAGCTCGGCCAGTTCCTGCATGTTGTCGTTGAGAAGCTGGACGTATTTCATGAAGACGCGGGCGCGGCGCTGGGGATTGGTCGCCGCCCAGCCCGGCTGGGCGGCCTTCGCCGCGTCCACCGCGCGCTGCAATTCGTCCGCGCCGGCAAGCGCGACGGTCTTCGTGACCTGGCCGGTCGCGGGATCGTAGACGTCCGCCTTACGTCCGCTGGTGCCGGCGATACGGGCGCCGTCGATGAAATGACCGATCGTGTCCATGGGGGTTCCTCCACTCGATTTTCACTGGCGCTCTTTTTGGCCTGCAATTTTTTACAAACCAATCCCTTGAAACGCCAATCCGTTGTGCGAAAAGTGTAGCCCTGCCGCGGCATGGCGGCCGGATCGGAAGAGGGACTCGATGAACTGGGACGATGCGCGGATCTTTCTCGCCGTCGCGCGCGCCGGCCAGATCCTGGGAGCCGCACGCCGGCTGGAGCTCAACCATGCGACGGTCGGACGCCGCCTGACCGCGCTCGAAACCGATATCGGGGCCAAGCTCCTGCACCGCAAACCCAACGGATGCGAGCTGACGCGCGAGGGGCGAAGCTTTCTCGCCCAGGCCGAGCGCATGGAGGCCGCGACCCTTTCGGCCCGCGCCGAAATCGGCAATTCCGATATCAGCCTGTCGGGGACGGTGCGGATCGGCGCGCCGGACGGCTTCGGCACGACCTTCCTGGCGCCGCGCCTGTGGCAGCTGTCGCAGCGCCATCGCGAGCTCGCGATCCAGCTGGTGCCGGTTCCGCGCGCCT
This sequence comes from Fulvimarina uroteuthidis, assembly GCF_034321785.1. Lineage (NCBI taxonomy): Bacteria > Pseudomonadati > Pseudomonadota > Alphaproteobacteria > Hyphomicrobiales > Aurantimonadaceae > Fulvimarina > Fulvimarina uroteuthidis. The sequence continues at coordinate 926,886 of NZ_JAXLPB010000002.1, read as the reverse complement.
TTTCGATCTCGCGCCGCGAGGCCGATATCGCCATCACCGTCGAGCGGCCCGAACACGGGCGCCTCGTCGCCGGCAAGCTCACCGATTACGGCCTCGGTTTTTATGCAAGCCGCGCCTATCTCGACGTCCACGGAACGCCGCGCACGCTCGCCGAATTGTCGGGCCACCGGCTGGTCGGGGCGGTCGAGGACCTGCTCTACTCGCCGCGCCTTGCCTATTTCGCCGATCTGTTGCCCGAATGGCCGTCACGCTTCGAGGTGTCCTCGGCCATCGGCCAGCTAGAGGCGGTCGCCGCCGGCGCCGGCATCGGCATCCTGCATCATTTCATGGGGGTCGGGCGGGCCGAACTCGTGCGGATTTTGCCGGAACGACGGATCGAGCGCTCGTACTGGCTGGTCTATCACGAGAGCGTGCGCGACGTCGCCCGCATCGCGGCCGTCGCCGACTTCATCCGTGATGCGGTGGAGAAAGAGAGGGCGCTGTTCGGGTGAGCTATTTGCCCATTAAAACACGCCACCAGCCCCGTTTCTTCTCTTCGCTGTCGAGTGGGCTCGACGTCAGATACATCACCAGAACCGCCGTCGCCGCCATTCCAAATGGCCCGAGGAAAATCAAGAAGACCTGCTCTCCAGTCATCGACTGAGCTCCCGTCGCAAAGTACGTCGCGCTCCCAAATGTAGGAGGATGCCGCCGCCAAAGCAAACGAGACTGAGGGGGACGACGATTACAACCGGCAGACTGATCGTCCGTGTGTAGATGACGCTGAAAAGCGGGCCAACGCCACCAAGAAGCGTAACCCCGATCGCGATGGCGTTCAGATAGGCACCCGTGAGCCTGGCCAACTCATCGTCGACATTTTTCCGGTCCTTGATCGAGAACATCGGGATAGCGAGATCCGAAAACCATCCAGAGGTGCATTGTTTATCTCAAGATAATAGGTTTCGGCAAGGCATCGGCCTTTGGCTGCTGATCGTCAGGCGACCTGCTGCGCACCACCAAACGCCTCGCGCCGGTTCCTAAGCGTCAGCGCCAGCAAGAACCCGCCCCTTGCGCCCAGAAACACAAGAAGCGCGATCCACAGGCCGGTGTTGGCGAAGGCGGGCGTCAGCGCGTAGGCACCGGCTGCAAAGACGATGAGCGAGGCGATCATCATGTCGCGCATGGTGCGCGACCAGGTGGCGCCGATGAAGATGCCGTCCATGATGAAGGCGAGCGCGCCGGCCAGCGGCGTGAGGCTCGCGAAGGCGAGATAGGCGGCCGCCTCGGCGCGCACGGCCTCGTCCGTCGTCAGGAACGCGATCAGCGCTTCGCCGCCGAGATGGAAGATCGCCGACAGGAGAGCTGCCAGCACGAACCCCCACACGATCGTCAGCCGCACCGTCCGGTCGAACGCCGGGCGCCACCGTGCGCCGATGGCGCGACCGGCCAGTTGCTCCGAAGCGGTCGCCATCCCGTCGAGAAAATATCCGCCGACGGAAAAGAACTTCATCAACAGACCGTTGGCCGCGAGCGTCACCGCACCGAAACCGGCCCCGAGCCGGGCAAACAGCAGGAAGGCGGAGAGGAGGCAGACGGACCGGATCATGATGTCGCGATTGACCGCGATCATGCGCGCGAACCCGGCGCGATCGAGCACCTGCGCCATGGTGGGCCGTGCGGCGGGATCGAAGCGTCGCACGGCGATCGCAAGGCCGATGATCGCGCCCGCCGCCTCGCCGCACAGCGTTCCGAGGGCGACACCCGTGACGCCCCAGCCGAGGACGAGGCCGAAGAGGATCGACAGGGCGATGTTGACCCCGTTGACGATGACCTGCAGACCCAGCCCCAGGCCACCGCGCCCCAGTCCGAGGACATAGCCGAGGATCGCATAGTTCATCAGCGCAAACGGCGCGGACAGCATGCGAACGAAGACATAGTCGCGCACCGTCGCCGCCACCGCCCCACCGGGCGAAACGGCGAGCAGGCCCGCCTCGACGATCAGCGGCTCGAAAAGCACGAGACCCACCCCGATCGCCGCGCTCAGGATCGCGGCGCGCCAGAACACCGCCTGACCCTCCCGGCCGTCGGCGGCGCCCTCGGCCTGCGCGGTCAGGCCGGTCGTGCCGGACCGGATGAAGTTGAAGATGGCGAACGCGAAATCGAAGATCAGCGCGCCCACCGTCAGTCCGGCGAGCGCCGCCGCATCGCCCACCCGGCCGACGACGGCAACGTCGGTGAGGCCCAGAAGCGGCGTCGTCAGGAATGCGAGCGTCATCGGGATGGTGATCGCCCAAACCATGCGGTGGGTCACTTCGAAGGGGCGTTCGGCCGGTCCCGCCGTGCCTTTCCCATGCTTCGACGCCTCTGCCATGGCGGCTCGACCTCCTCAACCTCATGCCGGAGGCCTTTACGAACCGGCGCGGCGCGCGTCCATAACCCCGCGCGGCGCGTCGTCGCAACCCGCGAGCCCCGGCGGCGGCCGGGCGATGTCGCCGGGGCTTGCGAGCTTATATGGTGAAAGACCCGGCCGGATCCGCCGGACCTTTCGGGTGCGACGCCCTTTTCAACGACCGGCCGGGCCGCGACAGCCGGACCGACCGGCCCGACCGGACAATGCGCCACCCGCCATGAGCCTTCCCATCGTCCATCATCCCGCCTTCGACGCTCGTTTCGACGAGGCCCACCGGTTTCCCATGTCGAAATTCTCGCGCCTGGCGCAGATCCTGATCGAGGACGATCTCGCCGGTCCGAACGGCTTCTACATTCCCGCGCCCGCGCTTCCCGGCTGGCTGCAGCTTGCCCACGACGCCCGCTATGTCGATCAGGTTCTCTCGCACAGCGTCCCGCGCGAGATCGAGAAGGCGATCGGTTTTGCCGTCGACGCTTCGGTGGCGCTGCGCTCGCGCACCGCCGTCGGCGGCACGGTCCTCACCGCGCGGCTTGCGATGGCCGAAGGGCTGGCGTGCAACACCGCCGGCGGCAGTCACCACGCGAACGCGTCGGGCGGCGCGGGATTCTCGGTCTTCAACGATGTCGCGGTCGCCTCCCACGTGCTCCTGGCCGATGGCGATGTCGGACGGATTCTCGTCATCGACTGCGATGTGCACCAGGGCGACGGAACCGCGCGGATCTTTGCGGGCGATGCCCGGGTCTTCACCCTGTCGCTGCACGGCGAGAAGAATTACCCGCCGGTCAAGGCAAGATCGGATCTCGACGTTCCCCTGCCCGACCGCATGGGCGACGACGCCTATCTCGAAGCGCTGCTGCCCGCGATGAAGACCGCGTTCGAGCGCGCGCGCCCCGACATCGTCTTCTACAATGCCGGCGTCGACCCCCATGAGGACGACCGGCTGGGCCGGCTCAGCCTCAGCGACGAGGGCCTTGCCGAGCGCGACCGCCGCGTTCTGGCCTATGTCCGGGAGCGCGATCGTCCGGTTGCATGTGTCATCGGCGGTGGGTATTCCCGCGATATCGACAGGCTCGCCCGGCGCCATTCGATCGTCCACCGGGTCGCGCGCGAATTCGTGTGAGCGGCGCGACCGGGGTGCCTTCGGCAGTGCCACCGGGGCGCCGCGAGATGTCCTCCGGCGCGCGGCGGGCGCTAACCAGATGCGAAGGTTTTTCTGCGCTGACTGTTGGCCGAATTGAAGTTTGACCCGATGCCGGCAGCCCCGTCCCGCGGCGGCGGCCGAGGCCGCGCCCGATGGGAATCGGTTCGAGAAGGAGCGCCACGATGGCCGAAACTGATCGCAATGCCGATGCCGCCATCGTACCGGTGGTCCTGTGCGGGGGCTCGGGCACGCGCCTCTGGCCGGCCTCACGCCGCACCCGGCCCAAACAGTTTCTCCCCCTCTTCGGCGAGCACTCGCCGTTCCAGGACACGCTCCTTCGCGTGAGCGCCGACGGCTTCGCCAAGCCCATCGTCATCGCCAACAACGATCACCGCTTTCTGGCCGCCGAGCAGGCCCGGACCATCGGGGTCGAGATCACCATCGTTCTGGAGCCCGAAGCCCGCGATTCCGGCCCGGGGCTTGCGGCGGCAGCGCTCTACGTCGCCAGGACCCTCTCGCCGCAGACCCTCGTTCTCGCGCTCGCCGCCGACCACCGGATCGAGGATGTGGACGGGTTCCGCCGCACGGTCCTCGGCGCCAGCAGCGCCGCCGGCGACGGCCGGATCGTCACCTTCGGCATTCAGCCGGACAGGCCGGCCACCGGTTTCGGCTATATCGAGCCGGGCGAACGCCTGGCCGGCCCGGCGCAGATCGAGGTCCGCGCTGCGAGACGCTTCGTCGAAAAGCCCGATCTCGAAACGGCGAAGGCCTATCTTGCCGAAGGCTATCTCTGGAACTCGGGCAATTTCCTGTGCCGGGCCGGGGTGTTGATCGAGGAATATCGGTCCCGCGACGCCGAAACGCTCGCCACCGTCTCCACCTCCGTCGACGAGGCGGTCCGCGATCTCGATTTCGTGCGCCTGGACCCTGCCGCCTTCGCGCGGGCGGCCAAGCGCTCGATCGACTATGCCATCATGGAAACGTCGGATCGGATCGCCGTCGCCACCGCCGGCTTCGACTGGTCGGACATCGGCGACTGGAACGCCCTTCGCCCGGTTCTCGACCGGGACGGGCACGGCAATGCGGTCCACGGGACCTGCGTCGCGCTCGACGCCGCGAACAACGTGGTCTGGTCGAACGGCGCGCTCGTCGCGCTGTCCGGCGTCGACGACCTCGTCGTCGCCGTCACCGAGGACGCGGTCCTCGTGACGCACCGCACGAAGGGCGACCTGATGAAGGATCTGGTGGAAAAGGTCCGGCAGGCCGATCCGGTGCTCGTCGAGGAGCATCTCCAGAGCTTCCGGCCCTGGGGCAATTATCGCTCCCTCGACAAGGGCAGCCGCCATCAGGTCAAGCGCATCGTGGTCAAGCCCGGCGCGCAGCTCTCGCTGCAGCACCATCATCACCGCTCGGAACACTGGATCGTCGTGCGCGGAACCGCCAAGGTCACGATCGACGAGACGATCCTGCAGCTTTCGGAGAACCAGAGCACCTATATCCCGCTCGGCAGCCTCCACAGGCTCGAAAACCCCGGCAAGATCGACCTGGAGCTGATCGAGGTCCAGACCGGATCCTATCTCGGCGAGGACGACATCGTGCGCCACGAGGACATCTACGCCCGCGCGGGGACCTGAGACGGGCGGCGGACCGAAAACCGGTCCGACGACGCTTTTCCACTTCCAAAACGCCCGAAAGCCGCCTATTGCGCCTTCCGACAACCGAGAAACGCGGGCCCGTCGCGCTTGCCCGGGTCGGCGCCCGACGGACCCAAGACGCTTGATGGAGTGAACATGGCTGCCAACGACAAGACGATCGCCTGGACCGGAGACGTTCAGGCCGAGGGTCTCGAGATTCTCGCCAGGGGCGGCGGCATGATCGTCTCGCCGACCAAGGTCGGCTACATCATCATGGTGTCCGACAGAGCCGGTCTCGAGCGCAAGTTCGACGCCAAGGTGCGCAAGCGCAACAAGCCGGGCGTCGTGCTGTGCGGATCCATGGACGAGCTGAAGGCGCTCGCCGAACTGACCCCCGAGATCGAGGCCTTTTATCAGGCGCACTGGGACCGGAACATCCTCCTCGGCTGCATCCTGCCGTGGCGCAAGGAGGCGATGGCCAAGATCCCGGACGACGGATCGAAGGATTTCGTCATGGACGGCCGCGACACGAGCTGCTTCGTCATCCGGTTCGGCACGCCGTCCGAGCAGCTTGCCGAAGCCCTTTGGCGCGACCATGGCAAGCTCGCCTTCGCGAGCTCGGCCAACCCTTCGGGCAAGGGCAATCGCGGCCTCGTCGAAGGCATCGGCGAGCGCATCGAGACCGAAGCCGACCTCATCATCTCGGCCAACGACTACGTCGCCTCGATCCAGCCGGACAAGGACGAGGGATCGCGCTACGAGCAGGGCGTGATGGTCGCCATGGTCGACGAGACCGGCAAGCTCGTTCCCGAACAGAAGGGCGAGCGCTCCGTGTCGCCGGCACCGATCGTCATCCGCAAGGGTCTCGACATCGACCGGATCATGAGCCTTCTGGCCGATCACTTCCCCAGCTGGGACTACCGCCACGGCCAGTATTACTGAGGGCTTTCCGCCGTTCAATCCGACCGGCGCCGCGAGGCGGGCCGCGATCGCAGCGTTCGCGCGCCGCGACGGGGCCGGATCATTTTCGGTTCGCGCTTCGGAAACGACGGGGCAGGCAAGCGGCGCCGGCGAAAGACGCCGCGCGGCGCCATCCCGAACCGCCTGCGCCCTCCCCTCGCTTGGCGTGACACCGCGAACATCGTATTGAGCGGTTGGCGCAGGCGTCCCACATCCCGTCCGCGCCCCGAACGACGCGCGTGGACATGAAGACGGGCAGGCAGCGACCATGACGAAGACGCTCTACGACAAGATCTGGGACAGCCATGTGGTCGCCGCACAGGCGAACGGGCTGACGATCCTCTATATCGACCAGCACTTCGTCATCGAAGTGACGAGCCCCCAGGCCTTCGAGGGCCTGCGCGATGCCGGGCGCAAAGTCCGCCGCCCCGAGGCGACGCTCGCGGTCGCCGACCATAACGTGCCGACGTTTCCCGGACGCCGCGACGATCTCGCCGAGCCCGATTCCCGCGAGCAGCTCGCCCTCATCGGCGAGAACACCAGGGCGTTCGGCGTTCGCTACTTTCCCCAGACCGATCGCCGCCAGGGCATCGTCCACGTGATCGGCCCCGAACAGGGCCTCACCCAGCCCGGCATGACGATCGTGTGCGGCGACAGCCATACGGCGACCCACGGCGCGTTCGGCGCACTCGCCTTCGGCATCGGCACGTCGGAGGTGGAGCACGTGCTCGCCACCCAGACGCTCCTCACCAAGCGCTCCAGGAACATGCGGATCTCGGTCTCCGGAACGCTGCCCTTCGGCGTCACGGCCAAGGACCTGATGCTGACGACGATCGGCAAGATCGGCACCGCCGGCGGCACCGGCCATGTCGTGGAATATGCAGGCTCCGCCATGAGCGCGCTCTCCATGGAGGGGCGGATGACCGTCTCCAACATGTCGATCGAGGCCGGCGCGCGGGCGGGCCTGTTCGCGCCGGACGAGAAGACCTTCGCCTATATTGCGGGCAAGCCCGGCGCGCCCAGGGGCGCGCACTGGGAGATGGCGCTCGACCATTGGCGCGGGCTCGTCAGCGACGAGGGCGCGGCCTACGACCGGGAGGTCGCCTTCGACGGGGCCGACGTCCAGCCCATGGTGACCTGGGGCACCAGCCCCGAAGACGTCATTCCCGTGACGGGCAACGTGCCGAACCCCGAAGCCGCCGGCAGCGAGAAGAAGCGCAGGGCCGTCCAGGCCGCGCTCGACTATATGGACCTGAAGCCCGGGCAGGCGATCGGCGACGTCATGCTCGACCGCATCTTCATCGGCTCGTGCACGAACAGCCGGATCGAGGATCTGCGGGCGGCTGCAAGGGTCGTCGAGGGCCAGAAGCTTGCGGCCAACATCGCCTCGGCCATGGTCGTGCCCGGCTCGGGCCTGGTCAAGGCACAGGCCGAGCAGGAAGGGCTCGACCGCATCTTCATCGATGCCGGCTTCGAATGGCGCGAGGCCGGCTGCTCCATGTGCCTCGGCATGAACGCCGACCAGTTGAAGCCCGGCGAACGCTGCGCCTCCACCTCGAACCGCAATTTCATCGGCCGGCAGGGCCCGGGCGGGCGCACCCATCTGGCCAGCCCGACGATGGCGGCGGCCGCGGCGATCGCCGGCCGCTTCGTCGACGTGCGAAGCTGGAAGGCATAAGGAACCAGGTCCCATGGAAAAGTTCGTCCGCGTCACCGGCATTGCAGCGCCGATCCCGATCAACAATGTCGACACCGACATGATCACGCCGAAGCAGGTGTTGAAGGCGGTGACCCGGAAGGGTCTTGCCTGGTCGCTGTTCCAGGAGCATCGGTTCCGTCCGGACGGGTCGGAAAACCCGGACTTCGTCCTGAACAAGGAGCCCTGGCGAAACGCGACGATCATCGTCAGCCTCGAGAACTGGGGCTGCGGCTCCTCGCGCGAACACAGCCCCTGGGCGATGTACGATTTCGGCATCAGGGCCGTCGTCGCGATCTCGTTCGCCGACATTCACTACAACAACTGCTTCAAGAACGGCATCCTGCCGGTGACGCTTGCGCCGGAGGAGATCGACAGGGTGATGAGAAGCGCCGAGGCCGGCGAAGCAGTGACCGTCGACCTCGAGCGCAAGCGCGTGTCGCTTGCCGACGGCACGGCGTTCGGCTTCGAGATCGAGGACTATCGCCGCGACGCCCTCCTGCGCGGTCTCGACGAGATCGGCCAGACCCTCGATCAGGCCGGCGCCATCACCGCGTTCGAGGACCGGCAGCGCGAGATCACGCCGTGGCTCTACGACCGAACGGTGCCGGACTGAGCCGGGTGCCCGCAGGGCCGGGGGATCGAGACGCCGAGCGCGCAGGAGCGCGTGACCGGATCCCCCCGCGCCCGGCGGCACGCGCATGCGGCGCGGCGCACGGTTGCGTGGCCCCGTTCGTCCGGCTTGCCGCGGTGATGGCCGCCCTCGTCTGCACCGCCCCGCCGCTCGCATCGGCCGGGGAGACGTCCGGCGGGCCCCGCGAGCGCGTCGATGTCGCCACCGCGCCCTGGAGTGCCGTGGGGCAGGTCAACAACGCGGCCTATGGACGGTGCACCGGCGTTCTGATCGGCCCGAGAAAGGCGCTGACGGCCGCCCATTGCCTCTACAACGCCCAGACGAAGCGCTTCCTGCAGCCCGGATCGGTGCATTTCGTCCTCGGCTACGATCGCGGCGCCTATGCCTTCGCCACCACGCTGTCCGGCATCGAGATCCCCGAAGGCTACGATCCGGCAAGGCCGATCGAGACGATCGCCTACGATATCGCCGTCCTGCATCTCGGCGCCCCCGCGCCCCGGACGATCGAGCCGCTCGCCATCGCAACCGCCGAGCTTCCCCACGGCGCGCGCCTTTCGGCCGCCGGCTACGGCCGCGACCGCCTCTACGCGCTTTCGGCCGTGCGCGACTGCCGCGTCGAACGATCCGACCCGATGAACCTCGTCCTCGCCGGATGCCCGATCCTCAACGGCTATTCGGGCGGCCCGCTGATCGACGCGGCCGGCCGGCTCGTCGCCATCATCTCGGCCACGGGCCGCGAAGCGGACGGCATCGTCCTATCCGTCCGCCCGACGACGCAATTCGACTGAGACGGGTGCGTGGTTCGGGGCGCGACGAAAGACAATCGACATTCGACGAAGAGGATGGTCCAGGCCGTGATTCCCGTCGCCAGACGCCTCCCGCACGGACGCATCGGCGATCGAGATCAGTCGCAAACGGCCGTCGGGATGAATTTGATAGGCTGTCGTTGGGAAATGGTGCCGCTTGCGTGACTCGAACACGCGACCTACGCATTACGAATGCGTTGCTCTACCAACTGAGCTAAAGCGGCCCGGCCGGTGAACACCGGCAGACCGCGTCCTGATAGCGCCAAACGCGTTCGCGTTCAAGGAGCGTTGGCGGCGAATTTCGAATTCATCTCGCTTTCTTTTCGGCGCTCGGCCGTTCCCCGCGTCCGATCCCCTGCCCGGCTGCCGTCCATGGTCCGTTCGAACGGCCTCGCGCGCGCGGTGTTCGCGGATGCGAGACGAATGGATCGAAGGGTCGTGACGGAGCCGGTCTCTTCGGGTCTGATGGCCATGCTGCCATGCACACATGATCTCCCAATCCATGCAACCGCGTGCGCGCGGCTCGCGTTTGGGCTAGACCATGCCGTCCGCTCGGTCAGGTTCGTCTTCGTGCTCCGCTCCACGTCCCGATCCCCGGCCCGGACGAGGATCAATCAGGAGGGTTTCGCCATGCAGCTCAAAGACCAAGTCGCCATCGTCACCGGCGCCTCGTCCGGGATCGGCCGGGAGATCGCCCTCACCTATGCGCGCGCCGGCGCGAAAGTCGCGATCGGCGACATCGACATGAACGGTGCGAACGCGGTCGTGTCCGAGATCGAGGGCGAAGGCGGTCAGGCCATGGCCGTCGAAATGAATGTCACCGACGAGACCGCCGTCAATGCCGGGGCCGACGCGGTCGCCGACCGGTTCGGCCGGATCGACATCATGGTGTCGAACGCCGGCGTCCAGATCGTCCACCCGGTCGAGGATTTTCCGTACGATGAGTTCAGGAAGGTGGTCGACATCCATCTCGGCGGGGCGTTCCTCCTGACCAAGGCCTGCATCAAACATATGTATCCGAACAAGTCCGGCTCGCTCATCTACATGGGCTCGGTGCACAGCCACGAGGCGTCGGCGCTGAAATCGGCCTATGTCTCGGCCAAGCACGGCATACTGGGCTTGGCGCGCGTCATGGCGAAGGAAGGCGCCAAGCATGGCGTCCGCTCCAACGTCATCTGCCCGGGTTTCGTGAAGACGCCGCTCGTCGAGAAGCAGATCCCCGAACAGGCGCAAAGTCTCGGCATCCCGGAAGATGAGGTCGTCTCCCGGATCATGCTCGGCAACACGGTCGATACCGAATTCACCACGATCCGGGACGTAGCCGACGTCGCCTTGTTCCTCGCCGCATTCAAGACGAATGCGCTGACCGGACAGTCGATCACCGCCAGCCATGGCTGGCACATGGGCTGACACAAGGCGGCCCCGGCGGCGCGGGTGGCGGCCATCCTTGCCCCGGCGCGCGCCGGACTTCAGATCCCGCCTCGATCCCGGGCGCCGCGCCGCGGGCGCCGGGCCGATCGCTGCGCTCCCGCGATCGGGCGATCGGAAACGGCAGCGGTCCAAACGCCGTCGGAACGCGGGGGACAGGCGCGAAACCGGTTGACATACGGGCCGGAAACAAGCAGGGATCGCACCTTCGCCGCCGGGCAAGTCCCACCCTTGCCGGCAGACGCCAAAGACCGACACGATCCCTTCGCGTGCTGTCCACCCCCGGCTCCCCTCGAGCCGGGCATTCCTCGTTTTCCGCCGCCGGCAAGCCGGCGACGCGGGTAAGGCGTCCGGAAACGGCTCGAACGACGACATCTTTTGAAAGGCCATCACCATGGCACATCGATCCAAACAGCACGCCGGGCCGAGCCAACGGCAGCTTTCCGTGGGCGAAAAGGTACGCCACGCCCTTACCGAGGTGCTGCAGCGCGGCGAGATCCGCGACCCGGTTCTCGTCAACGCCGTCGTCTCGGTCACGGAGGTCCGCATGACGCCGGACCTCAAGATCGCGACCGCCTACGTCACGGTGCTCGGCCAAGAGGAGATCGATCCGTTCATCGAGGCGTTGAACAGAAACGCCAGGTTCATTCGCGGGCGCGTCACGCCGCAGCTCAAGCAGATGAAATACATGCCGGAAATGCGCTTTCGCCAGGACACCTCCTTCGACAATTACGCCCGGATCGACGCGCTCCTGAAGTCGCCCGAGGTTCAAAAGGACCTCAGGGACGAAGACGATGCGAACGACAAGAGCCGCGGCGGGAGGACCTACTGATGGCGCGGCGCGGCAAGAAGCCCAAGGGCCGGGCGATCAATGGCTGGGTCATTCTCGACAAGCCGAAGGGCATGGGCTCGACGGACTGCGTCGGCAAGCTGAAATGGCTCTATTTCGCGCAGAAGTGCGGCCATGCCGGAACGCTGGATCCGCTGGCCTCCGGCATGCTGCCGATCGCCTTCGGCGATGCGACCAAGACCGTGCCCTACGTCATGGACGGCCGGAAGACCTATCGCTTCACCGTGCGCTGGGGCGTGCAGACGACGACCGACGACACCGAGGGAACGCCGGTCGCGACCTCCGACCTTCGCCCCGGCGAAGACCAGATCCGCGAGTGTCTCGGACATTATGTCGGCGAGATCGAACAGGTGCCGCCCGCCTTCTCGGCGATCAAGATCGCCGGCGAGCGCGCCTATGATCTGGCGCGCAGCGGCGAGACGGTCGAGATCGAGAGCCGGATCGTGACCGTGCACAGCCTCGACATCGTCGAGACGCCGGACGCCGACACCACCGTGTTCGAGGCCGAATGCGGCAAGGGCACCTATGTGCGTGCCATCGCGCGCGACCTCGGTCGGGATCTGGGCTGCTACGGCCATATCGTCGAGCTGCGCCGCACCGCCGTCGGTGCGTTCGAGGAAGCGGACATGGTGCCGCTCGACGATCTTCTGGAAGCGGGCGAAGAGGGCCGGGAAGAGCTCGACGCCGAGGCGATCGAGGCGGGCGCGAAAGCCCGGATCATCGATTTCGAGCCGCTCGACGAATATATCATCGAACCGGAAGCGGCGCTTTCCGAGCTTTACGAAGTGATGCTTGGCGACGATCAGGCCTCTCGCGTGCTCGCCGGCAATTCCGTGCTGCTCAAGGGCCGCGACGCCCCGGCATTCTGCGACGAGGCGTTCGCCACCGGCCACGGACGGCTGATCGCGCTCGGGGCGATCGAGCAAGGCTCGTTCCACCCCAAGCGCGTCTTCGGCGGCAAGGGCTGACGGCTTCGGGCCGGCCGGCCGCGCGGCCGGCAGGACAGGTCAGCCGGTCGCTTCCGGACCCGGTCTTGGGACCGGAGCCGGGAGGGCCGCGGCCGACGCAGGTTCACTCGGCCGCGTTCCGCATCGGGAACGTCGCCACGAAGTCGCCGAAGCGCTCGCCCTGAATGGTGATGTGGTTGCGAAGCTCGGTCTCGGCCCCGTTCGTGTCGCCGGCGGCGATCGCCGCAACGATGCGCCGGTGTTCGGCGAGCGACTGCTCGACGCGCTTGGGCACGCGCAGCTGCAGCCGGCGATAGGCCTTGAGGCGCCGGTGCAGCCGGCGCGCCTCGCCAGCCAGGAACTCGTTTCCGCACAGATCGTAGATCGCCTCGTGGAAGAGGCCGTTTTCCTCGTAATAGGCATCGGGGTCCCCGGCACGGGCGGCGCGCTCGCAGGCGTGAAGCGCGGCCTTCAGGCCGGCAAGCTGGGCCTCCTCGGTCCGGCGGGCCGCAAGGCGCCCGGTCATGCCCTCGAGTTCGGCCATCACCTCGAACATCTGGACGAGTTCGCCGAGCGACACCTCGCGCACGAACGCGCCGCGATTGGGCTGGAGTTCGACGAGGCCGGTCGCCACCAGTTGATGCAACGCCTCGCGGACGGGCGTGCGCGACACGCCGAACCGTCGCCCGAGCGCCTGCTCGTCGAGCCGCTCGCCCGGCGCAAAGCCTCCGGTGAGAATCTCCTGTTCGAGAGCCTCGCGGATTTCACCCCGGCGCATCCTGGGTTTGGGTCCCGTCACGTAACGCCGTCCTTTCCTCGCTTCGCGTTGCGATATGGGGCGGTTCATGGGGTCCTGCCAACCTGACCGACTGCCCGATCCGGTTAATTGTATACGATCGATTTGACATCGCATGCAATCTTTGATGTTCTGGCATCAGCGCGCTGGGAGGCGCGACGAAAAAACGGGAGGAACACCATGATGAAGACCGCACTTCTGACGGCCGTCTGCGCGCTCGCGCTCACCGGCTCGGCCCTTGCACAGGACGTCACGCTTCGCGCCTCGCACCAGTTTCCGGGCGGCAAGGGCGACGTGCGCGACGAGATGGTCCAGATGATCGCGCGCGATATCGAAGCGGCCGATGTCGGCCTTTCCATGCAGGTCTTCCCGGGTGAATCGCTGTTCAAGGCGAGCGATCAGTGGGGCGCCGTGACCAAGGGCCAGGTGGACATCACCGCATTCCCGCTCGATTACGCCTCGGGGCGTCATCCCGAATTTTCCGCCACGCTGATGCCGGGCCTCGTCGGCAATCACGAACGCGCGGCGCGGCTCAACGATTCGCCCTTCATGGATTCGATCAAGGAGTCCATCGACAAGGCGGGCGCGATGGTGCTCGCCGATGCCTGGCTCGCCGGCGGGTTCGTGTCGTCGAAGAACTGCATCACCACGCCGGACAGCGCCAAGGGGCAGACGCTGCGCGCCGCGGGCCCTGCCTTCGAGCAGATGCTGGTCGGCGCCGGGGCTTCGATCTCCTCGATGCCCTCGTCGGAAATCTACACCGGCATGCAGCAGAACGTCCTGCAGGGCGCCAGCACCTCGTCCGGCTCGCTGGTCTCCTTCCGCATCTACGAGGTCGCCACATGCCTCACCGCGCCGGGCGAGAACGCATTGTGGTTCATGTACGAGCCCGTGATCATGTCGAAGCGGTCCTTCGAGCGCCTCAACGAGGAGCAGCAGGCCGCCCTCCTCGCGGCCGGCGAGAAGGCCGAGGCCTATTTCGCCGAGGAAGCGCCGAAGCTCGATGAGAAGCTGACCGAGGCCTATACGAAGGCCGGCGTCGAAGTGGTCGAGATGTCCAAGGAAGACTACGACGCCTGGCTCGCGGTCGCCAAGGAGACCTCCTACAAGGAATTCGCCGAGAAGGTGCCGAACGGCCAGGAGCTGATCGACGCGGCGCTCGCCGTCGAGTAGGCGATCGCTCGGCAACGGTATCGTTCGTGGGAGCCGGCCTCCGGCTCCCGCCCCTTGTCTCCTTGATGGTTCCCGACATGCGTTCCTTCATCGCTGCCGTCTCGGCGGTCTCGCGCCTTCTCGCCCTCGTGGCCGGGGTTCTCCTCGTCAGTGCGATCCTCTCGGTCACCCAGATGGTGTTCGTGCGCTACGTGCTGGTCCAGTCCACGGTCTGGCAGACCGAATATACGATCTATTCCATCGTCGCGGCCACCTTCCTCGGTGCGCCCTGGGTGCTGATCGAGCGCGGACATGTGAATGTCGATCTTCTCCAGATGTTGGTGGGCCCGCGCATGCGGCTCGTCCTCCAGATGCTGTCGGGCCTTGCCTCGATGGTCTTCGTCGGGCTTCTGGCCTATGCCGCCTGGTATCATTTCGAGGAAGCCTGGGTGGCCGGCTGGACGACAGAGACGGTCTGGGCCCTGCCCCTCTGGATTCCCGTCCTGCCGATGCTCGTCGGGATGGTCTGGCTGGTGGTCCAGTATATCGCCGAACTGATGCGGCTTTGGCTCGACGGCCCCGACACCGCCCTCGGTGCCCAGGAAGCCTTGTTCTCCGACACCGTGAAGGGAGCCTGACATGAGCCCGACCGTTTCCGGCTTCGCCATGCTCGCCGGCCTCCTCGTGCTTCTCGCCATCGGGACGCCCGTCGCCTTCTCGCTCGGCCTCGTCTCGATGGGCGCGCTGTTCTTCGTCTACGGACCGTTCTTCCTCGAGACGATCGGCGAGCAGTTCCTCGGCGGCCTTGCCTCCTTCGGCCTCGTCGCCGTGCCGATGTTCATCCTGATGGGTGCGGCCGTCGCCTCCTCGCCCGCCGGCAAGGACCTCTACGAAGCCCTCGACCGGTGGCTGAACCGCGTGCCCGGCGGGCTCGTCCTGTCCAATCTGGGCGCCTGCTCGATCTTCTCGGCCCTGTCGGGCTCCTCGCCAGCCACCTGCGCGGCGATCGGCAAGATGGGCATTCCCGAAATGCGCCAGCGCGGCTATCCGGCGGAAATCGCCGCCGGCTCCATCGCCGCCGGCGGGACGCTCGGCATCCTGATCCCGCCCTCGGTCACGATGATCGTCTATGGCATCGCCACCGAAACCTCGATCGGGCGATTGTTCCTCGCCGGCGTCGGGCCGGGCATCATGCTCACCGTCCTGTTCATGGCCTGGACCGTCTATTCCTGCAAGCGAGAGGGGCTCGGGCTCACCGAGCTCAGCCAGCGCTTCACCATGCGCGAGCGGTTCGCGGCCATGCCGCGGGTGCTGCCGTTCCTCGCGATCATCGTCGCGGTGCTCTACGTCCTTTACGGCGGCATCGCGACCCCTTCGGAAGCGGCCGGCGTCGGCGCGCTGTTCTGCCTGGTCCTGGTCGCGGTGATCTACGGCATCTTCTCCAAGAGCTGGAAATTCTCGCAGATGACGGGGATCTTCCGCGACACGCTGAAGGAGAGCGTGATGATCATGCTGATCATCGGTGCCGCGGAACTCTTCGCCTTCGCCCTGTCCTCGCTGTTCATCACCCAGTCGATCGCCGCCTACATCGCCGATCTCGACGTCAATCGCTGGGTCCTGATGGGGATCATCAACCTCTTCCTCCTCGTCGCCGGCTTCTTCCTGCCCCCGGTGGCGGTGATCCTGATGACCGCACCGATCCTCCTGCCGATCATCACCGGCGCGGGCTTCGACCCCTACTGGTTCGCCGTCATCCTGACGATCAACATGGAGATCGGCCTCATCACGCCGCCCGTCGGGCTCAACCTCTATGTCATCAACGGCATCGCGCCGGACATCTCGCTCGGGCAGATTCTCAGGGGCTCGCTCCCCTATGTCGGCTGCATGGTGTTCGGCATCGTCCTGCTCTGCCTCTTCCCCGGCATCGCGCTGTTCCTGCCCGACCTCATCATGGGTCCGAGCTGATGAGCCGCGTCTCGCTGCTGTCGGATCTGCTCGGCTCGTTCGCGCCGCGCATCTGGTTCGCCGATCGCGACGCGAACCCGGAGGTCAGCGTCGACGAGCTCGCGGCCCTGTGCCGCAAACTCGTGCGCTCGCGCGGCGAGGCGACCGGCGTGCGCATGGCCGCCGATATCCTGGCCGGCATCCGCAGCCTCGACGACCAACGGTGCGAGGCGTTCTTCCGCATCCTGGCGGACGAGTTCGCGCCCGATCCGCAGCGGCTTGCGGAAGCGGCGCATGCCTATGCGTCCGACCCGAGGGCCGGCACGCTGGCCCGGCTGCAGGACGAGGCCGAGCCGCCGCGTCAGGAGCTCTTTCGAAGGCTCAACCTCGCGCCCGGCGGCACCGCCGAACTGGTGAAGCTGCGCGAACGCCTCCTGCCCTTCGTCGAGGCCGATCGCGAGACCTTCAAGCCCGTCGACACGGATCTCAGACATCTCTTCGGCTCCTGGTTCAACCGAGGCTTTCTCGTTCTGAAGCCGATCGACTGGAACACCTCGGCCCGCATCCTGGAAAAGATCATCGAATACGAGGCCGTCCACGCCATCGACAGCTGGGAGGCGCTGCGCTCGCGGCTCGCGCCCGGCGACCGGCGGTGCTTCGCCTTCTTCCATCCCTCGATTCCCGACGATCCGCTGATCTTCGTGGAGATCGCGCTGACCCGCGAGATCCCGTCCTCGATCGCGGAGGTTCTGACCGACGCGCGGGATCATCTGAGCGGCCGGGACGCGACGACGGCGACCTTCTATTCCATCTCCAACTGCCACAAGGGCCTTGCCGGCGTCTCGTTCGGCTCCTTCCTGATCAAGCAGGTGGCGGCGGACCTCAAGGAGACGTTGCCGCAGCTCGAGACCTTCGTGACGCTGTCGCCGGTACCGGGTTTTGCCCGATGGCTCGCCGGCCTGACGCCCGAACAGAGGGACGGGCTGGAGGCGAACGAGAAGCGTGCGCTGGAGATCGTCGCCGAGGATGGCTGGACCCGGGACGACAGGGCGGCCGACCTTGCCAGACCCGGCCTGCTCTCGCTCGCCGCGCGCTATTTCCTCGTCGCAAAGCGCGGCGACGGCCAGCCGGTCGATCCGGTGGCGCGTTTCCATCTCGGCAACGGGGCGATGTTGAACCGGATGATGCATCTGGGCGACCTCTCGCCGGGCGGCCTCCGGCGCGCGCACGGGTTGATGGTCAACTATCTCTATGATCTTCCCCGTGTCGAGGAACGCCACGAAGCCTATGCGGATGCCCAGACGATCGCGGCGAGCCGACAGGTGTCGGGCCATCTGCCGTCGGGCGCCGACAGGGCGCCGAAGAAGGACAGAGCCAAGGGACAAGCAGCATGACGAATACGCTCTTTCACGGATTGACGAAGACCGGTCTCCAAGACCCCGCACGGCGCTTCGCGACGCTGACCGACGGCCGCACCTTCACCTATGGCGATCTCGACACGCGCACGGCGCAGTTCGCCCATGTCCTCGTTTCGCTCGGCGTCGAACCCGGCGACCGTGTCGCCGTCCAGGCGGACAAGTCGATCGAGGCCCTTTTCCTCTATCTCGCCACGGTGCGCGCCGGCGGGGTCTTCCTGCCGCTCAACACGGGCTATACGCCGAGCGAGATCGACTATTTCCTGAACGATGCGAGCCCGCGCGTCTTCGTCTCCTCCCCGAAGGCCCGTGACGCCATGGCGCCGATCGCGGCGCGGGCGGGCGCGCGGCTCGAAACGCTCGGCGTACAGCGCAAGGGCGAGGCGCCGGCCGGAACGATCGCCCAGATGAGCGAGGGCGCGCCCGCAACGTTCGAAACGGTCTCGCGCTCGCCCGGCGATCTCGCCGCCATCCTCTATACCTCGGGCACGACGGGCCGCTCCAAGGGCGCGATGCTCAGCCACGAGAACCTCTTGTCCAACGCGGACGTCCTTGAGGAGACGTGGGGCTTCACGAAGGACGACGTGCTTCTTCACGCGCTGCCGATCTTCCACACCCACGGCCTGTTCGTCGCCACGAACACGATCCTCGTCGCCGGCGGCTCGCTGATCTTCCTCGAAAAGTTCGATCTCGATACGGTCTTCGCCCATCTCGGCGATGCCACGACGATGATGGGCGTTCCGACCTTCTATACGCGCATGCTGGACGACGCGCGCCTGAGCCCCGAAAGCGCCGGTCACATGCGCCTGTTCACGTCCGGCTCCGCGCCGCTTCTGGCCGAGACCCACCGGGCGTTCGAACGGCGCACCGGCCAGCGCATCCTGGAGCGCTACGGCATGACCGAGACGAACATGAGCACCTCGAACCCTTATGAGGGCGAACGCCGCGCCGGCACCGTCGGCTTCCCCCTGAAGGGCACCGAGCTTCGGATCACCGACGAGCGGGGCGAACCCTTGCCGCAGGGCGAGATCGGCGCGATCGAGGTGAAGGGCCCGAACGTCTTTTCCGGCTACTGGAAGATGCCGGAAAAGACGAAGTCGGAATTTCGCAGCGACGGATTCTTCGTCACCGGCGATCTCGGCGTCATCGACGCCGACGGCTATCTCTCGATCGTCGGGCGGGACAAGGATCTCGTGATCTCGGGCGGCTACAACGTCTATCCCAAGGAGATCGAGCTTGCGATCGACGCGATCGAGGGCGTCGTCGAAAGCGCCGTCATCGGCGTTGCCCATCCCGATTTCGGCGAGGGCGTGGTGGGGGTCGTCGTCGCGGACAAGGCGCTGTCGGAAGAGGATGTGATCGCTCCGCTGAAAACATCGCTCGCCAAATACAAACAGCCAAAGCGCATTGTCTTCGTCGACGAGATTCCGCGCAACACGATGGGCAAAGTCCAGAAGAACGTGCTTCGGGAAAGCTATTCCGGGCTGTTCAAATAGGGTCTGCGGATGATGCCGCGCGGGAGACGAAGCGGCGGAGCCGCTCGTTCTCCCGGTCCCCGCCTCTGGCTCCTCGGTGCAATTCGCCACCATTCTGGATCCTCGGGGCGGGGCCTTACTCCTCCTAGGTCGCGTCTGCATTCATCTGAGCCATATTATTGCGCAAGCGAGATGAACGAAACCCATGAAGGCGGGAAGCGTCTTCTCGCAACGCAGTGCAATTCGGCGGAAGCGCTTGAGCCGGTTGAAGATACATTCGACCTGATGGCGCTCCTTATAGAGAGCCCAATCGATTGCAGGGGTCCGCCTGCGCGTCGGGTTCGCCTTGATCTGGGCCGTGGCGTCGAGATCACCGACGATGAAGGCGCGCAGGGCATTACTGTCATAAGCGGCGTCGGCGATGACATGACCGACGCCCGACATGCCTTCCAGAAGGCCTTTTGCCTGAGGACAGTCACCATGATGACCGGGCGTCGGATGGATGCGAAGCGGCAGGCCGATCGCGTCGACGGCCGCATGCAGCTTAGTGGTCAGGCCGCCGCGCGAGCGTCCGATAGCGGCAGCTTGAGCCCCCTTTTTGCCCCGCTCGCATCGGCGTGGACCTTCGAGATGGTGCTGTCGACGAGGACGTATTCGAAATCGGGATCCTCGGCCAAGCTCTCAAACAGGCGTTGCCAGACGCCGGCGAGAGACCAGCGCCGGAACCTGGCATGAACACCGGTCCACTTGCCAAATTGAGGCGGCAGATCGCGCCAACGCGCTGCATTACAGGCCATCCACAGGATGGCATCGACGAACAGTCGGTTGTCGACACCGCTGCGACCGGGATCACTTTGTTTGCCAGGAAGCAGGCCTTCGATGCGCGCCCACTGTCGATCGGTAAGGGTTCGTCTGCTCAAGATCGTTCTCCGTTTGCGATCTTGAATCAAATTCAGACCCAGAACGGAATCTCTTGAATGCAGACGCGACCTAGTGACCATATTGATTGATTTTCGGGCTCTCACAGACGGAGAGCCTCGCCATGATCCTGAACACGGTCGCCGAGAAGCTGAAGCGGCAGTCGAGGGACGACTTCAAGGGCCGGCAGTTCGAGGCCTGGCTGATCGTGCAGGCGGTGACCCGGTATCTGCGCCATCCGCTGAGCGACCGGGATCTGGAGGAGATGTTCGCCGAGCGGGGCTTTTTTGGCCGAAGCCCAAAGTTGCGACAAGCCCGCTTTGCGGAGGGGGCCCACATGCCGTTGCCCTGCTTGCCGGTGACCCGCGCCACGAAGTTTGTGGCGGAGGCTTCATCAAGCCGTCATCATCCTCGCGTTAGCGACCGGTTCATTCTCGAACACGAGCGACATTCCAAGGGGATCCTCATGCAATCGCCAACTTCATGTTTGAGCCCGGCCGCCCTGTTGGCGGCGGCGGTCCTGTCCATCGGCGTCTTCGGCGGTTCCGCAACCGCGCAGGACAGCAAGCTCGTCCTTTACACGAGCCAGCCCAACCAGGACGCACAACAAACGGTGGACGCGTTCGAGAAGGCCCATCCGGGCATCGCGGTCGAATGGGTGCGCGACGGTACCACGAAGATGATGGCCAAGCTCCAGGCCGAATTCGCGGCCGGCAATCCGCAGCCCGATGTTCTCCTCATCGCCGACAGCGTGACCATGGAGGGGCTCAAGCGCGACAACCGGCTGATGGCTTACGGGGACGCTGATACGAGCGGCTTCGACGAAAGCCTCTATGACGCCGACAAGACCTATTTCTCGACCAAGCTGATCACCACGGGTCTCGTCAACAACACCCGCGCCGCCATGACCCCCACCTCGTGGCACGATCTGACGAGCCCGGACGCGAAGGGCCAGGTCACCATGCCGAGCCCGCTGACCTCGGGCGCCGCCCTCGTCCATCTGGCAACCCTTACCCAGAATCCGGATTTCGGCTGGGACTATTACGAAAAGCTGGCAAAGAACGAAGCCTTGGCCTCCGGCGGCAATGGCGGCGTCCTGAAATCGGTTGCCGGCGGCGAGAAGGCTTATGGCGTCATCGTCGACTTCCTGCCGATCCGCGAGGCGCAAAAGGGCGCTCCGGTGAACTTCACCTTCCCTGAAGAGGGCGTGTCGGCGGTGACCGAGCCTGTCGCGATCCTTTCCGGCGCGAAGAATCCGGATGCGGCAAAGGCGTTCGTCGATTTCCTCCTCAGCGAAGAGGGTCAGACGCTTGCATCGAGCCAGGGCTATCTGCCCGCCCGCGACGGCATCGCGGCGCCGGAAGGGTTCCCGCAGCGTGACGAGATCAAGCTGATGGCCTTCGACCCGGCCAAGGCGCTGGCGGACGAAGAGGCGAACAAGAAGCGCTTCTCCGAACTGTTCGGAGGCTGATCACCCGCTTGTTCCGATCTGCTTCCTTGCCCGGCGAGCGGCTCGCGCTTGCCGGGCTTGCCTGTTTCGTCTTCTGTTTGTCGCTGGTGCCCGTCCTGCGCCTCGCTTGGGAGGCTGTCGCGCCCGGCGGGGTGCCGAATCTCACGCTTGCTTGGGATGTCCTCACCGCGCCCGCGACGCTGACCGCCACCTGGCACTCGCTGGTCACGGCCTTTTTCGGCACCATTCTGTCGCTGATCCTGGGCACGGCGCTCGCGCTGCTCGTCGCCCTCACCGACATGGGCCGCAAGGCGATCATCGTCTTCCTGTTCCTTCTGCCGCTGATGATCCCGCCGCAGGTCACAGCGCTCGCCTGGGCGCAGCTCTTCGGCCCATCCTCTCCGCTTCTCGTCACGCTGGGCCTTGCCCCGCCCATCGGCAGTCCCAATCCGATCTACAGCCCCGAGGGCATCATCCTGCTGCTCGGGCCTGCGGCGCCGGTCCGGTGCGCACCCTGTTCGGAATCGCGCTGCCCGTCGTCATGCCCTCCCTCATCGCCGGCGGGGCGCTGGCCTTCGTTTCGGCGATCGGCAATTTCGGTATTCCGGCGCTGATCGGGATTCCCGCCGGCTACACGGTCCTGCCGACCCTGATCTACCAGAAGCTGGCAAGCTTCGGTCCGTCGATCATTTCCGAAGTCGCCGTTCTGTCGGTCCTCGTGGGGCTTCTCGCCTTTGGCGGTTTCGGCGTCCAGCGGCTGGTGCTGGGGCGCCGCGACTATCGCACCCTCGGCGGCACCGGCGCGCCGCTGGCCGTGTCCCTCGGGCCCTGGCGCGGCGCCTTCGAAGCCGCCGCCTGGGCCGTCCTTACGCTGATCCTCATCCTGCCGCTGCTTGCGCTCCTTGCGACCTCGCTGGTCAGTGCCTATGGCGTGCCCCTTGGCCCCGGGACGGCAACGCTTTCGAACTATGCGGAAGTGCTCTTTCGCCAGGATGCGACGGTGCGGGCGTTCCGCAACTCGACCTTCCTCGCCTTGACAGCGGCGCTCGTCCTGATGATCGTCGCCGTGCCCTTCGCAGCCTTCGTCGTGTGGCGGCGTTCGCGCCTGCTCTCGCTTTTGTCCGGTCTTGCCGAGATTCCCTACGCCCTGCCGGGGATCGTGCTCGGGATCTCGGCGATCCTTCTTTTCCTGAAGCCTTTGCCGGTTCTGGGCTTCAGCCTCTACAACACGATCTGGATCATCCTCGTCGCCTATCTGGCGCGCTTCCTCACCCTGTCCCTACGACCGGTGATCGCCGGGGTGGAGCAGGCCGATCCGGCCCTCGACGAAGCCGCCCGCATGACCGGGGCATCCTATCTTTTTCGCCTCAGAACCATCCTCTTCCCAATTCTCGCCCCCAGCGCGGCGGCCGGGGCGATCTTGACCTTCATGACCGCCTTCAACGAGTTGACCGTCTCGGCGCTTCTCTGGTCATCGGGCAATGAAACCCTCGGCGTCGTGGTGTTCAATCTGGACGATGGCGGCTACACGGTGCTCGCCTCGGCGGTCGCAATGGTGACGGTCGTCGTCATCGTCGCGATCATGGGGCTGACGGCGGCGCTGGCGCGGTTTCTGCCGAAGGGCGTCCTGCCCTGGCTTTGATCTTCATTCATTTGGCAAACGGCTCACCGGCGGTCGCTATCGCTTACCCGACGAGCCAGCCATCGGTGATCGAGACCGCCATGCGTTCGCCGTGAGCCAGGCTCACGCTCGAATGAACCTCGACCGCGTCGCCTTCGCCCGCGACGGCCCCGCCGCGGGAAGCGGCCAAGTCCAGCGAGACGACGAAATGGCCGCCCCGAAAGACCGATCGGCGCACCTGGCCGACGACGGGTCCAGCCTCGTCCGGCATGAAATCACCTCCACGAAGGCTGAGCCGCGCAGGTCCCGGCTGTCGACCGGGCCGGCCCCGGACGAGGGCATGCGCACCAAGCGCTTCCACCCGGTAACGATCGTCCCCCACGGCTTCCAGGATCGTGGCGTCGACGACGCGGCTGTCGCCGATGAAGCGGGCGACGGATTCGGTTGCGGGGCGGGCGTAGAGCGCCGTCGGAGCGTCGACCTGCCGGATCCGTCCGCCTTCCATGACCGCGATGCGGTCGGCCAGCGCCATGGCCTCGGCCTGGTCATGGGTGACATAGACCATGGTCGCACCGGTCTTCTCGTGGAATTGCCGGAAGGTCTCCTCCATCGAGGCCCGCAGGGCCACATCGAGATTGGCGAGCGGCTCGTCCAGCAGCACGATGCGCGGCTCCATCACCAGACAGCGGGCGAGGGCGACGCGCTGGCGCTGGCCGCCGGAGAGGTCCGCCGGGCGCCTGTCGGCCTGCTGCTCCAGGCCGACAACCGACAGGGCCTGCTTGACCGCCGCATCCCGATCGGCCCGCGAAACACCCCTGACGCGCAAGGGGTAGCCGACATTCTCGCCGACGTTCAGATGCGGCCACAAAGCATAGGACTGGAAGACGATGGCGATGTTGCGCTTTTCCGGGGGTACATGGCGGCCAGGATCCGAGAACAGCTCGCCATCGGCCTCGATCGCTCCCTCGCTCAAACGCTCGAAACCTGCAACGAGCCGCAGAAGCGTCGTCTTTCCGCAGCCCGACGGGCCAAGCAGGGCGACGAATTCTCCCTGTTTCACATCGAGCGACACGTCGTTCACCACCGGCGTGTCGTCGAAGCGTTTGACGACGGATCGAAGGCGCAAGCCGCTCATGAGGGTCCTGTCCGGTTTGGCGTTGATCGATGTTCCATGCCCGATCCCGAACGCCGAGATCAAGGGGCCTTGGTTGCGGTGTGAAGGCAGCGCTGCAACAACCGAACTGCCGGCCGATCCTTCCTCGTCAATGGCTGTTGAGCCGCAGACCGGCGATGGACCAGACGGGAAGCCCCTGGGTTGAACGGCACGCCCGTCGTGCTTTGCGGCTTGCATTCCCCCCCCCCCCCGAGATCGCGAAGCTTCGCCGCAGGCGGAGCCACGCGATGTCGCACCACGTCGTCTCGAAATCGCAAGCCACGCCGACCAAGGAGCGGGCCGCAGAGCGGGACCTATCCGCGATCTTTGCCGCCTTGCGCACGGACCTGATCCTGCCGAGGCGGACGCGACGGGCCTCGGTTGAGGGTCCGTCGGTCGGCGCAACGAAAACTGCGGGGGCAAAGGGTTTGCTGTCGTGTCGCGGCGCGGGCGCCTCGCGGGGGGGAACCGGAACGGCACCGGACGCGTCGCCCTTCGTCTCCGTCATTTGCACCGATCGACGCGCAAACATGGCAGAGCGGGGCCGGCTCGGATATGAGGAGTGCCCGGTGCCCCACGCATCCGTTCGGCACACGAGAAGGGTGGAGGATCCGAGGCGCGACGGCACGACCGGGAAGAAGAAAGATCTGTTAAGATCTAGATGGACGTCCCGCGATCCGGCCGTTCGTTCCCGTTTTCGGCACCGCGCTTCCCAGCGGCAGGGTTTTATCGACATGGTATCGATGTTCACCAAGACGAGCGTAGAGCCCCTGGTCGGCGCCGCCATCGGCATGGGCATGACGGCGGAGGCGGCCGAACGCGGCGGTGCCGACTTCCTGCTGGCCCTGAATGCGGGGCGCTACCGCGTGATGGGAGCGCCTTCCATTGCCGCGATGCTGCCGCTCGATCATGCCAACAGCTTCACGGACCGTTTCGCGCGCCGGGAAATACTCGACAAGGTCTCCGTCCCCGTCTTCTTCGGCGCCTCGGCGTTTGATCCAGCCCTCGACCTGGAACGCTTCGTCGCCGAAATCGCCGCGACCGGCTATCACGGCATCGCCAATTTTCCGACCAGCATTCACTATGGTGGCAGGTTCCGCCACGCGCTCGAAGAGGCGGGGCTCGGCTATTCGCGGGAGGTGGAGCTCCTCCGGCTCGCGCGCGGAGCAGGTCTCGCCACCTTCGGCTACGCCAAGACCCGCCGCGAGATCCAGTCGGTGCTCGAAGCCGAGGTCGACATCCTGTGCCTGAACTTCGGGTGGAACGCGGGGGGCATGCGCACGGTCGCCCAGGCCTTCACCCTCGACGAGGCCGCCGATCGCGCGCAGCGGATCTTCAGCAGCGTGCGCCAGACGAGGCCGCAGACCATCTGCGTGGTCGAAGGCGGCCCGATCGTCAATCCGGAAGACATGTATCGTGTCTGTCGTGGCGCCAAGGCAGACGGCTATGTCGGCGGCTCGACGCTCGACCGCATGCCGCTCGAAGATTCGGTGATGCAGAAGACCTCGGCCTTCAAGGCGTTCGGTGTCCTGCAACAGGCCGATGCGGCGCAGTCGCGCGAGACCATGCGGGCCGCAAGGCTTGCCGGCATCACAGGGCAGTCGGCTGCCGTCGCGCGCCTGCTGGACCAGCTGGTCCGGCTCTCGGCCACCAGCCTGCCGGTGCTCGTCGTCGGACAAAGGGGCCTGGGAAGGACGATGCTGGCCCGCAGCCTGCACGCGCTGGGCGGCAAGCGGGGCCCGCTGAAGGTCCTGAACGCCGCCGACCGCGACGTCCCGCACGAGGAGCTCCTGTTCGGAGCCGAGCCCGATTTCGGCCGGGTGCGCCGCCGCGGCGCGCTCGATGCGCGCGACGGCACCGTCATCGTCGAGAATGCCGGCGAACTCAGCGAAGCGGGGCAGCTGCACCTTCTGGCATGGCTGGAGCGCGGCACGATCGAGCCCGTCGGCGGAACGCGCAGCTACAGCCCGCAAGGCCGGCTCGTGCTGATCGCCACGGATACGGACCTTGCGGACCAGCGTCTGGCCGGCGCGCTGGTACAGCGCCTGCGATCCGGCCGCATCGACGTCCAGCCCCTGCGCGATCGCCCCGAGGACATTCCCGCCCATGCGCGGCTCTATCTGGAGGCGATCGGCGAGGCACGCCAGATGGGGGCGCTGGACATCTCCGCGGATGGCTACCGGGTGCTTTTCGCCCACGACTGGAAGGAGAACACGCGCGAACTGCGGCGCGTGGTGGAGCAGGCCGCCGTCCTGTGCGGCGGCGGGTCCATCGGCTCCGACATCCTGCGCACCATCATCGGCTCGTCCAACGCCAGCGGCGGTACAGGCGAGCCTCTGGCCGAGAAGGACTGAATACCGGCAAGGCGGCGATCGACGTACATTCCGCAGAGCAGCGGCTGGTCGAAACCAGTCTGAAATTTGTTGGCGACGAGAAGGAGGTGATATTCGGAGAGCTTGAAGGCTTTCGCAGCCAGAGCATCGCCTCGAACCCCTTGATCGTGCGCCGGGCTGTGTTGAACGAGCGAAAGCCGCCGAGCCGCCTTCGACGGGAGCAGATGCGGCGCCGAAGGCGAAGTCATCGAAGCGGCGGCGATCGCGTCTCGCCCGGTTCGAGATTGAACTGTCTGGCGGTCGCATCGTTCGCGCCGACGCGGATAGCGCATCCCTCTGTTGGCGCGATAAGCTACCATTACAATCTGGGACTGAACACCTAATGTTCCGAGGCCGTGGAGGAGACCGTCACATCATCAGGCCCGGATTCTTCGAGATCTTCGGCTTCTCAACGTGAGAATGATCAGTCGTTCACGACTTCTGCATCCAAGGGTGGCAATCGTGCTTCGACAGGAGAGGATTTCACGATCGACGTGTTGGTCGTTGCAAATTGGGATACCTTGGAGAGTATTACATCGAGGTCGCCGATATCCTTCAGATGAAGCCGGCAAAAAAATGCGTCTTGGCCGGTGACCTTGTCGCATTGGGTCACCTCGGGGAGCTTGGCGATCAGTGCTTCGACCCGATTGAGTTCGCCGGGAAGCGGACTGATCCTGACGATTGCCGTAATCGGGTAGCCAAGACTTTTGGGGTCTGCTGCGATTGTGAAGCGAAGAGCGCCAGTTTCCATAAGGCGTTTGATCCGCTCGGCGATGCTTGGTTGGGACAGGCCAACCAGTTGGCTAAGAGCCTTGGCCGTCATCCGCCCATCCCGATGCAAAGCCCTGATTATCTTTCGGTCGAGTCGATCCATATCTTCTTTTATAACCTTATAGGCTTCCGAAGCCTTGTTAAAGTAGGTGATCCGTCCGATTTCCTTATTTCCACTATTCATCAGATTTCGCTCGCCTCGTAAATTCACGCGTGGCGTTAGAGGCGGAAGGTGACGATGAACCGAGGCACTTGGGAAATGATCGCTGCCATGGCGATCTGTGGCACAATTGGGCTGACGGTCCTGCTATCCGGGCAATCACAAATCGACGCGATCTTCTATCGCTGTCTGTTTGGTGCAGCGGTGTTGACCGGCGTGGTGGTGTGGAAGGGGTATCTGCGCAGCCATCTGACAGGCAGCGTCATGCTCTTTGCTGCGCTGGGCGGCATGGCGCTGCTGGCGAACTGGTATTTTCTGTTCTCGTCATACCGGAACACGTCGGTGGGGATTGCGACGACTGTTTATAACACACAACCACTGATGATGATCGCGTTCGGCGTGTTCCTTTTCAAGGAGAAGGTGACTGGAAGCGTTCTTTGCTGGGCTGGTGTGTCACTTGTTGGCCTCTTGTTCATTTCCAAGGCGCTTGCGGGCGGCGACTTCGAATTGACCTCAAGCTATATTCTCGGCATCATCGAAGCGCTTTTGGCAGCATTTCTTTATGCGATCGCCGCCATCATAGCCCGCAAACTCAAATCGACACCGCCTGCTTTGATCGCCTTCGTCCAGTTGATCATTGGCACAATGGTGTTGTTTCCCTTTGCCGATCTGGCGGTGATCACAAGTCCTCGCTTCGATAGTGCGACGATCGCGATGGTTCTGCTTGGCGTTGTTCATACAGGTCTGATGTATGTTCTGCTTTACGGCGCCATCCAGAAGATCGAAGCCTGGCGGGTCGCATCCATCTCCTTTCTCTATCCGGCCATCGCGATCGTTCTCGATGCCGCGTTCCTTCACGTCCAGCTTGGCGCGAGCCAATGGGCCGGCATCCTCCTGGTTCTCACCGGGGCCGCCGGGATCAATTTGAGGTGGACGTTCACTGTCCCGACAATCCATTATCGCAGGAGCTAGCAAGCAACATGCTACGGGTAACAGAAATCCGGCACGGCCATTCCGATCCGGATGAATTGGCACACGCATTCGGCGGAGTCATTGGCGGCGAGGTCGATGTGATTTGGCTACGCGGTTTCGTCTCTCCAGAGATTTGTGCCGCCATTGCGCAAAGGTTCGACGCATCTGACGAAGCAAAGCCACGCGCTGACAATGTTCCGGGAATTATGGTGGGCGAGTCACACTATTTCAAAAGTCCCGATGATTATTATCAGCGCTGTCACGACACGGTCGCAGCCGTTGAAGGCCTCTTCGAAGGCATCAGTCCCGTTCGCGAGTTTTATAAACAGATCGCTGACGGCTTAAATCTGACAATTCGCCCTGCCCGGCATGATGGTGGCGAAGCCCTTCATACCCGTGCAATTGAATGGAAGGACAAGTCCGACGACGATTTTCTTCTCCAGCCGCATGACGATGTCTCGCAGGTTTTCTGTGAACGGAACGATAACTGGGAAATAAGTGAAATCGGCACGCTGGTTGCCATTAACTTCTACGCACGTTGTGAAGCTGGCCAAGGAATGCTTCGGGTCTACGACCTTCGTCATTCTCCAGAGATCGCAAAACAAATCGGCTTGGAATGTAAGGGCTATCCCTATCCACCTGAGATGATCGCGGGCGCTGATCTGTTCGATGTTCCTGTCGCCAGCGGCGATTTTGCCATCATCAATGGTGCTTTGATCCATGGCGTTCTTAAAAGTAATGGCGGGCGTATCGTTCTAAACTCATTCATCGGCGACGTGAGTGAACGTGAATTCATCTATTGGACCTAGCACGCCGCTCCGAAAGCACGGCGCCAGCTGAAAAGCTGGGAAGGCTAAATTCCATGTCGGCGTGCTGTCGACGAAATCAGACGCAGGCCGTGTTCGCTCTTGGCAATGATCCGAAGCTTCGCATTGTCCGTCCAGCAACGACGACGGCCCGTCTCCACAAGCGAAAGTCGGGAAACTTCGTGACTGTGAGTATAACTATCCATACTCACAGTCTCTTACGTCAGATCAGGCCCAACAAAGTGGTACCCGTCGGGTGCTTACGCTGGAGATGCTTCGTGACGTGTGGATCGGCTCTGGCGTCACGAGCCGATCCTCGACGGCAGACCGGATCGCGCCGGGAAACGTTTCGGCTCCATCGCTGCCGATCCCTCTCGGCGACAGAAGTGGCTCATCCTTTTTGGCGAGGCGAGCGATCGGCAGCTTCCGACCCATCACCGCCGTTCAGGATGTCATGGTTCGAACGGAAAAGCGGGCGTCCAATCATGAAACGGATCTCGGCCCGAACGACATCGCCATGTCGTACTCCGTCACCGACGTCGCCGGGCTCAACGCCATCAGCCGCAAGGTCATCGGCAACGCTGCGCACGCGGCTGCCGGCATGGCCAAATGGCAGCCGCCGGTCGTTGCCGGCGATCGGCCGGGCGTCGGCATGACGATGTTCGGCGTCACGACCACCTGCGTCGACCGGATCCGCGAGCGGCTCGGCGACGCGTTCGAGAGCTATGTCTTCCACGCCACCGGCACCGGCGGCCAGTCGATGGAGAAGCTCGCAGAATCGGGCCTGATCGCCGGCATGATCGACGTCACCACGACGGAGGTGCCGGATTTCCTGATGGGCGGCGTCTTCCCCTGCACAAAGGACCGGTTCGGCGCGGTCGCGCGGACGCGATTGCCCTATGTCGGTTCGGTCGGCGCCGTCGACATGGTGAATTTCGGCGCCCGTGAGACCGTTCCGGACAAGTACCGGGATCGCAATTTCTATGTCCACAACCCGCAGGTGACGCTCATGCGCACGACGCCGCAGGAGAATGCGGCGATCGGGCGCTGGATCGTCGAGCGGCTGAACCGGTGTGAGGGCGAGGTGCGCTTCCTTCTGCCTCTGGCGGGCGTGTCGGCGATCGACGCGCCGGGCATGCCGTTCCATGACCCGAAAGCGGACGACGCCTTGTTCGAGGCGATCCGTTCCACCTTCATCGTCACTGCCAAGCGCAAGCTCATCGAGCTTCCCCTGAACGTCAACGATCCGGCCTTCGCCGATGCGGTGGTCGCAGAGTTCCGAAAGATCGCATCATGAACGAAACAGCATCCATCCGGCCCGGCGGGCGCGCCGGCCGCCCCACCCGCCGCGAGCTTCTGGCGAAGTTCCACGACATGGCCGCGCGCGGCATTCCCATCATCGGGGGCGGCGCGGGGACCGGCCTGTCGGCCAAATGCGAGGAGGCCGGCGGCATCGACCTGATCGTCATCTACAATTCCGGCCGATACCGCATGGCGGGACGCGGCTCTCTCGCCGGCGTCCTCGCCTACGGCAACGCCAACGAGATCGTTCTCGACATGGCCCGCGAGGTGCTTCCCGTCGTCCGGCACACGCCGGTGCTGGCCGGGGTGAACGGCACGGACCCGTTCGTCATCATGGACTGCCATCTCGACCGGCTGAAGGCACTCGGCTTTGCCGGCGTACAGAATTTCCCGACGGTGGGCCTGATCGACGGGGTGTTCCGGCAGAACCTGGAGGAAACCGGAATGAGCTACAGCCTGGAGGTCGACATGATCCGGCTGGCGGCCGAGAAGGACATGCTGACGACGCCCTATGTGTTCTCGGCCGAGGAGGCGGTCGCAATGGCCGAGGCCGGGGCCGATATTCTGGTCGCCCACATGGGGCTGACCACCGGTGGCGCCATCGGCGCGGAGACGGCGCGCACCCTCGACGACTGCATCGGCGACATCGACGCCTGGGCCTTGGCCGCGAGGGCGGTGCGCAAGGACATCCTGATCCTGTGCCATGGGGGGCCGATCGCCAACCCCGAAGACGCCGAATACGTCCTGCGCAGCACGCAGGGCTGCAACGGCTTCTACGGCGCCAGCTCGATGGAGCGGCTGCCGACCGAGACGGCGCTGATCGACCAGACGAAACGCTTCAAGCAACTGACCTTCTGAAGGAAGACCCCATGGCCAAGGCCTTCGCCAGCACCATCGTCGACGCTCCGGTCGAGGTCGTCTGGAGCGTCATTCGCGATTTCAACGCCATGCCGAGCTGGAACCCGGCGATTACGCGCAGCGACATCGAGAACGGTCTCGACGCGGACGTCGTGGGGTGCATCCGCTCCTTCGCTCTTGCCGACGGGACGGCCGTGCGCGAGCGCCTCTTGTCGCTGGACGACAGCCGCTATGGCTTCACCTACAATTTCGAGACGCCGGCCTTTCCCGTCACGAACTATCTGGCAGGGATGGAGCTCATTCCCGAAACGAAGTCGGACCGGACCTTCGTTCGGTGGTGGGCGGAGTTCGACGAGCAGCCCGGTGATGCCGGCAAGTATGTCGACATCGTGTCCAACGATGTCTTCGCCGCCGGGCTGAAGGCGCTGGCCGGCAGGGTCGCCGGCATCGCCCGGCCGGCCGATACGCAGCGCTGGCAGGGCCTGCGCCCGGCCAAGGTGTTCACTTCGAGCCTGATCGCCGCGCCGATCGAGACCGTGTGGGCGACGATGCGCGATTTCAGCGGCATGGGCGGATGGCACGAGGACATCACCCGGATGCACATGCGAGACGGCGCGCGCCCGAACAAGATCTCGGGCGTGCGCGACTTTCTCTTCGGCGAAGGCGCGCTCTGGGAGCAGCTCACCTACCTCTCCGATACGGAGCACGCGTTCCGCTACCGCATCCTGAAGAGCCCGATGCCGTGGCTCAACTACCATGCGGGCGCGCGTCTCTATCCGGTGACCGACAACGGCCAGACCTTCGCCGTCTGGACGGCCGACTGGACGGCAACGGCGCAGGACGATCTCACGCTCATCCCGACCGTGCATGAGACCGTGTTCCAGAAAGCGTTCGACACGCTGGAGAAGCAGCTCCGCCGCGTGTAGCGCCCGGCGCCCCGAGACGTGCCCCGACGCCTGCCCGCGCGGCGGAACGGTCGAAGGATTGGCGAGACATGGCAACGAGCAGCGCCATCGTGGCAAAGCCCGGAAACGCCGGCTTGCGACGCTTCTCCAATCGGAGCGGAGCGGGAGGTGGCGGCTTTCGCCCATGGCCGCATGAAAGCCGGGTGCAAGGTCATCGAACCTTGCCTCAACCCTCGTCCACGGCATTGAGCGCAGGTCGGTCCCGACCATGCGGGTAAAGAGTCGGAGCATCAAAAGAAGACATTGCGCTATTCAGTCCAGTTTCGAACAAGCCAGGCTATCGGTTCCGCGATCTGGTGTGGCAGATTTGCTTAGGACATTTAATTCTCGTGGCGATACGTTCGATATCGAATCACTGACGAAATAGCGCGACGTCTGCCGACTCGCGAATACTTGGCGAAGGAACATCCGGTGTGCTACTTGTGTAATCACTTCAACAAGCAGGAGTCAGGACTTTGGCTCAGCACACTCGACAACCGGTTCATGGCAAGTGACGCGTCCTTGAATGCTGGTGCGCTTCAAAGCCCGACGAATGCGGGCTCCGGGTTCAACAACGTCTATATCGACGCCCTCATCTGGGGAGCGAACAGTTGGCGGACGGATACCGGGCCGATTACATACTATTTTGCCGATCAATCGGACGTTTCGGACACTGTCGGGCCGATCGCCTTCTTCAATTCCCTGGCGGACGATCCGACCGACAGGCCGCCGCAGACGGCGCTCATGGACCCCTGGTCGAATGACGAAAAAGCCGCATTCACCCAGGCATTCGATCTGTTCGCGGCCGTAACGCCCCTGCGGTTTGAAGAAGCCGCGTCCCTGGCTGAGGCGAACATCGTGGAGTGGCAGGCCGGTATCGACCTTTTGACGGACAAGACGGCCGGTTTTCATCTGGGACCCAACGGGACGAGCCCGTTCCCATCGAACCCCAATCAGGTCTACGGCATCTTCAATCAAGACCTGCCGCAATGGGCCGAGTTGCAACGTGGTGGCGATGGGTTCAACACGATCATCCATGAGCTCGGCCACGGCATGGGGCTGGCTCATCCGCATGACGGCGGCGACCGGGCCGATGCAACGACGTTTCCCCTGGTCACAGGTGATGAAGACATCGGCGACGGGCAGAATCAGGCGCCGTTCACGGTGATGTCCTACATCACGAATCTCGCTTCGGTGTTCGGCGCGGCAAATCCGGTCTATGGCAATCTTGGAGGCCTGGGCGCACTCGACGTCGCTGCGCTGCAGACGATCTACGGCGTGAACAGAGACTACCGGACCGAGGATAACACCTACGGACTCGGCACCGAAAATGGACCCGGCGCGTTCTGGACGACCCTTTGGGATACCGGGGGCATCGACACGATCGACAACTCCACCTCCTCCGTCCGCTCGCTCATCGACCTTCGCGAGGCGCCCCTTACCGGACCCAGCGCCGGCGGCTACCTTTCACTGAATGAGGGCGTTCAAGGCGGCTTTACGATCGCCAACGGCGTTGTCATCGAGAACGCGATCGGCGGTTCGGGCGCTGATCGCATCATTGCCAACAATGCCGACAATCGGATTGTCGCCGGCGCGGGCGACGACATCGTTCAGACACGGGTCGGGGCTGATGTGGTCGACGGCGGTCGCGGCACGGATATGCTCGTTCTGACCATTGCCGGCACGGGGATGCAAACCGGCATCGCCTCGGACGGTCGCGCTCTGCTGTCCTACGACGGCGGATCCGCCCTTCTCTCCAGTGTCGAGCTCGTTCAAACGGTCGATGGCATCCGCCTCGTTCAAGCACCGCCCCCCCAGCCCAACGCCATTCCCTTCGACGAGGTTTTCTACCTGCAGGAAAACCTCGACGTCGCGAACGCCGTCTCCGCCGGAGCGTTCAAATCCGGACTGGAGCATTTCCGCCTGTTCGGAGAGCGTGAAGGCCGGGATGCTGTTCCGTTGTTCGATACGAAATCGTACCTTGCATCCAACGCCGACGTTGCGGCCGCCGTAAAGAACGGCAGCGTGACGGCCTATGATCATTATCTTCAGTTCGGCGCGCGAGAAGGACGCGCTGCGTCGACGTTCTTCGATACTGAAACCTATTTCGGCCAGAACCCTGACGTCGCGGCCGCCGGCATGAATCCGCTGCAGCATCTCTACTGGTTCGGTGTTGCCGAGGAGCGCCTGCTCGGCACGGCGCCCGTCGAGATTGCATGAACCTCGACGGCCGCCCGCGCGGTCAGCCCGGAACGTCGAAGCTTTCGCCAGCAACGAGCGGACGGAACCGAGCGCGAGCGATGCCCTGTGCGTCCAGCGCGGCATGCAGACTGTCGCGCGGATCGGTGATCGCTTCGTCGGTCAGCTGGAATGTCGCCCAATGGTGGCCGACCGCATAGGCGGCATCGAGAAGCGTGAAGCCCACAACGGCCTCTTCGGGGTTCTGATGGACGGGGCGCATGAACCAGCGCGGCTCGTAGGCTCCGATGGGCAGAAGGGCGAGGCGAACGGGACCGTGCCGGGCGCGGGCGTCGCGATAGTTCCGCCCGCCGGCAAATCCCGTGTCGCCGACATGATAGATCCGCCCGGCGGGCCCTTCGATCATGAAGGACGACCAGAGCGCCATGCGCCGGTCCGTCACGCCGCGCGCCGACCAGTGATGCGTCGGCTCGCAATGAATGCGCAGCGGTCCGATGGCGTGAACATCGCCCCAATCCTGTGCGACGATGCGCATGCCCGGCGCCCGTTCGCGGATGATGGTATCGTTGCCGAGCGGGGTACAGACCACGGGATCATCGCGATGGGCCAGTCTTGCGAGCGTATCGAGATCCATATGGTCGTAATGGTTGTGGCTGAGGAGGACCAGATGGATCGGCGGCAGGTCGTCGAAGGCGATGCCTGGGTCGCTGACGCGGTGCGGGCCGGCAAAGCCGAAGGGCGAGGCGCGTTGCGAGAAGACCGGGTCGGTCAGGATGTTGACCCCCGACACCTGTATCAGAAGCGTCGCGTGGCCGATCATCGTGACCCGCAAGGCGTTTCCCGTCAGACGCTCCGGCGTGTCCGGCGGCGTCAAGGCCGGCTGCGGCCAGCGGCTCGGCCAGTCGGCCCGCCCCCCGCCCAGCTTCCAGCGCAGCAGGTCCGAGAATCCGGACGGCTCATCGCCGGCGGGATTGAAGAAAAGGCGGCCGTCGAAATGGTCGCTGGGCGGACCGCCATAATAGGGGTTGCCGCCGAAAGCCCTGGTCGCGGTGAGACCCCCGCCGAGCGCGATGCCGGTAAGGCCCAGGATCTTCAGTACGCTTCGCCGGTTCATCATTCCATTCCGTGCCGTCGTCCTTCGGCTCGACTTACGGCAACGACCGCCCGCAGTCGATGCGGGTTTGCGTCACGCCGGGCTTTCGGCGGACAATGCCGGGGGTGAACGGCGACGCCGGTTCGATCCGGCGGTTTTCTTGGCGGCTGCGGCGTCGACCGGCAACCCGCTTCGGGGACCGGCCGGCGTCTGCGACGCGCGCTTCTGCGAGCTTGGACAACAAGCTGCGGTCTGGAGGCGGCGATCCGCACCGCGAGCCGGGACGACGGGCGGCGATCGCCATCGCCCTCGCGATCAGCCGAGGCCGTTTCCCGGGCTCGGCAAGCCGTTTGGATGGCAAGTGCGGGCCGCGAACCGATGCTCGTCAGCCGAGGATCAGATCGTCCGTCCGGCCTTCCGCGAAACCGAACCGGACGAAGTGCAGCGCCGCCGCATCCTCGTCATACCCGCCCGATCCGTTGGAAAAGGCGGCCCGGAGATCGGCATAGTTCGCGGCATATTGCCTGGCGTCGAAACTGTCCGCCAGCCGGCCTTCACGATAGCCGTTCTCGACGAAGTGACGCGTCGCGGCGTCTTCGTTGGTCCCGAATGCCACGATCAGGTCGGCGTGGCTTGCGGTATATTCGATCGCGTCGAAGGTCGACCGCCGACCCTCGCCAAATCCGCTGGCGATGAAATGGCGCGCCGCGGCGGCCTCGTTCGTGCCGAAGGCCGTGATCAGGTCGGTGTAGCTTGCCGTGTATTCCATCGCGTCGAAGGTCACCTGCCGGCCCTCGGCCATGCCGCTGGTGATGAAGTGACCCGCCGAGGCGGCCTCGTTCAGCCCGAAGGCCCTGATCAGGTCGGCATGGCTCGCCGTATACGCCAGCGCATCGAAGGTCGCCTGCCGGCCCTCGGCAAATCCATGGGCGAGGAAGTGGCCAAGTGCGGCCTCGCCATTGGTGCCGAAAGCGGTGATCAGATCGCGATGGCTCGCGACATATTCGAGAACGTTCGGGACATCGCCGGCCGCGACGACGCGATCGGCGAACTGGAACCGTTCGATGCCGACGGTGCGGTCGGTGCCCTCGCCCGAGGCGGTCGTCACCACGATCTGGCCCTGCACGTCGAGGAGGCCGTACCGGTTCGCGGTTCCGCCATAGGAGGCCGTGTCGACCCCCTCGCCGCCGACGAGCAGGTCGTTGCCGCCGCCACCGACCAGAACGTCGTTGCCGCCGAAGCCTTCGATCACGTCGTTGCCGGCCCGCCCCACGATCGTGTCGTCGCGCGTCTCGCCGAGATAGAAGGCGCCGGTGCTTTCGCGTCCCGGCATCCTGTCCTGCACCACGCCCGCATGGGCGTCGAAGATGACGACGGAATCCGGCCCCATCGCCTCATAGAAGCTCGAGACCGCCAGCCGGCCGAGCGCGTCGAAGGCGAGGTCGGCCCGAT
Source organism: Fulvimarina uroteuthidis (assembly GCF_034321785.1). Lineage (NCBI taxonomy): Bacteria > Pseudomonadati > Pseudomonadota > Alphaproteobacteria > Hyphomicrobiales > Aurantimonadaceae > Fulvimarina > Fulvimarina uroteuthidis. Next base: position 889,548 of record NZ_JAXLPB010000002.1, on the reverse strand, counting down.
TGTGGGCGTATTCGTCGTAAGGGTGTCGGCCATCGTAGTTGCCGGCCATGTATTCCGACGTCGCCAGAACCAGATTGTCGAGGCTGGACGGGTTGTCGCCATGGTTGGCGATCACCCGGTAGATCGGATCGTTCTCGAAGCCGAAATTCAGGATGCCGCTGGCGTTCGAGATGTTGGGCGAGGCGAAGGCGACGAATTGCGCCCCCGCGAACGTGCCGCCATAGGCGCTGGATGCGATGGAGGCGAGCTGGTTGGCTGCGCCGGCACCGAGGCTTGCCCCGGTGAACCCGAATTCGGTCCCGGCCGGCGCGGCTGCCGCGACGGCGCTCAGGAGCGGCCGGAAATTGTCGATATAGGTGCCGGAGACCAGCTGCGGGAAATAAAGGGCATCGCCCTGGTCGTCCGTTCCGCGAAACGAAACGATCACGAAATTGCCCTGCTGCAGCACGATGGCGCTGGCGCTGCCATTGGTGAAGTAGTTGCCGTCCTGATATTGCGGCGCGATCCCCAGCTGCGCAGGCGCGACGACGCTCCATCCGGGCGGTATGGCGCCGCCCGAGAACGCGGCGAGCGCGGCCTGGCCCGCAATGTTCACGTTGGAAAGCGTGGTGTCGAAACCGGAGAGCAAAGCCATGGAAACATCCTCGAGAGCGAGCGGTTCGCTTGATGTTACGACCATGCCGACAAGATGCTAAGGGCGTTTTAAAAAAATCGCTTCAGTCGATCGCGTTGCGAACGATTTGCGGCATCCACCGAACGTTTCGGTGGGCGCCCGGGAGGTCAGCGAAGCCCGCCGCCAGATGGCAGCGAGGCCGGTTTCCCGGCCTCGCGCGTCGTGCTTATTCGGCCGCCTGGGGCTTGTCTTCGGCATGGCTGCCGGAGGTCGCCTGTGGCGTCTTGCCCGTCACCGGCACGCCGTTCGGGTCGTATCCGGCATCCGCATTGGCCTCGTTCCAGGCCTTGCGGACTCCGGCCTCGTAGTCCGGGTGCACCCGCTTCAGATGGCCGAACCAACGCTCGGCGATCGGACCGGGAACACCGGCCATCGCGCCGCCCATGTTGGCGTAGAGGCGCTGGCGCTCCTCCTCGTTCATGACCTTCATGACGAGGTCCGTGACCTGCTTGTAGTCGTCATAGGCGGTGTGGTCGTAGCGGGCCGCATCGCCCGAGATCCGCAGGGGCGGCTCCTGCGCCGAACGGTCCTCGACGGCCGCGCCTTCGTCCGCATAGGAATTCGGCTCGTAATAGGCGTTCTCGTTGCCGGACCGAATGCCGCCATAGACGTTCATCGTGCCGTCCTTGTGGTAGTTGTGCACCTCCACCTTGGGACGGTTCACCGGGATCGTCTCGTAATGGGTGCCGAGCCGGTAACGGTGGGCGTCGGCATAGGAGAAGATCCGCGCCTGGAGCATCTTGTCGGGCGAGAAGGAGATGCCCGGGACGATGTTGGACGGCGAGAACGCCGCGTTCTCGATCTCGGCGAAATAATTGTCCGCGTTGCGGTTGAGCTCGATATAGCCGACGTCGATCATCGGGAACTGGTCGTGCGGCCAGACCTTGGTCAGATCGAACGGATTGAACTCGCAAGTCTCGGCTTCCAGTTCCGGCATGATCTGGATCTGGAACTTCCAGCGCGGATAGTTGCCGCTCTCGATCGTGTTGAACAGGCGCTCCTGATAGCCCTCGCGCGTCTTGCCGATGATCGTCTCGGCCTCGGCGTTCGACAACCAGTCGTGGCCCTGCTGGGTCTTGTAGTGGAACTTCACCCAATAGCGTTCGCCGGCATCGTTCCACAGCGAGAAGGTGTGCGAACCGTAGCCGTTCATGTGCATGGGCGATTCCGGCAGGCCACGGTCGGACATCAGGATCGTCACTTGGTGCAGGGCTTCCGGCGAAAGGCCCCAGAAGTCGAACATGGCGGTCGGCGAGCGCATGTTGGTCTTCGGATGGCGCTTCTGGGTGTGGATGAAGTCCGGGAACTTGTAGGGATCGCGAACGAAGAAGACCGGCGTGTTGTTGCCGACCATGTCCCAGTTGCCGTCCTCGGTGTAGAACTTCAGCGAGAAGCCGCGCACGTCGCGCTCGTGATCGGCCGCGCCCGATTCGCCGGCGACGGTCGAGAAGCGCGCGAGCATCGGCGTTTCCACGCCCAGCTGCAGGCACTTGGCCTTCGTGTATTTCGAGATGTCCTCGGTGATCACCATCTTGCCGTGGGCACCCCAGCCCTTGGCGTGCACGGTGCGCTCGGGAATGCGCTCGCGGTTCTGATGGGCCAGCTTCTCGATCAGCTGGTAGTCCTGGATGAGCAGCGGCCCGCGTTCGCCGGCGGACAGGGAATCCTGATTGTTCGGCCAGGGCGCTCCGGCCGTCGTTCTCAGAGTTTTGCGATCAGCCATGAGGCCTCCTTCGATCGGTTGACAGGCGCGCAGTCCTTGCGCGCAAAACTTGTTTGCCCAATATGCAGCCGACGATCGATAATCGCCAATCGTATTTTGTTCGCTATCCTATTGGATTATCTTATCGACATGATGACGATGCGCCAACTCCGCTATTTCCAGGCCCTGTCCGAGACCCTGCATTTCGGCAATGCGGCGCGGCAGCTCAACATCAGCCAGCCGGCGCTCTCGACCCAGATCGCGCAGATGGAGAGCTATCTGGGCACCGAACTCTTTTCCCGCGCGGCCTCCGGCGTCACGCTCACGGCGGACGGCAACTTCATCGCGGGCCGCGTGCGCCGCATACTCGCCGATGTCGCGGATCTCGAGAGCCTGGCCGATCGCGGCGCCTCGATCCTGTCCGGGCGCCTCAGGGTGGGCATGATCGCGACGGTCGCCCCTTATCTGTTGCCCAAGCTTCTGCCGATCGCCGCGCAGCAGTTTCCCGATCTCGACTGCGAGATCCGCGAGAGCGTCACCGACCGGCTGGTCGCCGACCTTCACGACGGCGATATCGACTGCGCGATCGTGGCGCTTCCCATCGACGACGCCCGGATCGCGACCGTGCCCTTGGTGGAGGACGTGTTCAGCCTCGCGATCCCGATGTCCGAAATCGGACGGTTTCGCAGCCCGGTGCCGCCGCAGCTTCTGGCCAGCGAACGGATGATCCTCCTGGAGGAAGGCCATTGCATGCGCTCGCAAGCCCTGGAGATCTGCGCCGTCACCGATCGCCACAACCGCGCAAGGCTTGGCGCGACGAGCCTGACCACGATCCTTCGCATGGTCGCGGGCGGCCTCGGCACGACGCTCATCCCGTCGATCGCGATCGACGACGAGACCCGGGCCGGCGGCATCGCCATCCTGCCGATCGCCGCACCCGTTCCCTCGCGCCATCTGGTTCTCGCCTTTCGGCCGACGACGATCCGGGCCGCCGACATCTCGGCCTTCGCCGAATTGATCCGGCAGGTTCTGCAATGAGCCGCCGCCCATGACCGAGAAGCCTTCGGCCAGGCGTTGCGAATGTCGGGACGTCCGCGAAGAAGGCATGCGCCGACGGCGCCGCCTGTCCTTCAAAGCCTGTCCGCTTGCAGGCTCAACCGCGCGAAGTCCGACTGGCATGCGCCGAGCGCCGTCTCGCCGCCGCGCGAGCGCAGGTGGCGTCGCTTCTCGCCGGATTTCAGCGTGATCTCGTCCGTCGCGGGATCGCGCAGGGCCGCCCAGAGCGCGTCGAAATCGGCGGCGCACGAAGGGCAGTCGGTGACTCCGACGCCGGCAAAGTCGTGGCGGACGCCGAAGATGCGTTCGCCGACGATGACGGAGGAAATGGTCCTCGGCGCCGGGTCGCGCCCGTCGACCACCATGGACAGGACGGCGCCCCCGCCATGGTGCTGCGAGACGCATTCGATCGACAGGCGGCTGTTGTCCCCCGTCAACCGGTAGGTCGTGCCCGTGGCATCGGCGCTGACGGTCCAGTCGCTCGGCGCGTCCGACCGGGCCTGCGATCCTGCCGGCATGGCGGAGCCGGCAATGATCGCGGCCGCGACGCCGAGCCCTGAAGCCAACCGCGCGATCATCGCCATCGCGCCGGCATCGCGCGACGATCCGGCGTCAACGAGCCGACCGGTCGCGCAGAAGATACGCGTCCGGCTCACCGGGTCTCGCCGCCCGGCGCAGGGGCCGCGGTTTCGCGCCGCGGCGGCTCGGCGTTCTTGTAAGGGGCTTCGCCGAAGCTGAACGGCTTGGTCTTCGACCAGGGCTCGACCGTGTCCTGATATTCGGCCGGAACCTGCTCGATCGTCATCGCATCGAGGGATACGGTCGTGCCCCACCTGTTCGCATCGGGGTCGGCGCCGATGCTCTTGACGTACGCCACGAGCTGCCAGAGCGCAGCGTCCGGGATCATGCGTCCGTAGGACGGCATTCCGTTCGGGCGGCCCTGCTTGATCGTCAGGAAGATCTCGGCGGGTTCGTCGCCGTAGATGTAGACGTCGTTCGAGAGCGACGGCCCCATGCCGCCCGAGCCGTTCGGCGCGTGGCAGCCGATGCAGTTCATCGAGTTGAAATAGTCCATGCCGGCCTCGGCCGCCGCCCGGTCCATCGGCGGCACCACGATCTCGGGGCCGCCCGCGATCGTGCCGGGCATGATCGTGTTGATGTCGACGCCGAGAAGCGTCTCGGGATCGGGCGCGCTTGCGGAGCGCTCCTGCGCCTGCGTCTCGCCGGCCGTCGGCGCGGGACCGGTGGCGTTGCTTCCCTCCCCGATCGCCTCGCCCTCCTCCGTCACCCGCAGGTCGGCGGGCGCGGCTGGCGCCGCCTCGCCCTGGGCCAGACGGATCAGGGGATCGTCCGCGGCAAGAACCGGGCTTGCGCCGGCGGACAGGCCGCAAAGCGCCGCGACCACGGCGCCGCGAAGCGCTTTCGATCGCCGTCCCGATAGCCCGCTGTTGGAAACCGGCATGACGCACCTTCCTTCCTCTGTTTCGGTTCGTGCCACGCCCCGGCAAGCCGGGCCGAAGCGGTTCGCGGCTTCACACGCGCGGAATGCCATAGCGCTCGAGCAAGGCGTCGATCGTCCCGCGCTCGCGCTCGATGATCCGGTTGAGGCGGTCCTTCAGCGCATGATCGTCCGTGCGGACGCCCATGCCGATCGGGAACTGGAAGACCAGGGGCAGCAGGCTCTCGGTCTTCTCGAGCGGCGTGACGGTCAACGGAACGTCGGACATCCTGGCATAATAGCCGCCCAGCGGCCCCCAGACGATGGCGATATCGATCGTGCCGGCGGCGACATCGCGCACGATACGCGAGGGCGGCGCGTCTTCCCGGTAGTCGCCGTAGATCGTGTAGCCGACGACGTTGTCGACGATGCCCAGATCGCCGAGCACATGGGCCGCGGGCGTGTTCGCGCCGTCGTCGCCGATCAGATGGACGCCGATGGAAAGATCGCGCAGCGCCGGATCGGTCAGCGTTGCGACACCGACAGCGTCTTCCGTCCGGCTGACGATCACATAGGTGGAATTGTAATAGGCCTGCGTCGGCGTCAGCACGTCGAGCGGGGGAATGCCCATGACCACGTCGCAGACGCCCGCGTTCAGCGTGTTGCGCAGGAACCCACGCCGCTCGGCCCACCAGGTATATTCGATCCTCGCCCCCAGATCCCTTGCGACGATGTTCGCGAGCGCGTTCTCGAAACCCTGTTCCCTGTCGTTGGAGAACGGCAGATTGTTCGGATCGGCGCACACGCGAAGGACGGGCTGAGGGGCTCGGCGATCGGATTTCACAGGTCCGCCGAACCCGGATCCGGGTTCGGCCGCCTCGGCAAGCCCGGACTTCGACGCTGTCCCGGCATGATCGCTCCACGACCCCTCTCCCGCCTGCGCCAAGGCCGAGGCCAAGCCTTGCGGCGCGGCGATGGCGGCCGTCAGGACGAGCGCAAGACGCCGCACGATCCCGGCCAGCTTCGGCATGCCAGCCGGCCGCGACGCATCACTGCGCCGCCGCGCCATCCCTGGCCTCCTTGCTCTCGCCGCCGCCCGGCGACGCGTCCCCCGCCTGCGGCTGCGCAACTTCCGGGTGAGCGCCCGCCTCCTGCCGATCACCGGCATCCGGCAGAGCGAACACCATCAGCGTCGACCCGCCCGTGGTGTAAGCCGGCAAATCCTGCATCGCGCCGACGAAACCGAGGGCACCGTTGCGCACCCGGCCATCGAGTTCGGCGGTCGCGACCGCACCCGCCCAGCCGCCGACCCCGGACATGATCGCGACATATTGCCGTCCGTCCGAACCCATGAAGGTGGAGGGCTGGCCGATGATGCCGGACGGGGCCCGGAACTGCCAGAGGATCTCGCCGTTCCGCGCGTCCACCGCCTTGAACCACCGGTCCATCGTTCCGTAGAAGGCGACGTCTCCGGCGGTGGCGACGGTGCCCGAATAGACGGGAAATTCTTCCCTGATCTGCCAGGCCGGCATCCGCTTGACGAGGTCCCACGCCATGAACTGGCCCCGCGTGCCCTCGTCGGTGCCGGCATACATGTCGACCGTCGCGCCGAGATAGGGCGTGCCGCTGATATAGCTGACGTCGGACGTCGTCATCGAGGCGCAGAGCGTCTGGTGCGGCACGTAGAGAAGCCTGGTGCGCGGCGAATAGGCCGTCGGCTGCCAGTCCTTGGCGCCGGGCGGGGCCGGGCAGATGTCGGTGATCGTCTTGCCGAGAACCGGATCCTTCTCCGCAACGGGAATGAGCTTTCCCGTCTCCATGTCGACGCCCTCGTAGACGGTGACCTTGTCGAACGGATCGGCCGAGATCACCTTGCCGCTCGTGCGGTCGAGAACGTACATGAAGCCGTTTCGGCCGGGCCGCACGGCGGTCTTGCGGGTTTCGCCGTCGATCTCGAGATCGAGAAGCAGCACTTCGTTGACGCCGTCATGGTCCCACAGATCGTGCGGCGAGGTCTGGTAGGCCCATTTCGCCTGGCCCGTATCGGGATCGCGGGCGAAGATCGTCGCCGTCCAGAGATTGTCGCCCTTGCGCTGATTGGAGTTCCACGGCCCCGGATTGCCGGTGCCGTAATAGACGAGATCGAGCTCGGGATCGTAGGTGATCCAGCCCCAGGCCGTTCCGCCGCCGGTCTTCCAGCGATCTCTCGGCCAGGTCTTCACGCCGAGATCGGTGCCCTCCATCCATGGATAGGGTGCTTCGAAGTCCTCGCCGATCAGCACCTCCGCGTCCGTTCCCGTGTGCATCGCCTGCCAGACGATGTCGCCGGTCTCGACGTCGAGCGCCGTCATCCAGCCGCGCACGCCCATCTCGCCGCCGGAATTGCCGACCAGCACCTTGTCCTTCACGACCAGCGGCGCCATCGTCATCGTCTGGCCGTTGGAGATCTCGCCGAGCTTGATGTTCCAGACGAGCTCGCCCGTTTTGGCGTCGACCGCGACGGTATGACTGTCGAGCGTGTTGTAGATGATCTTGCCGCTTGCGTAGGTCGCCCCCCGGTTGACGACGTCGCAGCAGGCAACGCCTTGCGCGGCCCGCTCGGTCGGCGGCTTGAACGCCCATTTCAGATCGCCCGTCGTCGCATCCAGCGCGAACAGATTGTTCGGCCAGGGGCTGACGATGTAGAGGAGACCGTCGACGACGAGCGGTATCGATTCCTGCCCGCGATTGATGCCGTTCGAGAACGTCCAGGCGAGCTGGAGATCGCCGACATTCTCGGTGTTGATCTGGTCGAGTTCGCTGTAGCGCATGCCGTCATAGGTCTTTGACGGCATGATCCACTGGTTCGGGTCCTTGCTGAGCTCCGCCAGATCCTCCGCCCCTTGCGCCTGCGAAGCACCCTGCGAAGTTCCCGACGGATCGGATCCCGCCCGGGGCGCGCCGGCGCCGGCGGCATCCGCGCCTCGGGTTTCGGCACCCTCGCCTTGCGCCGTCGAGCCTGCACCGGGCGCCGCGCGATCGGTGGCGGGCGTCTGCCGCGCCGCCTCGCCGTCCTGCGCGCTCGCTCCCGTCAGCGACAGAGCAAGGCAGAGCCCGATCGCCGCCGTCGCTCCGAGGCCCGATTCGAGACGATGCGCCCGACGCGACCGGATGAAGGATGGCATAAGGACACCTCGCCGCAGGAGTGTCGGTCACGAAGGTCGAAACCGTTTGAAAGGAAAGCGTGTGGCAAGGCAGGCGCCTGTTCAAGTGGATGGGCGTCAGTCTTGCCGCGAAGGCCTGGACCCTGTTGCAATGCACACATGAAATCAAACGCTTGGAAGTGTTTGGTATGACGGCCTTATCACGGTCGAGGGCCTGCGCCAGGTCAATAGCCGGCAAATTTGTTTTGCAATGCACAACCGGAAGTCCCGGAACTGTGCGGCGGCAACGATCGCCGCGGGCACGGCGCCCTCAATTCCGGGCTCGATGGTTCGGCGAAAGGAGCGAACGGGCCCGTTTCGCGCCCTGCCACCGCGTTCGATGCGAAAACGCACGGCGGTTCCCTGCGAACGGGCTTGTCCGGCAGAACGTTTTTTACCAGAGCAGTGCTTTCCGTGCGCCGGGCCCGATGCGATGGTGCCGCGACCGGCCGAGCTGCGCGGCGGCAGGCGGAAGAAAGCGGCGTCGACGCTCCGGCCATTGGAGAACAGCCATGACCGATCCGTCCGGCCCTGCCCCAGGCATTGCCGTCTTTCATCCGGACTCGCCAAGCGCCTGGCGCCGATTGCGTCTCGCCCTTGCCATCGGCACGGTCGGCAGCATCGGGCTCTGGTCGGTCGTCCTCGTGATGCCGATGGTCCAGGCCGACCTTGGCGGAACGCGGGGCGAAGCCTCGCTCGCCTACACCGCGACCATGGTCGGCTTCGGTCTCGGCGGCGTCCTGACCGGTCGACTGACGGACCGGCTCGGCATCGTGCCCGCGATGGGGCTGGGCATCGTGTCTTTGGTGTTCGGCTTTCTCGTCGCCGCTGCGTCGATGGCGCTGTGGCAGTTCGCCGCCGCCTGTCTCTTCGTCGGGCTCGGCGCGTCGGCGACCTTCGCGCCGTTGATGGCGGAGGCCTCGCACTGGTTCGTGCGCCGCCGCGGCATCGCGATCGCGATCGCCGGCACCGGCTACTATCTCTCGGGCGCCCTCTGGCCGCCGCTCATCGAGCACAGTCTCGGCGCCTACGGGTGGCGGGGCGTGCACATCGCCCTCGCCCTCCTCTGCGGCACCGTCATGGCGGGTCTCGTCCTGGTCCTTCGCTCGGTCGCCGGCCGCGCGCCGCGCAAGCTCGAAGTGTCCCACGCGCCCCCGGGCGTCGATCTCGGCCTCGGTGCGAACGCCATCACGGCGATTCTCTCGATCGCGAGCTTCACCTGCTGCGTCGCCATGGCGGTGCCGCAGGTGCACATCGTCGCCCTGTGTTTCGAACTCGGCTACGGAACCGCGAGCGGCGCCGGGATGCTGTCGGTGATGCTGGCATTCGCCGTCCTCAGCCGGATCGGCACGGGCTTCATCGCCGATCGGCTGGGCGGGCTTGGAGCCTTGCTCATCGGTTCGCTCGCGCAGGCGTCCGCGCTTTCGATGTATCTGGCGTTCGACGGGCTCACGTCGCTCTATGTGGTTTCGGCCCTGTTCGGCCTGTTCCACGGGGGGATCGTCCCCTGCTATGCCATCATCGTGCGCGAAACGATGCCGGCGCAGGACGCGGCCGCCCGCGTCGGAACGGTGATCATGGTGTCCCTGGTCGGCATGGCGTTCGGCGGCTGGATCGCCGGCACCATCTTCGACAGAGCCGGCTCCTACGACGCGGCCTTCCTGAACGCCCTCGCCTGGAATATGGCGAACGCGGCGATCGTGCTCTTGCTTCTCGCGCGCGCACGAGGCCGAGCGCTCCGAAATGTCTCGTCGAACTAGAGCGAAATGCGTTAAGTCTGGATCGACATTTCGCTCTAAGTATTTGTTCTTCCGCATGATGTTGTCCGAAAAGTCATGCAACTTTTCGGCATCATGCTCTAAAGATCCGGCAGACGGTTTCGGATCGCCGGATCGAGGCGTAGCCGGATCGCCGGACATCGGCGGACCGGACGCACCGGCCGAAAGATCCCGACCGCCGAAACGTCGCCGGATCCGGAGTGCCGCGCCGAGCAGACGGCGACCGGACGCCCGAAACCCACCCGGCGCCATGACGGGCCGGATGGGCTGGGAACAGGTTCGTCAGGAGCGTCGATCGGGATCGGTCAGACGCCGATCTTGCCGCCGCCCTGCTTGGTGATCGCCACGACCGACGGGCGGACGGGCATGGTGTCCTCGAAGTCCGGCCAGCGGGTCGAGAGGTCCTCGTAATAGGATGGCCGGCCGAAGCCTTCCCAATCCTCGCCGCCGTCTCCGGGGTGCTGGACCGCGACGAAGAAGGTCGTCAGATCCGGCGTCGGCAGGGGGCCGCACATCTCGGCGCCGACCGGCACGCGGAAGAACAGCTTCGAGGTCCCACGCGCCTCGCCCTCGGTATCGAGCGCGAACAGACCGTCGGTGCGTCCGGTGGACTTGGGGGAATTGCCGTCGGTCGAGACCCAGAGACGGCCGTCGGCGTCGACGGCGCAATTGTCCGGCATGCCGAACCAGCCGTTCCGGGTGGTCTCCGTCGAGAAGGTCGCCCCGACCTCCGCGACCGAGGGGTCGCCGCACTGCAACAGCACCTCCCAGGTGCCGGACGTGGCGGCGAAATCGCCATCGGCCTCGGCAATCTCGATGATGTGACCGAAGGCGTTGTCGACACGCGGGTTGGCGGCATTGGCCTCCTCGCGACGGGTGTTGTTGGTCAGCATGACATAGACGCGGCCATTGGTGCCGTTCGGCTCGATGTCCTCCGGCCGGTCCATCGGCGTCGCCTCGAGCAGGTCGCCGGCCCGGCGCGTCTCGATCAGGACGTCGGCCTGGCTGTTGAAGCCGTTCTCGGCGGTCAGCGGACCTTCGCCGTGGACCAGCGGCAGCCAGACCATCGAGCCGTCCTCGTCGAAGCGCGCGACGTAGAGCGTGCCCTCGTCGAGCAGGTCCATGTTGGCCGCGCGGTCGGTCTCGTCGAAGGTGCCGGCGGTGACGAACTTGTACACATAGTCGAACCGCTCGTCGTCGCCGAGATAGAACACGACGCGACCATCGCGGTTGACGATCGATTCGGCGCCTTCATGCTTGAAACGGCCGAGCGCGGTGCGCTTGCGGGGCACCGAATTGGGGTCGTTCACGTCGACCTCGACGATCCAGCCGAAGCGGTTCGGCTCGTTCGGCTCCTTGGAGACGTCGAAGCGGTCGTGGAACTCGCCCCAGGCATAGCTGCCGTCCGGCACGCCGTAACGCTCGTAATTGGCGGCTTCGGGATGATCGGCGGGCAGTTCGCCGAGGAAGTAGCCGTGGAAATTCTCCTCGGCCATGATGTAGGTGCCCCAGGGCGTCACGCCGCCGGCGCAGTTGTTGATCGTGCCGAGCACCTTCGTGCCGGTGGCGTCGGCATTGGTCTTCAGGCGGTCGTGGCCGGCGGCCGGGCCGGTCACCAGCATCTCGGTCTGGGCGGTGATGCGGCGGTTGTTGGCACCCTCGCGCACGACCCGCCACTTGCCGCCTTCCTTGCGGATCTCGACGATCGTGCCGCCATGGGCCGCCATCTCGATATCGACGCGCTTGCGGTCGGCAGGGGCGACGACGAGTTCGGCAGGCTCGCCGGCCGAAGCCTCCTTGATCGTCACGATGCCCGGAAACATCAGATGCTCGTTGGTATATTCGTGATTGACGACGAGCAGGCCGTGCTCGGACGAGCCGTTGATCGGGATGAAGCCGACATAGTCGTTATTGTAGCCGAACTGCCGCTCCTGGGCTTGCGGCGTCTGGTTCTCCGGATCGAAGTCCGGCGAATCGGGGAACAGGCCATCGCCCCAGCGAAGCAGGATGTCGGCATCGTAGCCTTCGGCGACATGATGGTTCGCGTCGACGCCGGCCTCGACCTCCTTGAAGGTGAAGCGGGAGGCGCCGGTTCCTTGCGCTCTGGCCTGTTCTGCGCTGAGAAGCGCCATCGGGCTCACCGTCGCGGCGATCGCGGTGGCGGCAAGCGAGCCGCGCAGGAAGTTGCGACGCGAAAAGCGCGAGGCGATGATCTCGCCCATGGTGCGGTTGGCAGTGGGGTTCAGCCCTTCGCCCTCGGCTTCCTCGAGCTGGCTGGTGCGGAATGCCGCGCGGATCGGTGCTTGATCGTTCATGACGTCTTCTCATCGATAGGGATCAGGGTCCCCGTTCGGCGGACAGGGCTGCCCCAGACTCGAACGGTTCTAAAGAGAAGTAGGCGCGCAATGTTACAGCCCGGTGACGCCCCCGCCCGCGCCCTCCCGCAGACCCGCACGAGCACGGGCACGGGCACGGAACATCGGCGGGCGGCGCCCCGTCGGGCTGTCCGACGTCGGCGTTCCCCGTCTAGGCGGTCCTGCGCGAATGTCCGATCCGCCATTCCGACGGCGTGCAGCCTTCCCATTTCTGAAAGGCACGGTAGAACGATCCCTGCTCGTCGTAGCCCAGCAGGGAGGCGACTTCGATGATGTCCAATGCGCTTTCCTCGAGATATTCGCGGGCCAGCGCGTGCCGTGTGCCGCTGAGAAGGGACTGGAAGCTCTGCCCTTCCTCACTCAACCGCCGCTGCAGGGAGCGTTCGCTCAGCGCCAGTTCGCGCGCGATGCTGCGCAATTCGGGACGGCCCGCGGTCAGGTTCCGGCGAAGCAGCCAGCGCACCCGATCGACAAGCGTGCCGCTCTTCTCCTGTCGGCCGATATCCGACGACAGCGCTCTGTCCAGAAGATCGAGAAGTTCGCGGTTGTAGGTTTCGAAGGGCAGGAGCAGATCGCTGCGCGTCAGAATGAGGCGATCCCGCTCCGCGTTCCAGCCGATCGGACAGCGGAAGAAGGTCGAGATCGCGGCGCTCGGTCCGCGCTGCAATTCAAGCCGGAGGGGACGGACATTCCTGCCCGTGCCGGCCCTTGCCAGGGCGAGAAGCGAGCCCATTGTCGCATCGGTCAGGGACCGGGGAGCCTCGCCCTTGCCGTAGGGCCATGTGGGCGAGAGGATACAGGCGTCCGCCGTCAAGGTGATATCCAGCTGTTCGGGCGCGCATAGCCTCTTGAACCGCGCAACCCGCTGCAGGGCATCGTGCAGGTCACGCGCGTGGTAGCCGGCCATGAACGAGGGCGGCATCACCGCGCCATCGAGCGACTGCGACAGGTGCAGTCCGACGTCCGTCCCGCCGAGAGCGTCCAGCCCACGCCACAGCGCGAAGAACTGCGCGGTGTCGAGGTGGGTGTTCTCCTGCCCGGCCTGAAGCGGCAGGCCCGCTTTCCGCAAGAGTTCGGAGCGTCTCAGGTTGAGGCGATCCACGCCCAGCCAGAATGCGGCCGGAACTTTGACACGGTCGGCCATCATCGGGCAGTGAACCCCCCGTCGATGGCGAGAATATGCCCGGTGACGAAGCTCGCCTGGTCGGACAGCAGCCAGACGATACAGTCGGCGATTTCCTCCGGCACGCCCAGGCGGTTCATGGGGTGCATGGCACTGATGATCTCCTCGTTATAGTTCGGGTCGTTCCCCTCGAGCTGGGCGGCGAGGATGTCGGTCTTGACCGCGCCCGGAGCGACGCCGTTGATGCGTATCCCTTGCGTTGCATGATCGAGCGCCGAAGATTTGGTCAGACCGGCGACCGCATGTTTGGTGGCCGCATAGGTGCCCGCCCACGGCATGCCGTTGATGCCGGCGATCGAGGCCAGGTTCACGATCGCCCCCTTGCCCTGGGCCAGCATCTGCCGGATTTCGTATTTCATGCAATGGTAGAGGCCGAGAATGTTGGTCTCGACCATCGCCCGGAACCTGTCGCTGTCCGACAGATCGACCGAGGTGATGTCGTTCGAGATCCCGGCATTGTTGACGGCCATGTCGAGGCGCCCGAACTCGGCGACGATCCCGTCGATCATCGCCTTCACGGCGGTTTCGTCGGTCACGTCGTTGCGGACGAAGCGGACCTGCGCACCATTTTCGGCGACGGCTTCGATATCCGTTTTCGCCCTGGTGCCGTGGTCTTCGCGACGACCGCTGATCACGACCGTGATCCCGCGGCCTGCAAGCTTCAGGGCCGTCTGTCTGCCGATTCCGCTGGCACCGCCGGTGATGAGGGCAACTCGGTTGGTCATCGTCTGTCTCCATGATCGATCATGGCGTCGGAATAGGACGCATCGGGCGACAGCGTCACGGCAGGAGACGCCAGATGATGGGCGTTGGACGCCAGCCTGTGCGGACCGATGCGCTCCGGCGCGGCCGGCCGGTCCTGCCCGTTCGGCCCAATAAAGGGCGGGATAGGATCTCTCCCTCGATCGCAACGGACTGGCAGTCCCGTGGCGGGGGCATCGATGGACGCTTGCGCGACGGGGCGCATCCAGGTGAGACATTTCCTGTTCCCGTCGAAACGCGGATCCATGGTGTCCGGCACGCGCGGGAAGCGCCGCCGCACGAGGCGCCCCACCTCGGCGGCAAGCCGGATCACTCCGCATGGCCGATCGCCACGGCCGTTGCACGGCTTCCGGCCATCCGGCAGTTCGGCAGGGTCGGAGCCGGTTGCCACCCGACACGCCGAGCGTGCATCGTGCCCCGTCTTGGCTGAGAAAGATCGGAGATTTCCATTGCGTCGCGTCGCACGTCTCTTTTTGTGTGTCCTGCTGTACCAGCCCGGCTTGGCGATGGCGGAGATGATCCAGATCGATGGTCCCGACGGTCCGCTCGGCGCAGAGTTGGTGGCGCCCGACAAGGCGCGCGACATCGTCGTGATCGTACCCGGATCCGGGCCGATGGATCGCGATGGAAATTCGCCACGGATGGGCTTGCATTCGGACAGCTACAAGCTTCTGGCGGAGGGTCTGAAGGCGGCCGGGATCGCTTCGTTGCGGATCGACAAACGGGGTTTCTACGCAAGTGCGACGGCCATCTCCGATCCCAACGAGGTAACGATCGGCGCTTATGCAGGCGATGTCCAGAAATGGGTCGCGCGGGCGTCGGCCGTTGCGCCGCGCGTCTGGATCGCGGGTCATTCCGAAGGCGGCCTGGTGGCCCTGGTCGCTGCCCGGACCCCGCCGAGGAGCCTGCGCGGGCTGATTCTCATGGCGACGTCGGGGCGTCCGATGGGACAATTGGTGATCGAACAGTTCCGCGCAAATCCGGTCAACGCCGAGCTGATGCCGGACATTGAATCGATCGTCGCTGATCTCGAGGCCGGTCGCGGCCGCGATCCCGAATCGTTGGCCCCGGTCCTCCGACCGCTCTTCTCGGATGGGCTACAGCGCTACATGATCGACCTGTTCTCCCATGATCCGGTGACGATCGCGGAAAACTGGCACGGACCGACGCTCATCATCCAGGGCGACGCTGACCTTCAGGTCAGGCCCCGCGACGCGGATCTCCTGTCCGATGCCATGCCGCAGGCCGTACGCGCCGATCTTCCCGGCGCGACCCACATGCTGAAGCTCAATGTCGCCGGCAGACCGATGGACACCTATACCAATCCCGCGCTTCCTCTCCATCCCGACCTCGTCGCGAGCATCGCCCGTTTCCTGGAACAAGAATGACATTCGACCCGATTGCGCGATGCCGTCTTCGAGCTCGGATCCGCCGCTCCAACACCGTGGAGCTTGGGAAACGAAAACATCCGACCAGGCGCCAAGCAACGAACCCGCCATCACAGCGTCAGGGCGTTCGAGCAAGGCTTCGCATCCCGGAACGCCGAACCGCCGACGCTCGAACATGACAGCCTTCCTTTGTGCGCCGACCATTTCGTCGGACGGATCGATCCGAGGCGGCCGTCCGGGACAATGTCTCGCAGCTCGGCTTTTCGGGATTCAAGACCATCGGCAAAGCCCCAGAATGCCGCGCCCGACGGAGCCTTCGAGACGAGAGCCGAGATTTGCGGCTCGCCTGACCGGGATGCCAGGCGCGAGCGGGCCTGTCGCGATCGTCACCGGCTCGGCGCGGAAAGACCGCCGCACCCTCGTGCGGCGGTCCGGCTTCATTCCCGCAAGGCCGCTCAGGCGTTGAAGTCGTAGGGGTCCTGCTGAAGCAGGCCCTCGTTCGAAGCATTCAGGGCGAAATCGGCGCTGGCGAAGGCGAACAGATCGTCGGCCGAAGCCTCGAAGGACGCATCGAACATGTCGGAACCCGGGAAGGTCCACGGGAATGCGTTTCCGCCATTGCCATTGCCATTGCCATTGGTCCCGCCATTCTCGCCGCTTCCCATCGGAACGAACAGGCTGTCGAACGCAGCCCCGCCATCGGTCAGATCGACCTCGCGATCGTCGAAGACGAGGCGTTCGACGCTGCGCAGTTCGACGCTTTGCCCCTCGCTCGTCAGCTCGAACCGGCCGAAGCCGCGCGTGCCGCTGTAGTCGGCGGCGCTGCCGGCGAGGACGACGACATCGGTGCCGCTGCCGGCATCGACGACGTCGCTGCCGCCACCCAGTTCGATCCGGTCGTCGCCCGAGCCGCCGGTGAACCGGTCGTCGCCGATGCCGCCAACCAGCCGGTCGTCGCCGGAGCCGCCGCGCAACCCATTGCTGCCCGTGCCCGCGAAGAGGACATCGTTGCCGGACCCCCCATCGAGCGTGTCGTCGCCCCCGTCGCCGAAGAGGATGTCGTCGCCCGAACCGCCGAGGAGGCGATCGTCGCCGTCGCCGCCGACCAGAATGTCGTCGCCCCGTCCGCCGGACTGATCGTCATCCCCGCTGGTGCCGAACAGGATGTCGTTTCCGTTCGAGCCTTTCGACCCGATCAGATAGTCGACCTCGCCGAAGCGCAGCGTCTCCACTCCGGTCAGACCATCGGTGCCGCCCGAGCCTTCGAGATCGCCGACGGTGATCGTACCGTCGTCCTTGCGGGCGAAGGCGTGATCGATCGCTCGGCCGCCGAAGGTCGCGATATCGTCGCCCGCGCCGCCGTCGATCAAGTCGTCGCCCGGGCCTCCGGTCAGGATGTCGTTGCCCGCGCCACCGAACAGACGGTCGTTGCCCGCGTCGCCGAAGAGGACGTCATTGCCCTCGTTGCCGAAGATCAGATCGTTGCCGGCGCCGCCGCGGACCGTGTCATCGCCGCGACCTGCCGCGATGCGGTCGTCGCCGAGACCGCCGTCGACGAGATCTGCGGCGGAACCGGTGATGAGGACATCGTTGCCGTCGCCGGCATCGATCACCGCCTTCACGTCACCGGTCGAGATCCGGTCGTCGCCGGCGGTGAGCGTGAGATCGACCGTCTCGAAGCCGGCGATCAGCGTGCCGTCGTTCGCCTTCAACGTGCCGGCGCCGTTGTTGAGGATGACCACCGGCGTGCCGGTGGAGCCGCGCGAGAAGTCGACGATCGCGCGGTCGTCGCCGGCGCCGCCATAGAGCTGGTCGAGCGGCCCACCGGTGACCACGTCGTCGCCATCGCCCGCATCGACGAAGTCGGCCGTCGGGACCTCGTCGCGCACGTCGATCCGGTCCTTGCCGGCGCCGCCGCGAATCTCGTCGCGGCCGGCCCCGCCGGTCAGGCGATCGTCGCCATCGCCGCCATCCATGCGATCGTCGCCGTCACCGCCGTCGATCTCGTCGTTGCCGGCATCGCCGAAGAGGAGGTCGTTGCCGGCCGCACCGAGAAGGCGGTCGTCGCCGTCGCCGCCGCGGATCATGTCGTCGACGGCGCCGCCGTCGATGGCATCGGCCCCCGCGCCGCCGAGGAGTATGTCGTCGCCATCGCCGCCGAACAGGGCGTCGTCGCCGCCGCGACCTTCGATGCGATCGTCGCCTTCGAGGCCTTCGATCCGGTTGTCGCCATCGGTTCCGACCAGGGTGTCGTCGTCAGCGGTTCCGGTGTTCGCGCCCGATGCCTCGACAAGCGACACCTCATCACCGCGGAACCGGAGATTCTGGATGCGGACATCCTCGAGCGGACCGGTATCGTCGTCCGAGTAGATCCTGCCATTGCCGTCGACGACGCCATCGCCGTCGCGATCGATGTCGCCGCTGTAATTGGCGAAGAGATATTCGGCGAACGCGTCCTGCTCGGTTCCGTCGTTGGCGAAGACCGCCTCGCCGGACACGAGGCCGTCATCCTGCCCGTCGCCGTCGAGATCGTTGAGATCGACGCGGTTCACGCCCTCGCCCTGCGGGAACGGATAGCCGTCGCCGCCGCCCGCGAGGAAGCCGAGCGTCACGACGCGGAAGGTCTGGTTCGGATCGCCGGCGATCTCGCCGTCGACCACGAGGTTGAACAGCGCCTCGCCGTTCGCGTCGACGATCGCCGCGTTCTGGATGCGGCTGCCGGGCGCAAGCGCGGGATCGAAGGAGAGTTCGATGCCGGACAGCTGCGCGAAGCGTCCCGCAGCGCTCGGAAGCCCGCCGACGCCGTATTCGAGGACCTCGACGAGCTGCGCGCGGGTCAAGGTGACAAGGCTCAGCGAATTGTTGAAGGCGAGAGCCGAGGCGATATCGTTCTGCGAGATGCCGCCTTCAGGCTTCACGACATTGCCCGCGCCGTCGACGATCGCGCCGTTCGGCAGCCGGACGGCTTCGGTCGCACCGGCCGGCACGGTGGTCTCGCCGATCGACGCGCGGATGCCGCCGCCGTTCTTGATGGAGACGAGAACCGGCTCGTCCTCGCCGAGCGCCTGCGCGGCCCGGTTGGCGTAAGCGAGATTGGCGTCGGCGGTCAGATTGCCGAGATTGGTCGCCTGGGTCCTCACCCCGTCCGGATCGCTCGCCGTGCCCTGGCCGGACCGGTTGCCGTTCAGGAAGACGTCCGAAACGCCGAAGACATTGCCCTCGGTCTTGACGACCTGCTGCTCGATCTCGGATGCGATCCGGGCGATTTCCGGATCCACCAGAGAGCCGGCGTTCAGCGCCGCGACACCTGCCGCATCGGTCGCGTAGGCCCCGGAGACCGCCGCATCGTAGGAATTGGCGATGATGTGGCCGTCCGCGTCGAAATCGATCGCGAGACGCCCGACATATTTGTAGGAGCCGTCCGTGTTGACGATCGCGACCGTGTTCCCGTCGGCCCCGGTCTCGAAGATCGGGTACTGGCCCTGCTTGCCGTCACCGTCCCGTGGACGGTCGTCATCGTCGAACAGGCGCGTGTTGGAACCGCCGGCGATGATGATGTCGACGCCGGATAGGCGCGTCGCGAGCGCCTCCTCGA
The DNA here is from genome assembly GCF_034321785.1 of Fulvimarina uroteuthidis. NCBI lineage: Bacteria > Pseudomonadati > Pseudomonadota > Alphaproteobacteria > Hyphomicrobiales > Aurantimonadaceae > Fulvimarina > Fulvimarina uroteuthidis. Next base: position 870,416 of record NZ_JAXLPB010000002.1, on the reverse strand, counting down.
TGCTCAGGCGCTGCATGTGCGAGGACAGGATCACCTTGTTCATGTCCGGATTGGCTTCGAGGATCCTGTCCACCTCGGCCTGGATGACGGCGGCGAGTGCGTCGAGCTGCGCATCGGTGGGCGTGTCGTCGAATTCGAGCGGCAGGATCTCGAGCGATCCCGTCGATGTGATGCGGGCATTCGTCGGCGTGGTCGCGCCGACGACGCCGATCTTCTCGCCGCCGACCTCGATGATGGTGGAAGAGGTGACGACGCCGGCTTGCGGAGCTTGGCCGCCGGGGATTTCGAGCGGAGCCAGATTCTCCTGCGTCGAGAAATCGAGATTGCTCGACAGGTAGGGGAAGCGCGTCCCGGCGAAGTCCTGTCCGAGAATGGTGCCTCCGGCCGAGCCGTCGATCAGGGCGGCGAGGGCCGCCGGCCCGAAATCGAAATCATGATTGCCGAGCGCGCTCGCCTGGACGCCGAGTTCGTTCTGGATCTGGATCGAGGCGAGGCCGCGGGCGCCGTAGAGGGCTTCCGAAGCGGTCGCGAACACGCCGGGAATGAAGAGATCGCCGGAGGACAGGGTCAGCGTGTTGTCCTCCAGCCCGTCATTGCCGAGATCCTGGGCCCGCAGCGCGTTGAGAACGGCCGAAAGGTTCGGCGCCGCCTCGATCGCGCCCGACAGGGCTTCCTGGTCCGAGAAGTGCAGCAGCTCCAGCGTGTAGGGCTTCTGCGCCGCGATCTCGACCTGCTTCGTCGCGGCGACCGCGCGGGTCCCGTCGTTGAAGCTGTATTGCAGCGAGACCGATGTTTCGGGGGTGACCGAGGAATTCTCGTAGGTGATGGCCCGCACCGCGGCGTCGACAGCCTTGCCGCTGGCTTCGCCATTGAAGGCAAGCGAAAGGGTGCCCCCGCCATTGCCGACGACCGTGCCGATCGACCGGCCATCATAGACGAGCGCCTCGCCGGCAACGAGATCGCCCAGCTTTCCGCTCGCGCCGAAGAGGTCGGACGCGTCGGCCCCGCCCTCGCGTGCGATCGTCAGGCTCGCGCCGCGATAGTCGCCATGGCCGGCATTGGCCCGATCGAGCTCGATGTCGAACAGGTCCACATCGCCGTCCAGAACGATCGCCCCCTTGCCGGTGAGGAAGCGCGCAGCATCGCCGAGCCCCGTCATCTCCGGCGTATGGACGTCCTCGATCGTCAGGGTCAGCGCCTCGAAATTGGTGATCTGCCGGCTGTCGGAACGGAAATTGTTGTCGGAGACGAGCAGAAGGGTCTGCCTGCCATCGTCGAGCCGCGCCCCCAGCACCATTCCTTCCAGATTGTCGGGGCTGACCGTGTCGAGATAGATGCCGTCGGCGTTCACGTGATCCGGCAGGAAACCGATATTGGCGATCAGCGTCTTCTGCGCCGCGACGATCGTCATATCCGCGTCCGAGAGGCTGGCCGTCCCGCCAAGATCGGTGGCGCCGCTCAGATCGACCTCGTAGATCCTGATCGAATTGCCCTTGCCCGAAACGAAGATGCGCTCCATCGCCAGGAGATGGGTGTCGTCGAGCGTCGCCAGTTCGACGAGGCCGTTGTCGGTCGCCATTTTATCGCTTCCGAAACCGTCGATGCGATAGACGAACTGACGCGCCAATTCACCCGAAACGGTATCGAACTCCAGGATGCGGGTGGGGAACCCTTCATCCGTGCCCTGTCCGGCATCCTGCCGAAGGGGATGTTCCGTACCGGCGAACAGGGACTTGCCATTGGGTGTCAGCGCAAGGCTCTCGATGCCCCGGTTGAAGGAGACGCCGGTTCCCTGCGTGGCGCCGGTCAGGAAATCGGGCAGTTCCAGCGCACCGATCTGCACCCCGTCGCTGGAGAATTTGCGGATCGAGGGCGGCGCGTCGGATCCCTCGGAGCTGATGTAGAAGACGTCGTCGCGGGTCGAGACGATCGCTTCCGGATCGCTCGGTCCGACCGGTGCGCCGTCCTCGGCGCGCAACTGCGTGACGCCCGTCACCGTGATGTCGCCGTCTCCCAGACGCCCGTCGGCCCCCAGATCGATGTCGAGGCTGTAGAAGCGGGGAAGCGCGTCCCTGGCATCGGAGATCGCGACATAGGTGCCGTCGGCCAGCCGGGTGATGCCCGACAGACCGCCGAGCAGCAGCCCGTCGACGAGGGTGCCGTTGGGGATCGTCGTAGACCCCAGGAATTCGGCCGCACTGATCTGGTTGTCGCGATTCGGCATGTCGTCCTCACTGCTTACGTTAAGACCCACGAGGATCGGGTCGTGGTCCGACGATCGGTAGGGGTTGGTTGCGTCGAAGAGCTCCGGATCGCGCCCGAACTCCAGATTGTAGTCGAGGGCGTCCGCCTCGTCGGCGTTGATGTGCCACTCGATCGCCGAGACGATCTGCTTGAAGAGATCCATCGAGGCGAAGGCGTAGTCGAGCGTGCCGATCAGCCCGTCGAAGACGAAGGAATAGGCCGTATTGAGAAGCGCTCTCGCCACGTCGACGAATCCCGCTTCCGTCGTGAGATAGTCGATCGGGTCTTCCGACGCGTAGGCGTTGAAGTCGCCCATGAGCATGATGTTCTTCGTGGCCGAACCGGTCGGATCGCTCTTCAGCCAGCCATCCAGCGCCTCGGCGGCGAGAAGGCGCATATTGTTGAAATTGCCTGCGCCGTCGCCAAGGTCGGCGTCGGCGCCCTGCCCGGAACCGCCCTTGGATTTGAAGTGGTTGGCAACGACGGTCAGCAGTCCGCCATCGGCGTCCAGTTCCTCGAAGGTGACGGCGAGCGGCGAACGGTTCGTGCTCGGCCCGTTGAAGACGCTGCCCCCCGGCGCGCCGCCATTGTTGTCGACCGTCGAGCGATCGAGAATGGACGGGTCGACCTGTTCGTCGGTCAGGATCGCAGGCGCCGTGCCCTCGGCGATCTTGGCCTTGTCGGTGCGGTAGATCATGCCGACGGCGATCGCATCGCCGCCGACGAACTCCTGGCCCGGATCGACGAAGGCATAGGTATCGCCTCGCGCGTTGAGAGCCTCGACCAGCGCCTCAATGGCGATCGGGCGCGGAGCCTGCGCGCTCTGATCGCCGGGAGCGCGCCCGCCCGGCAGGAAATCGTTCTCGATCTCGATCAGGCTGACAATGTCGGCATCGAGGCCGGCGATCGCCTCGACCAGCTTTTCGAGCTGACGGTCATATTCGGCCGTCGGGCCGACACCGCCGACCGCGCCTTGCGGCGCGATATCGGCACCGCGCGGCTCCAGATTCCGGTCCGGCCCGACATCGTCGCCGCCCGTGTCCGGGAACTGGTCGAGCGTCGTGAAGAAGTTGAGGACGTTGAAGGCGGCGACCTTCAGATTGCCGCTCGGCGAAAGCATTTCGGCCGGCCTCGGATTGGCGCGATCGAAGCTGTTGTCGTCCGCCTCCGTCGCCCGGATGCGCCAGGTCGCGCCCGAAGCCGCATTGCCCGCGAACTTGTAGTCGAGAATGCCGGAAAGGCCGGTCGTGGTGTCGCCCATGCGGGGCGCGGTTTCGGCCGAATAGGCTCCGAAACCCTGAAGGTTCGTGATCGGGGCGTTCTGAACGTTGAGGCCATCATCGTAGGTGATCGTGCGCGACCCGACCCGGTCCAGATAGGCCGCGTTCCCTTCGGCGTCGGGATCATTGTGCTGGGTGTACTGGTAGGGGCGACCGCCGGTGAGCGTGGTGCCGCCCGGTCCCGCCTGCTCGAAACCGTTCGCATCGAACAGCTTGATCTCGTTGAAACGGTCGAGCTGGAACTGTTCGGTGATCGTCAGCGTCTCTTCGATGGTGACCCGCATGCCCTCGAAGGCCTCGAGATCCGGCTGGACGTCGCCGTTCTGGGAGCGGGTCGTGGCCGCGCTCGGCAACTGGACGAGCGCGGCGCCCGGCAACGGATTGTTCGAGGACACGATCTCGACGACGCCGCCGTTCGTGACGTCGAGCTGGGTTTCGCCGAAGAACTCGGAGACCGTTCCGGTGATCCTGACCTTGTCGCCGATGGCGACGTCCGTCAGGAAGCTTCCGGTGCCTTCGAAGACGAACAGGCCTTCGGACGATCTCGCATCGCCGTCGGCGTCGGCGTCCTCTTCCTGAATGTAGAAACCGCGCAGGTTGCGGCCCTCGTCCCCATCGCCGTTCTGGAAGTCGCCGACGACGATCGCCTCGACCGTGACGCTCTTCCCGCGCAGCGGACTGCCGGCGGCGTTGCCGAACCCGTCGTCTTTCTGGGTGTCGGCCGTACCTTGAATGGTCGAGATCAGCGTGTTCCCGGGCTGGGGCCGGGGCTCCTCGCCTGCCGATCCGCCGAGATCGTGAACGGTCAGCGTGTTCGACCCCTCATTGGCGACGACCAGAAGGTTGGACGCGGTGCCGCTCTCGGATGCCGAAATGAACTTGAGGCCCTCCGGCGCATCGTCGCCCTCGGTGATGAAGGCGCCGACATAGGTCGCCGCCCTGGGGTCGGAAATGTCGAAGGCGAACGTCGCATCGGCGCGTTCGAGGCCGACGAAGGCGTAGGCCTTGCCGTCAATCATGCCGATTTCGACGGCTTCCGGCTCGACGCCCTTATTGTCCGAGCGGCCATCGTCGTAGAGCCCGAGCTCGGCCGCGATCCGGTCCAGCATGTCGCCGGAATCGAAGACGAGATCGCCGTCCTCGTCGCGGATCGAGAAGGAGCGGCCGCCGAGCGAGAACAGGGCCTCGTAGACCCCGTCCCCGTTCCTGTCGCCGTCGATGGCGGAGACGATCAGCCGGCCCAGCGCGCCATCCGCCTTCAGGGCGTCCGCGTTGGGAAAGGCGCGGGCATCGAGGGCCAGATCCTTGACCCGCGCCGCATCCACGTCCCGGTCGTCGCCCTCGTTGGCGAGCACCATATAGGTGCGTCCGTCGACGGTGTAGGTCGCAACGCCATCCGGCATGAAGATGCCGTTCACATTGGCGGGGCGGAGATCGATCGCACCGTCGCGGTCGCTCGGATCGAGCGCGTTTTCCGGGAGGGAATGGTTCTTGAAGCCGAGGCCCTGAATGTCGCCGATCGTGAAACCGCTGAAGGTCGCGATGTCCTCGATGATCGCGACGGCGTTGTTCTCCTGCAAGGTGATGACCGCGCGATTGCCTTCGATCGCCACATATTCCGGCTCGATGTCGGCCGCGACGGACGGTGCATTGTCGTTGACCCGCGCGCCGAGCGCCCGCAGCGCATCGGCGGTGATGGACGCGTCGGAGAAGTCGTAGGTCGACACCGTCGAGGCCGCCGGATCGGAGGCATCGATCGCGATGATCGAGACCGACCCGTTCGGATTGACCGCCGCGTCCGGCTCGTTGTCCTTGCCCGAGGACTGACCCTCGTTGGCAACGACGACATAGGCTCCGTTCGCCGAGATCGCGAGACTGTCAGGCAGGGGCCCGACCTTGACCGAGCCGCGATAGTCGCCGGTCGCGGCATCGAAGAACAGCACCGAGCCGTCGCCCGTCATGTCGGCCGCCGGCAGCGCCGCGACGACGAGGCCGTTCGCGACGGCGACCGACGTGAAGGCCGCGCTGTCGAAGACCTGGCCGGTCGCCGAATCGATCAGCGTCGCCGGATCGATCGTCGCCACGAGGGTCAGGCCGGCAACGCCATCGTCGGGCTTGTCGTCGAACGGATCGGACCCGTCGACGATCTGGAGACCGGAATCGGAGGTGACGAAGAAGCGGCGGGTTCCCGCATCGTAGGCGACGATCTCGGCCCCGTCCAACTTGATGGACGCGGACCGTTGCGAGGCAAGGACCGTGCCGCCGTCGGTGCCGGCATCCGCGTCGAACGTGATGGTCTGGCCTTCGTTGACCGTGCCGCGCGTCTCCCCCTGCGGACCCGCCCATGCGAAATCGGACGCGCCGGAGCCATCGCCGGTGCGCTGCAGCGAATGGCCGGCCGGCGTGCCGCCGCCCTCCGCAACGCCCACATCGATGCTCGTCATTCCCTTCGCCGGACCGTCGGCCGCGGTGAACGCGCCCTCATAGCTCAGGAATTCGACGACACCCTGAGGTCCGACGAGCGCCATTCCGTCCGGGCCGCCGTTCTGCATTCCGACTGTGTCGACGGTGATGAAGCGCACACCGTCCGAGACCGTGCTCAGCGCCTCCTGAAGCGCGATGCGCGCATAGCTGGCGCCGTTGCTTCCGTTGTAGAGGACGAGACTGAAGCCATCGAGATCGGCATCGGCCGGCCCCGCCACCTCGACGAACTCGCCGACGTCCGCACCGTCATTGTCGTAGTGGAATTCGTTGATGAAGAAATTCATGGGAACGCAACCCGCCCTGCCAGACCAAAACACGGCATTTCCTAGGGTCGCTGTGCAACAGTTCGATGAAGCGTTAAGACAAAATTAACTTGTGAATCGTGTTACACGCCTGTCATTCGGAACGGCTAGAGGAACCTTCCCTGCCGGCGTTTTGGCAGGCGAAACGCTTCCTTGCGATCGACGAGTTTTACATGTCTTCCAACAGCATCATCGCCCGTGCCGGGCTCTACGGCTCGCTGCCGGTCCTCGCGGTCTTCTCGCTGGCGATCAATGTGCTCCTGTTGGTGCAGCCCCTCTACATGCTGCAGATCTACGACCGGGTGCTGGCCTCGGCCTCGTTCGACACGCTGATCTACATCTCGCTGATCGCCGTGGCGGCCCTCGTGCTTCTCGGCCTGATGGATGCGGTTCGCGGTCTTCTCTCGTCCCGGATCGCCGCGCGCCTCGACGAGAGGCTGGGCCCGCAGGCGCTTCTGGCGGCCATGCACGGCCCGAGAGCGCGGGAGGGCGACGTCCAGCCCATGCGCGATCTCGAGGCGATCCGCAACTTCGTTTCCAACAAGCTTCTTCTCGCGCTGTTCGACCTGCCGTTCGCGCCCTTCTTCATCGCGATCCTCTATCTGATCCACCCGGACATCTTCTGGCTGACGCTGGCCGGCGCCGCCGTTCTCGCCGTCATCGCGCTGTCCAACCAGTTCGCCTCGGCCAGGCCTGCGACGCGTGCCTCTGCCGCTTCGATCGAGGCGACGGGAACCGCCCAGTCATTCGTGCGCGGCTATGAGAGCCTCAAGGCGATGGGCATGATCGAGAACGCCATTTCGAGATGGGGCGCCTCGGAGTGCCGGGCGCTCGATGCGCAGGCGCGGGCCGCGAGCGTCAACGCCTGGTTCGCCGGCCTCTCGAAGACCGTGCGCATGGGCCTTCAGATCGCAATCCTGGGCTATGGCGGCTACCTCGTGCTGGAAGGCGAGATGACCGCCGGCATGATCTTCGCCGCCTCGCTGATCTCCGGCCGGGCGCTGCAGCCGATCGACCAGGTGATCGGCGGATGGCGGGGTTTCGTGGAAACCTCGAAGGCCCGCAAGCGGCTTCTCGAAGCCCTGTCGACGGTGACGGACGAACGCGACAAGACGGAGCTGCCCGCCGCGCAGGGCCGCATCGGGGTGACCAACCTCCTCGTCTTCGCCCCGAACGCGGGACCCGGAGACGAGCCGCTGCTCAAAAACGTCTCGTTCAATGTCCTGCCCGGGGAATGCACCGTGGTTCTCGGACCCTCCGGCGCCGGCAAATCGACCCTGATGCGGGCCCTTGTCGGGACGATCAGGCCGCATTCGGGCACCGTGCGCATCGACGGGTCGGAGATCGAACACTGGCGCGCGCAAGCCCTTGGCGAGCGCATCGGCTATCTCGGCCAGGATGTGGAACTCTTTCCAGGAACGGTCGCCCAGAACATCGCCCGCTTCGATCCGGAAGCGGACGATCGGGCCGTGATCGAGGCGGCCCAGATGGCCGGCGTCCACGATCTCATCCGCCGTCTGCCGCAAGGCTACGACACGCGGATCGGACCGGGCGGCCTCGCCCTGTCGGGCGGTCAGCGCCAGCGGGTCGCACTGGCGCGCGCGTTCTTCCGCATGCCGACCATCCTCGTCCTCGACGAGCCGAACGCCAGTCTCGACACGGAGGGCGAGGCCGCCCTCGATCAGGCCATCCTCGCCGCCAAGGCCAACAAGGTCTCGGTCGTCCTCGTCACCCAGCGGCGCACGATCGTCGAGAGGGCGGACAAGGTGCTTCTTCTCGACAATGGCCAGGTGGAGGATTTCGGAGCCCGCGAAGCGGTCATCGCCCGGCGCGCCGAGCGGTTGAAAGCCAACCGTCGCAGGCCGGATATTGCGAGCCCCGCACAGCCAGGTCCAGCGCAGGGTCCGGCCTCGGGGGATCCGACGATCGGACCGTTCGCCACCGCCGTCCGCGCATGATTTCGGCCGACCCCCGAAACGGTCGGTCGTCGCGCGTCGATCGGCAGCCGGCGCGGCGTGCGAGACCGTCGCCGCGGCAGACCCGGTCCGCACGGCCGTTCGTTCGGCCGGCGGCACGTTGAACGTTTCGACAGACACAAAGATGAAGAGCCACCCTTCGATGACACGCCCCAACGAGACCTACCGTCTGCAAAACGTCAGGAGCGGGCTTGCCGGCATCACCGTCGCGGGCCTTGCCTTCTGCGGCGTCTTCGTGGCCGCCTTCGGGGCATGGGCCGGGATCGCGCCGATCTCCGGCGCGGTGCTTGCGACCGGCGTCATTGCCGCTGCGGGCCAGAACCAGAACATCCAGCATCTGGAAGGCGGTATCGTCGCCGAGATCATGGTCGCGGAAGGCGAACGGGTCGCCAAGGGCGAGCCGCTCTTGCGTCTCGACGCCACACCCGCGACCGCCCGGCGCAACCGGCTCCAGACCCAGCTGGTGGGCCTCGACGCGAAGGCTGCGCGTCTCGGCGTCGAACGCGACAATGGGGAGCGCCTCGACTTCGCGCCGGAGCTGGTCGAAACCGCGAAGGCGGAAGGGCTGGGCGCAATTCTCGCGGAGCAGCGCAAGGAGTTCGACGCGCGCCTCGCGCGCCATCGCCAGGAACGGTTCATCCTGAAGCAGCGCCTTGCCGCGTTGCACGAGCAGATGCAGGGCCTCGGCGCCCAGAAGCAGGCGATCCAGTCCCAGCTGTCCGTCATCCGCGACGAAGCGGCCCGCAAGCAGCAGCTTCTGGCGCAGGGGCTGACCAACCGCACCGAATATTCCGCCCTGATCCGCAGCGAAGCCGATCTCGTCGGCCAGCTCGGCCAGCTCGAATCCAGCCTTCTTGCCTCCCGCATGCAGGCGGCCGAAGCGCGCGAGCAGATCGAGAAGCTGGACACCAAGCGCATCGAGACCGCGCTCGCCGAGCTCAACGCGGTGCGGGTCGAACGGGCCGACCGGTCGGAGCAGCTGGACGAGGCGCTCGATGTCCTGTCCCGAACCGTCATCCGCGCACCCGCGGACGGGATCGTCGTGCGCATGGCGATCAACGCCGTCGGCGGCGTGGTCGAGCCGGCGAAGCCGATACTCGAACTCCTGCCGACCGTCGACGAACTCATCGTCGATGCGAAGATCCTGCCACAGGATATCGACGCGCTTTTCGTCGGCCAGGGCGCGCGTCTGCGCTTCAGCGCCCTCAACGCCCGCCGGACGCCGACGGTCGATGCGCACGTCGCCTACATCTCCGCCGATCGGCTGACCGATGCACAGAGCGAGCAGCCCTACTACACCGCACGCCTCGGGCTCGACGACGCCCTGCCGGCCAATTTCGATGTCGACGATATCTATCCCGGCATGCCCGTGGAGGTCTTCATCTCCACCGAGGAACGGACCTTCGTCGAATATCTGGTGAAGCCGATCGAGGACAGCTTCGAACGCGCCTTCCGCGAGGAATGAGGGCACATAGGCATCCGCCGACGGCATGTCGCAGATGTCGGATTTCGGTCGGCGCGGAGACATGGCGCGCGTTCCCCGCGATCCTCGCACGCGTCGCAATATGAGGCAGGCGATCCGTCATCGCCGGCGACGCACAGGATGCGGTCTCGAAAACCCTGCCCGAGAGCATCGCCCCGAAAAAGGCCGAATCGATCTTCGGAAAGCGCGAAGGGTGAGATCACAGCGATCGCCGGAGCATCGTGCGTCTGAACGGACGCACGATGCCCTCGTCTAGGCGTCCGCCTCTTCTTCGATCGTCAGGTTGCGGAGCAGCGTATAGATCTGATCTCCGCTGAGGCGGGACGGATCGAAGCCGCTGGACGATCCGATATCGGCGAAACGTTCGGCATCGACGCTCGACGTCCCGACGAACCCCATTGCCCAGTTCGGAAAGCTGCGGGTGTCGATCGGATCGAGCGCAAGCAGCGAGACGTCGCCGTGCCGGTCATCCTGCTGAATGCGTTCGAAAGCCGCTTCGATATTCGGCAGCGGGCCCTCGAGGACCTGCGCGAAACAGCCGGCATTGAACAGGAGTGCCCCGGTGATCTGGTCGCGCGTGTTGTTGATTCGGCTCTTGGCCAGAATGTCGTCGATATGGGCGGAGAACACAGCGTCCTCGCCGGACGTGTGATTGCGGCTGTAATAGACGAGCCGGTGCAGGGTCTCGGTCATTCGGGTTCTCCTTTCCATTCGCGGTTCGACTGCGCCAGGAAGGTCGCAATCTGATCCGGTGCCATCGGGCGGCCTGTCAGGTAGCCTTGGACATGGGTGCAGCGCTCGCCGCGAATGCGGGCGAGTTGTTCGAGGGTTTCGACCCCTTCGGCCGTGATGGCCATGCCAAGGCTCGTCCCCAGCCCCGCCACGGCCCGCAGGATCGCCTCGCTGTCGGCGTTCGCGTTGGCAACGAAGGAGCGGTCGATCTTGATCTTGCTGAACGGAAACTTCTGCAGGTAGCTCAGCGATGAATAGCCCGTGCCGAAATCGTCCATGGATATCTTCACGCCGAGATCGCGCAGGGCGGCCAGCGTATCGAGCACATTGTCCGTGTCGTCGAGGAGAGCACCTTCCGTGATCTCGATCTCCAGCCGATGGGCCGGCAAGCCGGCCTTTTCCAGTGCGGACGCGACCGTTTCGAGAAGCGTGTCGGCCTTGAACTGAAGCGGCGAGACGTTGACCGCAACGATCAGATCGCCCGGCCAGGAGGCGGCCTCCTTGCAGGCGGTTCGAAGCACCCATTCGCCGATCTTCACGATGAGACCGTTCTCTTCGGCGAGCGAGATGAAGTCGAGGGGCGGAATATTGCCCTTGACCGGATGCTTCCAGCGCAGGAGCGCCTCGAACCCGATGCAAGTGTCGCTCGCAAGATCGAGGAAGGGCTGGTAGTGCACCTCGAACTGCTTGAGGGCGAGCGCGCGTCTGAGATCGATCTCCATTTCCCGTCGCCGATGAAGAAGCTCGTCCATCCCCGGCTCGAACATCCGATAACGGCCGCGACCGGCACGCTTGGCCTCGTAGAGCGCCAGATCGCCGTTGCGCAGGGCGTCGCGAGCCTGGGTGAGACCGGCCTGCAAGGCGACGCCGACGCTGACGCCGATATTGATGGTGTGACCGTTGAGAACATAGGTCCGTCCGACAAGGTCGACGATCCGGGCGGCGAGTTTCTCCGCGTCCGCGGGCGTGCGGACGCCGTGCTGGAGGACGATGAACTCGTCGCCGCCCAGGCGCGCAACGATGTCGCCTTTCCGGCAAAGGCCGGTCAGGCGGTCGGCGACCTTCTTCAGAAGAAGGTCGCCGATGCCGTGTCCCAGCGTGTCGTTGACCATCTTGAAGCGGTCGAGGTCGAGACAGTGCACCGCAATGGCCGCGTCGACGCCCTTGGCGAGGGCGCCCGTCAGGTGCGACATGAACATGTTGCGTTTCGCAAGCCCGGTCAGATCGTCCAGATCCGTCGCGACGGCGGGATGAAGCGACTTGGCGGAGGGTCGAAAGTCGATGACGGACAGGCCGTCACCCAGGGGGGTCAGCGAGGCGTCGTAGGAGAGATCTTTCTTCGTCGACAAGACCATCGACGAGATGCGGTCGCACGCCGTGCTCGCCAGAGCGAAACCGCTGAAAAGATCGCGCATGTTGAGCCCGATGATCCATCCGCCGAACGAAGCCTCAGCCGCCGCATTGGCGTAGGTCACGTCCCCGTCGCGATCGATCGCGAGCACCGGATGCGATAGATTCTGAAGAATGCGCTCGGCGCTCGGAGCGTCCGCCGGTCGGGGATTTGGATCAGGCGCCAAAGGCGTCACGATATTCATAGCGGCCTCTTTGGCTCTCTGACTTCGGACCGAACCGTTGCAGAAAAAAGTTATTATAATGAGTACGATGGAGCACATGGGCGAGACAACCGATGCGAACGGACATGCCCTTGCGCCATCGCCGCCGCTTCGTCTTCATCTCGCCTTCCGTGCCGGCGGAGCGAGCGAGCATGGTGACGTCCTATTCTCTCGCGAGAGCCTGTGTGACGATGTGCCGACCGGTACGCCGCCCCCCCCCCCCCCCCCCCGAGACCGAAAAGCTTCGGTCTGGCCGCAGTTCAATCGGCGGCTGATGATGGTTGCACGGTGTGGTCCTTCAAGAGCGAGCCGGTTTCTTGCAGTGATTGGAACCTGCAAGTTCGGCTCGATCCCATAAACGCCCCGTTCAGCTTATCGGAGGTCGGGATGCGACGGCCTGTGGGTTCGACATGTCTGTCCGATTCGAGGGCGGTCGATCCAACCTGAAAACCATTCGAAATGCTGCGCCGCTTACGGTGGGTTTGAGGCTGAAAGTTCCATGCATGCGCCGCATGGCAGTTTCACAGATCGAAAGTCCCAGCCCGCTTCCGGAACGGGCATCGTCATTCCCCCGGACGAATCGTGCAAAGCTCGAACAGGGAAACCCGCTTGGCAAGCCCGGACCCGTATCGGCGAATAGAAGCGTTCCGTCGCTGGAGATGGAGACCCTCACAGTGCTGCCGGCCAATGTGTGCTTGCGCACATTATCCAGGAGATTTCGCATGATGAGGGCGATCAGTGTCGCATCGCCGATGATCTGGACAGGGTCGTCCAGGCCGTCCGCCTCGAGCGACCATCCATCGGACACAAGCCGCGGGGCCGCCTCCTGCAGAATCTGGGCAACCGTCTCGCCAAGGTGCAGCGATTGTAGCGAGAAGACCGTACTGCCATCCAACCTGGCGATTTGCAGCAGCTGCTCGATGAGACGGGCCATCGCATCGACGTCCTGCATGGCGGCATCCCGGTCCGGATCGGATGCAAGGCTTTCCAGCCGTAGCTTCAGGTCGGCCAGGGGCGTCCTCAGCTCATGGGCGGCATGGATGGAGAAATCGCGTTGCGCAACGGCACCGGCCCTTATGCCGTCCAGGGCATGGTTGACGGCGGCGATCAACGGCTGAACCTCCGCAGGTGCCGAGGAGCCGGAAAGCCGCTGATGGCCCAGATTGTCGAAGGTGATCCGTTCGGCCTGCGCGGCCACTCGCCGCAGTCCCAACAGGCTGAATCGAACGATGCTCACGGCGGTGAGCACCATGACAACGAGCATGGCCAGCGCCGCCCACCCCAGCTCTTCCAGAGATTGGGCAAAGAAAGTGTTGGTCAAAGCGGTGACATCCGAACGCGATCGCGCCAGCCGCAGCCATACCCCAAACTCCGGCACGAACAGTTCGGCGATCAGGACCGGACCGGTGCCGTCGAGCGTCGGTCCGATCGAAAGAACGGGTTCCGGGTCCGCCAGTCCAGGGCGCCCGGCCGGAGCGTTGACGTCGGAGCGATCCAGCACCGTCCCTGCCGCATCCGTGACGGTGTAGCCGTAGACTGGTCGTGTGCCCGACAGGAGCCCGGTATAAGATGGATCGATCTCCAAAGACGGCTCGGCCGGGCGGTCGAATACCACCGTGCCGCCAGGATCGAACCGAAGCAATCCTGCCCAGTCCTCGACCTGGGTGGACAGTCCGCGTTCTTCCATCGCGAATTGACCGCGCGTGAACTCCATGGAGAGGATCGTACCCGCGCCGATGAGCGTCAGCACGGATATCACGGTCACGACGACCGCGAGCCTTACATCGAGGCGATAGGCCCGTCTCATGGTCCTGCTTCGCACAGGATGTAGCCAAGGCCCCGCAGCGCCTTGAGCTCGACCGTCGCCCCCGCGTCCGTAAGCTTCCTGCGAAGCCGATGAACCAGCGTCTCGACCGCATTGTCCGACCACTCCTGGTGAAGCGCGTAGAGATGCTCGCCCAGCATCCGCTTCGGAGTCACGCGGTCGCCGGCACGGATCAGCTTGTCGAGGGCTGCATGTTCCTGAGCCGTCAGCCTTACGTCTCGATCAGCCACCGTCAGGCTGGCGCTATGGGGATCGTAGAGAAGATTTCCTATCCGCAATTCGGTCGCCGTGATTTCCGGCGCGCGTCGTCGCAGCGCCCGCAGTCGTGCCAGCAGCTCTTCGGTTGCAAACGGCTTGACGAGATAGTCGTGAGCCCCTGCATCCAGTCCGGTCACCCGGTCCCCGATCTCGTCCCGCGCGGTGAGCATCAATGTCGGCGTCCGAAGACCGGCGGCACGGGCGGACCTGACGAGCGCCCGCCCATCGCCATCGTCGAGCATGACATCCACGATGCAGAGGTCGTACGCCGCTATCTTCCACGCCACTTCGGCGTCCGCGACGGTCGCGAACACGTCGACCGCATGCCCGGCCTCGGCAAGCCGTCGCCCCAAGGCCTCGGAAAGCAAGCGATCATTCTCGACGACCAGAATTCGCATCACCACTCTCAATAACCTTACGTCGGCCGGTCGACAAGAAGCTCTCCATCTGCCGACGGACCGTGCGTATTCCGACGCGGTCGCCCGGATTGCGGGATGATGTCGCCCGCCCTTTCGAGCAGCGCCGGCCTCTGATTTTCCTGTCACCCGGAGCGTGCTCGGTCAATCTTCCGACGGGGGCTGAAGGCGCGTTCGCGGCGGGCGGTCGTCGCCGGGATCGAGGCGATCGGCAGTGTGGACGCAGCGATCGAGCACGGCGTGGGCGTCGGCCGCAGAGCGATGATCTCTTACCGGATCCGGCTTTTGACGACGGTCGACTTGCACCGGATCCGGCCTTGGGAAGCCAAAGAAGCGGCCCCTGAGCAGGCCGGCAGCAGTGCTCCGTAGGGGCAAAATCTGCAAGTTTTCTGCAAGTTACCCCGCGCATCCGCCGGGGCTATGAGCAAACCCCTATCCAACACCGTTTCATCCGTCGCGAAACCGGACCGTCTGATTGTCGCGTTCTCAATCGGCATTTTGGCTGTCAGTGCCTTCTTCTGGGTCTTTCCGGATGTCGATTTGGTAGTCAGTCGCTGGTTTTTCAGCTCGAGCGACGGCTTCAGCCTGTCCGACAATTCAAGCCTGCAATGGCTCCGGAACAGTTCTCCCTGGATTCTGGCCGGAATCATTGTTGTTATCCTGGCCCGCATTTTCCGGGATGCCATCAACGGCGCCTTGACCTGGACCAGAGTGCGGACGCCGATTTGGCTGCTGTCTGGATTGGTCCTTGGTCCGGGCCTCATCGTGAACGGCCTTTTGAAGGAGCATTGGGGCCGACCCCGACCAAGGCAGGTCGACGTCTTCGGAGGGGACGCAGTTCACCAGATGGTCTGGGTCATCAGCGATTGGTGCGATCGAAACTGTTCGTTCGTCAGCGGAGAGGCTTCCTCGTCGGCGTGGCTCGTCGCTGCGGCCCTCGTGACGCCCCAGCCCGTAAGGCTGGCTGCAACGGCAATGGCTCTTGTCTATGCCGGATTGTTGTCGCTCAACCGGATCGCCTTCGGCGGCCATTTCCTTTCGGATGTTATCCTCGCCTGGCTTATCTGTGGGCTGGTGTTTGCCATCCTCGATCGGCTTATTCCGCACACGGCCTATCCGTTTCGCGCCGGCGGGAAGCCTGTCTAGCAAAGCGGCGAAGGGTCCGAGCGAACTTTTGCGTTTGCGACGTTCGCAAGGGGTGATGCCGGATGGTGCGTGGACGCATCGACGTCGCACGCTGCCCGGTCGATCGACCGGGTCAGCCGGCTGCGGGCGTTCTGCACTGGGGCATCCAGGCGGTCGCGCCGGCGACGGAACTGCCGGGCGCCGTGTAGCACGAGACGCAGGATGCGAGGCCATTCACGGGATTGGGATCGGGATCAGGATCGGGATCGGGATCGGGATCGGGATCGGACGTTTCCGTCACCGGGTGACGCTCGGGTTGGGTTCGCTTCCGACAAACGCGCTGTCGTTTCAAGACGTCTTCGAAGGGACAGAAGCTGGATCACGCGTTCCGCTGGTTTCGCGTTCGGATGCGGACGGCTGGTCTCGAGCCCTGTCCGGGCCCATCGCCCAGAAGGACGGGGGCCGATTGTCCCGACGTCGAGAACTGTTCAGTCCGCTTCACGCGTGAGATCGAAACGCTCGACCACGCTGGGCTGGATCACTTTCGCGGCGATGGTGACCAGAACGAGTTGGGCATCGAGGGTGTCGCCGTGGGTCAAGGCTTGTTCGATCCGGTTCTCCACCTGATGGGAGAGCGAGGCATCATTGGCCCCGGCGAACCCGTCGGCACCGATCATGCAGTAGCCAAGAAGCTCTGCCGCCGATCGATATGCCTGCGGCGCGGGCTCGTCGCCGATGGCGTGATCCTTCAGGAGATTGACCACCGTCAGCTTCACCGCCTCGGGAACCGTATTCGGGTGGAGGTCGACCGAGCGCATCGCGCTATCCAGCTGCCGCAAGTCCTCGGACCGTCCGAAGACGCCGAACAAGCCGAGAGAGGAATTGCGTCGAGCCATGTCCGTCGATCCATCGAAACGCCGTGTCAGCGCTCATGTGAAACCCCGATCGGACGAGGCATGAGTCACGGAGTGAAAAGCGAGAGCGCCTCTTACCCGTACCGGCAGTCCGACTGACCGGCCACCCGGGAAAGCCGTTTATAACATGCAAAGTGTCTGAAAAATAATGGTGCGCCCGAAGAGATTCGAACTCCTGACCCCCAGATTCGTAGTCTGGTGCTCTATCCAGCTGAGCTACGGGCGCGTACCGGGCGAAGCGTGTCGGCTTCGCTGGCGGCTAGGTAGACCGTCTGATC
Organism: Fulvimarina uroteuthidis; assembly: GCF_034321785.1. Lineage (NCBI taxonomy): Bacteria > Pseudomonadati > Pseudomonadota > Alphaproteobacteria > Hyphomicrobiales > Aurantimonadaceae > Fulvimarina > Fulvimarina uroteuthidis. The sequence continues at coordinate 853,486 of NZ_JAXLPB010000002.1, read as the reverse complement.
GGCGATTGCAAGGGCCGATTTCGGGGATGGGCGGACGAGGGCGCGGCCGGTCTGCCGGCCGGTTCCGCCGAGCGGGCGCGCCCTTCCTAAGCGGGCGGCGCAAGGGCTTGCGCCGAGGATGCGCGGCAAGGCGATGGGCTCGGCCCCCCGTGCCGTCGCGGTTCCGCGCCGCTCGCGCCGCCCCGACGAAGTGCCCGGCCATCACCCTTTCCGGCCGGCTCCGGCGCCGCGGCCCGATCATGGGCGTCCCGTCCAAAGCACAGGGGCGCCTCGTCAGGGCGTCGCTTCGTCGCCCGGCCTGACGTTTCGCGGCACTTCGACCTCGAACCGGGCTCCGGTCGAACCCGTCGCGGCAAGGCGCAGGTCGCCGCCATGGGCCTGGGCGATCTCCATCGCGATGGCAAGGCCGAGCCCGGTCCCGCCCGAGCGCGCCGAACCGCGAAACGCCTGGAAGAGATTGTCCCGCGCCTTCTTCGGCAGGCCCGGGCCGGTATCCTCCACATAGATCTGCGTGCGCAGGGCATCGAGATGGCGGGCACCGACCGTCAGCCTGCGCACGACGCCGACGCCGCCCATATCGTCGGACATCATGGCCTGGACGGCGTTGCGGCAAAGATTGGTGAGCAGGCGGTGGATCTGCTCGGGATCGACCGTCACCTCGAAATGCTCCGGCACCGCGTTGACGAACTCTATGCCGGTGTCCTGGACCCCAAGCGCCAGGAGATCGCAGACGTCGACGACGATCGCGCGCAGATCCACGCGCCTGCGCTCGGGCACTCTCTCGGCGGCCCGGCCGTAGGCGAGAACCGCTTGCGTGTAGTGCAGCGCCCGGTCGAGGCTCTTGATCAGCATCGGCGCCATGCGCTGCACCTTGGGGTCGGGCAAGGTCGCCAGACGATCGGAAATCATCTGCGAGGACGCCAGGATGTTGCGCATGTCGTGATTGATCTTCGAAACCGCGAGCCCGAGATTGGCCAGCCGCTGCTGCTCCTTCATGACCTCGGAAAGCTTGGCCTGCATGGCCGAAAGCTCCCGCTCGGCGATGCCGAGCTCGTCCGCCCGTTCCTCGGGAACCAGAATGCGCGCCGGGTCGGTCGGCTGGTCGCCGAAGCGGATCATGGCCTCCGTCATGCGTCGGATCGGCGTGACCATCAGCCGGTTGATGGCCGCCCACAGGAGAAGTCCGGTCACCACCGCGATGACGAGCGACAGAAGGAAGAACCGGCGGGCATAGGAAAGGAGCGATTCGCGCAATTGCGAATCGAGAAGGACGATCTCCGTGCGAAACGCTCCGTCTCCCGTGCTTCCCAGAATGCGCAAGGCCCGCGATCCGCCGAACAGCAAGGCGCCGAACGAATCCTTCATGCTGGCGAGCGCGGTGGTCTCGTCGAGCATGATGGTCCGGTCGATGGGGGCGATCGACACATATCGCGCGATCAGCCGGTTTCGCTCGGCATCGCCGATGGCGACGAGTTGAACGCCGAGCGCGTCGAGGAGCGCCTTCTGCTGGCTCTGCGGCATCGCGCCCGTCGAGCCGGTGTCCGGCAACACGGTTTCCACTGTCGCCAGGCCCGCGATCGCGGCCGTCTCCAGCTTCTCTCGCAGCCAGCCTTCGCGAAAGTTCGCCAGAAGCGGCAGGAAGATCAGGGCTTCGGCCACCAGCACCGCCAGAACGGTCAGGACGAGAAGCTTGGCCGACAGGGATCGGGAGAAATATCCGCCCCTGGCCGGCGCCGGACGCACGAGCTCCGCGCTCTTGCTGATATCAGGATCGCCCAACACGCTCCCCGTTCCCCCAGACGGACCGGAGGGGCGTCTCGCACGCGCGGCCCGCCCCTTTCGTCTTCCCCAAGACGGGTCGAGGTTTAACCGAAACGTCGCAGAAAAGCGATGGCGCTGCGCACCACCGGTTTGCTCGTATATGAGGCATAATAGGAGGTGGCCGCCCGCTTCGCGATCTCCGACAGGGTCGGATAGGGCGAGACGAACCCCTGCAGGTCCGACAGTTTCATGCCTTGCGAGACGGCGAGCGCCAGAAGATTGGTCATCTCCCCGGCTTTCGCCCCGGCAACGCCCGCCCCGACGATCCGGCCGCGCTTTCCGACGACGAACTTGACGAGGCCTTCGGTCTCGTGCTCGGCCTGCGCCCGGTCGTTGTCCTCGTAGGACCAGCTGACCGTCGCGACATCGTGCCCGGCGGCCCGGGCCTCCGCTTCGGTCGGGCCGACCTGGCCGAGCTCGGGGTCGGTGTAGGTCACGTGCGGCATTTCGTCGTGCTTCGTCCTGATCGGAAGGCGGAACAGGAGCGGCCGCAACACCAGCCCGCCATGATAGCCCGCCACATGGGTGAACTGCGGACCGCCCGCGACGTCGCCGACCGCATAGACCCGCCTGTTCGACGTGCGCAGATCCCTGCCGACCGTGATGCCCGACCGATCGTAGGCGATGCCGGCAGCCTCGAGCCCCAGATCGTCGACGTTCGCCTGCCGCCCGACCGCGACCAGAAGATGGCTGCCGCGAACCTCGAAGCGCCGGCCATCGCGTTCGACGCGCAGCGTGATCGCACCTTCGATGCCCGAAACCGCCACGACCTTCGCGTTCGCCTCGATCACGACGCCCTCGGCTTCGAGGCGCTTCAGGACGACGGCGGTCAGGTCCGGATCGTCCTTGCCGAGCGGCGTCGCGCCTTCGACGACGGTAACCCTGGCGCCGAGCCGGCGATGGGCCTGAGCCATCTCCATGCCGATCGGCCCGCCGCCGATGATGAGGAGATGCTCCGGGCACCGGGTCAGGTCGAACAGGGTCTCGTTGGTGAGATGGGGCGTATCCTTCAGGCCCTCGATCGGCGGAACGAAGGGGCGCGATCCGGTCGCGACCACAAAGCGCCGCGCTTTGATGCGCTTTCCGTTCACCGCGACCGTGTCGGGATCGACGAACCGCGCGTCGCCCTTGATGACGTCGACGCCGAGCCCCTCGAAGCGCTCGACCGAATCGTTCGGCGCGATTTTTCCGATGACGCCGTGCACATGGGCATGGACGGCGGCGAAATCGATCTGCGGCTGGGTGCTCCTCACTCCGAACCGGTCGGCCCTTCGAAACATTTCGGCGGTCTTGCCCGCCGCGATCAGCGCCTTGGAGGGGACGCAGCCATAGTTCAGGCAGTCGCCGCCCATCCTGTCGCGCTCGATCAAGGTGACGGGAACCCCGAAGGCGGCGGATGCCGCCGCGACCGTGAGGCCGCCCGAGCCGGCACCGATGACGCAGATGTCGGGATTGGTCGTATCGTCAGCCATGAGGCAGGCACCTTCTATCGAGCTTCGTTGTCGAGGGCGCCACGGCCCTTCAGAAACGTCTTTTTCAAGACGAGGCCGAGAATGGCCAGCGCGCAAAGCCCGAACAGGGCGATCGTCATTTCGGTCGTCACCAGATCGCCCACCGTCACCGGCCCCGCATGGGAAACGTTCGCGACCGCCTGATCGATGCCACTGCCCAGGAAGGTGTAGACGAAACTTCCCGGCATGATCCCGAAGAACGTCGCCAGCACATAGGTCCGCAGCCGGATGCGCACGAAGGCCGGCGCGATGTTGACGGCGAAGAACGGCAGGACGGGCGTCAGCCGCAGGACGAAGAGATAGGCGAACGCATCGTTCTGGAAGCCTTCGGCAAAGCGCTTGATCGCGCCGCCCGCCTTCCGGCGCAGGACGTCTCCGAACGCATGCCGGGCCGCCAGGAAGATCGCCGCCGCGCCGATGGTGGCGGCGATGACGGTGAGGATGCCGCCGACGAGCCAGCCGAACACGAATCCCGATGCGATGGTGATGATCGAGGCTGCCGGAAAGGCGATCGCGACGAGAAGCGCATAGGCAAGGACATAGAGCAGGACGGCGGCGGCGAAGTTCCCGGCCACGAAGGACCGCAGCGCCTCGCGGCTGTCGAGAAAGGCCTGCAGCGACACGTAACGCTGAAGGTCCAGCGCATAGGCGAGCGTGAAGACGGCGAGGATCAGCGCGACGGGCCAGAGCCGGCGCAGCCAGGACGCCCTCTCCTTCCCGTCACCCGTTGGTTCATGGATCGACATCGGTATGCTGTTCCCTCTAGAGTTCGTCCGGCGTCCCCGCACAGGACGGCGGTTTCGTCGAAGGTTCGGGGGCCGGACGCGAACCGCCGCGGCGTATCGCCCTTCGCGCGAAGCCCATCCGAACGCCTCTCCGGTTCGTTGACTTTCTGCCCCGAACGCTCTTATAAGCGCGCCACGAGCGGACGGTGTCACGCGCGTTGCTCGCTCGCGCGCCGCGTACACCTCATCCGCACCAGTTCAAACGATTGTTCGACACGGAAGGCCCGCATGTTTCATCTGTGCGGGAAAAATCAATGAAGCGCACATACCAGCCATCCAAACTCGTTCGCGCCCGTCGTCACGGATTCCGCGCCCGCATGTCGACCGTTGGCGGCCGCAAGGTCATCGCCGCGCGTCGCGCGAAGGGCCGCAAGCGCCTCTCGGCCTGACGGCGGAACGCCTCGCACCCGAACCGATCGGGGTCTTTCGTCTCTCATCGAAAGCTTTCACCGTGAAGCGAGGGACAGGATGCCAACGAACGGCCGGCTGACGAAGCGAAGCGAATTTCTTGCCGCGCGCCGGGGCCGTCGCTTGAACGGCCCTTATTTCTTTGTCGAGACCCATGTTCGCGGCGACCAATCGCCGCCGCGTGTCGGGCTGACGGTGACCAAGAAAATCGGCAACGCCGTCGTCAGGAACCGGATCAGGCGCCGCTTGCGCGAGGCGATCCGGACAGCCGCTTCCGGCTTCATGCGCGATGGCGTCGATTACGTGATCGTCGCCCGGCGCGACGTTCTCGAGGTCGACTTCGCGGACCTGCAGCGGGAATTGTCGCGCCGGTTCGGCCGGTTCGATCCCGCCGCCGGCCAGACGCCGACGAAACGTCTCAAAAGCGCCAACACGCCAGAGGTTTAGCTCGATGGAAATGAACCGCAACTTCCTGATCGCGATGGCTTTGTCCATCATGGTTCTGGTGGGTTGGCAATTTCTGGTCATCACCCCGCGGATGGAAGACCAGCAGCGGCAGGCCGAAATCGCCCAGAACGACGGTTCGCTGCAGACGCCGCAGACGCCGGCGGGCACCGAGCAGGAAAGCCTGACCGCGCCCTCCGGCCGCGAGAGCATCGTGCCGAGCCCGCAACTGCCGCTGGCCGAGGATCGCGACGCGGTGATCGCGAGCGGCAACCGCATTCCCATCGATACGCCGGAACTCGTCGGCTCCATCAATCTGACGGGCGCCCGGCTCGACGATCTGCGCCTCAAACATTATCACGAGACCGTCGACGACAGCTCTCCGACGATCGTGCTCCTGTCGCCCGAACAATTGCCGAACGGCTATTTCGCCGAATACGGCCTGATCCGCCCCGGCGCCGGACAACTTGTCGGCGCGACCACGCAATGGCAGGCCGAGCCCGGCGCGACCCTTTCGCCCGGGACGCCGGTGACGCTGACCGCCGAGACCGGAAACGGGCTTTCCGTCACGCGCCGGATCTCGGTCGACGACAATTTCATGTTCACGATCGAGGATACGATCGTGAACGATGGCGACACCGCCGTCGAAGTCTCGCCCTATGGCCGCATCGCGCGCTATTCCAAGCCGGAGGTCGCCGCCGCCTACGTCCTCTTCGAGGGTCTGCTCGGCGTCTTCGGCGAGGAAGGGCTCGACGAGGTCTCCTACGGATCGATCGAGGACGACGGTCGCCTGCCCCAGCCGAAATCCTCCGGCGGCGGCTGGCTCGGCATCACCGACAAGTACTGGGCGACGACGCTGATCCCCGAAGGTCAGCGCGACTTCAGCTCGCAATTCCTCTATCGCACCGATGGCCGGCCGCACTACCAGACCGAGTTCGTGTCGGATCCGGTCAGCGTCGCGCCGGGCGCGTCCACCACGGTGGTGAACCGCGCGTTCGCCGGCGCGAAGGAAGTCGACAAGATCAACGCCTATGAGGAGCAGCTGAACATCCGCCAGTTCGGCCAGCTCATCGACTGGGGCTGGTTCTACTTCATCACCCGGCCGATGTTCACCGCGCTCGACTTCATCTTCAAGCTGGTCGGCAATTTCGGCATCGCCATCCTGATCCTGACCGTCATCTTGAAGCTCTTCTTCTTCCCGCTCGCCAACAAGTCGTACAAGTCGATGGCGCGGATGAAGAACGTCCAGCCCAAGGTCATGGAGCTGCGCGAGCGCTACAAGGACGACCGGCAGAAGCAGCAGCAGGAGATGATGAAGCTCTACCGCGAGGAGAAGATCAATCCGGCCGCGGGCTGCTGGCCGATCCTGATCCAGATTCCGGTGTTCTTCGCGCTCTACAAGGTTCTCTACGTCACCATCGAGATGCGGCACGCCCCCTTCTACGGCTGGATCCAGGATCTGGCAGCGCCCGATCCGACGAGCCTGTTCAACCTTTTCGGGCTTATCCCCGTGGCCCTTCCCGACATTCTCATGGTCGGTGTCTGGCCGATCCTGATGGGCATCACGATGTTCATCCAGATGCGCCTCAACCCGACGCCGCCGGACCCGACCCAGGCGATGATCTTCACCTGGATGCCGATCGTCTTCACCTTCATGCTGGCCGCGTTCCCTGCCGGTCTCGTCATCTACTGGACGTGGAACAACTTCCTGTCGATCATCCAGCAGAGCGTGATCATGAAGCGGAACGGGACGAAGATCGAGCTGATCGACAACATCCGGGGCATGTTCAAGCGAAAACCGAAGACCTCGTCCTGAGCGGCGAAGGCCTGCCGAACGATCGGGAGGGCGGACCGGAAACGGTTCGCCCTTTTTCGTGCTAGGCTCGTTCCATCGGGCGGCGGCACGGACGTTCCCGCACGACGGCAAAGGGACGAAGGCCATGACACCCCAACGCGTGACGCTCATCACCCTCGGCGTCGAGGATCTGGCGCGCAGCCGGGCCTTCTACGGCGCCCTCGGATGGGCGCCGGTCGCGGGCGAGGCGGAAGGCGTCTCCTTCTATCGCATGAGTGGCATGGCGCTCGCCCTCTTCGGCCTCGACGCTCTGGCGGCCGACCAGGGCAGGCCGGGCGCGAGGCTCGGCACCGGCGCGGTAACCCTCGCCCAGAACTTTGAGACCACGGCCGGGGTGGATGCGGCCTACGACGAGGCGCTCGCAGCCGGCGCGAGCGCGCTGAAACGGCCCGAAAAGGTGTTCTGGGGCGGATATTCGGGCTATTATGCCGATCCGGACGGCCATGTCTGGGAGGTCGCGCACAATCCGTTCTGGTCGCTCGATCCCGATGGCGGCCTCGTGATTCCCGAGCCTTTCTGACGGACCGGAGGTCTCCTCATGTCGAAGCGCGGACCCGATCCCGATCGTCCACATCCGATGCCGGACCATCCCCGCGTCGGATTCCTGAAGCCGCTGGTGGACCATCCGCAGATCCAGGTCGGCGCTTTCACCTATTACGACGATCCGCGCGGACCCGAACGCTTCGTCGAGCACTGCGTCGGCCATCTCTATCCGTTTCTCGGCGACCGGCTGGTGATCGGAAAATTCTGCGCGATCGGCTCCGGCGTCCGCTTCGTGATGAACGGCGCGAACCATGCCATGACCGGATTTTCGACCTATCCGTTCAACATTTTCGGAAAAGGCTGGGAGGATGGTTTCGATCCGTCGACGATCGAGGCGGGGCTGAAGGGCGACACCATCATCGGCAACGATGTGTGGATCGGCGAGAACAGCGTCGTCATGCCGGGCGTGAGCGTGGGCGATGGCGCGATCATTGCCGCATACTCGGTTGTCACGCGGCCCGTTCTTGCCTACGAGATCGTCGGTGGCAATCCCGCCAGGACGATCCGCGCGCGCTTCGACGAAACCACCGTCGCCGCGCTGCGCGACATCGCATGGTGGGACTGGCCGACGGACACGATCACGCGCAATCTGAATGCCATTCGCGGCGCAGATCTCGCCGCGTTGAAAGCCGTTTCGGAGAATTCATGACCGATCAGCCGGCCGAAATGCCCCCATCCGTTCCAGCGCGCAACAGCGGGCCGAAGCTTTTCGGCCAGCCCTGGGTCTTCGTGCGCGGCGTGCCCGCCATGAAGTTCCTGCCGTCCGAAGGCCCGCCGGAGGTGGCGTTCGCGGGCCGCTCGAACGTGGGCAAGTCCTCGCTGATCAACGCGCTTCTGGGCCAGAAGGGCCTTGCGCGCACGTCGAACACGCCCGGCCGCACCCAGGAGCTGAACTTCTTCGTGCCCGACGGGTTCGGTGGCGACAATCCCGCGCTGCCTCCCCTCGCGCTGGTCGACATGCCCGGCTACGGCTACGCCCGCGCGCCGAAGGAGAAGGTCGACGAGTGGACCGAACTCGTCTTCGACTATCTGCGCGGCCGTGCGACCCTGAAGCGGGTCTTCGTGCTGATCGACGCCCGCCACGGCATCAAGGCGAACGACGAGGAAGTCCTGAAGCTCCTCGACAAGGCGGCCATGTCCTATCAGATCGTCCTCACCAAGATCGACAAGATCAAGCCCTTCGGCATCCCGAAGCTGATCGAGGCGACCGAGGAGAAGATCCGCAAGCGCCCCGCCGCCTTCCCCGGCATTCTCGCCACCTCGTCCGAAAAACGCGCCGGCCTCGACGATCTCCAGGAGGCGCTGGGCCGCCTGGCGGAATATTGAGGGACCGGAGGCGCGCGCTCTATGTTCCGCCGTCATGCCCCCCCGTGCCGAGCGTCCGGAGATGCCGGCGACAAGGCCGCCGAGACGGCGCCCGCCGGTGTGTCCCCTCGATCCTCGGGACGGCGCTTGAGGATGACGGAGCGCGCGGTGGGTTGTCAGCCGCCCGATGCCCCTTGCCTGAAAAACCTGTTTTCGCACTCCCCATCTTCGGCTAACACGATCCGATGTCACTGAAACTTGCCTTCATGGGAACGCCCGCCTTCGCGGTTCCGACGCTTCGGGCGATCCACCGTGCCGGACACCGGATCGCCTGCGTCTATTCGCAGCCGCCGCGCAAGGCCGGGCGGCGAGGGCTGACGCTGACGCCCTCCCCGGTGCATCAGGCGGCCGAAAGTCTCGGCCTGCCGGTGCAGACGCCGCTGAACTTCCGCGACGAGGCCGATCGCTGGGCGTTCGCGGCCCACAATCTCGATGTGGCGGTCGTCGTCGCCTACGGTCTTCTTCTTCCCGACGAGATCCTCGAGGCGCCGACATACGGGTGTCTCAACGGCCATGGCTCGCTCCTGCCGCGCTGGCGCGGGGCCGCCCCGATCCAGCGGGCGATCCAGGCGGGCGACACGGAAACCGGCATGATGGTGATGCGCATGGAAACCGGGCTCGACACCGGACCGGTGGCGCGCACCATCGAAACGGCGATCGGCGAAACCGAGACCGCCGGCGAGCTGCACGACCGGATGGCCGCCCTTTGCGCCGACCTGATGGTCGACGCGCTCTCCAAGCTTCAGGCGGGCGTCCTGCATTTCGAGGATCAGGACGCGATCGCGCGCAGAACCGGCCGCGACCCCTGCTATGCCCGCAAGATCGACAAGGGCGAAGCGCGGATCGACTTCACCCGCCGCGCCGGTGACGTCGCCCGGCAGATCAACGCGTTCTCGCCCTTTCCCGGCGCCTGGACCATGCTGCCCGTCGGCGACAGGGCCGAGCGGGTGAAAGTGTTGCGCGCAAGGGCCGAGGACGCGCACGGCGAGCCCGGCACCGCGCTCGACGGCGAACTCCTGATCGCGTGCGGGTCCGGCTCCGTCAGGCTTCTGGAACTCCAGCGCGCCGGTGGCAAGCCGATGGCGGCGGCTGACCTGCTGCGCGGTGTCGCGGTTCCGGCAGGCACGGTTCTCGGGCACGATTGATGCCGCGCTACAAGCTGACGATCGAATATGATGGCGGGCCCTATGCCGGCTGGCAGCGCCAGGTGGACGAGCCCTCCGTGCAGGCGGTGATCGAGCGGGCGGCGCACCGGCTTTGCGGCACGGCACCGACGCTGTTCGGCGCGGGACGCACGGATGCCGGCGTTCACGCAAGTGGCCAGGTGGCCCATATCGACCTGCCGAAGGCCTATGGCGGCGAGACGGTCCGCGACGCGCTCAACGCCCACATGCGCGACGATCCGGTGGTGATCCTGACCGCCGAAGAGGTGCCGGACGATTTCGACGCGCGGTTCTCGGCGCGCAAGCGCTGGTATCTCTACCGCATCCTGAACCGGCGCGCGCCGGCGGCGATCCTCAAGGGCCAGGTCTGGTGGGTCTCGAAGCCCCTCGACCCTCTCGCCATGCACGCGGCCGCCCAGGCACTCGTCGGCACGCACGATTTCACCACGTTCCGTTCCACCCATTGCCAGGCGAAGAACCCGATCCGGACGCTGGAAACGCTTGAAGTGAGACCGGGTCCGGACGGCGAGATCCACATCATCGCCATGGCGCAGTCCTTTCTGCACAACCAGATCCGCTCCTTCGCCGGCACGCTGAAGCTCGTCGGCGAAGGCAAGTGGAGTGTCGGGGACGTCGCGAACGCGCTTCAGGCGCGCGACCGCAAGGCGTGCGGGCCGGTCGCGCCGCCCGACGGGCTGTACCTGACGGCGGTGGACTATACGGGCGGGGCCAAGCGCACCCTGCCGCCCTACTCGGCGCCTGCCTGACGGCGCGCCGGCAGGACGAGGGCGACGAGAGCCAGACCGACCGCGGCGAACAGGACCCATTCGGCCGGGTCGCCGAACACCCGAAGCGTCAGCGCGGACAGGCAAAGCCAGAGGCAGGGCACGATCGAGAGCCCCGCCAGCGCCCAGCGGCCGCGCACCGCAATGACAAGAAAACCCAATGTCGCGATCGCGGTGGGATCGGGCGCCATGCCGAACCATTCGGCGGAGACGGCTCCGCCATTTCGCACGAAGCCGATCGCCGGATAGATCAGGATGCCGAGACCTGCGAGAAAGATGCCGAGCGTCAGGCGCAGTCCCGAGACGAGCGTTGCCCGAGCCCGTAAGCCGAGAGCCGCAACGATCGCCAGAAGCACCGCTTCGGCCATGAAGGCATAGGCGCCGGCCAGCGCGATCGGGCTGATCGGCGCGTAGCGGCCGAGGAGGAAATCCACTGCGACGAAGCCCCAGACGAGAGCGACGGCAAGCAAGGACGCCCCAGCGATCCGCCTCGATGCACCGCCCCGCCGCAGGGCGATGAGAAGGAGGAATGCGAGCCCGAGACCCGCCAGGACGGGTGGCAGGGGCCACCATGCCGCGTTCTGCGCTTCGAAGAGCCGGCGATAGACGCGCTCGGAGAACAGCAGGAAATCCTGCAGCTGATAGGTGGCGAAAGTTTCCATCGGCCCGGTCAGATGTCGCCGATGGCCGCTGCGATCGCTTCGCGCATGGCGCGATCCGGCATCGGCCCGGCCGCCGCGGCAACGTTCTCGGCCGCATGCGCCGGCACGGTGGTGGCCGGGATCGGCAGGGTGGCGGCATGGCTGGACAGGATGAATTTCAGGATGAGCTGCGCCCAGGTCGACGCGCCGAGTTCGGACGCAAAGCCCGGCAGCGGCTCGCCCTCGAGCTGCCGCGTCAGTTGGCCCTGCCGGAACGGTCGGTTGACGATCGCGGTGATCCCGCGCTCCCTGGCCAGCGGCAGCAGCCTTTCCTCCGCGGATCGATCGACGGGATTGTAGGTGAACTGCACGAAATCGAGGGGCTGGGTCTCCATCAGCTTCGCGACATCCTCGTGCCGCCGCCCGTGCGAGGTGGTGATGCCCACATGGCCGACCGTGCCCGCCGCCTTCATCTCGAACAGCATGGGCAGGTGCTCCTCGACGGCGACGAGATTGTGCACCTGAAGAAGCGAGAAGGCCGGCACCGTCCAAAGCGCCCGGCTCGTCTCGATCTGCTCGCGCCCCTCGGTCCCGAGCGGCGTCCACACCTTGTCGGCGGAAAACACGTCCGTCCTGCCGAGCGTCTTCAGGCCGTATCCGATCGTGCCCTGCGACGAGCCGTACATGGGCGAACTGTCGATCATCCGCCCGCCGGCGGCAAAGAACGCCTCCATCACGGCCGCGCATTCGTCGAGAAGGACGGGGTCGTTGCCGACATTGAAGGTGATCCAGCTCCCGAGCCCGACGGCGGGAAGCGCCGGGGACGGCCCGCCGGCCGGTGTTGCCAGCGGCTCGGGCGATTGCCCGAAGGCGGGCAGCGCCGTGGCGAGGCCGGCGGCCACGAGACCGTGAAGAAGGGTTCGGCGGTCGATAGGCGTCATGGCAAGGCTCGCTCCTGAGGTGTCGGCCGGTTCGAAGCCCCGCGCTTGCGAAGGGCTTCACGCTCCCTTGGGGAAACCGCGCGCCAGCGAAACGTTCCCGCCTGCGGCGATCGGGCTTGCCAAACGGCGCGCGGCTCGCCAAACCACAGCGCCATGCGCCCCTCCCTTCTCGACCCCCTGTTTGCCGCCGTCACCACCCTCGATGGGGTCGGGCCGAAGGTCGCCGGCCTCCTGCAGACGCTGCTCGTGCGGCCGGGCCAGTCGCTGCGCGTGCGCGATCTCCTGTTCCATCTGCCGAGCGGCCTCATCGACCGGCGCCGCCGTGAGGAAATTCTGTCCGCAGGCCAGAGCTCGATCGTCACCCTCACCGTGCGGATCGACCGGCACGTGGCGCCCGGCCGCGCGCAGGCGGGCGCCCCCTACCGCGTCTATGCGCAGGACGATACGGGCGAGATCGCCCTCACCTATTTTCGCGCCAAGTCCGCCTGGATGGAGAACCTCTTCCCCATCGGCGAGACGATGCTCGTTTCCGGCAAGGTGGAATGGTTCAACGGGCGCGCGCAGATGGTGCATCCCGATTTCGTGGCGACGCTTGCCGAGGCCGAAACCCTCTCCCTCGTCGAGCCGATCTATCCGCTGACGGCGGGACTGTCCGGAAAGGTCCTGCGCCGCGCGATCGGCCAGGCGCTCGAACGGATGCCGGACGTTGCCGAATGGATCGAGCCGAGCGTCGTCAGACGCCAGACGTTTCCGAGCCTCAAGGCCAGCCTTGCCCGCCTGCACGATCCGGCGGACGCGGTCGATCTCGATCCCGCCTCGCCGCCGGCCCGGCGCCTTGCCTATGACGAGTTCCTGGCCAACCAGCTGGCGCTGGCGCTCGCCCGTCAGACCATGAAAGGCCGCTCCGGCAGAGCCTTGCGCGGCGACGGAACGCGGCTCGCCGCCCTGAAGAAAGCCTTGCCCTTCACGCTGACGGAGGGCCAGACGGGCGCGATCGGCGAGATCCTCGCCGACATGGAAAGCCCCGAGCGCATGCTGCGCCTGCTGCAGGGCGATGTCGGCGCGGGCAAGACCGTGGTCGCGCTGATGGCGATCGCGCGGGCCGCCGAGGCCGGCGTCCAGTCCGTGCTTCTGGCGCCGACGGAGATTCTCGCGCGCCAGCATGCGGCGGGCCTCGCCGAGCTGTGCGCGCGTGCCGGCATCACGCTCGACCTCCTGACCGGCCGCGACACCGGCCGCAAGCGCGCCGAGAAGCTCGAACGGATCGGGAGCGGCGAAACGAACGTCGTCGTCGGCACCCATGCCCTTTTCCAGGACAGTGTCGCCTATCGCGATCTCGGCCTGGTGATCGTCGACGAGCAGCACCGGTTCGGCGTTCACCAGCGGCTCCAGCTTGCCGAAAAGGGCGACAGGCCCGATCTTCTCGTGATGACGGCGACCCCCATTCCGCGCACGCTGGTGCTCGCCGCGTTCGGCGACATGGACGTCTCGCGCCTTGCCGGAAAGCCGGCCGGCCGAAAGCCGATCGCGACCGTGGCGCTTGCCGAGGAACGCCTGCCGGACATCGTCCAGCGCATCGGCTCGGCGATCGAGGCCGGCGACCGGGTCTACTGGGTGTGCCCGCTGGTGGAAGAATCGGAGAAGAGCGACCTGACCGCGGCGGAGGAGCGCGCGAGCGTCCTGCGCCAGTTCTTCGGGGACCGGGTCGGCCTTGTCCACGGCCGCATGAAGGGCGAGGAAAAGGATGCGGCCATGGCCGCCTTCAAGGAGGGCCGCACCGCCATCATCGTCGCGACGACGGTCATCGAGGTGGGCGTCGACGTGCCGGACGCCTCGATCATCGTCATCGAACATGCGGAGCGCTTCGGGCTCTCCCAGCTGCACCAGTTGCGGGGCCGCGTCGGGCGCGGCGAGAAACCCTCCGCCTGCGTCCTTCTCTACCGCCCGCCGCTCGGCGAGACCGCGACGGCGCGCCTGAAGATCATGCGCGAAACCGAGGACGGCTTCCGCATCGCGGAAGAAGACCTGAAGCTGCGCGGCGAAGGCGATCTCCTCGGCACCCAGCAATCCGGCATGCCCTTCTTCCGCCTCGCAAGGCTCGAACACCATGCCGACCTGATGGAGGTCGCCCGCGACGACGCACGATTGATCCTGGCGACCGATCCCGCCCTGACATCGGACCGCGGCCAGGCCCTGCGCACGCTGCTCTACCTGTTCGGCAAGGACGAGGCGATCCGGCTGCTGCGCTCGGGCTAACGCATCCGGCTTTCCTTGCCCGCCGGCCGGGATCGACGCATGTTGCGGTGCGCAAGAATCACCAACGGACCATTAGCCAGGAGATCGCCCATGATCCCGTCGACCCTCGACGCCGTCGTCACCGAGATCGCCGATGAGATGCGGGCCCGGTCCGACCGGGGTGTCGTGGCGAGCTATATTCCCGAACTCGGACGGATCGATCCGAACCAGTTCGCGATCACGGTGGTGACTCAGGACGGTCAGGTCGCCAGCGGCGGCGATTGCGACGTGCCGTTCTCGATCCAGAGCGTCTCGAAGGTGTTCACGCTGACCCTCGCGCTCGGGCTCGCCGGCGACCGGGTGTGGAACCGGGTGGGCCGCGAGCCCTCCGGCTCGCCCTTCAACTCGATCGTGCAGCTCGAACGCGAGAAGGGCATTCCGCGCAATCCCTTCATCAATGCCGGCGCGATCGCGGTGACCGACGTCATCCTCAGCGGCCACCAGCCGCGCGAGGCGATCGGGGAAATCCTGCGCTTCATGCAGTTTCTGGCCGATGACGACGGGATCTACATCGATCACAATGTCGCGGCGTCGGAGGACGAGAGCGGGTTCAACAACCGCGCACTCGCCAATTTCATGAAGGGGTTCGGCGTCCTCGACAATCCGGTCGAGTACATTCTCGGCGTGTATTTCCACCATTGCGCGATCGCCATGACCTGCCGGCAATTGGCGACCGCCGGGCGGTTCCTTGCCAATAACGGGGTGAGACCGGAAACCGGATATTCGGTGGTGACGCAGGAGCGCGCCCGCCGGATCAACGCCATCATGCTGACCTGCGGCCATTACGACGGCTCGGGCGAGTTCGCCTACCGGGTCGGCCTGCCGGCCAAGAGCGGCGTCGGCGGCGGCATTCTCGCCATCGTGCCGGGGCGGGCGTCCGTCGCGGTCTGGTCTCCCGGCCTCGACACCACCGGCAATTCGCATCTGGGGCGCATCGCGCTGGAAATGCTGACGACGCGCCTTGGCTGGACCATCTTCGGGCCGGGCGCGGTCTAGAACATCGTGCCTCTGTTCACACGCATGATGTTCCAGCTCTCTCTTCGATGTCACGCATCGGGCCTTCCGAACATCGATTCCGATCTTCGCCCCGATGCTCGAAAAACCCTTGCCGCGAGCGCCTATTCGGCCGCGTTCCTGGCGGAGCGCCCCTCCACGAGGCGCGAGGCCTCGGCCTGCGTCATCGGCGCCTCCTTGTCCTCGGCCGTCACGAGCCCGGCCGAGACCACGAGCTTCAACGCCGCCTCGATGCTCATATTCAGGATGCGGACATCCTCCTTCGGCACGAACATCAGGAAGCCGGACGTCGGGTTCGGCGTCGGCGGCATGAAGACGGCGAGCATTTCCTCGCCCTGGTCGGACAATGTCCGCGCGATCTCGCCCTTCGCGGTCGTCGCGATCAGGACGATCGACCAGACACCCTTGCGCGGGTACTCCATCAGGCCGGCCGTCTTGAACGAGGAGGAACGATCGGCGAGCACCGTCTCGAAGATCTGCTTCAGGGCCGTGTAGACCGTGCGCACCAGCGGCATGCGGCCGAGGACGTTCTCGCCCCAGCCGAAGATGGTCCGCCCGATGAAGTTCGCCGTGAGCGCGCCGATGATCGTGATGATCAGGAGGGCGACGAGGAGGCCGAAGCCCGGAATGGCGAAGGGCAGATAGGAATCGGGCAGGAGACGGGTCGGGATGTAGGGCTTCACCCAGGAATCGGTCCATTGCATGAACGACCAGGTGATCCACGCCGTGATCGCCAAGGGTGCGCAGACGATGAACCCCGTGAGGAAATAGTTGCGCAAGCGCGCCATATGCCGATGCCCCGTTGCTGCCTGTGGCAGGCTGCGATGACGACCATCTAATCGGCCATGTGCAGTGCGGCAAGCATCATGCCGGATTGCGGATTTTGCAAGACGCCCGTCGCCGTGAGCGTGCGCGGACGGTCCCGATGCGCGAGCATCTGGCGCGCCGAGCGATCAGCCGACAGTCTCGGGCGACGCTGAAGTATCGCCCGAGGCTCCAGCCGGCCGGCACGCGCGGCAACGGCGTCGATGGAACCATTCGGGGCCTCGAAGCCGCCCGGTGCCGCATAAGGTAGGAAAGATCGCCGCCGGCCGGCCCGGCGACGGCGGTTTTCCCGACCGGCGTCAGGTCTTTCGGCTTCAAGCCTCGACCGGTCAGATCGAGGGTGCACCCTGGCGGGGCTCTTTCGGCTCGTCCTCGTCGATCAGACCCTCGAACAGCGCCGTCGAAAGATAGCGCTCGGCGAAGGACGGTATGATGACGACGATGTTCTTGCCTTCCATGCCGTCCCGCTGGCCGACCTTGATGGCGGCGGCGAGCGCCGAGCCCGACGAGATGCCGACCGGAACGCCCTCCAGCCGCGCGACGAGCCGCGCCATCTCGAAGGATTCCTCGTTCGAGACGGTGACGACTTCGTCATAGATGTCCCGGTCGAGGATCTTCGGCGCGAAGCCTGCGCCGATCCCCTGCAGCTTGTGCGGTCCCGGCTGGCCGCCCGACAGGATGGGCGAGGCATCCGGCTCGACGGCGACCACGTGCACGCCGGGCTTGCGCTGCTTCAGCACCTGCCCGACGCCGGTGATCGTGCCGCCGGTGCCGATGCCGGCGACGAAGATATCGACCTCGCCCTTGGTGTCGTTCCAGATCTCCTCGGCGGTGGTCACCCGGTGGATCTGCGGATTTGCGGGGTTCTCGAACTGCTGGGGAATGACGGCGTTCGGGATCTCGCCGACGAGCTCCTCGGCCCGCGCGATCGCGCCCTTCATGCCCTTGGCGCCCTCGGTGAGGACGAGTTGCGCCCCCATCAGCCGCAACATCTTGCGGCGCTCGATCGACATGGTCTCGGGCATGGTGAGGATGAGATTGTAGCCCTTGGCGGCCGCCGCGAAAGCAAGCGCGATGCCGGTGTTGCCGGAGGTCGGCTCGACCAGCGTCGTCTTGCCGGGCTCGATCGTTCCGTCGGCCTCCAGCTTTTCCAGCATGGCAACGCCGATCCGGTCCTTGACGCTCGCGATCGGGTTGAAGAATTCGAGCTTGGCGAGGAGATTGGCCTTCACGCCCTTTTCGTCCGCAAGCTTCCGCAGCCGGACCAGCGGCGTGTTGCCGATCGTGTCGATGATCGAATCATAGATCTTGCCGCGCCCGTGGGTGCGGGCTTCCTGGCTCTGCGTCTGGTCGTCCATCGTCGTCACTCCCTTGTCGTTTGCCGTTCGGGCCGGTCGAGATGTCCTCGTTCAAGCGCTGACGGACCGCCCGCTCATGGTCCCTTCGGACTGTCTGACAGGGAATGTAGGGTCGATCGGACTGAAATGTGAGAAAGAACCGACCAATCCGCGTTGCAACCGGGAAAAACTTGACCCGACATCGTTCGAGAATTTCCATCCCGGTCACGCCTTCGCGCGGCGGCACCTGGCCCCGTCACCCCCCGTCAAACCCCCGTCGAGCCGAACCCGCCCGCGCCCCGGATCGTCACCCCGAGATCGTCGGTCTCCTCGAACCGGCAGAGCGTCACCGGCGCGATCACGATCTGCGCGATCCGGTCGCCGCGCCCGATCGTGAAGGGATAAGCGCCGAGATTGACGAGGAGCACCTTCACCTCGCCGCGAAAATCGCTGTCGACCGTACCCGGCGCGTTCAGGACGGTGACGCCGTGCCGCGCCGCCAGGCCCGAACGCGGGCGGATCTGCATTTCGAAGCCCTGCGGAACGGCGAAGGCGAAGCCGGTTGATATGGCCGCGCGCGCGCCCGGCGCAAGGGTGATCGCGTCCTCGACGGCGGCGCGGATGTCGGCGCCGGCCGAGCCCGCCGTCTCGTAGCGCGGCGGATCGATGCCCTCGCCATTGGAAAGGCGCCGGAAGACGATCGTCCGGCTCATCGGGCGACGTCTCCCGGCAACCGTGCCGCGATCCACGACCCCAGCCGCTCGGCGACGGCCTCCTTCGTCATCGTCGGCCAATCCTCGATCCCGTCCCGGGTGATGAGGTGAACGGTGTTATCGGCCCCGCCCATCACCCCGCCGGCCGGGGACACGTCGTTGGCAAGGATCGCGTCGGCGCCTTTCCTGTCGAGCTTGACCCGTCCGTTGTTCAGGAGATCGTCGGTTTCGGCGGCGAAGCCGACGACGAGGTCGGGTCGCCGCTCACCATGGCCGATGGTTGCGAGAATGTCGGGATTCTGCGTGAAGGTGATCGTCGGCGCGCCCCCGCCGGTCTTCTTGATCTTGGAGCCGGCCTCGGTGCTTGCCCGCCAGTCCGCGACGGCTGCGACGAAGATCGCGGCATCGGCCGGCAGGCTCGCCTCCACCGCCGCAAGCATCTGGCGCGCGGTCTCGACGCGGATCAGCGTGACGCCGTCTGGATCGGCGATCGCGACGGGGCCGGAGATCAGGACCACGTCCGCACCGAGCCTTTGGAGCGCCGCCGCGATCGCGTGACCCTGGCGTCCGGACGATCGGTTGGCGATGTATCGGACCGGATCGATCGGCTCGTGGGTCGGGCCGGACGTGACGAGAACGCGGCGGCCCGACAGCGGCTTCGATCGAGGCCCGAGCAGTTCCTCGGCGGCGGCCACGATTTCCAGGGGTTCGGCCATGCGTCCGGTTCCGGCCTCGCCGCGCTCGGCCATGTCGCCATGGTTCGGGCCGACGAAACGGATGCCGTCACCCATCAGGGTGTCGCGATTGCGCCGCGTCGCCGGATTGTCCCACATGGCCGGGTTCATGGCCGGCGCCATCAGGACCGGCACCCTCGCCGCCAGAAGGATCGCCGTCGCCAGATCGTCGGCAAGGCCGTTGGCGAGCATGGCCATCAGATTGGCGGTCGCGGGCGCCGCGACGATCAGGTCGTGATCGCGCGCAAGCCGGATGTGGCCGACATCATGTTCGTCGTCCCGGTCGAACAGGTCGCCATAGACCTTGGAGGCCGACAGCGCGCCGACGGACAGCGGCGTCACGAATTCGGTGGCGGCCCGGGTCATCACCGGCGTCACGACCGCCCCCCGCTCGCGCAGTCGCCGGATGAGATCCAGCCCCTTATAGGCCGCGATTCCGCCGCCGATGATGAGAAGGATGCGTTTGCCGGCAAGGGTTTTCATGAAGATCCGATCATGACCGCAAGGCCGGTTCGATGTCAGTCGCGGCGAAATCCTCACCCTTGAAGAGCAAAGGCGCGCCCCGAATCTTGGCAAGAGCATAAGAGAAGCAATCGCCGAAATTCAATTGCGCTTTGTGGCCCGAGCCGCGTCCATATCGAACATAGGCTTCGATCGCCAGCCGAGCCTGGCCGGCGTCGACCGGCGCGATTTCGATTTCTGCAATTTCGATCAGTCGTTCGAGGCGGTCGAAATCATCGCCGGAGAACTTCGACCGATAGACGATTCCCGTCTCCACGAATGTGGCCGCTGACATCGCAATGTCCGGCACCCGAACCATGAGATCGACGAAAGAAAATCGCTCCGGTTCTTCACCGATAATGGCGATCAGAGCCGAGGTATCAACGATGATCACACTGCAGGGTCCGACAATTCGGTGCGAAATGCCTTCAAGTCGAAAGGCTCATCGGGTTTTCGGCCCAGTGATAACATCAGATCGGCGCGTCTTTGCTGCTCATCGGTGAGATTGCCCGCACTTTCAGAGCCGCTTTTCACATCGAAGCCGCGTTCGCCATCGTATGCGCCAAACGCTCGCTGCAGGATGTAGCGAGCCTCTTCCGCAGGAGAGTGCCCCCGCAAGGTGGCACCCTTCTCAAGGTTTCGAACGATCGCTTCGTCGAGATTCCTGATCGTCAGTGTCGCCATCACGTCGGTCCAAATCCAGTTTTCAAGACAGATTTAGTCCCGGCCGCTCCCTCTGGCAAACCTTGACGTGGTCGATTTCATCTCACCTCAGAACAGCAACGAAATCGCGATCGAGGCCAGGGACACGGCGATGACCCATTGTGCGAGACGGCCCGACATGATCGAAGCCCGCTTTTCGCTGGCCAGATCCTTCAGCGTGTCGTCGTTGAGGCGGATGCCGTTCTCGATGAGATCGGGCAGCTGCACCGACAGGACCCCGAGGCCCTCGGCGAGATCGGGAACGCGCCGCAGCAGCCGCAGCATGGCCTCGATGCCGTCGCGGGTTTCGCGCAGTTTGGCCGCGGGCCCGAGCTCGGTGAGGATATAGTCCGAGACGACCGGTTCGGCGGCCACCCACATGTTGAACTTCGGGTCGAACGTTCGGGCGACGCCCTCGACGACGACCATGGTCTTCTGCAGGAGAACGAGCTCCGGCCGCGCCTTCATCTCGAACAGGTCGGTCACCTCGAACAGGAGCGACAGGAGATGGCCCATGGAGATCGTCTCGGCGGGCTGGCCGTAGATCGGCTCGCCGATCGCGCGCAGCGCCTGGGCAAAGCTCGCCACGTCCTGCGTGCGCGGCACGTAGCCGGCCTCGAAGTGCAATTCGGCGACGCGCCGGTAATCGCGCTTGATGAAGCCGTAGAGGATTTCGGCGAGGAAACGCTTGGAATCGTCGGACAGGCGCCCGACGATTCCCATATCGACGGCGACGACCGCGCTGTCGGGCGCGACGAACAGATTGCCCTGGTGCATGTCGGCATGGAAAAAGCCGTCGCGCATCGCATGGCGCAGGAAGGACTGGACGACATTGACCGCCAGGAGCTTGGGATCGTGGCCGGCGGCGATGATCGCCTCGACATTGCTCATCTTGATGCCGTCGATCCATTCCATGGTGACGACGTCGCGGCCGGTGCGCTCCCAATCGATGCGCGGGACGCGAAAGCCGGTATCGCCCGCGATGTTGTCCGCCATCTCGGACGAGGCGGCCGCCTCCAGCCGCAGATCCATCTCGATCTTGGTGGTCTGGGTCAGGGTCTCGACGACCGCGACCGGCCGCAGGCGGCGGGCGGCGGGAAAGAACCGCTCCAGGAAGCGCGCGATGAAGGCGAACGCATCGAGTTCGCGCCGGAACTGGGCGCGCACGTCGGGGCGGATCACCTTGACGGCGGCAAAGCGCTCGACGCCGTCCGGATCGAGGATGCGGGCCTTGTAGACCTGAGCGATGGAGGCCGCGCCGACCACTTCGCCGAGCTCGACGAAGAGTTCGTGCATGGGCCGGCCGAGAGTGACCTCGATCTCCTCGATCGCCTGCTCGGTGGGAAATGGCGGGACACGGTCCTGCAGCCCGCCCAATTCGTCCGCAAAGGCGGTTCCGACGATGTCGGGACGCGTGGCGAGGAACTGGCCGAGCTTGACGTAGGACGGGCCGAGCCGGTTCAGCGCCCGCGACAGGCGGTCGGAGCGTTCGCGGTCGGCGGCGCTTTTGCGCTCCAGAAGCCGTGCGGCCTTGTAGGCAAGAAGCGCCGGCGCGGGCAGGCCTTCGGAGGGAAGCGCGCCGACGACGCCCTCACGCGCCAGGATGAAGCCGGCGCGCGCCAGTGCGATGATACCTCGGATGGGATTGGCCACGCCGGTTCAGCCTCGGCTTTCGTCGTGTGTCACAGCTTCCAGCCCGAATGCAGGGCCGCGATGCCGCCCGTCAGATTGCGATAGGTCACGCGCTCGAACCCGGCGTCGCGGATGAGCGAGGCGAAATTCTCCTGGTTCGGGAACCGGCGAATGGATTCCACCAGATATTCGTAGGATTGGCGATCCTTGGCGACCCGTTCGCCGATCGCCGGAATGCCCTTGAACGACCAGGTCTCGTAGATCTTGTCGAAGCCGGGTACGTCGACCTCGGAAAATTCGAGGCAGAGGAAGCGGCCGCCGGGCTTCAGAACGCGGTAGGCTTCGGCCAGCGCCTTGTCGATGCGCGGCACGTTCCGGATGCCGAAGGCGATCGTGTAAGCATCGAATTCGGCGTCCGGCAGCTTCAGGTCCTCGGCATTGGCCTCGACGAAGCGCAGATTGTCCGACAGGCCCTTCCTGGCCGCCCGCTCGGCCCCGACGCCCAGCATGGAGGCGTTGATGTCGAGCACCGTTCCCTGCGCCTTGCGGCGCGTGCGCTCGACGATGCGGAAGGCGACGTCCCCGGTGCCGCCGGCGACATCGAGAAAATTCCATCCCGCCCGGTGCGGCGGGCTCAGCCACGCCACCATCGCGTCCTTCCAGACCCGGTGCAGGCCGCCCGACATCAGATCGTTCATCAGATCGTAGCGCTTAGCGACCCTATGGAACACGTCGTTGACGCGCGCCTGCTTCTCGTCGCGGCCCGAAACGGTCGCATAGCCATAGCTGGTTTCCATGGCATCGGCATCTGTCGCACGGCTGTCGGACATGGCATTCGAACCTAGCATTTGATCGCACCGTCCTGGATGACGATATCGATGGGACAAATCAAAGAGGACCGACCCCCGCAAGGCGGTCCGTCCTGCAATGCTTAATGTGGATGTCGCGCCAACGATCCGCGCCACACAGTCTGGGACTTATACGCTCATGCCGGAATTGCCAGAGGTGGAGACGGTCCGCCGCGGATTGCAGCCCGTATTCGAGGGCGCCACCGTGACCGGGCTGCATCTTGCGCGGCCGGATCTGCGCTTCCCGCTTCCCGACCGGTTCGCCGAACGGCTCGTCGGTCAGACGATCGCGAGCCTGTCGCGCAGGGCCAAATATCTGCTTGCCGAAACCACGGACGGGCTCGCGCTTGCCATGCATCTGGGCATGTCCGGCGCGTTCCGCATCGAGACCGAGGGCTTGGAAACGGTTCCCGGCGCCTTCGTCCATCCGCGCTCGGAGGCAAGGACGCACGACCATGTCCGCTTCCGGCTGCAGCGTCCGGGCGCGCCCCTGGTGTCGGTCGTCTTCAACGATCCGCGACGATTTGGCTACATGACGCTGATCGAGCCCGGCCAGATCGCGACCCATCCCCATTTTTCCCATCTCGGCATCGAGCCGACGGGAAACGCGCTGACCGGCGCGGTCCTCGCGCCGCTCTTTGCCGGCAAGGCGTCACCGCTGAAGGCCGTGCTCCTCGACCAGCGCCTCATCGCGGGGCTCGGCAACATCTATGTCTGCGAGGCGCTCTGGCGCGCCGGGCTTTCGCCGCGCAGGAGCGCCGGCACGCTCGTGCGCAAGGACGGGACGGCGACGAAGCGGCTCGCCGATCTCGCCGATCACATCCGCCGGACCATCGCCGACGCGATCCTCGCCGGCGGCTCCACCTTGCGCGACTATCGCAAGGCCGATGGCGAACTTGGCTACTTCCAGCATTCGTTCGCCGCCTACGGGCGAGAGGGCGAGCCCTGCCGGCGCGAAGGGTGCGGCGGCACCATCGCGCGCATCGTCCAGTCCGGCCGCTCCACCTTCTTCTGTCCCCGATGCCAGCGCTGATCGCGCATCCGGCCGATCCGGGGTTTTTGCCTCGGGTGCCGGTCGCCGCACCCATTCGCAGCAAGGCGTGGCACCGCATGTTGCATCCGGACGCGCGCGCGCTCTTTATGCGCCTTGAAGATCGAGGCATGGCGAGACCATCGAGGGCGCAGGACATCATGGCATACGAAACCATCAAATCGGAAACCCGCGGCCGGACCGGGCTGATCACGCTCAACCGGCCGAAGGCGATGAACGCCCTCAGCCAGCAGATGATGCGCGAGATCTGCCAGGCGGCGGAGGATTTCGACCATGACGGCAGGATCGGCGCCATCGTCCTGACGGGCACCGACAAGGCATTCGCGGCCGGGGCGGACGTGAAGGAGATGGAAGCCTACGAATATTCCGAAGCCTATCTCCAGGATCTGTGGGCCGGCTGGGACCGTCTCACGCGCGTCCGCAAGCCCCTCATCGCCGCCGTCGGCGGCTATGCGCTCGGCGGCGGCTGCGAGGTCGCGATGATGTGCGACATCCTGATCGCGGCGGAGAACGCGAAGTTCGGCCAGCCGGAGATCACGCTCGGCATCCTGCCCGGCATGGGCGGCACCCAGCGGCTCGCGCGCTCCATCGGCAAGGCCAAGACCATGGACCTCGTCCTGACGGGCCGGATGATGGACGCGAAGGAAGCCGAAAGCTGCGGCCTCGTCTCGCGCATCGTCCCGACCGCCGATCTTCTGGAAGAAACCTTGAAGATCGCCGAAAAGGTGGCGGACTTCTCCCTGCCCGCCGTTCTGGCGGCCAAGGAGGCGGTCGTCGAAGCCTTCGAGACCCCGCTCGCCTCCGGCCTGAGGCACGAACGCCGCCTCTTCCACGCCTCGTTCGCCACCGAAGACCAGACGGAAGGCATGGCCGCCTTCGTCCAGAAACGCGGGCCCCAGTTCAAGAACCGCTAGCCCTGGGAATCGCAAGGCCCGGACGCACGCGGGCACGGGCCTTGGACGATCGAGCCGAAGAGCCGAAAACAACGCGACCCTTGAGGGCACCGGGCAAAATCCAGCGCAATTCACAAAGGCCGTTTCCAAGCTTCCTCTTCAGGCCCGCTCGGGCCCCGTCAACGGTTCGACGCGCGACGGGCTGTGCGACGAGATCGTTCCGGTGGGGGTCCGTCCACGGACCGTCCACTCGCCCGCGAAACCAAAGCTCTCGTTAAGCCGGAGCAACGGCGCGAAGCCCGCCGCCGCGCGGACAGACGACGGAACGTTCCTCGCAGACCGTCCTGCAACTATCGTTCGGCAAACAGACAGGCCGCGCTGTGCCCTTCGCCGACGTCGATCATCGGCGGCACTCTCTCGGCGCATTGGTCTTCCGCAATCGGGCAGCGGGTTCGAAAGGCGCAGCCCGACGGCGGATTGATCGGAGACGGTGGATCCCCCGTGATGTCCGCGCCGTTTGCGCGCCTCGCAAGCAGCGGGTCTGGTATGGGCGCCGAAGCGAGAAGTGCCTCGGTATAAGGATGGGTTGGGGTTTCGAACACGGACGCACGCGGGCCGATCTCGACGATCCGTCCGAGGTAGAGAACGAGGATACGGTCCGAGACGAGGCGAACGACGGACAGGTCGTGGCTGATGAAGATCAGCGTCAGCCCGAATTTCTCTCTTAGGGCACCGAGGAGATTGCCGATCTGCGCCTGGATCGAGACATCGAGGGCGGAAACCGGCTCATCGCAGACGATGAGTTTCGGTCGCGTGACGATCGCCCGTGCGATGCCGATCCGCTGGGCCTGGCCGCCCGAAAATTCATGGGGATAGCGGTTGGCCATCTCGGGAGCCAACCCGACCGCCTCCATCGTTTCAAGCACCCGGTCACGGCGTTGCGATCGCGAAAGCGCGGGCTCGGACACCCGCAAGGGTTCGGCGATGATCGCTTCGACCGTCATACGCGGATCGAGCGAGGCGATCGGGTCCTGGAAAATGATCGAGAGGTCCTTGCGGGCCTCACGCATGTCACGCTCGGTGAGATCCGTCAGCGAGCGACCCTGCCACACGATATGGCCCCGGGTCGGCTCGACGAGCCGAAGGATCGAACGACCGAGGGTGGATTTTCCGCAGCCCGATTCGCCGACGATACCGAGCGTTTCCCCCGCTGCAAGGTCGAAAGACACCTCGGTGACGGCGCGCAGTTTGGCGCTTTTCCGGAACAGACCTCCGCCGACATCGAAGGTTTTCGAAAGGTCGCGAACGGACAGGATCGGCTCAACCATGGGGCGCCTCGTCGAT
Organism: Fulvimarina uroteuthidis; assembly: GCF_034321785.1. Lineage (NCBI taxonomy): Bacteria > Pseudomonadati > Pseudomonadota > Alphaproteobacteria > Hyphomicrobiales > Aurantimonadaceae > Fulvimarina > Fulvimarina uroteuthidis. The sequence goes on along the minus strand of NZ_JAXLPB010000002.1, from coordinate 827,335 downwards.
CGACGGATCGGACGGGTCCGCCCGTGTCACCCCAAACGGGAACCAGCAGGCGACCTGCCGATCGTTCTTGATCGCCTCGAGCGGTGGCCGTTCGCTCGCGCAACGCGCCTTCGCGTACCGGCATCGCGGATGGAACGCACACCCTTTCGGCGATGATGCAAGACTTGGCGGACGACCGGGAATCGGTTCGACGGCGCTCGCCTCGCGATCAACGCGCGGGATCGATTTCAGCAGAGCGGCCGTATAGGGGTGCGCGGGCCGCTCGTAGAGCGCGAAAACCGGCGCGTCTTCGACGATGCGCCCCGCATACATGACAGCAACCCGGTCGGCGATACCGGCAACGACACCCAGATCATGGGTGATCATCACCAACGCCGTGTCGTGTTCGGCCGTCAGATTGCGAAAGAGATCGAGAATCTGGGCCTGGATGGTAACATCGAGCGCCGTCGTCGGCTCGTCCGCCACGATCAGCTTCGGTCGGCACAGGAGCGCCATGGCGATCACGATTCGCTGGCGCATGCCGCCGGAGAGTTCGTGCGGGTACTGATCGAAACGGCGCTCGGCGTCGGGAATACCGACGCGACGGATCATGGCGAGCGCCTCCGCCTCGGCCCGCTTCTTCGGCAGGGCTCGATGGATGCGCAAGGTTTCCGAAAGCTGATGCCTGATCTTCATGGCCGGGTTGAGCGCGGTCATCGGATCCTGAAACACCATCGCCATGTCGCGGCCGCGCACCCGATCGAGATCCCTCTCCGCCATCGTCAGAAGATCGTGGCCCTCGAGACGCGCCCTGCCGCGCGTCGAACCGTTCCGTGAAAGAAGACCGAAGACGCCGTTGAAGGTCTGGCTCTTGCCCGAGCCCGACTCGCCGACGACGGCCACGGTCTCGCCGCGTGCGACGGTGAGATTGAGATCCTCGACCGCATGCCGCGCGCCGTCCGGCGTGTCGAAGACGACACCGTAATCGCTGAGTTCGAAAAAGGGCGTCATCATCGGTCTTTCGGGTCGAAGGCGTCGCGCAACCCGTCGCCGACGAAGGCGAAGGCCAGGAGCAGCGTGACCAGCACGCCGCCCGGGAAGAACAGCAGCCAGTCGGCGACCCCGATAACGTCCGCACCGGCCGAGATCAGGGTGCCGAGCGAGGTCAGCGGTTCCTGCACGCCGAAACTCAGATAGGAGAGGAAACTCTCGGTGACGACGATTTCGGGAATGGTCAGCGTGGCGTAGATGACCACCGGTCCGACAAGGTTCGGCACGATGTGGCGCAGAATGATCGGAAAGGTCGATACGCCGGCGGCCCGCGCCGCCTCCACGAATTCCATGTGCTTCAGGCTGAGGGTCTGACCGCGAACGATCCGTGCCATGGTCAGCCACTCCAGAAGACCGATGGCGGCAAACAGCAGGACGACATTGCGCCCGAACATCACCATGAGAAGGATGACGAACAGGATGTAGGGCAAGGCGTACATGACATCGACGAAGCGCATCATCGTGCTGTCGACCCTGCCGCCGAGATAGCCTGCGGTCGCGCCATAGAGAACACCGACGCAGACCGAGACGACGGTCGCGATCAGGGCGACGAGCAGCGAGACGCGGGTGCCATGCAGAGTGCGGGCCAGAAGATCGCGGCCGTTCTGGTCCGTTCCGAAATAGTGTCCGGTTTCGAACGAGGGGGGCGAGGTGAAGGCCGACCAGTCCGGCGTCTCGTAGTCGTAGGGGATGAACCAGGGACCGACGATCGCGGCGGCGATGATGAAGCACAGCACGAAGAGCGAGACCATCGCCACCCGGTTCGAGCGGAACCGGCGCATCGCGTCCGAGGTCAGCGATCGCGGCGCGCCGGCCGGACCGTCACCGGCATCCGGGATGAACCGCTGAAGCGCAGCGCGCTTGTCGAGGGTCATGCTCATCGCGTTCTTACCTTCGGATCGAGCCAAGCATAGGCGAGATCGACCAGCAGGTTCAGGAGTACGATCAGCGCCATGTAGAAGATGACCGTCCCGAGAACCATGCCATAGTCGCGGTTGAGGGCGGCGTTGATGAAATAGCGCCCGATGCCCGGAATGCCGAAGATCTGCTCGACGACGATGGAGCCGGTCAGCAGATAGCCCGCGGCCGGACCCAGATAGGAAACGACCGGCGTCAGTGCGGGTCTGAGCGCGTGGCGCAGGATGATGCGCCGACGCCCGATCCCCTTGGCCCGCGCGGTCTTGATGAAGTTCGCATTGAGGGTCTCGATCATCGAGCCACGCATCAGCCGCGAGATCCGCGCGACATGCGGCAGCGCCAGAACGATGACGGGCAGCGTCAGATAATAGGGCGAGCCATTGCCCCATCCGCCGACCGGCAACCAGCCGAGTTCGACGCCGAACACCAGCTGCAGGATGGGCGCGATCAGGAAATTCGGAACGACGAGGCCGATCATGACGATCCCCGCAATGCCATAGTCGGGAATACGGTTCTGGTAGAGCGCGCCGTAGATGCCGGCGGCCACTCCACCCACCACCGCGACCAGAAAGGCCGCGCCGCCGAGGATCAGGGTGTAGGGCAACCCGATCGCGATCTGCCGTGCGACCGAGAAGTCCTTGGTGACGAAGGACGGTCCGAGGTCGAACTGCACGAGCCGGCCAAGATAGCGCAAATATTGATAGATGAGCGGATCATCGAGGTGGTAGTAGGCCCGCAGATTGGCCATGACCTCCGGCGGCAGGGCCCGCTCCTGGTCGAAGGGGCCGCCGGGAGCCAGCCGCAGGATGAAGAAGCAGGCGGTGATCGCGATCAGGAGAACCGGGATCGTCGTGAGAAGCCGCCGAACTGCAAACGCGATCATTCAGCGCACTCCACCATGCCGCGCGATGGCATCGAGCCGGGTTCGTCGCTCACTCGGTCTTCGCCAGCCAGCGCGTGCGATGGATGTCCTTGATATTGTCTTCGAAGCCCGAGATCTGCGGAGACACGACGTTCCGGCTGACATAATAGTAGATCGGGATCGCAGCCGAATCCTCGAGAGCGATCGTCTCCGCTTTCACGAGGGTCGCCGCCCGCTCCTCGAGGTTCTGCATCTCTGCCGCCTTGTTCAGCAGCGCGTCATATTCGGGGTTGGTCCAGCGGCCGTAATTCATCTCGATGCCACTTTTCAGAAGGTCGAGAAAATTCGTCGGATCGTCGTAATCGGCGAGCCAACCGGCGCGCCCCACCTCGAAAGTCCCCTGGCGCAGATTGGCATAGTGCACCTTGGTCTCGGCATTGGTGAGTTCGACGTCGACACCGAGCGGCTTCCACATGGCGGCGACCGCAACGGCAATGCGTTTGTGATTGTCGTCGGTGTTGTAGCTCAAGGTGAGCTTCAGCGGATTGTCCGGCCCATGGCCCGCTTCGGCCAGAAGCCTCTTGGCCTCCTCGACCCGCTGAGGATAGGCCATGTCCTTCCACTCGACATAGGCCGGACCGCTCTCGTAATTGCCGATCCCTGGCGGCACCCAGGAAAAGGCCGGCAGCTCTCCGGTTCCCAGAACATTCGGCCCGATGATCTCCCGATAGACGGCCATCGACAGCGCCTTGCGCACGTCGGCCTTGTCGAGCGGCGGCCTGGACGTGTTGAGGACGTAATAATAAAGGCCCGCGAACGGCTCCACGCGCGCCTCGCCGGGCCGGTTCTCCTGAAGCCATTTGTATTGATCGGTCGGGAAGCCGGTCAGGATATCGAATTCGCCCGCGCGATACCGGCGCAGCGCCGCCGACTGGTCTTCCAGCGTGAAGAACTTGACGCCGTCGATATCGAGGCTCTCCGGATCGCTCCATTCCGGATTCTTCTCGGTCAGGACATGGCTGCCCGGCACCCATTCGACCGGCCGGTAAGGACCGTTGGTCACGATATTGCCGATCTGGACCCAGGCGTCGCCCTTCTCCTTCAGAACATGCTCGGGCAACGGATAGGCCGTGTAGTGAAGCAGCGCGCTGAGATAGTACGGGGTCGGCCGCTCGAGCGTGATCTCCACGGTCCTATCGTCGATGGCCTTGACGCCGAGCGCGTCGAGATCGTCCATCTTGCCGGTGTTGATCGCTTCGGCGTTCTTGATCGGATATTGGAGATAGGCGTATTGCGCGGCCTGCTCAGGATCCATCAGGCGCTTGAATGCGAAAACGAAATCCGACGCTTTGACCGGCTCGCCGTCCGACCATTTGATTCCCTCTTTCAGATTGAACGTGTAGGTCAGGCCGTCGTCGGAGATCGTCCAGTCCCGCGCCATGCCGGGAATCGGCCTGGCCTTCGCATCCTCCGTCACGAGCCCCTCGAAGATGTCGCCCACGATGCGGTTTTCCCAATCTCCGCTGACCCTTTGCGGATCGAGCGAGGTCGCATCGCCGCCATTGTGAAGGTTCAGCGTGACGGCAGCAGCGGGCGAAAGCCCCGTCACCGCACAGAGGGCAACGGCGCTGACAAGAGCCTTGAGGAAATGGTGCATCGGTTACCCGTCGGTTGTCGATTCAATCGTTTCCAACGACGAGACCATAGTTTCTCCAGACGGTCAACGCGTGCATATTGCGCGCTATGATGAAATGAAAGGCGCCGTTCGCTCACGTCCCGCCCGATCCCACGCCCGCCTCCGGCGCTTTGCGATCGAAGGGCCCCGCGCCTACGCCGGTTGCTCGTTCCGCGCCATACGGGATAACAGAACGAGACGAGGCACTCATCGCTGGCGGATGAAAATTCAGTGGAAGGTCGACGCAGGGGTGTTTCGCCAGGGATGGTCTTGACGAACGCCGCCCGATCCAAAACGAGATCCATCCACGGCTTCCCGGTCGGTGCCAGATCCCCGGTCCGGCCCACGGTCGACAGAAGAAGAATCAACGGACATGCAGTCGACCAGCGGTCAGTATTTTGCTTCGCTTGACTCGGTTCGAGCCCTGGCCGCCCTGTTGGTTTTCATTTGGCACTTCAACCATTTCGACGAGGGCCAGCTGGACCCGCCACTTGCGCCGTTCGTCTCGCTCCTGACCGAAGGCCATACGGGTGTCGCCGTGTTCATGACACTGAGCGGTTATCTCTTCGCGCGGATCATCGGTGACGGGACCATTCGTTTCGGACGGTTTCTGACCAATCGGGCCCTACGCCTTCTGCCGCTTCTATGCGTTTCGTTTGCCGGATTTTACGTTCTCGCGCTTTGGCAGGCCCAGGTCACCGATCTTGCGACCGCCTCTCTCGTTACCTCGGCTTATGTTTCGAGCATCGTCGAAGGGCTTATCTTTCCCGTCGCCCCGGGCGGCGCCTGGTCGATTACCGTAGAAGCGCATTTCTATCTTCTGATACCAATCCTGATACCCATAATTCGGCATCGGATCTGGACCATCCTGCCATTGATCATCGTCATGATCGCGTTGCGCTACGGGCTTTGGGAGCGGAATGGCTCCATCCAGTACGCGGCGTATTTTTCCATCATCGGTCGCCTCGATCAGTTTCTGTTCGGTATGTGGGCTGCTTATTGGGGTTCTCGGGCGTTCCCCAAACGGCATGTTGGCTGGCAATTGCTGTTCGTCTTCGTCCTGTTCAACCTCCTATGGTGGCAGTTCGATCGTCTCGGCGGTTTTTACGGCAATGGTGGATATCCGTCATCATCGGCAATCTGGATCGTTCTGACGACCATCGAAGGTCTGTTCTTCGCTCCCATGATTTACATGGTGGAAAACCTGAATCTCTCCAAACGGAATCGGTTCATTCGATGGACCGCCCCGATCGGGCGATGGTCCTATTCGATCTACCTTCTGCATTTCTTCTTCGTGTTCGCGATGGCGACCGCCATCGACCGCTCTGTGTTCAATCTCGAGAACAATGGGGCCGTTCTTCTGGTCGGGTTGGTCTGCTTTGCCGCAACCGCAGCGATTTCAGCCCTGAGCTACCGGTTGATTGAACGTCCCTTTCTACAGTTCCGCCTGTCCTATCTGTCCGAGAGATCCGCCTTGCCCGGCGAAGGCCGTCACGGTGTTTCCGACAGTTGAAGCATGCACTTGGACGGCGCGACCGGCCGGCCTGTCGCAATCGGCGCCGCCTCCGACCGGAGTTACTCATCGCTGCTACGAAGAGGCTCTGACCGCCGAGATCGGCGTGCCCGCCTCCGGCACAGCGTCGCCGGGTGGTATCTGCGGAACTCGGCGCTCGTGCATGCGACCGGCTGGACGGTGAACGCCAAGCCGGTCGAGCGGATCTGGTAACGAAAGGTTCCGGCTTCGCAGGCGATTGATCGGTTCTTTGACAGAACGACCATGCCGCGCAGCTCTTCGCGCTTCGAAAGGGTCGCAAAGCCTGGAAGATGAGGCGCGCAGACGGCTTTCGTGACCTGAGAGAAAGTTTGCGCCAGGCCCACCCGTTGACGGGTCGCGTAAGGCGACGTAACTCTTGAGCCGGAATGGTGGATGGGGCTGTAGCTCAGTTGGGAGAGCGCGTCGTTCGCAATGACGAGGTCAGCGGTTCGATCCCGCTCAGCTCCACCAGCTCCCTGCATGCGTCTATTTATCCATAAAAAACAGTTATTTAGCGATATAACCCCGCTTTTGGCGTACCCACGTTCGTACCCATTGAACGTACCCGGGTCGAGTGGAGGCCTCATCAAATATGGTGGGCTTCGTCCGGGATTGTCCGCTGCAACCCGAGATGTTTGGTGCAAAATTCTGAGCGGCTATTCGATATATGGGACCCGAATGAAGCTTCCCCCCCCGGTGGGGGCAAGGGACTGCCGAACCAGTGAGCTTCGATAGGAAGTAATTTATAATTCTCGCCCATTCTCTAACGTAATCCGATTAAGACCAGCGTCTTTAGCCTCTCCTATTAAAACTCTCATGTTCGCGCTCTTAAAAAACTCCGCTAGCTCGTGTATGTAGGCCTCTGGGGTCTCAAACGAACCAAGACTAACTACCTCCGCTCCGATGGTCGAAAGTTTATATGCGCGGAGATTTATCGTTTTGTTATCATCTCTGGGAATTGCAACCAAGCATCTGTTCCGATTAAGCTTGACAACCATCGGATTTTCATGACTGAAATTCAGGGGGACAGTGAACCCTATTCCAGTCGCCCCGGTCAGTATGCCTAGCTCTTCTAATTCGATCAGATTGACAAATTGTATTCCGTACTTCTCAAGGAAACTTGCATCGCTGTGGGTATTTTCCGGAGCTAGAATACGTATCTTATCGCAAACGTATGGACCAATCTTTTCAATTAGTCTCGCTTCTTTGACATCTATACTATTTAAAAACGACATTGTTCGTTTAGAATAAGATCCTTGCGATTTTATTTCGCCAGCCAGCAATCTTGCCCAAAGTAGACGCAGATCGTTATTGGTAGTTCGCTCGGCTCCTTCGCGCCACGAACTTAACCAGTCCGGCTCGATACCGGCATTTTGTGGGTTTATCGTCTCTTCTTCTTCGCTCGGAGCTTTCTCTGCTATTTTGTCGCTGTCCGCAGCATCGGCTACCAATACATCCTCTGTCATGCTCACAGTCGCGCGGAGCGCCGCTAATCTCTCGATATCACTGATATTGGCGGATATTTGTGATTGGGCTGCGAGAGCTGAAAGGTGAGTTGTGTCACGTAAGGCATTGTTGAGGTCGAGCTGTGCATCCCGTCCTACAACATTGGGGAGCTGCATACCCCCAGTGTCCGCGTTATAGGAAATTTGAGAATGGGCAGGGCCTGTGATCAGCTTGCTTTCCGGATTTAGCTTTGCACGTCCTGCAAGGATATCCTGCGCATCCCGCATCGCCTCGGCATCTCGAAGCAATTCGTAACGGCGAACATCTGCTCTCGCCTTCCCCTCACGGCGTATTTGGGCTGGGCTTGCAAGACCTGTCCCAAGTTTCTCGATGCTTTCCCAGAGCCGCTTCAGCAGCTCCTCCCCAGGCATCCAAGCCATAAGCTTCCTCCGACTGATCTCGACGTCGTTGTACAACCCAAATCAAGTTCATGTCCACAATTCTATACCTTTCTGACCCAGTCGGGTTGACTGTACCCTTTGCGTCCGATAACCGGTTGTCCATCGAAGCCTTAGGGGATTATGGACATGGCAACGGTCGCTTACGCTCGCGTCTCCACCGGACAACAGGACTACACAACGCAGATCGCACGGCTCGAAGAGGCGGGGGCCAAAAGGGTCTTTCAAGAGAAGCGCTCGGGTCTCGACGGGGATCGGCCAGCACTCGCTGAGTGTCTCCGATACGTGCGAGAGGGCGATACGCTCATCGTCACGAAGCTGGACCGGCTCGCTCGCTCGACGGCAGATCTCTATCGGATCATCACCGATCTTCAGGCCAAAGGCGTGGCGTTTAAGGTATTGGATGACAGCGCTGTCGATACCTCCACACGCACTGGCAAGCTCGTCATGGGCATTCTCGCGTTGATTGCCGAGTTCGAGACCGAGATCAGGAAAGAACGCCAGATGGAAGGCATCGCCAAGGCGAAGGCTGAGGGGCGGGTTGGTGGTCGTCCTCCCAAGGTGACCGATGAGACGCGAGCGTCGATCCTGAAGCTACGAGAGGAAGGCGAGAGTATCCGTGCGATTGCGGCAAAGGTAGGTTTCTCGAAGGCCACCGTGCAGAAAGCTCTAGGACGTTAACCATTCGCGCGGGCTTATCCGTACAACTCAAAGAGATGGTCCCCGATGGGAAAAAGTCGTCAGTGGAGTGATGAAGTCGCCAAGATGTCTTCCGAGGAACGTCTAGATGATGCGCAACGACGGATCAACGAAGTCCAGATAGACCTTCAAGCTGTTATCTTTCAGCATGAGTGCAATCAGTTGGTCTGCTTCTCGACGCATCTCTCGGATCAGATCAAAGGGAACGAAGCCGCATTAGCGTTTAACATGTTTCGTGACAACATGATGCGAGGTGAAATTCTTCCACTCTGCGCCATGTGGGACGCAGCAGCAGAGAACCGAAACTCCATCCCATCCATTACGATGTTGCTGGATGATCGTCACGTGTTGGACCTACTCGTTGCAAAAGCGGTAAAGAACGCAAATCAGCATCTACCGCCCAAGCTCACAGGCTGGGCGCTTGATATTTCCCTACGGCATACCGAGAAAGTCGTCAGTGAGAGGCGTTCAGACGTTGAACAGGCGATCCAGCAGTCAGACGCAGTGCGACGATCGGAAGAGCAGGTTGCGTTGAAGAAGTTCAGAGATGCTAACATCGCACACGCACTTGATAAGGAAACGAAGCAAAATGTGCCGGATGTCAATTACCAAGCACTTACCGATATCCTTAGCCGGACTGAGCCGATAGTCCAGTCTCTCTGGCTAGGGCTCGCCTATACGTCACGCAATTGGGACCAGGTACATTCGATGGGGAAAGTTGCGGCAGAAGCATTGTGGCGCAACTGCTCCTTCGTTGAGGGCCAGTAGGTGTTGCCGAACCCTGCGACGAAGGCCACGTCAGAAGAAGGGGGACCAACGTAGTTGAATTGAATTGTCTCTGTCCGTCTGAACATGGTTGCAAATCTTGATGGAGAAGCATGCCTAGAACGTGTCGAGTGAGCAGTTGTACGAACGAAACCGCATCGCGTTACAGTGCCTATTGTCCTGCCCATAAGACCCGGCTGCGTCGCCACGGAAGTGTCGATCAACGCGGGATCGGGAAAGCGGACTTCGCTCCGTATCTCCGTCGTGTGGAGACGCGGCGTGAGAAGAACGCCAGCAATCCCCTATGGGGCCAACTGGAGGCACGCTGGTCTGCCTTGGAAGGCCACGCACGGGCAATCGTGGATCAGGCATCATCCGGCCGGCCGATCAAGCGGTACGAGCTGAGAGCCGCCAGAGAGCTTCTCAGGATCATCGAAGGGGCGAACTCACGGCCGGCAATCGATGCTGCGCTTGCCATGTTCATGATGCAGGAGCTGGAGCCGAGGCGGTTCCGGTCGGACCGTGCCTTCTGGGCGCAACTGGTTCGGCGTGTTCGTGGTGTAGCGGACGTGAGCGTCGGCCGAAGGTGGGACCACAGGGCGGACCGCGTTCGCCGCGTCTACAGCGAAGTTCCACCGAAGGCGCTGGAGTACCTCCAGGCATGGATCGTGGAGGCCTTCGGCATGGCCGGTCTCCGGCTGGCTGAGCTGGAGGCGAAGGAGATGGATCAGAACGCTCGGCAACGAGAGGAACACCAGTCGGCCCTGAAGGAGTTGGAATGATGGACGGCAACGATGAGCAAGGCGGTGTGGAGTTCGAGCCAGCTCGTGCCATGGCGGAACTCGCTGCGAAGATCGAGAGTGAGCCAAGTGCTGACCGGCCGGCCGAAGTCCGGTTAGAGGACCTTGGCAGGCGTTCCGAGCTGTTCCAACCACGTGGCGGCATCGATGAGCATCATGTCGGTGTTCTCGCCAAGGCCATTCGGTCCGGTGGGAAGCCATTGGAGCCTATCGAGGTCCTTCAGGCCGGTCCGGAGCTGATCATCATCGACGGACACCATCGTTTCGATGCCTATAAAGAGGCGAAGTGGTCGGACGCTGTTCCGGTCTCCTACTTCGAGGGGACCCTTGAGGAGGCCGTGATTGCCTCAGGACGTGCAAACTCGCGGGCGAAGCTCGTCATGCGTCAGCCAGAACGGCTGAACTATGCGTGGCGTCTGACGCTCCTTGAACGCCTCAGCAAGGCGCAGATCGCAGATGCCTCAGGCGTTGGCACTTCCACCGTCGCGAACATGAGGACGGCGAAGAACAAGCTTGAGGATCGAGCCTTCGAGTTCAACAGCTGGGGGCAGGCGCAACGGGCAGCCAATGAGACCGATGAGGACATGAGCGACGACCAGCTGGAGCAGTGGAAAGAGCAACTTGCGGATCGTTGGGCCGAAGACCTGAGCAGAAAGTTCGGGCCCAAGATGGTCAATCTTCCTGAGATCGCCGCTATGGCGCTTGAGAGGTATTTTGGTCGGCGCCTTTCGGATGTCGCCGAGGAACTGCTGGGGCACCTCTCGGATGATCAGCTCGATGCGATCCTTGAGGAACAAGCGGACAGGCACAACCCGGATTTCTAGGGCGGGGTATACATCCCCTTGGGTGGCCATCCTGTATAGGCTCCCCCCTAATTCGATGTCGGCTGGGCGGGAAGGTGGACGGCTTCTACGCAACGTCTCGCCTGTTCGATCTTCGGGCCGCTGGAGTACGTCCTCAGGGTCATGCCTTGGCGTCCGTTCGAATGACCAATGACAGCAGATATGATGTGCGGCGGCTGATCAGCCTGTTCCGCCTTCGTGGCGAACCACCGCCGGAACGAGTGGAAGTTGACCTTCGAGCGACGGTGACCGGGGACGACTTCGTCGACGCCGATGGACCTGCGGTAGTCGAGGAAGTGCCCAGACGCTTTGAAGCTCTTCTCTCTATCGCCTGTCTTCGGATAGGGCCACTCGGGAAATAGCTCGGCGTCCGGTTCCTTGCCGTGTGATCGCCTCGCAACGATCTCACGAAGATCAGGATGGATGGGGCAGATCCGGGGCTCGATCTCTCTCTTTTGCGGCTTGAACACGAAGTTCCCACCATCACAGTCCCGAACCCGCAGGCAGACGATAGGATCTAGCCGGCATCCTGTCAGCGCCGCGATCCTCATGAGGTCATGTAGTTCCGGCGAGGCAGGGCCGGAGAGGAGCCTTAGGACTTCCGCGTCAGTGAAAGGCCGCTCTCTGTCGCCTGCCTTGTCATTCGGGAGGGATAGCGTCACGCCGTCCCAGACGTTCCTTTCGACCTCGTGTCGCCTCTTCAGCCATTTCCAGTACAGCGAGAGCCGGCTGAGATACTTGTTCAGGGTTCTTGGGTGACTACTGGACGCCACGGTATGCAGCTCGTCCATGAAGCGTACCGCGACGCGTTCAGTGATGTCGCTCAGGAACGGTGGAATATCTTCACGTTGGCACCACTCGAGGAGGTACTTCATGGAGCGCTCGGCGTCTGCGAGCGTCCGCCGTTTCACGTCAAGCTGTTCGAGGTATTTGGCGTGATAAAAATCGATGGGAACGCGCTTGCCGAAAGCCAGATCGGCAAACCATCGGGCTTCGCTCTCCTTCTTCGGCTCATACTCTGGAGCATATTCTCCATCGTGGTCATATCCATGATCGATTGGAGGGCCTGCGATCTCGCTCGCACGATCGTGGATGAGCATTTCAACGAAGTCGCGGTGTTCTTTGGTCGACGCGTCTCTTAGCTCTTTTGCGAGCGCTAGTGCTTCACGCTGTTGCGTTGAGCCGGATCCATCAAGCTCGGCTTCGATGATAGCTCGGAACTCAGCCACCACTGTCCATTTCAACCGATTGGCAACTGACAGGCTATCAGTCTTAAGGGACCTCTTGAGGCGGGTTCCAAGCTTAGCCCTCGCTCCCTGAGGCACATGCACCGAGACACGATAGCTGCCGCCATGCCATTCGAGATACTTCTTACGATCGGCTGTATTCCGGGCCAAAGAACCTCCTCGCGTACCCATTCTCGTACCCAGAGAATGTACCCAGAAGGCTAGAGGATCAAGAGGTTGCAAGGAAATCAAGGCTTTGGCGAACAGGGCCAACTTTCCCGCTCAGCTCCACCAAGTCCCTCCCGGTCCGGTCCAGCGCTTTTCGTTATCGATAGCTGTGCCGCGAACATCGTCCAGCGGCTTGCGATCCCCCGCAAACGCCTACCCGCCCAGCATTGTCGTCCTGAAGAGGCCGCCGCGCACGAGGAGGCGGGCGTCGACCATGAAGGCTTCGCCCTTCGCGAGGACGGCGAGGCGCCGCGTGTCGTCGAGTTCGTTCTGGGCGTCGATCACCTCTTCCAGATCGCCGAAGCCTTCGGCATATCGGCTGCGGGCGGCGGCCGCGCTCTTGCGGCGGGCGGCGAGCTCCGCCTCGAGCGCGCGATCGTTCTCGCGCAGCGTCGCCTTGTCGATGTAGAGGCGATCGATATCGATCTGAACGGTGTTGAGGGTCTGGGCCTCGCGATAAAGCGCGGCGTCCGTGCGCTCGCGATCGGCCCGGCTCGCCGCGCCGCTCGACAGGTCGAACAGGGGCACCTTGAGCGACAGGCCGACGGTCCAGCCGTCACGCCGCGACAGATGATCGGCCCGCTCCAGATCGTGGCGCCACTCGGCCGTCGCATCCACCTGCGGCAGGAGCTGCCCGTAGGAGGAGCGCGCCTGGTGGATCGAGGCCCGGTAATCGGCGGCGGCGGCCAAAAGGCTCGGATTGGCCCGTCTGGCAAGGGCGAGAAGCTGCGCCTTGGACGCCGGCAGGTGGCGGGAGAGCTGCGGCAGCGCGCCCCGGGCGGTCGCGGCGCCGCCGCCGCCGAGCCGCGCAAGCTCGGCGCGCGCCTTGTCGCGCCGCGCGACGACGTCGTTGAAGATGCGGCGCGTGGCCGCGATTTCGGCATCGAGCCGGGCGAGGTCGGACCCGCTCGCAAAGCCGTTCCGGCGCCGATCGTCGATCGAGGCGCGCAGCGACCGCAGCCGGGCGATCCGCTCCTCGACGATGCCCTGTTCCGCAATGCCGAGCCAGGCGTTCGTCCACAGTTCCACCGCCTGGAGGGAAACGTCGTCGCGCACGGCCTGATAGCGGTATTGCCGGGCCAGGGAGAGCTCGCGCGAGCGCTTGAGGTCGGCGCTTCGCCGGCCGCCGGTAAAGACCGGGAAACGCAGCTCGACCTTGCCGTAACTGTCCGGGATCGCATCGTTTCGGAACAGGACGTCCCGGCCGGTCGCAACATCCATCCGGCTCTCGATGCTGGCGGTGATGACGGGCGTGTAGCGCATCAATTGCGCAAAGACGTCCGTTTCGGCCGCCCGCGCCTCGGCCGCCGCCTCGCCGATGCGCGGATCGCGCTCCAGCACCAGGTCGAGCGCGCCGCGAAGCGCATAGGACGAAGAGCCCGCGTCGCGCGCCGGCGGCACCGCCTTGTAGCGCGCCAGCGAGGAGACCGTCAGCCTGTCGATGGTTTTTGCGCCCTGCGTCTCCTCGCTCCGGGCGTGGACCGGCGCAAGAAGCAGCGTCGCGATCGCCACGCATGCCGAAAGGAGTGTGCGCCGCGCCTTCGTCATCACTCACTGCTCCTTGAAGGTGTGCGAAAGCGCATCGGTCAGCGGCTGGGTCAGGTAGCTCGCAAAGGTGCGCGGGCTGCCCTTGATGTACAGATCGGCACCCATGCCGGCCGTCATCCGGGCGGCGACGTGGTCGAGCCCGGCAAGGTCGAGGCGCGCTTCGACCTCGAAATATCGCTCGCCCGAAGCTTCGTCGACGCTCGCATCCTGGGCGACGAACCGCACGGTGCCCGGCACCGGATCCTCCTTGCTGAAGCTGAGGGCCGTCAGCCTGATGTCGGCGCTCTGGCCGACGGCGACGCTGGCGATGTTCCGGGCCGGGACGCGGCCGCGGGCGACGAGCTCGGCGTCTTTCGGCACGATCTCGCCCACGGTCTCGCCGGGCGGCACCACGCCGCCTTGCGTGTTGGCGACGAAGCGGATGAGATAGCCGCTCGCGGGCGCGACGATGGCCGTCTGCGCAAGGGTTTCCTCGGCGGCCGCGATCTCGTCGCGGATCTGCTCGATCTCCGACAGGACGTTGGTGAGCTCCTCGGAATTGGAGCGCGCATCGTCGGCGACCACCCGGACCATTTCGGACGCGATCTCCGCGACCGTGCGCTCGCTGGCCGCCGCATCCGACGCGATCTTCGACAGAAGCGACTGCTGCTGCAGGAGCCGGCTTTCGAGGTCCCACACCTCGCGGCTCGGCAGGTGGCCGAGATCGGCGAGCCGGCGCGCGCGCGCGACCTGGTTTTCGAGAAGCGCGAGTTGGCGTTCGCTGTCGCTCGCCTGTTCGAGGAGCCCGCCATGCCGGCGCTCTTCGGCCTGGCTGCGGTTGCGCAGGGCCTCGAGCTGGGCGGACACGGCCTTTCGCCCGCGGGAGAATTCGCGCTCCTGCTCGATGTTGAGAAGCCGGACGATGTCGCTTAGCCCATCGCCCCCGATCGAGGCCTCGGTCGCGGTCGCGTCGGTTCGAAGGCGCAGGCCGTCGAGCATGTCGGCCGATATCGAGCCATCCGCCGTGTCGTCATCGTCCGCACCGTCGCCCCCTTCGAGAGACTGTTCGGCGTCGAGCCGCGACTTGATCGCCAGGAGGGTCGCCTGACGGGCCTTCAGCTTGCTCAGCCGCGCCTGATCGACGAGGGGCGCGAGATCGAGGATCGTCTCGCCCTTCTCGACGAACGCGCCTTCCTTTGCGTAGATCGCGCGGATCGTCCCGCCGGCCATGTGCTGGAGCACGAGGTTGCGCCCGTCGGATACGAGAGCGCCGGGGGCGATGACGGCCGAATCGAGCGGTGCGACAAAGGCCCAGAGCGCGAAGACGGCGAACGCGGCGAACATGGCGCGCCCGAACGTGCCGCTCTGGCCGGTGGCGGTCGTCTCGATGGCGCCGAACGGATCGGCGGCCCGGTCAAGTTCGCCGGTCGTCATCGGGTCACCGAGGCGGTCCGGTCGTTCGGCGGGGCCGGCGCGGGAACGGGATTGAAGGCGCGCGGCCTCGACGGCAGGGCCGGGCTATGCGGGCTTGCGGCGCCGTGCGGGCCCGGCTGCCCGGGCTTGGCGCTCGGGGCGGACCGAAGGCCGGACGGCTGCCGGATGTCGCGCTCGACGAGGCGGCACCCGGCGATTTCGTAGGCCCGGTCGGCAAGCCTGAGGAGAAGCGGCGAGCGGGTGGTCATGACGATCGCGCAGCCGGCCTTCTTCGCGTCGGAGATGAGGTTCGTCAGCGCGCCTTCGGCGCGCGCGTCGAGGCGCGCGGTCGGCTCGTCGAGAACGATCAGCTTCGGGTTGCCGTAGAAGGCCCGGGCGAGCGAGACGCGGTGGCGCTGGCTGGCCGAAAGAAGGCTCGCGCCGTCGACGAGCGGCGTCTGGTAGCCGCGCGGCAGTTCGACGAGCGCCCGGTGCAGGCCGAGCGCCTGGGTCAGCCGGTAGATCTCCCGCATGTCGCCGTCCGGCTCGAAGCGGCCGATATTGGCGGCGACGCTGCCGAGGACGAAGCCGGGCTCCTCGGGCGCATAGCCGACCGAACGGCCCCACTGGCGAATGGGCCAGCGCTCGCGCGGCGCACCGTCGAGAAGGACGAGGCCGCTCGCCGGCTCGTGGCCGCCGGCGATGCAGCCGAGGAGAAGGCTCTTGCCCGCGCCGGCGGCTCCCCCGAGAACCACGCACTCGCCGGGCGCCACCTTGAGGGTCGCGTCCGAGACGAGGATCGTATCACCATGGCCGCGGACGCCGACGTCGCGCAGTTCGACGGCGCCCCTGGCGGTCGGCAGGTCGGGCCGTTCGGCCAGGCGTTCGTGGGCGGCGGTCAGGTCCGCAGTCGCAGCAAAGGCGGCAAGGCCGCGCGTCGTCGCGTCCCACGATGCGATCATCTGCTCGACCGGCTGCAGCATCTTTCCCGAGACCATGGACGCCATGAAGATCATGCCGCCCGACATGTCGCCGCCGAGAACGAGATAGGCGCCCCAGCCGAGCGTGGCGATCTGGATCGCCTGGCGCACGGTGCGGCTGAGAGCGGTGAGGCTTGCCGATTTGTCGGCGGCGTTCTGGGCGGCCTGGATCGAGCGGGCGGATTTGACGCCCCAGACGGCGGCGAGATCGGGCAGCATGCCGAGCGCGCGGATTTCGGCCCCGCGCTTGACCGCGCTCAAGGCGAACGCGCTGGTCTCGGTATCCGCGCTGCGGCTTGCCGCGGCGGTCTTGCGCGTCGCCGCGACGTTGAGCCAACCGATCCCCACGAGGAGCACGAGCCCGACGACACCGAGAAGGCAGACGAGCGGATGGACGAGATAGAGGATGACGGCGAAAAGGAGAATGAACGGCAGATCGAAGAAATTGACGAAGGCCTTGGAAGCGAGCCAGCCATTGGCAGCCGCATAGTCGCGCAGGACCTTGCCGCCGTCGGTGCCCGAGACCGCATGCTCGAGCGATGTGAAGAGCTTGGGCGACACGTCCACCGCATGGACGTTGGCGAGGCGCCGCGCGACGCGCATGCGCACCGCCTCCGACACGCCGTAGACGGCGATGGCGAACATGGCGATGAGGGTGATGGACACGAGAGTCGGCACCGACTGGGACGCCAGGATCCGGTCGTACACCTGGAGCATGTGAAACGACGGCGCGAGGATCATCAGGTTCGAGACGATCGAGAGGATGGCGATCATCCTCACATGGCTTCTCCCCTTCTCGGCCAGAAATTTCGACACTGCCATCATCTGCCGAGACACCCTCGCCCAAACCGCCTTCGCTCGCCGGAAGCGTCCAATGGGACGTGGGGAGCAGCTAACCGAATTAAGCTTAACGAAGGGTGAAACGGCGCTTGGAATCGTGGCTCCGCCTCCCCTGGAGGGCCCGCGCGGCAGGGCTCCCGGGGTTTCCGGCGCGTATTGGGGGAGTATCCCTTCGGGCTCAGGCCGCCTTGTTCGCGGCCTTGCTCACGGCGCTCGGAACCTGCGCCTTCAAGCGGTTGGCAAGCTCCGACCATGTCTGGCCGGAAGCGCTCCGCTCCGCGTCCGCGGGGCGGCTCGCGGCCTGTTCGAGCGTGTCGAGCACGGCCGATATGATGGCGTTCTGAAGCTGCGAGGCGTCCTTGACGAGGCAATAGATGGTCACCTGAAACTGCATCTTGCCGATGTCGCTGGTGCCAAGGACGATCGTCGTCTCCGGGCCCGAGATCTCGGCGCCCGCCTTGCGCGATGCGAACTGGTGAAAGCGGGACGCCAGTTCCCGATCGCCTTCGAGCGCGACGCGGGCCGCTTCCGCGATGATCCGGATCGTCTCGCCGGCCCGCACCTGCTGCTCCATGGTCAGCGTGAAACGATGCGGCGCGAACTGGCGCGGCTGCGCCTCCACCTTGACGGGCCCCGACAACAGCACGGAATTGGGCAGCATCACGGTCCGCCCCGTCCCCGAAAAGCCCGCATGGACCGGCGGCAGTTCCATGATCGTGGTCGAGAACAGGGAATGATCGACGACCTCGCCGTGGATTCCGTTCAGCTCGATCCGGTCGCCCACCTTGAAGAGATGGCCGCCGAACCGCAGGATCGAGCCCGCGACGCACATGATCAGCTCCTTCGTGGCGACGACGAGGGCGACGAGGACCGCGGTCAGCGAGAACAGGGCATTCTGGATCTCGGCAAGCCAGATGCCGAGCAGCCCGATCGCGATCATCGCATTCGTGACGGCACGCACCGTGAACCGCCTTCGGCGCGCGACGATCGGATCGCGCCCGCAACAGGCGCCCCATTCGACGGCGCAGCGGGTGGCGAGGCAGAACCCCAGAACCGCAAGGCTCCACTGGAGATTGCTGGAGATGGCGGACGGGATGAAAATATCCGGCATAAGGCCACAATCCTCGAAACAGGCTTGCATGGATCAACGGACGAACACCAACGGTCGCCGAGAGCCCGCCGCTTCTTGCAAGCGTCAGCCTTCCAGCACCGGTAATTTCGCGTAAACCATTCCTACGGCAGGGATATTACCTAAAACTTTACGGATCCGATCACGCCCTCGTCAATCGCCCGCGTCAGGCTGCGGCCCGGCCCTGCCGCTGGATCCGCAGATCGCCGTTCCAGCGGGCCGTGATGTCGGCGATCATGCGCGGAAGCTCCGAGGCCGGAAGCGGTCTGGCGAAATAGTAGCCCTGCATCTCCAGGCATCCCTCCCGGATCAGGATGTCCATCTGCTCGCGGGTCTCGATGCCTTCCGCCAGGACCTTCATGTCGAGCGCGCGCGACAGGCCGATCACCGAGCGCACGATCGCGATGTTCTCCGGACGGCTGAGATCGCGCACGAAGGACTGGTCGATCTTGATCTTGTCGAAGGGGAACCGCGACAGATAGCCGAGCGAGGAGTAGCCGGTGCCGAAATCGTCCATGGAGATCGTCAGGCCGCGCTTGCGGAAATCCTGCAGGATGGACAGGATGTTCTCGCTCTCGTCGATGAACAGGGATTCGGTCACTTCGATCTGGAGGCGACGCGGATCGAGGCCGCTCATGGACAGGGCGCGGTCGACATCCGCCACGAGACGGGTGCTCTTGAACTGGACCGGCGACATGTTGACGGAGATGGTCATGTCCGACGACCAGCTCGCAGCTTCCAGGCACGCCGTTTCGAGACACCAAACGCCGATCGCCTCGATGAGACCGGTCTGCTCGGCCAGGGGAACGAAGAGGCCGGGCGGAACCAGGCCCTTTTCGGGATGACGCCACCGCAGCAGCGCTTCGAAGCCGCTGACGGCCGATTGGC
This sequence comes from Fulvimarina uroteuthidis, assembly GCF_034321785.1. Taxonomy (NCBI): domain Bacteria; kingdom Pseudomonadati; phylum Pseudomonadota; class Alphaproteobacteria; order Hyphomicrobiales; family Aurantimonadaceae; genus Fulvimarina; species Fulvimarina uroteuthidis. Next base: position 808,076 of record NZ_JAXLPB010000002.1, on the reverse strand, counting down.
CTGCGTCGACGAAGGGTTGGTAGAAGAGTTCGAACTCGTTGTTCTCCAGCGCGGTCCGCAGATCGCGCTCCATCTCCCGGCGCTCGCGCTTGCGGTTGCGCATGGCCGGATCGAAGATCCGCCAGGTTGCGAAATCCGAGGCCTTCGCCTCGTAGAGGGCGAGGTCGCAGTTCTGCAGGAGAATGTCCGCGTTCGTCCCCTCTTCCTTCTCCTGGGCGTTGACCTGCACCACGCCGATCGCAGCGGAGCTCGTGATGCGGCGCCCGTCGATCTCGAACGGCTCGTCGAAGCTTGCAAGGACGCTCGACGCGAACGAGCCGATCCCCTCGAGGTCCTTGGCGCCGGTGAAGAGAATGCCGAATTCGTCGCCGCCGAGGCGCGCGACGATGGCTCGGGGGCCGCCGATGCGCACCAGTCGGTCGCCGAGCTCCGACAGCATCGCATCGCCGACCGGATGGCCGTAATTGTCGTTGATCGACTTGAAGTTCCGAAGATCGAGAACCATCAGCGCGAAATCGCCGCGCTTCTTCAAAAGGAGCGCCTCGATCTCGTCGACGAAGCACTTCCGGTTCGGCAGATCGGTCAGGCCGTCATGGGCGGCCATGTGTTCCAGACGCTCGGCGATCTCCCGGCGCTCGGTGATGTCCTCGAACGTGATGAGAAGGCCACGTCCGGCCATGCCGCGACGCTTGACCTCCATGATCTCGCCATTCTCGGTTTCCGTCAGCATGACCGAGGTTTCGTTGCGCGGCAGCGGCGCGGTCAGGCGCGGATCGCGCAGGAACTGCTTGGCCGGCGTGCCGATCGCATGGGTGCCGAAATAGTAGGAGAAGACCTCGTTGGAGACGAGGAGCTTCTTGTCCGCATCCAGCATGCACAGGGCCTGCGTCATGTTGTTGAGCGCGGCCGCCATCTGGTCCCGCTTTTCCTCCAGCTCCCCGGCAAGCGCGTTCGACTGGACGGACATGGACTCGGTGGAGGAGCGGAAGCGCAGATGGATGCCGGAGAGGGTCTCGAGAAGGCCGCGGACCTCGCTCGGGACCCGGCGGACAACCGGCTGTTCCCAGGTGTCGGATCCGATGTTCGCAGCGGTGTGCGCCACCTTGCGCAAGGCGCCGCGGATCGAGCGGACGGTCAGAATGGTGAAGGCGGCGATCGCGAGCACGATGGCGCCGAGGCCCGCCATCGTCAGCCAGTTGCCCGACGTCGAGCGGCGTTCCGCCTCGGCGCGGTCGGCGGCAAGGTCGGCGCGAAGGCTTTCGATCGCGCGATCGAGGTCGCGCGAAAGGTCCGTCAGGTCCGAGACGGCGGCGCGGGTCGACAGCTTCCCGTTGCTCATGGACAGGCGGCTGAGCGGATAGCGCATCTGGGAAATCACCGCGGCGGTCTCGGTCGAGATCGGTGAAGCGAGGACGAGATCGAAATCGGACCGGATCTGGCCGATCGCCTCGCGGAATTCCTGCTTCTCGCTCTCGATGAGGCCGGGTCCGCGCGTTGAATCGGTGGTGGACGGCTCGAGCCGGCCGCGCAGGGCATCGGCCTTGCTCTGGGCGGCGTGCAGGCGATCGAGGGGCACGACGCTCGCCGAGTAGATCCGGTCGGAAAGTTCGAGGGCTGCGGACTGGGTCTGGAGGGAAAACAGGGCGAACGCGACCATCAAGGACAAAAAGACGAAGCTACCTGCTATGATTCGCGACGTGATCGACATGGGTATCCGGTGCGCTCCTGCCAGCCCCTCGCGACGAAACATTCCTGAAGTCCGGAAGGGCCCTCTCTCCATAACCGGGACGAAGTTACCGAGCGGTTAGAGATCGCAAAAAAAGTGCTACCGGCCCTTGCATACCCGCCGCCCGGCGGGGAAAGCGTCGCCCGCCGCCCCGCGCCTGCCTCCTCCCGCCCCCCTCGATCCGCCGCAAACCGTTGCGCGGCCGGGCCCTGCCCGCGATGCGATGCAGGAATAACGCGGTCGCAAAGAGAATGGGCCCGGCCGGGGCCGAACGCACCCTCGCAGGGCAGATTTGCAATAGGCAGCGCAAAGCCGGCCCGTTATAGCCTTGGCGCGACATGACGAAATCCGAAGACAAAAAACCCCCGATCTCGAAGCGGCCCAAGCTGCGCCTGAAGCAGCGGGAGGATCGCGGCGTCATGCTGCGCCTCGTCAAGCGGATGTTCCGGGAAAACGCCCACCGGTTCGTGCGCCAGTACGCGATCGCCATCGTCTGCCTGGTTCTCATCGCCGGCACGACGGCGTTCCTGGCATGGATCATGCGGGACGTCATCGACGAGATCTTCGTCGAGGGCAATCGGACGGCGATCGTGACCCTGCCGATCATCGTGTTCCTGACCTTCGTCGTGCGCGGTTTCGCAAGCTACGGCCAGGGCGTGCTCCTGGCCCGGATCGGCAACAATATCGTCGCGCGCTATCAGCGCCGCCTGTTCGAGAAGCTGACGGAGCTTTCCGTCGATTTCTTCGCCGACAACCGCTCGGCGCATCTGGCCGCCCGCATCAACCAGAACGTCTCGGGCATTCGCGATACGCTCAACCTGACGATCACCTCGCTCGCCCGCGACGTGCTGAGCCTGATCTTCCTCGTCGGCGTCATGATCTGGCAGGACCCGATCCTGTCGGCGATCGCGCTCCTGGCGGCCCCGCCGATCACGATCATGATCGCGACCCTTGCCCGCAAGCTGCGCACCGTCACCCGCGAGGTCATCGACGTGAACGCGCGCGTGCTCGCCTCCATGCAGGAGGCGGCCCAGGGCATCACCGTCGTCAAGGCCTTCACGATGGAGCGTCCCTTGCGCGACCGGCTGGAGGTCCTGGTGAGGACGGCGGAGGCCCGATCGAACCGCGTCGCCGCGATCAGCGAGCGCACGACGCCGGTGACCGAGGTCGTCGCCGGCCTCGCGATCGCGAGCGTCATCGCCTATTCGGGCTACCGCGCCATCGTCTTCGGCTATTCGCCCGGCGCGATGTTCGCCTTCATCACCGCGCTCCTCCTCGCCTACGATCCGGCGCGGCGGCTGGCGAAGCTGCAGGTGCAGCTCGAGCGCGCCATGGTCAACGCGGCGATGATCTACGAGATCCTCGATCTCGAGCCGCGCCAGGCCGACAAGCCGACGGCAAGGCCCCTCGTCCTGACGACGGGGGAGATCAGCTTCGACGCGGTGACCTTCTCCTATCATGCAGGCGAAGCGGTTCTGAACGGGATCAGCTTCACGGCGCCGGCAGGCCGCACGACGGCGCTGATCGGCGCGTCGGGCGGCGGCAAGTCGACCATCATTTCCCTGATGCAACGCTTCTACGACGTGGAGAAGGGCGCGATCCGCGTCGACGGCACGGATATCCGCGACATCACCAAGGCCTCCCTGCGCACCCAGATCGCCTACGTCCCGCAATCGCCCTACCTCTTCGAGGGCACGATCCGCGACAATATCCGGCTTGGCCGCATGGATGCGAGCGATGCCGACATCGAGGACGCGGCGCGCAAGGCGCAGGCGGAGGAATTCATCCTGCGCCAGCCCCTCGGCTACGACACGCCGCTCGGCGAGAACGGGATCACGCTATCGGGCGGCCAGCGCCAGCGCCTGTCGATCGCCCGCGCTCTGGTGCGCAACGCGCCCATCCTGCTTCTCGACGAGGCGACGAGCGCGCTCGACACGCGCTCGGAAACCCTCGTGCAGGAGGCGCTGGAAAACGCGATGAAGGATCGCACGACGATCGTGGTCGCGCACCGCCTGTCCACCATCGTCAACGCCGATCAGATTCTCGTCATCGACGGCGGCGAGATCGCCGAGGGCGGCACGCACGAAGAGCTTGTAGACCGGCCGAAAGGCCTTTATGCCCGCTTCTATGCCCTGCAGACCCGTCGCCAGGGCGACGATATTCTCCCGCTGGCCTGACCGCCGGCTTCAGGCCCCCATCCGGCTCGAAGGCATGAAACGATGAGCGAAACACGTATTGTTGTCTTCGGCGCAGCCGGACGGATGGGCCGAACGATCATCGAGATCGTCGCCGAGACCGCCGGCGCGAAGCTCGTCGCGGCCCTGGAGCCCGCAAGCTCGGCTGCCCTCGGAGAGGATGCCGGAAGCCTTGCCGGCATCCGCAAGCAGGGCGTGCGCGTCACCTCGGACATTGCGGGCGCGCTTTCGGGCGCCGATGCCGTCATCGACTTTTCCGCGCCCGACGCCAGCGCCATGCTGGCGGACGCCGCGGCGCTGGCCGGCTGCGCCCACGTGATCGGCACGACGGGCTTCCAGGTCGAACACGAGACGCGGATCGCGGACGCCGCCCGCAGGACCGCGATCGTCAAGTCCGGCAATATGAGCCTCGGCGTCAATCTCATCGCCGGCCTCGTCGAACAGGCGGCACGCGCGCTTCCGGCCAACCTCTTCGACATCGAGATTCTCGAGATGCACCACCGGCACAAGGTCGACGCGCCCTCCGGCACCGCGCTGCTGTTGGGCGAGGCCGCCGCGAAGGGACGGGGCATCGGTCTCGACGAACACGCCGTGCGCGTGCGCGACGGACAGACCGGGCCGCGGCAGACCGGATCGATCGGCTTCGCGACGCTGCGCGGGGGCTCCGTCGTCGGCGAGCACGCCGTGATCCTCGCGGGCGAGGGCGAACGGATCGAGATCTCCCACAAGGCGGGCGACCGGGCCATCTTCGCGCGCGGCGCGGTCTCGGCGGCGCTCTGGACGAAGGGCCGTTCCGCGGGCCTCTACTCCATGCGCGACGTTCTGGGCCTCACCGGCTAGTCTTTCCTATCCCCGCTTCATCCAAGAAGGATCCCATCACAATGTCCGGCACCCTGGTCCTCGTCCGTCACGGGCAGAGCGAATGGAACAAGCGCAACCTCTTCACCGGCTGGAAGGACCCCGACCTCACCGAACTCGGCGTCTCGGAAGCAAAGGCCGCCGGCCAGCGCCTCAAGGCGGCGGGCCATCGCTTCGACATCGGTTTCACCTCGCTGCTCGTGCGGGCCCAGCGCACCATGACGCTGATGCTTGCGGAAATCGGCCAGAGCGATCTGCCCGTGACCGAGAACATCGCCCTCAACGAGCGCGCCTACGGCGATCTGGCCGGCCTCGACAAGGACGAGGCGAAGAAGAACTGGGGCGAGGAGCAGGTGCACCAGTGGCGCCGCTCCTACGACGTGCCGCCGCCCAATGGCGAAAGCCTGAAGGACACCGGCGCGCGGGTCTGGCCCTATTATTATCACACGATCCAGCCGCACGTCCTGCGCGGCGAGACCGTGATCGTCTCGGCCCACGGCAACACGCTGCGCGCCATGGTGATGGCGCTGGAAGGCATGACGCCGGAGGAGATCCTCGGTTACGAGATCGCGACCGGCGTGCCGATCGTCTACAGGATCAATCCCGATTCCACGATCGGCGACAAGACGGTTCTCAAGGCCTGACGCCTCGGATCATCCCCACATGACTGAAACACCCGTCATGCGACCTGCAACGGCAGGGGACCGCGAGGCCGTCTGGTCGATCATCGGGCCGATCCTGCGTGACGGTGAGACCTACGCCCTCGACCGGGACATCGGGAAGACGGACGCCCTCGCCTACTGGCTCGGCGGGGATCGTTCGACCTTCGTCGCCGAACTGGCCGGCGCGATCGTCGGAACCTACTACCTGAAGCGCAACCAGGCCGGCGGCGGCTCGCACATCGCCAATTGCGGCTATGCCGTCTCGCAGGCGGCGCGCGGGCGCGGCATCGCCCGCGCCATGGCGCGGCACTCGCTCGCCGAGGCGAAGGCACGCGGTTTCAGGGCGATGCAGTACAATTTCGTCGTCGCCACCAATCTCGGCGCGATCCATCTGTGGGAGAGCCTAGGCTTCAGGACGCTGACGCGCCTGCCGAACGCCTTCGATCATCCGCGCGAGGGCCTGGTGGACGCCTGCGTCATGTGGCGGGAGCTGTGACCGGACGCGGCCCGGTTGCCGCAGCGCCCGCCGATCTGTTAGGCGGACCGAGGCACCAATCGAAACAGGTTTTGGAGATTTCATGTCCGATCGTATCGTCATGCGCACCGGTGAAGCCCTCGTCGCCGGAGGTCCTCCGGGCACCGCCGCCGAACCCGAAGTGGTCATCGGAGAACTCGACGGCCCCGTCGGCACCGCACTCGCGACGCTCACCGGCGATCAGGTCAAGGGCCACAGCCGCGTCTTCGCTCTTCTCAACACCGACATCATGGTGCGCCCCGTCACGCTCTGCGTCTCCAAGGTCACCGTCGACAATCCGAAATATACCTCCATCCTGATGGGCACCGTGCAGTTCGCCATCGCCAACGGCGTCCTCGACGCCGTGCGCGAGGGCCTGCTGCCCAAGGACAGGGTCAACGATCTCGGGATCATCTGCTCGGTCTGGCTGGCGCCCAGCGTCATCGAGGAAGACAATCTCGATCACAAGGCGCTCTTCGACATCCATCGCAAAGGCATGACCAATGCCATCCGCAAGGCGATGCGGAACGAGCCCTCGATCGACTGGCTGCTGGAGAACCAGGACAAGATCACCCATAAATATTATCAGCAGGGACTCGACGGCAAGATCTGATCCGTCGAACCGTTGGTCGACGGGACGCCGCCCGGAGCATCGCCTTCCGGCGGCGTCCTTCGTCCCGGCATGCAGACAACGCTTCGCGGCGTCGCAAGATTGCCGGGACCTCGTTCACTCGCGCCCCTTGAGCGCCGCGATATGATCGGCGAGCGTCGCGTCGCGGTCGCCGGGCGCACGATCCTCGCCGACAGTCGTGTCCTCGCCGGTCTGGTGTTCGAGTTGCGCATTGATCTCCGCCCCGGCCAGCAGCACGATCATCATGATCCAGGTCCACATGAGGAAGACGATGATCGAGGCCATGGAGCCGTAGGCGGCGTCGAAGTTCTTCACGTTCGCGGCATAGAAGCTGAACGCGGCCGAGGCGAGCACCCAGCCGACGATCGTGAAGAGGGCGCCCGGCGTCAGCCATTTGAGCGTCGCGGACCGGCGATCGGGACCGAGGCGAAAGAGACCTGCGACCCACGCGACCGCGATCGCCGCCAGAACGATCGGCGGCACGACCGTGACGATCCAGGCGAGATCCGCCGGGATCGGCAGGAACGAGATCACCGAGGGAATGACGACGATGGTGAGGAGCGCCAGGACGACGAGCACGATGCTGGCGATCACGAAGACCAGCGACAGGACGTTCTTCCTGATGAAGCTGCGCTCGTCCTTTTCCTCGTAGGCGATGTTCATCGCCTTGAAGAGCGCCTTGACGCCCTTGGTCGAGGAATAGAGCGACAAGAACAGGGACCCGGCGAACGCGAGCGACAGGGACGAACTCGACTGGCTGGCGAGCCGCTCGACCTGCGAGCGGACGATGTCGAGCACGCTGGCCGGCACGATCCCCTGAAGGGTCGCCAGCTGGGACCGGATCGTCTCCGGATCGGCGACGAGCCCGTAGACCGCCACGAGCGAGGCGATGGCGGGAAACAGGGCGAGGAGAATGTAGAAGGTGATGCCGGCGGCCACGAGGGTGACGCGGTGCTCCTCGAAACGGTCCTTAACCCGCATCAGCACGGCCTTCCAGCCCTTTGCCGGCATGTCGGACGGTGAGTGGGCGTGCCGCCCCGCGCTGGTCGCCGGTCTGCTCATGTGGTGGATGTCCCTCTTCCCGTCGTGCCCCGGCGCTCGGTGAACGCCGGGGGGCGGACGCGGGAACGGGGCTTTTGCCGATAATCTCTTCGAGGCCCAACCTGCGGTGGCGGCGCAGGTTCCACTCCTTTCGGCGAGATTGCGCAAATCGTCCGCCGCCCGGCGGCGGAACCCGATGCGATGGCGAAGGTCGAAAGGGCTGATCCTCCGCCTGAATTGCATATGAACGTGCGGCTCCGGCCCGGTTCAGACCGGCCATGCGAAGCTCCGATCCATCGACACCCCCGTGCAAAGGATCTTCGCCATGTTCGTCAAGCTCATCCGCAATGCCTGCCTTGCCGCCGCCGTCTCGCTCGGCGCCATCGGCGCTGCCGCGGCACCTGCCGCCGCCAACGGTTTCAGCGTCGGCGTCACCATCGGAAACGGCCCCGTCGCGATCGACTATCGCGACCGTGGACGGGGTCACGGCCGGGGCTACGGCCGCGATGTCCGCGGGCGTGGCCATGCCGCCTACGGATGCGATCTGCGCCGCGCCGTCCACAAGGCCAGCCGCATCGGCATGCGCCATGCCCGCGTCGTTCGCGCCAACCCGCGGGCCGTCGCGGTCGCCGGTCGACTGAACGGCGACCGCGCGATCATCCGGTTCGCCAACCGGCACAACTGCCCGGTCGCCGGCATTCGCGGCCGGTAAGGCATCGGCCCGCGAACCTACCGCGTGATCGCGAACACCATTTCGATCGAGGCCGAGCGCGTCAGCTCTCCCGCCTCGATCGGCACGCCCGATCCGCCGCTGTCGGCGGCCATCCGCATCTTCATCATTTCGGGCTGGGGCGCGGTGGTCACCGAGGGTTCGGCGATCGCCATCACCTGGCCGAGCGACACGCCGGCCGCCTCGGCATAAAGGCGCGCCTTGGCTTTTGCATCCTCGATCGCCGCGCGCCTCGCCTCGGCAAGCAGCGCACTGTCGTCCTCGATCTCGAAGCGGACATCGCCGCCCTGATTGACGCCGAGATCGATCGCCTTGTCGAGATAGGCGCCGACCTCCTCGATCCTGCGCACCGTCACCGACAATGTGTTGCGCGCCTCGTAGCCGACGATCTCGTTGGTCTGTTCGGGCCCCGGACGCGTCGCGTCGGCCTGGCCGTATTGCGGGAAGATCTGGAAGTTCGCCGTCTGGAGATCGCGGTCCTCGGCCCCGAGCTCGCGCATGCCGGCGATGATCCCGCTCATCGCGGCGCTGCCCGCATCGACCGCGCCCTTGGCGGTTTCGGCCTGATGGACGACGGAAAAGGTCAGCGAAGCCTGGTCGGGCGCGGCGCTCGCCTCTCCGTAACCCGACACCGCGACCGTCGCCCGCGCCGGCGTGCCGCTCGCCGCTTCGGCAGTCCCCTGCGCGCTCGCCGGGCGCACCGCGAGGACGCTCGGCACCGCGAGCGCCAGCGCGAGCGCGAGGCATGTCAGGTCGAGCCGCCCATTGCGTGTATCAAAGGCCATGTCAGTCGTCTCCGGTCGTCATTCTGGTTTCGCACGGCATGGCCCCGGCCATGCCCTGTCCCGTCAAATTGCCCGGAAACCAAGACGTTTTGACGGCATGCCCGGGTCCTCCTCCGCGATCCGGCAGACGCGATCCCGAAGAGCCTTGCGGCATGGATTGCCGTGCGGCCCGGTTCGGCTTATTCCAGTCGGATGGTATCGACGCCGCACCGACTTTTCATCCTGAGGCACGCCCACTCGTCCTGGGCGCTGCCGGGTCAACGCGACCATCAGCGCAACCTCGACGATCGGGGCCGCGAGGAAGCGGCGCGGCTTGCGGACGCGATCGAGGCCGAAGCCATCGAGATCGACTGCGCGCACTGCTCGACCGCCTCACGGGCGCGCGAGACCTTCGATCTCGTCAAGCCCGCCTTCAAGGCCATCGCGAGAACCGAACTGTCGGACGATCTGTACGGACTGGGCCCGGAGGCCTACATCGCGGCCATGTGCGCCGATCCGGACGCCCGGACCGTTCTCGTCATCGGTCACAATCCGATGATCGAGGATTTCGCCCTTTCCCTCGTCCCGCAGGACAGCAAGGCCTACGCCAAGCTGCGCGAAGGACTTCCGACCTGCGGTTTCATCGAGTTTTCGTGCGCGCAGGGCTTCAAGGCCATGGCGGACGGCGGCGGCACGATGGAGCGCATCCTGCTTCCCCACGAAATGGCCTGAGCCGGCCGATCTCGTCCATTGCCGCCCGCTCGACGCCGCTCGCGTCGCAGCCTCGGGTGTCGGCCCCTATATGAGGCTTCGACCGGAAGCAGACCATTTGCGAGGGGCAGCGCTGCATGACTTCATTCGCCGACGAGGCGCGTATCGCGTTCGACAACCTCGCCGACAGGACATCCGACTTGTTCAACCCGACGCTTCGGCTCGGCGTCACCGGCCTGTCGCGGGCCGGAAAGACGGTGTTCATCTCCGCCCTCGTCCACAATCTCCTGCATGCCGGGCGGCTGCCCCTGTTCTCGCCCCAGGCGAGCGGGCGCATCGCGCGCACCTATCTGGAGGAACAGCCGGACGATGCGGTGCCGCGCTTCCAGTACGAGGACCATATCGCCCGGCTTCTCGACGAGCGCGACTGGCCCAACTCCACCCGCGCGATCTCCGAGCTTCGCCTCACCGTCGAGTTCGAATCGGCCTCCGGCTGGTCGCGCATGTTCTCGCGCGGCAGGCTGTCGATCGATATTGTCGACTATCCGGGCGAATGGCTGCTCGACCTGCCGTTGATCGGCAAGGATTTCGCCGCGTTTTCCGCCGAATCGATCCAGCGCGCGAAGCTTCCCGGACGCGAGGCGATCGCCGGCCCGTTCCTGCAGCTTCTCGGCGAGATCGACCCGAACGCGGCCATGGACGAGCCGACGGCCCAGAAGCTCAGCCGCGCCTTCTCGGCCTATCTGACGGCCGCCCGTGCCGACAACACCGCGCTCTCGACGCTTCCCCCCGGACGGTTCCTGATGCCGGGGGATCTTGAAGGCTCGCCCGCCCTCACCTTCGCGCCGCTGCCGCCCGCAACGGACGGACCCTACGCGAAGAACTCGCTCGGCGCCGTGCTCGACCGGCGCTACGAGGCCTACAAGACCATCGTGGTCAAACCCTTTTTCCGCGATCATTTCGCCCGGCTCGACCGGCAGATCCTGCTTGTCGACGCGCTGCAGGCGATCAATGCCGGCCCCGAAGCCGTACGGGATCTGGAAATCGCGCTGTCCGACATCCTGCGCTGCTTCAGGCCGGGGCGGGCGAGCTGGCTCGGCTCGCTCCTGACGCGGCGGATCGACCGCATTCTGGTGGCGGCGACGAAAGCCGACCATCTCCACCGCGAAAGCCACCGGCGCCTCGAGGCGATCGTGCGCCGGCTCGTCGAGGGAGCGGTGAAGCGCGCCGACTTTTCCGGCGCCGATACCCAGGTCATCGCCATGGCGGCCGTGCGCGCGACGCGCGAGGCGCGGATCGAGGACAATGGCGACGATCTTCCCGTGATCGTCGGCGTGCCGCAGGCCGGCGAACGGATCGGCGGCGAGACCTTCGACGGGCGCACCGAGACCGCGATCTTCCCCGGCGACCTGCCGAAGGACCCGACATCCCTCTTCATGGACATGGACGGCCATGCCACCCGCGCCGATCCGATCCGGTTCGTCCGCTTCAGGCCGCCGAAGCTGGAGCGGACGCAGGACGGCCTTACCCTGTCGCTTCCCCATATCCGGCTCGATCGCGCGCTCGAATTCCTGATGGGAGACCGGCTGCGATGAGCGACACCAATCCGCCGCGCCGCCCGCCCCAGGCGTTTCGCATGCCCGGCTCCGAACGGGACGAGGACGCCGCGACGGCCGGGACGAAGACGGCGTCCCGGTCCCCCCGCGCCTTTCCGGGCCTTGATACCCTGTCCTTTGAGCCGGACGAGGCGATCGACGAGGATCTGAACGCAGGTCCCACCCAGATCGTGATCCGGAGGAAGAAGCGGTTCCCGTTCGCCAAGCTCGCGCTCGGCGCGTTCGGTGCGCTGGTCTCGCTCGGCATCGGCCTGTGGATCGATTCCCTCGTGCGCGATCTCTTCGCCCGCTACGACTGGCTCGGCTGGACGGCGCTTGCCGCGTCCCTCATGTTGCTTCTGGCGGTTCTCGGCATCGTCGTGCGCGAGGTCGTCGGGCTGATGCGGCTCAGCGCCGTCGAGCGCGACCGTCAGGCCTCGCAGGCCGCCTTCCACGCCAATTCGCGCGAGGAGGCGAACGCGGCGATCGCCAAGCTCGGCGCCCTCGTCTCCGCCCGGCCCGAGACCCTGCCCGGACGCACGAAGCTGGCCGACATGAAGGACGAGGTCATCGACGGCGCCGATCTCATCCGCATCGCCGAACGCGATATTCTGGGCCCCCTCGACGCCCAGGCGATCGCGCTCGTCCTTTCGACCGCCAAGCGCACCTCCGTCGTCACCGCCGTCAGCCCCAAGGCGCTCGTCGACGTCGCCTATGTCCTGTTCGAGAGCGTCAAGCTCATCCGCCGCATGTCGGAGCTCTACGGTGCGAGGCCGGGCACGCTGGGTCTCGTTCGCCTCACCCGCAACGTGGTGGCGCATCTCGCGGTCACCGGTTCGATCGCGATCGGCGACGATCTCATCGGGCAGCTGATGGGCCACGGCATCGCGGCCAAGCTTTCGGCGCGGCTCGGCGAAGGCATCGTCAACGGGCTTCTGACGGCACGGATCGGGCTCGCCGCGATGGACCTGTGCCGCCCCTTCCCCTTCATGACGGCCCAGCGTCCGAAGCTGCGGGACGTGCTCGGTGAAATCACCCGTTTCGCCGCCCGGCAACAGCCGGACCGAAATCGAAATCCCTGAATCATTTTTGCGATTGCTGGCTTGGAAAGGCTCGGTTAACCATTCGGGAGGATAGTCAATCCATCGTATCCAAGCATTGCTTGAAGCCCGGAAGGTTCCTCGATGTCGCGCGTGAAGACCCTTGGCCTAGCCACTCTCGTCGCCTTTGGCGCCATTGCCTCCGCACCGGCCATGGCAGCCGGTGACAAGACCTTCTTCCGCCAGGTCGCGGGCAAGTGGAGCGGTCCCGGCGAGATCGTCGCCGGCAAGTACAAGGGCACCAAGTTCAACTGCAGCTTCGACGGCCTCGAGCATGCCAAGAAGGTCGGCGTCGTCCTCGACGGCTCCTGCCGGGTCGGCATGTTCGCCCAGCCCATGCGGGCCGAAGTCGTCCAGTCCGGCAGCGGCTATCGCGGCGCCTTCCAGGACGGCGCCAAGGGCAAGGGCCTCGACATCATTTCCGGCGAAGTCAACGGCAACAAGATGGTCGTCGGCCTCGACCGCGCCCAGTTGAAGGGCGCCATGGTCGCCCGGCTTGCCGATGGCGAGACGATGGCGATCACCGTGTCGGTGCGCGTGGCCGGCCAGCTCGTTCCGGTCATCGGCATGAACCTGAAGCGTGCCGGCGGCGTGCGCCAGACCAGCCTCGAACAATAATCCGTTCCGGCACCGCCACGCGTCCCCGGCCCGCGGCGTTCGCGGGCCTTTTCGTGTCCGGCGTCGCGGAACGGGCTCTTCGGATGGCTTGATCAGTCCTCGGCCGCGCGGCGTGACACCGCCTTCAGCTCGTAGAGCGCTTCCAGCGCCTCGCGCGGCGACAGCCGGTCGGGATCGATCGCGCCGAGCGCTTCGGCCACCGGATCGGGCGCGTCGGCATGGGGCTTGCCGTTCGGCATCTCCCGCTTCACGGCCGCCGAGAACAGCGGCAGATCGTCGAGAAACGTGCCGCGCCGCTCACCCTGATCGGTGCGTTCCAGTTCGGCGAGAACGGCCTTCGCCCGGCTGATCACGGACTTCGGCAGGCCGGCGAGCTTGGCGACCTGGATGCCGTAGGACCTGTCGGCGGCCCCCGGCCCGACCTCGTGCAGGAAGACGACGTCGCCGCGCCATTCCTTCACCCGCATGGTCACGTTGGACAGGCGTGCCAGGCGCTCCGACAGCGCCGTCATCTCGTGGAAATGCGTGGCGAACAGCGAGCGGCAGCGGTTCACCTCGTGAAGATGCTCGACAGCTGCGAAGGCGATCGACAAGCCGTCATAGGTGGCCGTGCCCCGGCCGATCTCGTCGAGGATCACCAGCGCCCGCTCGCTCGACTGGTTGAGGATCGCCGCCGTCTCGACCATCTCCACCATGAAGGTCGAGCGCCCCTCCGCAAGCTCGTCCGACGCGCCGACACGCGAGAACAGGCGATCGACGATGCCGATATGGGCCGAACGCGCCGGAACATAGGCGCCGATCTGGGCAAGAATGGCGATCAGCGCGTTCTGGCGCAGGAAGGTCGACTTGCCGCCCATGTTCGGCCCGGTGACGAGCCAGATCGCGCCGGCCTCGCTCGCCGCGCCCGGCGGCGACAGGTCGCAGTCGTTGGCGACGAAGCTCGCCCCTTGCGCGGCGGCGAGCGCCGCCTCGACGACGGGATGACGTCCGCCCTCGACCCGAAAGGAAAGGCTGTCGTCGACCCTCGGGCGCGCCCAGTCTTCGGAAACGGCGAGCTCGGCAAGGCTTGCGGCGACATCGATGGCGCCGAGGGCGGCGGCGGCGGCCTGCAGGCGACCGGCCTGCGCGACGATCGCCGCGCTCAGGCGATCGAATGTTTCGAGCTCGATCCGCAGTGCGTCGGCACCGGCATTGACGATGCGCTCCTGTAGCTCGGCCAGCTCGCCGGTGGTGAACCGCATGGCCGAGGCGAGCGTCTGGCGGTGGATGAAATGGCCGGCCCCGTCGCCGGCCATCAGCGCCTTGCCGTGGGTCTCGTTCACCTCGATGAAGAAGCCGAGCACGTTGTTGTGCTTGATCTTCAACGCCCGGATGCCGGTCTCCTCGGCAAGTCGGCCCTGAAGCGCGGCGACGAAACGGCGGGCATCCTCGCGCAGCGTGCGCGCCTCGTCGAGTTCGCCGATCGCGCCCTGACGCACGAAGCCGCCATCGCGCTTGAGGAGCGGGGCTTCGTCGCCGAGCATGGTTTCGAGCGCGGTGCGAAGCGCCGCCGGCAGGTCCGAAAGCGCGGCATGGCAGTGTGCCAGCTCGACGGGCAGATCCGCGCCCAGCCGTTCGCCGATCGACGCCGCGCCCTGAAGCCCGGAGCGGATCGCCAGAAGATCGCGCGGCCCGCCCCGTTCGAGGGCAAGGCGCGACAGCGCCCGTTCGATATCCGGCATGCGGGCAAGAGCGGCGCGCACGTCGCGGCGCAGATCCGGATCCTCGATGAAATGCGCAAGCGAGGCTTGCCGCACGGCGATCTCGACCGGATCGGTCAGCGGGTTCGAAAGCCGGCTTGCCAGGAGACGACCGCCGACGCCGCTGCGGGTGCGGTCGATGACGCCGAGAAGGCTGCCCTGCCGCTTGCCCTGGACCGAACGCGTGAGCTCCAGGGAGGCGCGGGTGGCGGGGTCGATCTCCATCGATGCGCCGGCAAGCCGTCGTTCCGGCCGGCGCAGGGCCGGCCGGGCGGCAAGCTGGGTCTTGCCGAGATAGGCGATGAGGGCCGCGGCGGCGGACAGCTCGGCCCGCGAAAAATCGCCGAAGCCGTCGAGCGTCGCGACACCGAAGAAGGTGGCGATCCGGTCGGGCGCGGTCGCCGCATCGAAGAGTGCCTGCGGCTCCGGCCGCGCCCGCTTGCCGAACCGGCGAAAGACGCCGGCGAACGTCTCGTCCCGATAGAGCGGATCGGCGACGACGAGTTCGGAGGGTTCGATCGCGGCCAGATCGGCCTCGATCCGGTGCCCCTCACTTGCCGCCAGCTTGAAAATGCCGGTCGATAGATCGGTCCAGGCGAGCGCGAATTCGCCGGCCTTGCCCTTGCCCCCGATCCGCGTGAGCGTGACGAGGTGATTGCCCTGCCCCGGATCGAGCAGCGCCTCCTCGGTGATGGTGCCGGGGGTGACGAGCCGGACCACGTCGCGCCGGACCACGGATTTCGAGCCGCGCTTCCTGGCTTCGGCCGGGTCTTCCAATTGTTCGCAGACCGCGATCCGGTAGCCGAGCGCGATCAGCTTCTGCAGATAGTCGTCGGCGGCATGAACCGGCACGCCGCACATGGGAATGTCTTCGCCCAGATGCTTTCCGCGCTTGGTGAGCGTGATTCCGAGCGCCCGCGAGGCGTCTTCCGCATCGTCGAAGAACAGCTCGTAGAAATCGCCCATCCGGTAGAACAGGAGGCAATCGGGATTGGCCGCCTTGATCTCGATATATTGCGCCATCATCGGCGTCGGTGCGGAGTCTATCGCGGCTGACATGTTCGCTCGGTCGGACGGCGGGATGGGTGGACGCGGTGGCAGGAGCGCGGGCGGTCTGAAATGGCAATGGCCTCGTCCCGGTGTCCTAGACGAGCGACCATGGCGGCGAAAGTCCACCGGTGCGGCTATCAACGGTTTTGCGATCGAGCAAGGGGGCCGGCCGGGCCCATCGCAAGGCGCCGTTCGCGCCGCCCGGGATCGACAGGTGGCGATGATGGCGAAAGTGCAACGGCGCCGCGCCGATCGACGCCCGCCCGGCGAAACGCTCACCTCCTATTCACCTGGACCGTGCAAGATCGTATATAAGGGATAGCGTGCCCGTCCTCACGCAAAGACTGCCCCAGGAGTTTTTGAAGATGAAACGATTTACGATCGCGGTCGCATTGCTGGCGAGCTTCGGCGTCCTGCCTGCGAGCGCTCAATCGACCGTCAGTGTCGTTCAGTATGCGTCGAACAACCCCGTGGCCGACGCCGCCATGCCGAACCCGCCGTCGCTCGGGGCTTCGGTGCCGTCTTCGGTCTCGCTCCAGTCGGTCGAGGGGGCTCCCAATTTCGGCTATTTCTACTTCGACGGCCGGCCGGTCATCGTCGATCTGCGCACCCGCGCGATCGTCAAGATCGGAGCCTGACGGACGGGCGGGCGCGCCGCCGCCCGGCGAGGACGTCTACAGCTCGAGCACCAGCACCCGTGACGGATCGACCGGCCGCGGCAGGCTGATCCGCCCCGGCGCCGCCACACGGTAGCCGAGAAGCCCGTAATAGGGACTGTCCCCCACCAGATAGATCGCCGCGAACGCCTGCTTCCGCGCCGCGTCGGCGGCAAGCCTCAAGAGCGCCTTGCCGATCCCCCTGCCCTTGAGGTGCGGGCGAACCGCCAGCGGCCCGAGCATCACGGCGCGCTCGTCCCGGTTCCGCAACGCACTCAGGCGAACCGAGCCGACGATCTCTCCCCCCAGTTCGGCCACGAAGCACAGCGTCGCGCACGCGGCGTGAAGCTCGCGCACCCGCTCGGCCGCGCGCGCATAGCGTCCCGGGCCGAACGCCTCGCGCGCGATCGCCTCGATGGCCGCCCCGTCGCGTGGCGCTTCAGGGCGATAGACGACGTCCGACATCGGCACGGGACGCTGCGGCCCGGCGGTGACGAAGACGGCGCACTGGTGTTCGACAGGTTTGGAAAACGGGGACATGAGGATAAGACCCGGACGAGAAAACAGGTCGGCGAGACCTTGAACCACGCGCCTTGCACGAACGAGCCGGCGGTTCTGACGATCGAGGCTCGCGGCATCCGGCAGAACGATCGGGTTCGATCGTCGGTCGGCACCAAGCCTCGGCATGAGCGGAGGGGCCGTGCCGCGCGCATCGCGATGAATGGCGAGAGGCCCTAGGCGCGATCACCGCCTCGTCGTCGTCCGCGTCTGATCATGGCAGGTCGCCGGCCTTCGTGCTCGAGAGAGCACCGGTGCGCCTTCAGGGGCGGCCGATGCCTCCCGAAATCCTAGCAGTCCCCTTCGAAGCCGTCCAGACGCCGTGCCGTTACCCCGGGACCAACGCCGCCTTAACGCACTGTTCGCGCTCTTTCCGGGAACGGGTCACCCTGTCGCAGGGTTGCTCCTCACAAATGGCCGAAAACCGGCCGTATGGCGTGATCAAGGGAGTTGAGCATGGGTCTTCTCGTCGAGGGACAGTGGCAGGACAAGTGGTACGATACGAAGGAGAACGGCGGGGCGTTCAAGCGGCCGACCACCGATTTCCGCAACTGGGTGACGCCCGACGGATCGCCCGGACCCGACGGCCAGGAGGCGTACGAGGCCGAAGCCGATCGCTACCATCTCTACGTCTCGCTGGCCTGCCCGTGGGCGCACCGCGCCCTCATCGCGCGCAAGCTGAAGAAGCTCGAGGACGTGATATCGCTCTCCATCGTCGACTATCACATGGCCGAGAACGGCTGGGAGTTCTCGAACCGGGATGGGGCGATCCCGGATTCGGTATTCGGCAAGAGCAAGCTTTACGAGATCTATCTTCAGGCGGATCCGGCCTATACCGGTCGCGTCACCGTTCCGGTCCTGTGGGACAAGAAGCGCGGCACGATCGTCAACAACGAGTCGGCCGATCTCGTCCGCATCCTCGACACGGGCTTTCGCGAATTCGCCGACAACGGCGTCGACCTTACGCCGGCAGCGCTTCGCGCCGATATCGATGCGATCAACGAGACCGTCTACCACGCCGTCAACAACGGCGTTTACAAATGCGGCTTCGCGACGACGCAGGAAGCGTATGAGAAGCCGTTCGACGCCCTGTTCGATACGCTCGACATGATCGAGGCGCGCCTGTCCGGGCAGCGTTATCTCGTCGCCTCGCAATATCCGACGGAAGCCGACTGGCGGCTCTTCACCACCCTCATCCGGTTCGACGCCGTCTATCACGGCCACTTCAAGTGCAACGCCCGGCAGATCGCGGACTATCCGAACCTGTTCGGCTACATGCTGGAACTCTACCAATGGCCAGGGATCGCGGAGACCGTGAATTTCAAGCATATCAAGGGGCACTATTATACGAGCCACGAAACGATCAATCCGACCCGGATCGTGCCCAAGGGGCCGGTGCAGGATCTGACCGTTCCCCACAATCGCGAGCGGCTCGAGCCGCCCTCGATCACCGCGGCGTAGGAGCGTGGAGACCCCGCGCTACGCGCGCCTACCAGTAGGGATCGGGCGGGGCTGCGCCGCGCAGTTCGTCGAGCCGCCGGCGGGTCGCATCGGTCGTTGCCCCGGGCAGGTCGGACGGCGCGAAGAAGGCGGCCTCGGCGATTTCCCGGTCGGCTGTCTTGGGCGCGTCCTGAAGGACGGCATCGGCGCGAAACAGAAGCACGTGGTCGCGCCGCGAATCCGTGTTGTTGAAATGGACGGAGACCAGCCGCAGACCCTCCAGGACGGTGAGATTGCCCTCTTCGGCGATCTCGCGGCGCGCGGCGGCCTCGGTGGTCTCGCCCGGATCGACCCCGCCGCCCGGCAGGTACCAGCCGGGAACGTAGGTATGCCGCACCAGAAACACCCGTCCGTCCTCGTCGAACGCGGCCACGCGAACGCCGAGGGTCATCGGCCGGGCGAGGAGAAAGCCGGCATGCATCAGCCGACGAACGGTTTTCTGGAGGATCATCGGTGTTTCTTCCCGTTCGTAGCCATAAGTAGAGCTTCAGACAAGATCAGGACGCCGCATGTACCGACTAGCCCATCTCTCCGACATCCACCTCGGTCCGCTTCCCTCGCTGTCGTTGCGCGAGCTCGCTTCCAAGCGGGTGACAGGCTATGTGAACTGGCACCGCAACCGGCGCCGGTCGATGTTCGGGGACACCTTGACCGACCTCGTCCTCGATCTGAAATATCACCAGCCCGACCATATCGCGGTCACCGGCGACCTCGTCAATCTGGCGACGAAGACCGAAACGAAGGCCGCGCGCATCTGGCTGCAATCGCTGGGGCTTCCGCACGACGTCTCGCTCGTTCCGGGCAATCACGATGCCTACGTGCCGGGCGCGCTGAAACGCTCCCACAAGGAATGGCATGAATATCTGATCGGCGACAATCCTCTCGCCGCGATCGGCAATTCCTTTCCCTACATGCGGGTTCGCGGCAATGTCGCGATCTTCGGCGTCTCCACGGCCGAGGCGACCGCGCCCTTCTTCGCCACGGGATCGTTTCGCCGGGGCCAGGCGCTGGCGCTCGCCAAGCTTCTCGAAAACAGCCGCAAGGCCGGGCATTTCCGCGTCGTCCTCATCCATCATCCGCCGATCTCGGGTGCCGCGGCCTGGCACAAGCGCCTGATCGGCAAGCAGTTCTTCTCGAAGGTGATGAAGGATGCGGGCGCCGAGCTCGTTCTGCACGGCCACACCCATCTCGACACGCTCTACTGGCTGGAAGGGCCGGAGCATCGCAAGATCCCGGTCGTCGGCGTGCCTTCGGCCAGCCAGTCGCCCGGCACGGACAAGCCTGCGGCGCGCTACAATCTCTTCGAGATCGACGGCGGGCCCGGCCGATGGGAACTCGTCCAGCGCGAACGGGGCCTGCACGAAACGCTCGATGGCATCGGCTGGGTGCGGGAGCGCCATCTCCTGTCGGACGGACGCGCGGTGGACGCCGAACCCAGGGAAGACGCGAAACCCGCCACGACCCCGGTGCTCCCAACGCCTGCGACCCAGGACGAGACCGTCTGAGGCCGCTCGTCGTTTCGGTTCCCGGACGGACCGGGCGGCAGGCGATCGGCAGCGCGCCGCCGCGTCGGAAAGGGCCGGTTCAGGCCAGATAGAGATAGGACAGGATCAGCGGGATCCCGGCGCCGACCACGATCCCCAGCAGGAACCAGACGAGCCCGACGACGAGACGGCTGCCGCCCCGGTCGGGGGCTTCGCCCGCGGACCCGTTCTGGTCGTTCGCTGTCATCGGCTCGACGCCGCGCTCGGGCTGGGTGCCGAACCGGGACGGGTTGCTCGCCCGCTGGCCGATCCCGTCATCCACGGCATAGGCGCGATCGCGCTCCACCACCCGCTCGGCGACATAGGTCGTCACATGATCCGCGATCTTGCGCGGCTCGGTCGATTCGGCAAGCGTCACACGCCCCAGCCGCGTCTCGCGCACGAAGCGATAGGTGCGCCGGTCGCGCGCCATCGTCACGTGCGCCGTCCCGTCGATCCAGTAGCGGGAGGTCTGGCCGCCGGTCAGCACGAAGTCGAAGAGATCGTCGTCGCCGACCTCCTCGGCGATCGGCTTCAGTTCCTCGGCGAGAATTTCCAGCCGGGCGCGGTCGGCCTCCCGGATGTCGACCACCACATCGGACCGCTGCGCGGCCGCGATCTTCGCGGCGCGCACGGCGTCGGCGAGGCGTCTCGTGCCCGAAAGCGACGCGACTTTCTCCGATGTTTCAGCCATTATGATCGCCCCGAGAACCAAACCATGAACATTCGGTTAATGTACCGGCCTTCTGCGGCTGTTCCAAGGTGACGAAGCAAAGATTGCGTCAAATGGGTCGATGGTGACCGCATTGCTGCGGTCACCCGTCCCATATTGAAGCAGATGTTCCGTTTCCGAACGCTGCGACGATTCACTATCGAACGCAGGCGCCGACGCTCGGGTCACGGACGATCCTCGAGGATCCGGTTCGCGGCCGAGAGGATCGCGATCAGGGAGGCCGTCACGATGTTCTTGTTGATGGCGACGCCGAAGAGCCGTCCGCGATCGTGTGCGATCTCCATGTAGCAGATCGCCCGCGCGTCGGATCCGGTTCCCAGCGAATGCTCGGAATAGTCGTGCACGGAGAACGCGACGCCGATATGCTTCGAGAGACCGTCGATGAACCCGTCGATCGGACCGTTGCCCCGACCGGTGATGACGATCTCCGTTCCCCCGTCGATCAGCCGCGCCTCGACGATCCGGCCTTCGGCGACGTCCGGATCGGGCTTCGTGACATGGTTGACGAACCGCAGCCGGCCTTCGGGCTGGGTGACGTAACGCTCGATGAAGCGCTCGTAGATGCGGCTCGCCTGCAGCTCGCGCCCCTCCTCGTCCGTGATGCGCTGGATGTCCTCGCGAAACTCCACCTGCAGGTTGCGCGGCAGGTTGAGGCCGTAATCCTCCTGCAGGATGTAGGCGATGCCGCCCTTGCCGGACTGGGAATTGATCCGGATGATCGCCTCGTAGGAGCGGCCCACATCCTTCGGATCGATCGGCAGGTAAGGCACTTCCCACACCGGCGTGTTGGCCTTGCGCACGGCCTTCATGCCCTTGTTGATCGCATCCTGGTGCGAGCCCGAGAACGCGGTGTAGACCAGTTCGCCCACATAGGGGTGGCGCTCGCCCACCGCGAGCTGGTTGCAATATTCGTAGACGTCCTTGATCCGGTTGATGTCGCTGACATCGATCAGCGGATCGACGCCCTGGGTGTACATGTTGAGCGCCAGCGTCACGAGATCGACATTGCCGGTGCGCTCGCCATTGCCGAACAGGGTGCCTTCCACCCGGTCGCCGCCGGCCATCAGGGCCAGCTCGGTGGCCGCCACCGCCGTGCCGCGATCATTGTGCGGGTGGATCGAGACGATGAGGTTCTCGCGATTGTCGAGATTGCGGCACATCCATTCGATCTGGTCGGCATGGACGTTGGGCGTCGACATCTCGACGGTCGCCGGCAGGTTGAAGATCAGCTTGTTCTCGGCCGTCGGCTGCATGATCTCCGCCACCGCGTTGCAGACCTCGACGGCGAATTCCAGCTCGGTGCCGGTGAAGCTTTCCGGCGAATATTCGAAGCGATAGCCGCCGCCCGCCTTCGCCGCCATGTCGGCGATCATCTTGGCCGCATCGGTCGCGATGACCTTGATGCCGGCGCGATCCTTGTCGAACACGATGCGCCGCTGGAGTTCGCTCGTGGAATTGTAGAAGTGGACGATCGGCCGCGTCGAGCCTTCGAGGGATTCGAACGTTCGGGAGATCAGCTCGGGCCGGCACTGGACCAGCACCTGCAACGAAACGTCGTCGGGCGTTCCGCCCTCTTCGATGCACCAGCGGGTGAAGTCGAAATCGGTCTGGGAGGCGGACGGAAACCCGATCTCGATTTCCTTGAAGTTCATGGCCAGCAGCAGCGCGAAGAAGCGGGCCTTGCGCTCGTGGCCCATCGGGTCGACCAGCGCCTGATTGCCGTCGCGAAGATCGACGGAGCACCAGATCGGCGGGGTGTCGATGGTCCTTGCGGGCCATGTGCGATCCGGCAGATCGACCTGACCGTAGGGCCGGTATTTCTCGGCGGCGTTCGCCATGGTCCTGCCGCGGCCGGTCGGAGACGGCCTTTTCGCCTCGATGGCATGGTCGCTCGCGGGCACGGGAATGGTGGGGGTGACAGACATGGTCGTCCTTCAATCGTCTCGTCGATCGGCGGAATTACTTGCGCGCTCTTTCAGGGCGTCATCCGCGATCGGTTCGAACTTGTAAAGCCGCGCATGGCCTTCGCCGGGCGGCAACGGGGTGGAGAAGTTCGAAGGAGCAGAGCGGGCGGTGGACGAACACCAACGGTCCGGCAGGAGCCGACCGCCGGGCGCCCCTTCCTCAACGGGCCCGACGGTCGCCGCTAAGGAGACGACGTAGCGACGCGCGCACGACGATGCCGGCGCTGCCGGGGCAAGCGTTCCGCAGGGCTGTCGTGATGGCTGGCCTGTCGATCATGGCGGGCAGGATGCGCCAAAGGACCCTTCGTGGCAAGTGCCCTTTCATCCCCGCGCACAGTCCCGGCGGCAGGCCGCCGCCACGCCGAGGGCCGTAACGCTTCCCTAACGTGCATGGTCCATCCTGAAGATCGCCTGAAGCAACGCCGCCCCGAGGACCGCCCGCCCATGTCCGACATTGCCAGTGACACCCGCCGCGGCAGCCGCTTCAGGATCGGCCTGTTCTCGCCGCCGTTGATCCTCGCTTTTTTCTGCGCCGCGCTGTTTTCGCTCCTGATGCTGCCGCTGACCGTGCCCATTGGCGCCTTCTACTGGGACACCTTCATCTATTTCGATGCCGCGAACCGTCTCGGCAACGGGCAAGTGCCGTCGGTCGATTTCTTTGCGCCGGCAGGTCCGCTCGGCTACTGGCTCTTTGCCTTTCTGATCGGGATCTTTCCCCTGGCCCAGCCCGTGCTCCTGGCCCAATGGATGATCCTCGCCGTCGCCGCGCCCTTGTTCGCGCTCGTCCTCCTCGATGCCGACCGCCGCTCGCGCACCATTGCCCTTGCGCTCGTCCTGCCGTTCATCCTCTTCGTCGCCCTGCCGATCAATGCGACCCAATATTCCAGCTATCCCTCGATCGACGGCTTCGGCTACTACAACCGCCAGTGCATCCATCTGCTCTACGTGCTGACCGCGGCGCTTCTGTTCGCCACGAACCGGATGGTCGTCGTCACCGTCCTCACCGGCACGATGACGGCCCTGTTCCTGACCAAGATCACCGGCTTTGCCGCCGGCGGGCTCCTGTGCGCGTTCGCCGTCCTGGCCGGCCGGGTCGCGATCCGGGAAGGCTTCCTCATCCTCTCAGGCTTTGCCGCGATCCTGTTGGCGCTGCAGCTCGCCGACGGCGTGACGCTCGCCTATGTGAACGATCTCCTCACCCTCGCCGCCATGAACGAGGGGGTCCTCCTCCAGCGTTTCCTCCAGGCCGGCTCGCTCCATTTCGGCATCGTCGCCTCGGCGGGCCTCCTGTGCGCGGTACTGCTGTTTGCCGAACGCCGCGACCTTGCGGACGCGGCCGGATCGCTGACGCCGCGCGCCCTGCTGCCGGGCCTTGCGCGACTGTTCGATCGCGGCTCGATGTGGCTCGGCGTCGGGCTGGTCGCCGGCCTGTTCTTCGAAACCCAGAACACGGGCAGCCAGCCCTTCGTGTTCATCTGGCCGATCGTCCTGGCGATCCTCGTCAATGTCGGCCATCTGAAAGGCAAGCTGCTCGTCGCCTGCCTGGCGCTGGCCGCCGCCACCACGCTGCCGAGCCTCGTCTCGACGCTTCAGAAGGCCGCCCGCGCGCTGGTCGGCCAGATGAACTACGTCGCCATCGACCTGCCGAACCTGAAGACGCTCGATCAGGTGAGTCAGCGCGCGGAGATCGTCGATCGATCGGCGACCGTCCTTAATCTCTACAAGCGCCATCCGGCGACCTTCCAGGCCTTCGCGGACGACAGGATCCTACCGGACTTCACCTTCTACACCGCGCCCGACATGCATCTGACATGGCTGCGGGCGATCGACGACGGGGTCGAGGCGATCAGGGCATACGAGGCGGCCAACGACGTGCGGTTCGAGACCATCTTCAGCCTCAACTTCACCAATCCGTTTCCCTATCTGATGGACCGCGACGCCCCGAAAGGCGTGCCCATCGGCGCCGATCCCTCGCGCACCGTGCCACAGCCGAACGCCTTCGTCCTGTCGGAAATCGCTCGGACCGATCTCGTCCTCTACCCCAAATGCCCGATCACCATCTCAAACGTCGAACTCTACGGCGTCTACGAAGCGGTTCTCGACACCCGAACGCGGATTTCCCTCTCCCCCTGCTGGGACGGCCTCCTCAGGCAGGGGTTCGGCGCGGACGGATCGGCAGGCGGTGGCACACGGCCGTAACGGCGCACGGTCGTCACGGCGCGCGGAACGAAACCTGCCCGCCGCCAGGAAAGCCAGCGGCGCCATCGGCAGCGCCCGCGAGGCGCTGCGCGCGCCCTCGTGCAGCTGCGAAAACGCTGAGAACCGCCGGACGCCCGGTGAGATAGCCGAGCGTCGCGGCCGAGATCGGACCGGCCAGCCGCGCCCGGCCCCGCCCCGCCCGGCCCCGCTGGATCGACGGGGGCACGAGGTGCGGCGCAAGGTCAACCTCGACATGGCCGCCCTCGGCGGTGGTCAGCCGGCAGCGCCACGAAAACCAGCGACGCCAGCAGCATCTGCGTCAGCTCGTAGGCGCTGCCGAAGCGACGATTCAACAGGTAGCGGCCGATCACGTCGATACAGGTGACCGCGATGAGGCCCATGACGAGCAGTGCCGCGACGAGGGCCAGGGTAAACGGTTTCGTGCTCTCTCTCCCTCGGTGATGTTCGTCTCCCGAGGCGGAGTTGCGGACCGATCTGGGCGAGGACGCGGACGCCTTCGTGCGCGGCATGAACCGGGTCGTCGACGGCTGGGCGGCCACGAAGGCGGTCGCCTTGAACGGTAGCTGCCCATGAATAAGCTGCATGCCGCCCACTCTTTGCGAGATCACGAAGCCCCCGTTCGGCCCGTCTCGGTCATCTCCCCGATACGCCGCGATCGCCTCGAGGCCGCCGCCTTCACGGCACGGGGCTACTCGGCCGCTTTCGCTCGCCCGAGGCCCGCCGCGATGAAGGCGATGCTGTCGCGCAGGGCCGCTTCCGGGTCGGACAGGTCGTGGAACGACTGCGCGAAAGGCTCGAACGAGAACGGCCCCTCGTAGCCGCCCTCGCGCAGGGCCCTGATCTGGTCGAGATTGCCGAGCCGGTCTCCCGCGTCGACAAGGACCCTGTGCCCGTCGCGCATGTCGTCGACCGCGACGTCGGGATCGACGACGCCGGAAATGTGGACGAGCCCGGTCCGGTCGGGGAAGATCTCCGCCTCACCGGCCAGATGATGATGGAAAGTGTCGTGCACCAGGCGAAACACGTCGGCGCCGTCCGCCGCCTCGATCGCCGCGATCGCGTCCGCCTTGCGGCGCAGCGAGGAGACCGGAAAGCCGAGCGGCTCGACGAGCCCCGTCAGCCCGCGATCCCGCAGGATCGGAGCCAGTGTCGCGAGCGCCGCGACCATGTCCGCGCGCGGCACCGGGGTGCCTTCGTTCAGCGGGCACATCACGAGCGCCCGCGCGCCGCAGGCCTTCGCATAGTCGGCCATCCTCATCGCCCGTGCCGCAAGATCGTCCGACGGGACATTGAAGGGATAGAGGGCGTTGATCGACAGGATCGTCACGCCCGCCGCCTCGGCCGCGGCCTTCACCGTCTGCGGAGAGGTCGAGCCGATCACGTCCGGGATGTCGTTGCGGATCTCGACCAGATCGCATCCCAGTCGCCGGGCCATGGCGAAGAAGCCGTCGAGCCGAAGGCCCGGCGTACAGATATGGTTGATGGCGAATGTCATGGGGACCTCTCAGCGATAAAGGGTGGGGCGTTCGGGCAGGGTGATGGGAACGATGGCGCCCTGCGACTCCTGCGCCTCGACGCAGGCATCCGATGTGATCGCGGCCACGTATCCGTCCCAGGACGAGGGCCCCGAGGCGGTGCCGGCCGCCGCCGCCATGAGGAAGTCCTGCAATTCGACATCGTAGCTGTCGACGAAGCGGTCCTTCCAGTCGGTCAGGATCGGCGTCGAGAGGCTCGCATTTTGCCGCAGCGCGACGGCCATCGGTTCGGGGAGGCTGGCAATGCCCTCCTCGCCGACCACCTGGCACTGGATATCGTAGCCGTAACGGCAGTTGACGAAGATCTCGACGTCCACCCGGACGCCCTTTTCGGTTTCGAGGAGCACGATCTGAGGATCGGCGAGCTTGGCGTGGGCGTGCCGCGATCGCTTCGGGAAGACGACCTGTGCCGAGACGTAGTCATCGTCGAGAAGCCAGCGCAGGACGTCGATCTCGTGGATCAGCGTGTCGTGTATCGCCATCGGCGTCACGTACTGCTCGGGAACCGTCGGATTGCGGTGGGCGGCATGGACCATCAGCGGCGCGCCGATCCCGGAATCCACCACCGTCTTCAGCATGCGATAGCCCGCATCGTAGCGGCGCATGAAACCGACCTGCACGAGCCGCGAGCCGTGCGCGACCTCGGCCTCGACGATCCGCCTGGCGCCTTCGGCGGTCGTTGCCAGGGGCTTCTCGCAGAAGCAGGGCTTTCCGGCCTCGATCGCCGCGAGCACGTAAGCCTCGTGGGTCGAGCCCGTGGAGCAGACGAGCACCGCGTCGACGTCGGCGGCCGCAACCAGCGCCTCGCCCGTCGGATAGCAGACCGCCGCGGGCGCCAGTTCGTCGCGCAGGTTCGTCGCGGCTTCCGGCACAGAATCCGAGAGGGCGACGATCGTGCCGCCCGTCAGCACCTTTTCGATGCGGCGCGTATGGTCGCGTCCGATCATGCCTGTGCCGATCACGCCAATTCTTACGGTCATGGAAAGGGTCTCACTTGAAGTGTTGATCGATGGAGCGCCGCATTTGACGGCGCACGAAGGGGTCGGACCGGTCCGCCTTTTCTTCCCCGGCGAAGACGCAGGCCGTCAGGCCGCCGTCGACGCCGGTCTGCGCGCGCGCGGGGTGGACATCGTCCGGGGCGATCTCAGCCTGGCGACCCGCAAGTCTGCGACACGCATGTCGGGATCGCCCGCCTGATCGTCGTGCGGGCGCTCAGGCGGCGGCCTCGACATCGTATTCCCGCTGGGTCTTGGCGCCGGTGATGTAGGCGACGACGTCTTGGCCGTCGGTCTCGTTCTTGTTGAGATTGGCCACGATCCGGCCCCGGCGAAACACCACGATCCGGTCGCAGAGATCCATGATCTGCCGCATGTTGTGGCTGATCAGGATGACGGGTTCGGCATGCTCCTTCAGGGTGCGCACGATGTTCTCCACCTGGGCCGTCTCCTGAACCCCGAGAGCGGCGGTGGGCTCGTCCATGATGATCAGCTTCGACTTGAACGTCGCCGTGCGCGCGATCGCCACGCACTGGCGCTGCCCGCCCGACATGTTCTGGATCGAGTTCGAGATGTTGGGGATCTTGACCCCCGTCTTCTTGAGACCCTCGAGCGTCGCGGCGCGCATCGCCTTGTAGTCGAGGATGGAGAAGGGTCCGAGCCTGAACTTGATCAGTTCGCGCCCGAGGAACAGATTGTCCGGCACGTTCAGGTGATCGGCAAGGGCAAGCGTCTGGAAGACCGTCTCGATCCCCGCCTCGCGCGCTTCCAGCGGATCCGTGAAGTCGACATAGTCGCCGTCGAACCAGACCTTGCCGGACGTGCGCCGCTCCACCGCCGTGATCTGGCGCACGAAGGTCGACTTTCCGGCGCCGTTGTCCCCCATGATCGCGACGCATTCACCCTTGCGGATCTCGAAATTGGCGCCTTCGAGCGCCTGGACGCCGCCATAGTGCTTGGTGAGATTCTCGGTCTTCAGAACGATGTCGGACATGGGTTCGATCCTTTCGTCTCGTCGGTTGCCGGGCGTCATGCTCTCGCCCCGCCGGACCGTTGACGCCATTGGTCGAGCGCGACCGCGCCGACGATGATCGCGCCCTTGACCATCTCCTGATAGTAGGCGTCGAGGCGTAGGAACGTGAAGCCGGAGATGATGACGCCGAAGATGAGTGCGCCGAGAACGGTGCCGAGGATCGAGCCTCGTCCCCCCGTCAGCGACACGCCGCCGATCACCGCCATGGCGATGGCGTCGAGCTCGTACATCATCCCCATGCCGGCCTGCGCCGTCAGGTTCTTCGCGCTGAGGACAAGGGCGGCGACGGCGGCGAGAACGCCGGCGATCGTGTAGACGAGCACCTTGTGCCGCGCGACCTTGATCCCCGACATGCGGGCCGCCGCCTCGTTCGATCCGATCGCGTAGGTATGCTTGCCGTAGAGCGTGTACTTCAATGCCAGCGCGAAGACGATGGCGATGAAGGCGAAGATGAACACGGGCATGAGGCCCGCCCCGATCGCCGCATAGGTCTCGGTGGGGAAGGACACGGGCTGCCCGCGCGTCCACCATTTCGCCACCCCGCGCGCCGTCACCATCATGCCGAGCGTCGCGATGAAGGGGGGGATCTTCGTATAGGCGATCAGCAGGCCGTTGATCGCCCCGGCCACGAGCCCGCAGATCAGCCCGACGATGAGGGGCACGATGATCGGCAGGTCGACCAGGCCCGACCCGAAGAACACGGCGCGGGTGTTGGGATTGCCGTAGATTTCCCCCGCCTGCGCGAAGCTCATGGCGATCATGGCCGTCGCGCCGACGATCGATCCCGAGCTGAGATCGATGCCGCCCGTGATGATGACCTGCGTCACGCCGATCGCGATGATGCCGATGATCGAGACCTGGAGAATGATGATTTCGAGCCGGGCGGTATTGAACAGGCCGGCGGTGCCTTCCCGTGTGTTGAACAGGAAGCTGTCGCCCATCAGCAAGCGACCCAGCAGCTCGAAGACCAGGACGATCGCAACGAGGGCCATTCCGATGCCGAGCTCCGGCGGACGCTCGCGCTTCTTCGGATCGAACGTCAAGCCGCCAATGCCATGCGCAGCCTCTGCCATCGAAAGCACTCCCCTGAAAAATGTTCGACCGTCGGGCGACGGCCCGCGACGGGCCATCGCCGACCGTGATCGCGACGATCAATTCCGCGACGCGAACTGGTCCATGTTTTCGGGGGTGACGAGCTGGAAGGGGACGTAGACCTTCTGGTCGACATCCTCGCCCCTGGCGAGCTTGAGGGCGGCGTCGAGAGCGCCGCTGCCCTGGCCGGCCGCGTCCTGGAAGACGGTCACGTCGAGGTCGCCGGCGGCCATGGCCTGGAGGGCGTCCTGCGTGGCGTCGATGCCGCCGACGACCACGTCCTCCATGGCGATACCGGACGCCTTCATCGCCTGGATCGCGCCGATCGCCATCTCGTCATTGTTCGAGATCAGGCCATCGAACGGCTCGCTGGTGGACAGCCAGTTGGTCATCAGGTTCTGCGCCTGGTCGCGAGACCAGTTCGCCGTTTGCTCGTCGATGATTTCGAGCGTGACGTCGCACTCGCCCTTGTCGATGACGTCATGGATATCGGCCGTTCTCTGGACCGCGGCCTGGTTCGACAATTCGCCCATCATGACGTAGACGCGCGCCGGATCCTTGCCCTTCTCGCCGAAGATCCGGCAGATTTCCTTGGTCTCCAGCGTGCCGGATTCGCGTTCGTCCGAGCCGACGAAGGCCTGGTTGTCGGGAAGCGCATCGGCGTTGACCGGCTCGCGATTGACGTAGACCAACGGAACGCCCGCGGACGCGGCCGCCTGGGACATCGCCTCGGTCGCGGAGGTGTCCACCGGATTGACGATGATCGCATCGACGCCGCTCGCCACGAAATTATTGATCTGATCGAGCTGCTTGGCGACGTCGTTCTGTGCGTCTTCGACCTGGACCTCGACACCCTCCATGGATTCGGCCTTTTCGACCATGCCGTTGCGCAGCACCGTCAGGAAATTGTCGTCGAAGAGCGCCATCGAAACGCCGATCGTCTCCGCCGACGCGGAACTTGCCAGCGATGCGAACATCGCAGCAGACAGCAGAAATTTTCTCATGCAAATCCTCCCGATTTGGAACCCATGCAAGACCTGTCGATGGGATCTTTGGAAACGCGGCCGACCGCCCCATACGGCTTCGCACTGCATCCACCGGCAGAGCCGGAACCTCCCGGTTCGATGCAGCCGGACGTCCGCCGGCTTCCGGTCGGACTATCCGGGAAACGGCGCTATCGGGTCAATCCGAAATCCGGGCCGCGACCCATCATCCTTGATGGAAAAGCCTTCGCCAATGATAGAATCTATCAGGAGAGGGATTCCGGCGTGTAGATGACGGGGGCGAAGAAGCGCTGGCCCGGCATTTCGGCCGGTCCGGTGTCGACCGTGCTCGTCGCCAGAAGCAGAAGTTCGGCGACCAGTTGCTGAAGCGGTGTCCCGAAGACGATCGAGACCGTCCGGTTCTGCAGCCCGCGATGCGATTCCGGCGTGAGTTCGTTCACGAAAAGGGCGCAGCGCCGAAACGCCCCGTATCGCTCGAAGGCGGCGATCGCCCCTTCCATCCCGCCGCCGGCCACGTAAAGACCGACAAGATCATCGTGGCGCTCCAGGAGGTGACTGGTCGCCTCATAGGTCAGGTCGCGTGTCTCGAGGTTGATCTGCCCGTCGAGCAACTGAAACTCGGGCGCGTACTCCCGAAAATAGCTGCGCATGCCGGTCTCGCGAAGTTCGTGGCCGTGATACCGGTGCGCCCCGATGAAGATTCCCACCTTCCCCGGCCGATCGGCGACCTTGGAAATCAGCCATCCGGCGGTCCGGCCGACGCGCAAATTGTTGAGGCCGAAATAGCTCTCCCGGACACCCTGCGCGAAGTCGGACAACATGGAGAATGTCGGGATGCCGGCCTGGCGCAGTTCCGCGACGCCTGCCGTCACTTCGTGATGGTCGATGCCCGTCGCGGCCACGGCATCGACATGGCCGCGGAACCCGTGCAGCAGTTCGGCCAGTTCCTCGAGCCGCGTCGACGTGGCGAAACGCGTGACGACCCGCACCTCACGATCGACCATGCGGTGGCACTGCTTCTCGAACTCCTGCTTCAACTCCTGATAGAAGGCATGGCGTTCCTTCTGCAGCAGCAGGCCGAGGCGGAGTTTCGGCCGTCCCGCAAGGATCCGCTGGCGGATCGCGTTCGCGCCGTGATAGCCGATCGTCGTCGCAGCGGTCTGGACCTTGCGCGCCGTTTCGTCCCGCACTTTCGCACGCCCGCTGAGGACGCGGTCGACGGTGGCGACGCTCACCCCTGCCGCTCGCGCCACATCGGCTATCGTCGGCTGCCTCATTTGCCCCATCCCCGCCCATTCGATGCCGTCCGCGCCATGCCTGCCGACGTCCCGCCCGGATACCGGCTCATGTCACGACCGGACATGGATACCGCCCGAACCCGTCGTGCGGAAGGCGATGCGATCTCCCGTCATCGCTTACGCGCCCGGACGGGTCCTGCCATCCTGCGCGCAGCGCGCAGCGCCGACCGAGGGGACCGGTACGGGACAGGGGCCTGACCCGGGCGAACGGGGAGGGTGCGAAGCCGGCGTGCCGGACGCCGGCACCGCGGATACATGCAGGCCGGCAGGGAGCGGACGCGGCGACAGGCGGGCGGAACGCCCGGTTGCCTCGGAAGGATTGGCCGCCAATACGACCCGTCCGCGCGCGCGGCCCGATCAGCCCGCGCGGCGAAGCTCGCTCACCTCGGCGCTCGCGCGCCTTCCCGTTTGCCGGTTCGCGCCCTGTGATGCACCATGGGCCGAACCGATGCGGAACCGCGACATCGCCAATGCGAGCGCGTCGGTCTCCTGTTCGAGCGTATGGCTTGCAGCCGTGGCCTGCTCCACCATCGCCGCGTTCTGCTGCGTGACCTTGTCCATCTGGTCCGCTGCGGCCGACACCTCGCGAAGGCTCGTCGCCTGCTCGCGCGCCGAGGACGCGATGGTCGAGATCACGTCCGCCATCGAGCTCACCTCGGTGACGATCTCCTCCAGCGAGCGACCGGAGGCCGTGACGAGTTCCACCCCCGTCTCGACCTGCTCGCGCGACGTGGCGATCAGCGTCTTGATTTCCTTGGCCGCCTCGGCCGAGCGTTGCGCCAGACCGCGAACCTCCTGCGCCACCACCGCAAAGCCGCGCCCCGCCTCGCCCGCGCGCGCCGCCTCGACCCCGGCATTGAGCGCCAGAAGATTGGTCTGGAAGGCGATCTCGTCGATGACCGAAATGATCGCGTTGATCTTTTCCGAGGACTGTTCGATCAGCCCCATCGCGGTGACCGCATTGCCGACGACCTCGCCGCCCTTCTGGGCCCTCGCCCGTGCGAGCACAGCCGTGCGCTGGGCCGTACCGGCGCCTTCGGCCGTCTCGTTCACCCCTTGCGTCACCTCGCCCAGCGCCGCAACCGTCTCCTCGAGGCTTGCGGCCTGCTGTTCGGTTCGCTGCGCCAGATCGTTCGACGCCGTCGTGATCTCGCCGAGGCCCGAGCGGATCGAGCCGATCGTCGTGACGACGCTCGCAAACGCCGTCTCGAGCTTTTCCACACTGTCGTTGAACAGGGTGCGCACACCCTCGTAGTCCGGCGTGAAGGGCCGATCGAGCCGCGATGTCAGATCGCCGTCGGCCAGACGCCGAAAGCCCTCCGTGACCTCGGCCATGAAAAATTCGTGGGCCTTCACATAGCCTTCGCCGGCCGCTTCCTGCTCGATCCGTTCGATCTCCCTTGCGGCCCGTGCAGCCTCCGCTTCGGTGGACAGGACGTCACGCTCCATCCCGGCCCGCTTGAAGGCCTCGACGGCGTCGGCCATCTCGCCGATCTCGTCGCGGCGGCCAAGACCGGGAATGGTGACGGAGGTGTTCCCCGCAGCAAGGGCGCGCATCGTGCCGGTCATGGCGTGCAGCGGCCGGGATATGCTGCGCACCAGAGGCACGGCGCAGGCGACGAGAAGACCGAGCAGGACCGACGACAGGGCGAGCGACTTCCACGCCTCGCCGAGGAAGATCGTGCTGAGGTCGTCGACATAGACACCCGTTCCGATGACCCATTGCCATTCGGGAACGCCAGCCGAATAGCTGAGCTTGGGAACCGGCGCCTCGCCCTCGGCGCGCGGCCACAGATAGGGGGTGATGCCACCGCCGGCCTTGGCTTGCGCGATCAGGTTCTGGAACAGGGGGAAGCCGTCCGGGTCGCGGTTCTCCCACATGTTCTGGCCGATCAGTGCCGTCTTGGGATGCACCAGCATCACCGCCTTGTCGTCGGTGACGAAGAAATAGTCGTCGGCGCCGTAGCGCATCGCGCCCAGAACGCGCTTCGCCTGCTCCTTCGCGGCGTCCTGTGACAGCTGCCCGCTCTCGGCCATGGCGCGAAACCGCTCAACGATGGAGACGGCCGAATCCACCTGCGTCCTGATCAGGTCGACCCGCTGCTCCTGCACGACCTGGCGCAGGGAATAGAGCTGGGTCCCGACCACGGTGATGCAGACGAGAACCGCCAAGGCGATCAACACGGTCAGTTTTCTGGAAATGGTAAGTCGCATGGCGTGGCTCCGACGGGTTCAGGCACCCTAGAATTAAGCCGGAACTGTTAACTATTCTTTGTGCACGAACGCATTGCGTCCGAACAAAGCCGAGAAAGTACATGCGAGGCGGACGAACGCGGACGCTCGATCACCGAGAGACAGGGCAACGCAAGCAAAGACCGCCGCATCGCGGTGGGGACGCGCTGATCTTCATTTGTGGCCCGGCGGCAAGCTTTCCGCAAGATCCGCAGTGTCGTCGCTCGACCAACCCAATCTTCACGTCTTGCTGTCAGTCTTGCAGCATCATCCCTTTTTCGATCGGTTTCCCATGGACACCTACGGAAACACCCTTGATCGCCGATCGGCGAGATTGTCGTCGCGGCTTCAGAGTCACGCCCAGGATCTCGCCGTTTCGGCCCTGGTGGAGCGGCTTCTTGCCGGTCGCACCCGGCATATCCGCCTCGAAGGCGAGCTGCGCGACCTCTTCCGGGAGCGCACATGGTCGCAATCGGCCAAGATCATCCGCTCCTGGATGATCTGGGTGGCGATCCTCAACGTCGCGACGATCGTGCTGAATACACTGATGCTCCCGCAGTTCGTGACCCCGCCGTCCGTTCTGGCCCTGAGCCTGGTCCCGGTCGCCGTGTGCGGGGTCCTGTTCGTCTGGCGCAAGCCGCGCACCTACCGGATCCAGTGCGCGTCCCTCGTGCTGGGAATGTTCGTCATCCTGTTTTCGATCGCCCTGGCCGGCTGGGTCTCGGGCGGCACGTTTCACGAGCGCTATCTCAGCGTCATGCTGTTCGTGGCGACCACCGGCATCATCATCTTCGGCATTCCGGTTGCGTATACGACCGCGATCGCCGCCCTTGCGGTGGCGCTCTACTTGACGTTCCAGTTGCTGAATCCGGATCTCGACATCTGGGGCGCCGTGTCGAGCGCGCTGTTCTTCGCCAGCGGCATCGTCGCGATCGTCGTCGCCAAACGCACGATCACGATCCTGGCGCACAAGACCTTTCTGCTCGAGCTTCGCGACAAGCAGCGGGTCGCCGAACTCGCACAGGCCAACGATCGGCTCGAACGCCTCGCGCGGGTCGACCCGCTGACGGGCACGGCGAACCGGCGCTGGATGGGCGAAATTCTCGACGCCTTGTGGAGTGCGCCCGAAGGCGACCTGTCCGGCACCGCCATGCTGATGTGCGACGTCGACCATTTCAAGGGTCTCAACGACCGGTTCGGCCATCTCGAAGGCGACCGATGCCTGGTCGAGGTCGCCCGCATTCTTCAGGCCTGCGTCGAGGCCGATCGCGATCAGGTGGCGCGTTATGGCGGCGAGGAATTTCTGGTTCTGCTTCGCGGCGACGACGACCGGCGTGCCCTGACGGTCGCCGAGGACATCCGCCGGGCGATCGAGGCGGCGGCGATTCCCAATCCGGCCTCCTCCATATCGGCGCACGTGACCGTGAGTATCGGCGTCGCCGTTCTGCATTCCGATGCACGCGACGTTTCGCCCGAACAGCTCCAGCGGCAAGCCGACAATGCGCTCTATGTCGCCAAGGCGACAGGCCGCAATCGCGTGGAGTTCGCCGCGTCGGCCCTGCGCCGGCCCCGTTGAGACGCACCCGTCCGCTCGGCGGGACAGGTGCGGGTTCACGTCATCCGGAGAGCGGCCGATCCCCCAGCGTCAGGCATCGCGCCGCATGATCCACTCGACCTCGGGGGCCGCGACGAAGCGCCATTTCCGCAACGGACCCGCCATCACGTTGAGATAGTACATTTCGAAGCCGTGCGGCGCACCGCACGGGTGATGGCCCCGGGGCACGCAGACGACGTCGCCGTCGCGCACGGCCATCACCTCGTCGAGCGAGCCGTCGTCGGTGTAGACGCGCTGGACGCCGAAGCCGGATGCCGGATCGAGGCGATGATAATAGGTCTCCTCGAGATAGGTGATGCGCGGAAAATCATCCTCGTCGTGCCGGTGCGAGGGGTAGGACGACCAGTGGCCGGCCGGCGTGAACACTTCGGTGACGAGAAGGCTGTCGCAATAATCCTCGTTCTCCATGGCGATATTGTTGATGTAGCGCGTGTTCGTGCCCTTGCCGCGTTCCGCGAGGGTGATGCCGTCCGGGCCGATGCGACGGGCCTCGTGGCCGCCGGAACCGGGGGCGGAGCACACGCCGATCACGCAGTCGGTCGTCGCCTCGGCGGACCAGTCCGTTCCGTTCGGCAGGTAGAGACAATGGGGCGGCGTCTTCTCGAACACGCTCATGCGCTCGCCGAGTTCGCCCCATGTCCGGCCCGCGCCGGACAGCACCGCCCTGCCCTCGATCATGACGAGAATGACCTCGCGGCCGCCCGTCGCCTCGGCCGCCGTTTCGCCGGCGCGCAGACGGTAGAGCGAGAAGCCGACATAGCGCCAGCCGGCGCTTTCCGGCGTGATCTCATGGACCTTGCCGTGGGTCCCGAAGGGCTTTTTCTGAAGATGGCTCATCGTTCGTCCTTCTCGGTTCTGGCGGGCCGATCGGCCTGTCCCGCCTTGGCGCCGCGATGCAGAAACAACGCCCAAACGCCCATCGCGAAGAATATGAGGGCCCAGCCCGGATTGCCGGTGTAGAGCTCGAAGCCACTCCAGGACAGGGTCGCGGCGGAGACGAGCAATCGCCGCCACAGCGGCTTGAACCAATTATGGGATGCGTCGATCATCAGGCGGGAACCAGCCCCACGCGACGGGCGGCGTCCTTCAGGGCTTCGAGGCCCATGCGCTGGTAGTGGAGCGGGTTGCGGACCGCGCTGTCCTGTTCGGCCTCGATGACGATCCAGCCGGAATAGCCCGCCTCGGCCGCCGCCGTCAGGACCGGCTCGAACGCGACCATGCCCTCCGGATCGCCCGGCACGGTGAAGATGCCCTGCCGCACGGCCTCAAGGAACGACAGCCGGTCCTCGCGAAGCCGTTCCAGGAACGCCGGGCGGATGTTCTTGCAATGGATGTGGCCGACCCGGTCCATGTATTTGCGGGCGATCTCCGCCGGGTCCGCCCCCCCGACCGTGCAATGGCCGGTGTCCAGAAGAAGCAGGGTATCGGGGCCCGCGGCCGCCATGAACCGGTCGATATCGTCGGCGCTCTCGATCACCGTTCCGGTATGGTGATGATAGCAGAATCTGAGGCCCTGCCGGGTGGCGTGGCTGGCCAGCGCGTTGACCGTCTCCATGAACCGCTCCCACTGCGCGTCCGACATGGTCGGCCTGTCGTTGGCCGCCGCCTCGTCATTGCCGTGCACGGTGTTGGAGCATTCGCATACGATGATGACGTCGGAGCCGGCCTTGCGGGTCATGTCGATATGAACGTCCATCGCCGCCATCTCGCTTTCGAGCGTTGCGCCGGGTGCGAGAATGTTGAGCGAGTGCCAACCGCCGACGAACTTGAGGCCGTACCCCGCAAGGACCGCCTTGAGCTCCGTGCCGTCCGAGGGCATCTTATGACCCTTCTCGATGCCGTCGAACCCGATGCTGCGGCAATCGTCGAGGCATTCGTCCAGCGAGATGTGATCGCCGATCGACCAGTCGTCGTCGTTGGACCAGGCGATGGGGTTGGTTCCGAAAAGGATCATGGGTTCGTCCGTTGGATGAAGGGCTGGGATGAAAGGCGGCTGCGGGCGGGCGGCCGCGCGCGGGGCTCGTCACCCGCCGGCGCGCGCCGCCAGTTGGCGCTCATAGGCCTTGCGGGCCGTCTGGACCTCCTCGCGCGTCGACACTTCCGGCACCGCCACGTCCCACCAATGGCCGCCATCGGGTGTCGAGGGATAGGGATCGGTGTCGATCACCACGACATGGGGGCCGTCGACGGACTTGCCGGCCGCGAGCGCTTCCTCGAGTTCGGCGAGCGAGCCGACATGGCGGGCGGTCGCGCCCATCGAGGCGGCATGGGCCGCGAAATCGATGGCCGAGTGCTCGCCGCCAAAACTGTTCTTCAGGAGATTGTTGAACTCCGCCCCGCCGGTCGCCTGCTGCAGCCGGTTGATGCAGCCATAGCCGCGATTGTCGGTGACGACGATGGTGATCTTGCATTTGAGCATGGCCGCCGTCGCGAGCTCGGAATTCGCCATCATGTAGCTGCCGTCGCCGATCATGCAGACGACGTCCCGCTCGGGCTCGGCCATCTTGATGCCGAGCGCGCCGGCGATCTCGTAGCCCATGCAGGAGAATCCGTATTCCATGTGATAGGCGCCGGGGCGCGGCGCCTTCCACAGCTTGTGGAGTTCGCCCGGCATGGTGCCGGCCGCGCACATGACGACGGTATCGGGACCGCTCGCCCGCTGCACCGCGCCGATCACCTGGGCGTCGGTCGCCAGGGCGTTGGTGCCGGTCTCGTCCGGCGCATCGGTCAAGGGATCGACGCGCGCGAACCAATCGGCCTTCAGGGACGCGGACGGCGCCTCGAACGCCAGGTCGCCGAGGGCGGCGGACAATGTGTCGAGACCCACCAGCGCATCGCAGCACAAGGGTTCGGCCCCGTGCTTCATGGCGTCGTAGGCCGCGACATTGAGGCTGACGAGCGTTCGCTCCGGGTTCTGGAAGAGGTTCCACGAGCCCGTCGTGAAGTCCTGGAAGCGGGTGCCGACGCCCAGCACCAGATCGGCCCCGGCACACACGGTGTTTGCGCTGGCCGCGCCGGTCACGCCGACCGGGCCGAGATTCAACGGATGGTCCCAGGAAAGCGCCGATTTGCCGGCCTGGCTTTCGACCACCGGGACGCGGTGCTTCTCGGCGAAGGCCTGAAGGGCGGCGCTCGCCCCGGCATAATGCACGCCGCCGCCCGCCACGATGACCGGTGTCTTCGCCGAGCGCAGCAGCGCGGCGATGCGGTCGGTCTCCACGGGATCGGGATGGGGCCTGCGGAAACGCCAGGTGCGGGGCGCAAAGAAGCTGTTCGGGTAATCGTAGGCCTCGGCCTGCACGTCCTGGCAGAAGGAGAGGCAGACCGGGCCGCAATCGGCCGGATCGGTCATCGTGCGAAACGCGCGGGGAAGCGCCGTCATGATCTGCTCGGGCCGGGTGATGCGGTCGAAATAGCGGGTGACGGGCCGGAAGCAGTCATTGACCGAAACTGTGCCGTCGCCGAAATCCTCCACCTGCTGCAGCACCGGATCGGGACCGCGATTGGCGAAGACGTCGCCCGGTATCATCAGGAGCGGCAGGCGGTTGACATGGGCAAGGCCGGCCGCGGTCACCATGTTCAGGGCGCCGGGGCCGATCGAGGAGGTCACGGCCATGGCGCGCCGACGCCCGGACTGCTTGGCGTAGGCGATCGCCGCATGACACATGGTCTGCTCGTTGTGGCCGCGATAGGTCTGGAGCGTCTCGCGTTCGGCATGGAGCGCCTCGCCGATGCCGGCGACATTGCCATGGCCGAAGATCGCCCAGACGCCGGCGAGGAACGGTTCGCCGTCCTCGTTCATCTGGACGGCGAGATATTTCATCATCGCCTGCGCGGCAGTGAGACGGATCGTGGTCATCGTGGCGCAACTCCCTTGGCGCGGACGGCTCCCCACAGGTCGCACAGCCGGCCATATTTCGCTTTCATCGCCGCCACCGCCTGCCTGTCGTCGATGCGGCCGGCGAACCAGTCGCGGGCGGCCTCGCCGAAGATCGTGCGACCGACCGCGAACCCCTTGACCAGCGGGAACGCGGCAGCGAGCGCGAAGCTCTCCTTCAGGTCTTCCTCGGGCGCGTCGAGCCCCAGCATCACGATCCCCCGCGTATGGCGATCGTTGCGCTCGATGGCGTCGCACGCGTTCTGCCAGGCGGCCCTCGTCTTGAACGGCTCCAGTTTCCACCAGTCGGGATAGATCCCGGCATCGTAGAAGCGCTGGATGACCTTCGGCGTCGTCTCGTCGTCGACCGGGCCGATGCGCGAGGGAATGACCTCGAGCAGGAATTCCAGGCCGTTGCGCCGGGCCGCATGGAACAGGCGCGTCACGCTCGCGATATGGTCGTGCCATGTCGCCTCCTCATCGTCCGGATGGGGAAAGCAGAGGCATTTGACGAAATGCTCCTTCGGCCACTCGGCAAGGCCGCCGCAATCGGGACCGAGTTCGGGCTCGAAGGTGAGCGGGATCGATCCCGGCCACTCGGCGGGGCGGGCGATGAAGAGCCCGTGTCCGGCGGCGCGATGCAGCGCACGGCGCCCGAGGCGTCCGTCGCACAGAATGCCGTGGCCGGGACGGTCGCCCGCCTGCGCCAGCGCCGCCGCGAGGCACAGCTCCTTGAACGCGCCGATCGCCTGTGGGGTCGCGCCTTCCATCTCCTCCATCTGCAGACGATGGTCGAAGGCGAAGACGCGCACGTCCGGCCAGGCGCCCTTGCGGGTCGTCGACCAGTGGATCTGCTCGAGTTCGGCGTCCTTGCGCAGCGCCTTTTCCCGCACGCCGCGCGCGAGGAAGAATTCGAGTTCGGCCAAAGAGGGATAGGCCGGAGTGCAGCCATGGCGCGAGACGGCGAACGCGCCGCAGGCATTGGCGTATTCGAGTGCCGTCGGCCACGGCTTCCCGTCCAGCCACCCCTTCAGCAGGCCCGACATGAAACCGTCGCCGGCGCCGAGCACGTTGAAGACTTCGATCGGAAAGCCGGGGCCGGCCTCGCCCTCGTCGAGGCTGTCCGGGATCGCGCCCGCGAAGGCGGCCGCCCCCGCAGCGCCGCGCTTGCACACCAGCGTTGCGGCGGACACGGCCCGGACCGCCTTGAGCGCCGCGATCGTGTCGGTGGTGCCGCCGGCGATGTGGAATTCCTCTTCCGTCCCGACGATGAGATCGAAAAGATGCAAGGTCGACTGGAGCTTGCGCGTCACCGCATCGGAGGCGATGAAGCGTTCCTGACCGGCATCGTGGCCGGCCAGGCCCCAGAGGTTCGGCCGGTAGTCGATGTCGAGCGCGGTTCGCGCGCCGTGCCTGCGGGCAAGCGCGAGGGCCTTCAGAACGGCCGCCTCGGTGCGGGCGTTGCTGAGATGGGTACCGGTCGCCACGACCGCGCGCGCGCGCGCGATGAAGGCCTCGTCGATATCGTCCTCGCACAGCGCCATGTCGGCGCAGTTTTCGCGGTAGAAGATGAGCGGGAACCGGTCCTCGTCGCGAATGCCGAGGAGGACGAGCGCGGTCAACCGATCGGGGTCGGTGACGACGCCCGTCGTGTCGACGCCCTCGCGGGCAAGTTCCTCGCGAAGGAACCGGCCCATGGGCTCGTCGCCGACGCGGGTGAGGAGCGCCGAGCGGAGGCCGAGCCGCGCGGTGCCGGTCGCCATGTTGGTCGGCGAGCCGCCGACATATTTGTCGAAGGAGCGCATGTCCTCCAGGCGTCCGCCCACCTGCGCCCCGTACAGATCGACGGAGGACCGCCCGATGGTGATGAGGTCGAGATCCTTTGCCGCCATCAGACCGTCCCTTCCGCAGAGCCCTTGACGGTGGCCATTTCGAGGCCGCCGGCCATCATGTCCTGCAGCTCGTTGCCGGTGATCTCGCCACGCCTGGCCGTGCCGAGGGTCTTTCCCCGGTTGAGCACGGTGAACCGGTCGCCGACCGCCAGCGCATGGCGGACATTGTGGGTGACGAATTGGACACGTCGGAGCCCGAATTCATGGAAATGACCGGAATGCCGGCCTCGACGGCGCGCGTGACCGCGGCCTCGATGAGCCGACTCATCTGCACCATGTCGAAGGTCTCGGGCGAGCCGTAGTCGACGCTGGCGCCGGTATCCTTGGCGGCCTGATCGACGCCGTTCTTGACGACCGACCAGAACGGATCGGTGGCCTGGCCGTGCGAGACGACGATGATCTCCTGCGCGACGGCCGGCCCGGCAAGGGCGACGGTGGCCGCGACGACGCCTGTCTTCAAAAGATTGTTCATGTTTCCTCGCGTTGGATGACCGATCGGCAGCCGCGTCGACCCGCGCAATGCCCGCGCCGGACGGTGCGTGCTCCAAACCGCTTTCTCCCGACGTTTTGGAACATAAATTCTATTTATTGCGATCGCTCGCGGGCAGTCAAGGCGTTTTCTTTGCGCAGGCCCCCGACCGCAACGGCAAGCGAGGTGGCGAGCGCCATCGCCGCGCTCGGCGAGCGCAGGCCCGCGACCTCGACCTCGCGCGCGACCATCAGAATGTCCGCGAAATCGGCGAGCGGGCAGGCGGTCGTATCGCTGAGGGCGAGAACCGGGACGCCGCGCGCCTTCGCCTTCGCGGCCAGGTCGAGGGTCTCCTGCGAAAACGGCGCGAAGGTCACGGCAAGGAGCGCGTCGTCCCTGCCCATCGCGTGGACGCTGTCGATCTGGCCGGAGCTTTGGTGCAGCATCGAGGCGACGCCCATCTTGTCGAAGAGATAGGCCAGATAGACGACCACCGCGAACGCACGGCGAAGCCCGATGAGATGGATGGTGCGCGCGCCGGCGAGCGTCTCGGCCGCCGACTGCAACTGCCTGCTGTCGATCCCGTTCGACAGATCGATCAGTGATCTGACGCCGGCTTCGGCGAACTGGGACGCAAGATGACCGGCCCGCGTCGCCCCCTCGGCCCCGAGCCGCGACAGCCGCTCCGTATAATCGGGCCGCGATTGGGCGTAGTCCGCCCGGAACAGGGCCTGCATCTGCGAGAAGCCGGAAAATCCCAACGCCTGGCAGAACCGAATGAAGGCCGATGCGGGAACGCCCGCGTCCTTCGCCAGATCGGCGATGGTCGAGACCGCGACGAGATGGAGATTGGCGCGCAGGAACGTCGCGCACTGCTTCAGCCGCTTGGGCAGCCGTTCGCCCCGGCGGTCCAGCGCCTCGATGAGCGCGTCCACCGTCTGCGGAGGCTGGCTCGCCCCATCGCCTCTCTCGTCCATGCAACGTCTCCCGGCTTGACAGGTGAGCCCGGTCGAAGCATACCATCTTGGAATATATATTCCACAATAATGGGACGATTCGAACAGGTTCGATGCAGGGATTATGGAAGCCGGGCTCGCGCGTAAAGCGCCCGGCCTCGCTCGCACCGATGCTTCGAGCCCGTCCCGCCCCCACCACCCTGTCCGTTCATGGCCGGACGATCGGCACCGGATCGCTTCTGCGAGCCCCCGAAAGGGATGCCGGCCGGCATGCCACCCATCCTCATAACCCTTTGAGAAAGTCCTCCTCCATGAAAGTCGCACTCTTCGGCG
The DNA here is from genome assembly GCF_034321785.1 of Fulvimarina uroteuthidis. Classification (NCBI taxonomy): domain Bacteria; kingdom Pseudomonadati; phylum Pseudomonadota; class Alphaproteobacteria; order Hyphomicrobiales; family Aurantimonadaceae; genus Fulvimarina; species Fulvimarina uroteuthidis. Next base: position 764,657 of record NZ_JAXLPB010000002.1, on the reverse strand, counting down.
CCGGCCGCATCGGCACGGTGCATGCCGCCTCCATCCGCCTCGATCCGCGCTGCGAACTGGTCGCCGTCACCGACGTCGTGGCCGAGGCGGCCGAAGCGCTCGCCGCGCAGCATGCGATCGCCGTGAAAAACCCCGAGGAGATTCTGGGCGACCGGTCGATCGACGCGATCCTCATCGCCTCCTCGACCAACACCCATGCCGACCTCATCGAAAAGGGTGTCGCGGCGGGCAAGGCCGTGTTCTGCGAAAAGCCGATCGATCTCGACCTCGCCCGCGCCCGGACGGTCCAGGCGATCGCCGCGAAGGCCGACAAGCCGATCATGCTCGGCTTCAACCGCCGCTTCGACCCGAACTTTTCCGCCCTGAAGGCCGCGTTTTCCGGCGGCGAGATCGGCAAGGGCGAGATGCTGGCCGTCACCTCCTACGATCCCGGCCCGCCGCCGGTCTCCTACATCAAGGTCTCGGGTGGCCTGTTCCGCGACATGATGATCCACGATTTCGACATCTGCGCCTGGCTGTTCGGCATGCCGAAATTCGTGACGGCCTCCGCATCGTGCCTCGTCGACCCCGAGATCGGCGAGGCGGGAGACGTCGACACCGCCGTCGTGACGCTCGATTATGCCGATGGCCGCATCGCGACCATCCGCAATTCGCGCCGCGCGATCTACGGCTACGACCAGCGCATCGAGCTTCTCGGCTCCGACGGCATGATCGAGGCACGGAACGTTCTGGAAAACACCGTCGCGAAATCGACCGCGGCCGGCACCGTGTCGGCCAAGCCCGTCCTGTTCTTCCTGGAGCGCTACATGCGCGCCTACGCCATCGAATGGTCGGCCTTCGTCGATGCGGTCCTGGACGGCAAGCCGGTTCCGGCCAGCGTCGCGGACGGCGTCAACGCGCTGGCGCTCGCCGAGGCCGCCAACATCTCGCTGAAGGAAGGACGCCGGATCGAGATCACGGCGGACATGACCGGCCGATGACGATGCCCCATCCCGTTTCCGCTGGGACGCCGGTCCCTCGCTTCGATCTGGCCGTCTGTGCCGAAATGATCTGGCGCGACAGGCCGATGGAATGGCGTGTGAAGCGGCTGGCCGAGCGCGGTTTCGCCGTGGGTCTGTGGAACTTTCCCGACCACGACCTTGCCGCGCTGGAGCGATCGGGCGCCCGGTTCTCGATCATGAACGGCTATCTGCACGGACGCCTTGCGGACGCGGACGGCGCAGCCGAGCTGCTTGCAAGCGCACGAAAGACCGCGGCGGTCGGCAAGCGTCTCGGGGTCGCCCGTCTCAACCTGCACGGCACCGGTCTCGGCGACGGCGGCCTTCCCGTCGTGCCGTGCCAGGCGGCAACCGGCGCGATGTGGCTGAAAGCCGCCGATACCCTGCGGCGGATCGCCGATCTCGCCGACGAGCTGGGCGTCGTCTTCACGCTGGAGAACCTCAACACTCAGGTCGATCATCCGGGCGTGCCGTTCGCGCGCGCAGAGGAGACGATCGCCCTCGTCTCGCATGTCGATCGCCCCGGGCTGCGGTTGAACCTCGATCTCTATCATGCGCAGATCGGCGAAGGGAACCTGATCGCGCTTTGCCGGACGGCGCTGCCCTTTATCGGCGAAATCCAGGTCGCCGACGTTCCGGGCCGCATGGAGCCGGGAACCGGCGAGATCGCCTATCCGGCGATCGCGAACGCTCTCGTCGCCATGGACTATCGCGGCCCCGTGGGTATGGAAGCCTTCGCCAGCGGCGATCCGGAGATCGCCCTCGACCGCTTCGAGAGCGCCTTCACCGTCTAGCGCGCCGGGCGAACAAACAGTCTCAAGCGATGCTGAATTGCCGCCTCAGGCTGTAGCGCATGGTGCGTCCAGTCAGACGCGGCGATGCTCCGGCGATCTCTTCGATTCGACGCGTCTAGCTTCGAGAAATTCCCCTTCCGATCTTCGGACCGATGCTCCTGCGGCAGGTGCCGCCGATCGTCCGGCCGGCCCGTCCGTGGAAGAGTTGCCCAGGCCTCGAGACGGACTCCGCGTCAGCCCCGACCACCGCGCGGACCGACATCGCCTGCCATGGTCCAGATGGTGGAATCCACCTTGCCGCGAAGCTCGGGATACATGTCGTTGTCGAAGGTCGGCTCGAGGCCGGTCTTCTTCTGGGCGAAATAATCCTTCGTCAGCTTCACCACCGTGCCGGACAGAAGCAGAATGGCGATGAGGTTCAGCGTCGCCATCAGGCCCATGGAGGCGTCGGCCGCGTTGAACACGGTGCCGACCGATTCGATCGAGCCCCAGATGACCATGGCGAGCGCGCCGATGCGCACGAAGGCCATGCCGACCTTGCCGCCCGCGCCGAGAAAGGTCATCGCGTTCTCGGCATAGGACAGGTTGCCGATGATGGAGGTGAAGGCGAAGAAGAAGATCGCGATCGCCACGAAGATATTGCCCCAGGAGCCGATATGCGCCGTCAGCGCCGACTGGGTCAGGGTGATGCCGTCGGTTTCCTGGCCGGGCGTGTAGACCCCGGACAGGAGGATCATCAGCGCGGTCGCCGTACAGATCATGATCGTGTCGATGAACACGCCGAGGCCCTGGACGAGGCCTTGGCTCGACGGGTGATGCGGCTGGGGCGTGGCGACGGCGGCGATGTTCGGAGCCGAGCCCATGCCGGCCTCGTTCGAGAAGAGGCCACGCTTCACGCCGTTGAGGAGGGCCGCCATGATGCCGCCGGTGAGCCCGCCCGTCGCCTCGTCGAGGCCGAATGCGTTGAGGATGATGTACCCCAGCATCGCGGGCACTTCGGTGATGTGGACCGCGACGACGTAGAGGGCGACGAGGAGATAGGCGACCGCCATGAACGGCACGACGACCTCCGCCACGCGCGCGATCGAGCGGATGCCGCCGAACACGATGATGCCGGCAAGGATCGCGAGCCCGACGCCGATCCACAACCGGTCGAAGCCGAAGGCCTGCTCGGTGGCGCCGGCGATCGAGTTCGCCTGGACCGCGTTGAAGATCAGGCCGAAGGAAAGGATCAGCGCCACCGAAAACAGGCCGCCCATCCATGGAAGCCCGAGGCCCCGCGCCATGTAGAAGGCCGGTCCGCCGCGATACTGGCCGTCCTCGTTGCGGATCTTGTAGAGCTGGGCCAGCGTCGATTCGGCGTAGGCCGTCGCCATCCCGACCAGGGCGACCATCCACATCCAGAAGATCGCGCCGGGCCCGCCCAGCGTCAGCGCCACGGCGACGCCGGCCAGATTGCCGGTGCCGACGCGGCTGGCCAGCGACACGGTGAGCGCCTGCAGCGGCGAGATGCCGGCCTTGTCACCGGCGCGCGAGCCTTTGATGACCTTGAAGAATTCGGGGAAATGGCGGATCTGGATGAAGGCGAGGCGGACGGTGAAGTACAGGCCGACGGCCAGCAGGCCGTAGACGAGGACATAGCCCCAGAGGATCGAATTCAGGAAATCGACGATGGAGACGAAGCCCTCCACCAGGGGGTCCGGCGTCAAGTTTTCCAAGAGGCTGTTCCTTCAGCACGGATCGCGGGCCGTCCCGCCGGCCGCTCATCGCGCCAGTTGAACAAACCGGCGCTCTCCTGTCTACGCCGCATCCCCGGTTTTCCCCAAAGGCATGGCGCGCAGCCGGCTGGAAACGCAGCCCGAACGCCGCCGCCGGTCGGCGGCTCGCATGACCGTGCGCCTCGAGGGTTCCCGCGACCCCGCCGGGTGGCCCGATAAACCGGCAGCCCCTTTTTCGCCCGGCGCTGTGCCGCTCCTTAATCGACGCGCCGGGTGGCCCGAAAAACCGGTGGCCACTTTTTCGCCCGGCGCTTGTGAAAACGCAAAACGGGCGCGCTGCCCCTCGCAACGCGCCCGTCTCCTGCATGTCCCCAAACGAGAGCTTTCGCTCTTCGGCGCCGCCCCGAGTTCCCCAACCGGAGCTGCACCTCGTTCCCCTTGTCCGTTCAATATCCACCGAAAATCTTAAGACGACGTTAACGCCGTTGAATTGTCGCCGGGCGTCCTGATCTGATATCGGCGATGGCATGGTCGACGACCGGCGATCGCCGTCACGAGTTGGCCGCAACGAGAAGGACATCGCGCCTCATGTCTCCCCTGTCCCGGGCCACCGGATTCCGCCAGAGCGCGGCTGCCATCGCGCTCTTGATCGGCACGACGCTCACCGTCGGATCGGCGCTCCTCTTCCAGCACGTCGGCGGCTACATCCCGTGTGCGCTCTGTCTCGAACAGCGCACGCCCTATTACGTCGCCATCCCGATCGCGCTCGTGGCGGCGATCGCGGCGGCGGGCCGGGCAAGGCCCGTCCTCGTGCGCGGACTGCTTCTGGTTCTCGGCCTGGTCATGCTCTGGTCGCTCTATCTCGGCGTCTTCCATGCCGGCGTCGAATGGGGCTACTGGCCGGGGCCGGCCGAATGCGCGGGCGCCGCCGGCGGCGATCTGATGGGCGGGGATCTCCTTTCGACGATCGATGCGGTGCGCGCGCCCTCCTGCGATCAGGCGGCCGCCCGCTTCTTCGGTCTGTCCTTTGCCGGCTGGAACGCGGTCGCGTCCGCAATCTTGGCAAGCATCGCGCTTGCCGCGGCGTTCGCCCGCTCAGATCGCTTTGCAACGCTCGAACACTGAGGAACGACCAGGAGGCTCCGTCCATGATCACCGTCCACAGCCTTGCCTTTTCGCGCGCCGTGCGTGTCGTCTGGCTTCTCGAGGAGCTCGGCGAGACCTACGAGCTGAAGACCTATGCGCGCACCGAGGCCTATCGCGCGCCGCCGGCGCTCAAGGCGATCCACCCGCTCGGCAAGTCGCCGGTGATCGAGGATGGCGGGCTGGTGCTGGGCGAATCGGCGGCGATCCTGCGTTATGTGGACGGGCGATATGGCGGCCACCGCCATTCACCCGACCCGGGCACCGACGCCCATGCGATCCACGACGAGTGGCTCGACTTCGTCGAGGGATCGATGGCCCGTTCGGTGATCGCGGCCTTCTGGGCGAAGAAGAACGGCGGCGCGGTCGAGGAGAAGATGCGCACCGAGTACGCGACCATCATGGCCTATCTCGCCCGGACCCTTGCCGACCGGGATTTCCTGATGGGCGGGCGACCGATGCTCGCCGATATCCAGATCTCCTATCTTCTGGCCATGGCCGAGGCGTCCGGCGTCCTCGGCGACCATCCGGCGGTGCTGGCCTACTTCAAGCGGCTCGAGGCCATGGCGGGCCTGAGACGGGCGGTGGCAAGGACCGGCCCGATCATGCCCCCGCTCTGAGGCACGCGGCCGCGATCGGGCAACGAAGACGGCCGGCGGGAGCCCGCCGGCCTTCAGTTCACCCCGATGCGCCCGGCCTCAAGAACCGGCGTCAGCGCACGGGCGCGTCGCGAAGCTGCGGCTTTGCGGCCGGAGCCGGTTTGGCGAGCAGGAACAGGCCGAGGATGGCGGTCGCCCCGATCAGGTCGGTGACGAGGCCGGGATAGATCAGGGCCAGCGCTCCGCACAGGGCCATCAGGCGCATCCAGATCGGCAGGACCCGACGGAAATAGCCTTCCGCCGCGACCGCCAGCAGGAGGACGCCGCAAATGCTGGTGACGGCGACCCACAGGATGTTCCCGACCGTCGCGTCGATCATCAGCATGGCGTGGGAGAAGACGAACATGTAGGGCACGATGAAGCCGGCGATGGCCAGCTTCATGGCCTGCGCGCCCGTCGCGTTCGGGTCGCCGCCGGAAATGCCGGCGCCGGCATAGGCCGCGAGCGCCACCGGCGGCGTCAGATTGGCGAAGATGCCGAAGTAGAAGACGAACATGTGCGCGACGAAGATCGCCGTGTCGGTCGATCCCGCAAGCTCGGTGAAGAGCGGCAGCTTCAGGAGGATCGGCGCCGCCATCGTCGAGGTGATGATGTAGGTCGGGATCGAGGGCAGCCCCATGCCGAGGACGATCGAGGCGATCATGGTCAGGAACAGGGTGGCGAGCAGTTGAAGCGTGTCGTTGGGGATCGCGGCGCCGAGTTCGACGACGGCGTCGGCCGCCTCCAGCGCGATGCCCGTCAGGGTCGCGACACCGACGACGATGCCGACGGCACCGCAGGCGACCGCGACGGGGATCGAGGAGCGGACGCCGTCCGACATCGCATCGCGCAGGCTCGGAAAATCCATCACTTCGGGGATTTCGCCGATCCTGCGCCGTGCGATGTTGACGAGGATCGGGATCACGACCATCGCGATCAGCACGAAGCTGCCCGACCGGACATTGGGCATGTCGTAGCCCGAGACGAGCGCGGTGAGCTGCGGCTCGGCGATCAGGTAGCCCGACAGGAGCGCGACGAAGGCGACGACGCCGGGCGTGCCGCAGACGAGGACGGTGGCGGCGATCGACCAGAAGGCGGCGTAGAACGGGGCATAGCCCTCGAACAGGAGATAGATCAGCACGACCATCGGCACGAGGAGGTGGCCGCGTTCGGCGATCACCTGGCGGACCGGCGTCAGTTCCGACCGGGGAATGCCTTCGAGCCCGTTGCGCAGCGCGCGCAGGTGCACCTGCGCGAGGACGCCGAGATAGTAAAGAAGCGCCGGGATGATGCCGGCGAGAATGATCTGCGTGTAGGGAACCGACAGGACCTCGGCCATGATGAAGGCCGCGGCGCCCATGATGGGCGGCAGGATCTGGCCGCCGACGCTGGCCGCCGCTTCCACCGCACCGGCGAAGTTCGGCTTGTAGCCTGTCTTCTTCATGAGCGGGATGGTGAACGCCCCGGTGGTGACGACGTTGGCGATCGCCGACCCGTTGATCGAGCCGAGAAAGCCCGAGGCGATGACGGCGACCTTGGCCGGCCCGCCCTTGGAATGGCCCGCGACGGCGAGCGCCAGATCGTTGAAGAGCTGGCCGAGACCCGATTTCCCGAGAAACGCGCCGAACAGGATGAACAGGATGATGTAGCTCGCCGAAACGCCGATCGCGGTGCCGAGCAGTCCCTCGGTCAGATAGACGAGATGGGCCATCACCTGCCGGAACGTGGCGACGAAGATCGCCTGGTTGACCTCGGGATAGAAGGAGAGTTTTGCGTAGAAGCCGTAGGCCAGAAAGACGATGCAGAGGATCGTCAGGCCCCAGCCGGTGACGCGGCGCGCCGCATCGATGACGAGCAGGACCGCGACGAAGCCGATCACGGCGTCCAGGGTGGTGATCCGCCCGCCGGACGCGATGACCCGGTCGGCCACCACGAGCATGTAGACGAGCATGCCGAACGCGGCCGCCGCAAGGATCCAGTCGTAGAACGGCACGCGGTCGCGCGCCCCGGACGTCGTCAGCGGATAGAGAATGAAGGTCAGACCCAGAAGCACGTAGAGGTGGATCGAGCGCTGCGCCACGTCGACGAGCGGGCCGGAGACCGAGGTGTAGAGGTGGAACGCCGCCAGAGCCACGCACAGGACCGTGACGGCGAGCGCGATCGATCTGGGCAGCGCGTGACGGAACGCGCTCTCGCGGTCGTATTTTTCCAGTGTCTGGCGATCGACCGCCGGATCGTCCAGGTTCCCGACCCGCGTTTCCATGGCCTGCTTCTCGGTGCCCAATTCCTTGCCTCCAGGACGAATCATGTCGAATGCACGATGCCATCGACCCCATTGCACGCATCGTGCATCGAAATCGGCTCTTTGATTGCGAATGCCGGCGCTTGGCGCGGGGTCTATCCCTCGATGTCGAACGTCAGGATCCGGGGCTTGCCGTCGGGCGTCAGATCATAGACCCGATCCTTCCAGGTCAGGCGATAGGTTTCCTGCGGGGTCGCAAGCACCGCCAAGGGATCGACGATCCGGTCGATCCCGTCCATCACCACCCAGCCATCCTCGATCCGGGTCGTTTCGGCGCCCTCGGACGGGACGCCCGCGCCATAGGTCTTGAACCGGGTGGCGTGGATCTCGATCGCCCCGGCCGCCCCGATCCGGAAGGTTTCCTCCCAGGCCTCCTCCTCGACGGAGTGCACCCAGCCGAGGGTGAACATATCGCCGGCTTCTGCGGGAAAACGGAAGATCTCGCCGTCCGGACCTGCGACGACGAGCGCCAGGGGTGCCGCGGACGCTTGGCCGCCGGATTGGGCGCGGGGCTCGAAAGCGCCGGCGCCAGGACAAGGCAAGACGAAGGCCGCGGCGAGAAGGACCGCCGCGGCTTTTCGCTTCGCGAGCGCGCGCCTCGCCATAAGAAGCGCCATGCCCACGCGACCTTGCCCTATTGCGGGGCCGCCTCGCCGGCCGATGCGCCCGCCTCCGCATCGTAGAACTTCTGCGCGCCCGGATGGACCGGGGCGACGAGGCCCTCGTCCATCGTGGCCGGATCGAACTGGTTGAGCGCGCTGACGGACACGGTGCCCGACTTGAGATAGTCGCTGAACCGCTTGGCGAGCTCGCCGGCAAGGTCCTCGTCCATGGAGCCCGGCACCACCAGCATGTTGCGGATCGCAACGGTCGGAACGGCGCTGTCGAGGCCGTAGGCCTTCTCGTCGCCCGCCGGCAGCTCGTAGGTGACATAATAGGGATAGCTGTCGAGCAGCTTTTCCGCGATCTCGCCGTCGACCGGCACGAAGGTGACCTCGGACGACTGCATCAGGCCGGTGATCGAGGAGTTGGGGACGCCCGACGTGAAGAACGCGGCATCCAGCGTGCCGTTGCTCATCTCGGTCACGCTGTCGGCATATCCCGTGTGCGAGACGCGGGCCATGTCGTCATAGGACAGGCCGGCGGCCTCGAGCACCTTGCTCGCGCTCTGCTCGACGCCCGAGCCGACCTTGCCGACGCCGATGCGCTTGCCCTTGAGATCCTCGACCGAGGTGATGCCGCTGTCGCTCGTCGCGACGATCTGGACGACGTTGGGATAAAGACCCGCGATCGCCTTCAGATCGACCGGATTGCCCTCGAACTGGCCCCTGCCCTCGACTGCGTCGAAGGCGACGTCGCTCATGACGATGGCGACCTGGTTGAGACCGTCCTGGATGTTCTGGATGTTGGCGACGGATGCGCCGGTGGCGACCACCTGGACGTTGCCCACCTGATCGCTTTCCTCGAACACGCCCTTCAGCGCGCCGCCGATCGGATAGTACGAGCCCGACGTGCCGCCTGCTCCGAAAATGAGATTCTGCTCCTGGGCGCTCGCGCTGGTCGACAGGCCGGCGAAGGCGCCGAATGCGAGGGCCGCGGCAATGGCCAGCGGCATGGATGGTGCGGATCTGAGATGGGTCATGGGTCTGGTCGCCTCCCTGCGACAAGCTCGATCTGGCAAAAATCGTATCAAGGCAGGATACCGATCGAAGCCGGGGATGCAACGTGCGGCGGGCGAAAGTTTCGGGCGGGCGACGGCGACAAGGGGGCCGTTCCGCGGGCAAGACGCCAGGCAGGAGAGACATGGTTCCGAGCCAGGACCGGCGCGCGCCGGCCGATCGGCTTGCCGCGGCCGAACGGCGCGCGGCGAAGGGCCAGCAGGCGCTCTGCGTGCGCGACGCTTCGAAGACAAGGGGCCACGTCCTTGCGAGATCGCCGGGTCTGCCGCCGCACCGATCCTTCAAGATCCGGGGCTTGCCGGAATGCCCCGCCGTCGGCGTGCCGGCTCAGAACGCGGCATGATCGCCGCGCTCGGGGCTCTCGCCTGTCTCGATGACGCGCCGGTAGAAATCGAACAGCGTGTCCCGGCCGGTCGACGGCGTCTTGTCCGCGTCGTAGCGGCCGGTCTGCGGATCGAGGACGAGCATGGATTCGGTGGCGTAATAATGGCCGATGCGCGCAAGCTCACCCTTGACGGCCAGGGACGGGCTGAGCCGCCCGCAAAGCCGCAAGACCCTGGACACCGACGTCAGGAGCGAGGGCGGGATGCGCCGGAATTTCGGCGTGCGGCCCAGAAGAGCGAACAGGTGCTCGCCTTGCGCCTGCGGCGTGATCGCCGGGCCCGGCCCCCCGATCGGCAGGATGCGGTTCTGCAAGGCCTCGTCCTCGAGGCAGCGAACCAGATATTGTCCGAGATCGGCGTCGCCGATCGGCTTTGAGGCCGTCAGGGTCCCGTCGCCGAAGGTCAGGAACGGCTTGCCGGCGCGCACGCGGCCGATCTGTCCGGACAGCGACTTGAAGAACGCCGTCGGCCTGACGATGGAATAGACGAGGCCGGACCCGATCAGCTCCGCCTCGAAGGCGAGCTTGGCCTTCTGGAACGCCAGAAGCGGCTTCTGCACGCAGATCGCCGACAGGAGGACCATCTGGCCGATCTCGGCATTCTTCGCCTGGGCGAGCGCCTGCGCATTGGCGCGGTAGTCGATCGCCCAGGCATCCTGCGGCACGCCCGTGCGCGAGGCGATGCAGGAGATCAGGGCGTCGAAACGTTCGCCGCGAATGCCGTCGAGCGCCAGCGAGACGGGATCGGCCGCATCGCCGAACCGGATCTCCGCGCCCTCAAGAAGCGCCTGGCTCCGGGCCCGCGACAGGCGCTGGCCGGGCCCTGCGCGAGGGCGCACCAGACAGACGACCTCGTGCCCGCGTTCGACGAGCGCCCGCACCGTCGCCCTGCCGATCGTCCCGGTGGCCCCGATGACGAAGACGCGCTTGGTGGAAAACGTTCTGGACAGGACATCAGACCGGGACCGCATGCGGCAAGAATGGACCAGCCCATGCCGAATGAAAAGCCGCCTCGCCATGCATTGCATGCGCGCAAGCGGCGTTGCGGACGTCCTGTTGATTTTGAATCGGAAGAATTGAAGAACTGGAGCGGGCGATGGGATTCGAACCCACGACCCCAACCTTGGCAAGGTTGTGCTCTACCACTGAGCTACGCCCGCCCGCTCCGACCGGAGGCGCTTTTGCGTTCCGGCGACGAGCGCTATATCGCGCAAAGGGACGGCGAATGCAACATGGTGGAGGGCGAAATTTTTCGCGTTTCCGCCGGATCGATCCGAAGGCCCTGCGGCGGCGGATCGAAGGGGAGCGAGGTGTGTGATCATGGCAGTGACGCGTGACGGTCTGATGGCGTTCTTCGCCGAGCACGGCATCGAGACGCGGACATATGATCATCCGGCGCTCTTCACGGTCGAGGAATCGCGGAGCACCCGCCCCGACATGCCCGGCGCCCATACCAAGAACCTGTTCCTGAAGGACAAGAAAGGCCGCTACTTCCTCGTCGTCGCCCGCGAAGAGACGGACATCGCGCTGAAGAGCCTGCACCGCAAGATCGGCGGCGCCGGCCGCCTGTCGTTCGCGGGCCCCGAGGCGATGGCCGCGCTTCTGGGCGTCGAGCCGGGCTCGGTCACCGCCTTCGGCGTCGTCAACGATCGCGAGAGGATCGTCACGGTCGTGCTTGATGAAAGCCTCGCCAATTCCGATATCGTCAACGCACACCCGCTGACCAACACCGCGACGACCGCCATTCGCCATGACGACCTTACCCGGTTCTTCCGGTTGACGGGTCATGATTTTCTCGTCACCACCCTGGGTGACGACGACCAGACACCATCGAACGAAACGAGCGCCCGATGAGCGACAATCCCTACGCCAACTCCTTCTCCGGCACCTATGGCGCAGACCCGAAGGCGTCCGAGCCGGCCCCGACCCTGCAGGGCTTCGGCCGCGCCGCGAGCGCGGCGCCCGCCGCCGACCTCGTCAAGGACACGACGACCGCGAAATTCGGCGAGGACGTCGTCAAGGAATCGCGCAACCAGCCGGTTCTCGTCGACTTCTGGGCGCCCTGGTGCGGGCCCTGCAAGCAGTTGACCCCGGTTCTGGAACGGGTCGTGAAAGCTGCCGGCGGCAAGGTGAAGCTCGTCAAGATGAACATCGACGAGCATCCGTCGATCGCGGGCCAGCTCGGCGTCCAGTCGATCCCCGCCGTCTTCGCCTTTCTCGACGGCCAGCCGATCGACGGCTTCATGGGCGCGCTTCCCGAAAGCGAGCTCGTCAAGTTCATCGACAAGATCGTCAAGCAGGCAGGTCCGTCGAGGGGTGGCGGCGACCCGGTCGCCGAAGCGATGGCCGAGGCCGCCGCGCTCTTGGAGGCGAAGGACGTCGGCAGTGCCGCGCAGATCTTCGGCGCGATCCTCCAGCACGAGCCCGGTCATCCGGGGGCATCGGCGGGCCTGGCCGAATGCTACCTGATGGCGGGCGATGCCGAAAAGGCCGCCGCCCTCATCGACGCCCTGCCCGAAGCGGCGGCGAGCGATCCGGCGGTGTCGGCGGTGAAGGCCCGGCTGAAGCTCGACGAGGAGATCGCCGGGCTCGGCAATCCCGCCGATCTCGAGGCACGCCTTGCCGCAGACCCCGACGACCACCGGGCCCGCTTCGATCTCGCCTTGATCGCGCAGGCGCGCGGCGAGCGCGGACGGGCGGCCGATCTCCTGCTCGACCTGATGAAGCGGGACCGCGAATTCGAGGAGGACGGCGCCCGCCGCAAGCTTCTGGAGCTTTTCGAGGTCTGGGGACCCGCCGATCCGGCGACGAAGGACGCCCGGCGCAAACTCTCCTCCCTCCTGTTTCGGTGAGCCTATGGCAGTCGGTCGCAACCCCCGGGGCTTGCGTTGGCGCGCGACTGGCCCATTTTTCCCAGTCTGATCAGAACGGGAGTCGACGAGTGGCACAGGCTGGAAATCGCGTTTACCGCGAGGTCTCCGAACTTCCCGAACGCGTGCCGGTGTTTCCCTTGAGCGGTGCACTGCTGCTTCCCGGCGGCCAGCTCCCGCTCAACATCTTCGAGCCGCGCTATCTGGAAATGATCGACGATGCGATCGCGTCGGATCGGCTGATCGGCATGATCCAGCCGAGCCTCGACGGTGCCCTGCGCGCCGATGGCGAGCCCGAGCTCTGCCGGGTCGGGTGCCTCGGCCGCATCACCTCCTTCTCCGAGAGCGGCGACGGACGCTACATGGTCGCGCTGCACGGCGTGACGCGCTTCCGCATCATCGAGGAGGTCGAGACCCGGCTGCATTACCGGACCTGCCGGATCAAGGCCTTCGCGGGCGACCTTGCGGACGCGGATGTCGCGGACGCGGTCAACCGCGACGGATTGCTGAGCATTTTCCGGCGTTATCTCGCAGCCAACCAGCTCGAGGCCGACTGGGAGAGCGTCAAATCGGCGCCCGACGATCTTCTCGTCTCGGCCCTGTGCATGATGATGGCACCGCAGGGCGCGGCCGAGCGGCAGGCGCTGCTCGAGGCCGAAGACCTCAAGACACGGACCGAGACGCTGATCGCCATCACGGAGATGGCGCTGGCCGAGGACGGGGAGCGCGACGGCGGCCCGCGAACGCTGAACTGAACGGCCGCACCGCAAGGTGCCGGGCCCTTGCGCACGGGCGGGCGAGCCCCGGCGCGACCGCGAGGATGACAGGATGAACGACCGCCCCGGGATCGGCCAGCCCGACCCCAAGCTTCTCGAAATGCTGGTCTGCCCGCTGACGAAGGCGGTGCTGCACTACGACCGCGAGGCCCAGGAGCTGATCAGCCGCAAGGCGAAGCTCGCCTATCCGATTCGCGACGGGATCCCGATCATGCTGGTGAGCGAGGCGCGCGAACTCCAGGATTGAGCGCGGCCCGGCATGGAGGGCGCGAAAGCCTGTGCGGCAGGGGAAGGCGGCTCTTTTCCGGCCGCCCGCGCGTGGGTTCTCGGTGCGCCTCGACTGGGCAAAACGAAGGGAAGCTGCTTTTTAGGCTGGCGTCCGCGCCCTTCACACGATATCGGGAAGGCCCATGGCGCGATACATCTTCATCACCGGCGGCGTGGTCTCCTCACTTGGCAAAGGCATCGCTTCGGCGGCGCTCGGCGCTCTCCTTCAGGCGCGCGGCTACCGCGTGCGCCTGCGCAAGCTCGATCCCTATCTGAACGTCGATCCCGGCACGATGAGCCCGACGCAGCACGGCGAGGTGTTCGTCACCGACGACGGCGCCGAGACCGATCTCGATCTCGGCCATTACGAGCGCTTCACCGGCCGCTCGGCCAACAAGCGCGACAACATCACCACGGGTCGCATCTATCAGGACATCATCGCCAAGGAGCGGCGCGGAGACTATCTCGGCGGCACCGTCCAGGTGATTCCGCACGTCACCGACGAGATCAAGGCCTTCGTTCTTGACGGCAACGAGGAGTTCGACTTCGTGCTGTGCGAGATCGGCGGCACGGTGGGCGACATCGAGGCGATGCCGTTCATGGAGGCGATCCGCCAGCTCGGCAACGACCTGCCGCGCGGCGGGGCGATCTACGTCCACCTCACGCTCATGCCGTACATTCCGACGGCCGGCGAACTGAAGACCAAGCCGACCCAGCATTCGGTGCGCGAACTGCGCGCCATCGGCATCCAGCCCGACATTCTCCTGGTTCGCGCCGACCGGCCGATCCCGAAGGAGGAACGGCGCAAGATGAGCCTGTTCTGCAATGTGCGCGAGACGGCGGTGATCCAGGCGCTCGACGTCGCCACGATCTACGACGTGCCGATCGCCTATCACAATGAGGGCCTCGACACCGAGGTGCTCGCCGCCTTCGGCATCGATCCGGCGCCCAAGCCGCAATTGCAGCTCTGGCATCAGGTCGTCGAGAACATCCGCAATCCGGAAGGCGAGGTCACGATCGCCGTCGTCGGCAAGTATACCGAGCTGAAGGACGCCTATAAGTCCCTGATCGAGGCGTTGCAGCACGGCGGCATCGCCAACCGGGTCCGGGTCAAGCTCGACTGGATTCCCTCGGAGGTCTTCGAGGAGGAGGATCCGGCGCCCTATCTGGAGCGGGTCAACGGCATCCTCGTGCCCGGCGGGTTCGGCGAACGGGGTTCGGAAGGCAAGATCCTGGCCGCGCGTTTCGCCCGCGAGCGCAACGTTCCCTATTTCGGCATCTGCTTCGGCATGCAGATGGCGGTGATCGAGGCCGCGCGCTCGCTGGCCGGAATCGCGACGGCGAGCTCCACCGAATTCGGCGACACCCAGGAGCCGGTGGTCGGCCTGATGACCGAATGGCTGAAGGGCAACGAGCTCGAACAGCGCGCCCGCGAGGGCGATCTCGGCGGCACCATGCGCCTCGGCTCCTACAAGGCCGTGCTGAAGGAGGGCTCGCGCATCGCGTCCATCTACGGCGCGGGCGAGATCGACGAACGCCACCGCCATCGCTACGAGGTCAACCGCGCCTATCGCGAACGGCTTGAAGCGGCGGGCATGATCTTCGCCGGCATGTCGCCGGACGGTCTCCTGCCCGAAACGGTGGAGCTGCCGGACCATCCCTGGTTCATCGGCGTCCAGTATCATCCCGAGCTGAAATCCCGCCCCTTCGAACCCCATCCGCTGTTCAGCAGTTTCATCCACGCGGCGCTCGAACGCTCGCGTCTGGTCTGATCGGCACCGCACACAAGCAAGGAGACCTGCCCATGCGCTCGCTCGATCACGTCGTCATGCCGTTCGGCGCGCTGGGCGAGGCACAAAGCTGGTTCTCCAGCCTCGGCTTCACCCTCGCCCCCGAGGCCCGGCATCCGTTCGGCACCGCCAATGCCTGCGTCTTCTTCCGGGACGGGCTGTTCATCGAGCCGCTGGCGCGTGTCGACGAGGCGGCCTGCGCGGCAGCGGACCGGGACGGGAACCTGTTCGTCCGCCGGGACGCGGCGCTGCGCGCCGATCCGGCATTCGGATTTTCCGCGCTCGCGCTGCGATCGAAGGATGCGCTCGCCGATCGCGACAGCCTTGGTCTCGAAGGCCTGACCGAAGAGGCGACCCTCGATTTCGGCCGCACCCTCACCCTGCCGGACGGGAGCGAGGGAAAGATCGCCTTTCGCCTCGCTTTCGTGAAGGATTTCGGCCCGCGCACGCCGAGCCTCTTCCTGTGCGAGCCGCGCCACAGCTTCACGCCGGATCGCTCGCGCCTGACGGTGCACGAGAACGGCGCGACCGGCCTTGCGGGCCTGGAGTTCGCAACGACGGACATCGAGGCGGCCGAGGCCTATCTGAGGGCAGTGTTCGCGGCCGAAGGCCACGAAACCGAAGACGGTTCGGTCCGCTTCGATCTCGACAACGGCTTCGTCGATCTCGTCGAGGTCGGCGGTGCCGACCTGCCCGCCCTTTCCCTCAATGCAGCGTTCGTCGCCGTGTCCGATCCGACGGCCGCGCGGGCGCTTCTCGACGGGAAGGGCATCGACTTCGAGGTGGAAGGCGATAGTTTGGCGGTTCCCTGCCCCAACGGGGCCGGCCGCGTTCAGTTCATCGGAGCTGCAGGTTCATGAGACTCATCAATCATTCCGTCGCCGCCGCGTCCGTCAGCTTCTGCAACACGGCGCCCTTCGCGCTGATGGCGGGGCCCTGCCAGATGGAGAGCCGCGATCACGCCATGATGATTGCGGAGCGGATGAAGCGGATCACCGGCGATCTCGGCATCGGCTACGTCTTCAAGGCAAGCTTCGACAAGGCCAACCGCACCAGCCTCAAGGGCAAGCGCGGCATCGGCCTGTCCGAGGCGCTGCCGGTGTTCGAGGAAATCCGGAACCAGTTCCAGATGCCGGTCGTCACCGACATCCACACCGAGGAACAGGCGGTCGAAGCCGGCAATGTCTGCGACATCCTCCAGATTCCGGCCTTTCTCTGCCGCCAGACCGACCTTCTCATCGCGGCGGCGAAGACCGGCTGCGTCGTCAACATCAAGAAGGGCCAGTTCCTCGCGCCCTGGGACATGAAGAACGTCCTGGCCAAGGTGACCGAAAGCGGCAATCCGAACGTGCTCCTGACCGAGCGCGGCGCCTCCTTCGGCTACAACACGCTGGTGTCGGACTTCCGCGCGCTGCCCATCATGGCCGAGACCGGCGCGCCCGTGGTGTTCGACGCGACCCATTCGGTCCAGCAACCCGGCGGCCAGGGCGGATCGTCCGGCGGCGAGCGCCGCTTCGTCGAGACCCTGTCGCGGGCCGCCGTCGCCGTCGGTGTCGCGGGGCTCTTCATCGAGACCCATGAGGACCCCGACAATGCCCCCTCCGACGGGCCCAACATGGTGCCGCTCGACCGGATGCCGGATCTCCTGACGCGGCTGAAGGCGCTGGACGATCTCGTCAAGGGTTTCTAGAGCGGCATCGTGCGCCTGCCCGGACGCATGATGCGCCAGCTAACTATTGGATTTTTCGCATCAGGCTTTCCGCGAAGGCGGCGGGCCCCCTCGCGGTTCCGGCCTCCCGTCGCGGCGACGGAGGAAGTCTGAGCAGGGCGGCGAGCGGGCGGTGCTGCCGTCCGGGGTCGGTTTTCACCCGTTCGGCGTGCCGAAACCGCCCGACCCGACTGTTCACCTGCGCTGTCCTGTCCTAAAAGACCTGCCAGCAGGACCCGTTTTTCAGGAGAAGCAGTTTGACCGCGATCATCGACGTAATCGGCCGTGAGATTCTCGACAGCCGGGGCAACCCGACGGTCGAGGTGGACGTGCTTCTCGAAGACGGTTCCATGGGCCGCGCGGCGGTGCCGTCGGGCGCCTCCACCGGCGCCTACGAGGCGGTCGAGCTGCGCGACGACGACGAGCGCTACATGGGCAAGGGCGTCCAGAGGGCGGTCTATGCGGTCAACAACGAGATCGCGGAGGAGATTGCCGGCCTCGAGGCCGAGGACCAGCTGATGGTCGATGCGGCCCTTTGCGATCTCGACGGCACCGAGAACAAGAGCCGGATCGGGGCGAACGCCATTCTCGGCGTCTCCCTGGCGCTTGCGAAGGCGGCGGCCGACGCCTCGGGGCTTCCGCTCTATCGCTATGTCGGCGGACCCTCCGCGCATGTCCTGCCCGTTCCGATGATGAACATCATCAATGGCGGCGCGCATGCCGACAATCCCATCGATTTTCAGGAATTCATGATCATGCCGGTCGGCGCGGAGCGGTTTTCCGACGCGCTGCGCATGGGCGCGGAAACCTTCCACACGCTGAAGAAGATGCTGAAGGATGCCGGCCACAACACCAATGTGGGCGACGAAGGCGGCTTCGCGCCGAGCCTCGGCTCGCCCAAGGAAGCGCTCGACTTCATCATGAAGGCGATCGAGAAGGCCGGCTACAGGCCGGGCGAGGACATGTTCGTCGCCCTCGACTGCGCGGCGACGGAATTCTGCAGGGACGGCGTCTACGATCTGGCCGGCGAAGGCCGCAAGCTGTCGCCCGACGAGATGGGCGGCTATCTGAAGGAGCTTTCGGACGCCTATCCGATCATCTCCATCGAGGACGGGCTCGACGAGGACGACTGGGAGGGCTGGACGAACCTCACCCGGTCCATCGGCCAGAAGGTCCAGCTCGTCGGCGACGATCTGTTCGTGACCAATTCGAAACGCCTGAAGAAGGGCATCGAGATGGGGGCCGCGAACTCGATACTCGTCAAGGTCAACCAGATCGGCACATTGTCGGAAACCCTCGACGCGGTTTCCGTGGCGAACCGCGCCGGATACACCGCCGTCATGTCCCACCGCTCGGGCGAGACGGAGGATTCGACCATCGCCGATCTCTCGGTCGCCACCAATTGCGGACAGATCAAGACCGGCTCGCTCGCGCGCTCGGACCGGGTCGCGAAATACAACCAGCTGCTGCGCATCGAGGAAGAGCTCGGCAGCCAGGCCGATTATGCGGGTCGAAGCATCCTTCGTTCCGGTCGCTGATCATCCCTCGTTGATTTCCCTCGCACGAAACGAAACGCCGGGCCTTGCAGCCCGGCGTTTTTCGTTCGTGCGACACGGGCCGGCGGCACGGTCAGTTGCCGTGCTCGTCGAGTTCATCGGCGATCTGGCCGTAGCTGATCAGCGCGAAGAGGGCGGAGCCGCCGAGAACGTTGCCGACCAGCGCCGGCAGATGAAATCCGAAGATCGTTTCGAAGAGGCCCCGCTCGCCGATGAAGACCAGGGTCAGCGCCTCGACCGAGCCCGCGACCACGTGGGCGAGATGGAACAGCGCGATCAGCGATGTCAGAAGCACGATCACGATGAACCCGGATCCCTTGGCGGACGGCATGAGCCAGACGACGGTCGCCATCAGCCAGCCAGCCGCGATGCCGCGCAAAAGGATATCGAGGAATTCGCCCCGGGTCGCCTCGCGCGACACCTCGATCGCCGCGGCGACGATGGTTGGCGTGTTCAACACGTCGAACGCGATCCCCGCCGCATAGATCGCCGTGCCGACGAGATTGGCCGCAAGGACGATCGTCCACAGGCGCGCCACCGCGAAAACGCCCGCCATCGTCGGCCGGGCCAGCAGCGGCAGCATCGCCGTCAGAGTGATCTCGGTGAAGAGCTGCTGGCGGCCCAGAATGACGATGAGAAAGCCGACCGAATAGCCGAGGCTGTCGAGAAGCGGCGTCCAGTCGGCCTCCGGAAGATAGGCCCGCATCGCAGCTTCCGTATAGACGGAAAAGCCGATGGAAAGTCCCGCCGCAAGGCCGGACCACCACAGGCTGCGATAGGGCCGCGTCAGCTCGTCCTCGCCCTCCTGGCGCACGATCTCGTAAACTGCGAGGGGCCGCAATTTCATGCGGTGATCGACCTCTTTCAGTTCGCTTTTCGTCAGCGAGGAGCCTTCGTACTTCAGCCGATGCTCGGTAACGTCGTTCGCGTGACCTCTCTCGCCATCTGCAGGGTCTGGCGTGCCGGCCTCAAGGCCGTCCTCGTTCGTGCGGGTCGGTCTGTCGTTCATTCACTTGCCATTCTCGAATCAAGGGAGCCGGGTTACGCGCTTCTGGACCAACCGAACTCCCGCAAGACCGTTCCATCAAATCGCTCATGCATGAGTTTCTTTCTCCCTTGCCGCCAGCCTGCCGGGGGACGGGCGCGACCCGCGGCGGCAGCGCCATCGGGCAATGTCTTCCTGCGCGTTTGGCGTGGGACCGTTCGTTCGGTTAGGGTCGGCCGTCCCGACACTCGTTCCATGGACCGGTCACCGAGCATGCGCGTCCCCGCCCTCTTCGTCTTCGCCCTTCTCATGGTCTTCGGTCCTGCCGGAGCGTCCAGGGCCGATCAGTCCCTGACGAAAGACTTCAGGACCTTCCTGGAGACCGCGATCTGGCCGGAGGCCGAAGCGCAGGGCGTATCGCGCGAGATCTTCGATGCGGCGTTCGCCGGCGTCGAGCCCGATCTCGATCTGCCCGACCTGACGCTTCCGGGCGAGACGGAAGCCGTTTCGCCGATCAACGTCCAGGCCGAGTTCAAGAACGGGTCGGACTATCTATCCGAACGCGCCCTTGCCGAGACCGTGCGCTCCGGCAAGGCGCTGCTTGAGACCCATGCCGGTCTTCTGGACCGGATCGAGGCGCGATACGGCGTTCCCGCTCCCGTTCTCGTGGCGATCTGGGGCCGGGAATCGGCGTTCGGAAACGCGACGATCCCGCACGACGCCTTCGAGGTGCTGGGTACGAAGGCATGGCTTGCCCGGCGCAAGGAGATGTTCCGCACCGAGCTCGTCGCGGCGCTGAAGATCGCATCGAACGGCGACAGGGCGGTGCGCGACATGCGATCATCGTGGGCCGGGGCCCTCGGACAGCCGCAATTCATGCCCTCGAAGTTCCTGGACTATGCCGTCGACTTCGATGGTGACGGCAAGCGCGACATCTGGAATTCCGTGCCCGACACGCTCGGCTCGATCGCGAACTATCTGAAGGAACATGGCTGGCAACCGGGCCGCGACTGGGGCTTCGAGGTGACGGTCGCAAAGGGTCTTTCCTGCACCCTGGAAGGTCCCGACAAGGGCCGTCCGATTTCGCGCTTCGTCGAGGATGGCGCGGCCCGGGTGTCGGGGCGTCCGTTTCCCGGACACGAGTTGGCGGGCACCGGGCATCTCATGATGCCGGCGGGCCGGAAGGGTCCGGCCTTCATCGCCACGCCGAACTTCTACGTCATCAAGGCCTACAACAATTCCGACCTCTACGCCCTCTTCGTCGGCCATGTTGCCGACCGGATGATCGGCGCGGGCCCGCTCGTCGCCCCCTTCGCATCGACCGACGGGCTGACACGCGGCGATGTCGCCGCCGTGCAAGCCGCCCTCGTCGACAAGGGCTTCGACGTCGGAGGGATCGACGGTCTCGCCGGCTTCAAGACGCGGCGGGCCATCGGCGCGGTGGAGGCCGAACTCGGTCTGGCCGAGACGTGCTGGCCTTCGCGCGACCTCGTCGAAGCCCTCGGCCCCTTATGAAAGCGCTAACCATGGCGCTTCAATCTGAACGCGATGTAATAGTTTCGCCACAAGTTGGGTTAATGAATGGAGACGCGGAGATGCTGGGGAGCGTCTCGCGCTGAGGATGGGGTATTTCGTGGGGATTTTCGCTTGAAGCGCTTTGGTGTCATCGCCTCGCTGGGGCTCGGCGTGGTCAGCGTATCGAGTTTCGCGTTTGCAGATCGCATCTCGTCCCTGATCGATGCCCTGCCGTTGCAGACGGCCGAGACAGGCTTCTCCGCCCCCGACACCGATCCGATCATCCACAAGCCCTTCGACATACGCGGCGACGAGACCCCGATCGCAGTCGCCATGGCGACGCCGTTCGGTGGCGACATGCCGTCCGCTTCCGGCGCGCTCGAAGCTCTGGAAGCGATCGCTGCGCGCAATCCCGGCATCGGGCTCAACGCGCCGATGGCGTCGTCCGAACCGCTCGCCGTTCTTGCCTACGATTCGAGCGCCGACGCGCTCCTCACCATGGCCGCCTCCTCCGCCCCGTCCGACGAGACCGGTTCGGGCGCACCACAGGTCGACGCGCCGAAATCGGTCGCGACCAAGCTGTTCGACAAGGACGATCAGGCATGGCGCTCGTCGGTCTATGCCGACAATCCGCTCGTCGGGTCGATCGTCTCGTCCGACGGCACGCCCAGCGATACGGAAAGCCTCGTCAAGGCGGTCAAGGGCGCGCGCTACGTTCTCCTCGGCGAGATCCACGACAATCCCGATCATCATCGCCTGCAGGCGGGCATTATCCGCAGCACCGCCGAGGCCGATCGCAAGCCCGCCATCGTCTTCGAGATGATCCCGGACATGTTCTCCGCAGTGCTCGAGAATATCGGCGAGACCAGCCCGGTGGATCTGTCCGATCTGGCCCGCAAGCTGTCCTGGAACGAGCGCGGCTGGCCCGATTTCTCGATCTACGAGCCCGTGTTCCAGGCCGCCATCGAAAATCAACTGCCGCTGGTTGCGGGCAATCTCGATTCCGACACGGTCCGCGACCTGTCGGCCAAGGGCCAGGATGCGATTCCGGCCGCCGAACGTGCGCGGCTCGGGCTCGACCTTCCGGTCGATCCGGCGATGCGCCAGGCCCTGTTGAGCGAACTTGGCGCATCCCATTGCGGCCTGATTCCGGACGCCGCCCTCGCCCCGATGGAGCTGGCCCAGCGGCTTCGCGACGGGGCAATGGCCTCGGCGATGATCGAGGCGGCGGACGAGAACGGCTCGGCGATCCTGATCGCCGGCGCAGGCCATGCCCGCAAGGATCGCGGTGTGCCGGCCGTTATCGAGGGCCTTACCGATCACGACGACGCGGTCGCGGTCCAGATGGTCGAGATCGCCAGCGCAGACGCGAAGGCCGCATCCGATTACGGCCTGTCGCGCGAAATGCCGGCCCCCTTCGACTTCACCATCTTCACGCCCCGCGCCAACACCACCGACCATTGCGCCGACCTCGAGGCGATGATGAAGGCGAAAGCCGGCGCGGCCGCCTCGAACACGCCGGCCGACTGAGCACGGTCGCGGGACGTTTCAGTCGTCCCCTGCCATCGATCCGGGCGGCGTGCGTCCTCGACGGCACGCCCGATCACCGGCGTTTCGGCACCGAACGTCCCGGCCCCGAGCCTCAGCCGCATTGATAAGCGATCCTGCTTCAACTAGGGTCCGCGCCGATTCCAGCGGGAAATTGCTTCCGCGCAATCTGGCATGTCACATGAAGGACGACGCGATGAGCGGCACCCAACACAGCGCCCTCGAGGCCACGATCGAACAGGCATTCGAGGATCGGGCCTCGATCTCCACGACCACCAAGGGCGAAGTCCGGGACGCCGTCGAAAGCGCCCTTCAGATGCTCGACGACGGTTCGGCGCGGGTGGCCTCGCGCGGGGAGAACGGCGACTGGACCGTCCACCAATGGCTGAAGAAGGCCGTGCTTCTCTCCTTTCGCCTCAATGATATGGAGATCATCGAAGGCGGGGCGGGCGGCGCAACCTGGTGGGACAAGGTGCCGTCGAAGTTCGCCGGCTGGGACGGGCCGAAATTCCGTGCGGCGGGCTTCCGCGCCGTGCCGGGCTCGATCGTGCGCCGCGGCGCGTTCATCGGCCGGGACGTCGTGCTGATGCCGTCCTTCGTCAATCTGGGCGCCTATGTGGACGAAGGCTCGATGGTCGACGGCTGGGCGACAGTCGGCTCCTGCGCGCAGATCGGCAAGCACGTGCATCTGTCGGGCGGCGTCGGCATTGGCGGCGTGCTCGAGCCGCTCCAGGCCGGCCCGACGATCATCGAGGACAATTGCTTCATCGGCGCGCGGTCGGAAGTCGTCGAAGGTTGCATCGTGCGCGAAGGCTCGGTTCTGGGCATGGGCGTCTATATCGGAAAGTCGACCAAGATCATCGACCGCACGACCGGGGAGGTTTCCTATGGCGAGATCCCGCCTTATTCGGTGGTCGTCGCCGGGTCCGCACCGGGGCGCGCCATGGCCAATGGAGAGCCGGGCCCGAACCTCTACTGCGCCGTGATCGTCAAGCGCGTTGACGCGCAGACCCGCTCGAAGACATCGATCAACGATCTCCTGCGCAACTGATCCCGACACGCCCGCCTGCGGCCTATGGGCGGCGCGGATTGCATCGCGCTCTTGGAGCATCACGCGTCTGTTCGGGCCCGTGATGCTCGATCTGTCCCTTTGATGTCTCGCATCGGGATTTCGGAAGATCGGTTCCGATCCTCGGGCCGATGCGGTCGGGCCGGCGGAACGCTTGGCCACGCACCGGACGCTCGAACAACCGGTTGCCAGAGATCCGGCCGGCGACGCGATCCTTCCGGGCGTCCCGCCGGCATCGGGAAGCGGGAGAAACCGTCCGGCGTCAACCGTTCTTCATGACCTTGGCAAGCGCGCGCTTTTCCTCGTCGGACAGCGTCGGCGTCGGCACGTCGTCGTTTTCGCGGCGGCGCATGGCGATGACGGCGTAGCCGATCCCGGCCAGCAGCACGGCGAACGGGGTCGCCCAGAGCGCGATGGTGCCGATCGACACGCGCGGCCGCAGGAGCACGAACTCGCCATAGCGCGAGACGAGATAGGTGATCACCTCCTCGTCCGTATCGCCAGCGACCAGCCGTTCGCGCACCAGCACGCGCAGATCCTTGGCGAGCCCCGCATTGGAATCGTCGATCGACTGGTTCTGGCAGACCATGCACCGAAGCCCGGTCGAAAGCTGGCGGGCCCGCGCCTCGAGCGCCGGGTCCGCGAGCACCTCGTCGGGTTCGACCGCGTGGGCGGGCGTCGCCACGAGCCCGGCCGCCGGAGCACCGACAGTGACGAGGAGAGCGATCGCGAGCGCCTGCGAGAGATGCGTCAGCCTCCTCATGCCGGTGCCACTCGCCGGGCCTTGCGCGCAGCCGGTGCACCGACCCGCAAGCGGCGATCCGCGAGCGAGACGAGGCCGCCGAACGCCATGAACAGGGTCCCGATCCAGATCAGCGTGACGAGCGGCTTGTACCAGATGCGCACGACCGTCGCCCCGCCATTGGCCGCCGAATCGCCGAGCGAGATATAGAGCTGCGAGAACCATTCGGTGCGAAGGCCCGCTTCCGTCGTCGGCATCTGGCGCGCCGTGTAGAGCCGGCGCGCACTTTCGATCCGGTCGACCGTCGCACCGGCCGTGAGAAGGGTGAACGTCGCCACGTCTTCGGTGTAGTTCGGCCCGGAACGCTCTTCCATGTCGTCGAAGCGGATTTCGTAGCCGCCCGCCTCCCGCGATTCGCCGGGAGACATCGAGGTGACGATCTCGGTCTCGAAGGCGGACACGCAGACGATGCCGATGACCGTGACGCCGAGACCGAAATGGGCGAGCGTCGTGCCGAACGCCGAACGGGGCAGGCCCTTCAGCCGTGCAAAGCCCGTCGAAAGGCCGGCCTTTCTGAAGTTCGCGCGCTCCACCACATCGACGAGACTGCCGATCAGCAGCCAGACGCCGAGGCCGAGACCGAGCGAGGCGAGGACTTCCGTGCCTCGCGTCAGCGCGATGACGATGATCGCGGTGAGCAGGGCCGCGCCGATCGCCCAGTAGAGCCGCTGCGTCGCGCCGGCGATATCGCCGCGCTTCCAGGCGAGCAATGGCCCGAACGGAACGGCGAGGAGAAGCGGCACCATCAGGGGGCCGAACGTCAGGTTGAAGAAGGGCTCGCCGACCGAGATCTTCTCGCCCGTCACCATTTCGAGGAGCAGCGGATAGAGCGTGCCGATGAGCACGGTCGCCGTCGCCGTCGTCAGGAACAGATTGTTGAGGACCAGCGCGCCCTCGCGGCTGACCGGCTGGAACAGGCCGCCGCTTTCCAGGCTCGAGGCGCGGAACGCGAAGAGGGCAAGCGCGCCGCCGATGAACAGGCACAGGATCAACAGGATGAAGACACCGCGCGATGGGTCTGTCGCGAAGGCGTGGACGGAGGTCAGGACGCCGGAGCGCACGAGGAACGTGCCGAGCAGCGAGAGCGAGAAGGTGAGGATCGCCAAGAGGATCGTCCAGACCTTCAGCGCCGAGCGCTTTTCCATCACGACCGCCGAGTGGAGGAGCGCGGTGCCTGAGAGCCACGGCATGAAGGAGGCGTTCTCCACCGGATCCCAGAACCACCAGCCGCCCCAGCCAAGCTCGTAATAGGCCCAGTAGGAGCCCATGGAGATGCCGAGGGTCAGGAAGATCCAGGCCGCGAGGGTCCACGGACGCACCCAGCGCGCCCAGGCCGCGTCGATCCGGCCGTCGATGAGGGCGGCGACCGCGAACGAGAAGGCGATCGAGAAGCCGACATAGCCGAGATAAAGCAGCGGCGGATGGATCGCGAGACCGACATCCTGGAGGATCGGATTGAGATCCTGTCCCTCGAAAGGCGCCGGGAAAAGCCTGGCGAACGGGTTCGAGGTGAAGAGGATGAAGGCGATGAAGGCCGTCAGGATCCAGGCCTGGACGGACAGGACGTTGGCCTTGAGGCTCGGCGGCAGATCGCGCCCGAAGCTTGCGACGAGCGCGCTGAAAAGGGCGAGGATCAGCACCCACAGCAGCATCGAGCCCTCGTGATTTCCCCAGACGCCGGAAATCTTGAAGAGCATCGGCTTGGCCGAATGGGAATTCTCGTAGACGTTGGCCACGGAAAAATCCGAGGTGACGTAGGCGGTGGTGAGGGCCGAGAAGGAGAAGGCGAGCAGCAGGAAGACGCCGAGGCTCGACGTCTGCCCGACCTCCATCATCCGCGCGTCGCCGCGATAGGCGCCGAGTGCGGGGACGACGGACTGGACGATGGAGGCCGCAAGCGCGAGGATCAGCGCGTAATGGCCGAGTTCGACGATCATGCGCCCTCTCCCGTACCGGCGGCCTTGGGCCGCGATGCGTCGTGGTCCCACAGGCCTCGCGCCTTCAGATCGTCGACGACTTCCTTCGGCATGTAGTTCTCGTCGTGCTTGGCCAGAACCGTATCGGCCAGGAAGAGCCGGTCGGGGCCGAGCGTGCCCTCCGCGACGACGCCCTGCCCTTCGCGGAAGAGATCCGGCAGGATCCCCGTATAGGTCACCGGCACGCTCTGGACGGTGTCGGTGACGCGGAAGGTGACGGTTTCGCCGCGATCGCGCACAACGCTGCCGCTTTCCACCATGCCGCCGAGACGGATGCGCTGGCCCGGACCCGGCGTCCTCTCGACGATGTCGGTCGGCGAGTTGAAGTAGGCGACGGAGTCCGACATCGCGGTCAGGACCAGCCCGGCGGCCAGCGCTATCACCGAGAAGATTCCGCCGATCGACAGCAGACGTTTGCCTTTGCGCGTCATTGAGTTCCTCCCTCAGTGCCTGCGATGCCGAGCGTATTTCCGAGCGCCGCGATCTGCGCGCGGGTCTCGGTGTCGTCGGAGAATGTGTCGAGTGCGCGGGCGAGCGCCGCGGCGGCCTCCTCGTCCATGCCGAGCACCGAATAGGACTGGATCAGCCGCTGCCATCCTTGCGCGTCATTCGGGTCCGCTTCAAGGCGGCTCGCCAGACGCGACACCATGCCCTCGATCATGTCCCGGCGCTGGCCGGGGTTCAACTGGGACGCGGCGGCGAGCTGGTCTTCGTCGGGGCCGGGGGCACCGCCGCCCTGCCCGGCCGACGCCGCCGGCCCGCCGCGCGGCGTTTGCGCCGGCGCCTGTCCCGTCGCGCTTGTGGCGGGCTGGGGCATGGCGGCCTCGTCCAATGGTGCAAGCCCCGCCTTGCCCCGCGCATCGGCGAGCGCAGCTGTGGCGATCGGCATCCAAGGGGCGTTCGCCGGACTATTCTCGATCAGCGCGGCCCAGGCCGCAGCCGCATCGGCATTTTCGCCTTCTT
Organism: Fulvimarina uroteuthidis; assembly: GCF_034321785.1. NCBI lineage: Bacteria > Pseudomonadati > Pseudomonadota > Alphaproteobacteria > Hyphomicrobiales > Aurantimonadaceae > Fulvimarina > Fulvimarina uroteuthidis. Next base: position 737,178 of record NZ_JAXLPB010000002.1, on the reverse strand, counting down.
GCGAAAGATCGAGCGCCACGAAGAACCGGGCCGGCAGATAATCCGGATTCGCTTCGAGCGCGCTCTCGAAATGACCGCGGGCCTCGTCGGTCACCTCGCCGCCCGCGTCCTGGGTCAGCGCTTCGCCGAGGCCCGCCTCGCGATCGACGCTTTCGCCCAGAAGCCGGGTCGCATTGCGGAACGCCTCGATCGCATCCTCGGACCGGCCCATGCGAAGGTAGATCGGCGCGAGCACGTTCCAGCCCTGCCCGTCGTTCGGATCGCTCTTCAGGCGCTCCTCGGCGCCCGCGACCAGTCGCAGGATGTCGCTCGGCACGCCGGACCCGTCGTCCGGAACCGGCTGGGAGCGGGCCGAAAGCGGCAGGTCGGGCAGGCCGAACGCCCCGAAGGACTGATAGGCGGATACGGAGATCGCCGGGATGAGGAGGATGATCGCGACGCCTGCGACGAGATTCCTGCGCGTTCCTGCCGGTGCCTTGCCGCTCGCGCCGCCGACCGCGGCATCGTTCGCCTTCAGAAGCCGGCGTCCGATTTCCGCGCGCGCCGTCTCCGCCTCGGCTGGCGAAAGGGTGCCGCGCTCGACGTCGCCTTCGACTTCCCTCAGCTGCGAGCGATAGACCTCGACATCGTGCGCCGCGCGGCCTTCGGCAGAGCCGATGGAGGACGAGAAGACCGGATAGACGAGAAGCAGAACGACGCCCAGCGTCATGGCCGCGATGATGAACCAGAAGACCATTGAACCGACTTAACCCGTCTCGCCCTTGAACGCATGCGCCGCCGCCACGGGCGGATGTCGCAATTCGGAATCGTTCTAGCAGAACGCTTCACCGGTCCCAAGCAAAACCGGCCTTACGGTTTCGTCATGAGACGGGGTGCCTCGCCGGGCGGATCGGCAGGGTTTTTCTCGAGGCCGCGGCCCGCCTCACACCATGACCCAGGTTCCATCGCCCGCCCTGCAGGCGGTTCCGGCAAGACCCTTGGGATCGGCGCCTTCGAGGAACTGCGTGTAGCCCCGGCAGTCCTGCGAACCCACGCGGTAGACCTGCGTCGGCACGACACGGCCGGACGCGCCGTCGCCGGACCATGCGATCGGCTCGCCCACCGAACCGAACTGCAGCGCCTGATATTCGGCCTCGACGGCGCGAGCGATCGCGCCGCTGGACAGCTGCGGCGCATAGGCACTTTTCCCGATAATGCCGCCGGCGAGCGATGTCGCCCCCGGCGAAGCGGGCGCAAGCCCGCCGCCGGAGAAGGAAAGGCAGCCGCTCAAGCTGAGGACGAGCCCGGGAACGAGGAGAATGGTCAGGCGTGAGGACGGCATCGGCTCTCAAACTTTGGATCGATCGAGCATGGCGCTGGGTCGCGTCTCAGCGCTCGGCCCTTGGTTCGTTCGTCTTGGTCATCATGTCAAGCTGGCCGAGGTGTGCAAGTGCGGCAACGCAACGATGACGGCAAGCCCGCCCAGGGCCGATCGCTCCAGCCGGACGTCGCCTTGATATTCGCGCACCGTATCCGACACGATCGACAGGCCGAGACCGCTTCCCGGCACCGTTTCGTCGAACCGCCGGCCACGCTTGATGGCCTCGCGTCGCTCGTCCTCCGAAAGCCCGGGCCCGTCGTCCTCGACGATCGTCTCGAAGCGGTCGGGTCCTGCGGCGCGGCAGGTGAGCTGCACCTTTCCGCGCGCCCATTTCGAAGCGTTCTCCAAGAGATTGCCGACGATTTCCTCGTAATCCTGCCGCTCGCCGGCAAACACCAGACCGGCCGCCGTCTCCGCCTCGAACACGACCTTGAGGTCCGGGCTGAGCTTGGCGATCACGCGGACGAGCCGCTCGAGGACGGGCTGGACCGGAGTGCGATAGACGACGCTTTCGCTTTGTGCCGCGACCCGCGCCCTGTCCAGATAGTGCTGGACCTGCTCGCGCATGCGCCCGCCCTGATCCTTCACGATCTGGCCGCTCGTGCCGCCGATCCGGTCGGCCTCGTTGACGAGAACCGCAATCGGGGTCTTCAGCGAATGGGCGAGATTGCCGACCTGGGTCCGCGCCCGCTCCACGATCCGCCGGTTGTTGGCCACCAGCGCGTTCATCTCGTCCGCCAGCGGCGCGACTTCGAAGGGAAAGTCGCCTTCGAGCTTCTCGGCCTGCCCGGCCCTTACCCTCGAGAGCGCCCGTCGCACCGTCCGCAACGGTCGCAGCGCCACCAGAATGACGCCCGCATTGATGATCACGCTGCCCATGCACACGATCGCGAGATAGAGTGCCAGCCGCTGGTCGAAGGCGTTGGTCTCGTCATCGAGCTCGCTTTTGTTGCCCATGACGCGAAACCGCGCGGCGCGGTTGGAATCGTCGAGCACCACCTCCGTCTCGAGGATCTGAAGTTCCTCGCCGGCAAGACCGGGCTTGGTATAGGTTCTTTGATAGTCGAACTCGAACGGCACCGCTTCGATGGGTTCGGTGGAGATGGCGGAATAGCCGAGGGACGAGGAGGTCAGGCGACCGCGCAGGTCCTGGCTTGCCGGCACGATCTCCCAGTACCAGCCGGATTCGGGCTGGACGTATTTCAGATCGCCAAGATTCGGGCTGCCGGTCAGAAACCCGGCCTCGCTGACGCTGACGCTGTTGATCAGGTTGAAGAGCTGGGCTTCGAGAAGCGCGGAGAAACTGTTCTCGGCCGATTGCCGGTAGAGCGCGGAAATCAGGATTCCGACGGCGAGCAGGGCCGCGATGGTCCAGAGGCTGGACATGCCGACGACGCGAACCGCGAGCGAACGCGCAAGCAGTCGCCACAGACGGCGGCGCGCGAGACGGCTTGCCCGCCGCGCCGATCGCGACAGGCCCTCGCCGCGGATCCGTGCCCCCTTCGCCGTCTCGCCGGTGCTCTGCTCGAAAACGGGTTCACTCATGCCGGAGCCGGTAACCCTGTCCCCGTATCGTTTCGATCATGTCGATGCCGATCTTCTTGCGCAGGCGTCCGACGAAGACCTCGATCGTGTTGGAGTCGCGATCGAAATCCTGGTCGTAGAGATGCTCGATGAGTTCGCTGCGCGAGACGACGCTGTCCTGATGGTGCATCAGATAGTCGAGCAGGCGATATTCGTGGGACGTCAGCTTGAGCGGCGCGCCGTCGACGCTGACGCGCGAGGTGCGGGTGTCGAGGCGCAGGGGGCCGCATTCGAGCTCGGACGTCGCATGGCCGGCCGACCGGCGGATCACCGCTCGGACCCGGGCGAGCACTTCCTCGATGTGAAACGGCTTCGTTACATAATCGTCCGCGCCCGCGTCGATGCCGGCCACCTTGTCGCTCCAGCGGTCGCGGGCCGTCAGAATGATGACGGGCATCTTGCGCTGGTCGCGGCGCCAGCGTTCCAGAACGCTGATTCCGTCCATGACGGGCAGGCCGACATCGAGCACGACTGCGTCGTACGGCTCGGTGTCTCCGAGAAAATGGCCTTCCTCGCCATCGGACGCCTCATCGACGACATATCCGCCCGCCTCGAGCGCTTCGCGCAACTGGCGGCGCAGATTGTCGTCGTCCTCGACAACGAGAACCCGCATGCCCTCAACCCTTCCTCAAAACGTCCGGCCGATCAGGGCCGGACCGTGACAACTGTCCGCCGCGGCTTGCCGTTTCCCTGGGACGGGACGAGCACGGTGATGCGGCAGACGGTCGATCCACCTTCCGTCGACTGACTGACCGACATCATCTGGCCGCCGCTGCGGCTTTCGGCTTCCCGGACCTCGGTCTGGGAGCAACTCTTCTGGTCGCCGCCATTGCCGCCGCCATTGCCCTGTCCCTGTCCCTGACCCCCACGACCGCTATTGCCCTGTGCCACCGCGATCTCGCCGACCGAAACCGAAAGCACGAGAGCCGCGATCAGGGCACGGGGGATGGATGTCTTCAGGGTCATGTTCGATCGCCAATCAGGTCAGCTTGCCGGAACCGGTTCGCTCTCAAGCTTTCTAGAGTTCGCATCGTGAACTCATGCTGAATGCTTCTTCAAGAGCGAAGTTTCAATAAGGCCTTGTTTTTTCTGGCTTAACGCCTTGGGAAAAACTCCTGTTTCGGCCTCTTTCCTTCGTCATTTCAGCGTCTTATCGGCCGCCAGACGGCCGTAGATCGCAACCAGCGCACCGATCGCCGCCGCCATGTCCAGAAGCGTCGTTGTGATGGTTTCCTGCATCGGCGCGGAAACCTCCAGACCCCACAGGCCGCCGAGCGCTGCGCCAAGCGCCACCAGGCCGCCCCATACCGTGCGGGAGCGATACCATTCCTTCTGGTCGATCATGACAGTCTCCTTCTCGTTGCAAATCAACCACGCGACCCGTCAGTTCGCGGGCCTTGTGACCCGCCCGGACAGGGCGGGACCGCTCCCCCAGACGGGGGAGACCTGTGCGACGTCGATCGTCAGGGCCGCCGGCAGCGTGCCGAACGCCTCGATCTGTCGCATCCTGCCGAGCGCGAATTCGGGGCTCGCGACGTCGGCCGGAACGGTGCCGGCGATGCTGCCGGCGGGACGAACGCCGGACGAGGCGGCGGCGCGCACGCGGACCCTGTAGATCTCGCGGTCTTCGCCGAGCGGCACTTCCTCGGCCTGCCAGTTGTCGCCGCCGATGCGGGTGCGCCGGACCCACGAGAACCTCACCCCACCGTCCGCCTCGAACCGTGCCTTGAGGTGGACCGGGCTGTAGGGGCGCACGGCCCGCAGGCCGACCGAAGCGCTCGTGCCGGTCACGGCCTCGTCGTCGAGACCGCGCCCGAGCGGCGCGATCCGGAGCGTCAGCTTCTGGCCGATCTCGCTCTCGCCGAGGTCGAGGCTGCGAACGGCATCGTCGAGAAGGATGAACCGTGCGCCGCTTTCGAACGGGCTCGACGCATCCGCCTCGGTTCCGGCCTGGCCACGCAGGAGGCCCGACAGCCGGAACACGCCCCGTTCGATTTCCTCCGCATTCCGGAACTGCAGAACCTCCAGCCGTCCGTCGCGCGAAAGGATTGCGGCGGCATTGCCGCCCGAGAACAGGGCGCCGGGTTCGATCGACGAGAGGCTGCCCCGGTTGAGGCGAACCGTCAGGGCGTTGGCATGGTCGAAGACGCCGCAGGGACCGGGCAGGAGCTGCGCGACCGACCGGCCCATCAGGGCCGGCCGGTCCACGATCGCCCGCCGCGTCAGACCCCCTTGCGTCGATCCAGCATCCACCGCATGTGGCAGCCAGGGACTGGCATGGACCGCGACCGCACCGCCGCTCTGGTCATGTCCGGGCAGGAGCGGCAGATCCATGATCTCGAAAGCCGGGCGCGAGGCCACGAACGGCCTCGGGAACTCCGTGCGAAGTTCCGCGTCACGCCCGAAGCCTGCCCCCGTCACCTCGGCCGGCGCCAGGGACCGCGCCTCGATCCGGCGCGTCTGTCCGCTTTCGATCCGGGTGACGAGCCAGCGCCCTGGCCGCCCCGGCAGCGACAGAACGTCGCCCGGCTCCAGCTGCGCAAGCTTCGGTGCGACGGCAAAGCGGATCGTCTCGCTCGAACCCTCGGTCTCGGCCAGAAGACGCGCGGCGCAACGGTCGGCAAGTTCGCGGTGGAGCACCGCCGGATAGGACGCAATCCCCTTTCGCGGCACCCGGTAGTCGCCGGTCGCTGCCGCGGAGACCGCCGGCTGGTATGCGCGGTCCGGGTCCATGTAGCCGATCGCGATCTCGTCGGGATTTTCCCCGGTCTCGTCCCGCCGCATCTCCACCAGCGGCCCCTCGCCATCTGCCAGCGCCTCGATCGAGGCCATGCCGACACGCTGCGCGAGCGAGCGGAACCTTATCTCGCCATCCGACACGAAGGCGATGCCACCGACCAGCGAGAGGATCGCCTCGATATCGTCGCGCACCGAACGCGGCCCGTCGATCACATAGCCGTCGAGCACGGCGTCGAGGCCACTCGTATCCGCTGCCTCGATCCCATGATCGGCCAGAATCGCGGCCACCAGCGCATCGGCCGGCGCATTGGCGAGACGTCCGTTCAGCCAATGGCCGAGCCGCCAGTTGCGCCCGTCGGTCCACAGATCGGAGCGCTGGGGAAACGCCGGATAGGGTCGTGCGTCCCAGGTCCACAGATGGATCGCACCCGGATCCACCATGGGTCCGCCATAGATCGGCGACATCGGATTGAGAGCCGTCCCGTCAGGGCCGATCCGCCGCGTCCACCCGTCGAGGGAAGCCTCCAGGAAGCGCCGCTGCGCGAGATCGTCGCGGAAACCCCGTGAATGGTAAGGAATGACGCTCTCGGAGGATTTCGGATCGACGAAGACGTTGCGCTGTGTAGCAATTACACACAATTTTCCTTAGGCAACTAAATACATTGCAACGCAGAACGCGTTGTCGCTGCTTAGGGAAGGACTGGAACCTCGTTCCAGTCCTTTTTGCTGATCACACCTTCGTGGCGGGGAAGGCTCTGCCTCTACCCCAGACAATCCTCACAGCGCCGTTCGTTCCCGTGCTGTTGGAGCCGTTGCCGCTGCCACGTCCACCAGCACCATAGTTGCCTCCACTGGAAGCCAGCGGCGAACCACTGCCCGTGCTGCCGTTGGTACCCGAGGGGGAACTGCCATTCGCACCCACCGAGGTGCCAGTACCCGCATTGCCGCCGTTACCACCGTAATAGGTGTCCGGGTTCGTGTAGTAGACAGTTTTGGGCCGGCTACGGCTTACCTCGTAGTTGTGCAGATTGGTGTTTCGGTATGACGGCTGACGTAGGCCCTCAAACACGCCCCGGTAGGAACCACGGTAGTAGGTCCAGCCATCTGAGTGCTGGAACGATGTGGCGTTGTAGGAAAGGTCGCCATACCGGTAGGGTCCATAATTGCCGTTGCTGCTCCACACCATAACGGCTTTGTCGTCGGTTCCCTCCAGATCATCCGCCTGATACCAAGCGGTGCTATACGTGGGGGGTGATGCATCGTAATATGGGCCTTCGGTTTCAGTGGTTTGGTAACTGCCACTGGAACCCGGAATAGTCGTGTAAGTGCTGCCGCTGCCACCTCGGTTGCCTGATCCAGCGTTCACGGTGCCACCAGCACCACCGGATGAGGAACCGCTTCTGCCTCCGCCCGCACTGACCGTGCTGCCAAAACTGCTGTCACCGCCATTGCCCCCGGATGGGCTTGATCCCACCACCACGGTGATCGTCTGCCCTGGCGTGACTTTGATGCTGTTCCCGTAAGCGTACGCTCCACCACCGCCGCCGCTGCGTGCACCGCCACCGCCTGCACCAATCGCCAACGCACTCACAGAGGTCACCGCTGGGGGCACCACAAAACTGTACGTGCCCGGCGATGTGTAGAGGGCTTGGCCTTCGGCGGTTTTGCCCGCCATGAGTTTCTTCGCGCCCAGTGTGCTCATGACACCAGCCCGGTGAGCACACCATTCACTCCTTCAAACACAACGCGATAGCGCCGGTTCACCACCCAGGTCACACCCACTTCACTGAAAGTGGAGGTCTTTTCCCCGGAGCCGAGATCCCAAACCACGCCCGGTGGCATCGTGATGCTGCCTCCGGTGAACGTGATGTTGATCTGAATTGTGCCGCCGATCGTGGGCATGTTGGCGACATCAAAAGCAACGGGTCCACCAATCTCGATGCTCTGGTAGGTGCCATCCGCGTAGTTGAAGATCACCGTGCCCGTGGTAACCCGACCCTTGTTAGCGGTTTTGATGTTGCTGATGTCTGTTTTCAGCGTGCTCGCGGCGAGCGCAGTCACTGAGGTTTCCACCGCGCCCATGCGGGGACCATATTTGTCCAACCCGATTGCCCGGAACACTGTGCCATCGAACACCGTGGTGATCACTGAGCCCAATGGGATATTTCCCGCGATTAGCGCAGCGCCATCATCATTGTGCACGATGGGTGCGGTTTGCACCTCGTTGATGCGCAGCGTGGCTGGACCCGTATTTGCGACGTGCGCAAACCATCGGAACACCTCGCCTTTCACCAGCGCAGTGGGTGGCACTTCGTAGGCAATCCGGTACGCCGCGCCAGTGCCCGTGCTGATTGCCATGCTGTTGATGCGATCCCAAAAGCGCTTGCTGGCACCTCTATGGGCGCGAATTGCACCACCAATCTGCGTGGGCAGCACGCCTACGGGAAACCCATTCGGGCTGGCGCTGTTGTTGGCTTCGTCGTTTTGCTGCCAACTGATATCGCTGAGATCAGCCATATGAGCCTCCAATGTTAAATGTTTTACATATTTAACATTCCCAAGTATTTTCGCGGGGATAGCTCGCTAACGCTGTGCAAGATGCTATCGTTAGCGCAGCAACTAAGGAGCAGAAGATGGCTTTGGCTGTGTTGAAATTTTCGTATGTTTTTTTATTTGTGCCCCGATGCGCACTCTTTGTTATCGGCAGTGTGTTGGCAGCGGAGTTGTTTGAAGGCGGTCAAGTGATCCCGGCTCTGCTCTTATACATCGCAGTGCTAGTGGTTTCATGGGTGCTGTATGCGATCCAAGATGAAATCAAGATGTTCAGAGATGCATATGCGGACGCGAAGTGAAGGCTGCCTTATTTGGCAGCCTTCATGACTTGTTCGGCAAGATCCTCTGCACCAATATCACGCAGATACTGTGAGAATTCTGTTCTCGCAGCGACTGTGCCCAGTTTGGTGCCATAGTCCACCAAATATTTGCGAACACCTCCGCGCTGCATTTGCGCGTTGGGAACCCCAGCCAACATGTTGACGAACTGCGGGTCCAATAGTTTGTTGGCGTGATTGCGTTGGATCAGGTAATTTGCTCCTTTGAGCGTTGGACCGCCCAACATTGCGCCACCCGCCGCATACAAGTTCCCAGTGAGCGCACCTGTGAGACCCGCAAACGCGCCCGTTGCCAAGTTGAATGGTTCGAACACCTGTCGCATCAGTGTGTGATTGCTGGTGTTGCTGTGATTGCCCTGCTTGCCATACTTGCCCAACCGTGCGCTCACACGTGCTACCCTATCCAAGTCCTCCGCATATGCGGCTCGGGTGGTGCCGGAGAACATGGCCCGTTTGGTTTCCTTGCTCGTTTTGGTCCAGTTCTTCAAGAACATGGCGGGGTCAAACACAGCGTTGCCATCGGCATCGGTTTTCGTGCCCATGCGCTCCACGGAACTGGCCACCAGTTGGTCCCAGGTGTCTGCTCCGCCAGCGGCTTCAATCTGTTTGCGCAACACGGTGAGTTTCTGACCGCCTGCCTTTTTGGTTTTCTCAAACTGCTCGAAGATCTGTGCATCAAACGGCTTGTTGGCAATCTCGTCCACTTGAGCAGTGCCGAACACACTGGCGTCGTTGCGGAGCCGTCGGTCGTAGTTGTTGGCCTTGGTGAATGCTTGTTTGGCATCAGGACCAATAGCCGCTGCACTCGCATCCATGTCCCTGGTGAGAGCCGCATACACATCGCCAAAATACTGGCGTTCAGCGGGTGATGCATTGCGGTCGAAAGCACGATATCCGATGGCTGTTCGCGCAGCCTTCAACTGATCAAAGGTGATGCCATCGGCCACGTCCGCCACGATGTCTTCTGCGTGGGCGATGGCTTCGTCCACCAGTGCACCATTGGTGCGGGCTTCGTGGCGACTCATACCGGCGCGCGCACTCTGCAAGGCTTGCAAAGCACTGCTGGTGTTGCCAGCATTCGCAGGAGCACCCGCAGTCAACGCGTCCATCTCCGCGTACAGGTCCTGTCCGCGCTGCTTTTTGGCTTCAATGATGTTGTTGGCCTGCGTGCGCAGTGCAGGGCCAACTTCGTGGGCACACTGGCCACGCGCATCATGTGCTGCTTGGCGCTGCTGCGGCTGAACGCATTCTGCGCGGCGCGGTTCTCATCCAACAGTTGCTGGATGTCTTCCTTCTGCATGGCCAGGATGTTCATCAACGCTTGGGTTTTCTGCGGCTTGTCCGTGTTGCCGAAACTCACGTTCGCACGCACGTCCATGGCGGTGTCCCAGTGGTCGAACGAGAATTCCACAACGCGATTGCGCATGCGCTGGAGGATCAGGTTGGTGTCCTCGGGATGGCTGGCCAGCAGGCTGCCGATGACCCGGAACAGGTAACGATAACCCGTGGCTGCGAATAGCCGGGCAATCTTGTCCACCCGGAGTTGCGCATTGGACAGGCGCTGACTGCTCGCGGTGGCTGTGGTTTTCTTGAGATCCTCAGGGTTCAGCGCCAGCGTGTTCATGCCGGTGCCCGTACGGGTCTCAATGTCCGCGTTCACGCGCTCGATCACGCTGAATGCCATGCCCCCGACGAACGGAGTGTCCAGGTAACCAACCGCGTTGGGCTCATCCACACGGATCAGCCCACCAATCTCGTCGTTGAGGAAGTCGTCCATGTCCACGGCGTCCGTGCGCACGGTGGCCCTGGGGTGCAGTACCTGATGAAAGTTGTCCTGCATGCCCCGGTAGATTTTGCTTTTGTATTTTTGATCCTGGCCGATGATGTCCGCGACACCTTTGCCCCACACCGTGTTGGGGTCGATGACCGGGACAAACGCGGCAAACGGAGCCATCTCCACTTCCTCGGCGTTCAGCAGCACCCGTTGCTTGCCTGATGCTCCACCAATAGTGAAGCGCATCAGTGGGGCTGTTTCCTCACCCTCGGTGGCCATCCGCATGAAGATCTCACGCACCTCAACATCCGGCTCCACCGCGTTCACGGCATCGCCGTCATCCCCGCGTGGGTCTCGGTTGTCTTGCAGACTGTCCATGTCCTGATCCGCTGTGGGGATCTTGGCGACCAGTTTGGCGTCGTAGCCCATCTCGATGAGTTCACGTCGTGGCATCGTGCAACGGTAGCCCTGGAGCCCCGCATTGATGCCCCCGGTGTTGTAGTCAAAAGTGGCATCCGCGCTGAGGATGAAATCCTCCGGTGGGATCACCTGAATGCGAACCCCTGCCTTGGTGTCGCTGGTAGCGACTTTGATGTCCCGCACCGGGATTGGCGGCTGCATGGGCAGACCCGGAATGTTGTTGGCGGCAACATCATAGGGATCACCAACCTCGCGCACGTCTTTGGTGTCATCATCCAACAACGCGTGAAGTTCCGTGTCGGGAACACCACGGCGCAGCACGGGTGGTCGCCATTTCGTGCTCTTGTAGAAGTCCGCGTAGGCGATGCCCATGCCGTAGATTTGGCCGTTCTTAAACCAGTCATTCAGCAGCAGGGTGAGTTCGTTGTCATCCCGCAGCACCCAGTTCACAATGTCGGTTTGCTGCTCGGCCAGGGCTACGTCTTCGGAACCCCTGGGCTGATAGGTGACCACATCCTCCTGGCCCTCAAACAGGCTCAGCAACTGGCTGACGATCATCTCAACCTGATCGTAAACCTCGGAAGTCACGTAACGGGAGCGGCTGACTGGGATTTTCTCATCACCGGGAAATGCTTCCCGGTTGTACAGGGCCAGCGCTTGTTCCCGGTATTCCGCACGGGTGCCGTTGCTCTCGGCTTTCTCCAGCACGGGCTCGATCGCACGTATAATGTCTGCGTCACTGAGTGGCTTTTTGTTCATTCGGCCTTTCGGTGGCTTGCTGCCACTCTTCGTTAGGCGAGATAACTGCGTCTCACTGCGATTGCTTTGTTGAGGTATTTATCGGCACCGCGAATCCGCACCGTGCTACCGAAGGTGAGGCACAGCGCATCCGCGAAGTCCGGGGATCCACGCCCACGTTTGCGCATCTGGTCCTTGGCCTCGACTTTGATGCGTCCGTCTCGGTACTCATACGTGGGCAGACAGATTTGCTTGCTGAGATCATCATGGGCAGGAAGTTTGCGGTCACCTTCTTCCAGCCAATCCTTGAGGCTCCACCACAGTTGATCCCTCAGGCGGGAGAACAGTTCAGGCTTTCTGGTGGGCCGGTTGCTGACTTTGATCGCGCGCACCGGCAATCCTGCCATGCGCAGATAGTTGTAGACACCATCACCCACGCCGATCGCGTCCACGCAGATCTGATCCGGCCGCTGCGATGCAGGTGTTTTGTGGTAAAGATCAGCCACCTCTGTTTGCAGTTGATCCGTGGTGATGCCCTGCCAACTCCAGGGCTCACCCACGACGCCGCCTTGGCGCTCAATCAGCACGCTGCGGTCCTTGCCCCCACCAGCGGGATCAAGTCCCCAGATGATGGGCTGCTGGGGTGTGGTGCGGGACGTGGTGTTCAGCGTGGCCTCGGTGACCAACTCCGCTGAAATCATGCTTTCTTCGCTGTCCAGGGGGAACTCACCGAGAATGTTGATCCGGTATAGGCGCGACCCTGCGCCCCCATAGGCTCGCACCAACTTTTCGAACGCATCTCCTTTGAGGTCTGGATTGTCTTTCATTTGGCCGTGCACTTTGGCCCAGTCCGGTGATATTTCCGGGTCCAGCCAGGTGCGTCCAAAGAAACAGTCCGCCGTGGTTGGGTTGGAGATCAAGCACAGTTTGGGGTTTGCGTCCGTGCTGATGTTGATGAGAACCTCGATGACTTCATCGGCCACACCGGTTGCCTCATCCACGAAAATGAAATTGTTTCGGCTGTGGATGCCTCGTGCTTTTGTGGTGTTGTCTTTGTCCGCGAGTTGGATTTCCGCAAAACAGTTGGGTTGATCTTTTTTGCGGAATGCACGGGTCGCGGTGTAATCGTATTGGTCTTTGAACCATTTGAGTTTCATGAGACCGTGAAAGCGTCCGATCTCTTTCCACAAACCCTGTCGGATCTGCGTTTCGTTGGGACCAAACACGGTGACCTGCACTTCGTTGTGCGTGATCAGCGCCCACCACGTGAGCACGGCCATGATGTAGGTTTTGCCGAAGCCTACGCCGCCTTTGAACGTGATGAATGAGTTGTCCTGAAAGGCACGGGCGAACTCAATCTGTTTGGGACGAAGTTGAACCCCAAACATTTCCTGTGCGAAAAATTCAATGTCTTTGTGAAACAGCATTTGCAGTTGAACCAACTGCTGTGCATCCAGTGTTTTGCCCATGAGTTACTCGAACCGTTGCGTTCGAGTATTTACCCAGCGTTGTGATCACCCTGGGTTTCAGTCATGGCGATGGCCGCACTGGGCGGCCATTTCCTGCTTGGTTATTTGTTGGTGCGGGGCACCAGCCGGGCTTTGCGCGCTTTCGCGTTGGCTTGGATTTGCTCACGCAACTTGGGGTCCTCTTGCACCAGTTGGTGTGCCGCCTCAAGCAGTGCACGAACCCCCTGGAGATCATCCGCCCGGAACAGCGTGGCTCCGTTGCCCATGTCGAGGGGATCACGTCCAATTTTCACCGTGTAACCCGCACCATGTGGGCGAAACCAAGTGCTGCGGTTGCTCACCGGGGTGCCCGCTTGTGCATCGCGGAGGAACCCCAATTGGCGTTGAATTTTGCCCTGGAACACCGCGACGGGATCACTCGCAGTGGGTGTGGGCTTGGTGGCGGCACTGGCGAAAAGGCTCTGCAGATCCGGGTTGGGCTTACTCATCTGTGGGTTCCTTCAGCGTGTTGGTTGCCCACGATGGCTACTTCCAGTTGATCGCCTAAGCGACCACTGATTTCCTGATTGCGTGGAATTTCACGCGTGTGGGTAAATAGGTGAAACGGAGACACAGCATGGCAGCGGTTTGGATCAACATCGCATCCGGGTATGCACCACGAGTGCGCAGGATACTCACGGAGAACCCCAGCATGAGCGAACCCGACGCGGTTCGTGCATTCGCTGAGCGCACCTATGGAGTGGCGGCAACGGATCGATGGGGCAGTGGATGCAGGATTGGTGAATGCACCGGCGGAGGCTTCACCATGGAATTTGATGATGTTGTTGATGCGCAAGAATTTCAAAAGCAGTTTGGGGGCAACCCGCTGCGGGGATCAGGACCTGCAAACCTTGGGTAAGCGGGAACGTGAAAGAGCCCAGTTGCACGCGGCGATTGACCGGTTTGTGCAGCGGATAATTGAGCAAAACACCGAGATGATGATCCTTCGCAAGCGTGAGTGGATCGCGGAGGCAAAGCATGGCGCGAAAAGGCCAAACACTCACAGAACCGGAAATCGCAGAACGTCGGGCAAAGGGGTTCCAAAAGGGCCGGTCCGGTAATCCCAAGGGGCGACCAGCCATTCCAGAGGAAGTGAAAAGTGCAGCCAAAGCGTACACGGTTACGGCAATTGATACGCTGGTTGATGTCATGGAAAACAGCACTAACCCGAACGCGCGGGTCACAGCGGCAGTCGCGATACTGAACCGGGGATGGGGTGCGCCGTCACAGCAATTGGAGATCGATCATCAGGTCACCCACACAGTGACGGAGATCAACGCGCTGATGGAGCGGGCAAGGCTGCGTGAGCAACAGGGCATGGTGATTGACGCGGAAACCCTGCGAGTAATCGATTAACCCGTAGGGGTTATCCAGGGCTTCACTGGTAGTGAAGAGAGACTAACGAATTCCTCTCCTGCGAACCCAGTGTTGATAAGCTCTAAGCGCGTTGACGATTGGAAAAGACTATTTTGATGGCCGATGAAAGCAGACATTTACGCACGCGGGAAGATTGGCGATTTTTGGGAGAGGCAATCGCGTTCGTAGCGGCTGCAATCGGTTTCTGCGCCGGAACCTTGGACGCATACGTAGCAAAATCATGGACGGTTTATATGTATGCGACCGGTGCTGCGGGCAATGCCATAGCATTCGCGATATGGGTCGCACCAATCGTCTGGTCGTCTTGGAAGAAACTGTCCGCTTGGATTACTAAACAAAGTTGAAATTGACATGCCTTCAAATCGGAAAAGGCTCTTAATCAGCATCATTGATTGGCGATCAAACCCGACGATAAATGATCGGCTGATCGTTTGAACATCTTGGGGTGTTGGTGGGGAAGATCCCCACCAACAGGAGCCATCAAGGGGCTACGCCGCCCAGGCAGCACGGTGATCAAATCACTACGCTGCTAGCAGCAGCGCCAATGCCCACATACATGCTCGGTACGCCCAAAGCGCCTCCGCGTGTATGCATGAACCCAGTGACAAGCACGGGTGATCATGGAGCACCTCCTTATAAAAAGGGGTGCACTACCTTGATAGAACGGCATGCTGATGCTATATCGGGCCCAGGGACACGATATGAGCACCAACATGCTCGTCCCCGGATCGCAAGGCAATGCAAATGCCGATCCGGTGAACCCTACCAGAAACCCACGGGTTGCCCCCCGTGGGTTTTGGCGTTCTAGGGCCTTGTAAGCGTTATAGGCCTCCATTCACCACGATACAAGATAGACAAACTGCGTGGTTCACGCTTTTTGTGGGAAACGTTGAATAATCTTGTGGCAAAATCGTTTTTTGCATACGTTGCGTATAAGAGATAGAACACGTCGGGAACGATTATGAGCGATCATACCTTTGCAAAAGCCCGCGAACTCCGTGCGCAGTTGGAAGCGCGTATCCAGGAATATACCGAGAAATTAGAAGTTTGGAAAGCGGAACGGGATCGTATCGATAGTCTCATTCAGGGTTGGGAAGAAATCCAGAATTTGGATGTTGATGCGGTTTTGGAAGGTAGGAGCCAAAATTTGCGGAACCTGTGGGGTAAAACTCGCTTCGTGCCGCCACGTTTGATTTCACGCCCTATGCATCGCAAACCGAGGCGAATTAACGTGGAAACGGAACTATCGCTAGAACAATCTGATCGATCAGGCTCGAACAGCAGAAAAGAGGACGTTGCAGCAGTTGCGCGCCTTATCATAATGAACCGTGGACGCCCAGTGGACAGAGAAACACTATTGCATCAATTGCGTGAATATGGATTGGTGATAGAAGGCGCAAATCCAGAAAAAGCAATGAACACTATGCTCTGGCGTACACGTGAAAAACCTGAATATGGTGTGATCGGCTTGCGCGGCTACGGCTATTGGCTGAGGGAACGTGCTTATGAGCCAGCGGATTATGACCCCATTATGGGGCGCGTGGAAAGCGCAGAGAATGACGCACCAGACGACGACGACGACGCGTAGCAGGTAGTTCGGTAAAAAAATTTGGCTTGTGAAAAATCGGGGAGAAAAGAAATCATGGGGCCAACCCGATAATTGCAGAGACAATCGAGGATTTTAAATGAGCAGTTTGAGTCCGTTCTTACCGGATGATATTTTCCTGCAAATCCCGATTATACTTTTTTGTATCGTTCTGCGTGTTCTTCCTTACTATTGCGACGACTTTGGGCAAATCAGATTTTTATCTGGAAATGGAACGACAAAAATTTCTCACAAGAAGCGAGAGGAAACAATCGGGATTTCGATTTTTACATGAAATAATGAACAACAAGAAATTTCGCCGCGAACGTATTCGGATATTCGGTGGCATGGCCGGGTGTGTGATATCGTTTATTCTCATAATGATTGCGCATACTTTTCCTCGATAATTCCAATATTCACGAGGGTTACTGGGAGCGCAGGCGGATCTGCATCACACTGAACGCGCGATGCTGTGGGCTTTGGGGGTCACCCAATGCAGGTCTGTGAAAAACCAAATCATGCGGCCAAGCAGAACACGATTACAAAAAACCTTAGGGGGTGGGTGTACCCTTGTGTGTCCTGAGAACCCTGGCAAGCGCCAGCGCGCGCGCTCTGCTCCACTAGTAGTGAAGCACATGCATCGCAGCCAGTGAGCGTCTTTGACCCTTCACGATGCATCCAGCCGTGCAAGCAATCGCTGAACCTGCACGCACTGCCACTGCTTGCCCTTGGGCGTAGCAATGCCTCGTGCGTTTAGTTCACGTGCTATCATGGATGCCCGTAGATGCCCGTGTGCGCGGATCTCTGCAATTGTGCTAGCCAACGCGCTGGCAGTGTCATTGGCTTGCTGTACGCGTGCTGTGTTGGTTCCCCAGGCTTGTCCTCGTGCACGCTTTGCCGCGATGGCATCGCGTGTGCGCTGGCTTATCAATATGGCTTCGTGCTCTGCAAACACAGCGCTGATCTGCAACATCATGCGGTTGGCCTCAGGCATATCTACACTGACAAACGGAACTTTGCCGTCCAGCAGTCGGGTGATGAATGCCACTGATCGAGCGAGACGATCCAACTTGGCAATCACCAATGTGGCTGAATGCTCAGCAGCAAAAGCAAGCGCGGCTTCCAATTGGGGACGGGCATCGCGCCTTCCACTCTCCACCTCTGTGAACTTCCCAAGCAGTTCAGCGCCACGGGCCTCGGTGAAACGCTCCACACTGGAACGTTGCGCTTCCAGTCCAAGTCCGCTCTGTCCTTGGCGCTGTGTGGAAACGCGATAGTATGCGACGAATGGTGTATGTGGTTTTTGCATGGCTCTTTTTTACAACGTAACGGGGCGTTCTTCGTAAAAAGCCGCTGCGTTCAAAGAGCAAGTGAAGATTTTCACTGGGTGGGGGAAGTTTTCGGTTGACTGTGACAGCAAGAGTGGTTGGGTGTGACAGGTCTGCACGGGTGGGCGGGCCGTGCGTGGATCTGGTGTAGATTTACATTGCTACACGTGGTTCGTTCTGATCCGTCGTTGAAACACTCTATTGCAAACGTCCAGCCTGCAGCACCAACCTATGGTATTCATTCATGTAACTGTAAACTTCGACGTCACGTGCTTTTCTCTCATACATCTCTTCACGTATATTGACTGCCAAGTACTGGAGGAAATCCATACCGTTTGCTTTCTGCTCCAATTCAAACAACATTTTGGTCAACTGCATACCCATATATTTCCGGTATGTCGCTAATTGGTCAATTACACTCACACTGTCGCTGCCAGGCGATCTTGTATGGGCATGTATCTGAAAGGTCCAACCGCCTCGACCGCGTTCTTTTAATTCCTTCACAAAAGTTTCAGCCTTGGTGATATCAATGCCCATGTGATTAAGTATCACGTAAGGAAACAGCAGCATTGATTGCAGCCGCACGTTGGGTTCCCATAACCGTGTGATTGCAGCAATCGATGCAACAACTTGCTCGATGTCTCTCAATTCAAGACCAGCCCAATCGCAACCTTTTGCCAGCAAACTGATGGTGTTGTCCAAAGGAGTTGAGATTTTTTCCTCGAGAACACCCATACTGTCAAAACATGATCGAATGAACTTCTCTGTATCCGGCTTCTCAAACTCGTATGTTCGGTTGAAAAAACGTTTCAGATATTTTCTGCTATCAAAATCCACTCCATACACTGCCTTTACCGAGTGGGACAATTGCTTGCTGTCCGTGGCCACAACAAACACCAAATCAGGCACTTCGAAAAGATGCTTGATCCGCTCCAGCATGGCAATCGCATATGGGGGACGGCAACGATCCAATTCGTCCACGAACACGAACATGGGGCTCTTAATCGTGCCCGCCTGTTCCAATTGCCGTAGGACCTCTGAGACATTCTCAGCGAACTTCTTGATGCTGTTGCGCTTGCTCTGAAAATCATTCAGCATTTGCGTGCCGGTCTGTGTGCTCAGCCGGTCAATGCTTTTCCCAACTGCCTTGGATACATCCTCACCCACCGCACGTGTCGCGCTGTCTGTTGTTGGTTTCTTGGATGTGTCCCGAGTTGTGCCATTATCCTCTTGCTCATTCTCAGCCATGCCATCGGAAATTAACCCTGTTATTCCATCAACTGCTTGATTGCCAATGAGAAATGCAACCAGTCGCTTGCCCCCGCCAATCGCAGCCTCCTTGGCGATTGCACCAGTTTCTTTCTTCGCGGCACTCCACGCCTTTTGTGCTTTGCTGTTCGACTTAAGATGGGGTTGCAACACCTCGTCGATAGCGCTCATCACCGCTAACAGTGGGTCGTCGGCAAAATCATCGCGCCAGGCGTTCACCGTCACTGTAAGATGCTGGTCCTGCTTGACCTGATCGGCAAAGCGTTTGAGGAAGAACGTCTTTCCACGACCCCAGGAGGCATCCAAGTTCAACACGTAGGCTTTGCGCTTCTTTTGCGCGTCCACGAGTTGACTTTGATCCATCAGAAAACGCTGGAGAAAGGCTGCATCTTGAGAGCGATCAAAAAGATCGCCATCCCATATTTTTTCCAGAGTCTGAGGGCCGGTCGACGTGGCCGTAGTCGGGCCTTTCTTTGTGTTGCTCACCCATCTGCTCCTGGATTGCGTGTTGATCCACCCTTATAGAGCAGTCTCGAGGTTTCATCACAACCTGTGGAAAAGCACCTGTGGATGAATTACCCGATGGACTGGGGATCCGCGAACGCTGGAAACCCTTCACGGCAACGCACGAAGCGAACGGTACAATAAGCCTACACTTGACAATGAGAACACAAGCGGAACATTCCTCGCATGCTGTTGCGCGGTTATCCCTATGTGTGCGTGCGGATTGGTTGTCGCTGGTGTGATCGGCGCGGCCAGTATCCCTTGGCTGTGTTGGCCCAGCGCTATGGTGCGAATATCCCCATGGAACAGCTGCTGCGTGGATTGTCCGCGGATTGTGGATGGCGCCGCAAGCGCAAGCGTGGTGACATCGACGAGCGCGGTGCCTATTGGATTGATCTGCACCGGGATCCACCTGCGCCACCGGATCTTCCGGTGGCTCCACTAACAGTGATCCCTGGAGGGAAACGTTGAGCGTGCTAAAGTCCCCGAAATGCAAGTGGGCAGCCATACCGGCATGAATAGAACGCTTCTGGAATAGGGCGCAGAAAACCAAATGAAAGATTTCGAAGCAGAAAAACATGCCATTAAGGTTAGTATGAAGTATCATTGTTCAGAGTATATACTTCCCTTTGTTGCATATGCAGTTCTAATGATATTCGATGGGAATTTTAAATCACCGATTTATAAGCCATTTCTTGAATTTGTTGTTTACATTTTTCCATTTCTCGCCGTAATTAGAACTTTCATTTCATACAAAAAAAACCTCGAAGAATTCCGCAACAATAGATCCGAATCGGTTGATGAGTAACATCGTGGGCCATGCCAACACTGCTAATTCACCCTCCAAGACTGACCGTGTACTTCAGGATGGATTATCTCCCTACGATGGTGCCGGCGGGTATGTGTTTGCTTTTTCAGGCTCCTGCTCCGGCCATTGGCAAGTCTGTGCGATGGAGATGGACGGCTTCATCATTCACCCGATGTGCGCATAGCGGGAGGCTCTTGACCAGCGGAACACATCCGAAACATTTGCCGCATGTTGTTGCGCGGTTATCCCTATGTGTGCGTGCGAATTGGTTGTCGCTGGTGTGATCGGCGCGGCCAATATCCCTTGGCTGTATTAGGCGAACGATTTGGTGCTGATATTGATATGGACCATCTGTTAACAGCGCTATCTGCTGATTGTGGGTGGCGCCGGAAGCGGAAGCGCGGTGACCCCGATGAGTGCGGCGCATACTGGATTGATCTGCATGAGGATCCAACTGCGCCACCGGATCTGCCACTCACTGTGGGTGTGAAACCCATAGGAGGTGGTCCCGACTAACTAGGAGATGAAACACTCTCCGTATCGCAACAAGTTCGAGGCAAAGGTCGCTGGTTCTCTGGACCGCGCGTTTGCCTATGAAGCACATCGTTTTCCCTACACGCTGGCTCACACATATTTGCCCGACTTTATTGATGTCCCTGGCAAACGCATCGTGGAAGCGAAGGGCCGCTTCACTGGCAGTGATCGCGCCAAGATGCGTGCGATCCGTGCGGCCTACCCGGACTGGGAAATTGTGATTGTCTTCCAGAACCCCGCCGCCAAGATCAACAAGAATTCCAAGACCAGTTACTCGGATTGGTGTCAACGCCATGGCATTTCGTGGCGTGCTGGTTGATTACTGCGCGTATATGCCAGCACGGCTTTTGTCTTGAATGATCCGTGCTATGGCTCTGCCTGCTACCGCAGCGCGGCAACTTCTACTCCCGCAGTAACTCCACATTGCAAGTAGGTGTTCTCGGTGCTGCTCGCTGAGATCGCTGCGATAGTTGCCGCACTCAAATATCAACATGTGGAGGCTTTTGCGTTGACGGCTCCACCACTGGGTGGCTCGCTCGTGCTGTTGCTTTACCGCAAGGTCTTGCTGGCGTGAAGTTTCCAACACGTGCGTCGCATACTGTGCGATGCGTTCAGCCAGCGCAGTTTGTTCCGCACGTTGCCACCGCTGTTCGAAGGTGATGTCGTGCCAAAAGTCATCGTCGTTCCATCTGCTCAAAGTGCTTGCTCCTTGTGGAGTTCTTGTTGCGTGATTTATTTGCTGAGTTTCAGCATCAATACGTGATCCAGCGTGATGGGGTTTCCAAACACCACGTTGCCCAGTCGGGGAAACTCATCCATTGCGCTCTGCAAGGCTGCGTCCGTGGGCAAGGTCATTTTGAACACCACGGAGCAGCGAACGTCCCCATCTACCCGGAAGTTGCAGCGATCATGTAGTTCCCAAGCGCAGCCATGATCCGTGCAAAACTGCCTGGCTCGGTCAAACATGGGTGGGAATACCTGTGCTTCCTCGCCTTCAAACACGAACAGCAGGTGGGCAAACGAGTGATGTAAAGTCTTGTAATGGGGCATGTGATCTCCTGGCCCTTGTGGGCTCTTGTTGATTGTTGATTGTTTACCGCTTGGGCAGATCAATCGGCTCCACATTCAGGGACACCAACAGGCAGTTCAACGCCTTGATCTGTGACAGGCTGAGGTCCTCTCCGATCCGATGTTTTGGCCTGCCCCCACGAAAGTGGTCCTTCATGAAGTATGGTTTTGGGACCATCGGAGGACGAGAGCATGCCGAACAAGAAGCACAAGCCTGAAGAGATCGTCGCGAAGCTGCGGCAGGTCGATGTCCTGGTTTCGCAGGGCCGAAGCGTGGCGGAAGCGGTTCGCGCGATCGGCGTCACGCAATTCACCTATTATCGCTGGCGCAAGGAGTATGGCGGCCTGAAGGGCAGCCAGGTAAAGCGCCTGAAGGATCTTGAGAAGGAGAACGAGCGTCTACGCAAGGCGGTCTCCGATCTGACGCTCGAGAAGCTGATTCTCAGTGAGGCTGCGTCGGGAAACTTCTGAGCCCTTCGCGTCGTCGGCAGTGTGTCGACCATGTCGTCTCGAAGCTCGGCGTGTCCGAACGCATGGCGTGTCGGGTTCTTGGTCAGCATCGCTCGACGCAGCGCAAGAAGCGAACTGGTCGGGCTGATGAAGAGGCGCTGACCGCTGACATCGTACGGCTCGCCAGCGAATACGGCCGGTACGGATATCGTCGGATTGCGGCCCTGCTGAAGAGCGAAGGCGGGACGGTGAACGTCAAGCGCGTCGAGCGGATCTGGCGTCGGGAAGGGCTCAAAGTCCCACAGAAGCAACCAAAGAAAGGCCGGCTCTGGCTGAACGACGGATCGTGTGTCCGTCTGCGGCCAGAGTATCATGATCACGTCTGGTCCTACGACTTCGTGGAAAGCCGGACCCATGACGGAAGGAAGTTCCGCATGCTGAATATCATCGACGAGTTCACCCGGGAGTGCCTAGCTATCCGGATCGATCGGAAGCTGAACTCGATCAACGTCATCGATGTCCTGACGGACCAGTTCATCCTGCGCGGCCCACCCGAGCATGTGCGGTCGGACAATGGCCCGGAGTTCGTCGCGAAAGCAGTCAGGGAATGGATCGTCGCGGTCGGTGCGAAGACGGCGTTCATCGAGCCCGGAAGTCCGTGGGAGAACGGATACTGCGAGAGCTTCAATTCCAAACTCCGGGACGAGCTTCTGAACGGCGAGATCTTCTACTCGCTCGCCGAGGCAAAGGTCGTGATCGAAAACTGGCGACGCCACTACAACACGGCGCGTCCCCATTCATCGCTCGGCTACCGGCCGCCTGCGCCAAAAGCTGTTCAATGGCCGGCACCGCTCAACGGACCGGCGTCGCCGGCTACGCCAGCCATGGTGCAGAGGCCGACAATGCACTAAGATTCACCCCGGACCACCCGGTTGGGGCAGGCCATGCCTTCGTAGGCATGGATCAGGCGACCCCGGCCGTCGAGAATGCCGCAATGGCTCGCCGGAAGCCGTGCGCGCCAGCGAAACAGCACGACGGCCCCTTCGCCGAGCCCGGTCGCCGGCGCTTCCACGAGGTGGCGCCGTGCGGCATCGAGAAGCCGCTCGCCCTGGTTCTCGACTGCCCATGACATGGTGTAGGCGAGCGGCCGCTCCGGTTCGGCGCCGTAGAGGTCGCGCCAGACCCCGCGGACGAGACCGAGACAGTCGCATCCGACCCCCTTCCGCGCCGCCTGGTGGCGGTAGGGCGTGCCGAGCCAGCCCTTTGCAAGCGCTGCGACGCGCTCGCCGGCAACGATTTCCCCACCCTTGCGGCTCATCGTACCAGCGGCTGCCCGTCGTGTAGAGCCCCCGTCTTGGCGACCCCGAGCACTGCGTCGCTCCCCGGCAGATGGGGAAAGCCGCGAAAATTGGCGGCGTTGGCGAACCGGTCCCGGCAGGTCGCGAACCGCTTGTCGCAGCCCTCGCTCACGCTCACTTGGTCGCCGGGCGCGGGCAGGACGGGAAGCGCGCCGGTCAGCGTGATCTGGTAGGCGGCGCTCTCCAGGGGGGTGAGATTGGCGATCTGGCGGGCGACACCCTTTGCGCGGCCGTCCTCGATCAGCATTCGCCCGTGCCGATAGCGGTCCGGCTGGACCGCCGCGTCGAGCGCGATCGTGACGAACCCTTCCTTGCTCGAAAGGACGGTGGCGCGGCGCGTATATCCTTTGCCGGCAAGATCCAGCCTGCAGCGATGATCGCCGAGCGCCGCATCGCATTCGCGCCGGTAGAGCCGCCCGCGCACCCGGTCGAGATCGGCCATGCGCGAACGCAGCTCCACCGTGAACGCCAGGTCGTCGCGCACGATCTCCCCCACCGTCTGGACGTCCGTGCGGGCGTGCGCGATGCCAGGATCGGTCCAATCCACCAGAAAGGTCTCGACGCTCGCGCCGTCGTAACGGCCGGCCGCAATGTCGTCTTCCTCGATGCGGGCCGAACTCAGGGCTCCGGAGACCTCCCGCGTTTCGCTCGAAAGCCCGAGCTCGCTCTCGGTTTCGCTCGCCGACAGCCCGGTCCGGGCCTCGAACAGCGTTCCGGCAAATGTCAGGTCCTCGTCATGGTCCGTGAAACCGAGAACGACGCCGTCCCGTCTCGTGATGCGCCAGCATTCGGCAAGCGTCGTCGCCGGTCCTTCGAGCGCGCGCTCCAGCGCAGCGGGAAACCGCTTCATGGTCGAACCTCGATCAGGGGGAT
This sequence comes from Fulvimarina uroteuthidis, assembly GCF_034321785.1. NCBI lineage: Bacteria > Pseudomonadati > Pseudomonadota > Alphaproteobacteria > Hyphomicrobiales > Aurantimonadaceae > Fulvimarina > Fulvimarina uroteuthidis. The sequence continues at coordinate 713,010 of NZ_JAXLPB010000002.1, read as the reverse complement.
CGAGGGGATCTCGCCGGCCTCGAACCCCGTCACATTGACGGACAGCTGATCGGTATCGAAGCGGACAGGCACGTCGAAGGCAAATCCGGCCTCGACCGTTACGCCGGCGGGCGGCGGCGCGTCGAACGAAACCGCGCCGCCGCCCGGATCGAGCCTAAATCCGCCCATGACGGCCGCGCCGTCCAGCGCTATCCTCAGGCTTCCCGCAACCGCTTTGCCGATCGGTCGCTCATAGGCCTGCGGGCCGGACCCGTAACGCTTGAGAAGAGGAAACCGCGTCCGCGTTCCGTCCCCCGTCCCGAGCGACACGTCGAACGCGCCCGGCGCCTTGCCGAACGCGGCGCTGGTCCAGTCCATCGGATCGCGAAAGCGAAACCCGACAAGCTTGCCGCGCCGCGCCTCGAAGAACGCGACCACCTCCGCCAGATCGGCAAGACTTTTGACACCCGAGCCCGCATCGTAACGCCGCACGGCATGCGCCGTGCGCTGGTTGCGATGCTCGAACCCGGTCGAAAGCCGCACGATCTCGACGCGCCGCTCCGGCCCACCGCTTGCGCCGAACCCGATCCGCAGCGGAAACCGCTCGTCCGAGAATGCCTGGATCGCCATGGTCTCATAGCCCCCTTCGGCCACGCCCGGCGGCCCGGGCGAGCATGGCGTTGATCTGCATCTCCGATTTGCGGAAGCTCTGGGCGTCCGGCGTCGTGACGTTGAAGACGATCGAGGGGCCGCCGCCCTGCCCGCCGGCGGCAACGCCGAGCCGGCCGTCCGGTCCCCGGCGCAGCGGCAGGATCGCCTCGGGCCCCGCTTCCCCCATCACGCCGAGCCCGCCGCCATGGGAAAAGAAGCTCGGCCTTGCGACGATGCCGCCCTTGGCGAACGGCGTGACGGCAGCGCCGCCACCGCCGACCGGAGGCCCGCCGATCACCCCCGACAGGATGGTCTCGAGCGGCTTCAGAGCAGCGTTGAGCGCAATGTCGGAAAAACGCCTCACCAGCCCCTGCATCACCTGATCGAGGGATTTCCCCCCGCTTACCGCCCCCGTCAGCGCCCGCGTCATGGCCGAGCCGAACTGGTCCGCCCGCCGCGACAGGTCGTCGAGCGCAGCGCTCAGCTCCGCCGTATCCGCGCTCATGCGCATGCGGATCGTGTCGTCCTCGTCCATGGGAAATCCTCGAATCGTTAGGCAAGGGTGGAGGCAGGCGCGCAGGCGCCGTGCCCTGAAAGGTCCGGCGGAATGCTTGGCAACACACGACGGTCCGATCCGCCGAACGGCCGTATCAGTCCGGAAAACGCCGCATCAGCGCCGCCACGCAGCCTCTGGATGGCACACCGATGCCCGATCCGCCGTCGAAGGCGGAAAAGGCCGGGAACACGGCCGCGATCTCGCGCGGGGTCATGGCCCAGAAAGCCTCGGGCGAGAGTTTCAGGATGCCGAAGCCGAACCGCATGACGTCGTCCCAGGGAAACGCCGCGGCGGATGGGCTTCGTCCCGCCGCGGCGCCTGGGGGTTTGGCGGCGCCTCGCCGCGCGAACCTGCCTCCGGTCCGCCGTCCCCCGGCACGCCCGCGTCCGGCCCATCGGCGCCGCCGAAGGCCGCCGTCAATAATGCGGCCGCGACTTGCGCTGCGCCCGCAACGCCCCCTTCGAAGCGCATCGCGGATACGTCTTCGGACGACACGGCCATGCCGGCGCCCCGCAGCCCCGCCGCGATGATGATCGTCAGGTCGCGCGCCGAAAGTCTTGCCGCCGCGAAGCGCGCGGCCAGCGCGCCCAGATCGTCTGCCTGGAACGCGGCCTCCAGCTCGGCCAGCGCACCCAGCGTCAGGCAGAGCCGCCTCTCGGTCCCGTCGATCCGCGCGGCGACCTCGCCCCTGCGGGCATTCGCGAACATCGGCCTAGATCCCATCGAAGCGCAACGCCCCCGCCGATTCCAGCGCGACGTCGAACGTCACCTCGCCATTGTGCTCTCCGGCATATTCGAGCGCTGTCACCTGGAACGGCCCGCTGACCCGGCCGAAATCCGGGATCACCGCCTCAAAGGCGGCGATGCGGCCCGCAAAGAAGATCGACCGCAACGTGGCATCGGAGCCCGCATCCTTGAAGATGCCGCTGCCCGAAAGGGAGGCCCGGCTGACGCCCGCACCGCCCAGGAGTTCGCGCCATCGTCCCGCGCTTTCGGTGTCGGTGATGTCCACCGTCTCCGCGTTGAAGCTCAGCTTGCGTGCCCTGAGCCCCGCAATCGTCGCAAAGCTCCCGTCGCCCGCTTCGTCCAGCTTGAGCAGCAGGTCCTTGCCCTTCTGTGCCGCCATGGCATTCTCCGATCGGTAAAATCCGGCCACGAAAAAAGCGGCTCTTGAAGGAGCCGCTTCGGTCAGGTCGTATCGTGCTGAGGACGGGGCAGGTCGTTCGGAGCCGCCCCGGTCGCTCTCCTTGAGCGTTTCAAGCCAGCGGTTCGGTCACCGCGCGGAACCGCAGAATCCCGTGATAGGTCAGGCTGTCGGGCTCCTGGCGCGCCTCGGCGAACTGCAGCTGCAGGTTCACCAGATGGTGGCCGTCCACAGGCAGGGCGGCATCGTTCAGGGTTTCCGTCACCCGATCCATGATCGCGTAGGTTTCCTGCTTTCCGCCGCCTCTGGCCCAGATATGCAGGGTCAGAATGTGCTCCGACCCGTCTTCGGTTCCTGTCGACCAGTCGACCACCGCGGTGCGCCCGAGGGTGAGATAGGGGAAGGCGGCCCGCTCGGGCCGTCGATCGAACACTTTCGGCCCGCCCAAGAGCCCCGTCAAAGCGGCATCGCCGGTCAGGACGCGGAAGATCGACTGCTGCAACTGCGAACTCGGATGCGCCATGTTCCTTGCCTCCCTGACTGTCGGCCTTGCGAGACGAAGCTCGCGCCTTGTCACAACTCTTCACATATTGTGATATTGTATCATAAACATCACGCTTGCACGATAAAAAGCGATCTGGGCGATCGAACTTTTCGTGAGTGGCTAAAAGAGCCGGTCACGCTGGTCCGATCCTGACTTCGCCGAGGCCTCTGCGAACCGCGAGGTGGAGGGCAGGTTCGAGGCCCAGATCTCCTCGCCAAAATCCTCCTCGTCGCGCCGTTCGCCGCGCCAGGCCGCACGCCGCGCCAGGCGTTTCTCGATCGAGACGCGCAGGCGATCGAGATTGGATGCGACCGCAAGCCTCACCGGTCGTCCTCCACGCACAGGCACAGGAGAAACCGCCCCCGCGCATCCGGATCGTGGGCGGTCTCGATCCTCAGGATGCGGCTGTCCAGACGAAACCTCAGGCCGCGCCGCACATCGTCCGCCTTGCGGCAGATCACGCGATGGCGGATTTCGCCCTGCGCCCGGTCGAACCGCTCGAACCTGTGCGCGCCGAGTGGTGCGACATGAACCGAGACGGTCCTGACGGGGATCCACGCGGTCACCGCCCCACCCTGGCCGTCGGACCGGTCGTCCGGCGCTTCCAGCACCGCCCGTTCGCTAAGGAGGCCGGGATCGATGAACAGGGGCCTGGCCATTCTCAAAGCCGCATCCTGCGGCGGGCACGCAGCAGGCGCCGCGCCGGGCTCGGGAGGATGCCGGTCACCGCGTCGCCGGCCGCGATCCGCGCCTCGAACCAGGTCGCGGCCGCGACCAGGATCGCATGCTTCACCTCCGCTGGAATCGCCTCCGCCGCAAGGCCGGCCGTCACCGTGACGTCGATCCCGTTGACGCCGGCCGCCCGGACGGCGCCGGACAGGCGGACGCCCGATCCATCGTCGAGAATTGCAGCCTCCAGCGCCGGGTCGAACGCGATCTCGGTCCCGTCGCGGGCATAGGCCAGAACCGCGTCGACGCTCACCAACGGCGTCAGCTTCAGGGACAGAACCCCGTCCGGCGGGCTTCTGTCGGCGACGATCCGGAACTTGCGCCTGGAAAGCGCCAGTCCCAGTTCGGCCTCCGCCGCTTCGCTCGCGGCGGAAAGCAGCAGCGCCAGCGTGTCGTCTTCGTCGCCGCGCTCGATGCGCGCCCACGCCTTCGCCTCGGCAAGGCCGACCGGCGATACCGCGCGGCCGAGATCGATCGTGACCATGGGTCCATCCTTCTTTCGTGTCGTCGTCATAAGATGCGGCGCGCATTGGGGCCGGCGCTTGGAGCGTCTTCCCGAAAATCGAGATCGATTCGCGGAAAGCCTGATGCGTGGAACCAGGAAGACGGTTGGAGGATCGCCGGCCCCCGAACGATGCGGACCGGGGCCGGTCAGACCGAGAAGGTCATCACCTTGCCCGCGTCGAAGTCCTGCACCCCGCCGCCGACGCGCTTGGTCGTGTAGAAGAGCACATACGGCTTGGCGGAATAGGGGTCGCGCAGGACCCGAACGCCCTGGCGGTCGACGACGAGGTAGAACCGCTTGAAGTCGGCGAAGACGATGGCGTTCGCCTTCGCGTCGGCGTCCGGCATATCCTCGGCCTCGACCAGCGGGAAGCCCATCAGCGAGGCCCGCGAGCCGGCCATCGTCGGCGGTTGCCACAGATAGTTGCCGTCGGCGTCCTTCAGCTTGCGCACCATCGCCTGGGTCCGCCGGTTCATCATGAAGCTGGCGTTCTGGCGGTAGCCCGCCTTCAGCGCATAAACGAGGTCGATCAGCCGGTCGGCTGCCTTTCCGGGCGCGAACCCGCCGTCGGCTCCGGTCTTCAGCGCGCCGACGCTGCCCCAGTTCCAAACGGTCTCGTCGACGATTGGATAGGTCATGAAGCCGCGCGGCTTGTTCACGCCCTCGCCGCCGACGAAGGCCCGGCTTTCCTGGGCCGCGAACGCCTGCTCCACCTCCTCGCCGATCCATTGGTCGAGATCGACCGCCGCATCGTCGAGAAGCGCATTGGTCGCCGCCGGCATGGCGTAGAGTTCCATGGTCGCGAAGGTCAGCTCGGCCAGCTTCGGCGCCGCCGTCTCGGGCCGGATCTGCGTTTCGCCCACCCAGCCGGTCTGCGCGCCGGATATCGCGAACGGCTTCTTCAGCACCGCCGCCGACACGGTGCGGATCGTGGCCACCGAGCGCACGGGCGAAATCGCGATCAGCCGCCGGCCGATCTCGGTTTCGGTCTCCTCCGGCACCAGAAACCCGCCATCGGCGCCGGTCCCCTGCGACATGGCCTTGGCTTCGAGCTGGCGCATCGCCGTTTCGTCGCCGGCGCGGGCATAGGCCTCGAAGGCGCTCTTGTGCTCGCTCGGGAGAGCGGCCTCCGTTCGCTCGTCCCGGCCAATCTGCGGCCGCGTGCTCTTCAGCGTCAGCCGCTCCATGCGCCGCTGCTGGTCGTCGAGCGCCCGGGTCAGCCGGTCCACCTTTTCTTCGGTCACCACGTCCGCGCTCATGCGCCGTTCCAGCTGCGCCAGACGCTCGTCGTTCGCCTCGCGAAAGGTCTCGAAGATGTTCATGAACCGGTGGTGACCGGCTTCGATCTCCGCGCCATGAGCCTTGGTTTCAGGCGCGCCGATGCTCTCGTTCATTCGCAGAACTCCTCATTCTCGTGATGTGTTGAATCGGTTCCCCGACTGCCGGGGTCAGTGTGATCCGGGATGGATCGGCCCGCCGCCCATGCGCCGCGGCGGCAGCATCGACGAAGGCCCGTCATTGCCGGGAGCGCTCAATCGTGCACCCTCCTGCATCGGAAAGGAGACCAGGGAAATCTCCCACAGATCGATGGTCACGAGCCGCCGCCGGTGCGGCGGGTTCGCGCGTCTGGCAAGCCGCGTGCGAAACCCGATCGACAGGCCGTCGAGCGCGCCTGCCGCAACGAGCGCCGCGGCCTCCTCGCCGGCCCGGGCGCGGCAGGCGATCACGCCCTCGGCATAGAGCCCGCGGCGATCTTCGCGGATCAGCGTCCACCGCCCCACGGGCCGCGCCGGATCGTGATGCCACAGCATGCGGATCGCCCCGACGCCGCGCCGCATGAGCGAGGCGTTGAACGCGCCGGGCTCGATGATGTCGCCGGACAGATCCGGCCGCTCGAACAGGGCCGCATAGCCTTGGATCACGAGCGGCGGCGGGGCCGGGCCCGCCAGAGCCGGTCCGGCCGTCATCGCGCGTTCCCTCCGGGCGGTGTTTCTTTATTGACAATTTGACGGATCTGTTGCACCTTTGCACCTGTCCTGAATTCTTGATGTCGTGGCAGTCACTTGACAGCACCCTCGGTCCGAGTGGTGCTGTCTTTTTGTGGCGGCTCATCGGGCCGGCCTCCCGTCGGGCTCGACCTGCGACGTCAGCCTCCCGCCCCGTATCCGACGGCTTGGCGCTTTTCGTCCCGGGTTAGGAAATCGGCTTGCGAGACCCTTGCCCACAAGGCCTCGCGCTCGCTGGACAATCCCTCCACCGCATCCAGATCGATCCCGAGTTCCAACCCGTCCTCGCCGGCAAGCTCGCCGAGCCAAGCGCCGATCGCGCCGGTCATCTTCTGGATCAGCGGCAGGACGGTCAGCCGGTAGAACGCCCGGTTCGCCTCGGAATAATTGGCGTAGGTGAGGTCGCCGGGGATGCCCATGAGCATCGGCGGAACGCCGAAGGCCAGCGCGATGTCGCGGGCAGCGCCATGGCGGGCTTCCATGAAATCCATGTCCTTCGGCGTCAGCGCCATCGCCTTCCAGTCGAGCCCGCCTTCCAAAAGCATCGGCCGCCCCGCGACCGCCGCGCCGGCATAGCCGCTCTCCAGTTCGGCCTTCAGCCGATCGAACTGTTCCACCGAAAGGTTCGAACCGTCCGCCGGCTGGTAGACCAGCGCGCCGGAGGGCCGCGCCGAGTTCTTCAACAGCGCCGCATTCCAGCTTGCCGCCGCATTGTGAAGGTCGAGGGCCGCCTCGGCCGCCGACAGGGGCGCAAAACCCAGCTGGTCGGACAGGGGATGGAACAGCCGCAGATGCAGGATCGTGGACGGACGGGCGCCGTCCCCTTCCGCCGCGATCCGCCGAACCGCCGTGCCCACCCTGTATTCGTAGGCGTCCGGCCAGCCGTCGGCGTCCGCGATCGTCCGCACCCGGTCCGGCCGCAGCGCATACAGCGCGGCGATGCTCCCATCCGCGCCCGAAGCCTCGACATAGGCGTTGCCGGCCAAGAGCATGTGCCCGATCAGCATTTCGAACAGGCTCGCCCGGTCCTGCATGCCGTTCGGGCGGCGCAGCCGGTCGAGCACCGGATGGTCGTCGAATTCGCGCCCCTCCTTCTGCAGCACCAGCGGGATCGCCGAAGCGGCCTCCGCGATCAGGCGCACCGCGCGGTACACCACCGGATTGCCCATGAAGCCGGTGCGCGACAGGGCCTCGTAGCTGCGCGCCCCTCGCGCGCCGGGGCCGGGGCCGGTCAGGAGAAATGCCCCACCCGTCATGGCGAGCCCGGCAGATTTCGCCTCCGTCCCGCCGGCAGCGCCCGCTTCGCCATGCCGGGCGCTCCCGCCGCCGAACAAAGCGGCAAGCCTCGATGTCAGGCCCATCAGCCCTCTCCTTCCTCTGCTTCATCTCGACGAAAACGCGTCGCGGGCGCGCATGGCGACGGGTGCTCGCCCGGCGCGGGCGGTTCTCCCGCGGCCGCGCCGGCCGACTTTGGAAACCGTGATCTGCGGCTTCGCCGGCGCGCGAGCATCGGCCCGAACATCGGAATCGATTTCCAAAAGAGCCTGATGCGCGACATCGAAAACGAGCTGGAGCATCGCGCGTCCGGATGGACGCACGATGTCTAGAACGCCCGCACCCTCGGGCTCGCCTCGCCGGCCTGCAGCGCCGTCACGGCCCAGACCAGCGCATCGAGCCGGTCCGGAGACCGGCCGCCGCTCAGCCCATCGGGCCCGAAATCGGCCATCTCGTCCTCGAGCTCGCGGAACACGCCCACATGGTGCACGCGCCCCTGCTCGTAGAGCGCGGCGACGGGCTCGGCCCTCGTCCATTTGCCGCGCGTTGCCCGCAAAGCCCGATAGGAAACGTCCGGCGCGAGCGTGCGCAACACCGCTTCCACCATGTCGCCGCCCTGGTTCACCTCGGCCACGATCCGATCGGCTTCGAAACGCTCGTAGAGCGCGACCGCCGCCCGCGCCCAGCCCTCCGGCTTCACCCCCTGGCGGCTTGCGTCGGCCAGCACGTAGATCGCGCCGTCCGCGCTCTTGCCGGCGGCGATGATCCCGCACGCATCGCTGCGCTTCGTCGAACTTGCCGGGGGATCGACGGCCACCACGATCCGCCTCAGCTGCGGCGCCGCGGCGCGCCGTCCCAGATCGATGGTCGCCCGGTCGAACAGCGCGTCCTCGCGATCGCTGAGCAGTTCGCCGTCCAGCTCCTGGCGTCCCAGCCGCGTTCCGCCATAACGATGCTGCATCGCCTCCAGAAATCCGGGTGCGAGATTGCCGGCATTGTCCGCCGTGCGCATGCGCGTCACCGCTGTCTGGCTGTCCTGGAGCAGGCGGTTCAAAAGCGGCACGTTGCGCGGCGTCGTGGTGAACAGCGCCCGCGGATTGGTCCCCAGCCGCAGCGCCAGCATCAGATTGTCGAAGCTGTCCTGCGCCTTCACCCATTTGCCGAGTTCGTCGCCCCAGGCGGCGTCGAACTGGTAGCCTCGGATCGAATCCGGGTCTTCGGACGAGAAGATCTGCGCCCTTGCCCCGTTCGAAAACACCAGCCGCTTGCGGCTCACCTCGAACACCGGGGCATGGCGGCCGAACGCGGCTTTCAGTCCGCTTTCGCCCTCGATCATCACTTCGCGTGCATCGGCCAGCGTTTCGGCCACCAGCGCGATGCGCCCATGGGGCTGGGTGGCGAAAGGCTCGATCCCCAGCGCCAGGCCCTTGATCCACTCGGCTCCGGCTTTCGTCTTGCCCGAGCCGCGGCCGCCGATCAGAAGCCACTGCCGCCAGTCGCCCGGCGGCGGCATCTGCTCGCGCCGCGCCAGCTGCTCCCAGCGCGGCGTCGCAAGATCGAGAACGGGGGCCGAGCATCGTGCGATCTCGCCGCCCACCGCCTTCCAGTACTGGCGCTCGCGCTCTTTCGGGTCCTGCGACCACACCATCGCCCCGGTCGCGCCCATGATCCCGTCATCGCCGTCGCCGGCACTTCCTGCATCCCGACGGTCGCGGAGACCCGCGCCCGCATCGTCGAGGCCTTCGCAGGCTGCGGGATCGGTCATGCCCATCGCTTTGTCATGGTTGCCCACCTGCCGCCGCCGTGCGCCGGGATCGCCCGTCTTCCGGCTTTGTCCTCGCCATCGCGCGGTCCGTTTTCTCCAGTTGCGCTTGCCGCCGCCCCGGCTGCCTTTCCGGTGTGCCGGCTGCCGCCTGCCGCCGCTGGTCCAGGATCTTCAAGCGCCTCAAGAGTTCGTCGCGCAGGCGAACCGTCTCGGCATCATCGCCCCCCTCCCGTTCGGCACCGGCGATTTCGGCCCGTCTTACCTCCATCAGCCTTTCAAGGGTCCGCGCAACCAGCCCGATCCGGTCGATCCGGTCCTTGGCGACCGCGAGACTTTCCTTCGAAGGCAAGGCGATCATCCGGTCTTCGGCGCGAGTACTAGGCTTATTCTCCTCATATGCCGCTTCGATCGTCCGAACCTCGGCCAACAACAGATCCATCAACCGGTCCGAAATCAGGCGACGCTCCACCATCGCACCCCCTTCATCGCAAGACGCGCCATATGAAAACCGCGCGACGAATCCCGTCCAACCGCCTAGGCGGCGCGCTTTCGAGACGAAATTCCGCGCGAAAAACGCAAAAAGGCGAAGCTCTCCGCTCCGCCTTTCCCAATTCTCCGACTGTGCCTGCAACCTATCCGACGACCGTGACGGTGTCAAGGACTATTTTCTTATTTTCTGTTTTCTCGCAGCAACCGGTCGCCGGGCAACCGAATCCCTGCCGGTGCGCAGCATCCCCCATGGCGTGTCCCGTGCCTGTCCGTCCCGTTGCGTCCCGGCAACGCCTTCAGCTTGAATTCAGACCGCTCGTGTTAGTCCTATTTGCGACACGCGCGCTTTCTAGACGCGGGATCGGACACAAATGGCCGCGCGCGTCTGCGACGGCCCATCATCTACCATCGACGCTGGAGCCCCCTGAACCATGATCAGAAAGATCGCCGTCCTTCTCTGCCTGTCCGTCGCCTTCGCCGGCTGCACGACCGATCCCTATACCGGCGAGCAGAGAATCTCGAACACGCTCGGCGGTGCCGGTCTCGGAACCGGCCTCGGCGCTGCCGGCGGCTATCTCGTGGCCCGGGCCACCGGGTCGGACGAATCCACGGCGGCCCTGATCGGCGCCGGCATCGGCGGCCTCGCCGGTGCGGGCATCGGTGCCTACATGGACAATCAGGAAGCCCAGCTGCGCCAGCAGCTGCAGGGCACCGGCGTCTCGGTCACCCGCGTCGGCGACAAGATCATCCTCAACATGCCTTCGAACGTCACATTCCCGTCCGACCAGGCGCAGATCCTGCCGGGCTTCTACCAGACCCTGAACTCGGTCGCCCTCGTCCTGCAGAAGTTCGACGAAACCATCGTCAACGTCTACGGCCATACGGACAGCCAGGGCGGCGACGGCTACAATCTGCAGCTTTCCCAGCAGCGCGCATCCTCGGTCAGCCAATATCTGGCGAGCCGCGGCGTCAATCCGAACCGCCTCAACACCCAGGGCTACGGCGAAAGCCAGCCGATCGCCGACAATGGCACGGAAGCCGGCCGCGCCCGAAACCGCCGCGTCGAGGTCCAGATCTCACCGCTCTCGGCCCGCTGAAGAATCGGACGGGCCGACAAACGGATCCGGTTTTCGGTCCGTCCGGTGGGTATTCAAAGAGCTTGAAGCGACCGACCCGGTTCCGCAACCGGGTCGGCGGGCGGATGGCGGGCATATCTTCGCGCGGATGCCGTGTGGCGCCTGCGCGAGCGCTCGGGTTCGGCCCGACAACTGTCAAGTTGCCGATACAGCACAGGTTCTGTGTCATTCAGGCAACGCATCCATGGATGGTTGTCATGGCAGGGGTTTACCATCGTTCCCCCGATCGGGTCTTGTCTTGGAACCATCCCTGTCGCCCGGAGCCATTCCAACATGATCAAGCGTTTCACCTCGGCCAGTCTCGCAGCCTTCCTTGCCACAAGCGTGCTTCTCACCGCGCTCGCTCCGGCGGCGGCTCAGACGGCGGATGCGGAAACGCCGACCATTCCCGCGGCGACGGCCAATCCCGGCATGGACATCGAAGAAAGCCCGTTCGACGTCAATCTGACGGTCAGCGCACTGACCGACTACGTGTCGCTGCGCGGATTTTCGCAAACCGACCGCGAACCGGCGCTTCAGGGTGTACTCGACGCCTCGCTCTATGATTTTCACGCCGGCTTCTTCACCTCGAACGTGAATTTCGGCTCACCCAAGCCCGATACGGAATTCGACCCCTACGTCGCCTACCGCCCGACATTCGGGAACTGGTCGTTCGACGTCACCGCCTATTACTATTTCTATCTTGATGCGGACGAACTCAACTATCCCGAGGTGTTCTCGACCGCGTCCTACGATTTCGACGACATCGCCACCGTCGGCGCGACCTTCGCCTACGCGCCGAACTATTTCGGCGACGACCGGGAAACCGGCTATTTCTACAAGGCCAATCTCTCCGTTCCGCTGCCGAGGGATTTCGCCTTCTCCGGTTCGGTCGGCTATCAGGATTTCGACAAGGGCCTTTTCGACCGGCACCTCGTCTGGGATGCGGGCGTCACCTACACGTTCGAGGATGCGTTCTCCTTCGACGTTCGCTATCACGACACCGATCTCGACGCCTCGACCCAGTGCACGGACACCTTCAAGTGCGATGCGACGATCGTCGGAACCCTGTCCTTCACCACGGGCCTCAAGGCCCTGCGCAAGCTCGCCCGCGCGAACTGATCGTCGCCCACCCATGGCGGCTCCCGCCCAGAAGCACGGCCGCCCGTCCTGCCCCATTGCACAAAAAAGCCGGAGCCGCGTCGTGCGGCTCCGGCTTTTTCATCGTGATTTCGCGGAGCGTCCCGCTGCCGGCCTAGTAGTTGCGGCCGACATAGGCGCCGGTGGCACCACCGGCCAGGCCGCCGACAAGCGCGCCGCCATTGCCGGCGACCGCGTTGCCGATCACGGCACCGGAGGCGCCGCCGATACCGGCTCCGGCGAGCGTGCGCTGGGTGCGGCTGCAGCCGACGGACGTGGCGAGTGCGATCGCGACTGTCGCCGTGAGGATCATGCGAGTGTTCATGGTACGAAGACCTTTTTCAAGATGGCGCTGGGGCCGGATGCGACCTGATGATGAGAAAAGGCCGGTCGTTTGAAACAGGCCTTGCAAGACTATCGAGGGCCATATGTTCGACACTCGTCCTTTGGCAATCGGCGATGTCCGGAATGTGAGGACCCAAAGCCCACCACGCCGTTCCGCCGCCCGCCCTGTGCGATCGTCGTCATAGGTCTGTCTCACCCTGCACAAGCGAATATGAATGACCGATGAAGGGGCGGCAAGCGCGAAGCCGCCCCGGCGCGGCCCGTGCCCACCCCCTGTTGCATCTTGAATCCATTGGTCATTTGGGGTCGCAGGCAGGCTGGAACGGGCCGCCCTGGCGGTCTGGCCGACCTTGGGCGGGAGCCGGTTGACCCCGTTCGGTTGCTCTGACCGCCATGCCCCGCCCAAGGGTGAGGCACCCACCGATCGCCCTTCGCGCCGCGCACCGGCATCCGCTTCGGCCGAGCCACCGATCGCGCGGCCGCCCCTGCAGCCCGGACATGCCGGGCCCTGCGTCCCCCGCCTCTTGCTTCACTGCGCTGCGACAGCTATATCGGTACTGAAATCTCTTTTCGCGCCGGATCGACCGTACGGTTCTGCGTTCCCCTCCCCGCCTTGGCCGCTTTCGAATGTCCTTCGAGATCTGACCCGACCGCTGCTCGGCATCCCGGCCGGCGCGCGTCCCTCGCAAAATTTGCTGTTCGGCCAATCGATCCTGGTCGCTTTCGATCGGTTCCCGCCGTCACTGCGCACCCATCACCCCCAAGACAGTTCGACGTAGACCCATGAAACTCCAAGACCTGAAGAACAAAAGCGCGCCTGAACTCATCGCCTTTGCGGAGGAGAACGAGGTCGAAAACGCCTCGGTCCTGCGCAAGCAGGAGTTGATGTTCGCGATCCTGAAGCAGCTTGCCTCCCAGGATACCGAGATCGTCGGCGAAGGCGTCGTCGAGATCCTGCAGGACGGGTTCGCCTTCCTGCGCTCGCCCGACGCCAACTATCTTCCCGGGCCCGACGACATCTATGTCTCGCCCTCGCAGATCCGGAAGTTCCAGCTGAAGACCGGCGATACGGTCGAAGGTCCGATCCGCTCCCCCAAGGAGGGCGAGCGCTACTTCGCCCTCCTCAAGGTCAACACGATCAATTTCGACGATCCCGAGAAGATCAAGCACAAGAGCCATTTCGACAATCTGACGCCGCTCTACCCCGACGAACGCTTCAAGATGGAGCTGCCCGAGGGTGCCGTGAAGAAGGACATGTCGGGCCGCGTCATCGATCTCGTCGCTCCCCTCGGCAAGGGCCAGCGCGGCCTCATCGTCGCACCGCCCCGCACCGGCAAGACCGTTCTGCTGCAGAACATCGCCCATTCGATCACCGCCAACCATCCCGAATGCTATCTCATCGTCCTGCTCATCGACGAGCGGCCGGAAGAGGTGACCGACATGCAGCGCTCGGTGAAGGGCGAGGTCGTCTCCTCCACCTTCGACGAACCGGCCCAGCGCCATGTCGCGGTCGCCGAGATGGTCATCGAGAAGGCCAAGCGCCTCGTCGAGCATGGCCGGGACGTGGTCATCCTCCTCGATTCCATCACCCGCCTCGGCCGGGCCTACAACACCACCGTTCCCTCCTCGGGCAAGGTGCTGACCGGCGGCGTCGACGCCAACGCGCTCCAGCGCCCGAAGCGCTTCTTCGGTGCGGCCCGCAATATCGAGGAAGGCGGGTCCCTCACCATCATCGCGACGGCTCTCATCGACACCGGCTCGCGCATGGACGAAGTCATCTTCGAGGAGTTCAAGGGCACCGGCAATTCGGAGATCGTGCTCGACCGCAAGGTCGCCGACAAGCGCACCTATCCGGCCATGGACATCCTGAAGTCCGGCACGCGCAAGGAAGACCTTCTCATCCAGAAGTCCGATCTCCAGAAGATCTTCGTGCTTCGCCGCATCCTGTCGCAGATGGGCACGACCGACGCGATCGAATTCCTCAACGACAAGCTCAAGCAGACCAAGACCAACGCCGATTTCTTCGACCAGATGAACACCTGATCGACGCGGCTCCTTGCGCATCGTTGCGCAACGGGACCGGAAAGGCCCGCCCGCTTTCGCAAAGCCGGCGGGCCTTTTCGTGTCCGCTGCCGGTCGTTTCGTGGACGTGAAGATCACCGGCCGTTGACCGGCCCGGCGTCCGGGTCCATCTGGACATGCGACCCGCGCCAACCGCCACAGAGGAGCCCCATGACCGACGCCCCCCATCCAGCCGTCATGCGCGTTGTGGCCGATGCCCAGTCGAAGGGCATCAAGGCCAAAATCATCCACACCGAAGCGACCGCGCGCTCGGCCGAAGACGCCGCGAAGGCGCTCTCCGTCTCGGTCGGGGAAATCGTGAAGTCCCTGGTCTTCAAGGGCAGGGACAGCGGCAAGCCCTATCTGCTGCTCGTCTCCGGCGACAACCGGGTCGACGAAGCCACGGTCGGCGCGCTTCTCGGCGAAACGCTCACCCGGCCCGATGCCGATTTCGTGCGCGAGGCCACCGGGTTCGCCATCGGCGGCGTCTCGCCCTTCGGCGCGACCCGGGAGATCGCCACCTATATGGACGAGGACCTGTTCCGCTTCGCCAGCGTCTGGGCGGCCGCCGGCACGCCGAACGACGTCTTCGAGGTCGTTCCGCTCCAGTTGCGCAGCGCCACCAAGGCGCAGCTCGGCCCCGTCAAATAGCCGGGCCGACCAAGGTCTCAGGCGCCCTCACACAGGCAGCAGCAGCCCCTGCAGCGCCTCGGGGGTGAACACCGGGGCCCGGCAAACCCGGCCCGTGCAATGGAACGCGGCCGGCGTGCGGCTGGGATGCGATTCGGACATCGGGTTGCTCTGCGGCAGCATCGCCGGATCGTGCGTCACGAAATCCAGCCGATCGAGATCGACGGTCCTTGCGACGATGTCGACCATCCCGTTCCATCCCGGGTTCGAGCGCCACCCGAAAAGCGCAAGCTCCGAGCCGCGCGTCAGCCGCTCCGCCGCCGAGACGATGCCCGGAACGCCCGATGGGGCCGCGCCCGCCCGGCCCGCCGCCAGGAGCACCGCCCGCTCGGCGCGCTCGGACAGATCGATCCGTCCCGTCACCTGGGCCAGGAGCAGAAGCCCCTCCAGGACAAGCGAGGTGCCGGACGGCATGGCATCGTCCTGGTCGCCGCGCAGCCGGGCCGGCACGTCGCTCGCATCGCTCGCATTGAGAAAATGCCCCCCCTCGCCGTCCGCATGCCAACGTTCGAGTTCATCCGCCAGCCATTCGGCATGGCTGAGCAGGGCCGGATCGAGCGTCGTCGCAAACAGCGCCATGGCCGCCGAGATCATGGCGCCATAGTCCGACGAAAGCGCGAGGCCCGCCGTCCGCCCGTCCCGCGCGGCATGGCGAAGCCGCCCGTCGACGACCATCTCGCCCATCACGAACGCGAACGCCTCCCGGCCGAGCCGCAAGGCGGTCTCCTCGCCGGTCGCCTGATGGATCTCGGCGAGCGCGCGGATCGCAAGGCCGTTCCAGTCGGCGAGGATCTTGTCGTCGCGTCCCGGCCGTGCGCGGCGTTCGCGCAGCGTCAGAAGGGCGGCCTTGTCCTCGTCGAAATCGGCGTCCGAGCCCTCGGCACCGCCATGAAGCCGGTGCGGGATCGAATGGCCCTCCCAGTTTCCGCCTTCCGAAACGTCGTAGGCCTTGGCGAACGCGGCCGCCCGCGGGCCCAGGGCCGCGTCGATCTCCGCGCGTTGCCACACGTAGAAGGCGCCTTCCTCCATGTGGCCGGCAGCGTCCGCACTGTCGGCGTCGAGGGAGGCGGCAAGACCGCCGCCCGCCGTCCGCATCTCCCGGTCGAGAAAGCCGACGGTCTCGGCGATCCGGCGACGGAACAGATCCTCGCCGGTCGCCCGCCAGCACCAGGTCAGATGCCGCAGGAACTGGGCATTGTCGTAGAGCATCTTTTCGAAATGCGGCACCAGCCAGCGCTCGTCCGTCGAATAGCGCGCAAGCCCCCCGCCGATATGGTCGTAGATGCCGCCGAGGCACAGCGCCCGCGTCGTCTTGAGGAAGGCGGCCTTGTGCTCCTCGTTGCCATGGTGAAAGCCGGAGCGCGCCAGCACTTCCATGTAGGGCGCGTTGGGAAATTTCGGGGCCGTGCCCATGCCGCCGCGCACCTTGTCCATCATCGTGCCGATGCGGGCGGCCACCGGTTCAAGGGCCAGATGGTCGAGTTCGCCGGGTGCGGCATGGGTTTGAAGATGGGTCCTCAGGCGCACGCCGATGTCCTCAGCGCTCTTGTCGATTTCCGCGCGCCGCTCCGTCCACGCCCTGTCGAGCGCCTGCATGATCTGGACGAAGCCGGGACGGCCGTAGCGCGGCTCCTTCGGGAAATAGGTCCCCCCGAAGAACGGCTTGCCCTCGGGCGTCAGCACCATGGTCATCGGCCAGCCGCCCTGCTCGCCGAAGGCATGCAGGGCGGTCATGTAGAACTGGTCGACGTCCGGCCGCTCCTCGCGGTCGACCTTCACATTGACGAACAGCGCATTCATGATCTCGGCCACCGCCGCGTCCTCGAAGCTCTCATGGGCCATCACGTGGCACCAGTGGCAGGCGGCGTAGCCGATCGACAGAAGGATCGGCCGGTCGCGGTCCCGCGCCTCGGCAAAGGCGGCCTCCCCCCATTCGCGCCAGTGAACCGGATTGTCCTTGTGCTGCAGGAGATAGGGGCTCACGGCATCGGCGAGCTGGTTGCCCCCGGCGGCGTTCGACTGGCTCATGGCAATTGTCCCGGCTGCTTCGTTCCCATGGGGTGATACCGCAAGACCTAGCGGCGACCACGCCCTTCGACAGGCTATCGACCCCGCAAGCGCCAGAATTTACAGGCGGAAACGAAACGCCAAGATCCCTCTCCGCCATCGGGGACGGGCAGGGAACGGGCCGGGACGACACGCCCGCGGCGGATCTCCCGCAGTCCGCTCCGTGCCGCGCAATTCGGGCCGACAAGGGCTCGCGCGGCGCGATCGCGGATCCGAACGCCGAAGAGCTTCATCGAGATCGCAATCGTCCGTCCCGTTCCCGGCCTGCGCGACCGGAAGCGCATGAGAGGAATTTATGCACATGATAGGCATTCTTGACTCTTGCGGTTGCCTCTGGAATCCATAGGAACATATCGGGAACGATAGAGAGCTCGAGTCGCTGCACCGGCCACCCTGCTTCGGGTGGCGGAAGGAGGATGTCATGTCTGCCAACATTTCGTCCCTGCCTTCGGGGCCGGCGCGCATCACACGTCAAGACTCGGGAAAATCGTTATATTCGTGTCATATCGACACGAAATCAACCCTGCTCGAAAGTCTGCGATCGCAGATCGCGCGCATCGAGGAAAAGCCGGCGACCTGGTTTCGCGATGGAACCGGCGATGCCGGCGCGAAACCGAAGGGCGCCGGGCAGTCGGCTGCATCACCGGGGCACGGCCCCGAAGAACCCGGCACGGGGGAAGACGATTTTCCTAGCTCCGGGCCTGTTTCCGGTATGGGCCGTGTCCGCCAGGATCGTCGGTGCACCCCGCACGAAGCGATCTCCCTTGGCGACGCCGCCGTCGATGCGGCGCTCGGCGGCGGCTTTCCGGCGGGCGGCCTTGCCGAACTTCACGGCGACGAGGCCCGCGACGGCGGCAGTCTGGCAGGCTTTGCCATGGCGCTCGCCGCACGGTTCGGCGCGTCCCGGGACCGTCCCGTCCTGTGGATCAGCGAACGACCGGCGATCCACGAGGCGGGCCTGCCCTATCCTCTCGGCTTTGCCGCATTCTCGGTGCCCTCCGGCGCGATGACCCTCGTCTGCGCCCGCAGGCTGGACGATGCGATCTGGGCGGCGGAGGAAGCGGCCGCCTGCAAGGCGCTGGCCCTCGTCGTTCTGGAGGCGCGGGGCAATCCGCGCCAGCTCGGCCTCGAAGGCACCCGCCGCCTGCATGTGCGCGCCCACAAGGCCGGCGTACCGCTTCTTCTCGTGCGCCAGAGCGCCGAGGCGCAGTCGACCGCCGCCCCCTTGAGGCTGCGGATCGGGCCGGCCCAGGCGCGTCCCGTCGCCGATCTTGCCGATCAGCGCCGGCTCGTCGGCGCACCCGTCTTCCCTCTTTCCATCGAAAAGAATCGATCCGCCCGCACCGGCCGGATCGATCTCGTCTGGAGTTCCCATGACCGCTCGTTCCGCCTCGCAGCATGGCCGCACGCAGGATCGCTTCCTGGCGCTCGCCATGCCGAAGCTTCCGACAGACCGGATCATCCGCGACCGGCTGGGGCGCACCTGGCGTTCCGACGCGCCGGCTGAGGCGCGGATGCTTCCGCTCGCGCTCTACCAGAGCGCGGCGAACGCCAACCGGATCACCGCTGTCTGCGAGCGCGCGGAGGCGCAGGGTCTTGCGACGGGCGCCGGGCTGTCGGAGGCGCGGGCGCGGTTTCCCGGCCTCGAGACCCTTCTTGCCGAACCGTCGGAAGATCGCCGGCTTCTTGCGGCCATCGCCGACTGGTGCGATCGCTACACGCCCCTCGTCGCCCTCGATCCGCCCTTCGGTCTGATCCTCGACATTTCCGGCTGCGCCCATCTTTTCGGCGGCGAGCGCGCCCTGATGGACGATCTCCTGATGCGGCTTTTCCACCAGGGCTTTCTCGCCCGCGCCGCGATCGCCGGCTCGGCGGGCACGGCCATCGCCCTCATCGGCGTTCCCTCGCAGCCGGTGGTGGTACGGGCGGGCGAGGAGCGCGCCGCGGTCTCGCAGCTTCCCGTGAGCGTCCTGCGGCTCGAACCCGAAATGGCGAGCCTCCTGCACCGGCTCGGCCTGAAGACCATCGCTTCGCTTCTCGATCAACCGAGAGCCGGCCTTGCCCGGCGCTTCGGCAAAGGCCTCCTGCGCGTCCTCGACGAGGCGACGGGCCTTGCCGAAAGACCCATCTCGCCGCGCCGTCCGGTGCCGCAACTGATCACCGAGCGCCGCCTGTTCGAACCGATCACCCTGGAGGACGATGTCGCCCGGGTCCTCCTCGCCCTCGCCGCCCGCATGAAGGGCGACCTTCAGGCGCGCGGGATCGGGGCGCGGACGATGGAACTCTCGCTCTTTCGCGTCGACGGCGTCGTCAACCGCGCTCTGGTCGCCGCCGCCCGCCCGGTTCGCGAGCCGGACACCGTCGCGCGCCTGTTCAAGGAGCGGCTGAAGAGCCTCGGCGACGAGCTCGATGCCGGCTTCGGCTACGATCTCGTCAAGCTGTGCGTCTACGAGACCGAGCGCTGGGACGATCTCCAGACCGATCTGTCCGGCAAGGCCGAGACCGGCGCGGCCTTCGCCCATCTCGTCGACCGGATCGGCGCCCGGCTCGGCGCCCGGAGCGTGCTGGCCCCCTGCCTTCGCGACAGCTGGCAGCCGGAGCGCGCGGCGGGCTGGCAGCCGGTCCTGGGCGCTGCGGACGGCGGCGAGGGGCCATCGCGAACAAGGCAGGGGACGAGCGAGGCGGCCGACGCGCCGTCCATCGCACCCCGGCCCCTGCGCATGCTGGTGCGGCCCGAGCCGATCGAGGCGAGCTTCGCGATCCCCGACGGCGCGCCGATCTCGTTTCGCTGGCGCCGTGCGCTCTACCGGGTCAGGAAGGCCGAGGGGCCGGAGCGGATCGCCGGCGAATGGTGGCACGAGGACCGCCCGGCGCGCGACTATTTCCGCATCGAGGACGAGGCGGGCCGGCATTTCTGGCTGTTTCGCGAGGGAGCCCGGGATCGCGATCTCGATCCGGATTTCGTCCTGACGACCGGCTCCGCGGCCGGTTCTCCCGCCTGGTACATGCACGGGCTCTTCGCATGACGGATGGAGGCCCGGGCGTCGAGACGCCGTTTGCCGAAATCGGCGTTGCGAGCTGCTTCTCGTTCCTCACCGGCGCCTCCCAGCCGGAGGAACTGGTCGTCACCGCCCATCGCCTGGGGTTGAAGGGCCTCGGCATCGCCGACCGCAACACCCTGGCCGGCGTCGTCCGCGCCTATCAGGTCGCAAAGGAGGAAGGCCTGCCCTTCGCGCCCGGCGCCCGCCTCGTCTTTTCCGACGAGGTGCCCGACATCCTCGCCTATCCGCGCAATCGCGCCGGCTGGGGCCGGCTCTGCCGCCTGCTCAGCCTTGGAAATCTGCGCGGGCAAAAGGGCACCTGCCTGCTTTATCGCGCCGATCTTCTCGCCTGGGGCGAGGACATCAATCTCGCCGTCCTTGCCCCTTGCGAGATCGGGAACGGCGAAGGCGCGCAGGCGGACGACCGGCTCGAAACCCTCGGCCGGACCCTTGCCGCGCTTCACGCCGCCTTTCCGGGCCACGTCTGGCTGGCCGCGCGCTTTTGCCATGACGGGCTCGACCAGCGCCGCCTTGCCCGTCTCGACGCGATCGCGGCCGCCTGCCGCACGCCGCTTCTGGCCACCAACGACGTTCTGGCCCACGCGCCCCGGCGGCGCCGGCTCGCCGACGTCATGACCGCGATCCGCGAGCATGTTCCGCTGGAGGCGGCCGGCCGGCGCCTTGCCATGAACGCCGAGCGGCATCTGAAACCCGGCTTTGAGATCGCAAGGCTGTTTTCCGCCTATCCGGACGCCCTGGCGCAGGCGAACCGGTTCTTCTCCCAGCTCGCCTTCGATCTGAAGAGCCTCCGGTACGAATATCCCGACGAGGCCCTCGGCCTGTCATGTTCCCCGCGCGAGGAGCTGCGGCGCCTCGCCTATGAGGGCGCCGGCTGGCGCTATCCGAACGGCGTGCCGGAAACCGTGGGCGAGCGCATCGAACACGAGCTGGCGATCATCGCCGCGCTCGAATACGAGCCCTACTTCCTCACCGTGCGCCACATTGTCGGCTTCGCCCGGTCCAGGGGCATCCTGTGCCAGGGGCGCGGATCGGCCGCCAATTCCGTGGTCTGCTACTGCATCGGCGTCACGGAAGTCTCGCCCGAGCGCGCCGGCCTGCTCTTCGAGCGCTTCATCTCGCCCGACCGGCGCGAGCCGCCCGACATCGACATCGATTTCGAGCACGAACGGCGCGAGGAGGTGATCCAGTACATCTTCTCCCATTATGGCCACGACAATGCGGCGCTGGCGGCGACCGTCATCACCTACCGCGCGCGCTCGGCGCTGCGCGAGGTCGGCAAGGCCTTTTCCCTGTCGCAGGATGCGGTGGCGGCGCTCGCCGGCTCGGTCTGGGGCTATGGCTCGGCGGAGGTCGGCGCGCGCGAGGCGAAGGCCGCGGGCCTATCCATGGAAGACCGGACCACCGCCGCCGTCCTCCATTATGCCGAGGAGATTTCCGGCTTTCCCCGCCATCTCTCCCAGCATGTGGGCGGCTTCGTCATCACCCGGGGGCGCATCGACGAGACCGTGCCGATCCTCCGGTCCTCGATGGACGGGCGCACCATCATCGAGTGGGACAAGGACGATATCGACGAACTGGGCATCCTGAAGATCGATATCCTCGCCCTCGGCATGCTGTCCTGCCTCCGCCGCGCCTTCGACCTGCTGAAGATCCATTACGGCCGCGAGATCGGCCTTGCCGATCTGTCCGAGGGCCAGGACGATCCGGCGACCTACGCGATGATCCAGCGCGCCGATACGCTGGGCGTCTTCCAGATCGAGTCCCGCGCGCAGATGACCATGCTGCCCAAGCTGCGTCCCGAAAAATTCTACGACCTCGTCATCGAGGTCGCGATCGTGCGGCCCGGACCGATCCAGGGCGACATGGTCCATCCCTATCTGCGCCGCAAGATGGGCCTCGAGAAGGTGAGCTACCCCAAGCCCGAGCTGGAAGCGGTTCTGGGCCGCACTCTTGGCGTGCCGCTGTTTCAGGAACAGGCGATGAAGATCGCCATCGTCGCCGCCGGCTTCACCCCCGGCGAGGCCGACAAGCTGCGCCGCGCCATGGCGACCTTCCGGCGCGTCGGCACCATCCACACCTTCCGCAGGAAGATGATCGACGGCATGGTCGCGCGTGGCTACGAGGCCGCATTCGCCGAGCGCTGCTTCAAGCAGATCGAGGGCTTCGGCGAATACGGCTTTCCCGAAAGCCACGCGGCCTCCTTCGCGCTTCTCGTCTACGCCTCCTGCTGGCTGAAATGTCATTATCCCGACGTCTTCGCCGCTTCGCTCCTGAATGCCCAGCCCATGGGCTTCTACGCGCCGGCCCAGATCGTGCGCGACGCGCGCGAGCACGGCATCGCGTTCCGGCCGATATCCGTCAACCGGTCCAGCTGGGACCAGAGCCTCGAGCCCGAAGCCTTCGATCCGTCCGCCATCAGTTCCGCGCACGTCTCCATGCGGCCCGCCATCTGGTCGCGCCATGCCGTGCGCCTCGGCTTCCGGCAGGTGAAGGGGCTGTCGCAGGCCGACATGGCGATACTGATCGCGCGGCGCGGCGCAGGTTACGATTCGGTGCGCGACGTCTGGCTCAGAACCGGCCTCAAGCGCGCCGTCATCGAACGCCTCGCCGAGGCCGACGCCTTCGCCTGCCTCGGCCTGTCGCGCCGCGATGCCCTCTGGGCCGTGCGCGCGCTCGATCCGAAGGGGGCGGCGGAGCGCCTGCCGCTCTTCGAAAGCGCCGCGACGAAGGATCTTCAGGCCGAACCCGACGCCCATCTGCCACCCATGCGGCCGGGCGAGGAGGTCGTCAACGATTATCGCTTCCTCTCCCTTTCCCTCAAGGCGCACCCGGTCTCCTTCGTGCGCGGCGTCCTCGCCGCCCGCCGGGTCCGGGACAATCAGAGCCTCGCAAGCCTGAGATCGGGCACCTGGGTCGATGTTTCGGGCCTCGTTCTGGTGCGCCAGCGGCCGGGTTCGGCCAAGGGGGTCATCTTCATCACCATCGAGGACGAGACCGGCGTCGCCAACATCATCGTCTGGCCGAAAGTCTTCGAAGAGTTCCGCCCGCTGGTTCTGGGCGCCCGCTTCATCAGGGTTTCGGGAACCATGCAGAGCGATCGCGGCGTCATCCACGTGGTCGCCCGGACCATCGAGGACCTGACGCCCCTCCTCGCCCCCGTCGCCGCCGGCGAGGAGATCGGCCGCGAAGGCATTGCGCGGGCGGACCATGTGCGCGCGCCGCTTCGCCATTCCTCGAACGGCCGCAAGAACGCCATGAGCGAGGACGAGGCGAACGCCGCGGCCTTTGCCGCCGGATCGCTGGCCGCCGCCATCTGCAATGCCGACGAGGTGCGCCGTCCGGTCGACGAGGACGCGCGAACCCGCGCCTTCCTCAAGCGGCACGGGCGGCGCGCGCAAAGCGCTGCGATCACGCCGGCCGAGGCCGCCGACGACGGGCATGACGGGCAAACCGGATCCGCCGGCGCAGCGGGTGGCGATCCGATTGTCGCCGTCCTGCCACGCGGACGAAACTTCCATTGACGATCCGGCAAACGAGACTTTTCCGATTGCGATATGCCGCTACATCGTTGAAATGTCGGAAGCGAGCGAAGCGCCATGCCTGGTCGTGCCATCGCCGAACGCCTTCCCTGCCGATGAATGGAGCCTCGATGCCGCACAGACGGTTGCGACCGGACGGATTGTCAGCCCTGGCTCGAACGATCGCGTCCCTCCTTCGATCGCGCGGCGCACGAAGCGCAGCCTTGTCGTCGGCCCTTTTGCTGCCCGCCCTGTCCGCCTGCACCTCGCCCCAGTCCACCTTCACGGGCGCCGGGCTGGAAGCGGCGCAGGTCGAGACCCTGTTCTGGGTCATGCTCGTCGGCGCGGTCGTCGTCTGGTTCGTCACCGTCGGCCTGTCGGTCTATGCGACGAAGGTCCGTCCCGGGCGCCATTCCGAAAAGACCGGCCTGCGCCTCATCGTCTGGGGCGGCGCCGTGTTTCCCACCGTCGTCCTGTCCGCGCTCCTGGTCTACGGCCTCAAGCTCATGCCCGAATTCCGGGCGGGCGCGAACGGGCCCACCATCGCCGTCTCGGGCGAACGCTTCTGGTTCCGCGTCGCCTACGCCGTCGAAGGCGAGCCGGGCGTCGTCAAGAGCCTGCCGCCCGGCGGCGTCGAGAGCGCCAACGAGATCTGGCTGCCCGTCGGCCGTCGGTCCGAGCTCCTGCTCGGCAGCCCGGACGTGATCCATTCCTTCTGGGTGCCGTCGATCGCCGGCAAGATGGACATGATCCCCGGCCGCGTGAACCGGCTCGTGGTCGAGCCGCGGAAGGAAGGTGTCTATAACGGCGTGTGCACCGAATTCTGCGGCGATGCCCACGCCGAGATGGGCTTTCGCGTCGTCGTCGTCTCGCAGGACGCCTACGATGCCTATGTGAGTGCGCAGGCCGAGCCCGCCCGCATCACCTCCGGCCCCGGCTACGACACCTTCATGGAAAATGGCTGCGACGCCTGCCATTCGGTGCGCGGCACGGCCGCCGACGGCGCGATCGGCCCCGACCTTACCCATATGGGTTCGCGCCTGACGATCGCCGCCGGCATCCTCGAGAACACGCCGACCAATGTCGCGCAATTCATCCGCGCGACGGACCATGTCAAACAGGGCGTCGAGATGCCGGCCTACGGCGTTCTGCCGGAAGCCGACATCGTCGCCATCGCAGCCTGGCTGGAGCAGCTGAAATGAGCAAGGCCCCGAGCACGCCAGCGCCCCGCGCCTCCAATGCCGGCATCGACGCGGTCGATCGTTCCGATCCCGCAACGCCGCCCTACACCGATCCGCCACAGCCCCAGACCATCGGCGCGAGCCATGTGGACCAGGAGGATCCCGCCGTCCGCGAGGCCCAGGAAAAGCGCCTCATCTGGGTGTGGGACGCGCCGAAGGGCTGGAAGTACTGGTCGGCCGTCAACAACACCGAAGTCGGCGTCTGGTACACCTCCACCGCGTTCATCTTCATGCTGTTCGCCGGCGTTCTCGGCCTCATGGTACGCGTGCAGCTCGGCGTTCCGGACAATGACTTCCTGACGGCGAGCTTCTACAATCAGGTCTATACGCTGCACGGCACGGTGATGATGTTCCTGTTCGCCGTCCCGATCTTCGAGGCGATGGCGATCATCCTCCTGCCCGAGATGCTGGGCGCGCGAGACCTGCCGTTTCCGCGCCTGTCGGCGTTCGGCTACTGGTGCTTCCTCATCGGCGGCGTCTTCGTGTGCGGCTCGATCTTCTTCGACAGCGCCCCTGCGTCCGGCTGGTTCATGTATCCCCCGCTCACCACGCAGGAGCGGTTCACGCCCGGCTACGGGCCCGATATCTGGCTTCTCGGCCTGTCCTTCATCGAGGTCGCGTCCATCGCGGCCGCCGTCGAACTCATCGTCGGCACGCTGAAATGCCGCCCGCCCGGCATGCGCCTCAACCTGATGCCGCTCTATGCCTGGTATGTGCTGGTCGTCGCCGGCATGATCCTGTTCGCCTTCCCGCCGCTGATCGCGGGCGACATCCTGTTCGAGATGGAGCGCCTGTTCAACTGGCCGTTCTTCGATCACGAGCGCGGCGGCGACCCCATGCTGTGGCAGCACCTGTTCTGGATCTTCGGCCATCCGGAGGTCTACATCGTCTTCCTGCCGGCCATCGCCCTCCTCGCCATGATCGTGCCGACCTTCGCGCGAAGGCCCATCGTCGGCTATTCCTGGATCGTGCTCGCCGCCGTCGGCACCGGCTTTCTGTCGTTCGGCCTGTGGGTCCACCACATGTTCACGACCGGCCTGCCCTCGATCTCGCTCGGCTTCTTTTCCGCGGCCTCCGAGGCCGTCGCGATCCCGACCGGGGTCCAGATCTTCGTCTTCATCGCCACCCTTCTCGTCGGCCGCGTCATCTTCTCCGTGCCGATGCTGTTCGTGTCCGGCGCGCTCGCCATCTTCGTCATCGGCGGTCTCACCGGCGTCATGGTCGCCCTCGCCCCCTTCGACTGGCAGGCCCACGACACCTATTTCGTCGTCGGCCACCTCCACTACGTCCTCATCGGCGGCATGCTGTTCCCGCTGGTGGCAGGCCTTTATTACTGGTGGCCTATTCTGGGCGGGCGCGCCTTGTCGGACACGCTCGGCAAGATCGCCTTCTGGATGATGTTCGTCGGCTTCAATGTCGGCTTCTTCCCCATGCATTTCTCCGGCATGATGGGCATGCCCCGCCGCGTATGGACCTATCCGGGCGGGCTCGGCCTCGACCTGCCGAACCTTGTCTCCACCATCGGCGCCTTCATCTTCGCCGCCGGCTTCCTCGTCGTCGTCGCCGACATTGTGAGGCCGCGCGGCCACCTGCCCCTCGCCAGGCGCAATCACTGGAACGCCGGCACGCTGGAATGGATCTCCGAGCCGGAGGACAAGGGCTGGGGCGTGCGCTCGATCCCCATCATCTCCTCGCGCTATCCCCTGTGGGACCAGCCGAACTTCCTCGACGATGTCGACAAGGGCCGCTTCTACCTGCCGGACGCGGAGGAACTGAAGCGCGAGACGCTGGTCACCGGCGTTCTCGATGCCGAGCCGATCCAGGTCCTGCGCGTGCCCGGCCCCACCTTCATGACCATGTGGGCGGCGATCTTCCTCGGCGCGGTCTTCATCTTCGCCACCTTCCACTGGTGGTACATGACCATCGCCGCCGCGGTCCTCGCCACGGGCGCCATCCTCGTCTGGGTCTGGCGCGGCACCGCCGTCATCCCGGAAAAGCGCGAGAAGGACGTCGGCCTCGGCCTCTCCCTGCCGCTCTACGTCTCGGGCCCGAAGGCGGTCGGCTGGTGGGCGATGTTCATCACCATGGTGGGCGATGGAACCGCGTTCCTTTCGCTCATCTTCGGCTATTTCTTCTACCTGACGATCCACGAGCAGTTCCCGCCGACGGGCGTCGAGGGGCCCGGCCTGTTCTGGCCCTTCGCCGCGCTCGCGGTCTTCGCCGCCGCCTGGGTCGCGACGATCGCGGCCCGCCGGACCAATGCGGCCGGCCAGGTGCTCACCGGGCGGCTCTGCATGGCTCTCGGCGGCGCCCTCTCGCTCGCCGCCGGCACGCTGCTCCTGTGGGCGCCCTACGCCGCGGGGCTCGATCCCGTCACCCACGTCTATCCCGCCACCGTCTGGATCATCGCGATCTGGACCGCGGTCCACGCGGCCGTCGGCGCCCTGATGCTCTTCTACTGCCTTGCCCGTTCGCTTGTCGGACACCTGACGCCCGAATACGACGCCGACATCCAGAACGTCGCGCTCTACTGGCATTTCATGGCGTGCACCGCCTTCGTGACAGTCGCAACGCTCTCCCTGACACCGCTCGCAAGCTGAGAAGGGGCCGGACATGATCTTTCGCCACAAGGGCCAGACCGCCGATACGATCTGGACCCTCATCGCCGCACCGACGATCTGGGCGCTGCATTTCCTGGCATCCTACGTCGTCGCCTCGGTCGATTGCGCCCCGAACGTCGACATCTTCCAGACCATCACCGCCGCGCGCTGGATGATCTTCGGCCTCACGATCGTCGCACTCGTCCTCATCGGCCTGATCTTCCTGCGCTCCCTGGGCGAGTGGCGCGGTCACGGCGGCGGCACCGTCAACGACGAGGCCACCGACCTGTCGCGCGAGCGGTTCCTCGAATTTTCCACCGTCCTGCTGGCCGGTCTCTCCTTCATCGCGGTCGTCTTCGTCGCGCTTCCGGCCTTCTTCAACGTGGACTGCCGCTGATGGCCGGCGCGCGCCTCGCATCGGATGGAGGACTGGCGGGAATGAACCGGACCAGCCGGCTCTGGCCGCTCGTCGCGGGCGCGCTCATTCTCGTCGCCGTCTGGGTCGGGCCGCTCGCCGTGCGCGCCGCAAGCTCGTTCGCAGCGCACATGATCATGCACATGGCCGTGGTCGCGCTTGCCGCGCCGCTCCTTGCGGTCGGTCTCGCGCGCGCCTTTCCGGCCGCGACGAACCGGATTCCGGCCGGCGTCGCGATCGTCGCCTCCTTCGCCGAATTTGCGATCGTCTGGGGCTGGCACGCACCCGCCCCGCACGATCTCGCCCGCACCGACGCGTTCGTGTTTGCCGTTGAACAGACATCCTTTCTCCTTGCCGGCCTCATCGTCTGGCTCTCGGCACTCGGCGCGGCCGGGGCGACGCAGCTCAGGTCCCGGGCGGCCGGGGTCGTCGCTCTCCTCGTCACCTCCATGCACATGACGCTGCTTGGGGCGCTCCTTCTGATGAGCCCTCGCACGCTCTACGCCTGCGCCGAGATCTGCAGCCCGCTCGCGACCATGACGCCGCTTGCCGACCAGCAGGCCGGCGGTGTCATCATGCTCATCGTCGGCGGCTCCGCCTATCTCGTCGGCGGCCTTGCCTGCCTCGCCTCGATCCTCAACGACACCTCAGCAAGGCCGGCCTGATGAAAAAACGGATCGCCCTCGATTTCGTCCTCACCTGGAAGAAGATTGCCGCCGCCGGTCTCGGCATCGTCGTCCTCGCCCTCGCTGTCTCGTTCTCCGGCATGGTGTCGATCGCCGCCTCGTCGGACCATTTCAAGCCGGTCGGCTGGTTCCTCCACTGGACCATGCAGAACGCCGTCGCTCGCCAGTCCCTCGGCACCGAGGTGCCCGAGGACGTGGATCTGTCCGACCCCGCCCTCGTCCAGCGGGCGAGCGGTCATTTCGCCACCGGCTGCGCCCCCTGTCACGGTGCTCCGGGCGTTGCCCAGTCGCCGGTCGTCCTGTCGATGACGCCCCATCCGCCCCGCCTGGAAGGCAAGGTGGGCGAGTGGAAGGACCGCGAGCTCTACTGGATCGGGCTTCACGGCATCAAATATTCCGGCATGCCCGCCTGGCCGGCCCAGGACCGCGACGACGAGGTCTGGTCCGTCGTCGCCTTCCTGCGCGTCCTTCCGGGCATGAGCGCCGAAACCTATGCGAGGCTTGCCCTCGGCGGCACGCGCGCGCGCGTCGAATTCGAGGCGGGCACCGAACAGACCGCCGGCCTCGACGGCGTCGTGGAAGACGCCCTTGCCGATTGTGCCCGCTGCCATGCCCGGGACGGCCTCGGGCGTGGGGAAGGCGAGAGCGCGGGCGCCTTCCCGGTGATCGCCGGCCAGCCCGAACCCTATCTCTTCGCCACCTTGATGGCCTTCAAGGACGGCTATCGTCATTCGGGCTACATGCAGCCGCCCGCCTCGCGCTATTCGGTGGACGTCCTGCGCGCGCTCGCCGGCTGGTACGCCGCCCAGCCCGCCGGGGCGATCGCGCCCGAAACGCCCTCCGCCATCGAAGGGCCCATCGCGCCCGCCTCTCCCCTGCCCTCGGGGGACGGCATCCCGCCGCAGATCTTCCCGGCCGCCAACCGCTCCGCACAGGCCTACGACATCGAACTCGCCGCCGGGGGCCTGCCGACCGAGGGGAGCCGGGGCATGCTCCAGCTCGGCCAGCTCATCGCCGAAAAGGGCATCGCCGCCCGCAAGCTGCCGGCCTGCGACAGTTGCCACGGGGCGGAGGGGCGCAGGAAGAACGCCTATTTTCCGTATCTCGGCGGTCAGCCGGCCTGGTATACGAAGACCCATCTGGAACTGTGGAAGCATGGCGAGCGCAGCGGTACGAAATTCGCCCATTTGATGGACGAGATCGCGGTGAACCTTACCGCTGAGCAGATCGACGCGGTCGCCGCCTGGTATGCGAGCCGTCCGGTCGGGGAATGAACGGGACATGGACGAGCCGATGGCGACCGACGACGAGAACTGGGTCCGGGCGCTTGCGCCGAGCCTCGACGATTTCGAGGCGATGGCGATTGAGGCCTATCGCGGCCTGCCGGCCGAATTCCGCGCCCTGTGTGGCGACATAAGGTTTCTCGTCGCCGATTTTCCGGACGACGACGTCGTCAAGGAAATGGATCTGCACAGCCCCTTCGACATTCTCGGCCTGTTCGAGGGCCGTGGAATCGGCGAAATGGCCGAACCGGTGACCGGCGAAATGCCGAATCGGATCCTTATCTATCGCCGGCCGATCATCGATTACTGGGCCGAGCACGAAGAGCGTCTCGGCGACATCGTCCGCCATGTGGTGATCCACGAAATCGGTCATCATTTCGGCCTCTCCGACGACGACATGGAGACGATCGAAGCCAACGCCTGACTTCGCGCACGGTGCGGGAGGCGGTTCTCGGCTGTCCTTCCGCACGCAGCTTCGTCACCCGACGTTCGAGCCGCGCCGAGCGCCGACCCGAAGGGATGCGGAAGCCACCACGGTCCTTGCGACGACCGGCGCCCCGAAAACCGACCGGCGCCGCCTCGCGAGCCGGCGGGCCGGCTGTTGCAGGTCAGGTGCCCGGCGGCTCCCCGTCTTCACGTCGACACGTCCGGGTCCCGAGCCCGCGGCATCGCGTCGTCGCCGTCCCGCACGCCGGACGGCGCGCAATCATGCGGGAAGCGTCGACGCGTTGGCGAAAGATCACCTGAAATTTCCGTACGGATCGGCGCTGCGGCATCGCCCGGCGATGAATTGCGCGCCGCCCGGGCAGCGGACGTAGGCGGCCCCGCGACGATCGCCCCGGTCGTAGGACGGACCGGGACCGCCATAATAATCGCCGCGCCCGCCCCTGTCGTATACCGGTCCGCCCCGGCCGTAGACCGGCCCGCCTCTCCCATACCGGTCGTCGTCCGGCCAGCCGCGATAGTCGCGGCCGCGGTCGTAGACAGGCCCGGCACCGTCCGGTCCCAGTGCATAGACGCCCGGAGGAGCGTATCCGCCGCCGCCCGAGCAACCGGAAAGAAAAGCTGCGCCCAACAGGAGCGGAAGCGTCAGCACGATGCGTCTCGTTGACAAAATCATGAACGGGTCTCGGTTTGTCCGGTCTCTCGTGCCACGCACGAAATCGTCTGGAATCATGACGTTAGAGCATTGCCTCGAAAATCGGAATTGATTTTCGGACCGCCTGTTGCGTGAAGCCAGAAAGACGGCCGGCGCATCGTGCATCGGATCAGACGCCCGATGCGCCAGCCGGCAGTCGAACGTGGCCCGACGGACGGGTGGAGGGACGGGCGCGAACCCGGTGACGACGCTTCGGACCCTGCGTGGGAGCGTCAGGACCGGGACAGCCAGCAGGCGTCAACCATCGGTGCGGATTGAATCAGCCGTTGTATCCACGAAAAAGGGCGGACCTTCCGAAACGAAGATCCGCCTTGCCCGAGCCCATGATGAACCGGCAGGGGTGACGCGTTCTTGCGCCGCTGGTAGCGGCCGGAACGCGCCGCCCCGTCGATGCGTCAGTCGCAGGACGCCATGGCTGTCGCACACCCGGCCGCCGAGGCGACGCGGTAGAGGGCGACCTCATCGCTCACATTGGTGTAGGGGCGGCTGCGCAAGGCTTCGGTTTCGGCCGGAATCACCAGCGCCACCGGCGCGTCACCTGTCTCCTGACCGCCGTTCAGCGCGCGAGCCATATTGCGATTGCGAAGAAAAGAGAAAGTCATCGCGTTTCCCACCGTGCCGGATGAAGGAGTATGACAGTGAAACGGTCTGTTGAAACGGCCGTTCCACTGTCATCGAAAGTTAATTTGCGGTGAACGACCGGGGTCAGTTCGCCGCCGAATCCGTGCTCTCGCCCTTGAGACAATTGGCGAAGAAGGTCGTCGTCGCAGGCCAGTCCGAGAACACGCCACGCACGCCGATATCGTTGGCCAGCACGTCGAGAAGGTTCAGCATATCGCCGTCCGACGAGACGACATCGTTGATCGACTGGTAGTACCAGCCGCCGCCCTCCGCGAGCGGGCCGGAGCGTTCGAGAGACCAGGCGATCATGTCGAGTCCGGCCGCCTTCGCCGCTTCCGCATAGGGCGAGGGCACGATCTCGCCGTCCCGCTCCGTCACCAGCATCCAGAGCGGCGGCGCGATGATCTTCACGCCCTCGTCGGCAAGGGCCTGCATCGAGGGCTCGAAGCTTTCGGGCTTCATCGGATCGAAGCCCTCCTGCGTCTCGTCGCGGCCATCGAGATAGACGGCCTGCGCGCCGAACTCGGGGAACTCCCGGATCCAGAAGCGCACGTCGTCGAGATTGAAGGACTGGGGATACACGTCGCCCGGGGGCACGCCGGCATCGAGATAGGCCTTGATCAAGGCCCGGCCGTAATCGTCCTGGCTGTATTCGCCTTCGAACGGCATCGGCACTTCCGGCGCCTTCAGTTCAGGGGTGAATTTTCGACCGAAGGATTTGACGAGCGCGATCGATTCGGCATGGCTCATCACCGTGCCAGGCGCATAGAGGGTCGTGCGCCAGTTCGCGATGCCACCCTGGTATTCTTCCGGTGTGGACGCCGCCGGGTCGAAGCCGTCCATCTTGGCGTTCAGCGTCTTGAATTCTGCAAGCGTGATGTCCGAGGTGCAGCATTTGGCCTCCGCTTCGCGGCCCTCGCCGGCCGGCGAGAACGGCACCGAGCACTTGGCGCTGAGATCGGGCCGGGTCAGGATATCGGTCGTGGTGTGCAGGTCGCACTGGGCATGGCGGCAGACGAGTTCGCGATCCTGCGTGAAGGCGACGTCGCATTCGATGATGCCGGCGCCCTGGCGGGCAGCGGCCGTATAGGATTCGCGGCTGTGCTCGGGAAACTGCAGGGGCGCGCCGCGATGGCCGATCGACCAGTCGCTCGCCGCCATCGGCTGGCCGAGGCAGGCCGAAAGCCTCGACTTCAGGTCGCCGTCCTCAAGCTGGTCGACGAGATAGGCCGGGCGCACGCCGATCTCCGCCTTATCCATGGACGGCGCGGCGGCGG
Organism: Fulvimarina uroteuthidis; assembly: GCF_034321785.1. NCBI lineage: Bacteria > Pseudomonadati > Pseudomonadota > Alphaproteobacteria > Hyphomicrobiales > Aurantimonadaceae > Fulvimarina > Fulvimarina uroteuthidis. The sequence goes on along the minus strand of NZ_JAXLPB010000002.1, from coordinate 680,087 downwards.
GAGCCGTCGGCTCCTGGGCCTCGGAAACCTGGCCGACCAGGCAGGTCGACAGGACCATGGCGATGAGAAGGGTCTTTCGCATGCAATGCCTCCGGGGGTCGCGATCCAGCCAGCTCGACGCACGTCCCGCACCGGAACCGGCGCGTCGCCGTCACCAAAGGCCCTAGCCGATGTTTGCGACAGGCGCGCGACACGCCTCGCCGGCTGGCGAAGATCCCAGCGAAGACATTGGAACCTGCCACCTTTTTCGGGTCCGCGATCGCGCGAAAGGACTTGCCGCCGCGCCGCAAATGCCAATGTCCAGCCGGTCGATGGACGATCAACGGATGCGAGGGCTCGATGGGTCTTGGAAACAGCTCGAAGCGTGCAAACCCGGGCGACGCCCGGAAAACCGCGGCAGCTCCGGCCGGCGGTTCCCTGAAGCTCCTGCCGATGCTCATCGGGCTTGCCGTCTTCGTCGTCCTTCTCCTGTTGCCGGCGCCCGAGGGTCTGGCGATCGAGGCATGGCGGGTCGTCGCCGTGGCCAGCCTGATGATCGTATGGTGGATCACCGAGGCGGTGCCGGTGCCCGCGACCGCGCTGCTGCCGCTCGTCCTGTTCCCCCTGACCGGCGCCATCTCCATGGACGATGCCGCCGCCCCTTATGCCGATCCGACGATCTTCCTCTTCATGGGCGGCTTCATGCTCGCGGGCGCCATGGAACGCTGGAACCTTCATCGCCGCATCGCCCTCAACATCGTCGCGCGCACCGGCTCGCGCCGCCACCACATCGTCGGCGGCTTCATGCTGGCGACCGCGTTCCTCTCCATGTGGGTGTCCAACACCGCGACCACCGTCATGATGCTGCCCATCGCACTCTCGGTCGTGGGGCTCGTGTCGGGCGGGGCCGGAGAGGGCGAGGACAGCCGCAGGTTCGCCATCGCGCTGCTCTTGGGCGTGGCCTATTCCGCCTCGATCGGCGGCGTCGCGACCCTCATCGGCACGCCGCCCAACGCGCTTCTCGCCGGAACCCTTAGCCAGACCTATGGCTACGATCTCGGCTTCGGCCGCTGGATGTTGATCGGCGTGCCGGTCGCCGTTCTCATGCTCGCCATCTCCTGGCTGCTCCTCACCCGCGTCGCGTTGCGCCTGCCGAAGGACGAGATCGAGGGTGCGCACGACATGATCCACCGCGAGTTGAAGGGCCTTGGCCGCATGTCGCGGGCGGAGATCGTGGTCGGCTCCGTCTTCGCCGGCGCCGCCGTCCTCTGGATCCTGCGCTCCTGGCTCCAGACCTTCATTCCCGGGCTCGACGATGCGGGCATCGCCATCGGCGCCTCGCTCATTCTCTTCGCCGTTCCCGCCGCGATCGGGCGCGATGCGGACGGCACGCGCATCGCGCTGCTCGACTGGAAGACCGCCTCGCGCCTTCCCTGGGGCATTCTCATTCTCTTCGGCGGCGGCCTCAGCCTCGCCTCCGCCGTTTCGGGAACGGGGCTCGACGAATGGATCGGCGCGGGCATCGGCGGCTTTGCCGGCTCGCTCACCCTCATCCTTCTCGTCATGGTCGTCGCGACCATCATGCTGCTCCTGACCGAGTTCACCTCCAACACGGCGACAGCGGCAACCTTCCTTCCGCTTCTGGCAGCGCTTTCCATGAATATCGGCGAGAACCCGCTGATGCTCGCCGTACCGGCCGCGCTCTCGGCATCCATGGCCTTCATGATGCCGGTCGCCACCCCGCCGAACGCCCTCGTCTTTTCCTCGGGGCACGTCTCGATCCCGCAGATGGTCCGCTATGGCGCCTGGCACAATGTGGCGGCCCTCCTCGTCATCTCGACGGTCGGTTACCTCGTCCTGACGACCCTGTTCGGCGTCACGGTCGGGGAAATGCCCGCCTGGGCGACCGGGGCAGACGCCGGCGCGCAATAGGCCGCCGTCCGCCACCGAGGCTTCGGGCGGATCCGGCGCGAGGCCCGTTCGGCGGCGTTCGACATGCCTGGACCCCGCCTTTGCGCAGGTCGTCGCGGCGCCGGGCCCGAACCGCGCATCATCCCGACAGACCGAGCGTCGTGGCTGCGACGACGGCGTAACGGGCAAATTTTCCGGCGCCGACGAGAAGCGTGAAGGTGAGAATCGGAACCCGCAGGAAGCCGGCCGCCAGCGTCAGGGCGTCGCCGCCGAACGGCCACCAGGCCAGGAGCAGGGTCCACACGCCGTAGCGCTTGAACATGGCCTCCGCCTTGGCGAGCGCCGGTCTGGGCACCGGAAACCATCTGCGATCCGCATAGGCCGAAAAATACCGTCCCATGGCCCAGTTGACGACGGAGCCGAGCGTGTTGGCGAGGCCCGCCACGAGCACGGCCGCGACCGGGTCGACTTCGCCTTCGGTCAGCGCCGCGATCAGCACCAGTTCGGACGCGCCCGGCAGCACCGTGGCCGCCAGGAACGCGCTCCAGAAAAGGCCTGTCAACAGGGCGAAGTCCGTCATCGATCTCGCTCCCCCACGACCATCGGCCCTCGGCACCCCATCGGAAACGCCCCGGCGCCCTTGCCGCGGATCGTTCGAACCCGGCCGATCCGCAGCGCGGGCGGTCGGCGAACCGGGACCGGCGGCCTTCATCAGCACGGCCGTTCGGGAAACGCCAGACGGGACGGCCCGCCGCGTCGAGAAATCGACACCCGGCCTCTCATTTTTTCTGTCGCGACGATTGAAGGCGGCAAGGAGACCCACCACATCAGAGAGGAAATACAGTCTAACATAATGATTCAGCTTGCGATGCTTGACATCGCACGCCTTATAGGAAGGAACGGGATCTCGATGTCTTCACGTGCCCTCATTCGTCCGGCCTGGACGCCGGCCACCATTGCCCTCATGGTGGGTGGTTTCTTCGTCTTCTGGCCGCTCGGCCTCGCCGTGCTGGCTTATATTCTCTGGGGCGAACGCCTCGATGCTTTCAAGCGTGACGTCAACACCTCGACGGATCGCCTCTTCGGCGGCCTCAAGCGCTCGGGCTTCGGCGGCACCGCCTTCGGTGCCTCGAACACCGGCAATGTCGCCTTCGACGACTGGCGCGACGCGGAACTCAAGCGTCTCGACGACGAGCGCCGCAAGCTCAACGAAGCCGCGGCCGAGTTCGAGGCCCATGCACGCGAACTGCGCCGTGCGAAGGATCAGGAAGAGTTCGACCGGTTCATGAAGGACCGTCAAGCCCGCGAGAAGACCCGCAACGATGCACGCAACGATGGTCCGATCGTCGACGGCCACCCGGCCTGACAGCGGTTCGGACTGACGCCGGGCCGGACCGACATTGGGCCGGCCTGACGCAAGGTTTGGTGGGATCATCGACGCGATGGTCCCTTCGCCCTGAAAATCCTCGAGGCGGCATCCCCGGATGCCGCCTTTTTCATGGTACGGCGCGGTCCATGCCGGCACGGCCTTTCGCCAAGCAACGACCCGTTTGAGTGCGGACTTGCAGCCATGGTACGATCCGCCGTCCGGTTCGAATCGCTCTCACCAAGTCCGCCATGCCGATGAAACTTCGCAGCCTCTACAGACGCGAACCCAATCCGGTTCTACCGACGTTCGTCGAGGCGGGCGAACATCAGGTTCCGTTGACCTTTCGCGAGAACGCCCGCGCCAAGCGGCTGATCCTGCGCATCGCGCCCGATGGCGGCGCCGTCGTCACCGTGCCGCCGCGAACCTCCGGAAAGACGCTGACCGACTTCGTCGATCGTCATCGCGGCTGGATCGCGGAACGGGCCGGCGGCCGGCGCACGCCGCTCCTCATCGAGAATGGCGCGATCATCCCCGTGCGCGGCGAAAGGGTGCGTCTTTCCTGTCTCGGAGGTCGGCGCGTCCCGAGGCTCGACGCCGAGGCGGGCGAACTTTCCATCGGCGGATTGCCGGAACATTTTCCCCGCCGCGTCGCCGATTATCTGAAGAAGGAAGCCCGCACCGATCTCACGGCCGCCGTCGCCCGCCACGCCGAAACCGTCGGTCTCCAGCCAAAAGCCTTGACCCTCAAGGACACGGTCAGCCGCTGGGGTTCCTGCACCATGGACCGGCGCCTGTCCTTCTCGTGGCGCATCGTCATGGCGCCGCCCCGGGTGCTCGATTATCTCGCCGCCCACGAAGTGGCGCATTTCGTCGAGATGAACCATTCGCCGGCCTTCTGGGCCGTCTGCCGAAGCCTTTGTCCCGACATGGACGAGGGACGGGCCTGGTTGAAAGCCAACGGCGCCTCGCTCCACCGGATCAGGTTCTGATGCGACATGTCCGGCCGAACGGCCGGACGCCCCATGTCGGCCCGCCCTTGCACACCCGTCCTTGCACGCCCGTCCTCAGGCCTTTGCGTATTCGCGCGCGCCGAAGATCGCCGAGCCGACGCGCACGCTGGTGGCTCCGAACCGGATGGCCGTCTCGTAATCGCCGCTCATGCCCATCGAGAGCTTCTCGACGCCGGCCTCGTCCGCAAGCTTGGCCAGCAGCGCGAAGTGCGGTCCGGGATTTTCGTCCACCGGCGGAATGCACATCAGGCCCTCGATCGCCAGCCCGTGCTCGGTGCGGCAGCGCTCGACGAACGCCACCGCCTCCTTCGGCATGATGCCGGCCTTCTGGTCTTCCTCGCCGGTGTTCACCTGGACGAAGAGCCGCGGCGTGCGGTCCTGCCCGGCGATTTCCTTGGCGATCTCGCGGGCGATCTTCTCGCGGTCGACGGTCTCGATGACGTCGAACAGCGCCACGGCGTCGCCGGCCTTGTTGGATTGCAGCGGGCCGATCAGCCGCAATTCGATGTCGGGGAAGCGCTCGCGCAGGGCCGGCCACTTGGCTTGCGATTCCTGCACCTTGTTCTCGCCGAATATGCGCTGCCCGGCTTCCAGGACCGGCAGGATCGCGTCTTCGCCATGGGTCTTGGAAACCGCGACCAGCACCGCGCTTCCCGGCGCACGCCCCGCATCCTGCGTCACGCGTGCGATGGCGTCGGCCACGGCATGATATTGGTCGGCGATGGGCATGATGGATCTCTGTGCGCGGTTGGCGAGGGGGTCGTGTCCGTCGGCCTATCCGGTGCACGCATCCTGAGCAAGTCGACTGCGATGAAACGCGCGCGGCGATCGGAAAATCGGCGCCGGGGCCGGGTCGGGCGATCGGGACAGAAGACCAACCGCCTCGCACGTGCGAACCCGAGGCAGCGCTCGACCGGATCGGTGGCGTCCGTCTCGACATCCGGCTCCTTCCGGCCGCTTCGTAAGGGCAGCCCGCGCGAGACGCAACCATATCGCGCGATCCGCACGTCCTCCCCGGTGCCGGCGCCGAGATCGTCGAACCAGTCCTCGGTTGACGCTCCCACCGAACCGGTGTTGAACGGCGGGCGATGATTTTCGCCGATTTTCAGGCGCTTCCCCAGCGACAAAGCACACCGACATCATGACCACCGAACGCTACAATCCCCGCGCAGTCGAACCTCGCTGGCAAAAAGCCTGGGACGAGGCCAAGCTCTACGAGGCAAGATCCGACGCGCCGGGCGAGACCTACTACGTCCTCGAAATGTTTCCCTATCCCTCGGGCCGCATCCATATGGGCCATGTGCGCAACTACGCCATGGGCGACGTCGTGGCGCGCTACAAGCGGGCCCGGGGCTTCAACGTTCTCCACCCGATGGGCTGGGACGCGTTCGGCATGCCGGCGGAAAATGCGGCCATGCAGAACCGGGTCCATCCGGCCAAGTGGACGTACGAGAACATCGCCTCGATGCGCGCGCAGCTGAAATCCATGGGCCTGTCGCTGGACTGGTCGCGCGAGTTCGCGACCTGCGACGTCGAATATTACCATCGCCAGCAGATGCTGTTCCTCGACTTCCTGGATGCCGGCCTTGCCTATCGCAAGAAGTCGAAGGTGAACTGGGACCCGGTCGACATGACCGTGCTCGCCAACGAGCAGGTCGAGGACGGACGGGGCTGGCGTTCGGGCGCGCTCGTCGAGCAGCGGGAGCTCGTCCAGTGGTTCTTCAAGATCACCGAATATGCCGACGATCTCCTCGAGGCGCTGGATCACCTGCCGAACTGGCCGGACAAGGTCCGGCTGATGCAGAAGAACTGGATCGGCAAGTCGGAAGGGCTGATGGTCCGCTGGCAGCTGGCCGGCGGCACCGCGCCCGCCGGCCACGACGAGCTGACCGTCTTCACCACCCGGCCCGATACCCTGTTCGGCGCCTCGTTCCTCGCGGTCGCCGCCGACCATCCGCTGGCCGCGAGCCTTGCCCGGAACGATCCGGCGCTCGCCGACTTCATCGCCGAATGCCGGCGCGCGGGCACCAGTGCCGAAGCCTTGGAGACGGCGGAGAAGAACGGCTACCGCACCGGCGTCGAGGCGGTCCATCCCTTCGATCCCGCCTGGACGCTGCCGGTCTATGTCGCCAACTTCGTGCTGATGGATTACGGCACGGGCGCCATCTTCGGCTGCCCGGCGCACGACCAGCGCGATCTCGATTTCGCCCGCAAATACGAGTTGCCGGTCACCCCCGTCGTTTTGCCGAGCCGGGAGGATCCCACCGTCTTCACCATCTATGCCGAGGCTTATGGCGGCGACGGCGTCCTGTTCAATTCGCGCTTTCTCGACGGGATGAGCCCACAGGAAGGCTTCGAGGCCGTCGCGACCCGACTGGGCGAGACGATGCTCGACGGCGCGCCCCAGGCCGTGCGCAAGGTCAATTTCCGCCTGCGCGACTGGGGCGTCTCGCGCCAGCGCTACTGGGGCTGCCCGATCCCGGTCCTGCATTGCGAGACATGCGGCGTCGTGCCGGAAGCGCGCGAGAATCTTCCCGTCAGGCTCCCCGACGATGTGGAGTTCGACAAGCCCGGCAATCCGCTGGATCGCCATCCCACCTGGCGGCAGGCGACATGCCCCCGGTGTGGCGGCGGGGCGCGGCGCGAAACCGACACGATGGACACCTTCGTCGATTCGTCCTGGTATTTCGCGCGCTTCACCAGCCCCCGCGCCGAGACGCCGACGGTTCCCGCCATCGCCGACGCCTGGCTTCCCGTCGACCAGTATATCGGCGGCGTCGAGCATGCGATCCTGCATCTTCTCTACTCCCGCTTCTTCGTGCGCGCCATGAAGGCGACCGGCCATCTCGATCTGGTCGAGCCGTTCAGGGGCCTGTTCACGCAGGGCATGGTCGTGCACGAAACCTATAAGGACGGCCGCGACTGGGTGCCGCCGAGCGATGTCGCCTTCAAGGAGGTGGACGGCCAGCGTCAGGCCACACGCGTTTCGACCGGCGCGCCGATCGAGATCGGCGGCATCGAGAAGATGTCGAAGTCGAAACGGAACGTCGTCGATCCCGAGGACATCATCGGCTCCTATGGCGCCGATACCGCCCGCTGGTTCATGCTGTCGGACTCGCCGCCGGACCGCGACGTGATCTGGACCGAGGCGGGCGCCGAGGGCGCCTTCCGCTTCGTCCAGCGCCTGTGGCGTCTTGTCGGCGATGCCGCGCCCCATCTCGGCGACGCCGCGCGCCCCGCATCGGTGACCGGCGAGACCGCTCTCGCCATCCGCAAGGCCGCGCACCGCACGGCCAGCGGCGTCACCGCCGATATCGAGCGGCTCGGCTTCAACAAGGCCGTCGCGCGCGTTCATGAGCTCGTCAACACGCTCGCCGGCGCCTTGGGGGACCTTGCCCGCAGCGACGACGAGACGAAGGCGGCCGCTGCCGAAGCTCTCGAATTCCTGGTCAAGCTCATCGCCCCGATGATGCCGCATCTGGCGCAGGAATGCTGGACGGTCCTCGGAAACGAGGATTTCGTCGCCGCTCGAAGCTGGCCGCAGATCGACGAGGCGCTCCTGCGCGACGACAGCGTCACACTCCCGCTCCAAATCAACGGAAAGAAGCGCGGCGACTTGACCGTCCCGGCGGACGCCAGCAAAGCTGACATCGAACAAGCCGCGCTCGACAGCCAGGTCGTGCGGGATGCGTTGAATGGTGGCCAGCCCAAGCGCCTGGTCGTGGTGCCCGGGAGAATCGTCAATGTGGTCGTCTGATCGTCTGAAGCGCGCAGGGCTCGCGACCGGCCTCGTTCTCGGTCTCGCCGCCTTGTCCGCCTGCACCGCCCGGCCCCTCTACGCCGATCCCGCGGCCTCGGACGAGGTCTCGATGGAGCGTCTGGCCAGCCTCAGGGGACGGATCGCCGTCACCGAGCCGATCACGCGGACCGACCAGATCGTGCGCAACGGCCTCCTGACGCGTCTGAACGCCGGAGCCCGGGTCGAAAACCCGCTCTACGAGGTGCGGCTCGAGGTCGCCGGGCAGGAGCGCGGAATCTCGATCGAGGAGGGCGGCATCGCCAGCGCCTCGGTCTACGTCCTGAGAACCCGTTACAGCCTCGTGCGCCTTTCGGACAATGCGGTCATCGACAGCGGCAGCCGCGAGATCATCACGCCGTTCGATCGCACGCAGCAACTGTTCCTGTCGCAGCGTGCGCTGATGGCCGCCCGCAAGCAGGCCGGCGCGGAAGCGGCCGCCCAGCTCGAAATCGCCATCGCGACGGCGCTGCAGGGCGCGGGGGCTTGAGGCTTCCCGGCCTCCGCGACCGGAAGATCCGGGACACGGACTGATGGCCCAGAAGAAGGCGGGGGAGGTCGATGCCTTTCTGTCGCGGCCGGATTTCTCCTATCCGGTCATCCTTCTCTACGGGCCCGACCCCGGCCTCGTCTCCGAGCGCGCCCACACGATCGCGAAGCAGTCGGGCGTCGATGCGAGCGATCCGTTCGCGAGCGTGACGCTCGCCGCCGATGATCTGGAAAAGGACATCGGCCGCCTCTACGACGAGGCGCTGACGGTGTCCATGTTCGGCGGCAAGCGCCTGATCCGGATCCGTGGCGCAGGCAATGGCAAGGCGCTGGGCGAAGCCGTCGTCGACCTGTCGGCCAGGAAGCTCGAGGGCGCGATCCTCATCATAGAGGCAGGCGAGCTGAAGAAGAATTCGGGCCTGCGCCTCGGTGTCGAGCGGGCGAAGTACGCTTTGGCCCTGCCCTGCTATCAGGACGAGGCGCGAGCCCTCGACCGGATGATCGACGAGGAGCTGAACCGAAGCGGGCTGCAGATCGACAGGGAGGGGCGCGACGAACTCAAGAGCCGCCTCGGCGCCAACCGCCTCGCCTCGCGCGGCGAAGTCGAAAAGCTCTGCGTCTACGCCTACGGCACCGACAAGATCACCGCCGCCGACGTCGCGGTCATTGTCGGCGACGTTTCGGCCGATGCGGTGGAGGAGGCGATCGATGCGGCGATCAGCGGTGCGGTCAAGAAGCTGCCCGCCCTCATCGAGCGCCTGACCGACGCCGGAACGCCCGTCTACCAGCTTCAGCAGACCCTGCTGCGCACCATCCAGCAGCTTCAGGCCATGCGGGAATCGGTCGAGCGCAACGGCGAGCCGGTCGCCCGGGTCATCGAGCGGCGCCGGCCGCATTTCAAGCGCAAGCCGGCACTGGAGACCGCGCTGGGCGCCTGGCCGCTGGAGGCCCTGTCGCGCACCGGACGGCGGATCGAGGCCGATATTCTGAAGAGCCGCAAGGAAAACCAGATGGCGCTCACGATCACGCGCCAGATGATGCTGTCGATCGCCGTGGAAGCGGCCCTGCACCGCCGACGGTGATGCCCTTCTCCGGCCCAGGGACCACGACGCGACGCAGCCTTCAGGCCGTGCGCAGCCAGCCGGTCTCGTAGTCGGTCAGGGTGCACTGCGCGAAGCGGGCGAGGCGCTCGATCTCGGTGGTCAGCCTCTCGATGCGGCCCCGGCCCATCCGAACGCCCGCTTCCGGCCAGAAGGCCCGCACGATCAGGCGCGATGCGGACCGGGCGGCCCTTGCGTCGAGACGCCCGATGATCCGGTCCCCCTCGAGGACCGGAAAGACGTAGTAGCCGTAGATGCGTTGCGGTTCCGGCACGAAGATCTCGATGCGATAGGAAAAACCGAACAGGCGCTCGGCACGCTTGCGGTCGCGCAGCATCGGATCGAACGGGGACAGGATGCGCACCCGCGTCGGATTGTTCGCCATGGCGGGGATCGTCGCGTCAAGACCGGGGCGTGCGAAATGGCGGCGCAGCCTGCCGTCGTGGCCCGCCACGTCCAGATGTTCGATCCGTCCCGCGGCCCGTTCGCTCTCGGCCCAGCTTCCGGCCTCTTGCGGCGTCGCGATGCGCCAGAAGGCCGAAAGCTCGCCGGCCGTCGCAAAACCCAGGCGGTCGAGCGCGGCGTTGCAGGACCAGTCGATCGTCTCCGCCTGTCCCGCCATGGGGCCGTCCGGATAGACCCGTTCGGAAAGATCGTAGATCTTGTTGAAATTGTCCCGCCGCGTCACGGCCAGTCGGCCCGTGCGCCACAGGAATTCCAGCGCGGTCTTGGAGGGATGCCAGTTCCACCATCCGCCGCCGGCGCGCGCTTCGCCTCCGCCGACATCGCGCGTGCCGACCGGGCCCTCGGATGCGATGTGACGAAGCGTTTCGTCGAGCTTGTCCTCGAAATGCGGGCCCTGCCACCGACGGAACGTCGCGCGCAATCGCGCTTCGTCGCGTGCGAACCTGAAGCGCCAATAGGGCAGGAACGCCATCGGGATGACGGACGCGTCGTGCGTCCAGTGCTCGAACACGGCACGATCGCGCTCCATCAACGTCTTCAGAGCCGCCGGACGATAGGCCGGATGGCGCACGCGCAGGATCATGTGCTGGGCCCGTTCGACCGTGCGGATGCTGTCGAGCTGAACGAAACCGAGATCCTCGACCCGCCGCGCCAGCGTGTCCGGCCGCTCGCCCCCTTTCGGCGAACCGGTCAGGAGATGCCGCGCCATGAAGACGCGCCGCGCCGCTTCGTTGCAAAGCACCGGAACCGTCATCGGGAGCCGCTCGATTGAACCGAAGGCATCGCCCGGGCGTTCCCCAGCCAAGCCGATCTCGTGTCGATCGTGGCGTCGCGGACGATGCCGGATCGCCGAGGTGCGGCACCGCAGGACAAGGACCAGTCATTCATGGGCTACACCAATTTCGATCCGCTCGGCGTCGTCGTCGCGGCGGTTGCCGCCTTCCTCTTCGGATTTCTCTGGCACAAGATGCTGGAAAAGCCGTGGATGACCGCGGCGGGATATGCCGGAAAGCCGGCCTTGAAACTCTGGCCGCTGACCGTCGTCTTCATCGCCTACATCGTCATTGCGGGCATGCTGGCCGGGCTGACGGCGCACATCGGGCCCGTCGGCATTTCCGAGACCTTCGTCACCGGCATCCTCGTCTGGGCCGGCTTCGTGCTCGCCACCATCGTCGTCGATCATTCCTACGAAGCCCGCTCCCGCACCCTGACCATGATCAATGCCGGCCACTGGTTCGGCGTGTTCCTGATCATGAGCGTCATTATCGGTTTTTTCGGATCGTGAGACCTGTGTAGCGCGTGATCCGGTTCTGCGCGAGGGCGGCACCGGATCGACGGGGAGCGCACGATCGGACGAACAAGCGGGCGGCGTCCCGCAGGGCGTTCGCGGACCGTTCGGTCGGCCCGGAACGAAAACACCGCATGCAGGTGCTTGCGGCAGCCGACGGATTGTCAGAACGTCTGGGGGCTTTATCTGGACGTGAAAGATGCGGGCAAGACCCGTCGCGCCGCGACCGGGTGCGACCCGATCGCCTCACTGGGGCGCGCGCGGGAAGGGTTGCGACCGCGAAGGCGGGCGGGCAAAGAAGACAGATCCGGGAGGAGACACGCATGACGATGATCAAAGTTCAGGACGAATGGAAGAGCCGCGCCAAGATCGACGCGGCGACCTATGAGGAGTGGTACAAGCGGTCGATGGACGATCCGGAGGGCTTCTGGAAGGAACATGCCAGGCGCATCGACTGGATCAAGGAGCCGACCAGGATCAAGTCGACGGATTTCACCTATCCCGACGTTTCGATCCGATGGTTCGAGGATGGCGAACTCAATGTCTGCTACAATTGCGTCGATCGCCATCTGAAGGATCGCGGCGACCAGACCGCCATTTTGTGGGAAGCGGACGAGCCGGGCAACGCCCAGCACATTTCCTACAAGCAGCTGCACGAGCATGTCTGCAAGTTCGCCAACGTCCTGAAGGAACTCGGCGTCAAGAAGGGCGACCGCGTCGTCATCTACCTTCCGATGATCCCGCAGGCCGCCTATGCCATGCTGGCCTGCGCCCGCATCGGCGCGATCCATTCGGTGGTGTTTGCCGGCTTCTCGCCCCAGGCGCTGCGGGACCGGGTGAACGATTCCGACGCCAAGCTCGTCATCACCGCCGACCACGCCCCGCGCGGCGGCCGGGCGACGCCGCTCAAGAAGAACGCCGACAAGGCCTTCGACGGCATCACCGGCGACGTGAAGTGCCTCGTGGTCAAGCGCACCGGCGACGAGACCCCGATCACCGAGGGCCGGGATTTCTGGCTGCACGAGATGGAGGCGAACGTCTCCAACGATTGCCCGTGCGAGACGATGAACGCCGAGGACCCGCTCTTCGTCCTCTACACGTCCGGCTCCACCGGCAAGCCGAAGGGCGTCGTCCACACCTCGGGCGGCTACATCGTCTACACCTCGATGACCCACGAATACGTCTTCGACTACCATGATGGCGACATCTACTGGTGCACCGCCGACGTCGGCTGGATCACCGGCCACAGCTACATCGTCTACGGCCCGCTCGCCAACGGCGCGACGACCCTCGTCTTCGAATCGACGCCCACCTATCCGGACGCCTCGCGCTGCTGGAAGGTGTGCGAGGAGCACAAGGTCACCCAGTTCTACACCGCTCCGACGGCGATCCGCGCCCTCATGGGCAAGGGCCGCAAGTTCGTCGAGGACCACGACATGTCGGCCCTCAAGGTGCTCGGCACGGTCGGCGAACCGATCAATCCGGAAGCCTGGAACTGGTACTACAACGAGGTCGGCCAGGGCCGCGTCCCGATCGTCGACACCTATTGGCAGACCGAGACCGGCGGCATCATGATCACCGCGCTGCCGGGCGCGACGGACCTCAAGCCCGGCTCGGCGACGAAGCCCTTCTTCGGCATCCGGCCGGTCATCCTCGATCCGCAGTCGGGCGAGGTTCTCGAAGGCAATGGCGTTGAGGGCGTCATCGCGATCGCCGATTCCTGGCCGAGCCAGATGCGCACGGTCTACCGCGATCACCAGCGCTTCGCGAACACCTATTTCCAGCAGTACAAGGGCTATTACTTCACCGAGGACGGCGCCCGCCGCGACGAGGACGGCTATATCTGGATCACCGGCCGCGTCGACGACGTGATCAACGTGTCCGGCCACCGCATGGGCACGGCGGAAGTGGAAAGCGCCCTCGTCGCCCACAAGGCGGTTTCGGAGGCGGCCGTCGTCGGCTTCTCGCACGACGTCAAGGGCCAGGGCATCTATTGCTACGTGACCCTGATGGAGGGCACCGAGCCCAGCGACGCGCTGCGCGACGAACTCGTCAGCCATGTGCGCTCGGAAATCGGCCCGATCGCCAAGCCCGACGCCATCCAGTTCGCGCCCGACATGCCGAAGACCCGTTCGGGCAAGATCATGCGCCGCGTTTTGCGCAAGATCGCGGAGGACAAGCTCGACGAACTCGGCGACACCTCCACCCTCGCCGACCCGACGGTCGTCGACGACCTGATCGAGAACCGCCAGAACAAGGGCGGCGCAGCCTCCAGCTAAGCCGGCTGGTGTCGCGATCCGCCATCGGAACGCGTGGCGGGACGGGCCTTCGGGCCCGTCTCCTCGTCCGCGATAGGGCGTCGTCTCGGTCTTTCCACCGGCAGCGAGGACATGGATGCCCGGCCCAGCCTATCCCGTAACGCCCGACGGCCGATATTTCGTCGCCAAGGACCGGCTCTGGCGCTGCAGCGATCCGCGGTTGCCCGAGGACATCCGGCAGGCCGCCGTCGACGATCTGATGGCCGCACGCCGCGCGGTGCGACAGGCACGCTCCGAGGTGGAAACCCGCGCGGCCCGCGGCGCCGTCGATGCGGCCAAACGCCGTCTCGGCGAACGCGGCCCCGTCTGGTGGGAGGACGGCGCGCCCGACGAAACCCGCAAGGCGCCGTGGAATTCCTCCTATGCGCGCTGGTGGGCGGCACGCGACGCGCCGGCCTGACAGCCGCGCGATCGCGCGTTCGGGATACCGTTCGAAATGGGATCGCCTGTTGCGTCCCTGTCATGAAAAGCCGCTACGCAACGTGCACGGGCAACTTGGATTGCCTCGGGTTCAACGGGATCGGCCGATCATGAGACACTTGCTCACCCTTACGCTCACAGCGTCGCTGTTGACTGGAACCGCCCTCGCCCAGGACGCGGGCTCGAACGCCGCGGCCTCGCCGGCGGACGCGTCCACCGCCACCCTGCCCCAGGCGAACTCGGTCTGGTACACGGACGCCCAGGTGCGCATCCAGGAGATGCTGGCCCGCCAGCCGAACACCAACCGTGCCAAGAACGTCATCCTCTTCGTGTCCGACGGCAACGGCGTCGGCACCAATTTCGCCGTCCGCGTCTTCGACGGCCAGTCCAAGGGCATGCTCGGCGAGGAAAACGTGCTTCCTTACGAGGCTTTCCCGAACACGGCTCTCGTCAAGACCTACAATATCAACGCCCAGACCCCCGACTCGGCGCCCACCGCCGGCGCGATGAACACCGGCATCAAGCAGCGCTTCAACACGATCAACCTGTCCGAAGACGGTCGCCACGACCAATGCGCTTCGGAGGAGGGCAACAAGCTCACAACATTTGCCGAAATGGCGACCGAAGCCGGCAAGTCGGTGGGCGTGGTCTCCACCGCCCGCATCACCCACGCAACGCCGGCCGGTGTCTACGCCAAGACCGCCAGCCGCGACTGGGAAGCCTCGGCCCCCGAAGGCTGCACGGACATCGCGACCCAGCTTGTCGAGCAGATGAAGGCGGGCGTCGTCGACATCGCCCTCGGCGGCGGCGGCGGCATGTTCTTCTCCGAAGGGGCCGACACCGAAGGCGCCTACGCGGGCAAGCGCGAAGACGGCAAGAACCTCGTGGAAGAGGCGACCAGCGCCGGCGCAAGCTACGCCTACAATGCCGAGACCCTGAAAGCTGCCGACATGTCCGGCGACAAGCCGGTGCTCGGCCTCTTCGGATCGAGCCACATGAGCTACGAGGTCGATCGTCCGGACAGCGAGCCTTCGCTCACCGACATTTCGCTCGCGGCCCTCGACTATCTGAAGAACAACGATCAGGGCTTTTATCTCGAGATCGAGTCGGGCCGTGTCGACCACGCCAACCATGACGGCAACGCCTACCGCACCCTCACCGATGGCCAGGAATTCGCCCGTGCGGTCGCCGCGGTCGATGCGGCGACCGATGACGAGGACACGCTCATCATCGTCACCGCCGACCATGAGCATGCCATTTCCTTCAACGGATATTGCGGACGCGGCAACCCGATCCTCGGCCTTTGCCACGATGTCGATCCGAACGGAATCAAGCACAGCGACACGCCGCTCCTGGCCGACGACGGCAAGCCCTACACGGTCATCGGCTATCTCAACGGCCCGGGCTCGGTCCTCACCCCGATGGAGACGGCCGAGACCGTTCCGCCGACGGACCAGACCGCCGACGCCGTCGAAGCATCGGTCACCGGCGATGCCGCTCCGGAAACGGAGAATTTCTCCGGCTCGCGTCCCGACGTGACCGAGGAAGAGGCGACCGACATGGACTATATCCAGCAGGCGCTGATCCCGCTTTCGTCGGAAACCCATTCGGGCGAAGACGTCATGGTGTTCGCCAAGGGCCCATGGGCCCACCTCTTCGACGGCGTCATCGAGCAGAACTACATTTTCCACGTAATGAACCACGCGGCCCTGGAAGCGGCCGACGCCGCGCAATAGGCATCGTCATGGGCGAGGTCGGGAGGCGCGGCGACGGGCCTCCCGTTTCGCATGCCGGGTCTCGATGCCGGTTTTGCGGCCGGGCCCGCTTCGCAAGGTTCGCAAAGTTCGCGTGACGGGCGTTGCGAGGTGCGCGCCCGGCGCCGGCCCGGGCCGAAAGAGGAAAGACGGCGATGAAACGCAGGGACTTCCTGAAATTTTCCGGCGCGGGACTCCTCGCCGCCTGCGCCATGCCGCAGGATGCGTTCGGGGCGAGCGACATCATCAGGCTCCGCGATCTTTACGAGAAGGACCAGAGCTTCACCGCTCTCGCCAAGCGCCTCGAAGGCGAGCGCGTCGGCGTCATCGGCTACATGGCGCCGCCGCTGAAGGCCGAATCCTCCTTCTTCGTCCTCACCCGCCGCCCCATGGCGGTCTGCCCGTTCTGCGAGACCTCCCTCGACTGGCCGGACGATATCGTCGCGATCTACACCAAGCGAACCGTCGACGTGGTCCGCTACTCGATCAAGCTCGTGACCACCGGACGGCTCGAACTCGGCGAGTTCAAGGATCCCGAAACCGGCTTCGTCTCGATGGTCCGCCTCGCCGACGCGACATACGAACGCGCATGACCGGGCCTCGGACACCGGCTGCGTCGAGCCTCTCGATCAGCGATCTCGCGGTGCGCGGCGAGGACGGCCGGGTGATCCTCACGGTGCCCGCCCTCGAAGCCGCGCCGGGCGTCTCGCTTGCGATCGAAGGCCCCTCCGGCGCAGGCAAGTCGACGTTTCTCTACGCGCTCGCAGGCCTCGTGACGCACACGTCCGGATCGATCCGCTGGGGCGCGACCGATCTTCTGGCCGCCAGCGGCACCGAGCGCACCCGGTTCCGCAAGAACCATCTGGGCATGATCTTCCAGGATCATCTTCTCTTCGAGGAGCTGAGCCCGCTTGCCAACGCCGCGATCTCGGCCGGCTATGCCCCGCGCGCCAGGCGCCGCGCCATCGTCGAGCGGGCCCGGACGCTGCTCGAGCGCTTCGGCCTCGGCGATGTGGAAGCGCGCACCGTGCGCAGCTTTTCCGGCGGCGAGCGCCAGCGCATCGCGGTTGCCCGCGCGCTTGCAGGCAATCCCGACATCATCCTCGCGGACGAGCCGACGGCCGCCCTCGACCGGGCCAATGCCGACCGGCTGATCGACGATCTCGCCGGCCTTGCGCGCGAGGAAGACAGAACGCTGATCGTCGTCAGCCACGACGCCCGGCTGACCAATGCGATGCAGCGCCGCGTACGGATCGCCGACGGCCGGCTTGTGGAGGCGGATGCAGGATGATCGATTTCGCCGGCGACTGGTGGTCGGGCCTTCCCGCCCTCGCGCAGGACCTTCTCTGGCTCTGCCTTCTCGCCGCCCCCGGCCTTCTTCTCGGCGTCCTCGTCGTCGCCGGCCACAGGCCGTTCGCGCTCGCAGCCGCCATGGCGAAGCGCTTCACCTTCACCAGCCTCCTGTTCGGCGCCCTCATCGCCGTCTCGGTCGGAATCGGCACCGGGCTGATCGCACAGGAGCGGGCGCTTCGCGAAGGCACGGCCCGCGCGGCCGACCCGTTCGATCTCGTCATCGCGGCCCCCGGCAGCGAGATCACGGCGATGCTCGCCGCGGTCTATCTCGAAGCCTCCGACGTGCCGCTCGTTCCCGGCGACCTTTATGCCGAGATCGCGGACGATCCGCGGGTGGCCATCGCCGCGCCGATCGGCTTCGGCGATCATCTGGACGGGGCGCCGGTCGTCGGCACCACGCCGCAATTTGTCGCCCACCTGGCCGGCGAACCGGCGCAGGGCCGCATGTTCGCCGATCATTTCGAGGCGGTCGCCGGCGCCCTCGCCCCGCTCGGCGTGGGCGACCGCTTCACCCCGCGGCACGGCACCGAAGAGGCGGAGGGCGAAGCCGGCGATCACCACGACCATGAGGGCTACGAATTTTCGGTGGTCGGGCGCATGGCGCCGACGGGAAGCCCCTGGGACCGGGCTTTGCTCGTGCCCATCGAGGCGGTGTGGGAGGTGCATGGCCTTGCGAACGGCCACGCACCGGAGCATGAGGAACAGGTCGGCCCGCCCTTCGACGCCGCCTATTTTCCCGGCACGCCCGCCATTCTCGTCACCGCCAGCGAACTCACGCAGGCCTACGCACTTCGGGCGACCTATCAGACCGAGCGGACGATGGCCTTCTTTCCGGGCGCCGTCCTGTCGAGCCTCTACGGGCTTCTGGGCGATGTGCGCGAGGCGATGTCGGTTCTGGCGATCGTCACGCAGGTTCTCGTCACGGCCGGCGTCCTTGCCGGTCTCGTCATCCTCTCCCGGCTGTTCGCGCGGCAGATGGCGCTCCTCAGGGCGCTTGGCGCACCGTCGCGCTTCGTCTTCGCCGTCGTCTGGTCCTATGCCGCGGTCCTGATCCTTGCCGGGTCGGGCGCCGGGCTTCTCGTCGGCTACGGCGCGGCGCGCATCATCTCGGCCATCGTCTCGGCGCGCACGGACATTCTCATCGAGGCCTCCCTCGGCTGGACGGAACTCCATCTCGTCGCCGGCTTCGTCAGCCTGACCCTTGTCATCGCGCTTTTGCCGGCGACGATCGCCCTAATGCGGCCGCCGGTCGCCGATCTGAGGGCCTGACGCCGCCAGGCCTTCGCGGCCCGCCTTTCACCGGTTCAGTCGAAGGCGCTCGGCAAGCGCTGCGACGACGCCCGGCTCCGTCCACGACAGCGAGCCCTCGTGCCGCCACAGGAGCGACGGTCCGGGCCCGATGATGAAGCTTGCCGGATAGCCGAACACGCGAAACGCCGATCCGATGGGCCCGTCCGCGACCTGCCACGTGCGAAGGTCCGGCAAAGCGAGGTCGTCGTCGAGAAAGCTGCGAACCTGCGCGAACGGCTTGCGATCCACCGAGACCAGAAGGAGGCGCCCGGCCGCTCCCCTTCGGTCCAGTTCGGCGGCGAAGGAAGCGATCTGTGGCAGTTCGGTCAGGCAGGGCGCGCACCAGGTCGCCCACAAATGGAGAAGGGTCGGTTCCGCCGGCAGGACATCTTCGAGTGCCCGCACCCGCGTGCCGTCCGTCACCGTGATCGCGCCGAGATCGAGCGCCCGACCCTCGGCGGCCCGGCCGGCGCGCCCGGACACGCCCGCGGAAGCGAAGCCGGCGAGGATCGCCCCCAGCATGCGCCTGCGCCCCTGGTCGGGCCGGGTTTCCTCGCTTGCAGCCTCGTCGGTCATCGCCTTCCTTTCCGCTATCCACGGCGCCGACCGGCGTTCGCATGGGCAGGTCGCGGATGCCGTACGCAGCAGGATCGCCGTGCCCTTACGGGCGCTTGATGCCGTTTTGCAACGACCTTGAAAGCATTTGCCGCCGAAACGCCATCATGTCACCATTTTGCCGTTCTCTTCGGATGAAAAGCGCGTGCCGTAGGGGATGGGGACTCTTCACGAACCTGATTGCCGGCCTCGATGCCGCCGCCGCGCCGTTCAGGGGAGGTTCAACCGCTTCGCCCGACACCTGGCGAGCGCGCACCGCGTTCCGAGCCTAGAATTTTTTCGACCGTGCCCAGGAAGGGCCAGCCGACAAGGACCTGTAAATGACCGCATTCAAGACCACACTGAAGGCTCTCGGCGTTGCCGCCGGCCTCACCTTGTCGCTCGGCGCGACCAGCGCGTTCGCGCAATCCTGCGGCAACGGCCCGGCCGGTTTCGAGCAGTGGAAGCAGCAGTTCGCGGGCGTCGCCCAGGCGAACGGCGTCGGCAACCGGGGCCTGCAGGCGCTCGCGGGCGCGCGCTACAACGACAAGACCATCCGCATCGACCGCGCGGCCCAGAAGGGCGGGTCCGCCTTCACCATGAGCCTCGACACCTTCCTCAACAAGCGTGGCGGCGCCTCCATCGTCAGCACGGGCAAGAAGAAGCTCGCCCAGAACAAAGCCATGTTCGCCGACATCCAGAACCGCTACGGCATCACGCCGGGTCCGATCCTGGCCATCTGGGGCATGGAGACCGGCTTTGGCGGCTTCATGGGCTCGGAAAACGTCGTTTCGTCGGCCGCGACCATCGCCTACGATTGCCGCCGTTCCGATTTCTTCAAGCCGCATCTCGTCGCAGCGCTCAAGCTGATCGATCGTGGGGGCCTGTCGCCCAATTCGCGCGGTGCCGGCCATGGTGAGTTCGGCCACACCCAGTTCCTCGCCAACAACATCCTGCAGTACGGCGTCGACGGCGACGGAGACGGCCGCGTCGATCTGTCGACCACGCGCGATGCGCTCTACTCCACCGCCAACTTCCTGCGCCAGCACGGCATGACGGCGAACTACCAGCAGGGCCAGGCCGGCTATCGCGGCATTCAGGGCTGGAACGCGGCCCCGGTCTACCAGCAGGCGATCGCCTATCTCGGCGCCCAGATCGACAGCTGAGCGTCCAGCCCCGCTTGAATCTGCGACATGACGAAGCCCCGGGCGACACCGTCCGGGGCTTTTTCGCGGGCGACCGTTCGAGATCCGGGCGCGTTAGTCCCCGCCGCCCGGCCAGAAAGCCCGGCGCCGCCGGCAGGCTCAAGCCGGATCGAGGTCCCGATAGCGCCGGAAGATGCCGTCCTCGTTGAACGGCAGCGCGCGTGGGCTGGCCAGGTAGGCCGCGATGCTCGCAAGGTCGCCGATCGCCCGCGCCAGCGCCTTCACCTTGGGCGCTTCCGGCCACGCCGTTTCCATCGCATTGGGGAACGCATGATCGAGCCCGCGGCAGGTCTGAAACAGTGCGAGATCGGCGTAGGTCATGGTCCTGCCCACGAGCCAGCCGGAATCGTGCTCGTTGTTTTCGATGAGATTGTCGGACCAGGACAGGAATTTCGGAAGCCGGTTCGCTCGAAAGTCCGCGGCCCGGCGCCGGGCCTCGTCGATCTGGTCCTCGTAGCGAAGCGAAACGGCGATCGGATGGTGGGTGTCGTGGACCTCGGACACGAGGTCCATCACCGTCAGCGCGATCGAAAGGGCGGCGGCCTCGCCGGCCGGATCCGTCGGAACCAGCCCGCAACGCCGAGCCACATGGGCGCAGCACAGTGCGGTCTGGGACACCAGCAGGCCGCCATCCACGATGAAGGGCGGCGCGAACGGCACGAAGCCGCCCTTTCGCCCCTCGATGATGGCGGCCATGGGCTCGATCCCGCCGCCCTCCTCAACCGGAAGCCGCGCGACGTCGCGATAGGCGAGGCCGCCGGCTTCGAGGACGAGCCGCACATATTCCCCGCGCCCGGGAATGGTCGGCCAGTAATAAAGATCGATCATGATCGCCCCCGCCCTCGCCTGCCGCCCCGCACCGTGGAATGTGCGACACTCGTCCGCCGCGGCAGACGTCGCCGCGCGGCCGCCGAGCGAAACGCTTGCAACCTAGCCAAGATAGGTCTTCAGCGCCGCCGCGGTGCCCTTGTCGTGCAGCATGCGCAGCCAGTCGGCGAATGCGTTCGCAAAGCGCGGTTCGTCCTTCAGCGTGCCGTAGATGTCCGTCATTTCCAGCCAGGCGGACGGATCGGTCTTCGCGGCCTTCGCACGCTCGGTCAGGCGATCCCAGTTCGGATCGTTGGCCTCGATCGCCGCACCGGAATCGGTCGTTCCGAAACAGTACCGGCACCAGAGCGCGCTTGCGAGCGCGAGACCCGACACGTCCCGGTCCCTGGCGATATTGTCCCTGATCGAGGGGATGATGAACTTTGGCTGGCGGTTCGAGCCATCGAGGCAGAGCCTGCGGATCGTGTCGGCGATCTTCGGGTTGGCGAAGCGCGTCTCGATCAGCTTGAAATAGTCGTTAAGGCTCGTGTCCGGCACCGGCGGCACGATCGGGAGGATCTCGTCGCCCTCGACCTTCTTGAGAAAGGCGGCGACGAGGTCGTTCTCCATCGCCTCATGGGCGAATTCGATGTCCATCAGCCCCGCGGGATAGGCGATCACCGCATGGCCGCCGTTGAGGATGCGGATCTTCATGGTCTCGTAAGGGCCGACATCGGGCACGAACTGGACGCCGACCCGATCGAGCGCCGGGCGGCCGGCGGTGAACCGGTCCTCGAGCACCCACTGGATATAATCCTCGCAGAACACCGGCCAATCGTCCGCGACGCCGAAATCCTCGCGCACGATCCGGCGCTCCCGCTCGCCCGTCGCCGGGGTGATCCGGTCGACCATGCCGCTCGGGAAAGCGACGGTCTCGCCGATCCAGGCCGCAAGTTCCGGATCGGCCGCCTTCGCAAGCCCCATCACGGCGTCCCGGGCCACCTTGCCATTGTGCGGAAGATTGTCGCAGCTCATCACCGTGAACGGGGTCTCGCCCGCCGCGCGGCGGTTCTTCAGGGCCTTCAGGATGACGCCGAAAACCGTCTGCGGATTGTCGAGGTCGGCCGCATCGGCGACGATCTTCGGGTGGTGCGGATCGAACGCGCCGGTCGAGGGATCGACGAAATAGCCGCCTTCGGTCACGGTCAGCGAGACGATGCGGATGCGCGGATCGGCAAGGCGGTCCACGATTGCCTGCGGGTCGCCCGGCTCGACGAAGTCGATCAGCGCGCCGGTGACGCGGGCTGTCGAGCTTTCGGCTTCCTGCGCGACGACGGTCGCCAGATAGTCCTGACCCTTCAGCGTGTCGCGCACCTTGGCATCGAACGGCATCAGCCCCGCGCCGACGACGGCCCAGTCGAGGTCGCGCCCGGTCTCGAACAGGCGGTCGAGATAGACCTCCTGATGGGCACGGTGGAAATTGCCGACGCCGATATGCAGGATGCCCGCGGTCAGGTCGGCGCGCGCATAGGCCGGCGTCCCGACATTCGCCGGCAGCCGATCAAGGGTTTCGAGCGAGAGTTTCGTGGTCATCGGACTGTCCTCAACATGCCGCAGGCTCTGGAATCCGCCCGGCCCGCGCGGTGGCTCGTTCCTTGCGAACATAGGAAGATCGCGACGTCGGCAAGCTCTTGCCTTCCGGTTCGCCCGTCCGGCCTTCCATCATGCCGCGCTTATCGTTGCGCCAGCGAACGGCGCCCGCCAAAAGCTGCACGGGTCGGCGACCTCAGCCGGCGAGGAAGTAATAGCCCGCCAGAAACAGGCCGAACGCGATGACGAAGATCCGCACCGCGATCTGCGGCACGCGCTGGGCGATCCACACGCCGCAATAGCCGCCGAGCGCGATGCCCGGCGCCATGGCGAGCGCACCCGGCCAGTTGACGACGCCGCCGGAGACGAACACCACGATCGCGACGATCGCGATCACGTTGGCAAGGACGTTCTTGATCGCGTTGAGGCGATGATAGTCGCCGCTTTCGGTGAGCCCCAGCGTCGCCAGCATCATGATCCCCATGCCGGCCCCGAAGAAGCCGCCATAGATCGAGGTGACGAACTGCAGGAGGGGGCCGGAAATGTTCCGGCCCTGCCGCGCGGTCTCCTCGTGCTTCGGTCTCGGCTTCAGCCAGGGCCCCGCCGCAAACAGCAGGGTCGCGGCGAGAAGCAGCCAGGGCACGAGGGCGCGGAACCGGTCATTGTCGAGCCACAGCAGCAGCAGCGCGCCCAGAAGCGAGCCGATCACCGAGACGATGGACAGCACGACCAGCCCGCGCCAGAGCGTCTTCAGGTCCTTGAGGTAAGGCAGGGTCGAGGTGAAGTAGCCCGGCAGCTGCGCGATCGAGGACGAGGCGTTGGCCATGATCGGCGGCACGCCGATCAACGTGAAGGCACCGAACGAAATGAACGTGCCGCCGCCCGCGACCGCATTGATCGAGCCGGACACGAAGCCCGCGAAGAACAGAAGCGCGATGGTAAGGATGGACATCGAATGCCTGCCGGTATTTCGGGCCTGACGGCCATGGTGCACTGCAGCCAAGGGCAGCTCGGTTCGTATCGCCCTTGGCCGGCGGTTCTCTTAGGCGTCGCGGCGGGCGGCCGCAAAACCGGTTGCCACCTCATCGCCCGGCGCTGGAGCGTCGGCCCGAAGATCGGCGTGGATCTTCGGTAAGCCCGATGCGCAAAAATCGAAGAGATGGCTGGAGCATCCTACGTCTTTTCAAACCCACGATGGTCTAGACGCCGGAAAGCGCCCGGTCGAGATCCTCCAGCAGATCGTCCACATGCTCGATGCCGACCGAAAGACGCATCAGCCCGTCGGAAATGCCCAGCTGGTCGCGGGCGTCCTGGCTGAGATTCTTGTGGGTCGTCGTCGCCGGATGGGTCGTCAGCGTGCGCGTGTCGCCGAGATTGTTCGTGAGGAGAATCAGATCCAGCCCGTTGGCGAACGCGAACGCCTCGCGCTTGCCGCCCTTCAGCTCGAACGCGATCAATGTCGAGCCGCCGGTCATCTGCCTGGAGACGACCGCCGCGTCCGGATGGTCGGCGCGGCCCGGATAGATCACGCGGGCGACCTTCGGGTGCTCGGCGAGAGTGTCGGCGATCCGCCCGGCGGACGCCGTCGCCCGATCGACGCGCAAGGGCATCGTCTCGACGCCTTTCAGGAGCGCCCAGGCGTTGAACGGCGACATGGCCGGCCCGGTGTGCCGGTGATAATCGTGCAGATATTCCTCGATCCAGTCCTTCGACGACAGGACGATGCCGCCGAGACAGCGGCCCTGCCCGTCAATGTGCTTCGTCGCCGAATAGATGACGATGTCGGCACCGAGTTCCATCGGTCGCTGGAAGAGCGGGGTCGCAAACACATTGTCGACGACGAGGCGGGCGCCGGCCGCGTGGGCGATCTCGGCGACGGCCGCGATGTCGACGATCTCCAGCGTCGGATTGGTCGGTGTCTCCATGAAGAAGACCTTGGTGTTGGGGCGCACCGCCGCCTGCCACTCGTCGAGATTGCGGCCGTCGACGAATGTCGAGGCGACCCCCATACGCGACAGGACGGTCTCCACCACGTAGCGGCACGAGCCGAACAGGGCGCGCGCCGAGACGATGTGATCGCCCGCCTGGAGCTGGCACTGCAGGGCGCTGGCGACCGCCGCCATGCCGGAGGCGGTGGAGCGCGCGTCTTCGGCGCCCTCCAGCAGCATCATGCGCTCCTCGAACATGCGGGTCGTGGGGTTGGAATAGCGCGAATAGATGAAGCCCGGATCCTCGCCCTTGAAACGGGCTTCCGCCTGCTCGGCGCTATCGTAGACATAGCCCTGGGTCAGGAAGATCGCTTCGGACACTTCCCCGAAGTTCGACCGCATGGTCCCGCCGTGCACGAGTTCGGTCGCCGGCCGCCAGCTCTTGCGGCTTTCGTTTGTCTTCAGCATGGTCGCTCCAGGTCGCTCCAGATTCCCGACGTAAAAAAACCGGCCCTTGCGAGGATCGCTTCGGGGCCGGTTCGAGACGGACAAAAAAGGTCCACGTTTCGGATCGGCCCTTTAGCGAATTGTTTAACGTGGCTGCAAGCCGGCCGGCCAAATCACCACTTCGCTTTGCGCTTACGGGAATTTCGCGTAAGCGTCAAATCACGAGAACGCGCTTCTTCGATCCCGCCCGGACGGCGTCGCGGAAGGACGGGCGGCTGAACGAGAGCAGGAACGGCAGTGGCGACAGACGAAACGGACCAAGAACCCGCCGGCATCCTGCCCGATCGCGACATCGCCGCCCTGTTCGAGGCGGGCGCGATCGCCGCTCCCCGCGCCCGCGACGAAGATCAGATCCAGCCCGCCTCCCTCGACCTGCGGCTCGGCGACCGGGCCTACCGGGTGCGCGCGAGCTTCCTGCCGGGGCTTCTTCGCACGGTGGACGAGAACCTTGCGCGATTCTCGCTGCACGAATTCTCGCTCGAGGCCGGCGCGGTCCTCGAAACCGGCTGCGTCTACATCGTGCCGCTGCAGGAGCGGCTGGCACTGCCCGGCGCCGTGCGCGCGACCGCGAACCCGAAATCCTCCACCGGCCGGCTCGACATCTTCACCCGCGTCCTCACCGACCGGGGCCGCGAGTTCGACAAGGTGGCGCCCGGCTATCATGGGCCGCTCTATCTGGAAATCTCACCGCGCACCTTCCCGATCCTCGTCAGGCAGGGCTCGCGCCTCAGCCAGATCCGGTTTCGACGCGGCGAGCCGGCTCTGAACGGCGCGGATCTCGAAGCGCTCCACGCCGAGCATCGCCTCACCTCCGACAGCGCCGCCAACATCACCGGCGGCGGCATCGCACTGTCGATCGACCTGAAGGGCGATGCCGACCATCTCGTCGGCTATCGCGGCAAGCGCCACACCGGGGTCGTGGACGTGGACAGGCGCGCGGCGAACCGGATCGCCGATTTCTGGGAGCCGATCCATCGTTCCGGCGAGGGCGAACTCGTGCTCGATCCGGACGAGTTCTACATTCTGGTGTCCAAGGAGAGCGTCCACGTGCCGCCGGCCTATGCCGCGGAGATGACGCCGTTCGATCCGCTGGTGGGCGAGTTTCGCGTCCATTATGCCGGCTTCTTCGATCCCGGCTTCGGCCACGATGCGGCGGGCGGCAAGGGCTCGCGCGCCGTCCTGGAAGTGCGGAGCCACGAGGTGCCGTTCATTCTCGAGGACGGCCAGATCGTCGGCCGTCTCGTCTACGAACACATGGCGTCCCTGCCGAACCGGCTCTACGGCGCGGACCTGAAGAGCAATTATCAGGCGCAGGGGCTCAAGCTGTCCAAGCACTTCGCCTGAGCGCCCCGTGCCGCTTCGGCGGCTTCGAGCTGCAGGCCCGGCGCCCGGTCCGGCGAAGCCGTCGATCGGAGCCGCCCCGTCAGAGATAGACCTGCGAGCCCTGTCGCCGGCCGCGCTCGAGGACGGCGCTGTCGGAAGCAGCGCTTTCCGAGACGGCCGGCGATCCAGCGGTTCCGGCGGGCCGCTCGCGCCCTCCCCCCGTCTCGCCGCGCGAATTGCCGGCCTCGCCGCCACGGGACATGGGCTGGTCCGGGCGGCCTTGCGCGATCTCTTCGCCCGCGGGCACCTGACGCACCGGCGTGCCCGGATCGCGCAGGGTGATCGTGACGCGGGCCTCGTCGAGATCGAACCCGGCCCCGGCCATCGCCTTCTTCAGCCCCTCGCGGTCGTCCTGCAGGCGCATCAGCGTCTCGGGCTCGGTCACCGACAATTGGAGCGTCATCTGGCCGGCGACGATCTGCATCAGCACGTCGAGCTTGCCGAAATGCGCCGGCTGCAACTGGATCTGCAGCGTCTTCATGGCCGCGCCGCCAGCCTGGTAGCGAACCCGTTCGTCGCTTTGAGCAAAGCCGGACCTGGGTGTCGCTGCGCCGGCGCCGGGCGCCGGGCCCTGGCGCTCGCCGCCCGGCGACAGCGTTTCGGCGAGCGCCGTACCGATCTGCTTGCCGAAATCGGCATTCGGATCGATCGTCCTTTCGATCGTCTTCGCGCCGTCCGCGGCCCCCTGCGCCGCGCGCTCGGCGGCAAGGCTTGCGCCTCTTGCGCCTCTTGCGCCCGCGCCCCGGTTGTCCGGTACCGCCTCGCTCTTGCCATCGGCTTTAAGGCCGTCCAGGCCTTCGGCCAGAAGCTCCGGATCGGTCTTCGCCGACCCCGAGCCAGACGCCGATCCAGACCCCGAAACAGACGCCGAACCCTCGTCCCGCACGCCCTCTTTGCCAAGGCTGCGGAGTGCGGCGTCGAGCCGCTTGGCCGCTCCTCCATTGACCGCGCCGGCCGCCAACGCCCCGGTCTCGCCCATGCCGACAGGCTGGAAGTCGGTGCGCATCGACACCAGATCGGCGCGGACCGTGACGCCTTCCCCCCTGCCGACCGGCGTGCCGGCGCCGACCGCGCCGGGCAGCACGGCTTCGGCCGTCTCGTTCTGTCCGGCGAGAAGCTGCTCGAGGGATGCGGCACCCCGGGCGCTTACGGGCGCCCGGACAAAATCGTCTTTTGCGCCGTCGATGCCCTTGGCACCGTTCGCCAGGACGATCTGCCCTGCCATGCCCTCGGCAAGGATGATGGCCTCGGCCTGCGCGGTCGCGCTCTCCGGCGAACCCGCCATGTCGCCATTCGACACCCCATTCGACTGGAGGAGCGCCCGTTCGAAGCCGAGCCTTCCGGGCGTGCGTCCCGCGACGGCCGGCGTCTCGCCGGTTGTCCCGGCCTCCGTGGCAAGCCGGTTCGGGCCGTCGGTGCCATCGTCCCCGGCCGGCTTGTCCGCGTCGGTTTTCCTGTGATGCGATCCGGTCTTCAGGATGAAGTCGAACTGCCCGCCATCGTCCTCGCTCCCACCTGGTGCAGGCGAACGCTTGGTGGGGCCGGCGCCGTCGAGCATGGCGCTTGAAATCTGTGCACTCATGGGGCGAACGTCTTCAGATCGTTGTCGATTGCGTTGATGAGGGATTCGGCTCGCGCCAGGGTCTGGTTTTCCCCCGGCGTCTCGCTCGAGGCCCCGGCGGAGGCGATCGTCGCCGGCTCGCGGATCGCGTTCACCACGTCCATCGCCGCATTCTTGAGCGCAAGGTCGGACGGGTGCAGAAGCGCGTCGTCGATCGCGGCGAGCGTCGTCAGGGTCTCGCTCTGGTCGCGCCCCGACAGGGTCGAGGCCACATGATAGAGCAGCGCGCGCTGGCGATCGGCCGGCGCCGCACTCTCGATCCGCAAGGCCTCCTGCGCGGCCTGGCCGGCAAGTTCCAGATTGCCGCCGACGAGCGAGCGGCGCGAAACCGACAGGTACATCGCAAGCCGCTGTTCGTCCGGCAGCAGCCGCAAGGTGTCCGCCATGGTTTCCAGGGTCTCGAGCTCGCTTCCGCGCGGCCGGTCGGAATAGACGGCGGAAAAGCGCGCGCGAAAGTTGCCGGCATAGATCGACGAGGCGTATCGGTCGAAATATTGCCGCGCGTAGCGATCGGCCTTTTCGGTCTTCCCGGCGTTTTCCGCCAACAAGACCCCGAGGCGCAGGGCCGCCTCGTCGAGCAGCGTTCCCGGCGCGGCGAGCATCACGTTCTCGAGCAGCCGCAGCGATTCGTCCGGATGCTCGATCTCGCGCAGCTGGGCGAGCGCCAGATTGATCTGGGCGGCGAAGATCGTCTCCTCGCGGGACAGATCGATCGCGGAGAGCTTGGCCTCGGCTTCCTCGGTGCGGTTGGCCGCATAGGCGAGGATCCCGTCGATCATCGGTTCGTCATGGGCCTCGAACACGCCGGACTGGCGCAGGTCGCGCAAGGCTTCCGCCGGCCCGCCGGACAGGACGAAGAGCGCCACGGCGCGCACGTTGCGCTTGTCCTGCCAGATCTCAGGCGCGCGATGGGAGAGCGACGGGCCGAACCATGCGAGCAGCCTGCGCTGCACCTTGAGCGCCGCCGTATTGCCGCGCGCGGCCTGATCCTGGAGATATTGCAGCGAGCGCACCACCTCGAAGGGCATGGGCGGGCGTTCGGTCTGCCAATGGACCCCCGCCTCCGCGCTGTCGTCGCCATGAGCGTCTTCCGCGGCTTCGGCTTCGCCGACCTCCGCCTCATCGTCCGCATGGCCGGCCGGCTCCTCGCCCCGGGCGGCCTGCGCGGCCGCGCGCACCTCCTCGGACGTCGCCTCGCCGTGCGCGTCCTCGGCGGCATGCACGGGGGCGAGTGCGGCGAGCGCCAGGCAGGTGCCCGCCAGAAGCGAAAGGGCAAGGGACGAACGGGTCATCTCAGACGTCCTCGACGAGCAGGATCTCGATCCGGCGATTGACGTCGGATTCGGGATTTGCCGCGTCCTTGGGCTTGCGGTCGGCAAAGCCCTCGATCGCCTGGAAGCGCTCCGTCTCAAGGCCGCCGCGCGTCAGCATGTAATAGGCCATGTGCGCCCGCGCCGTCGAAAGCCGCCAATTGTCGTAATTCTCGCTCTTGAAGGGGCGTGCATCGGTGTGGCCACGGACGACGATCCGGCCGGCCCGCGTCTTCAGCACGTTGGCGATCTTCTCCATCATGGCCACGGCCTCGCCGTTCGGCTTGGCCGAGCCGACCGAGAACATGCCGGAGTCGAAATCGTCGGAGAGCGAGATCATGATCCCCTCTTCGCCCTGGCTCACCTCGACATTCGCCGGAACGCCCTCGCCCATCTGGCCGAGTTCGGCTTCGATGTCGCTCTTCAGGTCGGCGACCGCGCTGGCTTCCGTCTCCGGCGCAGCCTCGGTCTCGGCTTCGCCTTCCGCGGCCGCCTCGGGCGGCAGGGCGGACGCGGCGATCTCGCCGCCGGCGGCGGCCTCGCCCTCACTTGCCGCTGCGCCTTCGGGCGGCAGCACGGCGGTCTTGAACTCGGGCGGCGGCAGGTCCTCGACCGCGCCGCCGGATTCCACCATGTTCGGCGAGAGCTGCCAGGACTGGGGATCGAACGGATCGCGATACGCCTCGCCGCCGTTCATGCCCGGCAGGCCCGACCCGTCGGGCACGCCCTCGCGCTCGCCCGAGCCCGAGGACGTCGAATTCGCCGCGATTTCGGCAAGCACCGCATAGGGATCGCGGAACATGGCCTGCTCCTCGCCGCCGGTCTCGTCGCCTGCCATAGGCTGGCCGCCCGGGGTTCCGTCCACCTGCACGTCGAGGGCGCCCTCGGTTTCGGACAGAACGTCGGACTGCACGTTCTTCTGGTCGACGCCGCGCGAAGTCGGCGCCGAATCCGTCATCTGGATCGGGTTGAAGTACTGGGCCACCTGGGTGCGGGTCGATTCGTCCGTGGAGTTCGTCAGCCACATGACGAGGAAGAACGCCATCATCGCCGTCATGAAGTCGGCGAAGGCGATCTTCCACACGCCGCCATGATGTTCGTCGTGGGCGCCGCCGCGCCGCTTGACGATGATGATTTCCTGATGGTCGCGGTGGCCGGCATCACTCATGACAAGGCGTCCTCGAGGGCGTTGCGCCATTCGCCGAGGCGGGACTGGAGCACGGTCTGGCCCATCTCGACCTTGACGTCGATCGCGTCGTCGGACGGGTTGAAGGTCACATGGCCGGCCCGGTCGCCGAGCGCTGTCCGCAGGGTGTCGAGAAGATCGGCGGGGCCCGTCGCCTTCACCGACATCGCCTGCCCGTCATAGGACAGGGTCGCGATGGCTTCGACGAGATCGTCGACGCTCTGGCGCTGGCGGGCATTGATGGCGAGCGGGCGCAAGATGCTCGACAAGGTCATGCGCATGGCGTCGCTGAGACGCTTCGTCTGCTCGGCCAGCGCGTCTGCAAGACGCGCGCCCTCGGTCTCGGCCCAGCTGGCGCGTGCGGCCTCGATCGCCTCGGCCTGGCGCAGTTCGGCAGCCTCGCGCTCGGCTTCGAGGGCGGCCTCGACCGCCGCGTCGCGGTCGGCGTCCGCCTGCGCCAGCGCTTCGCTCCGGCCGCGCTCGTAGGCGCTCTTGCGGGCTTCGTCGAGGGCCCGTCCCGCCGTCACCTGGCCGGCCCGTTCCTTCAGATCGTTCTGGAGGGCGCGCGCGTCATGGATCGGCTGATCGGGCGCGGCGCGGCGGCGCAGTTCGCTTTCCATCTCCCGGTAGAGCGCGTCCGGGTCGGTCTCGAAGGCGCTGTCGTCCAGCGGGTCGGCATCGAGACCGGGATCGAGAGGAGCCGGCTTGGCGAGGCTCTCGAAGGAGCGCGCCTTCGGCGCGGGGGCACGCGGGCTGCCGACCGCCTGGAAATCGGCCTTGCGGCGCTCCTGCGTCTTCGCCGCCTTCGGGGCGAAGCTCTGGAACCCGCCGTCCCCGTCTTGTTCGTTGAGATATTGCGCGAGAGGAATCATGGGTTACGCCGCCTCTTTCTGTTTGAGCCATTGCTTCAGGACGTTTGCGGCCTGACTCTCGTCCATATCCACGAGGGCTTCGATCCGGGCCTGGGGCGAATTGACGGCATCGGACATGTCCTCGATGAAGGACGGTCCCATGCCGGGAAATCCGAGCATACCGTCCGAACCTGTCTCCGTGCCTTCGCCGGCGCGCTGGAGCATTTCGGCAAGGTCCGGCGCGTCGTTGTCGTTGTCGGCGCCGTTCGCATCGGGGGCGGCCAGCGCCCGGATCGCCGGCTTGAGGCCGAACCAGATCACCAGGACGGAGACGATGAGAATGGTCAGGGCGTTGATGAGCGTGCCGGACTGACGCATGAACATCTCGCCGAAGCCCGGGCCCGGGATCGGTTCGAGGCTGCCGTCCGCGTCGACGAAATCGACGGCCGTCACCTTCAGCTGATCGCCGCGCTCTTCCGAGAAGCCGGAGGCGGAGGCGACGATGCTCTCGATCTCGGCGACACGCGCATCGATATCCTCATCGGTCGCGTTCTCGCCGATGACGGCCGACAGGCGCTGGCGATTGATGACGACGGCGATCGAGAGCTGCTCGACCTCGTAGCCTTCCGACGTCGTCTGGATCGTCTTTTCGTTGATCTCGTAATTGGTCAGCTCTTCCTTGCGCTGCTTCTCGTCGGTGGAGGTCTCGCCGCCCGGCGCGCCCTCGACCTCGTCGGCCGCCTGAATGTCCTGCTCGATGCCGACCGGCTCGTTCTGCACCGCGTTCTTGCTCTCGTCGCTTTCCTTGACCGAGCGGACCGAGCGCTCGACGCGGCTTTCGGGATCGAAGATCCGCTCCGAGGTCTGGCGGCGATCGGTGTTGAGGCTCGCGGTCACCGAGGTCTGGAAATTGCCGACGCCGAGATAGGGGGCGAGCGTGCGGCGGATCGATTCCTCGACGCTGCCCGACATGATCTTCTCGATGCCGAACAGCTTGGAGGGCGCGTTCGAGACGCCCTCGTCGCCGGAGGCGAGAAGCGTGCCGTCGGAGTTGAGGATCGTGACCTCCTGCGGCGACATTCCGGGGATGGCGGCGGCGACCAGCGAGCGGATCGCGGCGGCCGAGGCGAAATCCTCGGAGGAATCGGTGCGGATCACGACGCTCGCCGAAGGCTTGCGGCGCTCGCGGCGGAACGAGCCCTCGTCGGACAGGACGATGTGGACGCGCGCGGCGCGGATGTTGGACAGGGTCTGGATCGTGCGGGCGATCTCGCCCTCGAGCGCCCGGACCCGGGTCACCTCCTGCATGAAGGAGGTGAGGCCGATCGAGCCGATATTGTCGAACAGTTCGTAGCCGGCGTTTTCGGAGCGCGGCAGGCCCTTTTCGGCGAGCAGCATGCGCGCGGGCCCGGTCTGCGAGAACGGCGTCTGCACCGCGTCGCCCTCGGCCGACACGTCGAACGGGATGCCGGCCTCCGTCAGCGCCGCGCCGATGCGCGTCACATCGGTCCGGTCGAGGCCCGAATAGAGCGTCTCCATGTCGGGCCGCGACAGGAAATAGCTGCCGAGCCCGACGAGAACGACGACCAGGAGACCGACGATCCCGAGAGCGGCCAGCCGTTTCGGCCCGAGTTGGGTGAGATTTGAGACAAGCTGTTGTCCCTGTCCGCTCAAGAGACCGGCCATGACGCACTCCTCGATCAACGCTTAAGAATTGGTTACCCGTGCGGCGACCATGCGTTTGCAAGCTTGTGCGAAACCCCGGTTAATGAATGGTTAACGCGTCCGGTCCAGCCGCCCGACAGGCTTTGCGCCGGGGATCGAAGGAGCCGTCCGGGGAACGAAAGAAGGGGCCCGGCCTTGCGGCCGGACCCCTTCCCGAGATGATGAGCCGTGCCTTGCCGATTAACGGAAGAGCGAGAGCAGGCTCTGCGAGGAGTTGTTGGCGATCGAAAGCGCCTGGACACCGAGCTGCTGCTGGGTCTGAAGGGCCTTCAAGCGCGTCGATTCCTCGGTCATGTCGGCGTCGACGAGCGTGCCGACACCCTTCTCGATCGTATCGTTCAGCTTGGACAGGAAGTTCTGCTGCATGTCGATCCGCGAGGAGACCGAACCGAGCGTCGCAGCGGCGCTCGTCACGTTCTCGATCGCCGCGTCGACGATGTTGACGTAGGCGGTCAGGACTGCCTTGGTGTCAGCTGCGGTTTCGACGCCGCGACCCTTCAGGCCTGCCTTGGAGATGTCGATCTCGGCAACCGAGATCAGTGCATCCTGTCCAACCGAGGCGTTCTCGGCGAAGTCGGTCACGATCCCGGAAATCGCGACCGCACTGGTGCTGCCCGTTCCAGTGCTGGTAAAGGTCAGCGAGCCGTCCTTTGCCATCGAACCGACTGTGACGTTCGTGATCGCTGTACCACCGCCTGCACCGTCCGGCTCGGCAAGGGCCTTGATCACGACCGCCTGGAACTCGGCGGCGGAATTGATCTTGCCGTCCGTGGTGCCGAGCGCATCGCTGATCGTCTGCTTGGTGATCTTGACCGTCGCGGCAGCACCGCCGTCGACGGCAAGGCTGAAGGACATGCTGTCATCGTCGACGAACGTCATCTTGTCGTTGAACGCGCCAAGCGTGACGGAAGCCTTCTCGAAGGTAGCCGCAGCTGAGTCGATCATGCCGGCAGCGAACGCCGTCATGTCGACCGTGCCGCCACCGTCATTGGCCGCGCCTGCCGTCACTGCGACATTCGAGGTTGGGCCGGTCTTGGCGGAGGTAAAGGTGAGCACGGACGCGTTGGCAGCACCGCCGGCCTTGGTTCCGACAGTAACGCCCTCGACACCGGCGTCTTTCAAGGCCTGAGTGACGACGAGGGCCATTTCGTCGGCATTGCTGATGACAACTGAATCCGCCGAATTGTTCAGAGCGGTCTGAACCGTGCCGCGCGCAATGGTCACGTCCTTGGCCGTTCCACCATCAACCGCGACGCTGAACGTAATCGTATCTTCGAGGTTGTCGAACGTCAGAGCCGCGAAGTCAGCTGTTGCAGCAGCGGTCGCACGCCCCGCCACGGCGGAGCCTGCCTGGAGCGGACCAGATCCCTGAGCGGCGACCGAGTCTTTTCCGCCAACCGTCAGTGCCTTTCCGTCCGCACCCGTCAGCGTCATCTGCTTGTCCATGATACCGCCGGACGTTCCGGTGGCTGCGGCGTCGAACAGCTTGACTTCGTTGAGGTCGATCTTGACCGAACCGAGCGAGACGGCTCCGCCGGCTTTCGAGTAGGACGAAACTACCGAGGTCTCGCTGGAAAACTTGCTGCTGCCCGAGTTGACCGAAAGCCAGTTCGCGCCGGAGAACGAAGCCGATTCGGCGATGCTCTTGAGCTGTCCCTGAAGCTGCTTGATTTCCGACTGGACCTTGTCGAGATCCACACCGTCAGCACTGGCGGCGGTCAGCTTGTTCTTGATCTCGCCCAGGACGTCCTTGGAAGCGGTGAGGCCGGTATAGGCCGTGTCGACCGTAGCTGCGCCGAGGCCCAGCGCGTCCTGGACTGCGGAGAGCGAAGAACTGTCGGAGCGCATGGTGCTGGCGATCGACCAGTAGGCGGCGTTGTCCTTGGCTTCGGAGACGCGGAAACCGGTCGAGATGCGGTTCTGGGTCTCGTCCATCATGCTGTTCGTCTGCTGCAGGGTCTGCAGCGCAGTCATGGCGGCGACGTTCGTATTGATGCTGGTCATATGGAGTGTCCCGTTTCAAAGGTACAGAAAGAAGGGGTACATTCCGGGCTATTCCGGGACAGCGAACCGGCATCATGCCTACGGAGGAAGTATTGTCTCGACCGCTCGCTGTAGACCCAACATGACAGCCGCCCCCTTTCCGATTTCCTAAAATTTTCATCGACCGGAGTCTTCACCGAGATCCCGTTATATTATCGTTAACGAAGTATTATGAATTATCGTTAACGAACTCTATCCGTGCGTGACGGCGCTTTTGGGGTCTGGCCGCGCAAACGCAAACAGGCCACCCGAGGGGCGGCCTGTTTGCATGACGTTTGGATGGAGACGGTCAGGCGGCTCCGATCAGCCCTGGAAGAGCTGCATGATCGACTGGCTCGAAGCATTGGCGATGGACAGCGCCTGGACGCCGAGCTGCTGCTGGGTCTGAAGGGCCTTCAGCTTGGTCGACTCTTCGGTCATGTCCGCATCGACGAGCGTACCGATCCCCTTGTCGATCGTATCGGTCAGCTTGGACAGGAAGTCGCGCTGCATCTCGATACGGTTGGTGATCGAGCCGAGGTTCGAGGCAGCCGTCGTCACGCTCTCGATCGCCTGGTCGACGACGTTGATGTAGGCGAGGAGCACATCATTGATCTGAGCCGTCGTGGTAGCCCCGCGCTCCTCGAACGCCTTGTCCGATACGTCGATGTCGGCGATCGAGATCTGAGCGCTCGTCGAGGCCGCCGAGTTCGTGCCGTCCTTCTTCGTCGTGACCGCGGAAATAGAGATCGCGCTGGTCGCGGACGTATTCTGGCTGGTGAACGTCACGGCACCATTGGCAAGCGAGCCGACGGTCACGTTCGCAATGGCAGTAACGCTACCATCGCCTGCTGGATCGGCGAGGGCCGCAAGCACCACCCGCTGGAATTCATAGGCCGAGTTGATCTTGCCGTCCGTCGTGCCGAGAGCACGGCTGATGGTCGCTTTGTCGATCGTCACCGGGGTCGGGGTCGCCGCACCATCCACCCCGATCGAGAACTTGATATTCGCATCACCGGTCAGCTGCATCGGAGACTTGAAGGCGTCCATGGTCGCGACGGCCGGCTGATAGGTGGTCGCCGTTGCGTCAAGCGCGAGCGTGGCCGTTGTCAGGTCCGTTCCGCTGGGACCTGACCCGTTGGCACCGGTCGCACCCGTGATCGAAACGGTGCCCTTGTCCGACGTGTAGGTCAGGATGGTACCGCCCGCACCGGTGCCCGGCGCGGTGCCGACATTGACGCCGGGAATGCCCGCATCGATAAGCGCCTGCTGGACGACCTTCACATATTCACTGGCCGTGGTGATGCTGACTGCGTCGGCGGAATTGTCGAGAGCCGTTTGCACGGTTCCGCGGGCGATCGTGACCGCTGTCGTCTTGGTCGTGGGGACGCCTTGGGCATCCGTCGTGACAATATTGACATTGAACGAGATCTTGTCGCCAAGTTCGTCAAACGTCAGCGGTCCGGCAAAATCGGCACCGGCCGTTGCAATCGACTTCCCGGCGGTGGCTTCCTGGGCTTTCAGGCCTCCGGTTCCGCTACCGGGTTTCGAGGACGTGCCACCGATGTCGAGCTTGTTGCCGTTTCTGTCGACCAGGTCGATCTGCCGATCGAGGATACCAGCCTTCGTCGGATCGGACGCGCTGTTCGCGTCATAGAGCTTCAGGTCGTCGACGGAGATATTCACCGAACCAAGCGAGATCGAGCCCGACGACATGCGCGAGAAGGACGAGACGATCGATGTTTCGGAGGAATAGCTTGCTGCGCCGGAATTGACCGAGAGCCAGTTGGCGCCCGAGAAGCTCGCGGAGTCGGCAATGCTCTTCATCTGCTTCTGAAGTTCGGAAACTTCCGACTGGACTTTCGAGCGATCGACGCCGTCCTGGGTGGCGGCGGTCAGCTTGGCCTTGATGTCGACAAGGACGTCCTTGACCGAGGTCATGCCGGTATAGGCGGTGTCCACCGTCGCGGCGCCGAGACCCAGAGCATCGGTGACGGCGCTGAGAGATCTGTTGTCGGAGCGCATGGTGGTTGCAATCGACCAGTAGGCCGCGTTGTCCTTGGCATCGCCGACGCGGAAGCCGGTCGAAATGCGGTTCTGGGTTTCTTCCATCATATTGTTCGTCATCTGCAGGTTCTGCAGTGCGGTCATCGCGGCGACGTTTGTATTGATGCTGGTCATTGCTTTGGCTACCTAAATGAGCGGGGAACCCATCATGGGTGAAGTCTGTGGATTGCCGGCCCTTCATGCCCGGCTGGTGTGGGACCATTCGTAGATCCTTAAGGTTAACGCACGGTGAAAAAGCGGCCCTGAAACAACGTGTCCGTGCAGGATGCGCGAAATTTTTGCGATGCCCGCCTGCACGCGCGAACGGCGGAACGCGGCAGCCCGCGATGACCGTTTTAAGCCTTCTCCATCGGCGGGCCGTCCTATATGACCCCCGACCATCCGGCCGCCACGTGTGCGGCGTGAAGCGAAAGAGGAAGACCCCATGCGCATCGAGGCGATCTCGCGCGGCAAGAACCCGCCGGACGAAGTCAATGTCATCATCGAGGTGCCGATCGGCGGCGAGCCGATCAAGTACGAGCTCGACAAGGAATCCGGCGCCCTGTTCGTCGATCGCTTCCTGTTCACGCCGATGCGCTATCCGGGCAATTACGGCTTCGTGCCGCACACCCTCTCGGACGACGGCGATCCGATCGACGTCCTCATTCTCAACACCCGCCCCCTGATCCCCGGCTGCGTCATTCCGGTGCGTCCGATTGGCGTTCTTGTCATGGAAGACGATGGCGGCCAGGACGAGAAGGTCATCGCGGTGCCGACCACGAAGATGACCCGGCGCTACGAGAGCGTGAAGACCGTCGCCGACATGCCGGAGATCACGCTCAAGCAGGTCGAGCACTTCTTCGAGCACTATAAGGATCTCGAGCCCGGCAAATGGGTGAAGATCCACGAATGGGGCGATGTGGACCGGGCCCGCGACATGATTTCCAAGGCGGTCGAGCGCTACGAGGCGCAGACCAAAGCCTAGACCAAGGCTCAAGCCGGTTGCTCCGGCACCGGGCAACGGGGCCGCCCCATGCGATCCGGCATGCGGGCGGCCTTTTCGCATCCCGCGAAAGCCCGGCGGTTCGATGGTGCCGACGCGATCAACGCGAGGATAACGCTGCCTCGCATCGCGCTCACGTCGCGCGGCGCCCTGGCCTTCCCCGTCACGGCACCCTCGCCGCCGCGTCCTCCTCGGCTCGTTCGGCCGTCTCCTCCTCCTCCGGCAGGACGAGGGAGAGGAGGATCGCCGAAAGGCCGGCAAGGGTAATCGGCGTCGCGAACACTTGGCGGATGAAGTCCGGCAGCTGCCGGGTCGCCTCGGGCACCAGCGTCACCCCGAGCCCCAGGCCGAACGAGATCGCCATGATGTAGACCTTGCGCCGGTCGATCGCCTCGGTCGCGATGATGCGGATTCCCGCCACCGCGATGGTGCCGAACAGGACGAGGGTCGCACCGCCCAGGACGGGCTTGGGCACCAGCAGGAAGGCCTTGCCGATGACCGGCAGGAAGCCCATCACGACGAGGATCGCGGCGATGTAGAGACCGACATGGCGGCTTGCGACGCCGGTCATCTGGATCACGCCGTTGTTCTGCGAGAAGGTCGTGTTGGGGAAGGTGTTGAAGACCGCCGCAAGGCCCGAATTGATGCCATCGGCCAGCACGCCTCCGGTGATCCGCTCCAGATAGAGCGGGCCCTTCACCGGCTCGCCGGAGATCACCGAATTGGCCGTCAGGTCGCCGGTCGTCTCGATCGCGGTGATGAGATAGATGAAGGCGATCGGCAGGAAGAGCCCGATATCGAAATCGAGGCCATATTTGAACGGCACCGGCAGAGCAAGGAACGGCCCGGCGCCGAAGTTCGAGAAATCCACCTCGCCCAGAACCGCCGCGATGGCGAAGCCCGCGAGGAGGCCGAGCATGATCGCGGAGATCCGCACCATCGCATTGGCCTGGAACGTCAGGACGAGGATCACGGCGATGACGACGAAGCCGAGCGCGAGATTGACCGGCGCCCCGAAGGTCTCGCCGGCATTCGCCCCGCCCGCGAAATCGGTGAAGCCGACTTTGATCAGCGACAGGCCGATCACCGTGATGACGATGCCGGTGACGGTGGGCGTGATGATGCGGCGCAGCTTGCCGATGAATCGGGAAAGCACGATCTCGACGAGGCAGCCGACGAGGCAGAGCCCGAAGATCATGGCGAGGATCTCGTCCGGCGTACCGCCCCGTCCCTTCACCGCGAAGCCCGCGGCCAGGATCGCGCCGAGAAAGGCGAAGCTCGTGCCCTGCACGCTGAGAAGTCCGGACCCGACCGGACCGATGCGCTTGCACTGGATGAAGGTGGCGACCCCCGAGACGAACAGCGACATGGCGATGAGATAGGGCACTTCCGCCCCGAGCCCGAGGGCGCCGCCGATGATGAGGCTCGGCGTCACGATGCCGATGATCGCCGCCAGAATGTGCTGGGTCGCGGCCAGCATCGCCGGTCCCGGCGCGGGCCTGTCCTCGAGCGCATAGATCATGCTGCCGAGCGGCCCTGTCTGTTTTTCGCCCATGACGCTGCTCCGATCGTGGCCAGAACCGTGCGCGACGGCCTGCCATTGAGTGTTCTGCCCGTGAGACGGGCAGGTTTCGTGCCAATCGGCAAAAGGCGGCCGCCCCGGCGCGAAACCTCGTCGCAGGCGAAACCTGCGAACGGAACGATCGGGGCCGTTTCGACTTGGCTTCCTGAAAGACATGGGCAAGACGACGGCGCGCCCGACGAACCGAAGGAGACAGTCATGACGAACGACAATCTATCCACTGCGGACAGGGCGGGCACACGGGCGCCGATCACCATCGAGAAGGCGGCGGGCCCGGTCAACGTCACCTTCAACGGTGCGGTCCTCGCCACCACGAAGGATGCCCTGATCGTGCGCGAGACCGGACATGCGCCGGTCTACTACTTCCCGAAGGACCATGTGGAGATGGCCTTTCTCCTGGAGAACGACCACAGGACGCGCTGTCCTTGCAAGGGAGAGGCGCGCTACTGGAACATTTCCGCCGAGGGCCAGGGCGCGGAAAACGCGGTCTGGGCCTATGACGCGCCCTACGCAGGCGTCGAGGAACTGGCCGGCACGCTCGCCTTCGATGCCTCGAAGGTGACGATCGACGATGGCGGCGCTTCCGCCGCCGGGCGCTGAGCGTCGATCCCCGGACTAGGCGGCGGGCCGTTCGGTCCGCCGTTTTCGCCACGGAACATGCGGCTTTGCGCCGCGCACCCGCCTGTCAGCGGTCGCTGTGGCCGAGATCGCGGGCCGGGTCGAGCCGGTCGCGCACCCTTTGCTTCAGGACCTTGGCCTCCGGAAATCCGCCGTCGGCCTTGCGCTCCCAAAGCGTCTGCCCGTCATAGAAGATCTCGAAACGGCCCCCCGTCGCGGGCGTCAGGCTGACGGAGCCGAGATCGGTTCCGAAGGTGGACAACAATTCCTGGGCCATCCAGGCCGCGCGCAGCAGCCACTGGCACTGGGTACAGTAATGGATCGCGATCTGCGGCTTGGCCTTCGCGGTTTCGCTCGTCATCGGTTCGTTTCCTCGCATTGGCCTGTGGACGGCGCCGTCCCGGCCTGTTTCAATGTGCCCCGATCCAGTCATCCTCGCATGACGACACATGCCGATCCTCGTCACGCGAAAGACCGTCCATGACACATTCGACCCTCGGCCAGAACGCCGAAGACAGACAGGCCAAGAATGACGGGCAGGCCAAG
This sequence comes from Fulvimarina uroteuthidis, assembly GCF_034321785.1. NCBI lineage: Bacteria > Pseudomonadati > Pseudomonadota > Alphaproteobacteria > Hyphomicrobiales > Aurantimonadaceae > Fulvimarina > Fulvimarina uroteuthidis. The sequence goes on along the minus strand of NZ_JAXLPB010000002.1, from coordinate 639,021 downwards.
AATGACGGGGACGAGACGGTCGCGAACGATTCGTTGAAGGCGGGCGAAACGGACGAGGACGCAAGGCCGGCATCCGGCAAGTCCGGGACCGGCGACCTCGAGGAAGACGAGGACGAGGAGGATAGCGGCGAACCGGTCAAGGAGGCGCGGCGCACCGCCTCCGGGCGCATGCGGCTGAGACTGCGCGCGCTCTATTTCGGCCAGAGCAAGGCTGCGCTGCGCTTCCAGGCGATCATCCTGGTGGTCGATCTCGCCATCATCGCGCTGTTCGTCGTCACGCCCGTGCTTCGCGATACCCGCTACTTCCTGCCGATCGATTATACCGTGGCCGCGATCCTTGCCCTCGATCTCCTCGCCCGCGCGGTCGCGGCACGGAACCTGAAGCGCTGGCTGCGCCAGCTCTTCGTCCTTCTCGACATCTTCATCCTCGTCACGCTGATCTTCCCGATGACGTTCATCAATCTGGGGTTCCTGCGCATCGTTCGCCTGTGGTCGCTCTCGCGCAGCGGCACCTTGTGGCGGCCGCTGCGGCGCTCGAAATATTCGCAGTACGAGCTGCCCGCCAAGGCCGTCGTCAACCTCGTCACCTTCCTCTTTCTGGCGACCGGGTTCATCTACACGTTCTTCTTCCGCCAGACGTCCGGCCTCGAAGGCTATCTCGACGCCCTCTACTTCACCGTCGCCTCGGTGACGACCACGGGCTATGGCGACATCACGCTCGACGGCCCGGCGGGAAAGCTCACCTCGATCCTCATCATGATCATCGGCATCTCGCTGTTCTTCAACCTGGCGCAAGCCGTCTTCAAGCCGCCCAAAGTACAGTACCAGTGCCCCACCTGCGGCCTGCTGCGGCACGATCCCGACGCCATCCACTGCAAGGCCTGCGGCGAACAGTTGAACATTCCCAATGCCGGGGATTGATCGCCCGGAACGCCCCGCCCGTCTCGATGCGCGACGGCATCTTCCGTTCAAGGATTGCCGGAGCGTCCGCGCAGGGATATGCGGCGCTGACGAACCTTTGTCAGGACGCGTCGCCCTCCCACCGCGCAAAGTGACCGCTCGACCATGAAGAACGTCCTTTTCCTCAGCACCTGCAATTCGGCGCGCTCGGTTCTGGCCGAAGCCGTCATGAATGCCGAGTGCGAAGACCGCTTCGATGCGTTTTCGGCCGGAAGCCGCCCGCGCGGCACGATCCACCCGCTGGCGCTCGAGACGTTGCGCGAGGCCGGCTACGAGACGACCGGCCTCAAATCCAAATCCTGGGAAAGCTTTTCCAGCCAGGACGCGCCGGACCTGCATTTCGTGATCACGCTCTGCGACGAAGCTGTTGGCGAGACCTGTCCGGCCTGGCCCGGTACCCCCCAACGCTTCCATTGGGGCATCGTGAACCCGTCGCTCGTGGAGGGGGACGACGCGACCGGAAAGGCGGCCTTCCGGGCCGCACTTGCTCAGATCGAGGCGCGCATCCTGGCTTTCCGGTCCCTGCCCGTCGAGAACATGACCAAGGTCGCCCTGCGGCACGCCATGGAAACCATCGGCACCATGGATGGCGCAAGCCCCCTGGCAGCCGATCCCGCCTCCGACTGACGGTCCACGTGCGCCCGAAGCGACGATCCGGAGGACGCTCGCAGCAGGCGGGTCTCGCGCCGTCTCGCGCCTGCCCGGAGCGCGCAAAGCCAGCCCGTCGTCGAAAAGCTTTCCGGGGCCCCGAACGAAAAAAACCGGTCCTTCGTGGAAAGGTCCGGCTTTTTCGATGGCGCGATGATGGACCGTCGGTTCATGTCCGATCCGGCCATCCGAAGGGGTTTGGCTCTAGACGTAAGCCGAGCGGTCCTTGTTGGTCTCGAGCAGAGCCGACCGCAGCTTTTCGAGGGCACGTGTCTCGATCTGACGCACGCGTTCCTTGGAAATGCCGAGCTTGGTGCCGAGCGCCTCCAGCGTCGCGCCGTCGTCCTGAAGGCGGCGCTCGCGGATGATCTTGAGTTCGCGCTCGGACAGGACGTCGAGGGCGTTGGTCAGCCACGTGACGCGACGCTCGTCGTCGATGGAGACGGACACCGTCTCGTCCGGGAGCGGATCGTTCGCCACCAGGAAGTCCTGGCGATCGGCGCTGCCGGATTCATCGTCGAGGAGCGGCGCGTTGAGCGAGGAATCCGGACCGGAAAGCCGCGAATCCATCAGCGCGACATCGCTTTCGGAGACTTTCAAGGCGCCGGCGATCTCGCGATACATGGCGCTGCCGCTGATCGGTTCGGCACCCTGGCTCAGGCGAGCCCGCAGACGGCGGAGATTGAAGAACAGCGCCTTTTGCGCCGAAGACGTGCCGCCGCGTACGATCGACCAGTTGCGCAGGATATAGTCCTGGATCGACGCACGGATCCACCAGGTCGCGTAGGTCGAGAAGCGCACCTCGCGCTCTGGCTCGAAGCGGGCGGCCGCCTCCAAGAGGCCCACATGGCCCTCTTGAATGAGGTCGTTCATCGCAAGACCAAAGTGACGGAATTTCGAAGCCATCGAGATCACCAGACGCATATGGGCCGATGTGATCTTATGGAGGGCCTGCTGGTCGCGGTTCTCTTTCCAGCGGACGGCAAGTTCGTATTCTTCTTCTCGTTCAAGATAGGGCGCCGCCATGGCGGCCCTGATCATTGTGCGACGAGCGGATTGAGACTTCATGCTATCCCTCCGGTAAAGCGTTCCAGATGTTTCGGCCCATCTGCGTTACGACTCTCGCGCAACACTCCGGTAGAGGCGTAATGCGCCGGGTCATAGGAACGTTCCCGAAGGTGGAAACTTTTTTACGGAATGTAGAGGGGTTCGTGTCTTCGGCAAGATATGCGACCGTGGGGTACGAAAAATTTCCGGGCCGAGGCCTGCACGGCCCTGCATGACAGAGCTGGAAATGACCGGTCTTCTCGTCTGGCCGTCGCACGGGTCATGGACCTGCGACCGTGCCGACTGGAGCGCAGCATGCCGGAAACAAGAGCCTCGATCAAGCCCGCGCGCGAGATCGCCGTGCCGGCCCGGGGCAAACGCGCTTCGAACGGGTGAACGAGGCGCGCATGCCTTGCCCCCTTCGAAGCGACAAGGCTTCGCGGCGGCGGGCACAGACCGCGCTTTTCCCGCATTGAAACAGGTGGCGCAACCACCATCATCCAGGGATGCGCGCTGCCGCGGCCACCAAACGGACCGACCGCCGGAGCGCTTCCATGAAAAAAGCCGGCTCGAACGAACGAACCGGCTTTCATCATGTCGGGCGGGACCCTGCGGCGCTATCCCACCGGAACAGGGGCAATCGAACGGATCAGGCCGCCTCTTCCTTGCCCACGGATGCGTCATTGTCGGCTGCAGTGTCGTCTTCCGCCGCGTCATCGTCGGCTTCGTCGTCGCCCTCGGCCTTGGGACCGCGCTTCGGCCCCTTGTTGAGGTTCTCCTCGATCAACCGCACGGCCTCGGTCTCGGAGACCTCGTTCACCGCCGCCAGTTCGCGCGCCATGCGCCCGAGAGCCGCCTCGTAGAGCTGGCGTTCGGAATAGGACTGCTCCGGCTGGGTGTCGGCCCGGTAGAGATCGCGAACGACTTCGGCGATCTGGATCAGGTCGCCGGAATTGATCTTCGCATCGTATTCCTGTGCGCGGCGGCTCCACATGGTCTTCTTGACCCGGGCACGCCCCTGCACGACCTTCAGCGCACGCTCGACGAAATCGGTCTCGGACAGCTTGCGCATGCCGACCGCGGCGGCCTTGGCCACTGGCACCTTGAGGCGCATCTTGTCCTTCTCGAAATCGACGACGAAGAGTTCGAGCTTCATCCCCGCGACTTCCTGCTCCTCGATCGAAACGATCTTGCCGACGCCGTGCGCCGGATAGACGACGCTTTCGCCGGTCTTGAAGCCTTTGCTTGCGGACGCCTTCTTTGGGCTACTCATACGCTTTCAAACTCCTTCTTGTGCCGGGCCGCTACAGCCGCTAGACACGGGCGACGGTCATGCCGCCGGTTTGATTCAAATTCGTCGTCGTGACGAACCGACATTCGGGTGCGCTCTGTCTTCCGGGCAAGCCGCGACACGGCGATGGCTCGCAGAATGAGCGAACAAACGTCGTGATGGATGGTGGTAATGTCGGCGCGCCCCTTTTGCGCACGATGCGATGCAAAAACGAGAATGCCCGATCGTTCCGTCAACATACCTCAAAATGCCTGAAATCTCAACATCAATCTATTTCGTGCGCGGTTTCGAGCCTTTTCGCGCGGAATTCGGCGGCACGTCGGGTCGCAGATCGGGTGCACCGCAGCATTTGACCTTGCGTCCCCAAGGCGTTGCGGCCGGCAAAACGGCGATGGCGACCGCAAGGTGAGATCGGTCCGGAACGGACATGGCGCGCCGGCGACGCCGTCCACTCCCGCACTCGTCCCGGAGATTGTCCCGACGCGGTCAACGAACATGCCTTGATCGGCGGCGGGGAATTGACCGGCCCCCGAAGTCTCGCTACCTCCAGCCCCATGACGATCAAGCCCCTCATCATTCTGCCCGACCCCGTCCTTCGCAAGGTCTCCGAGCCCGTGGCGCGCGTCGACGACGCGCTGAAACGCTTTGCCGACGACATGCTGGAGACGATGTACGAAGCGCCCGGCATCGGCCTTGCCGCCATCCAGGTGGGCGAGCCCCTGCGCATGCTGACGATCGACATCTCGAAGGAAGAGGACGACAAGCGCCAGCCGCGCGTCTACCTCAACCCGGAGATCGTCGGGGTGGCGGACGATATCAGCGTCTACGAAGAGGGCTGTCTGTCGATCCCGGACTATTTCGCCGAGGTCGAGCGTCCCGCCGGCGTCACCGTGCGCTATCTCGGCCTCGACGGCGAGATGCACGAGGAGGTCGCCGACGGCCTCCTCGCCACCTGCCTGCAGCACGAGATCGACCATCTGAACGGCGTTCTGTTCATCGACTATCTGTCGAAGCTGAAGCGCGACATGGTGATCAAGAAGTTCACCAAGGCGGCCAGGGCCAAGCGCGTCACCGCCTGAGCACGGACACACCGCCGCCCGGAAACGCGCGGATCGCCCTTCCGCGCCCGCCCGGTCCTCACGGGCACGCGCGGGCGCTTGTCCTGAGAGGCCCCCAGGGTCGCCCGTTTCGGGCCATCGGCTACCCGCCGATGCCGCAAAGCCCATAGGCGGTCTGGTCGTCCCAATCCTCGAACGGCGTTCTGCGCGCCTCGAAGCTGATGGCCTTGCCGTCGAGAACGCCCTTGCCGGCGGACAGATCGAGTTCGCAATCGACCGATGGCTCTTCCTGCAGCTTGTCGTAGGAATTGTACTGGAAACGGGTGACGTGGAAGCGGTCGCCGCCAGAGGCCAGCGTCACCCGCTGCTCCCAGGCCGCGCGACCGATCCCGGTATTCAAGGACAGGATCTGCAGCGAGCCGTCGGGCAGCGCCTCGAGCGCCGGAACCTGTCCGGCGAACAGCGGCGCGGTGCCGATCGCGGCGTTCGGAACGCTGAGCGCCGGCGACAGCTTGCCCGGCGGCTGATCCTGATCATAGCCCTTCAGCAGGATATGGAGGTCGGGGCCGAACGCGGCGCCGTTCCCCGGCAGGACGAGCAGGGCCGCATCCTGCGAGCCGTTCCGGTCAAAGTCTCCGGTGGCGACCGAGACGATATCGACCGGATGGAAGGCGCCTTCGCCGTGGGTCTCGTCCTCTTGTGCCGCAAGGCTGGACGCGCTCCCGAGCAACAGCAGGCTTCCCACCATCAGATGAGGAGCGAAAGTCTTGATTCGGAGGGACTTCATCCGTTCCTTTCCCGTTGTCCGACGATTGCGATATGGGCCAGATCCGGTGCAGAATGCAAGCATAGGATGACGCCGTCCGACGGGAGGCAAGCGGCAGCCGGAGGGTGAAATCCCTTGCCGGAACCCTTCCCGCGCCGTAGAACGCGTCCTGAAAAAACGAACGATCCGAGCGGACACGATCCTGGCCGTCCACCGCTCGGGCCAACGCAGTCGAACGACCCGTGCGTGGGCTCCATCCTGCTTCTCTCCCCATCGGGAAGCGGGAACGGAAACGCCGCGCCTATAACGACGATATGACGGACCGACGGCCGATGACGACGACAACGCACTCCCCATCCGACACCCGGTTCGCGACGATCCTTGCGATCGCCGCCGGCTGCCTCATCGCACTCCTCACCTTCGGGCCGCGCTCGGCGATCGGCTTCTTCCAGCTTCCCATGATCACCGACCGGGGCTGGACGCGCGAGGATTTCGCCATCGCCATCGCCATCCAGAATCTCTTCTGGGGCGCGGGCCAGCCGATCTTCGGCGCCATCGCGGACAAGTTCGGCACGGCCAAGGTGCTGGTTCTGTCGGGCCTTCTCTACGCGGCGGGTCTTGCCGTCACGGCGCTCGGTGAAGCGCCGGTCTGGCTCATCGTCGGCCAGGGCATTCTCGTCGGCCTCGCGGTCGCGGCCGGATCGTTCGGCATCGTGCTCGCCGCCTTCGCAAGGCGCGTCACGCCCGAACAGCGTTCCTTCGTCTTCGGGCTCGGCACCGCGGCGGGATCGGCCGGCATGTTCGTCTTCGCGCCGCTCACAAGGGGCCTCATCGATGCCTATGGCTGGTCCGACGCGCTCCTCGTCATGGCCGGCACCCTCCTGATCGTGCCGATCCTCGCCATCGCCCTGCGCGGCGCGCCGAGGATCGGATCGGCGCTTCTGGCGCACGAGGTCGAGCAGACCATGGGCGAGGCGTTGCGCGAGGCCTTCGCCACCAAGGGCTATCGCCTTCTGACCGCCGGCTTCTTCGTCTGCGGCTTTCAGGTCGCCTTCATCACCGCCCACTTTCCGGCCTATCTCGCCGACAAGGGGATCGACGCCACCTATGCCGTCATCGGCATGGCGCTGATCGGCTTCTTCAACATCATCGGCTCGCTCGCCTCCGGCGTCATCGGCCAGAGAAGCCCGAAGCCGATGCTGCTCGTCTTCATCTATATCGGGCGCTCCATCGCGGTGACGGCGTTCCTCCTGACGCCGATCACGCCGGCGACGGTCGTCGTCTTCTCGGCCGTGATGGGCATCCTGTGGCTGTCGACGGTGCCGCCGACGAACGCCCTCGTCGCCATCATGTTCGGCACGAAATATCTCGGCCTCCTGGGCGGCGCGGTGTTCTTCTCGCATCAGGTCGGCTCGTTCCTGGGCGTCTGGCTCGGCGGCTATCTCTATTCGATCTACGGCACCTACGATCCGGTCTGGTGGCTCGGCGTCGGCCTTGGCCTGTTCGCGGCGCTCGTCCACTGGCCGATCCGCGAGGAGGCCGCGCCCCGGCTGACCGCAAGCGCCGCGACACCCTGAACCCGCGCCACGAACCTGCGCGACGATCCGTCGGGCGCGCCGCGCTCATTCACTCGCGGCGGCGACGAAGCTGACGCGCGACAGGGGCTCCTCGATTCCGCGCGGCTCGTAGACATGGCGGGCGAGGAAATAGCGCGTCAGCATGAACCCCGTCCGCAACCCCGCGCCGTCGGCGGCGAGATCGCGTGCGGTCATGAAGTCCGGCAGGGCGAGAAGGCGCGCCTTGTAGGGTTCGCCGGGCTCCCGCCCCACCGCGCGCCCGCTTCTGGGCGACACATAGACAAGATCGGCGCTCGCACCGGTTGCCGCGCACCGCGTCAGGTCGAGGCCGTAGCCGAGCTCTTCCAGGATGGCGAGTTCGAATCGCAGCATCAGTTCGCCCGCCGTCAGGCCGGAGCCCGTGAGATTGTCGAGAAGGACGAGGAACCCGTCATAGAGCCGGGGGTGGGCCTCCCGCTCGGCCAGCAGACGCAGATGGCTGGCGGCCAGCTGCACCCCGTGAAGCCCGATCGCGCTTTCCATCAATGCGCCCGCGCGCAGCGTCAGAGGCTCCAACGAAAAAGCCCCCATATGCTCGTCGAGCCGGGCGCGCCAATGCACCGAGACCGTGTTGCCCGGCTGGAGAACGGCACGCATCGCCCGCGATCGGCCGCCGCGCACCAGGCCCAGATGGCGCCCGCGCGAGCGGGTCATCAGTTCGGCGATGACGCTCGTCTCGCCATGGCGCTTGACCCCGAGGACGATCCCTTCCTCACGCCACTCCATCGGCTGGCCTAGCCCGTCTGGCCGACGATTTCGCGGGTGGCGTCGAAGGAAATCTCCTTGTTGCGCTCGATGATGTAGCGCAGGTCCCACTCGTCGCGGCACAGATAGACCGGACGGTCGTCCCGGTCGCGCACGACCTGGGTCGTATTGTCCTTGATGAACTGCTTGAGCTTCACCTCGCTCTCGGCCCGGATCCAGCGCGCCACATTGTATTGCACCGGCTCGAAGGTGACGTCGGCCTTGTATTCGCCCGAGATGCGCGAGGCGAGAACGTCGAGCTGCAGCGGGCCGACGACGCCGACGATCCAGTCCGAGCCGAAGGTCGGTCGGAACACCTGGACGAGCCCTTCCTGGGCAAGGTCCTCGAGGCCCCGGCGCAGCTGCTTCATCTTCATCGTATCCTCCAGGCGAACCCGGCGCAGCACTTCCGGCGCGAACGCCGGCAGGCCCGTGAAGCGGAAGGTCTCGCCCTCGGTCAGCGTATCGCCCACCTGCAGGGTGCCGTGATTGGGAATGCCGATCACGTCGCCGGCATAGGCTTCTTCGGTCAGCGAGCGCTCCTGCGCCACGAAGTAGATCGGGTTCGACACCGCGATCGCCTTGCCCGAGCGCACATGGTCGAGCTTCATGCCGCGCTTGAAATGGCCCGAGCAGAACCGGACGAACGCCACGCGGTCCCGGTGCTTGGGGTCCATGTTGGCCTGCACCTTGAAGACGAAGCCCGAGACCTTGTCGCCCGACGGATCGACGGGCCCCTTGTCGGAGGGCTGGGGCCTTGGCTCGGGCGCGTGGGTCGCGACAAAATCCATCAGCCGGTCGACGGCGAAGTTCTCCAGCGCCGAGCCGAAGATGACGGGCGTCAGATGGCCGTCGCGATAGGCGACCGGGTCGAACGCGGCATAGCCCTCGGCGGCCAGTTCCGCCGAATCCCGGAACGCGGCATAGGCGTCCTCGCCGAGCGTCTGCCTGAGGGCCGGATCGTCGAGCCCCCCCTCGAAATGCCGGGTGCCGGCGCCCTTGGCGGAGATGAAGTCGTTGGCGGCCAGATCGTAGCAGCCCTTAAACAGCCCGCCCTGCCCCACCGGCCAGATCACCGGCGCGACGGTGAGCGCGAGTTGCTCCTCGATCTCGTCGAGAAGCTCGAACGGATCGCGCCCTTCCCGGTCGATCTTGTTGACGAAGGTGATGATCGGAATGTCGCGCAGGCGGCAGATCTCGAACAGCTTGCGGGTCTGGCCCTCGATGCCCTTGGCCGCGTCGATCACCATGATCGCGCTGTCGACCGCCGTCAGCGTCCGGTAGGTGTCCTCGGAAAAGTCGCTGTGGCCAGGCGTGTCGAGAAGGTTGAAGTTGATGCCATCCTTCTCGAACGTCATCACCGAGGAGGTGACCGAGATGCCGCGGTTCTTCTCGATCTCCATCCAGTCGGACTTGGCCCTTGCCTTGTTGCCCTTGGCGCGCACGGCGCCCGCCATCTCGATCGCGCCGCCCGTCAGGAGCAGTTTCTCGGTCAGCGTCGTCTTGCCGGCGTCCGGATGGGAGATGATCGCGAAGGTGCGCCGGTTCGAATAGGCCGACGTCATGTCGCGCGCGGGGCGTGCCTCTGGCTCGGTCTTGATCGCGACGCTGCTCATGGTCGGGGCTTTCTTGGATCTGTGGACATCATCATCGGGGGGCGCTCTGCCTGCGGAGCGTCGTCATTGGCATGCTTTATGGCGGTTCGCGCGATCAGTTACAAACATCTCGGACCAACCGCCTGCCGCATCGACCCGCGCCGGTGCGACCGCGCCGACCGATCGTGGGCAAAATAAGGGCAATATCTTCGCATCTGCGTATATTCTGCCACTATTGCCTATTTTTAAATCATAATCCGCGCCCGGATGCCGCTCCGATCCCTCCGACAACGCCGCGCCGCCGCCTTCCTGGCGCCGGGAAACCACGGCTTCATCCTGCGCGCCGCCGCCGATGATCAGTCTGGCACACCAATTGCTTCACTCCTTCGTGAGCCCGCCGCCACGAGCGGGAACCCTACAGGAGAGAGCTTCAATGAATTCACCGAAGAACTGGCTGAGACGTCTCGGCGCTGCGGCTCTTGTCGGCTCGGCCATGATGACAGGTGCCTTCGCGCAGGATGCGGCCACCCCGGAAGCGCCGAGCGGCGAGCCGATCAAGGTCGGCGTCCTCCACTCGCTGTCGGGCACGATGGCGATTTCCGAGACGACCCTCAAGGACGTCATGCTGATGCTCATCGACGAGCAGAACAAGAAGGGCGGTCTTCTCGGCCGGCCGCTGGAAGCCGTCGTCGTCGATCCGGCCTCCGACTGGCCGCTGTTCGCCGAGCAGATGCGCCAGCTCGTCTCCCAGGACGACGCCGACGTCGTCTTCTGCTGCTGGACCTCGGTCTCGCGCAAATCCATCCTGCCGGTCGCCGAGGAACTGAACACGGTCGTCTTCTATCCGGTGCAGTTCGAGGGCGAGGAATCCTCGCGCAACATCTTCTACACCGGCGCCGCGCCGAACACCCAGGCCATTCCCGCCGTCGACTATCTGATGGAAGAAGGCGTCGAACGCTGGGTGCTCGAAGGCACCGACTATGTCTACCCGCGCACGACCAACAAGATCCTCGAGCAATATCTGAAGGACAAGGGCGTTGCCGCCGAGGACATTCTCGTCAACTACACCCCGTTCGGCTTCTCCGACTGGCAGACGCAGGTCTCCCGCATCAAGGAATTCGGCGCGACCGGCAAGAAGGCCGCCGTCGTCTCCACCGTCAACGGCGATGCGAACGTGCCGTTCTACAAGGAGCTGGCCAACCAGGGCATCGAAGCGACCGACATTCCCGTCGTCGCCTTCTCGGTGGGTGAGGAAGAACTCGCCGGCATCGACACGGCCCCCCTCGTCGGCCATCTGGCGGCGTGGAACTATTTCATGAGTGTCGATACGCCCGAAAACGCCGAGTTCATCGAAAAGTGGCATGCGTTCATCGGCAACGAGGACCGCGTCACCAACGATCCGATGGAGGCGCACTATATCGGCTTCAACATGTGGGTGAAGGCCGTGGAAGCGGCCGGCACCACGGATGCCGACGCCGTCATCGAGGCGCTTCCGGGCATCGAGCAGGCGAACCTCACCGGCGGCACGTCGGTCATGGGCAAGAACCACTACATCTCCAAGCCCGTCCTCATCGGCGAGATCAACGACGAGGGTCAGTTCGACATCGTCTCCGAGACCGACGGTGTCGTCGAAGGAGACGCCTGGTCGGACTTCCTGCCGGAATCCAAGGGCCTCGTCGCCGACTGGACCCAGCCGATCAATTGCGGCAACTACAACACCGAGACCAAGAGCTGCGGCGGTGCCGGCGCCGAAGAAGCGGCGGCGGCAACACCTGCCGCTGAGCCGGCCGCCAACTAGACGAGAGCATCGCCCCGAACATCGGACTCGATTTTCGGAAGGCGTGATGCGTGACGTCAGAAAGAGAGCCGCAGGATCGGGCGTCTGGAGAGACGCACGATCCTGCGGGCAAGGCTTCGAGCCGAGCGGGCTCGCACGGGATACGCGTCGATTCTCCCAAGCCAGACGCGTCGGGGCGGCCATAGGGCACCGCAAGGTGGCCGCCCCATTTTCGTTTTTCTTGACGCAGCGACATTCGCGGTGACGCCGAGTTCCCGTTTCCGGGACGCGCGTCGCCGTCGGCCTTTCCCGGGCGGCCAAGGGATGTCGGCCCATTATGGACAAGATCATGCGTGCAGTTTCATTTCAGCTTCTTTCGACGAAGCCTTTCCGCGATCGTCTCCGCGATCGTCGGGACGGTGGCGCGGCATGAGGGCGTCCTGCGCGATGCGCCGGCTCGCAGCCTTGATGTTCGTCCTTGCCGCCCTCGCCCTTCCCGCGCCGGGCCACGCGCAGGATCGGCAGGCACCCGCCGCTGCGGCCGACGACACCGCAAGCGACCCGGCCGCGATCATCCAGCGCTTCGGCGGCAAGCAGAGCTATGACGAGACCGAAGCCGTCATCGCCGACCTCGCCGCGACGGGCGACCCAGCCGTGTCGCTGGCCCTGCGCGCGCTGCGCGAAGGCGATCTCTACTGGCGGGAAAGCGACGCGGCGGTCTTCATCGCCGAACGCGACGGCGACGATTATGCGCTCGCCGATCCCCTGACCGGCGCCGATGCCGGCACCGCCCCGCGCGGCGAGATGACGAAGGTCCGCGTCAAGAACTCGATCCGCAACGCCGTCACCGGCGCCCTCGGCTCCCTGACGCTGCGCTCCGACAATCCGGCCCAGCGCATGCGCGCCGCCGACACCCTGTTCGGCGAGGCCGATCCGGAGATGATCGAGCCGCTGGAGGCCGCCATCGCGGCGGAGGAGGACGCCGACGTCAAGCTGGCGATGGAGCAGGCGCGCGCCGCCGCGATCCTCAATTCCGACCGCCCGGACGTCGAGAAGGCCGCCGTCACCGAGGTGCTCGCGACCCGCGGCAGCCGCGAGGCGATGACCATCCTGAACGCCTTCGCCGCCTCCACCGGGGACGAGACGGCGAGAACGGCGGCCAATTCCGCCGCCGCGCAGATCCAGTCCAACATCAATTTCTGGAACCAGGCGCAGAACGTCTGGTACGGGCTGTCGCTCGGCTCGGTGCTGCTGCTGGCCGCCATCGGCCTTGCCATCACCTTCGGCGTCATGGGCGTCATCAACATGGCCCATGGCGAGATGGTCATGCTCGGCGCCTACACGACCTATGTGGTCCAGGAACTCATCCGCACCCATGTTCCCGACCTCTTCGCCTGGTCGCTCGCCATCGCCCTTCCGCTCGCCTTCCTGGTGTCCGGCCTCGTCGGCCTCGTCATGGAGCGCGGCCTGATCCGCTTTCTCTACGGCCGGCCGCTCGAAACCCTCCTGGCCACCTTCGGCGTCTCCCTCATCCTGCAGCAGGCCGTGCGCAGCGCGTTCGGCCCGACCAACCGCGAGGTCGGCAATCCGGACTGGATGTCCGGCGCGTTCGACGTCGGGCTGATGGCGGTGACCTGGAACCGGCTGTGGATCATCGTCTTCTCCCTCGTCGTCTTCGCCGGGCTGCTGCTCGTCCTCAACAGGACAGCGCTCGGTCTGCAGATGCGGGCCGTCACCCAGAACCGGCCGATGGCGTCGGCCATGGGCATCCGCACCCCCTGGGTGGACGCGCTGACATTCGCGCTCGGTTCCGGGATCGCCGGCATTGCCGGCGTCGCGCTCAGCCAGATCGACAATGTCTCCCCCAATCTCGGCCAGGGCTACATCATCGACAGCTTCATGGTGGTCGTCTTCGGCGGGGTCGGAAATCTCTGGGGCACGCTGGTCGGGGCGATGAGCCTCGGCATCCTCAACAAGTTCCTGGAGCCGTATGCCGGCGCGGTTCTGGGCAAGATCGTCGTCCTCGTGCTCATCATCCTCTTCATCCAGAAACGCCCTCGCGGCCTGTTTGCGCAAAAGGGACGCTTCGTGGACGCATGATCTTCGCCCGCTACCTTGGAGCCCGCGTCTGGTTCCTCATCCTGCTTCTCGTGGCGGCGGCGGTGCTGGTGCCGATGGCCAGCCTCTGGCTTCCCGCATCCAGCCCGTTCCACGTGCCGCCCTACGCGGTGCCGCTGATCGGCAAGTATATCTGCTACGCCCTCCTCGCCCTCTCGCTCGATCTCGTCTGGGGCTATCTCGGCATCCTGTCGCTCGGCCACGGCGCGTTCTTCGCGCTCGGCGGCTATGCCATGGGCATGTATCTGATGCGGCAGATCGGCTCGCGCGGCGTCTACGGCGATCCGGTGCTGCCCGACTTCATGGTGTTCCTAAACTGGCAGGAGCTGCCCTGGTACTGGTACGGCTTCGACCAGTTCTGGTTCGCGGCCCTGATGATCGTCGTCGCGCCCGGCCTCCTCGCCTTCGTGTTCGGCTATTTCGCCTTTCGAAGCCGGGTGACGGGGGTCTATCTCTCGATCATCACGCAGGCCATGACCTATGCCCTGCTGCTCGCCTTCTTCCGCAACGATATGGGCTTCGGCGGCAACAACGGCCTCACCGACTTCAAGGACATTCTGGGCTTTTCGATCCAGGCGCCCGAAACCCGGGCCACGCTGTTTGCGGCAAGCTGCGTCGCGCTGGCACTCGGCATTCTCACGGTCGGCGCCATCACCCGCTCCAAGCTCGGCAATCTCATGATCGCGGTGCGCGATTCGGAAAGCCGCACCCGCTTCATCGGTTGGCGCCCGGAACATGTGAAGCTCTTCGGCTTCACGGTCTCGGCCATCATGGCCGGCATTGCCGGCGCCCTCTACGTGCCGCAGGTCGGCATCATCAATCCGGGCGAGTTCGATCCGGTGAACTCCATCGAGATCGTCGTCTGGGCGGCCGTCGGCGGCCGCGGAACGCTCGTCGGCCCGGTGCTCGGCGCCCTCGTGGTCAATTACGGCAAGACCGTCTTCACCTCGCTCGCGCCCGAATACTGGCTCTTCGTCCTCGGCGGCCTCTTCGTCTTCGTCACCCTGTTCCTGCCGCGCGGCATCGTCGGCACCCTCGACCACGGCTTCGGCGGCTGGAAGAACCGCCGCGCCGCCGCCGCGCGCGAACGGGGCGAGGCTGATGGCGGCAGCGCGCCGCACGCTCCCGATCCCGACACGGCCGCCGCGAGGCCCGCAGAATGACCATGACCGATCCATCGCCGGCACGCGACGGCGCGCCCGCGCCAATCCACGGGAACCGCGCCCGCCTCGAAGACGCTCCGGGCGCGACCGCCGCATCGGGCTGGGGCGAGCGAAGCGGCGAGCCTTTCGTCTCCCCGCACCCTTACGCCACGCACCTTGCCCGCGAGCGCGTCGCCAGGGAAAAGGCCCTCGGGGCACGGCGCGAAACGCTGCTTTATCTCGATGGCGTCACCAAGAGTTTCGACGGCTTCAAGGCGATCAACAATCTCTCCCTCGTCGTCCAGCGCGGCGAAATGCGGGCGATCATCGGGCCGAACGGGGCCGGCAAGACGACGATGATGGACATCATCACCGGCAAGACCCGGCCCGATTCCGGCGACGTGTTCTTTGCCGGCGACGTCGATCTCACCCAGCACGACGAGGCGGCGATCGCCTCCATGGGGATCGGGCGCAAGTTCCAGAAACCCACCGTGTTCGAGGGCCTCACCATCGAGGACAATCTGCGCCTGTCGATGGACGGGTCGCGCTCGATCTTCCGGGCCCTGTTCCATCGCAGGACCGCGGCGGAGGCCGACACGATCGAGGACATCCTCGACGAGACGCGGCTGACCCAAAAGCGGACCGTGCGTGCGGCGGACCTGTCCCACGGCCAGAAGCAATGGCTGGAAATCGGCATGCTGCTGGCCCAGGACCCCGAACTTCTTCTCGTCGACGAGCCGGTGGCCGGCATGACCGACGCCGAGACGGAAGAGACGGCGCGGCTTTTGCGCAAGATCGCCGAAACCCGGTCCGTCGTCGTCGTCGAGCACGACATGCATTTCGTGCGCATGCTCGACGTGAAGGTGACGTGCCTGCACGAGGGCACCGTCCTGTCGGAAGGCACGCTCGACCATGTGTCGAAGGACGAGCGCGTGATCGAGGTCTATCTCGGACGATGAGGGACGTGGTTCGTGGTGCCGGTTCTGCGTCCCGATCGGGTCCGGTTTTCGATCGCGGCCATTCCGGATCCTCGGGCCCCGTCCCGGGGATCCGGAATGGTTCAGCTCGCGGGCCCATATCGAGGCACTCTCGGTCTCTCTCCGCGCAGCGCAGTCTTGCCCGGCCCATCGCAGCAGACGCGAGAACATCGGAAACGCACGGCAAAAGCCTTTCCACCCATCCGTACAGGGGCGAGACCTCATCATGCTGACCATCTCCAACGTCGATCTCTACTACGGCGCCGCGCATGCCCTGAAGAACGTCTCCCTGGAGGTGAAGACCGGCGAGATCACCTGCGTCCTCGGGCGCAACGGCGTCGGCAAGACCTCGCTTCTGCGCGCCATCGTCGGCCAGCAGCCGATCCGGCGCGGTTCGATCCTGCTCGACGACGAGCCGCTCGGCAAAGCCGCGCCCTATGCCCGCATCCGCAAGGGCATCGGCTTCGTGCCGCAGGGCCGCGAGATCTTTCCGCTGCTGACCGTGCGCGAGAACCTTGAGACCGGCTTTGCCCCGCTCAAGAGCGACAGGACCGTGCCGGACCATGTCTACGAGCTGTTTCCCGTTCTGAAGGACATGCTGTCCCGGCGCGGGGGCGACCTGTCCGGCGGCCAGCAGCAGCAGCTTGCGATCGGCCGTGCGCTGGTCACGCGGCCGAGGCTCCTCGTCCTCGACGAGCCGACCGAAGGCATCCAGCCCTCGATCATCAAGGATATCGGGCGGGCCATCCGCTATCTGCGCGACGAGTTCGGCATGACGATCCTTCTCGTCGAGCAATATCTGGATTTCTGCCGGGAACTGGCGGACCAGATCGCCATCCTCGATCGCGGCGAGGTCGTCCATCGAGGGGTGGCCGGCGATCTCGACCGGGACGATGTCCGCCGGCATCTCACGGTCTGATGGCGGAGCGCTGCCCGATGATCCCGCTTGACCCGGCCGTCCGGCAATGGTCCCCTCGGCTTCCTTCGACGCCGCAAGACAGGACAGGAGCGCCGGGACCGTGACGGCACAGCCCGCCCTCGAGATCATCGCCGATCGCGATCCGGACGCCGCGAGGCCCGGCGTTCGCATGCAGCGCAGCTTCGGCACCGGCCGCATCGTCGCCAAATCCGCCCCGGACGGTGCTACAAGGCTGCAGACCCTCTACCAGGAAGGCTCGGCGCGCATCCGCCTGCCGAACAGTCACTCGAACGGCCGGCTCGAAGCCGTGCTTCTCAACACCTCCGGCGGCATGACCGGCGGCGACCGGATGTCCTGGAACTGCGAGGCGGGACCCGGAACCCATCTGACGCTCGCCAGCCAGACCGCCGAACGGCTCTATCGCGCGCCGCAGGGTCGGGCGGAGACGACGATCCGGCTGGATGTCAAAGAGGATGCCGCGCTCCACTGGCTGGCGCAGGAGACGATCGCCTTCGATGGCGCGGCCTTCTCGCGGACCATCGACTGCGATCTGTCCGAAGGCGCTTCGCTCCTCGTCTGCGAGCCGCTGATCTTCGGGCGCGGCGCCATGAACGAGCGGGTGCGCACCGGCACCCTCCGCGACCGGTGGACCGTGCGCCAGGCGGGCCGGCCCGTCCATGTCGAGGCGCTTCGGCTCAACGGGGCGATCGACGACAAGCTCCAAAGCGCCGCCGTCGCGCGCGGCGCCATCGCCCATGCGAGCGTCCTCCTCGTCGGCCCCCAGGGCGAGGCGCTGGAAGCGCGGGCGCGCGCCATCGTCGGCGATGCGGGTGGCGCGAGCTATGTCGGCGGCAAGCTCGTCGTGCGGATGATGGCGGGCAGCGCGCTCGCCCTCCGCCGCCGTCTCGTCCCCCTTCTCATCCACCTTCGCGGCGGCTATGCCTTGCCCCGCTGCTGGTCCGTCTGACGTCCCTCGAAAACCGGAGTGCTTCTGCGATGATCCTGACCCCTCGCGAAAAGGACAAGCTCCTCGTTGCCATGGCGGCGAACGTCGCGCGGCGGCGGCTGGAGCGCGGCGTCAAGCTCAATCACCCCGAAGCCATCGCGCTGATCACCGATTTCGTGGTCGAGGGCGCGCGCGACGGGCGTTCGGTCGCAGACCTCATGGAGGCGGGCGCAGCCGTCCTCACCCGCGAACAGGTGATGGAGGGCATCGCCGAAATGATCCACGACGTTCAGGTCGAGGCGACCTTTCCCGACGGCACCAAGCTCGTCACCGTCCACGAACCGATCCGCTGAGGGGGGACGACCGGACCATGATTCATCGCCGGCCGGACCTTGCCGGACATCCCCGCCCCCCCCTGCCGCGTGCCGTTCGCGACGGCGGCCATTCCTCACGAAGGCCTGGCGGCCTGTCCGAACGACCACCGGCGCTTCACCATCCCGCCCCGACATCTTTCATGAAATCCAGGAGCTGTCTTCTCATGCGATCCCTGTCCACCCTGTCGATCCTTCTTATAACCGCCGCCGGCGCGCGGGCCCATGAGGTGGCCGTCACGCACACCCATATGGGCGCGTTCGATACGATCGGCCTTCTCGCCGTCCTCGCGGCGGCCGTCGGCTTTGCCGGCTTCTCCCTCGTGCGCCGGAACAGCAGGCGATGATCCCGGGCGAACTCTTCGTCCGCGACGGCACGATCACGCTCAACGCGGACCGCGAGGCCCTGACCCTCGTCGTCGCCAACACCGGCGACCGGCCGGTACAGGTGGGAAGCCATTATCACTTCGCCGAAACCAATCCCGCGCTCGACTTCGACCGGGCCCGGGCCCGGGGCATGCGCCTCGATATCGCCGCCGGTTCCGCGGTGCGGTTCGAACCGGGCCAGGAGCGCGAGGTCGAACTCGTCCCGTTCGGCGGCAACGGCAACATCACCGGCTTTCGCGGTGAATATCGGGCAAGCCGATGAGATCGCTCGTTCGTCTCGGCGTTCTGGGTCTCGGCCTCGGTCTGGGCACGGGCGCAGCCATGGCACAGGACGGCCCGGACTGCGACGATCCCCAGACGCAGCTCGACATGACCATCTGCTCGGCCGAAGCCGCCGGACGGCTCGACGAGCGCCTCAATACGCTCTGGGACGAGGCGAGCCGGATCGCAAGGGAGCGCCAGGGCGAACTGCGAGCCGACGCGTACAATCCGCTATCCGAAGACGATGACGGGCCCTGGGATGCGCTCCTGAAGGCGCAACGCGGCTGGATCGCCTACAAGGACAATCACTGCGCCCTGACGGGCCTGCAGTTCTATGGCGGCTCAATGCGCCCGCAGGTCGAGAACGACTGCCTTGCGGGGCTGACCGCCGCGCGGATCGCCGAACTCGAAGCCTTCATCAATCCAGAGCCCTGAACGAGAACGAGGGAACGCACGATGCCCGCCACCATCTCCCGCGCCGCCTATGCGGACATGTTCGGCCCGACGACGGGCGACCGGGTGCGCCTTGCCGATACCGACCTCATCATCGAGGTCGAAAAGGATTTCACCATCTATGGGGAGGAGGTGAAGTTCGGCGGCGGCAAGGTGATCCGCGACGGCATGGGCCAGTCCCAGGTCTCGCGGGAAGACGGCGCGGTCGACACCGTCATCACCAATGCGCTGATCGTCGACTGGTCGGGCATCTACAAGGCCGATGTGGGCCTGCGCGACGGCATGATCGTCGGCATCGGCAAGGCCGGCAACCCGGATACGCAACCCGGTGTCGACATCGTCATCGGCCCGGGCACCGAGGCGATCGCCGGCGAGGGCCGCATCCTCACCGCCGGCGCGATCGACAGCCATATCCACTTCATCTGCCCGCAGCAGATCGAGGAGGCGCTGATGAGCGGCGTCACCACCATGATCGGCGGCGGCACGGGGCCCGCCCACGGCACGCTCGCCACCACCTGCACGCCCGGCCCCTGGCACCTTCAGCGGATGATCGAGGCGGCGGACGCGTTTCCGATGAACATCGGATTTGCCGGCAAAGGCAATGCCTCCCATCCGGCGGCGCTGGAGGAGATGATCCTCGGCGGCGCCTGTGCGCTCAAGCTGCACGAGGACTGGGGCACCACGCCCGAGGCGATCCGCACCTGCCTGAAGACCGCCGATGAATACGACGTGCAGGTGATGATCCACACCGATACGCTGAACGAGAGCGGCTTCGTGGAATCGACCATCGACGCCATTGCCGGCCGCACCATCCACGCCTTCCACACCGAGGGCGCGGGCGGTGGCCACGCGCCGGACATCATCCGGGTCGCCAGCCTTCCCAACATCATTCCCAGTTCCACCAACCCGACGCGGCCCTATACGGTCAACACCATCTCCGAGCATCTCGACATGCTGATGGTCTGCCACCACCTCGACAGCAACATTCCCGAGGACGTGTCGTTCGCCGAAAGCCGTATCCGGCGCGAGACGATCGCGGCGGAGGACATTCTCCACGATCTGGGCGCCTTCTCCATCATCGCCTCCGACAGCCAGGCCATGGGCCGCGTCGGCGAGGTGATCATCCGCACCTTCCAGACCGCCGACAAGATGAAGCGCCAGCGCGGGCGCCTTTCGGGAGAAACCGGCGAGAACGACAATCTGCGCGTGCGCCGCTACTTGGCGAAAATCACCATCAATCCGGCCATCACCCACGGTTTCGACCGTCATACCGGCTCGATCGCGGTCGGCAAGCGGGCCGACCTCGTGCTGTGGACGCCCGCCTTCTTCGGCGTCAAGCCCGACATGGTGCTGATCGGCGGCACCATCGCCGCCGCTCCCATGGGCGATCCGAACGCCTCCATCCCCACGCCCCAGCCGGTGCACATGCGCCCCATGTTCGGGGCCTACGGCAAGGCGCGCACGAACGCCTCCGTCACCTTCGTGTCGAAGGCGGCCGAACAGAACGGCCTGCACGACCGGCTGCAGACGGCGAAGACGATGGTTCCGGTGGAGAACACCCGCGGCGGCATCGGCAAGGCGGCGATGAAGCTGAACGACGCCATGCCGCATATCGAGGTGAATCCGGAAACCTACGAGGTGCGCGCCGATGGCGAGCTCCTCACCTGCGAGCCGGCGAAGGTGGTGCCGATGGCCCAGCGCTATTTCCTTTTTTGAGGAATATCCTTCGCAAGGATGAATTGCCTGCTTCGGTTGCCGGATCCGATTGATTGTAACGACGAGTGTAGTTACATATGGACTTTGAATGGGATGAAGCGAAAGACATCAGCAATTTTCGCAAGCATACGATTCGCTTCCGAAGTGCAACAGCCGTTTTCAACGATCCCGCGCGTCTGGTGTTCGAAGACGAGCGGGAAGATTATGGCGAGCGGAGATTCATT
This sequence comes from Fulvimarina uroteuthidis, assembly GCF_034321785.1. Lineage (NCBI taxonomy): Bacteria > Pseudomonadati > Pseudomonadota > Alphaproteobacteria > Hyphomicrobiales > Aurantimonadaceae > Fulvimarina > Fulvimarina uroteuthidis. The sequence goes on along the minus strand of NZ_JAXLPB010000002.1, from coordinate 618,005 downwards.
GTCATGGGCCTGATAGGGCCGCGTCTCTACGTCGTCATTTTCACCGAACGCAGCGGGAAAATCCGCATCATCTCCGCGCGCAAAGGCAATGAGAGAGAGAAGGCAGTCTATGGCAACCGTCCGCTACCGACTTGATCCGAATGAGCCTCCAGAGCCGTCAAAAGAAGAATTGGAACGGTACGACGCTCTTTCGGACGAAGACATCGACTTCTCAGACATTCCGGAGCTGACGCCCGAAATGCTGGCCGAGATGCGGCTGGTCGCGCCCGGCGGTTCCTTGCCTTTGAAGAAGCAGTTGACCATCCGGCTCGATGCCGAGATCGTCGACTGGTTCAAGTCCGAGGGGCGAGGGTACCAGACCCGGATGAACGATATTCTCGCAGCCTATGTGCGCGCGGCGAAAGCCGGATCACGATGATCCGCGCCAGCCAGATCGCGGCGCGGCCCTATGAGGCCGCCGATACCATCACGCTCGACGAGACGGCACGCCATCGCCGCCGCATGGTGCTCACCTCCGATGGCGGCCTGTCGTTTCTGCTCGACCTGCCGGCAGCCAGGCTCCTGCGCCATGGCGAGGGCCTTCTCCTCGACGATGGACGGGTGATCGAGGTGCGCGCCGCGCCGGAAGCACTGTTTGCCGTCTCGGGTGAGAACCCACGCCATCTCCACGCGCTCGCCTGGCAGATCGGCAACCGGCATCTGGCCGCGCAGATCGAGGACGGCCGCATTCTCATCCGCCGCGATCACGTCATCGAGGCGATGCTCACCGGCCTCGGTGCGACGGTCACCCCCGTCGACGAGCCGTTCGATCCCGAAGGCGGGGCCTACGGCGATTCCCATGATGAGAGCCACGGGCATCATCATCACGGGGCTCACACGGGCGATCATGCCCACGCCCATGCCCACGGGGACGCGCATGGCCACTCCCACCATGGCGAAGCGCCGGACATGCCCCAATCGGCTGCCGCAGCGCCTGCCTCTCACTCTATCAAAGCCGGCTAACCAATGGTTTTCCCGCTTGCCCTTCTGTCCTGGCTGTCGCCGGTCTTTCCCACCGGTGGCTTTGCCTATTCGGGCGGCCTCGAAACGGCGATTGCCGAAGAGCGCATCGCAACGCTCGAGGCGCTGATCGAGCGAACGCAGCACCTCGTGCGCGAGGGCACGCTCTGGAACGACGCGGTCCTGATCGCCTGCGCCTTTCGCGCCTATCCGGACATGACCGCTCTTGGCGATCTCGCCCTTCACGCCGCAGCGCTCGCCGGGTCCGCCGAGCGCCTTGCCGAAACACTCGACCAGGGTCGGTCCTTCGCCAAGGCCGTCACGCCCTGGGTGCCGGCTTCGGAGGATGAGGCCCATGACATGGCGGGAGAATCGGCGCTTGCCCAATCGAGACGCGACACCCCCTTCCCCGTCCATCTTGGTGCCGCTGCCGCTGCCCATGGCGTCACGGCGTTGGATACGATCACCGTCTTTCTCCACGCCGCCGTCTCGGCCCAGCTGCAGGCCGCAATCCGCCTTTCACTGATCGGCCAGACCGGTGCCGCCAAGGCGATGGCCGCGCTCGAACCTGCCATTCTCACCACCGCATCCCGCGCGGCCGACGCCGATTTGGGTGATCTCGGCTCCGGCTGCCTTGCCGCAGAGATCGACAGCCTGCGCCATGCGGTCCTCGACGGCCGCCTTTTCCTGTCGTGACGAACCCCGGAGCTCCCTTATGAACGGTCCCCTGCGCGTCGGCATCGGCGGTCCCGTCGGTGTCGGCAAGACGACGCTGACCGCGCGGCTCTGCGAGACGCTGCGCGACCGCTTCTCCATCGCCGTCGTCACCAACGACATCTATACGCGCGAAGACGCGGACGCGCTGGTGCGCATGCAGGCGCTCTCTTCGGACCGGATCGAGGGCGTGGAGACCGGCGGCTGCCCGCACACGGCCATTCGCGAGGATGCCTCGATCAATCTGAGGGCGATCGACCGGCTCAACGCCCGCTTCCCCGATCTCGACATCGTCTTCATCGAGAGCGGCGGCGACAATCTCGCCGCGACCTTTTCGCCCGATCTCGCCGACCTGACCCTTTACGTCATCTCCTGCTGCCAGGGCGACGACATCCCGCGAAAGGGCGGGCCGGCGATCAACCGCTCCGATCTTCTCATCGTCAACAAGACCGACCTTGCGCCCCATGTGGGCGCCGATCTCGAACGCATGCGATCGGACGCGAAGGCCGCACGCAAGGGCCGCGCCACGGTGTTTGCCGATCTGAAGCGCTCAACGGGCCTTGCCGATATCGTGGCGTTCGTCCTCGACACCGGCGGCCTTGGCGAAACCACCGGAAACTCAAGGCGATAGGGGCGGAAATCTTCCCAATCCCGTGAGCCTTCCGCCGGAAGGCTTCCCTTGCCGGTCCCTTTTCCGATATCGTCGGCCAGGAACCGGTGCATCGGGAGAACCGATCGAGCGTCAGGCACCGTGTGACCCTGAGGAGGAGAAGTTTACGTGTCCAGACATTTGTTGAGTATCGCCGCGGCGTTCGTCATCGTCCCGTCGCTCGCATTCGCCCATGGCCCGACGCGCCAGAAGACAAGCGAGAGCATCGAGATCAACGCCGCGCCCGACAAGGTCTGGGCCGTGCTCGGCGAGTTCTCCGACATGTCCTGGCATCCGCAGGTCACCTCGGTCAAAGCGACCGACGGCAACAACAAGGGCTCGATCCGGACCATCACCTACGCCTCCGGCGAGACGATGGAGGAGGAACTCTCCCGCTACGACGCCGACAAGATGCGCTTCGGCACGTTCATCGGCCAGACCAACATCAAGGTCATCCCTGCGACGAACTATTCGTCCAACGTCTCGGTCAAGCCCGGCGATGCCGAGGGCACGTCCGAGGTCACCTGGAGCGCGGCCTTCTATCGCGGCTATCCGAACAACGATCCGCCGGCGGAACTCAACGACGAAGCGGCCGTCACGGGCGTTGGCACCTACATCACCGAAGGTCTCGACGGTTTGAAAAAGGCTGTCGAAGCCGGCTCGTGATCCCGCGGCATTCGAGGCGGCGGGCGCGCGCGCGCCTGCCCCTCCTCGCCGGCTTCACGATGGCGGCTCTCGCGTTTGGTTCGCCGGCTCATGCAGGTGAACGGGCCTTCGTCACCAACCAGGATGGCGAGACGGTTTCCATCGTCGAACTCGACACGATGGAGGTCATCGGTTCGATCCCGATGGACGGCAAGCCCGCCGGCATCGCGGTCACCGACCGGTACGCCTATGTCTCGCGGCCGGAGGCCAAGGCCATCGGCGTCATCGATCTTCGGTCCGGCGCGGTCCTGCCCGACATCGAGACCGGCGGCGGGCCCCTCGGCATCGCGGTTCACCCGTCCGGCAGCCCGGTCTACGTCGCCGACTGGTTCTCCCATTCGCTGCTCGTCGTCGATCCGGAGACGCGGACCGTCACGGCACGGTTCGAAACGGGCGAATCGCCCTCCGGCGTGGCGGTGTCCGCCGATGGGACGATGATCGTCACCGCCGATCGCGATTCCGACCAGGTCTCCTTCATCGATGCGAAGACCGGCGAGGCGCTTGCCCGCGTCGGCGTCGGCAAGCGCCCGTTCGGCGTGACGATCTCCCCCGATCAGCGCCGGGTCTATGCCGTGAATGTCGGCAGCGACGACGTGACGGTGCTCGATATGACGACACGCGAGATCCTCGCGACGGTTCCAGTCGGCTCGCATCCCTATGCAGCCGCGGAAGCCAATGTCAAGGTCTTCGTGACCGACCAGTATGGCGGCACGCTCTCCGTCTTCGACGCGGGGACATACCGCGCGCTCGGCGAGATCGCCATCGGCGAATATCCCGAAGGCATCGAGGCGAGCGCGGACGGACGCTTCGTCTACGTCGCCAACTGGTTCGACGGCACGCTCGCCAAAGTCGACACCGACACGCTGGACATCACCGAAACAGTCGACGTCGGCAATGGGCCGCGCGCGTTCGGCAACTTCATCGCCGGGAAGGCGACAGGAAAGGACAAGGGACGATGACACACGTGACCCTCTCTTTGCGCGTCCGACGCGTTCTCGCCGCCGGCTTCGCCGCGACGCTTTTTGCGGCAGGCCCGACCCCAAGCTTCGCACAGGCCGATCCCGGCGCAGCGCCCGCCCCGGCGGAAGCGACGCAAATCGCGCCGCCAGAGGCATCGGCAACGCCACCGGCAGCCCCCGCCGCCGGATCGATGCCGGTTCCGGCCCGGACTGTCGTCGGCCCCGGCGGAGCAACCGTATCGCTTCCCGGCCAGACGGCCAGCGCCTCGACCGCCGATTATCCGACGATCGTCGCGGCCGACTACGTCTTCGGCTGCATGGCCACGAACGGCCAGTCGCGCACCGCGCTCGAACAGTGCTCCTGCTCCTTCGACGTGACGGCATCGCTGATTTCCTATGTCGACTATGTCGAGGCCTCGACCTTCCTTTCCATGGGGCAGGTGTCGGGCGAAAAGGGCGTGCTCTTCAATTCGAGCGCCCGGGCCAAGGAAGCGGTCGGCAATCTTCGCCGGGCCCAGGCCGAAGCCGAAGTGCGCTGCTTCGAATAGACATCGATGACAGGCCGCGACGAGCCCGTGCTCCCATCAGCTCGTCACGGCGAGGAAGCGGACGCGCGGGGATCGTAGCCTGCCCGGGGGCTCCGGCAATCCGTCCTGCGTCCTGGCGCATCGGGTGCGAACATGCGGATAAGGCGCCCGCGCGCCGATGATCGACGACCTACAGGCCGAGCCGCGCCAGGATGTCCTCGAGTTCCTCGCTGGATCGGTAGTCGATCTTCAGGCTGCCCTTGCCGCGCTTGCCCTTGAGGCTCACATTCATCGCCAGATGGTCGGCGAGGCGCTGTTCGAGATCGACCATGTCGGCGCTCGGTGTCCTCACGCGGGACGGAGGTTCCTCGCCCTGGCCTGCGCCAAGATCGGTCACCGCCTCGCCGGAGTTGGCAGTACCGCGCGCCAGATCTTCCGCCTCGCGCACGCTGAGACCCTCCTTGACGATCAGCCGGGCCATCGCCTCCGGATCGTCGGCGCCGATCAGGGTGCGGGCGGCTCCCGGCGACAACGCGCCCGTCACGATCATCTCGCGAACCCCTTCGGGCAACTTCAGGAGCCGCAGCATGTTGGCCACATGGCTACGGCTCTTGGCCAGCGTTTCGGCCAGATCCGCCTGCGTGTAGCCATGCTCGTCGATCAGCCGTTCATAGGCCAGCGCCTCCTCCACCGCGTTGAGGTCGGTGCGCTGCACGTTCTCTATCAGTGCGATCTCGATCGACTGGCGGTCGTCGATATCGCGCACGACGACCGGAATGTTTTCGAGGCCCGCCGCCCTTGCCGCGCGGAACCGGCGCTCGCCCGCCACGATCTCGTAGCTATTCGCCTTGTCCGGGTTCGGGCGCACCAGGAGGGGCTGGACGATGCCGTGCTTCTTCACCGACTGGGTGAGATCGGCGATATCCTCCTCGCCGAAGGTTCGGCGCGGATTGTTGGGATTGGCCGTGACCGCAGCGAGGGCGACCTCACGGTCGGGACGCACCACGGCGTCCGGCTCGCGCTCGCGCCGCGACGCCTGGAAGCCGGACCGGCCTTCCGTGCCGATCAGGGCGGCAAGGCCCCGGCCCAGTCTCTGGCGTGATCGATCTTCGCTCATCGGTTCGGTCCTGTCGTCGTTCCCGGTCTCGCTTGCGTTCACGGTGCGGGGCTTCATCATGCCGCCACCAGCCGTTTCTCGCGCTGGATCACTTCCGATGCGAGCGCGATATAGGCTTGGCTGCCAGGGCATTTCATATCGTAGAGAATCGCCGGCTTGCCGAAGGACGGCGCTTCCGACACGCGTACGTTCCGCGGAATGACGGTCTGGTAGACGCTGTCGCCCATATAGGCGCGCACGTCGCGCACGACCTGGGCGGCGAGATTGTTGCGGCCATCGAACATGGTGAGGACGATGCCGTGCAGGTCGAGATCGGGGTTCAGCCCGTCGCGCACCTCTTCCACAGTCTGCAGGAGCTGGCTGAGACCTTCGAGAGCGAAGAACTCGCACTGGAGCGGCACGAGGACGGAGTCCGCCGCGGCCATCGCATTGATTGTCAGGAGGTTCAGCGAGGGTGGGCAATCCATCAGCACGAAATCGTATTTCGCGCCCCCCTCCTCGTGCCGGGCAAGCGCGTCGCGCATCCGGTAGGCGCGTCGGTCGGCGCTCGATATTTCCATTTCGAGCCCGAGAAGATCGAGGGTCGAGGGGATGAGGAACAGCTCCGGCACGACCGTCGCCATCGCGGCCGCCTCCACCTCCGCGCGCTCCGTCAGCACGTCGTAGGAGGAGATCTCGCGCTCGTCGCGGTCGATGCCGAGGCCCGTTGAGGCATTGCCCTGCGGGTCGAGATCCACGAGCAACACCCGCTTGCCGACGGCGGCGAGCGCCGTTGCAAGATTGATGGCGGTCGTGGTCTTGCCCACGCCGCCCTTCTGATTGGCTATGGTGATGACGCGCATGGCGGGTTTCATCATCCTTATCGATCGGCGTTCAAGGGGTCTGCTCGCATCCAGGGTCCGGACGGCGGGCCCCGACACGCGTCTTCGTCCCGTTATCGTTTCTGATCCGTTCGTTTACAGCAAGGACTTCGATCAAGCCATGCCGTTGGCACCGCCAACGCGCAAAACTGACGGCGCATCATAGTCGCTTGCCGCTTCAACCGGTATCCCGAAGCCATCATCGTCCACCGGTTCCATGCGGTCATCGGCCGTCCCGGCGCGGTCTCATGCCCTCCGGCGCCGCTTGATGCCGGCGATTTCCAGGATGACCGAGCCTTCCGAGAGCGGCGACGCATGCTGCTTCACCTCGAACGACCAATGGGCACGGGCCGTTTCCATCTCCGCATCATGGTTCGCGCCCTTGGAAAAGAAACACCGCGCGCCCGGTTTCAGATGGGGGGCGACGAGACCGCAAAGCGTGTCGAGCGAGGCCAGAGCCCGCGCCGTGATAATATCGGACTGGGCGAGCGCCTGCCCGCAGGTCTCGATCCGCCGCGCATGGACATGGGTGTTGAGCCCCAGATCGTCCGCGACCGCCCGCAGGAATGTCGCCTTCTTGCCGACGCTCTCGATCAGATGGACGCGGCTCGCCGGTCGCACGATCGCCATGACGATGCCCGGCAAGCCGCCGCCGGAGCCGAGATCCGCCGCTGTCTCGAAGCGCGGCACAAGCGCGATGAGATGCATGGAATCGGCGATGTGGCGCTGCCAGACCGCTCCGAGCGTCGAGGTGGCGACAAGGTTCATCCGCGTCTGCCACTCGGTCAGGAGCGTGACATACCGATCGAGCGCAGCAAGTGTTTCACGTGAAACATCGAACTCCGCCTCGAACCGGTCCCGGCCTTCCGTCTGAAGCCTCGCCAGCGCCTCCGGCTCCATCCCGAGGGATTTCGGCTTACGCTCGCCTGCCGCCCGACCCGTTTGCGCAACGGGCATGGCCGCATCGGCCCTCATCGCATCGGCCCGCCCCTTCGTCTCAGGCGGCCCTCCGTCCTCACGGGGCCCCTTGTCCTCACGCGGCCCCCTGTTCTCACGCGGCATGTCTGACCTCGCCGCGCCGGATCGCCACCAGAATGAGCGCCAGGGCGGCAGGTGTCATGCCGTCGATCCGCTCGGCCTCGGCAAGCGTCGCCGGACGCCGGACCGCCAGCTTCTGGCGAAGCTCGTTGGACAGACCCGACAAGCTTTCGAAATCGAGGGCCGCCGGTATCATCCGGTTCTCGTCACGCCGCAGCCGATCCTGGTCCTTGCGCTGGCGGTCGAGATAGACGTCGTAGGCCGCCTCGATTTCCGTGCGCTCGCGAACCGTCCCGGTGAGGGCGCGCAGTTCCGGCCAGATCGCCGAAAGCCGGTCGAGATCGATGTCCGCCTGGGACAGGAGTTGCCAGGCCGAGCGGCGGCGTCCGTCCTTGTTCAGCGAAAGCCCATGGCGCTCCGCCTCGTTGGGGGTGAGCAGGCGCTCCTCGAGCATTGCCCTCGCCCATGCCAGCCGTTCTTCGCTCTTCAGGAACCGCTCGGTCCGCATGCCACCCGCAATGCCGAGCTCGATCGCCAACGGCGTCAGCCGCCGGTCCGCATTGTCGGAGCGCAGCGACAACCGGAATTCGGCGCGCGACGTGAACATGCGATAGGGTTCGGACACGCCGGTTCGCGTCAGATCGTCGACCATCACGCCGAGATAGGCATCGGCGCGACCGATCGCGACGGGTTCGGATTTGCCGGCAAAGCAACCTGCGTTCAAGCCGGCTAACAGGCCCTGCGCGGCGGCTTCCTCGTAGCCCGTCGTTCCGTTGATCTGGCCGGCCAGATAGAGCCCCCTCGCCCGCCTGACGCTTAGATGGCGATCGAGCTCGCGCGGGTCCACATGGTCGTATTCGACCGCATAGCCCGCCTTCCGGATCTCGACCCGCTCGAGCCCGGGAATGGACCGCAGGAATTCGCGCTGCACCTCTTCGGGCAGCGATGTCGAAAGCCCGTTCGGATAGACGGTGTCATCGTCAAGTCCTTCCGGTTCCAGGAAGATCTGATGACCGTCCCGGTCGCCGAACTTGACGATCTTGTCCTCGATCGACGGGCAATAGCGGGGTCCGACGCCTTCGATCTGGCCGGAATAGAGCGCCGATTTCTGGAGATTGTTCCGGATGATCGCGTGGGTCGCGGGCGTCGTGCGCGTGACGCCGCAGGCGATCTGCCGGTTGGTGATCCGGTCGGTGAGATAGGAGAACGGGACCGGCGTCGCGTCGGCCTCCTGGCTGTCGATCGCCGCCCAGTCGATCGTGCGGCCGTCGAGCCGCGCCGGCGTCCCGGTCTTCAGGCGCCCGAGGGCGAGCCCAAGCCGCCTTAGCGTCCCGGAGAGGCCCATGGAGGGATCTTCGCCCATGCGGCCCGCTGGAATGCGCCGGGTGCCGATATGGATAAGCCCCGAAAGGAACGTGCCCGTTGTCAGCACGACCGCCGCGCAGCCGATCCGCCGCCCGTCGGCAAACACGACGCCGGCAACGCTCGGCCTCTCGTCGATATCGAAATCGAGGTCGAGATCGAAGACATCACCTTCGACGACGGTGAGATTGTCGTGGGCCGCAATCCGCGCCTGCATCGCGTCGCGATAGAGCTTGCGGTCGGCCTGGGTGCGCGGCCCGTGCACCGCCGGACCCTTGCTGCGATTGAGCAACCGGAACTGAATGCCGGCAGCGTCCGCCACCTCGCCCATCAGCCCGCCGAGCGCATCGATTTCGCGCACCAGATGGCCCTTGCCGATGCCGCCGATCGCCGGATTGCAGCTCATCGCACCGATCGTATCGAAGCGGTGGGTGACGAGAAGCGTTTTTGCGCCTAGCCGCGCCGCCGCACTGGCCGCCTCGCAGCCCGCATGGCCGCCGCCGATGATGATGACATCGGCTTTCTCGGGGAATGGCCGGTCTGCGTGGGGATTGGTCATCGAAAAGTCCTTCTTGCGGCTGTCTACGCGCCGAATGCCGGATGAAATGCGGAGCCGTCCGGGGTCCATAAGCACCAGGACGACCGCATCCGACCCGGCCCTGCCACATGTCGTTCAAGGGACACGAGCGACAGCCCCTCATGCCAGGCTGTTCCCATGGTTCGACCCGGCTCCACACATTTCACATGCGCCCGGTCATATTCCTATGGATCGGACCAGCGAAGCCTGGTTGCCGACACAGGGGAACAGCGGTTCGCACGAATAATCGCATGCAATATGAGCGTTGCCATGTCTATAATCGTTCGAGGAAGAACCGGCAATGTCGCCCGACCGAACGGACATGCCCGACTGTTCAAGCAAAGTTCGGGCGTCGACCGAACTGGTGGAAGATTTGAGATGAGCGATCTTCGAGACTTCGAGCCCTGGACCCTTCCGGAATTCTTCGCCTGGCAGGAGGGTCAGAGCGAGCGGTTCGAGCTGGTCGGCGGCTTTCCGCTGAAAATGATGACGGGGGCTTCGAACCGCCACGATCTCGTGGCGGTCAATATTCTCGCCGAACTCCGCAACCGATTGCGCGGGAGCCCGTGTCGTCCCTTCACGGCCGATGGCGCCGTCGAAACGTTTCCAGGCCAGATCCGGCGCCCCGATGCCGGCATCGATTGCGGCAAGGCCGATCTCGATGCCTATATGGCGAAAGCGCCGACGGCGGTCTTCGAAGTGCTCTCGCCATCGACACGGGATTTCGATCGGATCCGCAAGGTGGAGGAGTATAAATCGGTCTCGACCATGCGCCATATCGTGATCATCGAACCGACACTCGTCAGCCTGGTTCATGTGTCCCGAACGTCCGGCGACGCTGTGTGGGAGACTGAAATGCTGAACGGGATTGATCAAACGCTGGACCTGACGGGTGCCGGTATCCAGATCCCGGTCTTAGAAATCTATGCGGGTCTCTTCGACTGACGGCTGCGTGCTTGGATCGCAACCACGGCTCAAAGAGACATCGGGCGCTCATCGCAGCATAGGACGAACGCCCTCACCCATGGAGCCTGTTTGTTTCACGTGAAACAAACAGGCTCAGTTCCCCGGCAGGAAGAACTGAAGAGAACGCCGCAGCGAAAATGAGCCGGCTTATCAAGCATGGCATGGCGCCCGAACTGATCCATGTGACGCCAAAACGCCACGGCATGCCTGCGATCGAGAATACCCGGTGCAACGGGCCCGATGAGATGATCCCATGAAAAAGGCCGGTGCTCCCCTTCCATGATCGGAAGAACAACACCAGCCTCGTTCTCTGCCAAAAAAGCCTGCGGGAAGCGCGGGCCTGAAGCCTGACGCTTCAGCCCCGATCAGCCGATCTTACGCCGCCTTGCGGGACTTCTCGAAGCGCTTGCGCTCATGAGGGTCGAGATAGAGCTTGCGAAGACGAATGTTCTTCGGCGTCACCTCGACGAGTTCGTCGTCCTGAATCCAGGACAGCGCACGGTCGAGCGTCATGCGGATCGGCGGGGTCAGCTTCACCGCTTCGTCCTTGCCGGAGGCGCGCATGTTGGTGAGCTTCTTGCCCTTCAACACGTTCACTTCCAGATCGTTCTCGCGGGTGTGGATGCCGATGATCATGCCGGCATAGACCTTCACGCCCGCATCGATGACCATCGGGCCGCGATCTTCCAGATTGAACATCGCATAGGCGACGCTCTCGCCGTCTTCCGAGGAGATCAGAACGCCATTGTTGCGTCCGGCGAGTTCACCCTTGAACGGCTGGTAGGAATGGAACAGGCGGTTCATGATCGCCGTGCCGCGCGTATCGGTGAGAAGCTCGGACTGGTAGCCGATGAGACCACGAGTCGGCGCATGGAAGACCAGCCGCTGGCGATCGCCACCCGATGGGCGAAGCTCCTTCATCTCGGCCTTGCGCTCGGACATCTTCTGGACGACGACACCCGAATGCTCCTCGTCGACGTCGATGACGACCTCTTCGATGGGCTCCAGCATCTCGCCGTTCTCGCCCTCTTTCATCACGACGCGCGGACGCGAAATGCCGAGCTCGAAGCCCTCGCGGCGCATGGTCTCGATGAGGACGGCCAGCTGCAGCTCGCCACGACCCGATACGTAGAACGAATCCTTGTCCGCCGCTTCCTCGATCAGCAGCGCGACATTGCCTTCGGACTCCTTCATCAGACGGTCGCGAATGACGCGGCTCGTCACCTTGTCGCCTTCGGTGCCGGCCAACGGGGAGTCGTTGACGATGAAGCTCATGGTGACTGTCGGCGGATCGATCGGCTGGGCGTGAAGAGGCTCGCTCACGGACGGATCGCAGAAGGTGTCGGCGACCGTGCCCTTGGAAAGGCCCGCGATCGCCACGATGTCACCGGCTTCGGCATAGTCCAGCGGCACGCGGTCGAGACCACGGAAGGCGAGGATCTTGGAGATCCGGCCCGATTCGAGCTGCTTTCCATCGCGGTCGAGAACCTTGACCTGCTGGTTCGGCTTGATCGATCCGTTCTGGATGCGGCCCGTGATGAGACGGCCGAGGAACGGGTTTGCCTCGAGGATGGTGCCGATCATCTTGAACGGCTCGTCGGGGGTGCCCGTGCTGGGCTCCGGCACATGGTCGAGAATGAGATCGAACAAAGGCGTCAGGCCCTGGTCCTGCGGACCATCGGGCTCGGTCGCGAGCCAGCCGCCGCGGCCCGAACCATAAAGAACCGGGAAATCGAGCTGCTCCTCGGTCGCGTCGAGCGCCACGAACAGATCGAAGATCTCGTCCAGAACTTCCTTGTGGCGCTCGTCGTGGCGGTCGATCTTGTTGATCGCCACGATCGGCTTGAGGCCGACCTTCAGGGCCTTGCCGAGCACGAACTTGGTCTGGGGCATCGGGCCTTCGGCGGCATCCACCAGGATGACCGCGCCGTCCACCATGTTGAGGATACGTTCCACCTCGCCCCCGAAATCGGCATGGCCCGGCGTATCGACGATGTTGATGCGCGTATTGTTCCACTCGACCGACGTGGCTTTCGCCAGGATCGTGATCCCACGTTCCTTTTCGAGGTCGTTGGAATCCATCGCCCGTTCCTGGGTGCGCTCATTGTCGCGGAACGTGCCGGACTGGGAGAGCAGCTTGTCGACGAGCGTGGTCTTGCCATGATCGACGTGGGCGATGATCGCGATATTGCGAAGCTTCATGAAGTTCACCGGTTTGGAGACGGAAATTGACCAAACGAGCGGAAACGGCCGACGGGCGAATTGGACGCCCCGGCCGGCTGCCGCTCATTATTCTTGGGGGACCCTATACAGGATATTACGCAAGTGCGAAAGGCCACCGGCCTTCTGTCACGAAAAGGTCTTGATCAGTCGCCGTTGGGCTTCGGGGTGGCGCCTGGCGCATTGCGCAGTCCGGACCGGATCGCATCGAGGTCGATCCCGACGGGCGGCGTGGGGATGCGGTAGTCCGCATTGGATCCGGCGCCCGGCGTGTAGGAGTAACCGCTTCCCGACGACGATGTCGCCATGCCGCCGCCTTCACCACCGAGGCTCGTCGCGCCCGACGTTCCCGCATTGCCGGACCGGGCGAACGCGCCGGCATTGATCTCCCCGATGGAGGACGAACCTTCGGTTGCCCGAAGCGTGTTGGTGTCGTTCGGCGAGGAGGCGCCGGTTCCCGGACTGATCGAGGACCCCGCGCCATCCGGACCGCCAAGATCGGCCCCCGGTGCGGTGGTCGAACCCAGACCGCTGTCCGCACCGCCCAGATCGGCGCCCGGCGCCGTGGTGGAATCGAGACCGCCATCCGTACCGCCGATCCCGGAACTCCCGGTTCCGAACGAACCCGTCGAAGAGCCCGTGCCGACGCCGCCGGTCGTCGATCCGCCGCCGGCCGGGTTGCCGAGCGACGAACCGCCGCCGACACCGCCGCCGACCTGCGCGACCGCGGGAAAAGCTGCAAGGCAGCCGGCAAGGGCGAGGGGAGCGAGAAGCGAGAGCTTTTGAATACGCATGGGCCGGTTCTCGAACGATCGGAAAAGGATGCTTACACGTTCACATTGGCCTTGCAACGGGAAGTTCAAGCCTTCCCGGCCGGTGCCGGCCGGACAGGCGATCCACCCGCCCTCGGCGGTTCATCGGCGAATGATCGCCCTGCCGCCGGTCGCCGGATGCGGCCTTTGCGGGGGAGCGGTGCGCCGAAGGTCGCGCCCGCGGCTCTGACCCCGCGAAATCGCACTTCCGCCGATCGCCGACGGCCCTTCCCGCGCAAAAATCTCCGCGGAGACGCCGTTGAGATCGGGCCGTCCAAGAATGGCCTGGCGCGCGGCGGAGTTTCCCGCGTCCGGCCGGATCACCTTCGGCCTCAGATAGCTGTCGTCGAAGGGCTTGCCGTAGCGCCGCTCCGCATTGGTGTCGCCGAAGATCTCCGCACCGGGAATACCCGGCCTCGTTCGCGGCGCACCGACGATCGGCAGGTCGGCCATGGACGTGCCGGGCAGGGTGCCTGCGGGCCCCGGACCGAGGGGTTGGGCCAATGTTCCAGCCGGCATGGCGCACAGGCCCAGCATCGCAGCGACGGCAATCGGGAGCAACCGCCCAGGAACGATCGATGTCCGGCGCGATCGGGCGAAGCGTCCGCGATCTGCGGTGAGGAAGGCGGACATTTGACTGGCCGAGACGTCGAGGGGTGCGATCATGGGCGCCAGCATCGCACGGTTCGAAGAGGGATGGAAACTCACGTGCCCGCGAGGTCCCCCGCGGAAGCTGAGACGGGGAGGGGAGGGCTCCAGCGAAAGAGCCCATCGTACCGCGGCGCCGGGTCCCTGGCCGGACGACATGCATGCCGGGATTCCACGACACACTGACGCCATTGGACGCCATGGGATGCCAAGAATGGCGCCGGTCCTGCGGGACGGGTATAGGAAAGGGGCAATCGACCAACACGCTCTCTTCGAAGGATGAATCGACCGATGCGGCCATGGCCCTTACCGATGCCTTTACCGATGCGCAGCTTCCTTGCCGCGGCCGCTCTTGCTGGACTTTCGTCGGTTTCTTTCGCACAGCAGGCGGCCGAGCCCGCTCCCCGGGTTCTGGAGGAGATCACCCTGTCCCTGGAAGGACCGGTCGATCGCCAGAGCGTGACCTATGCGTGCCGGGCCTCGGAAGACGCCGAACCGAACCGCATCACGGTCGATTACATCAACCTGCCGCACAGCAATCTCGCCATCGTGCCCGTCGATGGCCACCCCACCCTGTTCGCCTCGGTCGTCTCGGCCTCGGGCGCGCGCTACGTCTCGGGCGCCAAGGTCTGGTGGACCCGTGGGCCGCGGGGCGATCTCTACGACGAGACACAGGGCGGCATCGCCGGCTCGATCCTCTGCAGGGTCGAGCGGGGGTAGGAGAGGCCGGAGCCTCGGCCCGAAAATCGAAAAATCGATCTTCAAAGTGCCCGGATGCGTGAGACCGGAGAAATGGCTGGACTGGCGTGCGTCAGGAAAGACGCACGGCACTCCGGATCCGCGCGCCCGCCGCAGTCGGATGAAGAACGGGCACGAACCCGCCGCGCAACGCGTCGATCGATGGACCCGGCGTCAGAACCGTGACGATCGAACCGGGTCTGGCGCGGGCCGCATCGTAGCCGGCCGGCGTGTAGCGCAGGATCCGGTCGCCGAGCACGAGCCATGGCATGCCCTCGACGAGGATGTAGGCGCCGTCCGGCAGGGTCCGGGCATCCGCCCTCATCGTGATCTGCGCACAGCTGAGCGGATCGACCCTTGCCCGGTGCAGCGCGACATCGATCTCGGCTGCGGCCGGAGCTTTTTCCGCACCCTGCGAAAGCGCCGCCGCATAGGCCTTCAGATCGGCATGGCGGCATGCCCCGCAGGGTCTGTGGCCCGCTGCGAGAGCCACCGCATCGTCGAGGAAGAACAGTTCGGTGTACTGGCCCTTCGCCATGATGGAGCGTGTGCGACCCTTGCGCTCCGTCACGCAGACGACCCAGTGCCTGTGCTGCCACAAGCGCCTGCCCAGCGTCCGGGTCGCCGCATCGTGCAGCATGCCCCGATTGCCCATGAAAAGCCCCTCTTTCGAGGGATGGGCGACGATGGCGCCGGTCGGCAGGATGCGATTTTGCAAGGGCATGTCCGTCTCGCGAATGTCGGAGTCCTCGACGCGGCAGCATAGCCCGAAATTCCATCGATCGCACCCGACTGGTAAATTCGGCGGGGCGGCAATATCTGTATCTTCGGTCCACGCACCGTCAGCAGGGTCTTTAAGGGGAGCCGAGCGTCATGATCGTTGGAACGTCCGTCAAGGGTCGGGGCGAATGGCACGGGGCGGCCGACACCATCACTCTCGACGAGCAGACGCGCCACCGCAGGCGCATGGCCATGGTCTCGGACAATGGCATCGCCTTCCTCCTCGACCTTGCAGATTCCCGCTTCCTGAAAAGCGGCGATGCGATCGAACTCGACGACGGCCGTCTCATCGCGGTCGCGGCGAAGCCAGAGCGCCTTATCGAGATCCGCGCCCGCGACACCGATCATCTCCTCGTTCTCGCCTGGCAGATCGGAAGCCGGCACCTGGCGGCGGAAATCCACGATCACCGCATTCTCATCCGGGAGGACAGCGCCATGGCCGAACTTCTGG
Source organism: Fulvimarina uroteuthidis (assembly GCF_034321785.1). NCBI lineage: Bacteria > Pseudomonadati > Pseudomonadota > Alphaproteobacteria > Hyphomicrobiales > Aurantimonadaceae > Fulvimarina > Fulvimarina uroteuthidis. Next base: position 601,883 of record NZ_JAXLPB010000002.1, on the reverse strand, counting down.
CCGGCCTCGGCGCGACCCTCGAGCGGGTGGAGAGCGGCTTCGACCCGCAGGTCGGCGCGGCGCGATCGGCCTTGCCCCCATCGCCGGAACGGGCAGCGGGACGGGACGGCGCCGACGTAATCTTGACGGGGCAGGAGCCCGCTTTCGAGGGATGATCCTGCGAACAGGGGCCGACGACCGGATCGGGGCCCATGATACTCGGCCGGACGATATGCGCTTCTTACGAAACGACACGCCGCCGATCACCGGTCGATCTTTGAGGGCCACGCCGATCGCACGACAGGGACGAGGATTTTCCGAATGAGCCGACTGTTCATCCGCGCACCGCTCGCCATCCTCGCGGACGGGGCCGAGGGCGGCATCGTCGTCGAGGACGGGGTGATCGTGGATTGCCTGCCGTCCGGCGGGCAGCCGGAGGCGCCGGTCGACGAAACCTTCGACGCGTCGAGCCATGTCGTCCTGCCGGGCCTGATCAACACCCATCATCACTTCTACCAGACCCTGACGCGGGCCCATCCCGAGGCCATCGACAAGCCGCTCTTTCCTTGGCTCGAGAGCCTCTACCCGATCTGGGCCCGGCTCGATCCGCCGAGCTTTCGCCTGTCGGTGCGGCTCGCCCTGACCGAACTGATGCTGTCTGGCTGCACCACGGCGGCCGACCACCACTATCTCTTTCCGGGCGGGCTCGACGACGCCATCGATATCGAGGCGGCGGAGGCGGAGGCCCTCGGCATGCGGGTCACGCTCACCCGCGGCGCGATGGATCTTTCCCGGAAGGATGGCGGCCTGCCGCCCGACAGCGTGGTCCAGGACCGGGACGTGATCCTTCAGGATGCCGAGCGCCTGATCGGGCGCTATCACGATGGCGCGACCGGTGCGATGACGCAGATCGCGCTTGCGCCCTGCTCGCCCTTTTCGGTCACGCGGGAGCTGATGATGGAAAGCGCCGCGCTTGCCGATCGGCACGACTGCCGGCTGCATACCCATCTCGGCGAAACCGAGGACGAGAACGCCTACTGTCAGGAGATCTTCGGCTGCCGGCCCGTCGATTATTTGGAGGAGGTCGGCTGGCTCGGGCCCCGCACCTGGCTTGCCCACGGCATTCATTTCACCACGGACGAATGCGCCCGCCTCGGACGGCACAAGGTGGGGGTGTGCCACTGTCCCACCTCGAACGCGGTGCTCGCCTCAGGCTTCTGCCCGGTCAACGAGCTCAAGACGGCCGGCTCGCCGGTCGGCCTCGGCGTCGATGGATCGGCCTCGAACGATGGTTCGAACCTCATGGAACAGGTGCGCCATGCCTTGATGATCGGCCGGCTGAACTATCGCTCGGCGTCCGCCGTGACGGCTCGGGATGCGCTGGCGATGGCAACCGCAGGTTCGGCCGCCTGTCTCGGCCGCACCGATATCGGGCGGATCGCTCCCGGGCTGCAGGCCGATCTCGCCCTCTTCACCCTCGACGAATTGCGCTTTTCGGGCGCGCACGATCCGATCGCCGCGCTCGTCCTGTGCGGGGCGACCCGCGCGGACCGGGTGATGATCCGAGGAGAATGGCGCGTGGTGGACGGCTTGCCGCTGGGGCTCGACCTTGCGAGGTTGCGCCGCGAGCATGGCGCCGCCGCCGGACGTTTCACGTGAAACATGAGGTTCGTCACGCGGAATCCGGCATGCATGATGGCGAACGGTCCTTGCAGGCTCGGCCCGAAAATCCCAGTCGCATTTCGGAAGGCCCGCTGCATGAAACCAAGGCGATCGCCGGGGCATGGCGCAACTGAATGGACGCAGGATGGCCCGCCGGGACCGCCCGTCGGGCTCCTTCGCCGAAACCGTCGCCGAAACCGTCGATGGATGCGGCGATAAACGGCACGGATGCCGCAGGACCGTTCCCGACCGCGATCCGGTCTCGGCGCCGAACGGGGTGCATGGTCTCACTGTTTCAGGCGCACTGGATTGGTCCAGGCGCGGCGACCGGCGCGATCGACGATCGTGAAGCGGATCCAGGCGGAGCGGCCGACATGGTCGAGCGGCATCCGGATGCCGGTCATCGATTCACCGTGCAATGCCTTCGCCGCGCAACCGGCCCCCTGTGCGATCACGGTGACGACCGCGCTGCATCGAATGCACACCGCGTCGCCGTCGATCTCGACATGGTGAAATTCCGGACCCTGGCTGGAATAGAAGTCGCCGGCTTTCAGCGCGGCAAGGAGCGCTTCGGGCTCGTTCTCCACGGCCTTGACCATGACCCAACCCCCGAAATGGTCCGGCTCGGTGAAATGCGCGTCATCGGTCGCGACAAGGTTCGGGCTGCGCCCTTGCGACCAAAGGAGATCGGCGATCTGGAAGCCGTCGGCGCGGTCGCAGCCTACCGCGCAGCCATGATTGTAGACCTCGACCGCGTGCGCCGCCTCGATCGAACAGGCATCGGCGAGGGTCATGCCGGACCATTGCGGATGCGCGATCGCCACGAACGCGCCGGCCCGAACCGCGCGGGCCGCCAGTTCCGGCCCGCTCTCCTGGTTCTCGCATGGACTGTAATCGGGCGCGTTCGGCGCGTCGAAGTCTGCCGGCAGCCCGACGGCGAGGATGTGCCAGATCTCGCCGTTCGACATCGCACCGGAGTGCAGTTCCGCACCCAGCAATGTCGTGAAGCCCTCACCGCGTAGGGGCGACGTGTCGGTCAGCGGATAGCCGTAGAGACCCAGCATATGGTCCGTGAGGGCGATGAAGTCGTAGCCCTGCGCGCGGTAACGCCGGCAGACCTCCGCCGGGTCGAGCACACCGTCCGAGCGGTTCGAATGGGTATGGAGATTGCCGCGGTGGAACCGGCCCGGTCTTGCGAAGGTGTCGAACGCCATCGAACTGGAACCCTCAATTGGAAAGGACGAGGAGATCGTGTTTCGAAAACCGGAGTTCGACGGTCTCGCCGATGGGGGGAAGGCGCCCGGCGCCCCGGTTCAGCATGTCCAGGCGGATCACGCGACCGTCTACATCGATTTGCGCGCGGATCACGGCGCCAAGGAAACTCGTCGACAGCATCGTACCGGTCACCGACAGATCGTCCTCGGTCCGGCGCTCCAGGGACAAAGTTTCGGGACGCAGCCCGACGACGATCTTCTCGTCCGCCCGGCAGGTCAGCGCCATCGGGGTCTCGACGTTCAGCCCGGCGAAGCGCAGCACGCCCGGCTGCGCCATCTCGGCGTCGAACAGGTTGAGCGTGCCGACGAATTCGGCGACGAAACGTGTCGCGGGGCGGTTGTAGATCTCGAGCGGCGACGCGATCTGGTCTGCGCGCCCGCGATGCATGACGACGACGCGGTCGGCGATCGACAGCGCCTCCTCCTGATCGTGCGTCACGAACAGGGTGGTAATGGCAAGTTCGCGCTGAATGCGCCTGATATCCTCGCGAAGCGAGACCCGTATCTTGGCGTCCAGCGCGGAAAGAGGCTCGTCCAGAAGGAGGAGTTTCGGCCGGGGCGCGAGCGCGCGCGCAAGCGCGACGCGTTGCTGCTGCCCGCCTGAAAGCTGATAGGGATAGCGTTCGGCAAGATGGCCAAGGGAGATCAGCGAAAGCATCTCCTCCACGCGCCCGGCGATCGCCCGGCGATCCATGCCCGCGACCTTCAGGCCGAAGGCCACATTGTCGCGAACGTTCATGTTCGGAAAGAGCGCGTAGGCCTGGAAGACCATGCCGATCCGACGTCGGTTTGCCGGCTGCACCGTCACATCCTCGCCACCGATGCGGATCGAGCCAAAACTCGGCCGTTCGAAGCCGGCCACCATGCGCAGAACCGTCGTCTTGCCGCAGCCGGACGGACCGAGGACGGAGACGAATTCGCCGCGCTCGACCGCAAGATCGAAATCGCTCACGACGGACGAAGACCCGAAGATCTTACCGACCTTTTCAAGCGTCAGATAGCTCACGTCACGTTCCTTCGCATGAATTTCGGAAAGCGGATCGGCACCTTGAGCGTCCCCGGTCGTTGCGTTGCGAAGAATTCCATCAAGGCCATGCAGACCCATGTGAACGCGAAGGCCATGATGGCGAGCGCGGCTGGCTGATAGGCCTGGTCCTGGCCGACCCGCACCATGTACGGCCCGAAGCCGGGACGGTTCAGAAGCGAGGTGATGACGAACTCGCCAAGCGATATCGAAAAGGTGAGGAAGGCGCCGGAGACGATGGCCGAACGGACGTTCGGAAAGATCACGGTGGCGATCGTGCGCAACTTCGATGCGCCGAGCGATTCGGCCGCTTCGGTCAGCGAGACGATGTCGATGACGCCGAGCCCGTTGTCGACGGCCCGGAACATGTAGGGCAGCGACAGCGTCACGTAGCCGATGACGAGCAACAGATTGATGCCGACTTCGCTGGTCGTCAGCGGAAGAACCGAGCTGCTGCCATACACGCGTATGAAGCCGAACACGAGGACGACCGGCGGGATGATCAGCGGCATCAGACTGACGAACTCGACGAGCGAGCGCAGACGCGGCAGTTTCAGTCGAACCCAATAGGCCGTCGGCACGACGAGAAGCGCCCCGAGGACGATCGCGGCAAGAGACGCCGCGGACGAGAACGCCAGCGCGCCGAGAAAGACCTCGCTCGACAGCACCGATCGATAGGCTTCCAGGGTCAGGTCCCCCCGAACCATGCGCAGAGAGAAGTCGAACGTCGCAACCAGCGGACCCAGAAAGAAGATCGCCGCAACCACCGCAACGGCTGCCGGGACGAAGGCAATCCGTTTCATTGTTTCCACCTCTCCGCGCGTTTGCGCAAGACGAAGTAGAGACTGTTTGTCACCGCCATGATCAGGATCATCCCGAGCGCGAGCGCGTAGCCGAGATTGGGATTGTAGAGAACGTTGCCGCGGATCTGCTGGAACAGCACGATGGGCACCACGGGGAAGTTCGCGGAGGTGAGGGCATAGACCGTCGCGAGCGTGCCGAAGGCGTTCGCAAAGAGGAGGAGAAAGCAACCGAGGACGGACGGTGCGAGAATCGGCAAGCCGATATGCAACCAGTACTGCGAGGCTTTCGCGCCGAGGCTCTCGGCCGCCTCCTTCCACTGCGGACGTAGGCCCTCCAGCGCCGGCGTCACCATCAGCACCATGAGCGGAAGCTGAAAGTAGAGATAGACGATCGCCAGACCCCAGAAGGAGAAGAGCGAGAAACCCGCCGCGTAGATATTGATGCCGAAGACGTCGCGCAGAAGCAGCGTGGCAAGGCCAAGCCGGCCCAAAGTTGCGATAAAGGCGAAGGCCAGGGGAACGCCCGCGAAGTTGGAGGCGACACCCGAAAAGGTCATGAAGGCGCGCCGGACCCAGGAAGGCAGCCCGCCAAGGACGAGGGCGCAGGCGAGAATCAGGCCGAAGAATGCGCCGAACGTGGCTGAAACGAAGCTGAGACGGATCGAAAGCCAGTAGGACCCCGCGATCTGTGGCTCCGACAGGGACATCAAGGTTTCAAGGGAGTAGCGCCCGTCCGGTGTCTGAAGCGCACCCTGGACGAGATAGAGAACCGGGAGCACCAGGAAGAGGAAGGCGAAGAGAAGGTATGGGACGACCCCCAGCCAATTCCAGTCCGGCTTCCACGCCATGGGCGAGGAAGCCCGGCACGCGGTCTCTTTCCGCCGTTCGATGAACTCGGCCAAAACGGGTCTCCCGGAACAGGTACGAAGCGGTCGGAAAAGGCTTGGTCTCGCTCTGCGCGTCGCTGCGGCGAACGGCTACTGACCCATTTCCGTGCCCCAGTTCGCCGCGACGGCGCTCTTGGCGGCCGCCTGATCGGCAAGGCTCGGGAAGACGGCCTTCGCGTAGTTCTGCGCAGGGGGCAGTTTGTCGAGCATCGTCTTCGAGATGATGCCGCGCTCGTTCATGTCGTTGAAGCGGATCGGGTGGCAGTAGCCATCAAGCCACTTCAACTGGCCTTCGTCGGAATAAAGATACTCCATCCAGAGCTTGGCGGCATTGGGGTGCGGCGCATAGGCGGAGATCGCCTGCACGTACACGCCGGCGATGACCGCATCGGAGGGGACGATCACTTCGACCGGCGGGTTCCCGTCGAGCTCGTCGCGCATGGCGAGGAGATTGTAATCCCAATCGAAATAAATCGGTGTGGTGCCCTGTGCAAGGTTCTGGGCATTGCCGTTCACGGGCACGAGATTGCCGTTGTCCTGCAGGGTCTTGAAGTATCGAATTCCTTTGTTCATCGCGTCCTCGCCGGGCTCGCCGCCTTCCGCAACGCCGGCGGCGTACACCGCCATCATCACCGAATTGCCCGTGCGCGGGTCGCCCTGCAGCGCGACGGCACTGCCGTAGGAGCTGTCCTTCAGCGCTTCGAAACTGGTCGGAGCCTCGGGGAAGATGTCCTTGTTCACCGCAAAGCCGAGGACGCCGTAATAGTCGCCATACCAGTAGCCTTCCGGATCCTTCGCATCGTCTGGAATGCTGTCCCACGTCGAGACTTTGTACGGCTGCAACAGGTTCTGCGCTTTCGCCGCCGGGCCGAAGGAGAGGCCGACATCGAGAACGTCCGGCGCTTGCGGGCCGGTATTGCCGCGATTGGCCTTCACCGCTTCCAGTTCGTCGGCGGAGCCGGCATTCGGGTTGAGCTCGTTGACCTTAAGACCGTACTTGTCCTTGAAGCCCTGGATGACCGCGCCGTAATTGCACCAATTGTGCGGCAAGGCGATCGTGGTCAGCATGCCCTCGCGCTTGGCCGCGTCGATCAATTCCTGGGACGGTTCTGCCAGGGCTGAAGAGGCGAGTGCGGTCGAAACCGCGAGCACGACCGCGATCTTGCTTTGCATGGACGAGATCATTCGAAGTCTCCTCGAAACGGACGCTGGGCGGGACACGAAAACCATTTCGCGTGCCCGAAGCGCCTAACGAACCGAGATGACAGACATGTGTACCGCAGGTGCGAAAAGTCCCTGTCCTGCGTTTGTTTTGCCATCGGGGATGTCGTGTTCCGTTCGACGCCGCCGCCAGCGCGGCAGGCCGGGAACGGGATCGACGAGACACGCTGCTGACGGCATCTTGTCGGGCGCGGACGGGGCGCGGGCCCTGTGCCGAACGCCCGTCGCGAGGTTACGCCGGATACACGCGGCATCCTCGGCGATGATCGCCGTGTCGAATGTCCGAGCGGGCCGCCGCCCGACAGGACAGTCCGGCTCCTCCCACATCGATGTTCCGACACCAAGGCTCGGGGCACGACCGACATGCTGGAGCACTTCCTCGGATCGATCGGATGTGCAGCGAGGGTGATCCGGACGTCTGGCTCGGATTCCACCTCGATGGAGGTGGATGATGACCAGAGCGTGGAGCGGGGATCCGCGGTCGCGCGTCGTGAAGGCGTCTTCCGACGGCATGTCCCGATGGCCATCCGCCGCCCGGTTCGCAATTGCGCCTTGGCCGTCGCCATTCGCACGGGGCGGCGTGTCCCACTCCGTTTCCGATCGGTTCAGGACCGGAACGAGCAGCCTCGACATCAAAAGTCCCGCCACGCCCGGAACATCACGGGAAGACTGGCTGGACCCATCGGACTCGATTCGTCACCGGAACGCAATATCCCGGCGCTACAACCCCCGCGATTCTCTACGTCCCTGTTGAGAAACCGGGACGGGCGGGGATAGACCGGGGCCTTGGACGAAGCCCTGTTGGTATCCGCCGACTTGTCCCCAAAACCAGGCGGCGCCGGGGGGCGGCGAAGGTCAACGGGAATTTGTGGACGAATCACCCGGCCAAGGGGTTTATGCCAACAGCTTGTCCACCGCAGCGCGCCTGGGGTGCCGCGACCCGAACATGCTCAGACCCATGGCGTTTCGACGCTTCGTCCCCGCACTTCTCGACAGCATCCGTGTTCACGGGTACGAGACGGGGCAGAAACGGGGTCGGTGCGCCCACGGGGCCATGCATTTTGTGGATTCTCGCTATCCACCGACTCTAAGAAGAATCAAATATCCTTTGATAAAAGGATTCTTTAGGGGGAGCGCGGCGGGATGACCGAGAAGAAACTCATGAAAGTCCTGAATGGCGAGACCGTCTTCCCGCCCCCCGTCTGGCTGATGCGCCAGGCCGGTCGCTACCTGCCCGAATATCGCGAGACGCGCGAGCAGGCCGGCGGCTTTCTCGACCTTTGCTACAATCCCGATTTCGCGACCGAGGTGACGCTCCAGCCGATCCGCAGGTTCGGCTTCGATGCCTCGATCCTGTTCTCCGATATCCTCGTCATTCCCGACGCGCTCGATCGCGGCGTCTCCTTCGTCAAGGGCGAAGGCCCGCAGATGACGCCGATCCGCGTGGACGAGATCGAGCGTCTCGATCCGAGCCGTGCCGAAACCCATCTGGCGCCGGTCATAGCGACGGTCGCGCGGCTTCGAGAGGAGCTGCCCGCGGAGACGACGCTGATCGGCTTCTGTGGCGCTCCCTGGACGGTGGCGACCTACATGATCGCCGGCCATGGCACGCCCGATCAGGCGCCGGCCCGCATGTTCGGCTACCAGCATCCGCAAGCCATGAAGCAGCTCCTGACGCTGCTCGCCGAAATGAGCGCCGACTATCTCATCCGCCAGTTGCGGGCCGGCGCCGACTGCGTCCAGATCTTCGATTCATGGGCCGGCGTTCTCGACGAGCAGAGCTTCCGGGACTATGCGATCGAGCCGGTGAAGCTGATCGTCTCGCGCGTTCGGGCCGCTATTCCCGACGCCAGGATCATCGGGTTCGCCAAGGGCGCGGGCTACCGGCTGCGGACCTACCGCCAGGACACCGGCGTCGATGCCCTCGGCATGGACTGGCAGGTTCCGCTCGCCTTCGGCCGGGAACTCCAGAAGGATGGCGCGGTGCAGGGCAATCTCGATCCCTTGCGCCTCATCGCCGGCGGCCGCGCCCTCGATGAAGGCGTCGACGCCATCATGGAAGCGCTCTCGGGCGGACCGTTCGTGTTCAATCTCGGCCACGGCATCACCCCGGACGCGCCGATCGCCCATGTCGAGCAACTCCTGACGCGCATCCGGGGCTGACGCCTGCAGACCGTTCCAACATCACGCAAGGACTGAAGACCCGTGAGCGAGACGACCAAGAGCAAGCCATCGCCGATGAAGATGATCGTTCCGATCGTCGCGCTGGCCGTGATCGGCGGCGTCCTGTGGTTCATTCCGCAGGAGGCCTATCCGTGGATCAAGTCGATCCACATCTTCGCCGTCGTCGCCTGGATGGCGGCGCTGCTCTACCTGCCGCGCCTCTTCGTCTATCACACCGAGGCGGGGCCGAAGACGCCGCAGTCGGAGACCTTCAAGATCATGGAGCGCCGGCTGTTGCGCGGGATCGGCACCCCCTCGATGATCGTCACCTGGGCCGCCGGCCTGTGGCTCGCCGCCAAGATGTTCGAGTTCCAGGGCGGCTGGCTCGGCGCCAAGATGCTGCTCGTGGTCGTCCTGACGGCCCTGCACATGTTCCTGGCCGCGTCCTTGCGCAAGTTTTCGAACGACGAGAACACCCGCTCCTCCAAATTCTGGCGGATCACCAACGAGGTCCCGGCCGTGCTCCTGGCCGTCATCATCGTCCTCGTCGTGGTGAAGCCGTTCTGAAAACGCCTCGACCCATCTGGGGCGAGGGGACGGACGTGCCCTGCCCATATCAGCGGCGCGGGCGTCGGTGGCGCGGGGATACCGGGCTGGCTGCCGTGCCGTGAACGTCCTATAGATGCGCCGACGACAACGCTCGGAGCTTCAAGCCATGTCCTCGCTGAAATTCGGAACCAGCGGCCTGCGCGGCCTCGTGATCGATCTGGATGGCGCGCCGGCCTATGCGTGGACGCGGGGCTTCGTCAGCCATCTGGAGCGCTCCGGCCAGGTCGGATCGAAGAGCGTCCTCGTCGGCGAGGATCTGCGCGCGTCCAGCCCCTCGATCGCCGCGCGCTGTGCCGCCGCGGTGAAGGATGCGGGATGGCGTGTCGTCGCCTGCGGCGCGCTGCCGACGCCGGCGCTCGCCATGGCGGCGATGGCGCGGGACGCGGCCGCGATCATGGTCACCGGCAGCCACATTCCCGACGATCGCAACGGCTTGAAATTCTATTCTCCGGCCGGCGAGATCGACAAGGCCGACGAAGGCGGGATCCGCCTGGCCCACGACGATCTCGTGCCCGAGATCCGCGAAGCCGCGCACAGGCTCGATCTTTCCTCCGTCGAACATGCCGGGCCTGCGGCGATAAACGCCTATGTGGCGCGCTACACCGACTTCTTCGGGAAAGACGCGTTGAAGGGCCTGCGCATCGGCGTCTACGAACAGAGTTCGGTCGCCCGCGACGTCCTGACGATCGTTCTTGCCGCGCTCGGCGCCACGACCACCGGCCTGGCGCGGTCCGACCGGTTCATCCCCGTCGACACCGAGGCGCACCGGCCCGAGGATGTCGAACTGATCGCCGGCTGGGCGCGGGACCACGGGTTCGACGCCATCGTCTCGACCGACGGCGATGCCGACCGTCCACTGGTGGCGGGGGAGGCGGGTGCGATCCTGCGCGGCGACGTCCTCGGCATGATGACGGCGAACCATCTCGGCCTGCGCACCATCGTCACGCCGGTCACCTCCTCTTCCGCGATCGAAGCTGCGGATTTCGCCGAGACCGTGGTGCGCACGCGGGTCGGCTCGCCCTTCGTGATCGCCGGCATGGCCGAGGCGGCCCGCCAAGGTCGCGCCGGCATCGTCGGCTTCGAGGCGAATGGCGGCGTGCTGCTCGGCTCCGACGTCTCCCGCGACGGCCGGACGCTCGACGCCCTTCCCACCCGCGACGCGGTGCTGCCGATCCTCTGCGCCATGTCGGAAATCGTGCGGACCGGCAAGCCGCTGTCGGGCGTCGTCGCGGATCTGAACGCCGGCTTCACCGCCGCCGACCGGCTGCAGGACGTGCCGGCCGAACGAAGCGCGCCGTTCCTTGCACGGCTCGCCGGGGATCGCGGCTTCGCCGAAGCCCTGTTCGCACCGGTCGGCGCCATCGCCGCGATCGATGCCATGGACGGCGTTCGCACGATCTTCGCCAATGGCGAGGTGATCCACTACAGGGCCTCAGGCAACGCACCGGAGCTTCGCTGCTACATCGAGGCGGGCAGCCGGGAGGATGCGCTCCAGCGCCTCGCCTGGGGGCTGGGAGCGGCACGCGAAGCGCTCGGCTGACCCGGCTTCGCCCGGTCACCTCATATCGGCGCTGCAGGACGTCGTCAGCGGGCGATCATCCGCTTTCGCAGGAATGTTCGCGTTTGGGCGCCGACCGGCCGAAAGTCCTCGCGCCTCTTCCCGCCCGGCGCGGCCATATCGCCGGGTCCGACAAAAAACCCCGGTCGTTTCCGCCGGGGTTCTTTTCGTCGGGTTCTGATCGGAAAGGCTTACCGATAAAGGCTGATCGCTTCGCCGCCATTGGTCTGGCCGTCGAAGCGGGCATCGCCGGACGATGCGACGCTGGCGACCTGCGAGCCGCTGGAATTCTTCAGGACGACATTGTTGCCGGAAACGTCCCAGGCGGAGATGTCGGAGACGGCGCCCGGGCATCCGCGCGAGGCGGCGCGGTAGCCACCGCTCCACTTGGTGAGCGACAGGATGATCTGGCAGTTGCCGCCCGCGGTCGTCACCTTGTAGGCGCCCAGAACCTTGTTGCGCGACAGCGCGGCGCCGCCCGAACTTGCCGGCGGAGGCGTCGGCGTGCTGCCGGCGGCTGAACCGGCGTTCGGGTCGAGGGCGGCGGTCTGCGTGTCGGTCCCGGTCGCCGGCGTCGACGGGTTCGTGGTGGCGGCCGGCGGCGGTGGGGGCGGCGGCGGCGGAAGCCGGTTCGCCGAGACCTGGGGCGTCGGCGACGGCGTCAGCGGCGCGGGCCCGCTGCTGGAACCGAACTCCGGCACCGAGCGCGAGCAACCGGCCGCGATCAGCATGACGGCAAGCACCGTTCCTGTTTTCATCATTCTGGTCATCGGTCGAATGCTTCCCCTGATCGCTCGCTGTCTCAAGAAGCGAGTGCCTATCCGGCTTTTTCCGAACTTCGTGTCGTAGTCCCACTAGAGGGCCCGATCATGTTCGAGGCAAGGGCATGGGGCCCCGTCGCTGTGCCAAATTGCAACGCGGGTGCAATTGCGCAACAGTCCGGTCCCGATCCCGTCCCCGGCAAAGCCATTCGAAACACGCCCATGGCCTGCCTGCCTTCGAGAGCCCCTTAGGTCAGGAAAACGCGGCTGAATTTTGAACATGCCCGCCGATCACGGGATCGCCGCACGGATCGCCGCCACGGTCGAACCGGCTTCGACGGGGCGAGGGCGGCGCGAACATCCAAAGGGTCCGAGACGGCACGCGATCGGCGATCGAAGCGTGATGCCGAATGCGTTGCGCGCGGGGCGCTTCCAGCCCCGGCGCGGTTCAGGCGGTCTCGAAGTTCATCCGCTCGAAATCGCCGCTTTCCGGATCCATCGACCAGAGATCGCCATTGGCGATATCGACCCATGCGCCGTGAATGGTCAGCTTGTTCTGGGCCTCGAGGTCCCGGATCATCGGGAAGGTGCGCAGATTGCCGATCGAATGGCGGATCGCGACGCGCTCCAGGGCGGCGTGGCGCTCGCGCGACGTCATCTGTTCGTTGCCGTTCATGGCTTTCGCCACCGGATCGAGAAGGCTCATCCACTTGCCGATGAAGTCGCCCGGCGAGAGCGGGTCGGCATTGGGCGAGAGCGCGGCGTGAATGCCGCCGCAGCCGCTATGGCCGAGAATGAGGATGTGCTCCACCTTCAGCGCCTGCACGGCGAATTCCAGCGCGGCCGAGGTCGAGTGATACTCGCCGTCCGGCTCGTAGGGCGGCACCAGATTGGCGACGTTGCGCACCACGAAGATTTCGCCATGGGACGAATTGAAGATCGTCTCCGGCGCCGCGCGGGAATCGCAGCAGGCGATCACGATGGTGGGCGGATGCTGACCGGCTTCCGCGAGTTCGCGAAACCGTTCCCGCTCGGCGGGAAGGCGCTTTTCAAGGAAGGTCCGATAGCCAGCGACGAGATGTTCGGGAAGATGATGGGTCATGTACGAGTTGATAGGTCGCACGGGGCCGGCCATCAACGAAAATTTTGCATTTTGCAGAGCCAAATCCGCACATTCACGCGAGGGGCACCGCACGGGCATCGCCGGAAATCGGTGCCGATTCTTACCAAGTCCTTCGAAGATCAGCGTTTTTTCGCGCCCGCCAGCGTTCGCATCTGCACCATCGCCATCGGATGGGAAAGCGAGGCCGCCTCTTTCTGGAGCGCCATCTCGTTGTGGCCCGTCCTCGCCGTGCGGGCCACGATCTCGAACACGGAGGCGGTCGCAAGGCGCAGGGCCTTTTCCGGGCTCTGGCCTTCGAGCAGCCGGGCGAGGTACAGGGCCGCCGTCAGGTCGCCGCCGCCGTTCGGTCCGTTCGCGATCAGCCTGTGTTCGGCCAGTTCGGCGCTGCGCTCGCCGACGAGCAGGTTGCCGATGCTGCCCGACAGCATGGCGAAGGCCGACGTCACCAGCACCTGCGGGCAACCGAGCGTGCGGGCCGCATCGATCAGATCCCCGTTGTCATGCGCGCCGAGCCCGGTCAGGAATTCGAGTTCGAAGCGGTTGGGCGTCGCAAGGTTCGCGAGCGGCATGAGGCTTTCGCGAATGGCTGCCAGAACCTCGGGCGGCCGGTAGAGCCGCCCCTCGTCCCCAAGCACCGGATCGAGGCAGTAGACGAGATCGGGATTGGTCCGGCGCAGCGCCGCGATCAGCCCGGCCGAGGCCTCGACCTGCGCCTTCGAGGCGAAATAGCCGGTGATCACGGCCTCGATCTCCAGGGCGAAGGGGGATCCGGCCAGATCCCGGCACACGGCCTCGAAGGCGGTGTCGTCCGGTACGATCTGCGTGCCCGCCCCGTGGCCCGGATGCCAGGGCAGGGTGATCGTCGGTACGGACCAGACTTGATGGCCAAGGCTTTCGAGCGCGAAGACCACCGCCCGGTTTCCCACCGCGCCGCGCACCACATGGCTGGAGATCGACAGGACGGTCGCCCGATCGGGCCCGGCCTCGCGCGTGCCGCCGCCTCGCTCGCGCCGCTGGTCGAAGATCGATTTCATGTCGTCAGCTGAAAGAACACGATGATCGCGAAGACGGCAAACCCGACGAGGCCGAGAAGCCGCCCGACCCTCAGGCCGATGACCTCGATCCGGTCGTGCGGGTTCGCGTCGGAGGCGTTGAAGAAGGCTTTCGGGCGCAGCAGCCAGGATTGCACATGGGTGCCCGTCTGCGGATCCGTCTCTTCGCGGATCTGCTTGAGAATGCGCCGGGCTTCCTGTGCGCGCTCCCTGTCATCGTCGTCTCTTCGTCCCATGGCACAAGATGTCCGCGATCGCCGCCCGGTTTGCAAGAGTGCCGGGGGCGTCGATCGCGAACGGTCCCGAAAACGGGGCGGCGAATGCCGGATTCGGCCTTGTCTTGCGCCGCAAGCCTGTATTTTGACCCATGGCGAGCGCATGATGACGCCGAAGACGACCGAAGCGAAACGCGGAGTGGACTTATGAACATGCAGATCGGATCGACCAAAGCGAAGACGCTCCAGGCCGTCGTCGACTTGCTTCACGAGGGCGATCCGTCGATGAGCCTTGCGCCGCTGCTGTTCGCCCGCCCGCCCGCCGAGGATCTCGCCGCTTTCGATGCCGCGTCCCTGGCGCTTGCCGTCGGCCATGCGACCGCGGCGCTTCTGGACCATACCGGGGACGGGCCGATCGTGCGCGTCGAGGAGCCCGAGAACTTCCGGCGCAACGGCAATCGCCAGCTTCTGGTGACGGTCGTGACGCGCGACATGCCGTTCCTGTTCGACAGTCTCTCGGGGGAACTGGCCGCCCGCTCCTCGGACATCCATTATATCTCCCACCCGATTCTCGACGTGATCCGGCAGCCGGACGGAACCGTGTCCTCCTTTTCCGGCTCGGTTTACACCGGCCCCGAAAGCGAACAGGCCGAACGCATCAGCATCATCCAGTTCGCGCTCGACCGCTTCGCCGACCCCGACGGCACGACCAAGCTCGAAGACACGATCGAGCGCATTCTCAGCCATGTCATGCTGGCCAATGCCGATTTCGGGGCGATGCGGGCCCGGGCGGACGAGGCGATCGCGTCCCTGCGTCAGCATGCGACGCGGGTGGCGGAGGCCGACAGGGCGCTCGTCCATGAATCGGCCGAATTGCTGCAATGGCTGCGCGACGACAATTTCATCTTTCTCGGCTGCCGCGAATACGGCCTTTCCCACGATGGCGACGGCGACTTCCTCGCCCGCCGGGAAGACGACAGCCTCGGGATCCTGGCCGATCCCGGCGTCTCGATCCTCGGGCGCCAGGGAGGGCCCGCCCAGATCACGCCCGAGATCCGCGCCTTTCTCGATGCGCCGCAGCCGATGATCGTGACCAAGGCGAACGCCAAGACGGACGTCCATCGCCGTGCCTACATGGATTATGTCGGCGTCAAGCAGTTCGACGATGACGGCAATCTCGTCGGTGAAGTGCGCTTCGTCGGCCTGTTCACCTCGACGGCCTATACCCGCTCGATCCTGTCGATCCCCTATCTGCGGCTGAAGGCGGAGACCGTGATCGCACGCTCGGGCTTCCGCTCCGATTCCCATTCGGGCAAGGCGCTGCTCAACGTCCTGGAATCCTATCCGCGCGACGAGATCTTCCAGATCGACGTCGAGACGCTCGAAGACTTCGCGACCACCACCGTCGGCCTGAACGAGCGCCCGCGCATCAAGATCATGCCGCGGCTGGACCGGTTCGACCGCTTCGTCTCGATCATGGTGTACGTGCCGCGCGAGCGCTACGATTCGCGGCTGCGCGAGCAGATCGGCTCGCTTCTGGCGGATGCCTATGAGGGCCGCGTCTCGGCCTATTATCCCGCCTTTCCGGAGGGACCTCTCGCGCGCGTCCACATCATCATCGGCCGGCGCTCGGACGTTACGCCGGACGTCGATATCGCCGCGCTGGAAGACGAGATCCGCCGGTTCGCGCGCAATTGGAGCGAGACGTTCCAGACAAGGCTCGCCCAGCACGGCCGGTACGCGGAGCTGGCCGATTTCGCCGCCGGACTGCCCGAAAGCTACCGCGACGTGATCGCGCCGGAAGAGGCGATCACCGACGTTTCGGTGATCGCAAATCTCGCCGGCACCTTGCCGCTCTCCCTCGATTTCTATCGTCGCAGCGACGATCCGGCGACCATCGTGCGCCTGAAGATCTATCATCTGGGCGAGGCGGTCTCGCTCTCGACAAGGGTGCCGATCCTCGAAAACATGGGCTTCTCGGTCGTCTCGGAGCGCACCTTCGAGATCCGCAGGCCCGACGGCGAGCACGTCCACCTGCACGACATGGACCTCATGCGGCGCGACGGGGGCGAAATCCACCTCAACGACGACGGCCGGTCGCTCGAACAGACCTTCTCGGCGGTCTGGGGTCGGTGCATCGAGAACGACCTCTTCAACGCGCTGGTTCTGGAGGCCGGCCTCAGCCACCGGGAGGCGAACGTGCTGCGTGCCTACGGTCGCTATCTGCGCCAGGGCGGTCTGCCCTATTCGCCGGGCTATCTGGCCCAGGCCCTGACGCGCCGTGCAAGCCTTGCCCGGTCCCTGTTCGACCTGTTCGAGAAGGCGCTCGATCCGGCGACGGGGGGTGGGGAACAGGAGGTCGACGCGCAATCGGCCGCCGAGGGCGTTCCGGGCCTCGATCCCGCGCTCTACGAGCGGGCCGCGACGCGTGGCGTGACCGGGCTCTTCTGCGACCTCATCGCCCGGCTGGAGGATGTCGATTCGATCGACGACGACCGGATCCTGCGCCACTACATCGCCGCGATCCTCGCCACTTTGCGCACCAACTATTTCGCGGTCGACGGCACGCGCAGCGAACTCGACGCCGAGCCCGGCAAGGTCGCGCCGGCGCTCGCCTTCAAGTTCGACAGCGCGGCTGTGGAAGGCCTGCCGCAGCCGGTGCCGTTCCGCGAGATCTTCGTCTTCGATGCCCGTGTCGAGGGCGTGCATCTGCGCTTCGGCAAGGTGGCGCGCGGCGGGCTTCGCTGGTCCGACCGGGCGCAGGACTACCGCACCGAGGTGCTCGGCCTCGTCAAGGCGCAGCAGGTGAAGAACGCCGTCATCGTGCCGGTCGGCGCCAAGGGCGGCTTCTACCCCAAGCGCCTGCCGGACCCGGGCGTCGATCGCGACGCCTGGTTCGCGGCCGGAAAGGCCGCCTATGTGGTCTTCATCGCCTCGCTCCTGTCGATCACCGACAACATCGTCGGCACCGATATCGTGCCGCCGGAACAGGTGAAGCGGCTCGACGGCGACGATCCCTATTTCGTGGTCGCCGCCGACAAGGGCACGGCGACCTTCTCCGACACGGCCAACGCCATCGCCCAGTCGGAATCCTTCTGGCTCGACGATGCCTTCGCCTCCGGCGGCTCGGTCGGCTACGACCACAAGGCCATGGGCATCACCGCGCGCGGTGCCTGGGAGGCGGTGAAGCGCCATTTTCGCGAGATGAACCACGACATCCAGTCCGAGCCGTTCACCGTGGCCGGCTGCGGCGACATGTCGGGCGACGTGTTCGGAAACGGCATGCTCCTGTCGCGGCAGACCAAGCTGATCGCGGCCTTCGATCATCGCGACATCTTCATCGATCCGAACCCCGATCCGCAGATCAGCTTCGAGGAGCGCAAGCGCCTGTTCGAAAAGGCCCGCTCGTCCTGGGCCGACTATGACCCGTCGAAGATCTCGGAAGGCGGCGGCGTCTTCTCGCGCAGGCAAAAGCGGATCACCCTGCCCGAGGCGGCGCGCGAGGCGATCGGCCTTGCCAAGGAGAGCGGCACGCCCTCCGAGATCATCACCGCGATCCTGAAATGCCCGGCCGATCTTCTTTGGTTCGGGGGTATCGGCACCTATATCCGCGCCTCGACGGAATCGAACTCCGAGGTCGGCGACCGGGCGAACGACGCTGTCCGCATCGCCGCGAAGGATGTCCGTGCCAAGGTGGTGGGCGAGGGCGCCAATCTCGGGGTCACGCAGCGCGGCCGCATCGAGTTCGCCCGGTCCGGCGGCCGGATCAATTCGGACGCGATCGACAATTCGGCCGGCGTCAACACGTCGGACGTCGAGGTGAACATCAAGATCGCGCTGAAGTCGGCGATGGAGGACGGGCGGCTTGCGCGCGAGGCGCGCAACACCTTGCTCGCCTCCATGACCGAGGCGGTGGGCAAGCTCGTCCTCGTCAACAATTACGAGCAGACCCTGGCGATATCCCTCGACAGGCGGAAGGGCGATGCGATCCTGCCGCTGCAGGCCCGTTTCATGGCTGCGCTCGAGGAGACCGGCGATCTCGACCGGACGGTGGAGGTGCTGCCCGGCGACAGCGCGCTGGCCGATCTGAAAGGCTCGGGCGCCGGACTGACCCGCCCGGAAATCGCGGTGCTTCTCGCCTATGCCAAGCTGACGCTGTTCGACCAGCTCGTCGACAGCCCGCTTCCGGACGATCCCTATCTGGAAGACCGGCTGCACGATTATTTCCCCAAGCCGATGCGACACGATTTCGCCCGCGATATCGAGAACCATCGCCTGAAGCGGGAGATCGTCTCGACGGTTCTGGCCAACGATCTGGTCAATCGCTGCGGCGCGACCTTCCTGACGGTGGTGCGGGAGGCGACAGGCGCATCGCCCTCCGAGATCGTACGCGGCTTCGTGGCCGCCTATGACGGGCTCGCCGCCGCCGACCTGTTCGACCGGCTCGACCGGCTCGACACCAAGATCGATGGTGCCCTGCAGAACGAACTCTACGAGGCCGTCGCCCAGTTCCTGCGCCGGGCAACACGCTGGTTCGTGCGCAACGAGGGCTTCGCCGACGGTCTCACCGGGGTCGTGGTGGAATGCCGGAACGCGATGGAACAGTTGCGGCCAAGACTCCTCGATCTCGCCTCCGAGGCGTCGCGCACGGAGACGAAGGCGCAAGCCGGGCGATGGGTGGACGCCGGTGTGCCGCAGGATCTCGCCGATGATCTGGCGCTCCTGCCGCTGATCGCCCTGGTGCCGGATATCGCCTTCGTTTCACGTGAAACATCGGCGGATGCGGGTACGGTGATGCGGACCTATTTCGGCATGACCGAACGCTTCGAGATCGGCCGCCTGGAATCGGCGATGTTCGCGCTGGAAGCCGGCGACTATTACGAGATCCTCGCCCTCGACCGCGCGGGCAGCCAGATCGCGGAAGCCCGGCGAAAGCTTACGGAGGTGGCGCTGAAACGCTTCGGCGGAGAGGACGATCCGGTCGAAGCCTGGGCCGGCGAGCAGGGCGCTGGCGCGAAGCGGATCGGCAGCCAGATCCGGACGCTGACGGGAAGCGGCGAAACCTCCGTTCCGCGCATCACCGTGGCGGCCGGCCTGCTCGCCGATCTGGCGGGATGAGGAACGCGGTGGCGATATCCGGTCGGCAGGCGATCGCCCCGTGATTCCGGCGGAATGACGGCGTGTCCGGCCGACGGGGCCGGATGCCGTCCGTCCGGGACCGCGCCTGCCCGAGAGCGGCGGACGGGGGCGCCGGAGACCCTCGCATCGACGCAAACGCACATCGAAGTCGACGGCGGGCCATCGACGGGCCCCGTCGATGGCATGGACGCGCTTCGACGCCCCCTCAAGGAAGGCTTTTCGTCGCCGCGCCAGGCCTATGGCCGACGCGCACTGGCCCGGACGGGCCGAAACCAGCCGCCCAAGCGAAACCGCTGCCCGAACCTTTCGGGCGCGGGGCCTATTTCTTCTTCTTGGTCTCGTCCTGTGACTTGGCGAACTTTGCCGGTGTACCGACTTCGACGGCGGCCGGTTTGGCAGCCTTCTTGTCCGCCTTGGGTTTGCGCACTTCCTTGTTGCCGCGTACTTGGCCTTTGGCCATGATGTTCGTCCTCCGGTCGCAGTTTTTCGAACGGCCTGACTGCCGGTTCGCGCGACATTGTTACAGCGCCGGGTGAGAAATGGGCATCCGGTTTTTCGGCCACCCGGCGCGAAAATCGAAAGACCGGCAGGATCGGGCGATCCGACACGATCGTCCCTCTTGGAAAACGGGCCGAACGGTCTGCGGATCGACAGTGATCCGATGACAGGGTCCGGCACGCAGACTAGCATGGCGCTGCGCGCTTCGCGTCGCAAATCGGCGTGAAAAGCGCAGGGACCAGCCGAATGCGGACGCCGCGCACGCGCACCCTTGGCATGCAGGCGGAGCACCGGTTGCATCCCCCTGCCGCTTCGGGTTCTCTGCCCGCCGAGCCGGCGCGCCCGAACCACCCGGTGGCACCGCTTCGCCTGCCACCGCTTCGCCCGCCCCCATCGCAAGGACACTGCATCCGTGAAACTTGGCGCTCTTCATATCCATCCGGTCAAGAGCGGACGGGCGATCGGCCTCAGGACCGCCGAGATCAACCGCGAGGGACTTGCCGGCGATCGGCGCTGGATGCTGGTGAATGCCGACGGCACCTTCATCACCCAGCGCGAGATGCCGGCGCTCGCAAGGCTCGAGGCCGAGATGACCGAGGACGGGCTGATCCTCGTCCTTGCGGACGAGGGTGAGCGCTTCGTGCCGTTTCCGGACGGCGGGGAGCGGATCACGGTGCGCCTCTGGAAGGATCGTCTCGACGTCGCCCTTGCCGGCGAGGAGACCCATGCCGCCCTGTCGCGCTGGCTGAAGCGCGAGGTGCGGCTCGTCTATCAGGACCGGATCGAACGGACGGCGGACGAGACCTTCGCACCGCCGGAGAGCCCGGTCACCCTTGCGGACGGCTTTCCGCTCCTCGTCACGACGAACGCCTCGCTGCGCGATCTGAATGCGCGGCTCGTTCAAACCGGTTTCGACCCGGTTCCCATGAGCCGCTTCCGCCCCAACATCGTCATTGAGGATGCGGACGCCTGGGGCGAGGACGAATGGCGCACGATCCAGATCGGTGGCGTCGTGCTCGATCTCGTGAAGCCATGCGCACGCTGCACGATGACCACCGTCGACCAACTCGACGGTGTCGTTTCGGGAGAGCAGCCGCTCAAGATCCTGCGCGAAATCCGTATGTCCGCCGATCGGTCGGTTCCCGGCATGCTGTTCGGCTGGAACGCGGTGCCCCGGGGCGAGGGCCGGCTCGACGTGGGAGACGCGGTCGACATTCTGGAACGGCGCAGCGGCGACGTCGTGCGCGGGTGATACGCGTGCGCGGCGCACCCGGAGACGAAAGATCCTAGCAAGGGCCCTGACCGTCGATAAGTCGAAGGTCCGGGCGAGACGGCGGCATCAGCCGCCGCCGCGCCAGTCGGCGCGGGATACCCCCGGTCCCTTGTCGGGACCGCTGGTATCATCCGGTTTTCCCGCGGCTCGCCGCGGAAAGGTCACGCGATCGTCACAAAAGGGGCGGTACACCCTGACGATCGGCCTCGGCCGGAATGCGACGCGGCCGCAAGCCGCATCCCGCGACACCGGCCGAACGACGACACCGACCGACTTCTTCGCACGAAAGGCGTTTCGCATGTCCCTCCATCGCTGGACCGTTCCCACCCATATCCACATGCTCGAGGCCCTTGGCGGCCAGCTGGCGAAGGCCGAAGCCTTCGCGAACGACAGGGGCGAGGCGTCCTCGGACATGCTGACAGCGCGGCTTGCGCCCGACATGTTCCCGCTGGCGACACAGGTCCGGTTCGCCTGCTTCCAGAGCCTCGAATGCATGGATCGCCTGACCGGGGCCGCGGTCCGCGCCATCGACACGGTCGCCGGGATCGAAACGATCGCGGCGGCGAGGGCCCTGATCGCCGAGACGGTTCGAACCCTTAAGAGCGCCGACCCCACGCTTTGGGACGGTGCCGAGACACGGCCCGTCGAGATCGTGCTTCCCGGCGACCTGATCTTCGACATGACGGGTGAGGACTTCGTGCGCGACTGGGCCCTCGCCCAGTTCTATTTTCACATCGTCACGGCCTATGCGATCCTGCGTCGGCACGGCGTCGGTCTCGGCAAGGCCGACTATGTGCCCTACATGTTCGCCTACGCCCGTAAGCGCGCCGAATGAACGATCGCACGCGGCGTCCGGCCGCGAAGGCCGGGTGCCCTCCGGTCGGGTCGAGCGCACGCGGCATGTGAGCCGATCCAGCGTCCGAACGCGCGGCGCGATGCTTCGCGTCTCCTGCCGGCGCAACGAGATGGGCGGCCGGGCGTTGTGATGGCGTATCGGCGCCGCCGGCCCCGTTTCCAGAAGGCCCATCCCTTGAAAAACCCCTATTATGCCGGACCGAAGACCGATCATTTCGACGGAACGCGGTTCTTCAGTCCCGGCGCTTTGTCCACCGACAAGTCGGTCGGCGATCTTTTGCGCTGGAAGCTGAGGGAGAAGACCGCGCCCTGGCCGAAGGCGGTTCCCGTCGAGCCGATCCGGCCCGAGGCACGGGTGGGCGGCTGCCGGGCCACCATGATCGGTCATGCGAGCGTCCTGCTGCAGGTGGGGAACCTCAACATCCTCACCGATCCGGTCTATTCGCAACGGGTCAGCCCGGTCTCGTTCGCCGGGCCAAGGCGGGTCGCGGCCCCCGGCATCCGCTTTGCGGACCTGCCCCAGATCGATCTCGTCCTCCTGTCCCACAATCACTACGACCATTGCGATGTCGCGACGCTGAAGGCGCTCGACGAACGCTTTCGCCCGCGCGTCGTCACCGCTCTGGGCAACGATCGCTTCCTGCGCGAGGCGATCCCGGGTCTCGACGTGACGGCCGGCGACTGGGGTGACGTGGTGTCCATCGACAAGGACGCGAGCGTCGCTTTGACGCCGGCCCATCATTGGTCGTCGCGCGGGGTGCGCGACCGCCGCATGGCGCTATGGTGCGGCTTCGTGCTGAAGACGCCGCGGGCTAAGGTCTATTTCGTCGGCGATTCCGGCTATGGCGACGGCGGGATCTTCCGGCAGATCGCCGAACGGCACGGCGAGCCCGATCTCGCCCTCATTCCGATCGGCGCCTACGCGCCGCGCTGGTTCATGCAGTCCCAGCACATGAACCCGGAAGAAGCCGTCGACGTCTTCGAGGCGATCGGCGCGAGGCACGCCCTCGCGATCCATTGGGGCACGTTCCAGCTCACCGACGAGCCCCGCCACGAACCGCCTGCCCGTCTGGCCGAAACGCTTGCGGCACGCGGGATCGATCCGGACCGCTTCGTCGCGCCGGAGCCGGGCGGCGTTCTCGATCTGAGCGGCGCAGCTCACTGACGACAGCAGCAGGCCGGAAGCGGAAGCGAAGCCTGGCACGGGCGCCATCGTAAAGCCGCCGGGCCGATCGCCGGTCGCATGATCGGGGTCGGCCTGCACCGCACGCTGCCGGGCGAGACGGTTTCGTGGCGAATCGACGAAAAACCGGATGCCACTTTCGCGCCCGGCAGTGTATGGCTTGCGACGTCGCGGGCGCCACCCGCAGCCGGGCGACCAGCGCCGGCGGGGTTCGGCGCCTGCAAACAGTCCATCGCGACCCATTCTTCAGGAGACCTCCCATGACCGATATCATCATGCGCACCGGCGAAGCGACGGTTCTGGCGGCCGAGGGCCAGGTGACCGACGCCATGCCCGAGATCGTCATCGGCTCCCTGTCGGGCCCCGTCGGCCACGCCTTTGCCGGCATGCTGGGACAGACCGTCGGTCACACGCGCATGTTCGTGGTCCGCGACCTCAACCAGATGGTGCGTCCGGCCACCATGATGACCACCAAGGCGACGATCCATACGGAGGCCTATGTGGAGCTCTTGGGCGGCGTCGTTCAGGCCGCGACCGGCGACGCCATCGTCGATTGCGTGATCGAGGGGATCATCCCGAAGGAGATCGTCGACGATATCTGCATGATCGTCACCATCTGGCTCGATCCGCGTTGCGCCGAGGACGACAATCTCGACAAGGCCGATCTCTACCGCACCAATTACGAGGCGACGAAGCTGGCCATCGGCCGGGCTTTGAAGGGCGAGCCGAGCATCGAGACCCTGATCGAGAACCGCAAGTCGGTGAAGCACTACGCCCTCGAAGGCGTGATCGACTACTGACGCCGCGTCTGGTGTCGGCCCCGCGGCGGCTTTGCCCGCGGCGGCGGCGTCGATACAGGCGCTCCGGCGAGGCGTCGAAGCGGCTTGCCGCTCACGGCTCTCGTCTTGAACGGGGCCGATCTCAGGCCGGCAGGCGAATGAGGGCGCGCAGGCCGCCCAGATCGCTGCTCGACAGGAGAATGTCGCCGCCATGGGCGCGCGCGATGTCGCGCGCGATCGCAAGGCCGAGCCCCGTGCCGCCCGCATCGATATTGCGGGCATCGTCCAGCCGCACGAACGGCTTGAAGACCTCCTCGCGCATGTCCGGCGGAATGCCGGGGCCGTCATCCTCGACCTCGAGGGTCAGCCAGCGGCCCTCATGGTTGGCTTCGACCACGATCCGGTCGGCGTAGCGGATCGCATTGCCGACAATGTTGGTCACCATGCGCTGGAAGGCGTCCGGCCGCACTGTCAGGCGGGGATCGCCGGCCACGCGCACGCTCAGCTTCTTGCCCTTCAGCTTGGCTTCGCTCCGGAAGCGGGCAAGGACATCCTCGATATCGACCTCCGCCACGTCTTCGCCGGCCTCGTCCCGCGCGAAGGCGAGGTAGCCCTCCAGCATCCGCTGCATCTCGGCGATATCGGCGTTCAGCTCCTCGATGTCCTCGCTTTCGCCCAGAAACTGGAGCTGCAGGCGAAACCGCGTGAGAATGGTGCGCAGATCGTGGCTGACGCCGTTCAGCATCTGGGTGCGCTGTTCGAGCTGGCGTTCGATCCGGTCGCGCATCTGGATGAAGGCGATCGAGGCGCGCCGCACCTCAGAGGCGCCGCGCGGGCGAAAGTCCGGCGGCATCGGCTTGCCGCGCCCGAAGCCCTCGGCGGCCGCCGCAAGGTTCTGGATCGGCCGGATCTGGTTGCGCAGAAACAGGATCGCGATGAGAAGCAGAACCAGCGAAGTGATCACCATCCACACGATGAAGATATGCGTGTTCGAGGCATAGGCCGAGTTTCGCGGGGCGAAGATCCGCAGGACACTGCCCTCGAGCTGGATGCGGATTTCCACGATCCGCGAATCGCCGACCGTGTCGATCCAGAACGGTCGCCCGATCCGGGTGCGGAGCTCGTTGCTGAGAATGCTGTCCAGAATGTTGAAGAAGGGCTTGGGCGCCGGCGGCGGCAGCGGCTCCAGCGGCAGGACGGCGGCGTTGAGATCGAGATCCCGGCGCGCGATCTGGATCGCGATCGCGTCCCCCTCCGGGCCCGGGATCGTCTCCACCATGGCCACGAGGGCCGCGACGTCGCGCACCACCGCCTCCGACAGGCGCCGGGTGACGAGGGCCCAGTGACGCTCCATGAAGACGATCGTCACGACGCATTGCAGGATCACCATCGGCGCGATGATGATGATCAGCGAGCGGGCGTAAAGGCTCTTCGGGACGTAGCGTCCGAAGAAACGGGGGATCGGCCGCAGGGGGCCGCGCCAGATGTCGAGACGCGAGGGCCGGGGCAGGCGACCGAGCCAGCGCCATCCCCAGACATCGGGCCAGCGCCCGACCCAGTCCCGTGCGAGGCCGAGCGCCTGCATCGATCCGTGCCGGGACTTGCGTCCCGTATCCTTCAGGCGCTCGATGAGGGTCACGCGCGCGCCCCTCCTCAATCGACGTTGAGCCGGTAGCCGACACCGCGAACCGTCTGAAGCCAGAGGGGATTGCCGGGATCGGGCTCGATCTTGCGGCGCAAGCGGTTGATCTGGACGTCGATCGTGCGCTCGCCGATCTCATTGTCCTCGCCGACGAGGGCGAGCCTCTGCACCGTTTCGCCCGGCTTGGCGGCAAATTGCGCCATGATGTCCTGCTCGCGGTCGGTCAGGCGGATCAGTTCGCCGCCGCGCTTCAGTTCGCGCCTCGGCAGGTTGAAGGCGAACGGACCGAAACAGACCGTTTCGATCGGCGCCGGCGCGGGGTTCGTGCCGCGCTTCAGGATATTGTTCAACCGCAGGAGGAGTTCGCGCGGATCGAACGGCTTGGCCAGATAGTCGTCGACGCCGGCTTCGAGGCCCTCGATGCGGGAATCGATCTCCGCGCGCGCCGTCAGCATCAGGATCGGACAGTCGCGGGTCTCGCGCAGGGAGCGCACGAGATCGATCCCGTTCTCGCCCGGCATCATCACGTCGACGATCAGAACATCGAAATCGAGACCGGACAGGATGCGGCGCGCCTCCCCGGCATCCTGCGCGGTGGAGACGCGGAACCGCTTCTCGCTGAGGAACCGCGACAGGAGCGAGCGGATGCGCCGGTCGTCGTCGACGATCAGAATATGGGGGGCGGCATCGTCCGGGCCCTGGCCCTGGCTTTCGCGTATCGGCGTGTCGCTCATGTCACAGGCCCCTCGTTCAGGACGTTCGTTTCGAGCCAGGCCTTGGCCGGATCCTCGCCGCCGCCCATGCTGACGAGGAAGCTTGCGACCGCGCTTGCGCCCTCGGTGCCGATCTTGCCGATCGCGGCATCGATCCGGGCGGCCTGCTGGCGGGACAATTCCAGCGTCAGGTCGCGTCCCTTTTGCGTCGGGTAGAGCCGTCTCTGGCGGCGGTCGGTGGATCCGGGGAGCTGGGCGACGAAACCGTCATCGATCAGCTGTCGCAACACGCGGCTCAGGGATTGCTTGGTGATCTTCAGCAGATCGAGCAGATCGGCGATGGTGATGCCGGGCGATCTGTTCACGAAATGGAGAACGCGATGATGCGCGCGCCCGAACCCGTAGGATGCGAGGATCGTGTCCGCATCGGTCGTGAACTGCCGATAGGCGAAGAACATCAATTCGATGAACCGGAAGTCGACGGCACCGGTGGTCTGCAGGGGCTCGGCGACGATATCGCACGCCTGCCCGACTTTTGAACTGAGTGCGATAGGATTGCTCATGAAATAGGTCAGCACTATTGACGCATTTTTACGACCACGTTACACATTTGCGCAAGTGTTGAAAACTGTCGGGCCGAGGGCACGCACGGCGTATCGATACGACGGTCGTACGACGGCCGGGCCGCCGGTCGGCGGACACGAACGATCCACGGCATGTCCGTGCCGGCACGGGGGCTGAAGGGCACGATGCGCCGGGCACGGTTCCGGCGCGGTCGAATGCAGGGCCGGCGGCTTGGCGACCGGTCCGTGACGTATGTTGAACAGTGCGCATCGCTGCGGCGGGCGCGGGAGGTTTTGTGACCATGGGCGTTCCCTTCGATCAAATGGACGGCGACATCTGGATGAACGGCAGCTTCGTGCCGTGGAAGGACGCCAAGATCCACGTTCTGACCCACGGGCTGCATTATGCGAGCTCCGTCTTCGAGGGCGAGCGCGCCTATGGCGGCGAGGTGTTCAAGCTGCGCGCCCACACCGAGCGCCTGATCGAATCCGGTCGCATTCTCGGCTTCAAGGTTCCCTACAGCGCCGAGACGCTCGATGCGGCGACCAACGAACTTCTGAAACGCCAGGGCTTCGTCGACGCCTATGTTCGCCCGGTCGCCTGGCGCGGGTCGGAGATGATGGGTGTTTCGGCGCAGAACAACACGATCAACGTGGCCATCGCCGCCTGGGTCTGGCCGAGCTATTTCGACCCCGAGCAGCGCATGAAGGGCATCCGCCTCGATATGGCCGAATATCGCCGGCCCGATCCGATGACCGCGCCGTCCCGCGCGAAAGCGGCCGGCCTCTACATGATCTGCACCATTTCCAAGCATGCGGCAGAGGCCAAGGGCTATGCCGACGCGCTGATGCTCGACTGGCGCGGTCGCGTCGCCGAAGCAACGGGCGCGAACATCTTCTTCGTCGGCGACGGGGTCATCCATACGCCCGATCCGGACTGCTTCCTCAACGGCATCACCCGCCAGACGGTGATCGAGCTTGCCCGCCGGCGGGGCCTCGAGGTGCGTGAACGCGCGATCATGCCCGAAGAATTGTCCGGTTTCAGCGAGTGCTTCATCTGCGGCACGGCCGCCGAAGTGACGCCGGTGGCCGAGATCGCCGATTGGCGCTTCACGCCCGGCGACATCACCCGCCAGCTAATCGGCGACTACAGCAACGAGGTCCAGCCGAAGCGCCAGGCCGCCGAATAGGCGCGTCCCGCCAATATGAACTGTTTCACGTGAAACGGCCGGTCCGCGACCGTCCGGATCTTCCCCTCTCATCGAAAGGCCTGCTGATCGGCGATCGGCGGGCCTTTTTCGCGTCACCGCGCCGATGCGCCAGGCTGGACAAGACTGCGCTCCGTCCGGGCGCTGCCAGGTCTCGCTGCTGCGCCGAGCGCTTGCCCGATCGGTCTGCATCGGAACCGGTTCGGCCTCGCAATGTGATGTTTCCCTCCATCGGCGCATGACGCGCCCTTGCGGGCCTTGACGGGCGTGGCACGCCGACGGATCCTCAAGATTGCGATTTTGCAATTTAACGAGGAAACCCTCCGCATGCGTCGTCAGTTCACAGTCCGCCTCGCCGTTCGCCCCTTCCTGCGTCCCGCCTTCGGTCCGGTCGTCGGCTTGACGCTCGCCTTCGCCTGCGCGGCTCCCGGGGTCGGCAAGGCGCAATCCCAGGCGAGCGACGCGGTGCAGCCGGAGACAGGCACGACAGCGCTGCGCGAGACGGAGACAGCCCGGGCGGCGGTGAACGCCTCCCGGCACATGGTCGCCGCGGCCCATCCGCTGGCCGCCGAGGCGGGACGCGCCATGCTGCGCGCCGGGGGCAACGCGATCGACGCCATGGTCGCGACCCAGTTCGTGCTGGGCCTCGTCGAGCCGCAATCCTCCGGCCCCGGCGGCGGAGCGTTTCTCGTCTATTTCGATGCGGAGAGCGGTGCGCTCACCACGTTTGACGGCCGCGAGACGGCGCCCGCCCGGGCCACGCCGACGCTGTTTCTCGACGAGGCCGGCGAGCCGCTCGAATTCTTCGACGCGGTGGTGGGCGGCCGGTCCGTCGGAACCCCCGGCACCGTTCGACTGATGGGCGAAACCCATGAACGGTACGGCAGGCTTCCCTGGAAAACCGTGCTTCAACCGGCGATCGAACTGGCCGAGACCGGCTTTCCCGTCTCGCCGCGCCTGGCCGAGGCGATCGAGGAGGATGCGACCCATCTGTCCCGGTTCGCGGCCACCCGCGACACGTTCTTCCACGATGACGGGACCCCGCTCGAGGCGGGCGAGACATTCGTCAACCGGTCTTATGCCCAGACCCTGCGGCTGATCGCGGACGGCGGTGCGGACGCGTTCTACACCGGGCCGCTCGCAGGCCGGATCGTCGAAACCGTCCAGGGCGCCGAAGGCAATCCGGGCGTCCTCGAACGGTCCGATCTCGAAGCCTACCGGGTGATCGAGCGCGAACCGGTGTGCGTCACCTACCGCCAGCACGAGGTCTGCGGCATGGGCCCGCCCTCCTCGGGCGCGCTGACCCTCGGCCAGATTCTCGGAATGCTCGTCCGGTTCGACCTTGCGGGCCTCGGCCCCCTCGATGCCGAGGCCTGGCGGCTGATCGGCGAGGCGTCCCGCCTCGCCTTCGCCGACCGGGGACGGTACATGGCCGACGCCGATCATGTGGCGGTGCCCGCGCGCGGCCTTCTCGACGAGGCCTATCTTTCAGCGCGCTCGGCGCTGATTCCCGAGGCGGGCATTCTTGCCAAGGATCAGGTGGTGCCGGGCTCCCCGCCCTGGGACCATGCGCGGCTCCAGGGCGACGACCGTTCGATCGAGTTCCCCTCGACCAGCCATTTCTCCATCGTCGACGAGGCCGGCAACGTCGTCTCGATCACGACCACGATCGAAAACGGGTTCGGCTCGCGGCTGATGGTGGGCGGGTTCCTCCTCAACAACGAACTGACGGACTTCTCCTTCGCCACCCATGAAGAGGGATTTCCGATCGCGAATGCCGTCGCGCCGGGAAAACGGCCACGCTCCTCCATGGCGCCGACCATCGTGATGCGGGAGGGCAGGCCGGTCTACGCGCTCGGCTCGCCCGGCGGCAGCCGGATCATCGGCTATGTCGCGGGCGCACTCGTCGCGCTTCTGGACTGGGACATGGACCCGCAGGCCGCGGCGAGTCTGCCGCATCTCGTCAACCGGTTCGGACCGTTCGATATCGAGGAAAATTCGCCCGCCGCGGATCTGGCCGCGCCCCTCGCGGACATGGGCTACGAGGTCAATGTGGGCGACCTCAATTCGGGGCTGCACATCATCGAACTGACCGGGGATGGCCTTGTCGGCGGGGCGGATCCGCGCCGCGAGGGCGTTGCGATCGGCGACTGACACAGCTTCGGACGATCGGTCGGGGCGTTCGCAACCGCTCGCCTGCGGTGTTCGCGGCCGAAGGACCTGTCGCCCCTTCGTTCCCTGACGGGCCTTGCGCCTGTCAGGGCATTCCGGTCATTCGGCCATCATCGCCTGATCCGCATTCGCATTCTTCGAACGGTGCTTCGACGAGGTTGCCGCCGTCTTCGCCGAAAGGTCGCCGGCAACCGCGTTCAGCATTGCAAGGAACGCATCCTGCTGCGCTTCGTCGAGGCTTTGCAAGGCCCCCTGGAGGACGCCCTCCATGCGTGTTTC
Source organism: Fulvimarina uroteuthidis (assembly GCF_034321785.1). NCBI lineage: Bacteria > Pseudomonadati > Pseudomonadota > Alphaproteobacteria > Hyphomicrobiales > Aurantimonadaceae > Fulvimarina > Fulvimarina uroteuthidis. The sequence continues at coordinate 571,248 of NZ_JAXLPB010000002.1, read as the reverse complement.
CATCTCCTCGCGCAGACCGCGCGAATGATTGGTGAGGTAAAGCCTGCGCAACCGGCGATCGCCTGCCTCCATGCGCCGCTCGACGAAACCGAGATCCACCAGCTTGTCGATCTGACGCGAGATCGTCATGGCGTCCATCTCGATCTGGGTGCCGACTTCCGACTGACCCACGCCTTCTTCGATGTAGAGTCTGCGGATGATCCGGATCTGGGGCCAAGTGATCTTCATATCGCGATAGGCGTCTTCGAACGCATCCCGCAGCAGTCGGGATACGTCCAGAAGAGCCAGGGTGATCTGTTGGCTTGTTGCAAATGTCATGAGACGGATCCTTCGTCCATTTGGACCGGAAAATCTATCGGGAATTGTAACGCAGCGAACATAAGAAGTTGATCAACTCCGGTGGACGGCTGAGCGGAACGGGCGGCCAAACGATGGGCAACGATGAGCATGCGGCATTCAAGTCCTTGAAAAGGTTGCGGCGAATGCAATTCACGCCTGGGAGGCGATGGGCCAAATCCTCGCTTGAAGGCCGGATCCTCGATAGACGGGGCCATGCGCAAGACCAGCCTACCCTCCGCGCCGTTATGCGTCCGGCGCGCAGAAGGATTACTCTGGGTAAGTCCTTGCAGACCCGGTATAGGTGACTCTTCTTCTCTTCGGCAATGTTTACGATGGACCATCGATAAAGCATAGGGGCAATAACTCAGAAACAAGCAGGAAACGCGTCTGGGTTGTAAACAGTTCCCTACTGCGGTCGTCGCCGATCGCGAAAAAACCGGGTGGCGCCCTGGCCGTCGCGACGTCTAACTGTCATCACCGAAGAGGAGTGACGTGCCATGGTGCAGACGCTGGAGCAGACCCGATCCAGGCCGCCGCAGGAGGGCGCCTCGGGGGCGGACGATTACGATCTCGTCAGGCGGGCGATCGAGCGGCTGTCGCTCGATTATCGCGATCAGCCGAGCCTTGCAGAACTTGCCCATCGTCTCGAGGTCGACGAAGCCGAACTGGCGCGGACGTTCCAGCGCTGGTGCGGACTGACGCCGAAGGCATTCCTGCAGGCGGTGACGCTCGATCACGCCCGGCGGCTCCTGTCCGACGGAATGCCGCTTCTGGACGCCGCGTTCGAAGTCGGGCTTTCCGGTCCGTCCCGGCTGCACGATCTCTTCGTCAAGCACGAGGCCCAGTCTCCCGGCGCTTACAAAGCAAAGGGGGAGGGCCTGGATCTCGCCTATGCCTATCACCCGACGCCGTTCGGGCTCGCCATCCTCGTCGCGACCGACCGGGGCCTTGCCGGCATCGGATTTGCCGACGAAACACCACAGGGCCGGACCGATGCCTTGGCCGACATGCGCCGGCGCTGGCCGAATGCCGTCTTCCGGGAGGATTTCGGCGCAACGCGCGGTTACGCGATGCGCGTGTTCAGTCCCGAGGCATGGCGCGCGGATCGTCCGTTGCGGATCGTCTTGATCGGAACCGATTTCGAGGTGCGGGTCTGGCAGGCGCTGACGCAGATCCCGTTCGGGCGCGCGGCAACCTATTCCGGCATTGCCGAGACGATCGGCGTGCCGAAGGCGGCCCGGGCGGTCGGGGCAGCGGTCGGGCGCAACCCGATCTCCTTCGTCGTGCCCTGCCACCGGGTGGTCGGCAAGAGCGGCGCGCTCACCGGATATCATTGGGGGATCACGCGCAAGCGGGCGATGCTGGGCTGGGAATGCGGTGTCCTGGCACGCAGCTAAGCCGGCATATCAATAGTATAGGTAAGCCGGCGTATGTTTTGGGTTCCTAGCCGCGGCCGCGATAGGGCGGCACGCCCTGGTCCGGCAGGAAGACGTTTTCGGGAACCGGGCCGGTCTGCCAGAACACGTCGATCGGAATGCCGCCGCGCGGGTACCAATAGCCGCCGATGCGCAGCCACAGCGGCTGCGTCGCCGCGACGATCCGCTTGGCCACCATCACCGTGCAGCTCTCGTGGAACGCGCCGTGATTGCGGAAGCTCGTCAGAAACAGCTTCAGGGATTTCGATTCCACGAGCCGCTTGTCCGGCGCGTAGTCGATGACGAGATGGGCGAAGTCCGGTTGCCCGGTCACCGGACACAGCGAGGTGAATTCAGGCGCCGTGAACCGGACGAGGGTCGGCGGGCCGTTCTCGCCGCCGCCGTCGAAGGGCACCGTTTCAAGAACCGCATCTTCGGGGGAGGCGGGCGTCTCGGCATGGCGGCCGAGCTGGGAGAGATCGCTGGTATCGGACATCGAAGGGCTCTTCGTTCAGGCGGAAACCACGGTCTGCGTCTGCTCGCCGAGACCGGCGATCGACAGGCGCATGGTGTCGCCGACCTTCAGATATTGCGGCGGCTTCATGCCCATGCCGACCCCGGGCGGGGTGCCGGTGGTGATGACGTCGCCGGGCATCAGCGTCATGAACTGCGACAGGTACGACACGACAGTCGGCACGTCGAAGATCAGCGTGTTCGTGTTGCCGCGCTGGCGCGCTTGGCCGTTGACGTCGAGCTCCATCGCCAGATCGTGGACGTCGCCGATTTCGTCCTTGGTGACGAGCCATGGTCCGAGGGGGCCGAACGTGTCGTGGCTCTTGCCCTTGGTCCACTGGCCCGAGCGCTTGGTCTGGAAATCGCGTTCGGACACGTCGTTCATCACGGCATAGCCCGCCACGTGCGCGAGCGCATTCTCTTTCGAGACATATTTCGCCTTCGTGCCGATGATGATGGCGAGTTCGACCTCCCAGTCGAGCGCCGACGAATTGCGCGGCATCTCCACATCGTCGTTCGGCCCCGAAAGTGCGTTGAGCGCCTTCATGAAGACGATCGGCTCCTCGGGTGGTTCGGCACCGGTTTCGGCGGCGTGATCTGAATAGTTGAGGCCGATGGCGACGATCTTCTGGAGCCCGGCCACCGGGCTGCCGAGCCGCGGCGTGCCGTCGACGACGGGCAGCGAGGCGATGTCGAGGGATGCGAGATGCTTCAGTCCGGCTTCGGAGAGAACCTCGCCCGCAATATCGCGGACCTCGCCGGACAGATCGCGGATCGTCCCGTCATCGCCCACGAGGCCCGGCTTTTCTTGGCCCTTGGGGCCGTAGCGAACGAGTTTCATCGGTCATCTCCTCGAAGGTTCGGCGGTTTGCGTATGTGAGACAAGGGCATAAGCCAGACGGGCGGCCCTTGTCCATGTGGCCCGGAAGGCTCGTCGCGGTTTCAGCTATCGCCGCCGATAATTCGGACGGCAGACACCGAACAGGCATGGATCGGGCCGCACGATCCGTGGCACAGAGGATCGACGTTTCGAGACGAACCCGCCAACCATTGGAGACGAACCCATGCGCGCCACCCTTCTCGCCCTTTCGACCGCTCTTCTTCTGTCGGCCTGCGCGGCGCCGGCGCCCGGTGTGCGCAATGCCGCCTGGGAGAACAATGCCTACGTCCTCACCGAGCCCGCGACCAACTATTGAGGCTCGTCGCGGGATCCCTGGCCAGGGGAGGCATGCCGGCGCTCAGTGCGCGGGCTCCGTGCTCTTGCCGAAGATCGCCCGATAGATCGGCACGATGATCTTGCCGACGATGGGGATGAGGACGAGGCCGGCGACGAGGCCGACGACGCCGGCGCCGGCAGCGGTCACCAGCCAGTGCAGGAAGCCCTGCATGGCGCCGAGGCCGTGCGTCAGGCTCTCGGCCATGCCCTCGATGAAGTGCTCGGGGCCGTCGAGCCCGTAGCCTGCCACCGCGTGGATCAGGATGCCGCCGCCGACCCAGATCATGGCGGCGGTGCCGACGATGCTGAGCAGCTTCAGGAAGTAGGGCATGGCGACGACGATGCCGCGCCCGAGCGCCTGCACGAAGCCGCCGGCGTTCGATTTGGCCAGGGCAAGGCCGATATCGTCCATCTTCACGATGATCGCGACCGCGCCATAGACGCAGACCGTGACGCCGACCGCCACGATCGCGAGGATCGCGACCTGCATCCAGATCGAGCTGCCCTCCGGAAGGCCGGCCAGCGTGATCGCCATGATTTCCGCCGACAGGATGAAGTCGGTCGAGATCGCGCTCTTGACCCGCTGGTCCTCCAGCTTTTGGGGGTCCTCCGGCCTTGCGCCGGTCTTCTTCTCGTGGGCGTGCGCCTTGTGCGGCACCAGCCATTCGAACACCTTTTCCGCGCCTTCGTAGCAAAGATAGAACCCGCCCAGCATCAAAAGCGGCGTGATCGCCCAGGGCGCGAACGCGGACAGAAGCAGCGCGGCCGGCAGCAGGAAGAGAAGCTTGTTCTTCAACGAACCGAGCGTGATGCGCCAGATGATGGGCAGCTCGCGCTCGGGCTTGAAGCCGGTCACGTAGCGCGGCGTGACGGCGGCATCGTCGATCACGACGCCGGCCGCCTTCGTTCCCGCCTTCGCCGCCTGGACGCCGACATCGTCGAGCGACGTGGCCGCGACTTTCGCGATGGCAGAAATATCGTCGAGAAGGGCGATCAGTCCGACACTCAAGGGCTCGTCTCCGTCATGGGGTGGTCGCTTCCGGCCACAAGGCTTGGTCTGGCGCGTCTTGTACGGTTCGTCACGTGGCACGCCCGGCAAATTGCCGGGGCTTGTCCTTGAGGGTCATTATAGGCGTTCCGGTCCCTTCAGCGAGGGTGCCCGGCATGGGCGGGCACGAGACATGCCGGCGCGCAGTAAGGATATGGAAACAAACATGGAACAGAAACGACGCGATGGTGGATGACCGCGAAGCGTTGCAAGGGTGGGGCTTGAAACCCGCCCCGGCAATCGGTTCAACCATTCCTTGAGTCTGACCGAGAAGGAAGCATTTGATGCGCGAGATCGTCTTCGATACCGAAACGACGGGCCTCGACAACAAGGTCGACCGGATCATCGAGATCGGCGGCGTCGAGCTCTGGAACCATATTCCGACCGGCAAGACCTATCATCAATATATCCGCCCGGCCGGTCGCAAGGTGGATCCCGCAGCGTTCGACGTGCACGGTATTTCGGATGCCGATCTCATGGACAAGCCGCTGTTCGAGGAGATCTGCGACGCGTTCCTGGATTTCTTCTCCGGCGCCCGGCTGATCGCGCACAATGCCGGCTTCGACATCGGCTTCCTGAACGCCGAACTCGGCCGTGTCGGCCAGCCGCCGATCGAGCCGTCCCGCGTCGTCGACACGCTCGCCATGGCGCGGCGCAAGTTCCCGATGGCGCCGGCGAGCCTCGATGCGCTCTGCTCGCGCTTCTCCATCGATACCGGGCGGCGCGAAAAGCACGGTGCGCTCCTCGACTCCGAGCTTCTGGCCGACGTCTATATCGAGCTGATCGGCGGACGGCAGTCCTCGCTCGGCCTCAGCATGAAGGCCGACGACGACCTGTCCGACGATCTGGGCGGTCAGGTCTCTGTCGGACCGCGCCCGACACCGCTGTCCCCGCGCCTGACCGGGGACGAAGCCGCGCGCCATCTGGCATTCGTGAAGACGCTCGGCGACGAGGCGCTCTGGTGGCGCCATCTGCCGCGGGAAGACAGCGAAGGCGTCGCGACCGCGGCGGAATAGGCGGCCGGCGAAGATCCGCGTCAGGCGGCGGGATCGCCCGGCGGAAGCTGCGGCGCGGGCCCGGACAAGCCTCAGGTCCCCGGCGCCCTGGGCGCCTGCCAGTTGCGCCAGACGCTGAGGACCCGGACCGCGAAGGTGACGGCGATCGCGACGGTCACGGTGAGGGCGTCCGGAATGCTGAAATGCTCGCCGAGAACCACGATGCCCGCGCCGATGAGGGCGGCGAGCGCGTAAACCTCCTCGCGCAGCACGCGCGGGATCTCGGTCACCAGGAGATCGCGCACCACGCCCCCGCCGACCGCCGTCAGGACGCCGAGGATCATGGCGGGCAGCGGCGACAAACCATAAAGGAGCGCCTTCTGGCAGCCGGCCACGGCGAAGAAGCCGAGGCCGAGGGCATCGAGGACCATGACCGGCTTGGTCATCCGCTCGATGAGCCTGTGGCCGAAGAAGGCGGCAAGCCCGGCCAGGAGCGCCGCCGTGAGATAGCGGCTGTCGGCAAGCGCGGCCGGCGGATGGGCGCCGAGCAGCGCGTCGCGGGCAAGTCCTCCCGCAAGTCCGGCCGAAACGGCGAGCACCATGATGCCGAAGACGTCGAGGCTGCGCCGCACCGCGAGCATGCCGCCCGATAGGGCGAAGACGAAGGTGCCGAGAAGATCGAGCGTCAGGGCGAGCGATGGCAGCGTCATGAAAACCGTCCGGACATGAAAAAAGCCGAAGCGTCGTCCGCTCCGGCCTTTCCTATAGCGCAACGAGGTCCGCGCCGTATGACGCCGGGCCGAGGCTCAGCTCGTCTGCGAGGGCTGCTGCACCTGCGCACGGGCGCGCTCCTCGGCGACGCGCTGCTGGAACAGCTGCGCGAAGTCGATCGGGTCGATCATCAGCGGCGGGAAGCCGCCATTGCGGGTCACGTCGGCGATGATCTGGCGTGCGAACGGGAAGAGAAGCCGCGGGCACTCGATGAACAGGATCGGCACCCGGTGCTCGTCCTTGAAGTTCTGCAGGCGGAAGACGCCGCCATATTCGAGCTCGGCGTGGAACAGGGTCTGCTCGCCTTCGCCAGCCTTGGCGTCGAGCTTCAGGCGCACGTCGAAATCGGTCTGCGAGCCATCCACCTGGTTGGCCGTGACGTTGACGCCGATATTGATGCCGGGGGCCTGGGTGCGCTCGCGCAGGGCCGCCGGCGCCTGGGGGCTCTCGAAGGAGAGGTCGCGCACATATTGCGTCAGGATGTTGAGCTGCGGTGCGGCCTCGCCGCCCTGCGCGCCGTTGCCGTTACCGCTGCCGTTCGGGGCCTGGCCATTCGTTTCGGACATGATGTCTCCCAGAGATCTGATTGCCGCGGGGTCCGTATCGTGGCCTTCGCCGAAGGCCTTGCCCGTCCCGCGTAGTATCGATGTGTCGGTCTGATCGAAGCGGACGGGTCGAGGGTCCGCGAGAATTTTCTCGCAGCCGGGCTAGCACGCACGCCGCAGCGGAACAAGGCTGCCGGTCCGACCGGCACGCCATCGCGGACCGCCCGATGGCCGGCGCCCGGGTTGCGTCCCGTCCCTTGCGGTCAGTGAAGGGTCGGCTTGTCCCCGTTCCGGTCGGCGTTCCAGGGCGAGGTCGGGTCGGGCCTGCGCTGGAATTCGTCCCCCGACAGGTCGACGACGTCGGGCCGTCCCGAAGGCCGGCGCAGATCGCCCTCGTCGATCGGGCCGTGCGGCGGACGGGCGGAGGGATTGCGGCCGGCGAACGGGGAGGCGGCCTGCGAGCCGACAACCGTGACCCGGTTCTTCAGGAACGACCAGACGGCGCTGCGCACTTGGGGAACGAAGAGAAGGAAGCCCAGCGCGTCGGTGACGAAGCCGGGCGTCAGCAGGAGCACGCCGGCAATGGCGATCATCACGCCGGAGACGAGTTCCTTGCCCGGAACACGCCTGGCGTCGATCTCAGCCCGGATGCGGTTCAGGGTCGAAATGCCCTGGCGGCGCAGAAGGATCGAGCCGACGATGGCGGTCAGGATGATGCAGCCGACCGTCGGCCACAGGCCGATCATCTGGCCGACCGTGATGAACACGGCGATCTCGACGACGGGAACGACGAGAAGCAGAAACGGAATCAAGGCTAAAGGCATGGCGTCACCACTTGTTCGACAGTAAGGCTGCGCTCGACCCGTCTTCGCAAAGGGGCTGGTACGGACGGTCTCGTGCCGCCCGCGTCGAAACGCTCGTGTCCAACAGATAGGAAGCCTGTTTCGCGATTTGAATGCGGGGCTTCTTCCCCTTATATGAACGCAAGTCGACAAACACCGCCATTGCGGTCAACAACAGACCAAAGGTTTGCCAGATCATGAGTTTTGGGACGATCTTCATTATCGTATTGGCGGCGATCGTCCTCTTCCAGCTCTACAATGTTCTGGGCCGGAGAACCGGCAACGAGCGCCCGCCCTTCGATCCCTACAGCCGCGACCGCTCCAAGGACGGGCGTCCGGTGGGCGAGGACGCGGCCGGCGACAATGTCGTGACGCTGCCGAACCGCCGGGGTCCCGACCGCAGCGGCGAAGAGGTTCCGGCCGTGGCGCGCTATGGCGAGATCGACAAGATCGCGGCGCCCGACACGCCGCTCAACAAGGAACTGCGCAAGATCGCGGACGCCGACGCGAACTTCGAGCCGAGGGAATTTCTCGAGGGCGCGAAGATCGCCTACGAAATGGTGGTCGACGCATTCGCGCAGGGAGACCGCACGGTGCTGAAGAGCCTTCTGTCCCCTGAGGTCTACGAAGGCTTCGAGGCCGCGATCACCGCACGCGAGCAGAGCGGCGAGACCATGCGCTCGTCCTTCATCGGCATCGACGACGCCCGGATCGTCTCGGCCGAACTCAGGGGCCGCGAGGCTCTCGTGACGCTCCGCATCGTCTCGGAGATGATCTCGGCGACGCTGAACGCCAGTGGCGAGGTGCTGGACGGCGACATGGAAACCGTGGTCGAGGTGCGCGATATCTGGACCTTCGGCCGCGATACCAAGTCCCGCGATCCGAACTGGAAGCTGGTGGGCACCGAGTCCGAAGAATAGGCGCGCTCCGACGCTCGACCCATGGGGCCCTTTTCCAAAGCCGATGACCGAAGCTTGAGAGAGGGCGATCTCGCCTTCGCCGAAGCCTTCGCCGCGTTCCGCAAAAGCGCCGAAGCACTTCTCGCCGGCGCTTATCCGATGGGGTCCCTCGGCATCGAGCCGGCCGCCTATGTGCCCGCCGCACGCGCCGCGCTCTCCATGACCGGCGCGCGTTCCGACAAGGACGCGCGCGACTTCTTCCTGGCCCATTTCACGCTTCTCGACCTTCGCCCCGAGCCGGGGTCGGCGCGCGAGCGCGGGTTCGTCACAGGCTATTACGAGCCGGAGGTCGAGGCGTCGCCGACCCGCACCGGCGCGTTCCGGTTTCCGCTCTACGCACGACCCGACGATCTCGTGCCGATCGACGCGGTCAGCCGTCCGCCCGGCATGGACGAAGGCTTCCGGTTCGCCCGCCGCATGCCGTCCGGGCTTTTGGAGGAATATCCCGACCGGGCCGCGATCGAGGCGGGATTTCTAGAAGGGCGCGGGCTCGAACTTGCCTGGCTGAAAAGCCCGGTCGATGCCTTCTTCATCCACATCCAGGGCTCGGCGCGCCTTCGCATGAGCGATGGCGGGGTGAAACGCGTCGGTTATGCGGGAAAGACCGGCCATCCGTTCACCGCGATCGGCAAGGTGCTGGTGGAGAGCGGCGAACTTTCGTTGGACGAGGCCGGCATGGACGGCATTCGCGGCTGGCTCGATCGTCATCCGGACCGGCTGCGGGCGTTGTTCGACCGCAACCGCTCCTTCATCTTCTTTGCCGTGAAGGACGTTCCGGACGGGACGTCCGGACCGATCGGCGCCGCGAACGTGCCCCTGTTCCCGCTCGCCTCCATCGCCGTCGACCGGGAGAGGGCGACCTACGGCGTGCCCTATCTGATCGATGCGTCCAGGCTCGTGATCGAGGGCAAACCCTATCGGCGCATCGCGATCGCGCAGGACACCGGGTCGGCGATCCTCGGCAATGCGCGGGCCGATCTCTTCGTCGGCTCCGGCGAGGCGGCCGGCGAGATCGCCGGCCGGGTGCGCCATGCGGCCGGCTTCTCGGTGCTCGTTCCCCATGCGCTTGCGGCAAGGCTTGCGTCATGAGACGTCGCAAGACCCTCTCGGCCGAGGATCGCAGGCTCTGGGCGGGCGTCGCGCGTACTGCCGTGCCCCTGAAGGACAAGGTGCTGCCGAGCTATCCCGAAGAGGCCGAGGCGCCGCCTCAACGGCCCGCGCCCGCCCCCTTCGATCCACGCCCCAATCTTGCGCCCACCTCGCCCGGCCGGCACAGCGAACCGAGGGCCCTCAAGGTCCAGCCCTCGATCGAGCGCCCGACGAAGCGCAAGATCTCCAAGGGCCGAATCGCGATCGATGCCCGCATTGACCTTCACGACATGACCCAGGACAGCGCCCATGCGGCCCTGTCCAACTTCCTGCGCCAGGCCCAGATGATGGGCATGCGCCACGTGCTCGTCATCACCGGGCGCGGCAAGCCCGGCGGTGCGCGCGGCATCCTGAAGCGCATGGTGCCGTTCTGGTTCGCCAGCGCCGAGTTCCGGATGCTGGTCTCGGCCTTCGAGAACGCCGACCGCCACCATGGCGGCGAGGGCGCGCTCTATGTGCGGGTGCGCAAGCGGTGACGCCGTTCGGGGAACAGGTGCGCGCGCTTCGCAGGGAACGCGGGATGACGCAGGCCGAGATGGCCGCAGCCATCGGCGTGTCGAACGCCTATCTCTCGGCCCTCGAACATGGCCGGCGTGGCAAGCCGACCTTCGATCTGGTGCATCGGATCATCGGCTGCCTCGGCGTGATCTGGGACGATGCGGAGGAACTGCTGCGACTTGCCGACCGGTCCCATCCGAAAATCACGATCGACACCGGCGGTCTCGACCCGGACGCGACCCATCTGGCCAACCGGCTTGCCGAGACCATCGGCTATCTCGCCGCCGATGATCGCCGGGATATCCTCGCCATCGTCGAGCGCGCGGAAGGGCGGGCCAAGGGCGGCCGGCCCGTGACGAATTCTCAGGGCGAGCGGCGCAGCGACAGGACATGATTGTCGAAGCTGACCGGTGCCGTCGCATGCCGGGCGCTGTCCGCGTTCCCGATCGATCCGATGCGCCCGTCGCCATCGGTCGTCAGGAAGCCGCGGCCGGACGGGGCAAGTCCGCAGCCGTTCGGTGTGGCCGTCGTTCCGACGACGCGTCCGGTGCCCGCGTCGAGAATCAGGAACGTGCCGCCGACCGGCGAGGACAGCGCGATGCGGGCGCCGTCCCGGCTGGCCGCGACCGATCCGACATAATTGCAAAGCTGCACGAGGGATTTGCGCGGCAAATCGCATAAGGTCAGTCCGCCATCGGGTGAGGCGAAGCCGGCCAGCTGTGGCGCGTCCACGCTCGGGCCCTCGTACTGGCAGCCGAACCAGACGCGGGCCCGGTCGTCGATCGCCAGATGCCGGATCGAGAGCTGGTGCAGATGTCCCGGCAGCCGGTGCTGGCCGATCAGGTCGCCGGTGCGCCGGTCGATGAAGACGAGCGAGGGGTCCATGGTCGGAAGGTTGAGCTTCTGGCGGCCGTAATCGGGATGGGTCTCGATGCCGCCATTGGCGACGACGATCGTCTCGCCATCGGGCATGAGCAGCGCCTCGTGGGTGTCCATGCCGTGGGTCTCGAACTCGCCGATCCGCACGAACCCGCGCTCCACGTCGTAGACGCCGATGAGGCCGCGCGCCTCGGCATAGTCGTTCTCTGTCGCATAGAGCAGACGTCCGTCCGGCGAGAAGAAGCCGTGGCCGAAGAAGTGCCGGCCCTTGCGCGCGCCAAGCGTTCGCGTGATGGTTCCGGACACCGGATCGAAGACGACGGCGAAGGTCCGCGGCCGTCTGGCGAAGGCGACCGCGCGCGAGCGCAACGGATCGAAGGCGACGTCGTGGCCGCGGCCGGGCAGGGGCACGTCGCACAGGATGCGGCCGTCCTCGGCAAAGACCGCGCAGCCATACGAACCGTCGGCCCTGCGCACGGCGGAGGCGAACAGGGCGTCCGTCGCCGCGAGCGCGTCCGCCTCGCGCGGCAGGAGCCCGGCGGCAAAGGCTGCGCCTGCGCCCGAAAGAAAGGCGCGGCGTGATATCAGCGGGGTCGGGATCATCCCCGGCTCAATCGCCGTCGAGAGACGAAAAGCCCGACGCAAGCCCGAGCGCCGGCGCAAGCTGGCTCTCGAACTGGGCGCGGATGCTCCCCGCCGCGATCGCCGCATATGCGAGCTTGTCGCGCCAATCTCCATTGCCGGCCGCCGCGCCGAGCGGCGACGGCAGCGCCTCCAGCGTCGCGCCGATCTGGTCGAATTCGAGCCCGATCGCTCCGGTGAGATAGGCCTGTTGCGCGGGAAGAACGCGCGAAAACTCCGCCGTCTCGAACATCGCTCCAAGGCCGTCGAAATCGGCTTTCAGGGCAGCGAGCGCATTGTCCGACCGGTTGAAGAGGAAGAGGTAGGGCTTTGCCGGCTCATCGTCGGCGCCAAGCGCCGGCCCGATCCGCTGGTCCCGGATGATCTCGAGGCCCTCGGTGAAGATCGAAACGATCTCGCCGATCGAATCGGCCGGCGTGCGGTAGGCCGGATCGTCGGGGCCGGGGTGCGTCAGCCGCCTGTCGATGCCGGTCTCGTCCGCCCAGGCCGTATCGAGATCGGAGGCGATCGCGGCGAGGTTCTGCGAGATCGCCTCGCCATAGCTGCAACGGTCAGCCCCGCCGGTGCCGGCGAGGGCGTCCGAGCCTTCGCCGAACAGCACGAATTCGAGCGCCGGCAGGCCCTGAACCGCGACGGATTTCTGCGCGAGCGTGTCTGCGTCCAGCGTGCCGGCGTCCGCGCCCGCCAAAAGCTGTTCGACCTGCCGGCGGGTGACGCCGCGCGGATCGGGAAAGAACAGGATCCGCTCCAGCCGGTTGTCGGTGCGGATCGGGCCGAAGCGCACGAACTCGATCGCCGCGAAGGCCGAGACGAGGCCGCCGAAGCCGTCTCGTGCGGTCTCGAGCGCTCGTTCGCTCGGCTCGGCGCAGAGCGTGTCCATGCGCAGGGCCGCATCCCGCGCCGCCTCGGCGAATGCCCGGTAGCCGGGACGGATCGCATCGTCGATGACGCGTGTCACGAGTTCCAGCGCTTCGGCATTGTCGAGCGCCGGGGCTTCGGCGCCGGTCGTCCCGCCGGTCCCTTGCGCCGACGCGGGCAGTGCCGAGACGAGACATCCGGCGGCAAGGCCCGCGGCGAGAAGGCGTGTCATCATGAGCATCAGAGGGATTCCAGAAACGTGATCAAAGCCTTGCGGGTCGCCGCGTCGAAACTGGCATAGGCGTTGCGAGCATTTTCGGCCTCACCGCCATGCCACAGGATCGCCTCTTCGAGGGTGCGCGCGCGTCCATCGTGAAGATAGAACGTGTTGCCGTTGACGACATCCGTGAGCCCGATCCCCCAGAGCGGCTGGGTGCGCCATTCGCGGCCCGACGCGTCGCCCACCGGGCGCCCGTCCGCAAGGCCTTCGCCCATGTCGTGCAGGAGAAAGTCCGAATAGGGCCAGATCAGCTGGAAGCGCTGGGCCTCGTCCTCGGCCTTGCGCGAGGTCACGAACTTCGGCTGGTGGCAGGCGGCGCAGCCGGCCTCGTAGAACGCCTCTTTGCCCGCGAGCACCGTCTCGTCGCCGACATCGCGGCGGGCCGGGACGGCGAGGTTCTGCGAATAGAAGGTGACGAGACCCAGAACCGGATCGGGCGCCTCGACCTTACCAAGGCGCGCCTGGACCCCGGATGGCGCGGTGCGGCAGGCATCCTGCAGGTTCGAACATTCGCCGAACGCATCGGTCTTCAGCGGCGTCGAAATGCCGATATCGCCGGAGAAGGCCTCCGCGCTCTGCACCTTGATCGAGGGCGTCGTCGCCTTCCAGCCGAAGCGGGCGAGACGGAGCGCGCCGGTCTCCGGATCGATCGCCTCCGACACCTTGCCCGATATGCCGTTCCCGTCGCGGTCGTCGGGATCGGCGAGCGCCCTGATGTCGGCCTCCTCGATCGCCTCCACGAGACCGAGGCCGATCATCGGATTGGCGATGCGGGGCGAGAGCATGACATCGTCCGCCATCGGTCCGTAGTTGAGATCCGCCACGCTGTAGGTGGGCTTGCGCAGAGAGACGGCGGTGCCGTCGGAGAGCGCAACGTCCATCTCCTCGTAGGAGATGACCATGCGTCCCTCCGGTTCATACCCCGGAACGGCGAAGTTCTGAAGCTGCCCGCCATAGGTCGGCTCGGCGATGCGCGTCAGGGTCCGGTCGGCGAGCGCCTGGCGCTCCTCGCGCGTCTTCGGCGGAACGGAGAGGCGCAGGAACATGGAGACCGCCTCCTCGCCCTCGGCCGGCGGGCGGCCGCGCCCATCCTTGAGGTGGCAGCTCTGGCAGGCACGCGCATTGTAGAGCGGCCCGAGCCCGTCGGAGGCTATCGTGGAGGAGGGGGAGGACACCCAGAACTTGCGGAACAGGGCATTGCCGAGCTTGAAGCGATCCTCGCCCGCAAAGCTCTGATTGGCCGAGACCTGGCTGAACGCGTCCTGGTTGGGGACCTTCCCGAAGGTCGCCGCGCCGCCCTGCATCGCCTCGAAGCGTTCCGGCTGCGTAAAGTCCGATGTCGGCGCGGTCACGCGCCGGACGCGGTCGAGATCGGCCTTCGTCAGGTCGCCGCGCACCGCCTGCCGCTCGCCGAGCGCGGCGGCGAGCGGCAGGGCGAGAAGCGTCGTGAGGCTCAGCGAGGCGAAGGCGAGGGCGCGGCAGGAGACCATGAATCGGGACCCGGGGATCTGTGCATTCTCAACAGGCCGGGAGCGTTGCGTCGCGTCCGCTCCCGGCGGGCAGCGCCCGGGACGATGCGATCGCCTCGTCCTTCACGCTGCGGATCTCGTCGTTGCCCACGCAAGGCGGGCAACGAAGCCGGATGAAACGTCGTCGCGCCGCATGCCGGCGGAGGTTTCGGATGCGCCGCCTACTGGAAGACGGCCGAGGCGTTGTCGAGGCTGTCCGAGCCCTCGATCGAGACGGCGCCGAGATCGAGGGCCGCGATGGCCCGCTCGATCGTCCGCGTCTGGGCGATCAGGGCGTCGATCGCTTCCTGGACGCGCGCATTGCCTTCGGCATTGCCCTCGCCGATCTGCTGGTCGTAGGCCTCGCCGCTTTCCGCAGCGTCGTAGATCGCCCGCAGCTTGGCGATGCTCGCCTCAAGATCGGCCTTGAGCTCCTCGTTCACGTCCGGTGCGCTCGCCTCGACGAGGTCGGCCAGCGCCGCGCCCTCGACGACGCCGCCGTCCGCCCGCTCGTAGCGGCCGAGATAGGCGTTCTGGATGCCGATGCCGTCATAATAGTGGGAGGCGTGGGTGTTGTCGGAGAAGCAGTCGTGCTCCTCTTCCGGATCATGGAGGAGCAGGCCGAGCTTCATGCGCTCGCCGGCCAGTTCCCCATAGGACAGCGACCCCATGCCGGTCAGGATGGCGGCGATGCCCTTGTCCTCGTCCTCCAGAAGTGCGGTGCGGGCCGCGCCGTCCGTCTCCCAGTTGCCGACCATCTCCTCCAGATCGGTGATCAGGAGATCGGTCGCAGCATCGAGAAACGCGCTGCGCTTTTCGCAGGACCCGTTGGTGCAGGCCTCGCCTTCGGCGAAATCCGTCGCGGGACGGTCGCCAGCGCCGGCCTCCGTGCCGTTCAGGTCCTGACCCCAGAGCAGAAACTCGACCGCGTGATAGCCCGTCGCCACATTGGCCTCGACGCCGCCGGCCTCCTGCAGCTTGTCCTGAAGCAGTGCCGGGGTGATCGTGGTGACGTCGACGCTCTCGCCGCCGATCGTGATCTCGTCCGATGCGATCACGTTGGCGGTGTAGAGCGCGTTGGAATCGGAGCCCGTGCCGTAGGCGGGTGCCACATAGTCGATGAGTCCCTCGTCGAGCGGCCAGGCGTTGACGCGGCCCTCCCAGGCATCGACGATCGGATTTCCGAACCGGAAGACTTCCGTCTGCATGTAGCTCGGTCGCGAGGCGCGCCAGGCGTCCTTCGCCGCGGCAAGCGTTTCCGCGCTCGGGGTCTCGATCAGCGCGTCGGTGGCCGCATCGAGCGCCTTGGCCGAGGCGAGCGCGTCGGAATAGGATGCGAGCGCGATATCGGCATAGGTTTCCAGAACGGCCTGTTTCGACGGGGTTTCGGCCCATGCCGGCGCCGCGAAGGCGAGGAGCGAGGCGGATGCGATCAACGCCCGGCGGGCGGATGTGCGGGATGGGGAAAAGATCATGGTCGGGTCAATCTCCTGCTGGATTCAAAGCCCAGTGGCGGCCGAACGGAAGCGGTGGGATGCGGAAGGGGAAAGGGCCCCCTCGATCCCATCGGCTAAGCGAGAGGCCCGGCCATGTCAAATAAAAAGCGCCGGTCTGGAATCGTTCTACTTCAAGCTTGGAACGATTCTATTGTAAGAGGCGGTGTCTGGAACCATTCTATACTTCGCGGTCCGGTCCTCCGCGCTCAGGGCAGGCGGGCCACCCGCTCGGTCAGCAGCCGGAAGAAGGCCTCGGCATCGCCCGAGCGCACCCAGCGGGCGTTCTGCGGCCGTGCGGTCACGCCCCAATAATCGACCACCGTCATGCCGCGGCAGAGCTCCGAGCCGGTCTCGATCTCGACATTCACCGGCCGCGCCTCGAAGATCTCCGGCGCAAGGAGAAAGGCGGTCACGCACGGATCGTGCAACGGCGCGCCTTCCCAGGCGTATTTCTCCACATCGAAGCGCTCGGAGAACGACAGCATCGCGGCGACCGCGGCGCCCGCCTTGTTGCCGAGCCCCTCGAACGCCGCAATCCGCTGCTTCGTCGACCGCATCTGGTGGGTCACGTCGAGCGGCAGGACGGTGATCGCCGCGCCCGAGCGGAAGACCGCGCTCGCCGCTTCGGGATCCACATAGATGTTGAACTCGGCGGTGGGGGTGATGTTGCCGCCTTCGAAACAGCCGCCGCCCATGAGGACGATTTCCTGGATCCGCGCCGCGACGTCGGGCGCCTTGGCGAGCGCCAGCGCGACATTGGTCAGCGGCCCGAGGCAGAGAAGCTTGACCGTGCCGGGCGGATGGGCGCGCAGGGTCTCGACGAGGAAATCGACACCGTGCCGTTCCTTCGCCGCGATCTGCGGCTCGGGCAGGTCCGGGCCGTCGAGCCCGGTCTTGCCGTGGACATGCTCGGCGGTGACGAGCGTGCGCCCGAACGGCTTGGCGCAACCGGCATGGACCGGCACCTCGATGCGGTTCGCCAGTTCCAGGAGTTTCAACGCGTTCTTCGTGGTCAGGTCGAGCGGGATGTTGCCGGCGACCGTGACGATGCCGAGAATGTCGATCTCGTCCGGCGAGGCGAGCGCCGCAAGGAGCGCGACCGCATCGTCCTGGCCGGGATCGGTATCGAAAATCACCTTCTGCGCCATGCTTGTCGTCTCTCTGCCGGTTTGCCCTGTCCTGCGACCGACTGGTATCGCGCCGGCCGCGCCGAGGGAAGCGCCGGCCGGCGACAAGGCGGATCGGTCCCCGCCGCCGCCACGGCGCGGACGCGCCGAACCGCGAAGGACCGGCGGGCGCTGCGACGACCGCCGGACCGGCGCGGTCGGTGCGGTGTGCCGCGCCTATTGAGCCGGGACGCTCAGGCCGATGGGGCAGGACACGCCGGTGCCGCCGCCGCCGCAATAGCCGTTCGGATTCTTGGCGAGATATTGCTGGTGATAGTCCTCGGCATAGTAGAACTCGCCGGCGGGCAGGATTTCCGTCGAGATCGTGCCGGTGTGCCCGGCCTGTTTCAGCGCGTCCTGATAGGCGGCCTTCGTCTCCTGCGCGACCGATTGCTGGTCCGCGTCGCGCGTATAGATGCCGGAGCGGTACTGGGTGCCCATGTCGTTGCCCTGGCGCATGCCCTGCGTCGGGTCGTGGCCCTCCCAGAATGTCTTCAGGAGCTCGGCATAGGAGATCCGCGCCGGGTCGTAGACCACGAGCACCACTTCGTTGTGCCCGGTCTGGCCGGTGCAGACCTCCTGATAGGTCGGGTTCGGCGTGTAGCCGCCGAGATAGCCGACCGCGGTCGAATGGACGCCGTCGAGTTGCCAGAACTTGCGCTCAACGCCCCAGAAGCAGCCCATGCCGAAGATCGCGGTCTCCATCCCGTCGGGAAAGGGCGGCTTCAGCGCCGTGCCCGCGACGAAATGGGCCTCGGGCACGGGCATCGGGGTCGAGCGGCCCTTCAGCGCGTCGGCCTCGCTCACCATCCGGGTTTTGCGGGCGAACATGTCGAGAATATACATTGCCGTCACTTTCCTCAAAAACGTGCGTGGGTGCCCGGGCCGTTCGTCGTCCTCGCGCCGGCGACACGGGCCGGACGTTTCAGAACGCGTCGGCCGCCGGGCGTTGCGTCAGGTGCGGCCGATCCGTCGGCGCTTGCGTCCCAGAAGCGTCAGCACCATGCCGAGAACCGCGACGCTGAGCGCGAACGGCCAGCCGCCGACGACGCCGGCGGTCGCCGATCCGCCCGCAAACAGCCCTGCGCCGATCCCCGTCATTTGGGCGATCTCGGCGATGGTTGCCATGCGCACGATGTCGTCCGCGACATAACGCGCAATGTCGCCGACGGCGAACACCGTCGCGATGGCCAGGCAGAGGGTTCCAAGCAGTCGCAGGAAGTGCAGGATGAATTGCATCGGAAGTCAGGGTCCAGTCGTACGGGGCTGCCAGGGCGCCGGTTTTCGCTCCGATCCCCTAAAATGGTGCGCGCCGCCCCGTTTGGCAACGCCCGCCAGATCGCGCCGCCCCGCCGTCGGCGACGTCCGGCGGAAGCCTCTCGCCACCCCGCTCGCCCGCATGGGGCGGCCGGGGGTGGAACGGGGCGGCGACAGGGCTTAGGCTCCGTCCCGTCCGATGGCGGCGGCGCCTCGTTCGCCGCGCCGGGTCGTCGGACGGACCCGGGTGCGACGCAACGGCCGGTGCCGCAAGGCCGGCGGCAGCGGCGCAAAACCGCCGTGGGCCGTTGAGCCTTTACCGAGACAGAGCGCAGAGATTTCGCCTGCCCGTTCGAAATGGCTTGAACCCAAACGATTTCTGTCTTAGGTCCCGCGCCGTTCGCTGTCATAAAAGCGGCCCGTCACCCGATGCCTGGCAACCGAGGCATGACCGGCCGTTCCATCGCGAATTGTGGTGAGGTGGCCGAGTGGTTGAAGGCGCACGCCTGGAAAGTGTGTATGCGGGAAACCGTATCGAGGGTTCGAATCCCTCTCTCACCGCCATCTATTCCTGCTAACATTTTGAATCATCTCGTACTTCTAGCTTCGACGCAGTCTCTATCCCAACCTTTATCCCAATCATGATCGTATCTGGAGACCTCGAAGTACTGTCGTTTTCGAGATTTGAGGTCGGACATCGGCAAGGTTGAGCGGTTGACAGTTCGACCGCAGCGGATATCTGGTTTTTTATGCTTTATCGTCCGCCTTCTGGCGGATCGAACGGCGTTTTCGCCGTCATGCGGACGCACCTCGCGCTTGGTGCCAAACGAAACGACTGAGATTGTAGGCGAGGTTGACCATGCCGATTTTCGTCTCAGCGCGCACAATGCCGATAGTTCGGATGAAGGCAGCCATCGGTCCCTTCTGACGGGCGAAGACGTGCTCGACCTTTGAGCGGATCATGGAACGCCTCCCATTGGCGCGCGAAGTTCGTTCCCTCATGGGCTTGCCGTTCGGCTTCTTGCGGTGGATGTCCGACTTGAAGCCGTTTCGATCCAGCCATTCCTCGTTCTTCTTCGATCAATAGGCTGTGTCAGCCCACACCTTCGAACCGGTATTTTGCCGATCGAGAACGTTGGGCAATTGCGCTCCGTCCCAAGCGGACGCGCTCGTTGCCGTCCATCCACGGATGAAACCATGTCGACGGTCGATCGAGACATGGTTCTTGTAGCCAAACGCCGGGACGGCGATGTCGATATGCTGCGGCTTGCCCTCAGCCGCCGGCTTGGCTTTAGAGAACTTCACCGTCCACCGAGCGTCACGATCCTTCTGGCGAAGCTTGGCGGGCTTGTCCTTCCAGGCTTCCGGCACTTCGCCGACCTTGATCGCAGTCTTCTCCTCCTCGGTGTTACGCTGCCTGGGTGCCGCAACGATCGTTGCGTCCACGATCTGGCCGCCCATTGCCAGATAGCCAGCCTTCGCAAGATGCTCGTCGAAACGAACGAACAGATTCTAAATCGCGCCGGCCTCGGCAAGATGCTCTCGGATCAGCCAGATCGTCTTGGCGTCCAGAACCTTGTCGGCCAGACCGAGTCCAACGAACCGCATGAACGACAGCCGGTCCTGGATCTGGAACTCCGCCTGGTCGTGGGAGAGATTGTAGAGCGCCTGCAGAACCAGAACCTTGAACATCAGAACAGGGTCGTAGGGTGGTCTTCCGCCATTTGCGCCGTCCGAGCGCTTAAATGCTTTCGCCAATGACTTTCTGAACAGATCCCAGGGAACGATCGCGTTCAGCTTCTCAAGCGGATCGCCAGCATCGCTCAGTCGGCCGTAACGCTCGTTGATATCCCAGAAACCTGGCTGCCCCCGCATGCCATCCTCCCAACCTCGATCACACCGATGGAATCATAAATCGCGCAAGAAGGGGAAGTTTTTAGAGGCCTCCATTTACCAATTCATCGAAAAATTGAGCTAAATTTTGAGCCTTTGTCGCAGCTCGGCAACCTGGAAACGCAGGGCGCCGAAAACAGCTGCTAGAAACGAATTCTTGGCTTAACAAAACTCGGCGTAAGTCAGACGGCATCAAAGCTTTCTGATTGATCGCCACTTTCAAAACGAGCGTTTGAAGACGACGCATGCTAGCAAAACGCTTAATTTGTCATAGCGTCGTATCAAAATGCTTATAAATCAAACTTCCAAGTCGGTATTATAGTTATAGCGATCACTTAACGTTTCGTTCATCATTTCGTTCCGGAAGCCAAGTTAGATATTTTCACTTGGCGGAAAAATTGGATGGCAGAAGTGCCAGACAGAAGAAGAGGATGAGGGGACGATGGACAACCATTTCGCTGACATTAAGGATGCCGAAGTTGATCAGTCGAACGTCACGCGTTCGGCGAGTTCTTCTGATTCAAAATCTCGCACTGGGGACAAGACGTTCGATATTTCAGTCGCCCAGGCAGGACAGCATCAAGTAATTCTACAGTTCAGCAATGGGTTCACTCAACCTCGAGACGTTATTCTAAGTGTCTCGAACCAGTTCGAGAGCGTCCTTTCGCTTCCCTCGACGGGATCTTGGACGTCATTCGAAACTAGATTAATTGAACTGAACCTCGATCGTGGGAATCATCGTTTCTTATTCGAGTCAGTCAATGGAAGTGGGCCGCAAATCGAGGGGCTGACCATACAACAAATCGTCGACGATTTGACTGAAAGGGATGAGCGTCCAGACGGCATAGTTCTAATCCAGAATTTGGTCGCAATTAGTGCTGTCAGCGCGTTTGCAGATGCGGCGCAGGCAAACGATAAGCCTTCATCAACGCAGCAGACGAGTCTCGGCAAAAACGCATCTGAAGAGGCTGAGACTTCATCAAGCCAAAAGAATTTGAGGGAGGCCGAAAACCCTTCCAATGAATTAGACCCAATTGAAACTGGGAGCGTACCTGCAATTGGATCAAGCTCTAGCGCAACAGACAATCTGGATCCTGTTGCGAAGGCTTACGGTGAAAAATCGGTAGAGATTATTCACCGTGCTGGCCACCTCGACCTAGCGATCGCACCAATTGAAGTAGGAGCCTACGGCGTAGGGGGGGTATCCTCGATACCTGTGTCCAACAGCGGAAACTCATTCGAATCGACGATGCTCAGCAATTTTTCTGAGACATCTATGTCTTCAGTTAGCGCTCCAGATCCGGAGAACGCAGTTACTGATGATGAGCCCAACAGCAATCAGTCGGAAGGTGGCGGAGTATCGAATCCATCGGGTCCATTAGTGGGTCTAGACGAAGCAGAAACACCGGGGACGTTTGAGGCGATCTACATGCAGGCCGAGGATGGCGTTCCTCGTACCGGCAATAGCAGCGGCACAGTTGTCCGAAATGAGAAAAATCCCGAAACCGGAAACTTCAGCGGCCTGCGTCCGGACTACAGCGGCAGCGGCTATGTCGACTACGGCAGCGCCGCCGGCGACAGCTACACGTACGGCTTCGAGGATTCGGTCGGCGGCGAGCGTGTGCTCCACATCCGCTACGCGACGAACGACAACCGCCCTCTGGAGGTTGTCGTCAACGGCGTCTCCATCAGCAGCGAGCCGGCAACGACATCGCACTTCACGGACACCGATCCGGACGGTACGGGCCCGGACGAGGGATTCAACAACTGGCAGATAGCAACCTTCACCATCACCACGAATGCTGGAGCGAACTCGATTATCCTGCGCATTCCGGCATCTGGCGGCAACGCGCCCAACATCGATGCCCTTGCGATCGCTCTGCCGGGCGAGATCGTCAGCTTCACCGCGCCGAAGATCGCGACCGACAGCCTGCAGTCGCTTGAGAACTCCACCGATGCGGGTGTCGTCGCGGCGAGCGATGCCGACGGCAACGCGCTGATCTACAGCATCGTCGGCGGCGCCGATGCCGACAAGCTGACGATCGACGCACAGACGGGTCGACTGACCTTCAAGACCGCCCCGGACTTCGAGACACCGTCCGATGCGGACGGCAACGACACGTTCGATCTGATCGTGGAAGTAAGTGACGGCTTCACGAGCGTCTCGAAGCCCATCTCGGTCGAGGTCCAGGACGTTCTGGAAGCATCCGAGCCTGTCATTTTGCAAATCATCCTGCAGGGCGAGGACGCCCTCATCGTCACGGGTGGCGAAAGCTACGCTCGCAAGCAGTCGAAGGGTCTGGACGATCTTATCGACGGCTACCAGTCGAGCGACAAGTTCGCCGAAGGCCCGGCGAACGGAACGAAGGGAACCACCACCGAACCGATCGATGGTTTCGGCCTCCGCGCCAGCTATAGCGGCACGGGCTATCTCGACTTCGAGAGCGGAACCGACGAGGCGCTCGTCTGGAACGTCAACGTCACCGAGGGCGGTCTCTACGACCTCCATATCCGCTTCGCAAACGGAAGCGAAGCCCGGGCGCTCGACATCGTCGTCGGCGGCACCACGCAGCATGCGGCGCAATCTTTCGCCAGCAACGGCTTCCAGAACTGGGTGACCAAGACACTGACCGTCCAGCTCGCCGCAGGCGACAACGAGCTCAAGCTTGCCATCGCCGGCAACACCAACGGCCCCAACATCGATGCGGTCGCGCTGACGACCGTCGGCGCGGTGCCGGTCTTCCCCGCAGCCAACTCAGCGCCGGAATTCGAAAGCGCGGCCGGCTCAGCGAGCGCCGAGGAGGGCACCAACTCGGTGATCGGCACCTTCGCCGCGACCGATGCCGACGGCGACACGCTCACCTATACGCTGGAAGGCGATAATGCCGGCCGGTTCTCGATCGATGCGGCGGGCGAACTCTCCTTCGCCGCCCCCACCTTCGATGCGGCTGGACCCAACAGCTATTCGGTCACCATCGTCGCCAGCGACGGCGAGGTGACCGGTTCGCGCACGCTGACAGTCACGGTGACCGACGCTCCGGAAGCGCCGGTCAACACGGCGCCGACCGCTGCCGTCGCGTCCGCATCGACCGACGAGGACCAGGCGGTCACGATCGACCTGTCCGGTTCGGTCGGCGACGCCGAGGACGGCGATGCGGGCCTGACCCTGACGGCCAGCAGCACCGACGGCTCCGTCACGGTCAACGGCCTGCAGCTGATCTTCACCCCCAGTGCCGACTTCAACGGCGATGCGACGATCTCCTACACGGTCACCGACACCGGCGGCCTTCAGACAAGCTCGAGCGTCGCGGTCGCCGTCGCTGCGGTGAACGACGCGCCGGTCCTGTCCGGCACGCTCAACGACGCGACGGTCACGGCCGGCGATTCGGTCGTGCTCGGCGCACTCACCGCGAGCGACGTCGATGGCGACGCCACGATTCTGTCCATCGCTGGCACGGATGGCGCGACCCTTCCGGCCGGCATCACGCTCGTCGACGGTGCTATCTCGGTCGCCGATTACGTGGCGGCAGGCGCCTACGAAGTGTCCGTCTTTGCCAATGACGGCAAACTGGACTCGGAATCCATCTCGTTCACACTGACCGTCGAAGCCGAGGAGACCGTCAATCCAACGCCCTTCGAGACCGTGATCATCCAAGGCGAGAGTCTGACGATCGTGCCGGATGGTGACAACAACGTATCTAACGACACGCTGATCCGCACCCGCACGCAGAACCAGGAGCGCCAGGGCGCCAACAGCCCCGACCTTCCGGCTCCGAACGCGACGGAAGCGCCCGACTTCGACGAATACGGCCTGCGCAAGGGCTATACCGGCGAAGGCTATTTCGACATCAACGGCAACACGACCGGAATCCGTGCGACTTTCGACGTCGACGCACCGGCCGGCACCTACTCGCTTCACCTGCGGGTCGCCAACGGTGCGACCGGTACGGGCAACGGCTTCAACCGACCGATCGCCATCGCCGTCGACGGCGTACAGCAGGGCGCTTCACAGAATACGAACACGGGCAATTTCGCCAACTGGCAGACGATCACCTTCGGCATCACGCTGACTGGCTCGGGACCGCACACGATCGGCATCATGCAGTCGGCGACCAACGGCTCGCCGAACATCGATGCCATCGCCCTGACCCTGCCCGGCGAAAGCGTCGACTTCCTCGCCGGACCGTCAGAGCCGACCAATACGGACCCGACCGCCGACGACCTGTCCGCATCCACCGACGAGGACAACGCTATCCGCGTCGATATCGCGGAGGCCATCGGTGACGCCGACGGCGACGCGCTGACGATCTCGGCGAGCGTGCCGACGGAGCAGGGCATCGTCATGGTCGAAGGCACCGAACTCGTCTTCGTTCCGGCTGGGGACTTCAACGGCGACGCAGCGATCACCTACACAGTGTACGATGGCAACGGCGGCATGGCATCGGCGACGGTCAGCGTTTCGGTCGCACCGGTCAACGATGCGCCCACCCTTTCCGGCACGATTGGTGACCTGACCGTCGCGGCGGGCGGCTCGGTCTCGCTCGCGGACCTGACCGTGGGCGACGTGGACGGCGACGCCACGACTCTGTCCATCGTCGGCGACGGCGCCGAGCTTCCGGCCGGCATCAGTCTCGTCGATGGCGCGATCGTGGTCGCCGATGACGTCGTGCCGGGCGCCTATTCGATCAGCGTCTTCGCCAATGACGGCGTACTGGACTCGGAATCCGTCTCCTTCACGCTGACGGTGCAGGCGGAGCCGGAGCCGGAAGGCCCGTTCATCGTCGACTTCGCCAGCTCGACAATCAGCAGCTATGGCGGCACGCAGGATCGTGGCGGCGCAGGCAGCAGCGTGACCGTCTCCCAGGACGGAGCGGCGCTGACGCTCGACGGCAATCTGTGGAAGCGTGCCTCGCTCGGCACCGACTACACGATCACGGCCAATACGGTAATCACGGTCGACATCGCGATCGGCGCCTTCCAGCCGGAGATCGTGTCGCTCGGCTTCGACGACGATGATTCCCCTTTCGAGACGTCGGATCGTTCGAACTACCAGCTCGCCGGCACGCAGACTCAGGGCGGTTTCATCGATCTGCGCGGACAGGGCGTCGACATCGGCGGCGGCGCGCTGCGGTTCACGATCGACCTGTCGGCCCATGCGGGCAAGTCGATCGATTCCCTGACCCTCGTGGCGGACGATGACCTCCTGTCGAGCGGTCAGGGATCGGTCACATTCTCCAACGTCACCATCGCCGAAACGATCGTCGAGACCGGCAACAATGCACCGCGTGTCGTCGGGGGCGGCGTCGGAAGCTTCGCGGTCGATGAAGGCAATACGCTCGAGGTCGATCTGCCCTTCGTCGACGACGACGGCGACGCGTTGACCTACAGCTTCGCCGTTACCGACGCCAATGGCGTCGCCTTCACCGAGCATGGTCTGACGCTCGCAGGCGGAGTTCTTGGCGGCAACGCGCCGGAACTTCCCGGCACCTACACGATCGTCCTGACGGCCGATGACGGTATCGCGTCGACGAGCACTTCGTTCGTCCTCACGGTGAACAACGTCAACGACGCACCGGTCGCCGAAGACGCGGCATTCGAGCCCTACTTCTTCGAAGCGGGAACGGAGATTTCCGGTATCGACCTTGGCGAGTTCGAAAGCTTCTTCTCCGATCCCGACGGTGATGCGCTGACCTACACCGCCGAAGGTCTGCCGGAAGGCCTCAGCCTCAACGAGGAAGGCGTCATCGTCGGCACGCCGACGCAGGGCGGCGAGTTCGCGGTGACCATCCGGGCGACCGATCCCGAAGACCTGTCCGCCACCATCTCGATCGATCTCCTGATCGAGGGGCCGGAGACAGGAGACGTCTACACGATCGAAGCGGAAGCTTTCACCGGGCTTTCCGAAGCACAGAACTTCTACGCGACCGGCCAGGCGGGCGCCTCTGGCGATCGGATCGTTCGGGCCTCGAACACCAACGCGCCGAGCACTGTCAGCACCGACTTGTCGCAGAACGGCCTGCTCGAAGGCTGGTACACCGTCTCGATGACGCGCTACGACGAGACGGACGGCAGCGCCTCCTACTCGCTGACGATCGGCGATACGGTGCTGGCGTCGAATGCGGCCTTCGATGAGGGTGGCAGCTTCGACAATAGCGGAGCTCGCGGAAATGCCGGTCAGGCCGGCAACCTCAAAACCATCACTTTCGAGACGCCGGTCTACGTGACCGCCGGCGCGATCCTGACCCTGTCGGGCCAGGCGAATGGCGAGCTTCTGCGAACGGACAAGTTCACCTTCACCCGCGTTGAATCTCCGAACCTCGCGCCGACGGCGCCGGTCCTCGATACGTCGAGCATCAACGAGAACGTTGCGGGCGCGATCGTCGGCACGCTCGCCTCGACCGATCCGGAAGGCGAAGACGTGGCCTTCACCGTCGATCCGACTTCGGACTTCGAGATCGTCGATGGCCAGCTCAAGCTGAAGGACGGCGTCGCGCTCGACCATGAAGACGCGGCAAGCGTCGACGTCGTCGTCACGGCTACCGATGCGCAAGGCAAATCCAGCCAGTCGACGCTCAAGGTCACCGTTGCCGACGTCAACGAGACGCCGGTTCTCGCCGATGGCATCTCAATCGACGATTTTGAGGTCGAAGCAGGCAATGCGGAGACCATCGACCTCGCCGTGCTGCTCAGCGCCACCGATCCGGACGAGGGCGCGACCATCAGCTACGTCGCCACGCTGGCCGACGGATCAGCCCTCCCGGCTGGCCTGTCGATCGACGGAACGGGTCTCGTGATCGACGGAACGCTGCCCGCCGGTGCCTATGAGGTCCGCGTCTTCGCCACCGATGGCGAACTGGACTCGGAATCCGTCTCGTTCACCCTGACGGTTGCCGAACCGGGCGTCTTCAATCCGGTCACGATCCAGGCGGAGAGCGGCGACATCACGCTGACGCAGGCGGCCGACGACAACTCGACCCAGGTCCGCGATCCGGACAACACTGAGACCAACCCAAACCTTCCGACCGGTCTGCGGCCCGACTTCACCGGAACCGGCTATCTCGACTTCGGCAATGACGCCGGCGATACGGTCAGTTATTCGGTGACCGTCGCCGAAGCCGGCACTTACGATCTGGCCATCCGCTACGCCACCAACACCGACCGTCCGCTCGACTTCACGGTCAATGGCGGGACGGCGACGCAGCTGCCGTTCGTTGCCACCGACCCTGACGAGACGGGGCTTGAGGAAGGCTTCGACCATTGGCAGATCCAGACCGTTTCGGTTCAGTTGAACGCAGGCGAGAACACACTCAGCTTCGCGATCCCGGCCAGCGCCAACACCGGACCGAACCTCGACGCGATCACGATCAGTAAACCCGGCGCGGTTGCCGATTCGTCAGCCGACGCCGATGATTTCCTGCTTGACCTCGACGGCCCGACCGGTGAACTGAACGAGACCCAGGCCGCCTCGATCAACTTCAACGTGACGGGCGAAGACGACGACATCGTCAAGATCGAGATCAGCTTTGACGGAGGGGCGACGCGCATCGACGTCACTGCGATCGTTGATGCCGACGGCGATTTCGTCGTCGACGGATCGGATCTGGCGGCCGGGGCGCAGACGGCGACGATCATCGTCACCGATGGTGCCGGCAACGAAGCCTCCGCGACCCACGAATTCTCGGTTGCCGGCCCGGACGTGTCGCTCGATCCGATCGTCGTCGAGGCGGAAAGCGGCGCCATCGCGCTATCCCAGGCATCTGATGCCAACTCGACCCAGGTTCGCGATCCCGCCAATCCGGAAACCAACCCGGCGCTGCAGAACGGACTGCGTCCCGACTTCACCGGAAGCGGCTATGTCGACTTCGGCAACGACGCCGGCGACACGGTCACCTTCAACGTGAACGCGGTGCAGGCCGGCACATATACACTGTCCGTCCGCTATGCGACGAACTCCGACCGGCCGCTCGACCTGTCGGTCAATGGCGGCACAGTGCAGTCGCTGCCCTTCCTGGCAACCGGGACGAACGTTTCGGGTCCGGCCGAAGGCTTCAACAACTGGGCGGTGCAGACCGTGACGGTCGAACTGGCGGCCGGCGCGAATACGCTTTCGCTCGCGATCCCGGCCGAAGCCATCACGGGTCCGAACATCGATAAACTGACGTTCACCTATGCCGATGAGGGTACCGGAACTCCAACCCCGCCCTTCTCGGTCACCGTCGAGGGCGAGACCTTCGCGATCGGCGATATCGAGGCGAACGCCACCACGCCGGCCGATACCGTCGCGCGGACACCGGAGAACCCCGAAACCGGCGGCGCGCCGGGCAGTGCGACCCGCGCCGAATTCGACGAATTCGGGCTGCGGCCCGGATATGAGGGCAACGGTTATCTCGACATGGGCAATGATGTCGGCGACCAGGCATCGTTCGCGGTCGAGGCACCGTCCGCCGGCACTTACCAGTTGACCGTTCGCTACGTGAACGGCGGCACAGACGGTCGACCGATGACGCTGACGGTCAATGGCATCGAGCAGACGATCAACTTCGGCTCGACCCAGGTTCAAGGTGGTGTCACTGCCGATCATTGGTCGAACTGGACCGATGTCACCGTCGATGTCGAACTGACAGCCGGCAGCAACGCGATCTCGTTGACGAACACGATCGCGAACGGCCCGAACATCGACAACGTGACGATCAGCCGCGCAGGTACCGATGGCGGCGGCGGCGAGACTGAAACGCCTGCGGACGCACAGACCTTCAACGCGGTCGTGAAGATCAACTTCGAGGCCCCGACCTCTGGCAATGGCGGCTTTAATGCACCGGCCGGCTACACGACGCCCACGGGCTACCTTGCCGACACCGGCGCCGCGTTCGGAAACCGCGGCAACGGCTTCAGCTACGGTTGGGTGGACGTCGAGAATGGCGCCGTCACCGACAACGCGCTCGCCCAGCCGACCGGCTCGGCGCGCTACAAGAACGACGTTCCGGGCGCGAGTGATCTGCAGAAGACATATTTGCATTTCGAGTATCCAGGCGCCGACGCTTCGAACAACGAGCGGGCGTTCGAGTTGGCGCTGGAAAACGGCACCTACCAGGTGCAGCTGTCAATCGGCGACACCGGCGGCCGGTACGACTCGACCTACGTCGTGAACGTCGAAGGCCAGTCTTTCATGCCGTCCTGGATTCCAGTCGCCTTGGATGGCGAGTCCCACGGCTACGGCAGCACCCCAACCTACAGCACGTCCTACGATGGCGAAGGTTTCCGCTCAACGCTGGTTACCGGACTGGTGACCGTCACTGACGGGCGGCTGACGATCGACTCGATCGGCGGCTACAACACCGAGATCCAGTATCTGCAGGTCGAGAAGGTTCCCGACCTGACGCCGGACGACAACCGCTCGGCCGATCTGGACTATTCCAAGTTCGTTGACGCGGTCGCCGCCTCCAACGAGAGCGGCCAGGTCTCAATCGAGATCGGCGAGAATGGCGAAGTGCCTCTCGGCATCGATCCGACCTCCAGCCTAGTCGTCGGCGTCCAGCTTCAGGCCATCGACCATCGCGGCCCGAGCGTCGCCTATGTCGACGGCATCCGGCTCTACGAGACACTGACCGGGATCGAGGTGCCGATCAACGTGCAGGTGTCTGGCGGCACGGACTCCCTTACCATCCGCCCGCTCGTCGAGCTGAAGGAATTTACCTCCTACACGCTAGACATTGCCGATGTGCTCGATGCAGGCGACCTCACCGACTCCAGCGCCCCGCAGCGCCAGATGCAGGATTACACGACGACATTCGTGACCGGCGAAGCGCCGGAGGTCGAGGCCCGCGAGGTGGCGTTCACCGATACGGTCGTCGTAAACGGTATTACCGACGGAGCGGCGGCCTTCACCTCGATCGAGTTCGGACCGGACGGCAAGCTCTATGTCTCCGACATCATGGGCAACATTCACCGCTGGGCCGTCAACAGCGACGGGACGGTCGACAATGCCTCGAAGGAGACGTTGGACGTCAACGCCATTGGGCAGACTCAGGGACGCTCCGTCATCGGTCTCGTCTTCGATCCAGAGGACCCCAACACCATCTGGATCACCGACAACGCGCCGGTGCCTCGCGAAGGCAAGGCCGACCAGACGCCGGAATTCTCTGGGCAGGTGTCGAGGATCACTCTAGGCGAAAACGGCTCCTTCACCGGCGCTGAAGTGCAGACTTACATCACTGGTCTGCCGCGTTCTGGCGGTGACCACGTGACCAATAGTCTGGAGTTCCGCAATATCGGCACGGCGGCCGATCCGGAATACATGCTCTACGTCATGCAGGGCTCGAACTCGGCAGCTGGGCGGCCGGACAACGCTTGGGGTTTCCGTCCCGAGCGCCTTCTGAACGCAGCTGCACTCGAGATCGATCCGCGGCGCGAACCGGATGAGGGCGGATTCAACGTCCAGACCGAACCTTACGATCCGGCTACCAATGACCCGACTTATCGTGACTCCGGCGCCTTCAACGCCGACGGCACGGTCGACGGCTACTACAACCCGTTTGCCGCGGACGCGGTGCTAAAGATCTTCGGCGAGGGTATCCGCAATGGCTACGATCTCGTCTGGCACTCCAACGGCAATCTCTACGTTCCGACCAACGGCACCGCGAGAGGCGGCAACACGCTCGACGACCCGAACACGCCAATCAACGAACAGCTGAGCAACCTCGACAAGCAGTACGACTACCTGTTCCAGGTCCAGCGCGGCGGCTATTACGGTCACCCGAACTCGCTACTCGGCCACTACGTCGTCAATGGCGGCGCCGGCGGGGCAGACAACATCTACGGCGACAACAACAGCGCCAATACGCCCGATGGCGGCAACCAGTATGCACCGGGGGTCGTTCGCGATCCCGACTACGACATCGACGGCGCCTACTCGCTCGACTTCAACCGCAGCCCGAACGGTGCGGTCGAATATACCGGCAACGCGTTTGGCACGAACCTGAAGGGCGCGATCCTGATCGCGCAGTTCTCGGTCGGCGACAATGTCCGCGTCATCAATGTCGATCCGGAAACCGGCCGCGTCATCGGCGACGACGTGCTGCGGCGGCCCGGCGGCGACGTCATCGATGAATACATCGACCCGCTGGATATCATCGAGAATCCCCTGACAGGCCAACTCTACTTGATGACGCTCAACCGCGGCACGGGCGAGAGCATCATCGTGCTCCTCAATCCAGCACCGGGAGGCGTCACGCAGGACATCACGGCCGACGCCGGCAACGACCTGACGCTTCTTGTCATCGATTCCTCCGATCCCTCGGACGTCCTGTTCCAGGTAACCGGCCTAGACGACGATATCGAAGCGATTACCGTCAGCTTCGACGGTGGAGCGAACTTCACCTCAGTGTCCCTGACGAATGGCCGCTTCCTGGCTGACCTGACCGATCTCGGCAACGAGGTGGAAGTGGTGCTCCGGGTCGAGGACGAGGCCGGAAACATCGCCACGACCGCAACCAATGTCGCCCCGGGATCGACCGGGTCCACCGGCGCGTTCCTCGACGCCACTGCCTTCACAGTAATCAGCACGCTGACCGGCGACGACGCGACCGTCATCCGCAACATCAACGATCCGTCAACGTACGAGCCGGGCAACAGCAATGACGTCAATGGCGACGGGATGAACGACAACTACGACGGTCAGGCCTATCTCGATCCGAATGGCGGCGTGGAGGACAAGGCTTCCTTCACTTTCGACGCGGCGGCGGCGGGGACCTACACGTTCATCTTCCGCATGGCTAACGGTGACGGCAACGCCGCGCCGCGGCCGATTGCGATCAAGACGGGCGACCAGAACGTCACGATCGACAATACCCAGACTGGCTCCTTCACCACATGGAACGAGTTCCCGGTCACGCTGCGTCTGGAAAAGGGCGTCAATACTATCACGATCGCCCAGACGAGCGCCAACGGCGCGCCCAACATCGACAGTGTCCGGATCGTTCCGGACCAGCTCGAGTCCTCGACGCCCAACGACGGTGAGATCGTGGTGGGCGGCGTCACCTATGTGAAGTACGAGGCGGAGAATGCGGTTCTCGACGGGCCGGTCGTCGTTAGCGAAAACCGGACGCAGTCCGGCGACTTCGTTGACTTCGACGGAACCACGGACCAGTCCATCACCTGGACGGTTGAGGTGACCGAAGCCGGTAGCTATGGGCTTGACATCCTATACGCACTCGGTGTTGGCAAGGCCGCCCGCCCGATGACACTGTCGGTAGACGGCCAGACTTTGGACACACTCGCCTTTGCCGCCAACAGCAACACGGCGGAGACCGCCTGGGGGCCGCAGTCCACCACTGTCCAACTGTCAGCCGGCGTTCACACCATTACGGTAACCGCACCGGGTGCCAACGGCCCGAATGTCGATTACCTGCGCCTGAGCAAGGCCCCAATCGACGTCTTCGAGCCGTCTTACGCGGCGATCGACGGCGAAGGGCGGATCGAACTGGAAGCAACGGACGGTACGACGCAGACGCTCAACGCCAACGAGGTTGTCTTCTACTTCACAGTCGATGCCGACGGCGTCTATGCCCTCGACGTCGCAGCCAATGCGAATGCTGCGGACGGGGCGGGCCTGACCTTCTTCCTCAATGGCGTGGAACTCGAAGACACCGATTTCCCGGGCGTCGGCGATGCAGGGGAGGAGTCCGTCTACGCGCAACTCGTCGCTGGCACGCAGTACAAGCTGGCGATCCGCTCCGACAGCGCCGGCGCAAACGGACTCGACTATCTCGACATTCGTCCTGCTCCGGGCAATGCGAATGCGGACATCGCGGTGCAAAGCCTCGACCCAGCATATTTCGACAACCGGCTGCACTTCAGCTACTTGGAGAACCCGGATGCAGTCAATCCGGACGGGCCGGATCGCGAGTTCAAGGATAGTGGCACCGTTCGGCTCACTAATACGGGCACAGAGGCACTCACGCTGACTGACTATGAGCTCGACGGCCCGTTCGTGCTCGCCAATTCGGCACAGCTCGACGGACTGTCGATCGCGCCCGGCAGCTTCGTCGATGTGACGGTTCTCTTCAACCGGGCAGCTTACTCTCCGCCCACCTCGAACGTCGATGGCACTTCGACGATTTTCCAGGGCTCTTTGAAGCTTGTTACCAACGACGCGGACGATCCGATTACGACGATCGACCTTGCTGGGTTTTGGCAGGCACGCGACGAGGGCGGTCAGGAGCCCAACATCAACGAGGTCTGGCAGATCTTCGGTTTCGGCAATGTCATCGAGGGACTGCGGTTACAGGGCGGCGGCGAGAGCTCGGTGCTCGACTTCTTCGACCTGTACATTCCCCAAGACGAAACGGAGGTCCTTTCGCCCTACTGGAGGCTTGCCGACGGGGTTGGACAGGCCCGCATCACACAGATCGCAGCCTTCCACGGACCTAGCGGTGCGACCCTCGGCATCCATGCGCCGGGCAACAAGGACAATGGCTCGGAAATCACTTTCACCAACCATGCAGGAGACAACAACCAGTCGATCCTGCCGGTGCTTACCAACGGCAACTTCGCCAGCGCCGTCTTTAACAATGGAACCATTCCCAACGGCTGGGCAGGGAACGAAGTATTCGGCATCGAGGTGGCAGGTCTGTCGACCGATCCTCGGCTGAATCCGACTGGCAATGGCCAACCGACTCAAGCTCAGCTTAATGCCAAGTATCCAGGTCAGGGCTACACGGTCCAGAACGGGACAGTCTTCGACGCCGACGGAAACGAGGTCTTCGATGGCTACACGGTCCGGATGTTCCAGGCTGTCGATGCGGATGGGAACGTCATTCCGAACGTGTTCCTCGGCGTGATGGACTATACCGGCATTAACTACGACTATAACGACAACATGTTCGTTATCGAGGGCGTTACGCCGGTCGGCTTCGGTCAGACCATGGTTGTGTCTGGGCTGGACGACGCGGCGGCAGACGAGCGACTAATCTTCACCAATATAGACAACCCGGCGGACGGGTCGCAGCAGTTCCGCAACGAGGCCGTGGTAACTATCGCTAACGATGGTTTCGCGCCACTCACGATCGATGCCATCACGCTCGGCGTAGGCTTGGACTTTGAGATCGTTGGGGCCGTGCCGACGTTAGTCGCCGCCGGCTCCAGCGCGCAGATCACTGTCCGATTTGTCGGAACTCATGACGGAACGTCGTCGGGGGCAAGCCTGCTGACTTCCACGCTGACCATCGAGTCGGACGCCTATGCGGGTGGCAGCAAGGTGATCCAGCTGGCGGGTCTGGCGCAGGAGTTCTCTGAACGCGGTTCGGAGCCGACGGTCGCGCAGATCGTCGAAGCGCTCGGCTACTCGACCGATGTCGCGCAAGAAGAACTGGCTGGCAGCGGCGTAGTCGAGACGATCGGCGACGAGGTCCTACTACCCTACCTGCAGCGGCTTGACGGTTCGCGTCCGGTCGAGGTGATTCAGATCGCGGCCTTCCTGAACCAAGGCAATATCGCCCGGCTCGGCTTCCACAGCCTGGATTCTGCTACAACGACGAACCTGATGGCGAATGACGACCAGCAGGGCCAGACGGTGATGCCGGATCAGTTGGTACCTGGCACCGGCGCGGGCGGCACTGCGCGCGGCGTAATCAACTCCGATGCGCCGTTCGGCTTGCACATTACGGTTGACGGTCGCCCGACCTACGCCTCCTGGACCGATCCGCAGGCCAACAACCTCGATCCATCCTTCGGCAACCTCGTCGGGGACAATCAGGGCCATCTAATCCGCTTCTTCCAGGCGATCGACGCCGCGGGGAACGCGATCGAGGGCACCTTCATCGGCATCCAAGATTATCCCGGCGCTGGGAATTACGACTACAACGACCACATGTTCGTCATCAAAAACGTCCAGGCCTACGAGCTGACGGCGGCGGACGATGCCAATGGCGACGGCGTCAACGACGCACTTCAAAACGACACTGATAATGACGGCACGGTCGACTTCTTCGATCCGGACAACAACACCGGCGGTGGCGACAACAATGGGGGCGGCAACACCGGCGGCGGAGAGAACCGGGGCGACTACGTCTTCGGCGTGAACTTCGGCGGCGGCGCGATCGCCAACGATCCGGTGCTCGGCGTGGCGCTCGCGGCGCAGTCCGATTCCCGCGTCACCGTGTCCGGTTCCGTGAACCCGGGGGCGGGTCTCGACCAGACCTCCAACCCGAACGGTGCGAACGCAGTCGCCGGCTCGGCCTTCAAGACCTACGAGGATGGCTCCAACTGGACCGCCAGCATTTCGGTGCCGAACGGGACCTACATCGTCGTGCTGCATACCCAGGAGACCTACTGGAACTCGGCAGGCCAGCGTCAGTTTGACGCCTTTGTTAATGGCCAGCAGGTTATTGACGACCTTGACCCGTTCGCGCAGGCCGGCGGCGACACGCCGATCGCGGTCGAGGCGGTTGTGACCGTCACCAACGGCGTCATTTCGATCAACATGGACTCCGCCGGATCCGACGGCATCGACAATGCGCCGCTCAACGCCGTAACGATCTACGAGTATGTCGATGACATGGTCGCCTCGCAGTCGCCCTTCGGCGGGACCGCTCCGGTGGTCGATGCCGACGGCACGACGATCGACGCCTCCAACTACGACCAGGGCGGTCAGGGCATCGCCTATAACGACGCGGCTGGTCTCCAGGGTGGCAATAATGGCGGCCGTGCCGGCAGCGATGTCGAGCAGACCTCTGGCGGGGACATCGGCTGGATCGCCACCGGCGAATGGCTGGAATACACCATCGATCTGGAAGCGGCGGGCGAGTACGATCTCGACCTGCTTCTGTCGAATGGCGGCACGGGATCGTCCTTCGCATCGGTGGCATTCTACCGGGCCGGTGACACCACGCCCTACGCAACCTCCGGCTCGATCGCGAGCCCAAGTACCGGGAGCTGGACAAATTTTGTCTCGCGGGGTGTCGACGGCATTGAACTAGAAGCGGGCCTGACGATCGTGCGTGTCACCTTCACCGGCGGGCAGGATTTCCGGTCCTTCACTCTGACGCCAGTGGCGCCGCCCGCGCCGGCCCAGTCGCCTTACGGAGGCACCGCGCCCGGCTTCTCCAACGGAGCGCTCACGGTCGACGCAACCAACTTCGACGAAGGCGGCCAGGGTATTGCCTACAACGACAATGCGGGTCTCGATGGCGGCAACCAGACGCTTCGACCCGGCCGCGACGTGGAATTCGTTGGCAGCCAGAACGACATCGGCCACGTCAAGCCGGGTGAATGGGTGGAGTACACGGTCGACGTCCCTTCGACGGGGACTTACACGTTCACAGCCAACGCCAAGACGCCGGTCGCCGGTGCAACCATCGCAGTTAGCCTGGCAGACGGCGCGGTACTCGGAACCGTTGCGCTCGCCGATGGTAATCCGGGAGGCAGTAGCTTCTCCAGCGCAGCTTTTGCGGAGAGCGCTCCCATCACGCTGCAACTGCCTGCCGGCCAACAGACGTTGCGCCTGACCTTCGATGGACCTCTGGCCTCCAACGGCTACGTTCTAGACCTCCGGTCGTTCACCCTGGAGCAGGGTGTGGATGGGCAGTCACCTGTCAATGGTCCGCACACTGTCGATGGTGATGGGCTTATTGTCGACGCCAGCGACTATGATCTTGGCGGTCAGGGCGTTGCCTATAATGATGCGCCCGGCCTTCAAGGCGGCAACAACGGTGGGCGCGCTGGTAGCAGCGTCGAACAGACCGCAGCAGGTGATATTGGCTGGATCGAAAACGGCGAGTGGCTCGAATACACGATCGAAGTTGATGAGGCTGGCGCTTATCTGCTGTCCTTGTCCGCTGCACAAGGAAGCACGGGCGGAGCTCAGCGGACCATCACTGCAACCTTCGAGCAGAATGGGACTGTCTACGAGACGGCAAACGCGGCCAGCGTTAATCCGACTGGGAGCTGGACAACCTTCCAGGACACACAGTCTGTGTTGGTGGACCTCGAAGAAGGCACGCAGACTGTTCGGTTGACCTTCAACGGAGGCTCCATGGACCTGCGCTCCTTTGAGATCGATCCGCTTTTTACCGCGATGTCCCCTGTCACCAATGTAGATCCCGAGGCAGATACAGCGCCCAGCACCGCGTTCAGCGGGTTCGACGTTGCGTAATGATCAGCGGGGCCGCCTTCCGCGGCCCCATTCTTTCTAAGTAAAAGCGGTGTTCCTGCGGAAGGTAAAATTGCCTTCGAAAGATCTGTGAGGACAAATATGTTCCAGAAGCCCAAGCAAATGACCGTCAGAAGCGCTATGGCGACGTGCAGATCGGCTTTTTTCGCTGTCTTTTTGATTAGTGCGATCCTCAACGTTCTCATGTTGACCGGGCCGATCTTCATGCTCCAGGTCTATGATCGTGTTCTCGCGAGTAACAGCATTCCCACGCTGCTTGTCCTCGCTGGAATTGCGTTCGCCCTCTACCTTTTCAGCGGCCTTCTCGACTTGCTTCGGTCGAAGGCTTTGAATCGGATCTCAATGCGCGTCTATACGCGTCTGTCGCGTCCGACATTTCTCGCCAATATCCAGATGCCACTGCTCCTTGGAGCAAAGGCGACGGCTGTAGACCCGTCGCGTGATCTTGATCTCATCAAGCGCTTTCTATCTTCACAGGGGCCAGCGGCGATCTTCGACCTCCCGTTCATGCCGCTTTATTTCCTGATCCTGTTCCTATTCCATCCTTTGCTAGGCGGCCTTGCACTCGCGGGCGGTGCTTTGATTTTCGCAATTGTCATCGTCAACGACATGATGTCTCGTGCTCCGAGTCGCGAACTTTTGTTGCAGACGTCCGGGCAAAGCGCACTTATGAGCACCGCTCGGCGGAATGCCGAAGTCATGCACGCCATGGGCATGTTCGAAAATTTCTCGGCGCGATACGAAGAGCGGATGAGCGACTATTACGCGGCGCAGGAGCGCGCGTCAGATCGCAACTCTTCGTTTTCCTCTTTGACCAAGATGCTACGATTGGTTCTACAGTCGGCGATGCTCGGTCTCGGTGCTTATCTAGCTATTCTGCAGGAAGTCTCGCCGGGCGTCATGATCGCTGCCTCGATTATCATGGCCCGCGCGATTGCTCCTATCGAGATCGCAGTTTCGCAGTGGCCGAGCTTTGTCGCCGCGCGCCAGGCTGCCGCACGCCTTACCGACACGCTGAAACGATGTGCAACAGAGGGCGGCACCAAGTCACTACCACGCCCGGAACGCAGCTTGAAGCTCGAGCAGCTCGCGACAACCGCACCCGGTGAGCCGATTCTGCTCCTCCAGAACGTTGATTTCGAACTCCAAGCTGGAGATGCTCTTGGGGTTGTAGGTCCATCCGGTTCCGGCAAGACCAGCCTTGCCCGTGCAGTGATGGGGGTCTGGCCTCTTATGCGGGGTTCTGTTCGCATGGATGGGTCCAGTATCGATCATTGGCTAAAGGCCGAACGCGGGACCTTCATGGGCTACTTACCCCAGGATATTGAGCTGTTCGAAGGCACGATCGCGGAGAACATCTCGCGCTTTTCTGAGGATCCTTCACTCACTGACATCATCGCTGCTGCGAAGATGTCGGGCGTGCACGAGCTGATCGCACAACTCCCAGATGGGTATGGCTGCAAGATCGGCGAGGCGGGCGCACGCCTTTCGGCTGGCCAACGCCAACGGATCGGGCTCGCAAGAGCAATCTACGGGCGACCGTTCCTGATCGTGCTCGACGAGCCAAACGCCAATCTCGACGCCGAAGGTGAACAGGCGCTCGCACGGACAATCGGTACCCTTCGGGAAGCCGGCTGCATCGTTATCGTAATCGCCCACCGCCCAAACGTTCTCGCTGTTGTTAATAAGGTGCTGGTGATCGCTCACGGTCAGCAGACGCGGTTCGGCGACCGCGACGACGTACTCGGAGTCACCGGGTTCCACGCCCCGAACACTGATGACAGGAGAGTTTCCCATGCCAGCTGACGTACTTGATCGGACGATTACGAAGTCGCTTCGTCGACAGCTTATGACTGCAATTGCGGCAGCAACGATACTTAGCGTCGGAATGGGTGGTGTTGCAGCCTATGCCGAGATCGGTGGCGCGGTCATCGGGTTGGGTTCGATTATCGTTGAGGGACGTTCAAAGCAGGTTCAGCATAACGAAGGCGGTGTCGTGAAACGTATTGCAGTTCACGAAGGAGCAAAGGTCGACGCGGGACAGCTCCTTTTTGTCTTCGACGGCACTCTGGTACGTGCAAATCTAGCCATCGTCGAAGCACAGCTGCAGCAGTTGGTGGCGCAGGAGGCGCGCCTCCTAAGCGAACTGTCTGGTAGGCGAGATATCGTATTCCCCGAAGACGACTTCGCCGAAGGAGAAACAGACCGCATCGCTCTCCTCAAATCGGGTCAGATCGAATTGTTCGAGGCAAGGCGACTTGGGATCTTAGGTCGGAAGGAACAGCTTCATGCCCAGATTGCCCAATTGGACGAGAAGGTCTCGGCTCTGAATGCGCAGGCTGTTTCAATCGATGAGAATGCTGCACTCCTTGCGGAGCAGGTTTCAAATATTGCGACACTTCATGGGAAGGGTCTGATCGCTAACTCCCAACTCGTTACGGTAAAACGTGAGCACGCATCATTAAAGGGGTCAAGAGCGGCAGTGGCGGCAGAAATCGTTGAAACTCGTCAAGCGATTGGAGAGAAGGAACTTGCGCTCTCTCAGATCGACAAGGAGTTTCGTGAAGCCGTCCTAACAGAGCTCGACCAGAAACGGGTCGAGATTGCGAAGCTGCGCCACGAGCGCATCGCTGCGCGCGATCGTCTCACTCGTCTCGAATTACGCGCCCCGATGACAGGGTATGTGCATGCCTTGAACGTCCATACCATTGGCCGAGTGGTAGCGCCCGGCGAGACGCTGATGCAAGTTGTTCCGGCAGACGACGACCTGATCGTCGAGGCAAAGCTTCGTCCCGTCGATGTCGATCAAGTGGCGCCGAAGCAAAAGGCGCGAATCCGGTTGACGGGGCTTAACCAGCGATCAACTCCAGAACTTTCTGTGACTGTCCTCGATGTTTCTCCGGATGCCACTGAAGATCCGAAAACCGGAATGACATACTTCAGCGCTCGGCTCAAGATTCCCGAGGACCAGGCGAAACGTATCGAGGACAAAGAACTTCGACCCGGCATGCCTGTCGAAGTATTTATCGAGACAAGTCAACGATCGATCCTGTCATACCTCGTCAAACCAATGCGAGACCAGATCGAACATGCCATGCGAGAGGACTGAGAATGGCTCCAGCAAATGCTACATCGTCGGCAAACGACATACCTGCTGACCGGACAGCAGATCAATCTGCCCCAACTCAGAAACCAACCATTTCTTCTGCTGATGCGCATGGTGCCAACACAGCCTCTGCTGTGAGCGTTGGACGACCGCGTCTACATCCGAAGATGGTCGCAACTTCCGGATCGATAGGCGCAACCTCGACAACACAAACGAACAACGGATCGATCGACGATGATAAAAACGAAACATCTCAAGCAATCGCCAGGTTTTCGTCGGAGATAGAGGATCTTAAAAAAACTGTTGCAACGTTCGAAGCATATTTTGCGATCACGTTAATGGGGAAGATCGACGTTCTTATTGAAGAAAAGGTCAAAGTAGCTACCCAGCCTCGCCGCAATCACTTTATAATCTTGATGTTCGCAATCTCGTTTGGCCTGAACGTCTTTCTTGTATGGACTTACAGTGGATGGCAGGTGGTGTCGGAAGTTCAGCCTTGGATCGATCAAATGATCGCTTATGCTCGATCCGGGGTGACGAAAATGTCTAACATAGTAGAGATGATTGTCGTAAAGACGACTGAACTTGACGGACGTTTTTGGTAATAATCAGGGCGGCTCTCAGTCCAATGGCGTTATTTCAAATCGAAATAACAACAATTGTTAAATTATTATCGTATATTAAGAGATCGGGTCTGTGAAGCCTCCTTGCTAGGTTGACAGAGATGTTTGTGTCGATCGACACAGATCGCGCCCTTTCAATCGATTTCATAATCGTGTTGGAACGGCTTCGTCCGATTAATTTTGATCGTGTCCCAGGAGGTGGTGTAGCAGGGTCGCGGCGGTCACCAGTGTTTTTCCGGTAGGGTCGGGTTGTTGAAGACCAACCTGATGGAAAGATCACCGATGACATGATGAACCTGCGTTCACTGGTTGAGAAGAGCGCCGACGCCGATTTGCTGCGCTAGAGGATCGGCTTTGCTGCCGAGAAGCTGATGGCGCTGGAGGTCGACACGAAGACCGGCGCGGGCTACGGCGAGAAGAATGACTTCCGACTTGCCCAACGTAACGGCTATCGCGACCGGAACTGTGAAACACGTGCTGGCACCGTCGAGCCGCGCATTCCGAAGCTTCGCACAGGCAGCTATTTCCCGAGCTTCCCTGAGCCGCGCCGGATGGCTGAGAAGGCTCTGACGGCGGTGATCCAGGAAGCCTATATCCAAGCCGTTTCGACCCGCTCCGTCGACGACCTGGTCAAGGCCATGGGCATGTCGGGCATCTCCAGGAGGCAGGTGTCTCAGCTGTGCGAAGAGATCGACGACAAGGTGAAGGCCTTCCTCGACAGACCCATCGAAGGGAATGGCCCTATCTGTGGATCGATGCCACCTACCTCAAGGTTCGTCGCGGCGGCCGCATCGTCTCCGTTGCCGTCATCATCGCCGTGGGTGTGAACACCGACGGTCGACGCGAGGTGCTTGGGATGGAGATCGGCACATCCGAGGCTGAGCCAATCTGGACAGAATTCCTGCGCAAGCTGACCAAGCGAGGCCCGCGCGGAGTGAAGCTCGCGGTCTCCGATGCCCATGAAGGGATCAAGGCCGCCGTCTCCAAGGTCCCGTCGCCCACCTGGCAGAGGTGCCGGGTCCACTTCATGAGAAACGCACTGGCCCATGCCGGAAAGAGCGGCCGACGAGTGGTCTCCGCCTTCATCGCCACGGCCTTCGCCCAGGATACGCCGGAGACCGCAAGCACTCAGTGGCGCAACGTCGCCGACCAGATCAGGCAGAAAGTGCCGAAGCTCGCCCAACTCATGGACACCGCTGAAGAAGACGTGCTTGCCTATATGACCTTTCCCAGGCAGCACTGGACCACGCTTCACAGCACCAACCCCATCGAGCGCCTCAATGGCGAGATCAAGCGGCGCACCGAGGTCGTCGGCATCTTCCCCAACGATGGCGCCATCGTCCGCCTCGTCGGCGCACTGCTGCTTGAACAGAACGACGAATGGGCCGTCCAGCGCTCCCGATACAGGACCCTTGAGACCATCGCCACAATGAGCGATGATCCGCTCATCAGCCTGCCAGCGGCAAGCTGACACGTTCCCGGATCTGTCCGGAAGGCACGGCGAGCGCCGAAGCTACACCACCTCCTGGGACACGATCCGAACGCGTCGCAGAGAGATGTAGGCAGACCCAAGGGAATTCTCTGTAAGCCATTCTGTTCGTTTACCAAAAATTAAGTACGTCGTTGCGTAATAGAAATCGTGGCCATAGTTTGACTTTTGTAAGCAGGATTTCTCACGTTATTTTTATTGGAAGATCATGCCAGATTTTTCTCAAATTGTAGTAATTTCGCCGCGTTATTTTACACGCAACGGGATAGCTCAGCAGCTTGAAGAGTCAGGCTTCAACGTTACAACAATTGATAAAATTGAAAAACTGAAAAGCGATATTAGATTAGCTGGACAGAAAACATTAGCGATTGTCGAAGTCGCCGATCTAGGCATGGACTCGACTAAAATTATTAGAGAATGCTGGAATCGGAATGACGTTCGTTTCTTTTTCCTCGTTGACGAAAACAATTGCAGTGATCTTTTAAGGATGAAATTTGAAGGAACTCTAGCGGTTATTAGTCATAATATCGAAATTCATAATTTTAATTTGCTGATCCAGATTATCCAAGCTGGTTATTTAATTCTCCCGCAACTGGAGGCTCAATCTGCAATCGCAAATGAAACGAATGTAGAAAGAAAAGAATTAGATCCCATGTTGAACGCCGCGAAAGAGCGAGTCCATCTGTTGAGTGCAAGAGAAAGGGAAGTTGTATCGCTTTTGGGTAGAGGGCACGGCAATAAGAAGCTGGGTTCAATGCTGGAAATTTCAGATACGACCGTTCGACTTCATATTCGATCGATTATGCGAAAGCTTGGAGTTGAAAACCGTACCCAAGTTGCGCTTATGTCAGCCCTTTATGAAAGCGCCGCCGAATAAATGGCGTCTACTGCTCAAACTTGTTAAGTTCTAAAAAGATTACGGCGGCATTGTTGGGAGGATTTGATGCACCATATAATGTCAGCGGACTCGCTACTACCCAGTAAGCGGGGAAATCGGAAACGATTTCGCCTTGACCAGATTCTTTCCAAACGAGGAACACGAATTTCAAGGCTCCGCCTTAATTGAATCCTCACAATAGCCCTCAAACGACCGGCAGCAGTGGATTTGCATGCCTCCTAAGGCAAATCGTCTCCAGACCACCGTATCTAAACGAGTTGCCGATATCGACCCGAGAGTAGGTCGCCGATGGTGCGTCGCATGAGATAGGTTATGCGCCAGCGGGCGAGATGATGCGGTCCGTCATGGATCATGTGGCAGAGCTGGCAGAGGGCAGCGAGGTTCGCCGCTTCGTTGTTCGGGAAGTGGTGGTCGAGATGGGCGCAAGCGAGCGATACCCTGGTGAAGCGGGTCGCGAACTCTGCTGGTAACACGTCCGGCGCCGGCAAGTTCGTGCGCAGTTTACGGCCGTTTCCGTTACGCCAGAAAGAGGTCTCCAGATCGTACCAGCGACCGTCGCCAAGATGACAGATAG
This sequence comes from Fulvimarina uroteuthidis, assembly GCF_034321785.1. Lineage (NCBI taxonomy): Bacteria > Pseudomonadati > Pseudomonadota > Alphaproteobacteria > Hyphomicrobiales > Aurantimonadaceae > Fulvimarina > Fulvimarina uroteuthidis. The sequence continues at coordinate 527,122 of NZ_JAXLPB010000002.1, read as the reverse complement.
TCTGGGCATGCGGCCGGCGCATCGCTCACAACGACCTTTGGCGCGAGGGAACCGGACCGAGCGGGAGAGTTCGGTCCAATTGAGCGGATAGAAGCCGCGCAGGTCAAGACTTGATCGGCATCGGTGCGCTCTATTTTAGTGGTTTAACCGAGATGGTTGAGTCCCTCTTGTGATTCCAATGCGGGCATGCGCATGCGAGTCGGGGGCATGCACGAAGGGATATCAATCCAGCTCGAAGCCGGCGATCGCGAACGTCGTGAGATGATCTCCTTGCGCCAGTGATAGTACGTGAACTGCGTGACGCCGATCGCGCGGACCGATTCCGCCACGCTCCGTCCCTGCGAAATCAGGACATCGACCTGGCGCAGCTTCGCGACGACCTCTTCAGGCTTGTGCTTCGTGTTCGGCGTGATCTCGTCCTCCGATGGCTAAAAAACCATACTGCGTGAAGGACCGCGTCATTGGGGGCAGGCCAAGCCCCAGTGGGGGCGGGCAAGGCACACGAAAGGCACACGATGCGCCATGCAGTATCCACTTGTTAACAGCGTTATTTAATATTGTTCTCTTATAATCTGATATTCAGATAAATTTAAGTTCCTTGATGGAGTATAGTTTGAGGGTCCGGAGTAGCATTTGCTGAATTTGGAATCGAACTCTATGCTTTCCTATCTCAAGAAGACAACGCGCCACGTTCTGGATGCGGCGGTGAGCAAGTCGATGACCTTCCGGTCCGACACGCACGGAAACTTTGCGACGATAACTGCTCTTTGTTTGGTTCCCCTGATCCTTGTCGCGGGCGGTGCCGTCGAGTTCGCGGCCTTGCACCACAAGAAACAGGAAATGCAGAACGCGGCCGATGTCGCTGCGCTTGCCGCCGCTTCGCGCGTGAAGGCAACTCTTGCGGAGCGCGAAGCCCTCGCTCACGGTGTCTTCAGACAGAATGTGTCCCAGACGGGCGAAGCCTTCTCAGGGATGCTGAGCGAGAATGACGGTGTCTTTTCGTATTCAGCTTCCGCGACATTGCCGAACCGCTTTCTCAAGTTCGCGAATATCGACGCTTTCGACATCAATGTCGTCGCTCAAGCGAGCTCGGACCAGTCGACATACGACATCGTCTTCGTCCTGGATAATTCCGGATCGATGAAGGGGGAGCGTATGCAGGAACTCAAAGCGGCGGTTGGTGAATTCCTGGGTGCCTTCGAAGACAGCGACGATGCTGTCCAGGTGGCCCTCGTGCCTTTCCATAACGCTGTTCGATTGTCCGATCTCAACCTGTCACGATCAGAGACGAATCTCGAATTCATAGACTGCCGTTTGCTCGCTCCCAGCGCGGGCCTGGATGAGATGCACCGCTCGCTATGCGGCGGCGGACACCGCGGGTTTTACGTTGCATCGTCGGCCGCATACGTCACGGAAGACGGAAAAAACAAAGCAAACGTTTACACGGCAAGCATTCTGAACGGAAGAACGACAATCAGGGCGGGTGAGGCGATTTGTAAGGATCGGCAAACACGCAACCGTGGAGATCAATGCCTGGACTTTCATGTGACGCGGCCATCGAGCTTCGTTGTCTACGACCAGCCCAGCAAACAGGACTGCGTTATCGACCGCGACCAACCCTTCGACACGACGAATGATGCGCCGGATCGCAAGGGACGGAAGTACCCGACGTCGAGATGCGATGTGGCCGAGATCGGCGAAGTTCGCCCCCTGAATGCCAATCTGGATCTCGTCTTGAATCAGGTTCAAGCATTGACTGCCAATGGAGCCACCAATCTGACGATCGGTGTTCAGTGGGGCATGGAAGCCCTGTCTTCCACGTCCCCCCTGACCGGCAGACGTGCCGAAAGTGATGCCTTCATGGTGATCCTCTCGGATGGAATGAATACCAGAAACCGGTGGCATCAAGGGAACACAAGCGCCATCAACGAACGGACCATCGCAGCATGTCGCCACGCGCGTGGCCTGAATCCGCCGATCAGCATCTATGCGGTCAACCTGGTCGAGGGAGATCCCGCTGTCCTGACACAGTGTGCCTCCAAACCGGAGCAATATTTCTCGGTGACGACCGCCTCGGAATTGCGAGGGGTTTTCGCTGATATTGCAGGCCGGATAAAGGGTGTACGCCTCACTCAATAGGTTTGTGCGGCATCGGTCAGTCGGGCATTCACGAGATCGCCGGTTTCCGGTTCAAAGGATCGAACTGCTCGAGAGCCGAGCGGACCAGTCGGTCGACGATACGGCTCTCTTTTCACAATTCGCAGATCGTCGGTTGCGATCCTGCGGGTTGCCGCATTGGTGCGGCTGCCGACAGCGCTTCGGTCCGCCGTCCCGCCAATCGGGCAGGCGGGCTTCGTGTTCGAGGCAGGGCGGATGTCTCGAACGACGACCTTCATGTTACCCAGCCCGTTTCCAGAGCCGTCAACTCGAAGATGTTTGCCGAGTTTGAGACATTCTCTACCCCGCGCAGGGTTCAGATCGTGGAAGGCGGCAACGGGTTTGCGGTCCTCGAACCTTGTCTCAGCCCGGACGACGAACGTCCGCTAACCGCAGAGGCCGAGACCCCAATCACCCGATCTGTTTCAATCTCGAAACCAAACGACCGAAACAGATAACGGAAAGACAGAGCGAACCCGACGATGCGCTCCGAAGCTGTATTACTGTCTCTGCGCGATCTTTGCAAGTATGCCCAGAACAACAGAGCCGAGTATGAGGTACATACCTCTTGTCACCATTTCTCCAGTCGTCGCCCCATACCGTCGATCGTAAAACGCTTGAGCTTGCGCCATTGCGTCAGGATCATCGATCGGCAAATTGAAACCCAGCCAAAATCCTGCCGCCAACTGAAAAACTCCAAACACGAATCCCAGCCAAGCAAGTAATGATCCGGCGCGAACGAAAAACATGTTTCATCTCTCTTGAAAGTAAAAATTATATATCCAATCGTACCCAGTAAATGGCGACAGCGTTCTCATACGCCTTCCGAGCGTTTTGGCTGGATCAGGCGTTTCATCGCTGAAGCCGCCTGCCTTCAACCGGGATCGGTTTTGAATTCGGTTTATGTCTCAAGGCTCATCGTTTGGAAACACTCCCATCATAGTCCGTTTCGAGTTTCGATCGGCCGCTTTCGATCCAGCCTTGACCGATCCCCATCATTGTTGCGCCGGCACAATCCGGTGCGATCGCTCGACCATTGGCTCGGCGGCTCACCGTTGAGACGGTCGCATGATCGAGATCGCCTTCGGGCGCCCGTTCCAGGCCACGGCCTTACTTCAGGCTCCCGCGATCACCGCTCCGGTCCGAGCGACGGCGTCACGCAGCGCTCACGCGCCAGATGACGTCTCCCACATCGTCGGCCATCAGCAGCGATCTGCCGTCCGGGCCGACCGCCACGCCGACGGGACGCCCATAGGCGAGTTTCTCGTCCTTGGACAGAAAGCCGGACAGGATGTCGCGAGCCGGTCCGTTCGGTGCGCCATTGTCGAAGGGGACGAAGATCAGCTTGTAGCCGCTGAGCGTCGAGCGATTCCACGATCCGTGCTGGCCGATCACCATGCCCTCGCCGAACCCCGGCAAGGTGCCGCCCGGCATCCAGCACAGGCCAAGCGATGCCGTGTGGCCGCCGAGAGCATAATCCGGCTGGATGGCACGGGCGACGAGGTCCGGAGCCTGCGGAACGCGGTCGTCCACGGTCCTGCCCCAGTAGCAATAGGGCCAGCCGTAAAACCCACCCTCTTCGACGGACGTCAGATAGTCGGGCGGCGTTTCGTCCCCAATCCCATCGCGCTCGTTGACGACGGTCCAGAGCTTTCCCGTGACCGGCTCGAAGGCCATGCCGACCGGGTTTCGCAGCCCGGAGGCAAAAATCCGCGCCTTTCCGCTGGCAAGGTCGAGTTCCCAGATCGCCGCGCGACCCTCTTCGGCCGCCATCCCCTTGTCGCCGATGTTGGACAGCGATCCGACGCCAGCATAGATCTTCGTTTGATCCGGCGAGACGATCAGGCTGCGGGTCCAGTGCCCGTGCGGCTTGAAGTCGACGAGCTTTTCGCCACCGCCCGTGAGGCTCGTATCGCCTGGCCGGTAGTCGAAACACCGAATGCCGTCCGTGTTCCCGAGGTAGAACCGGTCGCCGACCAGCGCCATGCCGAAGGGTTGGTTCTGGTTTTCCACAAAGACCTCGCGGCGCTCGGCGACACCGTCCCCATCCGCGTCCCGCCAAAGGGTGACACGATTGGCGCTCTCGCCGATCGCCTTGACGCGGCGCATCGTGGCCTGCTGCGCATGGTCCATGAGGGTGCGCGGCTGCTCCGGCTGTTCCTTCGACTCCGCCACGAGCACGTCGCCGTTCGGCAGGACCTCGATCCAGCGGGGATGATCGAGGTTCGACGCAAAGGCGTTGACCTGAAGTCCCGGCGCGCAGGTGGGCAGGCGCCCCTCCTTCCAGCCCTCCGCGGCGGGAAGTTTCAAGGTCATGATGCCCTGTTTTCGCGCCTCCGGAATCCGGGGTGTCGGCCCGACGGCTCGATGCGACGGAGACCCAAAGCGCCTGACGAGCGCGACAGCGCCACCCACGACTTCCGTTGCCTTCGCGACAATTCCCATAGTCGACCGCCTTGTCCTGGAGAAGCATGTATCGAGTGCACCAACGCCTGTAGGGCATTGGCATCGATATGCGGTTTTCACCATGACATGAGGCTACGTCAAGGCGTCCCGGGCTGCCCTCCCGGCCCCCGCCATCCGAACGTCGGGCGACCGGGTCAAAGCCCTTCCGGCAGGACGGTTCATAGACCGTCTGCAAGCGCGCGAGCCGCGAACAGGACCGCCTTCAACACTCTGTCGTTGGAAGGAAAACGAGTGGAGTGGGTCGGGCGCGGACCGGCCGCCTCGTCTCGGAAATTGGCTCTGACGCTGCCGGTCGTCTTTCGCTCCCGGCGCGGCACTGGAAATCATTTCCGGCATGGGTGGGGTTTCAGCCGGTCCGCTTTCGGATGGCAGAGCATGAAAGCGGACCGGCCGGCTCGAGCTCACGATCCATTGCGGACTGGATCGCTTGGACGCAGGTTCGGTGCCGGGTCCGCTTCACCGGGATATTCTTCGAGCGAGATCGTTCCCCCGATGCTGTCGACGCGCTTGGCGTCAGCCTCCGGGAGCGCACCCTCGAAGAGGTTCAATCGTTTCCAGGCTGGGAAAGGTTGCTGCCCATGCTGGTTGGGGACATGCGGCGAGAGCTTCGAGCCGTTGCTCTGGTGAATGTACCGACCGCAGTTCACGAAGATCTCGGTTGCGGTGACCTGTACGACGTAGTCAGCACCCGGATAAAGGCCGAGAAGATCCTTGTCTTGTGTAAGCGTTGCTCTGCCATGAACACGCAGACGATGGGGCCGCTCGAAATCGATGAACAGCAGGCCGACCCGATCGCTGGCAGCGATATTGCCGAGCGTCATGAACATGCCGTTCCCATCGTAGTTCGGGAACACCAACGCGTCTGGACCCGCGACACGCACAAAACCGGGAGCACCTCCCTTGTAGGACACAGTCGGCTGGAGGTTGTCATCGACCGTGCTCAGGAAGAACATCGTCACGCTTTCGATGAACATTCGCTCGGCAGGCTCGAAAACAGCGTGGGCGTTCCCCTCCAATCGATCCGCCAGCTTGCGTGTGCCGTGCTCGTCCTGAAGTTGCCGATGCGTCGCACCGAAAAACACGCTCATCGTTTGTCCCCCTTCGCTGTGTCGAACCCTATGCAGCCTGCGGCGTCCTGGAGGTCAAGAGCCGATACAGCGATCGTCGGCGTAAGGTGGGCTTTCCACCCGGCGCCGGAGTTGACGAAGGGCCGGCAAACGCCTGCCTTCGAGAAGCGCCGATGAAGGTCCGGACGGCCGGGTCGGGTCGAAACCCCGAATGGCGGCTTTCCGCCCGCTGTGCCTGAAGCAACCGGTCCGATTCCGACCCAGGATGAGCGGGTATCGGTCGTGTCACAGGCCGGTGGATATCTGTCAGTACCCGATGCTGCGATCGACGCTCGTCGGCATCTCGTGTCTTTCGAAATAGGCGCGGATGTTTCGCGCCGCGATCAAGCTGGCGCTCCTTTGGGAGGTCGGCGCCGCAACATGAGGCATCACGCTGACCGCGCGATGGGTCCACAACGGGCTGGTCCGAGGCAAAGGTTCGACCTCGAAAACATCTAGAATTGCATGGGCGATTTGTCCGTCGTCGAGCGCATTCAGGAGAGCGCTCGTGTGAACGATCGGTCCCCGCGCGACATTGATCAACGACGCCCCGCGCCGACATTTCGCTAGCATCCGGGCGTCGATCAGCCCGAATGTCTCGTCAGTCAACGGCAGAAGCACCACGATGATATCGGCGTTTTCGAGAACCACGGGAAGCGCGTTTTTCCCGGAATGACACTCGAAGCCTTCCATATCGCTCGGTGATCGGGACCAGCCGATAACGCGAAAGCCGCAGCGAACGAGCAGGTCGGCGCAGCTACGCCCGAGTTCTCCGATGCCAAGGAGCGCGATCGTACGTTCGGATGCCGTCGGCTGCCGAAGCGGACGCCAGATCCCTTCTTGTTGCTGGGCGCGATATTCGGGCATGCGCCGATGGAGATACAGAACATGGGCCAGCACACCTTCGGCCATGGTGTTGGCAAGCACCGGATCGACGAGACGGACAATGCCGACCGTGTCTCGAAGTGACGTCACCAGTCGCTCGACGCCGGCCCAAAGGCTCTGGACCCATACGAGCGATGGAAAACGATCGAGTTCGGAGGGTTCGGGGTTGGCGACGATGGCGACCTTCACGGCTTGCGCTTCCGCCTTTGACAGCGAGCCTGGGCTACAGACCCTGTATTCAGGCAAGGCCGATTGGAGTTCGGCCTGCCATTCGGAAGCCTCTTCACTTTGCATCGTATGGACGAAGGGAACTGCTACCATGCTGCACAAACCGCCTTTTCGTTCGCGAACCCTATCAGTTTGATTGGATGACCGGCCCGATCGCGGAAGAACATCGTCCATTGCGCGCCGGGTTCGCCTTCGCGGCCTGTCTGCCTGAAGCCGCTGCTGTTCGCCCGCCCGCCCAGTCGTTTTCGCCGTGAATGAAGCTTGTTGATCACGAGGTTGCGCGTTTCGGCTGCTGCCGTGCCACCCGCGGATGAAAAAACTCCGGCCGACCGGTTCCACACCAAACCATTCCTTGTGGACGACCCCGCGAATGCCGACCTTCCGGGCTCAGCGTAACCCGCTCCCATCCGTGAAGGAAGATACGATGAAACGCACGCTCGCGACCATAGCCGCCGCCCTGGCCCTCACAACCACCTCGATTGCGGGAAGCCTGGAGGACGTGAAGTCCGCTGGCACCCTGCGCATCGGCACTGAAGGCACTTATGCACCGTTTACGTTTCACGATGCCTCGAACGCGCTTGTAGGCTTCGACGTCGAAATCGGCCGAGAGGTCGCCGAACGCCTCGGGGTCGAGGCGGAGTTCGTCGAGGGAAAGTGGGACGGCTTGATCGCAGGCCTTGCCGCCGACCGCTACGACGCGGTCATCAACCAGGTCGGGATCACCGAGGAGCGTCAGGCGCGGTTCGACTTCTCGCAGCCCTACATCGTCTCGAAGGCTGTGCTGATCGTGAAGGAAGACAACAACGAGATAGACAGCTTCGGCGATCTCTCCGGCAAGCGTGCCGCACAGTCGCTGACATCGAACTACGGCAAGCTTGCCGAAGGGGCCGGGGCCTCGCTCGTGGGCACTGAGGGTTTCGAACAGTCCATCCAGCTCGTGCTGACGGGACGGGCGGACGCCACGATCAACGACAATCTTTCCTATCTCGATTTCAAGAAGCAGAAGCCAGATGCGCCTGTGAAGATCGTGGCGACTCAGGAGGAAGCCTCCGCATCCGGCATCATCGTCCAGAAGGGCAATCCCGAGCTCGTCGCCGCAATCGATCGTGCCCTCGATGAGATCAAGGCCGACGGCACCTACGCGGCGATATCCGAGAAGTATTTCGGCGCTGACGTATCGCGGTGAATGTCTCGCCGGCGCTGAGGGGATGTCCTTCGGCGCCGCCGCGCTACCTTGACCTTTACCATGCGTCGGGTCGCAGCGTTTCGCGGCCTGGCTCAACCCCCGTGCGACAGTAGCGGACCCGCCCGTGCCTCCCACCCTCCAACTGATGCTCGACTCGCTTTGGCCCCTGGTTCGGGCAGGACTTGTCTTCACGGTTCCGCTCGCAATCCTGTCCTTCGCGTTCGGACTGTCGCTGGGGTTCGTTGTGGCCCTTGCCCGGCTCTTCGGACCAAGGCCGCTGGCGCTGTTCGCGCGTTTCTATGTCTGGTTCATCCGAGGCACGCCGCTGCTCGTCCAGCTCTTCGTCATCTTCTACGGTCTGCCCAGCGTGGGCATTCTGATCGACGCCTTCCCGGCGGCGCTCATCGGCTTCACGTTGAGCGTTGGCGCCTATACATCGGAAATTATTCGGGCTGCCCTTTCTTCGATCCCGAAGGGGCAGTGGGAGGCGGCCTACGCGATCGGGATGACGCAGCGCCAGGCCATGGTCCGCACGGTCGTTCCGCAAGCCGTGCGCGTTGCCGTGCCGCCCTTGTCGAACTCGTTCATCTCGCTGGTGAAGGATACCTCGCTGGCTGCCGCCATTACCGTTCCCGAGCTCTTCCAGCAGGCCCAGCGCATCGTTGCGACCACCTATGAACCCTTAATCCTCTATGTCGAGGCCGCGCTTCTCTACCTCGTCCTTTCGTCCGTCCTGTCGGCCCTTCAAGCGCGACTGGAGAAGCGCTTCGGCCGTTACGGCGGCTACATGGAGTCGGGCTCGTGATCCGCCTCTGTGGAATTCGCAAGCGCTTCGGGGAGAATCTTGTCCTGCGAGGCGTCGATCTGGACGTCCCCGAAGGCCATGTCACCGCGCTGATCGGTCCGTCGGGCAGCGGCAAGAGCACACTCCTGCGGACTGCCAACCTTCTCGAACTTCCAGAAGCCGGATCGATTGAGATCGGGGATCATCGCGTCGTCTTCGAGGACGGGATCAAGCCCCAGCCGTCCGCCATTCTCAACATACGGCGGCAAACGGGGATGGTGTTCCAGAACTTCCAGCTCTTTCCGCACAGGAGCGTCGTCGCGAACGTCATGGAGGGCCTTGTCACGGTCTGGAAATGGCCCACCGACAAGGCGAAACGGCACGCGCTGGAACTCCTGGAGAAAGTGGGCATGTCGGACAAGGGCGATGCATGGCCGGCCACGCTCTCGGGGGGGCAACAGCAGCGCGTCGCAATCGCGAGGGCCATCGCGGCGTCGCCGACCCTGCTCCTGTGCGACGAGCCAACCTCGGCCCTTGATCCCGAACTTGCCGCCGAGGTCGTCGAGGTCCTGAGCTCCCTCGCGGCAGAAGGCACGACGATGCTGATGGCAACGCATGATCTTCGCCTCGCCGCACGGGTCGCCGATCAGGTCGCATTCCTGGAGGGTGGACAAATCGTCGAACAAGGTCCGCCCGAACGAATGTTCAGCCATCCATCGGATCCGCGTACCATCCGCTTTGTCAGGACGCTCAGTGCTTCCACCGAAGCTGACGGGCAGACGCACTAATCGGCGTTCAGAGAAGAGATCGGGCGCGCAGGCGGGCCGCTTGCTTCGCAGAATGGTCACGACCGCGCCGCGACTTCCTGCGGCCCACCGCATATGCGCACCAGAAGGCCGCAAATGGACTATGTCAGGTCGGTCAGAAGAGCGGGCCGAGCGCCAACTGCCGTGCGCATGGGGTCCGGCTTCCGTCAATAGCTGGAAGCGGACTGCTCGTGAACCCAATGCCCGGAGCAGTCCGAACGACGTATGTGTCCTGCGTCCTCATTCACCAAATCGAGGACGCGAAGAACAACGGTCCCATGAGGCGGTGCAGCTTCGCGCAGCGTGGTGCGATCTATCGCTCTTCGACCACCGTCTTTTCCGTCAGGAGGCCGAACTCGTTGCCCCAGGAATTGCGGATGTAAGTGCCGATATGTGCGATGTCCTGATTGCTCAGCTGGTTGCCGAAGGCTGGCATATAGCCCAATCCGTGGACGATGGTCTCAGCCACGAACCCGTCGTCGGCCAGATTTTCGTTGCCCGCCAGTACGGCTCCGGCACCGCCCTCGCCGTTGGCCCCATGACAACTCGCACAGTTTGCGATGAACTTCGGTAAGCCCTGTTCGGCGACCTCGACGACATCGGAGTCGTCGCCGACCTCGACCGCGTCGGACGCGGTTGCCTCGCTCCCGTCGGAAACGCCATTGGCGGCGCTTCCCCCGGTGGCCGGATCTTCCCATTCCTTTGGCTGGTCGGCGTTCGCCGGGCCGCTCCCGGTCACCGCATCTGCCGCGGTCAAAACGCCATTTCGATCGGCTGAGCCAAGGCCAAGTCCCGCGCTCGCGGCTTCGTCGCCATAAGTGAATTTGAGGATCGCGCCAGGATTATGCAGCACGGTTGTGCTCAACCCTTCGCCGTAGGCCTGGGAGGCGGAGCCGAACGCATCGGTCGCTATGAACACCTCTCGCCCGTCCGGCGAGACGAGAATGTCGCGATACCGATTCTGGGTGTTGAACCACGCCACCGGCATGCCCTTGGCTTCTTGGCCGTCTTCGGTCAGCGGCTGGACGTAGAGGATGCCATGCTTCAGCGTCGGGATCAGAACGGAATTGTCCCATTCCGCGATGCCGTCGTCGCCCGCGTCGTAATAGAAGACCGAGGACGGAGCGATGGTGGGATCGCAGATGTAGCCGCACTGGACGCCGAAGGGATAGTTCGTCTCAACGGTCCAGTAAGCCGCCAGAGGATCGACCATCTTTCCCTCCAGGGTGCTCTCGGGCGTCTGCTGCACGGAGTCCGGCAGGGGATCCGTGTTCTCGTCGATATCCGCCGGCACCTCGCTCCAGTTGATGTAGGTGTAGGCGGATTCATCGATAAATCCTGCAACGATCGGCCAGCCATAATTGCCACCCGGCTTGATGATGTTGAGTTCGTCGTCGCTGCTCGGACCGTGTTCGGTCTCGTAGAGCGTCCCATTCGGACCGAATGCGATGCCTTGCGGATTGCGATGGCCGTAGCTGTAGATATGGCTGCGGACACCCTCGATCGTGGGGTTGTCCTCGGGAATGGATCCATCGAGGTTGAGGCGGAGGATCTTTCCCGAATAGGTGCGCCAATTCTCGCTTTCGACCTCCTCCGCGCTCGGAAGTTCCTGGGCAAGATTGGGTCGGCGCAGATTGCGCCCGAAATTGGCGCCCTGTTCGCCGATCGAATAATAGAGTTTCATGTCGGGACCGATGACGACGCGCCCGGCATTATGGTCGTTCCATGCCGGTAGACCCTCGATAAGCACCATGGGCTCGGTGAGCTGCTGGGTTCGATCATCCCAGGTATAGCGGACGATCCGGGCCGACGGGTCGGGCTCTGACTCACTGCCATTGTTGACGGTATGTCCGACGTAGACATAGTCGTTGCCGGTGCCATCCAGGAGTTCCGGATGCAGTGCGAGGCCGAGGAGCCCTTCGTGCTGCGGTCCGGCGTACAGGTCACCCACCGTCAGAAGAAGCTGCTGCGTGCCGGAGACGGGATCAACGCGGGTGATCTCGCCGCTCGTGCGTTCGGTCAACCAGATCTTGTCGTCGGGACCCCATTGCATCGCCCAGGGATTGTCCAGCCCGCTTGTCAGGACGCGGGACGAGAACAATTCGTCCTGGCCGGTCGGAACATCGACGGGCGTGACCTGGGCGTGGGACACGCCCGCCATCAGAAACGAAACGGCAGCAATGCCGCTGGTGGACAGACGTCGTGCGAAAGGCTTCGTCACCCGAACGGTTGGTTTTCTTTGCATGGCGGTAATCCCGTTCTGATTGAAGACGACGACGCGCGTGGCGTCGTTGAAAGACGCGGAGGGGAATGGCAATCAGCAAGTCCGCGCTTACGTGAAAACCCTTGCCCGTCGCGCAGAATGTTCCGTTTGGAAGCCGGCCGCGCGAGAGGCGAAGCAACTGCTCCGCACCGCTGGAAAACTCCGGTGTTTTCCATGAAGACGGCGATTCGTATAAGAGCAACTGCCCAACGCTCGGGTTGTTCCGCGGCAATGCTGTGAACGGTAACAGGCCACGGGTCCGGCTTCGCATTCGCTGATCATCCAGCGCCGAAGGCGTGAAGACACAGCAAAGGATCGCGCTTCGGTTTGGCCGGACCGTCGGCAGAGCCGATAAGGCTTGGGCATCCGCCTTTGAGGACCGCTGCGTCAGAAGCTGCCGACGGCTCGTTTTCAAGGGTCGAAATCATGCCCTCGGTGCAGCGCCGCGCCACCGTTGGTCGACTGCGGAGAAGAGCCGACTCATCGAAGGGACGACGCAGCCGAAGACAAGCCTTTCTTTGTGACGCGCCAGGCTGGGACATCTCCTCCGCACCTTTTTTCTCAAAGCGCCCTGCGCTGGAAGGCAGCCATGCTGCGGATCAGGCCGACGGGACTGTCGTCAGAACGTTGAGGGTCGAAGCGGACTGCGGTCGCAATCCTCCGCATCCTCACCCTGCATCATTGTATGACGATGTGAGTTTCTCGCCGATATCCTTTTTTGCCGGACAGTCATAAGAGAGTTATTGTATTCGAATTTTGCGAAACCATCTTTTTGTCTATCCCGCCCGTCCGAAAGGGCCTGTCGAATGAACGCGGCGTCTTGGGGAGGGAACCTTATCTTATTTCAAATGATTTGAGAGTTCGCGACGCGAAACAGCAAGGATAAAACCAATGAAGACTGCCAATCCGACATCCCAGGATCACACGGAACCGAACGCGCAATCCCATAAGCAGGGGACGGAATCGGACAATCGGAAACCCGGCGGCAGCAATCAGCCGGACCCGAAGACCGAGGACGACCTCGACGAAGCGCTCGACGAAACTTTTCCCGCTTCCGATCCGATCGCTCCCAGCCATATCGACGGGCCGAACAACTAACTGAAACGCCCAACCTTGAGTCCGAGCATGGGCCTTGGGCCCGCGATTGTTTGCTCGTTACGAACAGAAGAGGCGCAGATTTCGCGCCGCTGATCGATGACGAAGAAGAATTGCCTTGGGACCGATCGCGAAGGCCTTTCTGGAAGCCAGGTCAGTTCCGGCTCACGGCGCAAGATCGATCCCCGATCCACCTTGACTGTGCCAAGACTTGTTTCGAAATTTTCCAGTGGAGCCACCCTCCATCTCTGGAGGGCGGCCCCGCATGGCCAGTTGTCAAGCGGCCACTGGCTTCGATCCCTTGGTCTTGCCAGACGACATCGACCCTTCCGCGATCCGGTTCAGGAGTTCGTCAGTCTTCTTCTCTTCCTGAAGCGTCTCGTCGAAAAGCTTGGCCGCATCCTTGTAGCCGAGCTTTGTCGCCCATGACTTCAGGAGGCCGTAGCGGGCAATCTCGTAATGCTCGATCGCCTGGGCGCAGCCGATCAACACATCGTCAGCCGCTTCGGTGTCACCGAAATCTTCCAGATCCGAGTCCATCTCGGACGTCAGCCCCTGCATCGCTTCGCAAGTCTTGCCGCGCGCCGTTTTGCCGATGATCTCGAACACCTGCGTCAAGCGCTCGACTTGATTGGCCGATTCGTCCGCATGCGTTTCGAATGCCTGCTTCAATTCATCGGACTGCGCAGCCTTTGCGGACTTCTTCAACGCTTTCACCGAAGCCTTCTCGGCGTAATAGACATCTTTCAGGGTCTCGTAGAACGCGTCTTCGAGGGTCTTTTGCTTCGCCATGTGATTTCTCCTGGAATTATTGCATCTCAACACACCGCCTTGGTAACGATCCAGGACCGGCGAAGTTGCCAGCGTTCGAAACTTATGGAAGCGCGGTGTCGAACCTTATCGATGACAGTAAAATGCAGCTCGTGCAGCGACCGCGTGGATGCTGCCGCGCACCGGTGACGTCCCACGTCACCAGCCGCCCTGTTCCGTCGGCCACGAAACAGCAAAAGCATCGTCGCCCCCCATCTTGCTGATTGCGGCGTAGCCGGCGAGTCTTCGGGCCCCCCGGACGAAGGGAAGGCTTGAAACCATGTCGAGGCCATGGGCCGATGCCGGCGCGAAGTCGGTTCGGCGGTTCGAGAGTTCAACGGACGCAAGGCGTCGCTGCGACGGGAATGCCCTGCAGGCCGCCTTGGATCGCCGGCCACGGGCTTCGCCTGAAAAAAGTAAGCATAGCGAAGTGTTAACCGGAAAGCGGTAACTCCTGTCGGTCGCTGCAACGCTGCTCAAAGAACCCGACTGGACCAAGACTGTGAGAATCAACAACATTAGCATCGCGCGAAAGCTCGCAATCGCCTTTCTAGCCGTCATCGTCGCGATGAGTGCGGCCAATCTCTTCGTTTTCGAATCGCTGCAGACCATCGAAGAAAACGCTGCCATGAACCAGAAGAGTTTCGATCTGACGTTGGACGCCGAGCAAATGCTCGAGACCATGATCGATCAGCAGAACGCGGTGCGCGGCTACCTTCTGAGCAACGAAGAAGGATTCATCGCAACCTATCAAAAGGCCAAAGCTGCCTTCACGGCGCACGCCGAGTCATTCAGACAAAACACGGTTTCCGAAGACCAGAGAGGCCGTGTCGCGACCCTTCAGTCCATCGTCTCAAACTGGCAGCTGAAATCCGCGGAGCGCCAACTGGAATTGGCCCGCGATCCCGCGACGCGTAATCAGGCGTTCGCCCTTACGGGGAAGCTGACACTCGCCGAGGGGCGCACCCTCATCGATGAGATCCGTGCTGGGCAGAAGGCTCTGATTGCAGCTCGCGTCGTTGAACGGGAAAGCGCCGCATCGGCCGGCAATGTCACCCTTGCTCTCGGCTCCGCAATCGCCATTGCCATCGCCCTCACCATGGGCAGCCTGTTGTTCCGTTCCATCGCGGCGCCGATTTCACTCATGACGGACGTCATGCGCAAGTTGGCAGCCGGCGACAAGAGCGTGAGTGTGCCGGGCGCGGAGCGTAAGGACGAGGTCGGAAAGATGGCCAGTGCCGTTGAAGCCTTCAAGATGGCGGCCATCGAGCGGGATAAGCTTGCGGCAGAAGCCGAAACCTCTCGTATCAATCAGGAGGAGGCGAAGAAGCGGCAAGCTGCTCTGGACAACGCAAAGGCAGAAGATTTGCGCGCATTTGTCGGCATCGTTGAGGTGGGTTTCGAGCGGCTCTCCGCGGGCGATCTCACCGTTCGGATGCAGGACAAGGTCGCGCCCGAGTTTGAACCCATCCGAAGCAAATTCAACAACAGCGTCGCAGCCTTGGAAAACGCCATCGGCCATGTCGTGACCTCCATCGTTTCGATCCGCGCCGGGCTCGGTGAGATCACGACGGCGTCGAACGATCTTGCACAGCGCACCGAGCAGCAGGCCGCAAGCCTCGAAGAGACTGTGGCGGCACTGGGCGAGGTGACGCAGGCCGTCAATGAAACAGCCGAAGGAGCAGGCCAGGCGCAACGGACGGCCGCCCTTGCACGGGAGAAGGCACAGAAGGGCGGCGAAGTCGTCGGCAAGGCAGTCACCGCGATGGGCCACATCGAGCAGTCCTCGGAGAAGATCAATTCGATCATCTCCGTCATCGACGAGATCGCATTCCAGACGAACCTGCTTGCCTTGAACGCCGGAGTGGAAGCCGCTCGGGCCGGCGAAGCCGGTCGAGGCTTTGCGGTGGTGGCGCAGGAGGTTCGCGGTCTGGCACAGCGCTCGGCGGAAGCGGCCAAGGAAATCAAAACGCTGATCGCCGTCTCCCGCGAACAGGTGGGAGCCGGCGTTGAACTGGTCACCGCATCGGGTCAGTCGCTGGAGCAGATCGTAGCAGAAGTCACCGCAATGGCCGAGGTGGTTGCAACGATCGCGTCCTCTGCACGTGAACAGGCAACGAGCCTTCGCGAGGTGTCCGCCGCGGCGGACCAGATGGACAAGGTCACGCAGCAGAACGCTGCCATGGTGGAACAAGCAACGGCGGCGAGCCAGACCCTGAGCGACGAAACTGACGAACTCGCAATCGCCATGTCGAACTTCAAGACAGGCCATCAAAACGTCGGAGAGCAAAAGAATGTCCGGCTGCTTCGGGCTGCCGCCTGACCGGCCAGCGATGCCGTTCGGACGGACCGGCGACCAGAGGCATGGCAGGCGCATAATACGCGACCGACAAACGGTTGCAGACCTTTTGACGTCTGTATCGCGGGGCCGACTTGCAGCCCTGCGATACCGGTGTCCGGTCGACAACTCAAACATCCAGCTCGCCGCAAATCCGAACGGAGCCTGAATTTCATGACGCGTCCCGGCGGGGCGAGATGGGTGGACGAGCAAGTGGTCCGCTTCCCTGTGAGGCCGCGATACTCTGCCGTCGGCATAGAGCAAGGAACTGCGTCTGAAACGTCCGCCGGTCGGAATGGCCGCGCCGTCCTCCATTCCCGAGCAAAGCCGGCATGGCTCGGCGATAGGAAAGCGGCCTTCCATGCTGATCGGCGGCCTTCTCAGGTCGCGTGTGGTCCGTCAATGGATCGATCGATCAGTTGAGCGAGGGCCTCGTCTCCATGATCGTCCAAGCCCAACAATGTTTGGTACGGGTTACCTTGCAGCTTCAGCGCCGCGGCGAAGGCGGGTTCGGTCTTGAGGCCATTGCGCCTGAACGCCATGACGCAAGCAGCAAGGCGCCGGCCGCCCAAGGCAAGCAAGCGCCGTTCGACAACGAAATGACGCCAACCCGTCTGCTCGCTTACCGGTTTGGCTTGTCCGAAGACCTCGAACCGCCAATCATAGGCTACGAAGGTCGCCACGACGGGCCGATCGGCAGTGCTCCACTGCCACACGCGGAAATCCTGACAGGAGCCGAATGCCATCCAGACGTCGGACGTGAAACGAACGGGATCGGGAGCATGGCAGAGGATGTCGATATCGCTTGCCGGAAGGTCGAGGCCCAACGGAGGCGTACCAGCGATACGTGGATCGTAAGCAGCCAACGCTGCCAGTAAGCCCGTACGGTCGATAGCGTCCCGGTGGTTTGGTCTGCTCATCTGCGGTTTACAATCAAGTTCCACGTTGGTCCATCGTAGCTGCGCCCGAACTGACGCCAGCGCTTCGGCCAAACCGATCGCGGCACATAGAGGTCCGGAGTGTGCGTTTCCCGCGAAACTCTTCTCCAGACGGATTTCGGTCGTCTCGCCTTCTTAGCCGACCGCATGGATCAGCGCCTCTCTATGACCGACGAGAATGATCTGTCCACGACACGAGGCCCGAACCACCCATCGCGCCAAGGCGGGCATCGGCAAGAAGTGAAGGCTGCCTTCCGGCTCGTCGAGCACCATCAGGTCCGGCGCACGGCGGGGACAGGCGGTGTGTCGTGGGAGGGCGGGCCGGCGGTCCGCCGAGCCCCTTTCGGACGCGATCTCGGCCCGGATGACAAATATCGTCATTATTCGCTGGAGGGTGGCGGGTCCTCCGCTAGTGTATGGCACGAGGCCGCATGCCTGACCCTGGGTGGTGAAAATGTCCGTCAAGCGGTTGCCGCGGTGCATGGCGACGACGACCGGGACATGCCTGCGCCTTGCGAACGATCAGTCTGCGAAAGGATGAACTCATGTCTTCGGAAAGCTCCTACGGCGCACGCGAGGGCGCGCTTGTGGTTCTTGCGGGCGGCCTCGTCGGCCTCGTCATCTCGATCTACCTTTATATGACGCCGCTGACGGGCGTCACCGGATCGCTGGGCGCCCTGATCGTGATGGCCGCGTCCGGGGCCATCGCCTTCGACGGGTTGATTCTGCTCGGCGCGATGACCCCCGGCCACCGCGCGCTCTGGCTGACCCTCGGCTTCCTCGGCGCCCTCGGGACGCTCGCCGCCGCCTATCTGCTCCACGCCTACGGCCTGATGGCCGTGATGGTCGTCGTTCTGCTTGGGCTTTTCCTGGTCCTTGCCCGTCCGCCCTACCGAACCTGAGCGAGAGATCTCATGATCCATCCCTTCTTCTCCCTCCCCGCACGCCTCGTCGCCGGCACGAGTCTCGTCTCGATCCTCGCCGTTCTCCCGGTCCATGCCCAGGAGCCCGGCGAGCCGGCCGCAAGCGGCATCGAACAGTCGAACGAACCCGGCGGAGAGGACATGTATTCCCCGCAGCAAATGGGTGGCTCGCCCGAAGGCGGAAAGCCGACGGGCGGGGGTGGAGCGCTGAACACCGATCCCAAAGCAGGCGCGGGCGGCGAAACGCGCACCTTCGAGGCCGCGACGCCGAACGCGCAGGACGGCCCGTCAACGGGCCGGGCAAGCACCCGCTGGGACAGCTTCCACGGACAGCTGAACGCGCAGAAATACGCGCCGCTCGACGAGATCGACACGCAGAATGTCGGCGATCTGACGAAGGTGTGGGAATACCATACCGGCGACGTCTCGGACGGCTCGGGCGAGCATCCGCCGACCGTGTGGTCGGCGACCCCGATCTATGCGAACGAAACGCTCTACATCGGCACGCCCTTCTATCGTGTGGTCGCGCTCGATCCGGCAACGGGTAAGGAGCGTTGGACCTTCGACAGCAAGTCCAGACTCGAAGCGCTCACCCAGGGGGCGTTGAAGAATCGGGGCGTTGCCTATTGGGAAGCCGAGACCCCTCAGGAGGGTGAGGCCTGCCAGAAGATCGTCTATCTCGGCACCATGGATGCACAGCTGTTCGCCCTCGACGCCGATACGGGCGAGCGCTGCGCCGATTTCGCCGATAACGGCGTTCTCGACGTCAATCAGTGGAACACCACGAACGATCGCTGGCCATTGTCGCTTCTCCAGCCGCCGACGGTGACCGGCGATCACCTCATCCTGGGCTGGGCGGGCAAGGACTGGGCGTTCGAGGAGGCCCCTCCCGGTACGGTGTTCTCGCTGAACGCCCGGACGGGCGAACTCGAATGGACGCTCGATATCCTGCCGGAAGACGTCCGCAAGCGATCGGGCACGGCGAATGTCTGGACCGCGATGAGCGTCGACGAGGAACGCGGTCTCGTCTACCTGCCGATCTCCTCTCCCTCGCCGAACTATTGGGGCGGCAACCGCACCGAGGAGATTCCACTCGCCACCTCGACGACGGCCGTCGATATCGAGACCGGAAAGGTCGTCTGGTCGCGGCAGTGGGTCCATCACGACATCTGGGATTACGACATCAATTCCGCGCCGACCCTCATGGACATCACCGTGGATGGGCAGAGCATTCCCGCACTGGTGCAGGCGACGAAGATGGGCTTTCTGTTCGTGGTCGACCGTGAGACCGGGGGGGACGTCTGGCCGATCGAGGAGCGCCCGGTGCCGGCCGGCAACGTGCCCGGCGAGGTCTATGCCCCGACCCAGCCCTTCCCGACGAAGCCCGAGCCGCTGCTCGACCAGGCGAAGAAGCCCGAGGCCTGGTGGCTCGCGGACATGGCGAGCCTCGGCGCCTGTTCGCGGCTGATCGATTCCCTCGCCTATGACGGGATGTATTCGCCGCCGACGACGAAGGGCAACGGCGTCGCGGCCTTTCCCGACTCCGCCGGCGGCGTTCAGTGGGGCGGCGTCGCGTTCGATCCCGAGAGCCAGACGGCGATCGTCAACACCTCGCACATCCTGCAATACATCCAGCTCTTCGATCGCCAGACCTATGACCGGATCGCCGGCGGCTCCGGCAATGAGAGCGGTTTTTTTCCGCAGGAGGGCGCGCCGTACGGCATGAGCCTTAAGGTGGCGATGAACTGGCTCGGCATGCCGTGCTGGAAACCGCCGTTCGGCGAGCTCGTGGCCATCGATATGACGAGCGGCGACATCACCTGGCGCAAGCCGCTCGGTTCCTCGCAGAAATACGGCTTCTACATGCCCGAATCCCTCGGCTCGCCCACCATTGGCGGCCCGGCGGTGACGGCGGGCGGCCTCGTCTTCATCGGTGCGACCATGGACGCCAAGGTGCGGGCATTCTCGCTGCAGTCGGGCGAGGAGTTGTGGTCGGATATCGTCGAGGCACCCTCGGTCTCCAACCCGGCGGTCTACGAACATGAGGGCCGCGAATATGTCGCCTTCGTCGCGGGCGGAAACTCGATCCTCAAGGATCAGGTGGGCGACCAGGTCGCGGTCTACGCGCTCCCGGTCGACTGAACACCGCGCTCATCCCGGAACTGCCCCCATCATCGATCCCGGCCGGGACCGGTGATGGGGGATGCAGCGTTCGGTATCGCGGGCTCCGATCAGCCCGCCGGCAGGCCGATCCGGCCTCCCTTCACCGTCTGGAACCCTCGACCCCGGCCGGTTCGGCCGGACCGCGAACCGGAGGGTGGAAAGAGCGAGATGACGGTGGAACCCAGCCATGCGTTCGAAATGATGTCTCGCGCGACTGTCTGGACGCGTTCAACCGGGGATGTCAGCCGAACGGACGTTGCCGCCGCGATTGCATTGTTTTGACGGACGGGCGCACATGACGAGCCCGTCGGGAGATGGCTCTACCCGGCGGATCCGAAAGAGATTCCAAGGCTGTCGCGCGAGCGGCGGGATCGTCGGAACGGGAGGCGAATGACCGTGTCGACCCCGCCCGAAGCTGGCGAAGCGCCCTGACGGCCCGTGGGACGGCCAAGGCTGCAAAGATCACCGAGACGCCGGGCATGACCCCCCGTGTCCCGACGAAGGCCGGAAGCGGGAGACGGCTTGCCGGGGCACGCGAAGCGACACAGTTTCAGGCCATGCGCAACGAGATAAGCCTGCCCCAATTGCCCTTCGATCCGTCCCTCCTGCTGCAGTTCGACCTTGTCGCTTCGTTCCTTCTGCTGCTGCTGCTGTGGATCGGGCGGACGATCGCCATTCGGTCGATACGGGCGCGCCAGGAGGTGGCGCCCCACAATCAGCGACGCCTGATGGCCACCACCCGCAACGTCTTTCTCCTTCTGCTTCTCGTCGGCCTGATCTTCATATGGGCGCCGCAGCTTCGCACGTTCGCACTCTCCCTGACCGCGGTGGCCGTCGCCATCGTGGTGGCAACCAAAGAGCTGATCCTTTGTCTGTCGGGAGCCGTTCTTCGCGTGACGACACGCGCCTTCACCGTGGGCGACTGGATCGAAATCGGTCAGACCCGGGGCGAGGTTACGGATCATACCCTCTTGGCAACGACGTTGCAGGAATTTGGAACAGGACCCCATGCCTACATGCCCACCGGCCGTACGATCATCGTGCCGAACAGCCTGTTGTTGACCGCCTCCGTCTACAATCAGACCGCCTTGCGCGACTACACCTATCACCGTTTCGCGGTGACGCTCGATCCCCCGCCGCGCCTGGAGAATGCGCATGGTCGGGTCTCGGAAACCGTATCTCGGCACTACGAGCCCTTTCGAGAACCCGCCGCGCGGGCCAACGCCGCAATCGAACGGCGAACCCATAGCGATCTTCCCGATCCGGCCCCCATCATCCGGTTTCGGACCTCCGATCTGGGTAAACTCCGCATCGAGGTCACCCTCTTCTGCCCTTCGCAGGAAGCCGAACGGCTCGAAGGCGAGATCACGCTCGCGCTTATGACCGAGTTCCAACCGACCGAACGGAAAGACACCATGATCACCGAACCCTCCACCACCGGGGCAGGCTAGAATGCAGCCGCTGTTTATTGTTCTCGATATCGCCGCGATCATGAGCTCGCTGCTGGCGGCGGGCCTCTGGTATCGGGCCGGCGCCCGGACGACGCGTCGCGTGTCGCGCTTCGAGACGCTGGATCAGGCCGATCTCAACAGAATGATCGTCGCAATGAACCGCAGCGCGCTGCTCAATCGGCAGGCAGCGCTTGCGTCCGCGGTTGCCGCGATCTGTTTCGCGTTGCGTTTTGCGGCCTCCCTGTTCGTGGACACTGCTCTGTAACGTCGGCAATGGGCCCAATAAGGCCGTTCGCGGCAAGGGAGTGCAACGCCTTCGACATGCGGGTGGGGGAATGGCGGCGTTCGCGTCGTTCTGCTCGCAAACCGCAGGTCTCCTGCCGGCCCCTACAGCCTCCCGGGACACATCAGCATCGCCCGAGACCGTAGGTTTATTGCTTGGCGCGCCGAGTCGATCGACAAACCGGATTCAACCGTTCGCCCCGCGCGCCGGCCGTTCGGAAAGGAAGCGGCATCGCCGCGAAACCCTTCACCGCCAGGATCGACGGCGTTCGCCACTTCCGGCCTCGCCGTGTCGGCGCTGCGCCCGAAGCGGCGAGCTTCCGGCCGAGCGCACGTCAAGGGCCGTCATCGTGACCGAGCCCGTAAGATCTGGCGAGGAAAAGCATGGCGCCGGCGGCGCAATCAGGTCGAGACCAAGTACCTGAAGCATCGTGCGCCGATCCGGCCGCACGATGCTTTCCCTGTCTTTCTGATATGACGCGTCAGGCTGTTCGAACATCGATTGCGGTTTTCGGGCCGATGCCGTTCAGCGGAAGGCGCTCATCCATCCAAGCGTGTCGACGGTCGCGCCCGAAGGCTTGTATTCGGCGCCGAAAGGCCCCTCCCAGCCGGCATCGGCGAGCGCCGGGAGCAGTCGGTCATAGGCGATCTCGCCCCTGTCAGGTTCGCCGCGGTCAGGAACGCCGGCGAACTGCACATGCCCGACAAGGTCCTTGACGCCGCGGAAGCGGCGGATCAGATCACCGCCTGTGATCTGCAGGTGGTAGCAGTCGAACATGATTTTCAGTTCGGGCCGTGCAACACGGTCGACGATGGCGCGGGCGCTGTCGAGGTCCATCAGGAAATAGTCCGGGTTGTCGTAGGGGTTGAGCGGCTCGATCAGGACGGTCATCCGCGCTTCGCGTGCCCGGTCGCAGGCGTGACTGAGATTGTCCGTGAAGCTTGCCATGGCGGCGGCTGTGTCGTGGTCGCCGAGCTTGCCCGCCATCACGTGAACCGCCTTCGCGCCGATGGCGCTGCCATAGTCGAACGCCTGGTCGATCGCAGCGCGCGCTTCGGCCTCGCGCCCGGGCTGCGCCGCAAGTCCCATGTCGCCGTTTCGCGGACCTTTCACGGTGTTGAGACCGAGCATGGTCAGGCCGGTGTCATCGAGTGCGTCGCTGACCGCGTTCGCATCCGTCCGATAGGGCCAGTGGCATTCCACCGCATCGAAGCCGCAGGCTTTTGCCGCACGGATCGCCTCCGGAAGCGTGAGATCGGCAAAGAGAAAGCCGAGATTGGCCGAAAGCGGCGTCATTGGCCCGGTTCCCCATCGAAGCGCCTTAAGAGGTGCGGGACCTGTTCGTCCGGCAGCGGCCGCGAATTTGCGACGCGGGCAGGGATCGCAAGCGGGCGGAAGCTTCCAGTTCCCCCATCGCGTAGGTCGCCGCGCCTCGACCGATCCATTTCGCCCGACTGGAGAGCCCTGCCGTGATCCCCGCCAGCATCGCGCTCCAGAACGAAGCCCGCGTCGGGCTCCGGTGAGGCGTGACGGGTCATGAGCGATGGATCGGCTCGGCGGTGAACTTGCCGCCCTGGTAGACGGCATCGGGCGCGTCCGCTGCAGGGCGCGCCATGGCGGCGTCGATCTTCTGCCGGAAGACGTCCGAATTGTCCTTCGGCCGCCAGCCGATGAAGGCGGCGGCGGAATTGTCCCACCAGCGGCTGTCATTGTCGGAGACGCCCCAGATGACCGGGCAGCCGAGGCGCGGCGCCCGGAACACGCAATCGATCAGCGAGACGAAATCGTCCGGGCTCATCCATGTGGAGAGCATGCGATGGTCGCGCGGTTCGGGAAAGCACGAGCCGATCCGGACGATCGCGGTCTCCTGGCCGAACTTGTCGTGATAGAGGCTGGCGACGGCTTCGCCGAAGCATTTCGAGACCCCGTAGAGCCCATCGGGACGCAGCGGCACGTCGGCGTCGAGATGCGTGTCCTGCGTATAATAGCCGATCGTATGGTTGGAGCTTGCGAACAGAATGCGCGGCAGGCCGCTGGCGCGAGCGGCCTCGTAGAGATTGTAGACGCCGACGAGATTGGCCGGCAGGATCTCGTCGAAGCTCTTCTCCACCGAGACGCCGCCCAGATGCAGGATGCCGTCGCAGCCTTCGACGAGGGCGGCCACCGCCGCGCGGTCCGACAGATCGCATCGCAAGATCTCCTCGTTCTCGCCCGCCGCGCCGATATCGACCATGTCCGACAGCCGGACCGATGTCGCCACGTGGAACAGCCGGCCGCGCAGGAGCGTGCCGAGGCCTCCGGCCGCGCCGGTGATGAGGAGCTTGTCGAGCATGAGGGGGAACCTATTCGAAGTAAGCGGGAAGAGTCAGCGAGATCGCCGGAATGTAGGTCGTCAGCATCAAGGCGACGAGAATCGCCAGGTAGAACGGCCAGATCGTCTTCACCGCATCCTCCAGCTTGACCCCGCCGATGACGCAGCCGACGAACAGGCAGGAGCCGACCGGCGGCGTGCAGAGCCCGAGCCCCAGATTCATCATCATGATGATGCCGAACTGGACCGGATCCATGCCGAGATCGCGCACCACCGGCAGGAAGATCGGCGTGCAGATCAGGATCAGCGCGGCCATGTCCATGATCATGCCGAGGGCGAGCAGGATCAGGTTGAGCATCAGGAGAATGATGATGGGATTGTCGGAGATGGCGGTGAGCGATCCGGCGAGGCTCTCGGGCACCCGGTAGAGCGCGAGGAGATAGGCGAAGGCGGACGCGGTCGCGACGAGAATCATCACGAGGCTCGTCGTCTTGACCGATCCGAGCACCGCCGCCTTGAAGCCTTCCCATGTCAGTTCGCGGTACACCAGAGTCGTGACGATGATCGCGTAGATCGCGCCGAAGGCCCCCGATTCCGTCACCGTCATGACGCCGGACAGGACGCCGCCGACGATGATGACCGCGGTGAAGAGGCCGGGAATGGCGACGACGAAGCTTCGGGCGAGGGTGCGGAAGCCGAGGAACGGCTCGCCGCCATAGCCGCGCTTGACCGCCACGACATAGGCCGCGATCCCGAGGCAGATGCACATGAGGACACCCGGCACGACGCCTGCGATGAAGAGCTGGCTGACCGAGACGCCGCCTGCGGCGACGGAAAACAGGATCATGTTGTGCGAGGGCGGGATGACGACGCCGGCGATGGAGGATGTGACCGTGACGTTGACGGCATAGTCCGCATCGTAGCCCTTCTCCTTCATGACGGGCATCAGGATCGAGCCGAGCGCCGAGGTGTCGGCGACGGCCGAGCCGGAAATCCCGCCGAACAGCATCGAGGCCGACACGTTGACGAGGCCGAGCCCGCCGCGCACCGAGCCGACGGCGGCGGCCGCAAGGCGCACGAGCCGGGCGGCGATGCCGCCCTGCATCATCAGGTCGCCGGCGAAGATGAAGAAGGGGATCGCCAGCAGCGAGAAGACCGAGATGCCGGACATGATGCGCTGGAAGGCGACGAAGAGCGGGATTCCCTCGTAGAGAAAGCCCACCACGGTGGCGAGCCCGAGCGCGAAGGCGACGGGAATGCCGACCACCATGGCGCCGAAGAACGTGCCGAAAAGAAGGATCAGGCCCATCAGGCGGACTTTCGGGTGCGGGTTCGGGAGCGGGCGAGGGTTACGACGTGGATGGCGAGCCGTGCCAGCGCGAAGAGGACGACGAGCGCACCGCAAAGGCTGAGGGGCGCCCCGCGCCAGCCTTCCGAAATGCCGAGCATCGGCATGACGCGCCGGGCATTGTTCAGGGCCAGCACTGCCCCGTACCAGCACATGTAGCCGCCGAAGACGACGAGACCGACGTCGGTGGCGACCCGCAGGATCTCGCGCGGCCCTTCCGGCAGCGCCTCGCGCACGAAGTCGATCGACAGATGGGTCGATCGCCAGACGCCGACGGACGAGCCGAGAAAGGTGATCCAGACGATCAGGAGGATCGCGGCCTGCTCGACCCAGGTCGGCGTGTTGTTGAGGACGTAGCGCCCGAAGACCAGCCAGCCGAAGATCGCGATCAGCGTGACCATCATCACGCCCGAGATCGCCATCAGCAGCGAGGCGAGCGCGTCGAGCGCGGCAACGATGCGGGCGAGCCCGCGCGGCAGGGGATCGGCCGGCGGTTCATCGGGCATGGTGACGAGATTGGACATCGGCGGTCGATCCGGGTGCCGGAGGGGTGATCTGGGGCGTCTTCTGATTGCGGGCGGTCTGGATCGGCGTCCGTCCGGGGTGGCTTGTCTCGCCCCCACGCGGGTACGCGCCGCCAAATTGGAACCCGGCTTGCGGCGTCACCGGCTCCCCGGCCTCCGCCCGAGGAGCCGGTGACGCCGCTATGTCGTGTCCGTCGGAGAGACGAGATCGGAGCCCTTGCGCGCGCGAATCGCATGCTTGATACCCCGCCGCCCCGGATCCTCGGGCCGGTTGCCCGGGGACGACGGATTCAAGAGCGGTAAGCCCGGCTCTTAGCCGGCGACTTCGGTGGCCTGGATTTCCTCGACCAGCGGCTTGAGGTCCGGATTGGCTTCGAGGAAGCCGTCATAGACCGGCTTCATCTTCTCCTGGAACGGGGTCTTGTCGGCGATCTCGTTGATCGTCACCCCGGCCTCCTCGACCTTCCGGCGGCTCGCCTTTTCCTGTTCGGCCCAGAGCTTGCGCTGCTCGAGCGCCGCTTCGACGGCGGCCTGGCGAACGATCTCTTGGTCTTGCGGGGTGAGGCTGTCCCAGCTCGTCTTCGAGATGCAGACGCATTCGGGCAGGATCAGATGCTCGGAGAGGGAATAGAACTTCGCCACTTCGTAATGGTTGGAGCTTTCGAAGGACGGGAAATTGTTCTCCGCCCCGTCGAGGACGCCGGTCTTCAGCGACTGATAGACCTCGCCGTACGCCATCGGCGTGGCGTTGCCGCCCATGTCGTCGACCATGTCGACATAGAGCTGGTTGTTCATGACGCGGATCTTCAGGCCGTCGAGATCGGCGGGCGTCTCGATCGGCTTCTTGGTGTCGTAGAAGGAGCGGGCGCCCGAATCGAACCAGGCGAGAGAGATGATGCCCTCGTTCGACATGTCGTCCGAGAAGCGCTGGCCGATCTCGCCATCCATCACCGCATGCATCTGGTCGACGCCGGTGAAGAGGAAGGGCAGCGAAAGGACGTTGATCGAGGGGACGAACTCGCCCATCGGGCCGAGATTGAAGTTCGCGAAATCGAGCGCGCCGTTGCGGACCTGATCGATGGCGTCGGGCTGATCGCCGAGAACCGCATTGTTGTAGACCTGCGCGGTCACCCGGCCCTCGGTCCTGTCGGTCACGTCCTTGGCGAACTTCTCGAGCGCCACCGTGTTCGGATAGCCCTCGGGATGGATGTTCCAGCCGCGCCAGTCCGCGGCGTTCGCCGCCGTGCCGAGCGTGATGGCGGCGGCGCCCGCCAGAAGGGTCGTGCGCAAGAGAAGCTTGAACGCCATGGTGAATTTCCTCCCAGAAAGATCGGTCGTCAGACCTGTATCGAGCTCGCAGGATACTCTTGTCATACAAGTTGTCAAGCCGTAAGCTGGGTGTCGAAGGCCATGGTCGGCGCCCCGGGCGCGTCCCGATTAAGGGGGCGAGGAGGAGACATATTGTGAGCGAGGCATTGCCCCCGAAGGCGCGTTCGGTCCGCCAGCCCCGGCCGGTCCAGCGGCGCGGCAATCTGGTGGCCAAGGTCAGCGACGACCTGCGGCACACCATTCTTTCGGGTCGGGTTCCGCTCGGTCGCAAGCTTCCGAGCGAAGCGGCGCTGACCGGCGAATACGCGGTCAGCCGCACGGTCGTGCGCGAGGCGATCGCGCAGCTGCGCTCCGAGGGGCTTGTCGAATCCCGGCAGGGCGCGGGCGTCTTCGTCATCGCGACGCAGGCCGCCGGCCACCCGACGCTCAACGGGGTCGATCCCTCTCGTATCAGCTCGATCATAGAGGTTCTGGAGCTTCGCGCCGCGATCGAGATCGAGGCGGCGGGGCTTGCCAGCCAGCGCCGCTCGCCGGCCCAGAATGAGGCCATTCACGAAGCCTGCGAGGCGATCGAAGTGCTGATCGAGCGCGGCGAGGCAACTGTCGAGGCCGATTTCGCCTTCCATCTCGCCATCACGGACGGCACCAACAATGCACGCTTCCGGCAGTTTCTCGAAATGCTCGGGCGCAAGGTGATCCCGCGCGGCGCGCTTCAAGACGATGCGAGCGAGCGCACACCGGCCGACTATCTCCGCCAGATCCAGACCGAGCATCGCCTGATCGCCGATGCGATCTCGGAGCGTGACGAGGCGGCGGCGCGCGCGGCGATGCGCCAGCACCTGCAAGGCAGCCAGGAGCGCTATCGGCGCTTCCAGCGCCGGTCCTGAGCGCTGTCCTCGCCGTAAGTCATCATACAAGTTATTGACATGTGGGTCGTGACTTCTATGATCCGCTTCCACCCGATGAAAGGTGCAGACCACCGATGAAGATCACGTCCGTCGCCACCCATGTTCTCGACCACCGGCTCGAAACCCCCTTCGAAAGCGCGTCCATGCGCTTCGATCGCCGCCAGCATTGCCTCGTCGAGATCGTCTGCGACGACGGCACGGTTGGCTGGGGCGAATGTCTCGGCCCGGCCCTGCCCAATGCGGCGGTGGTGAAGGCCTACGGCGCACGCCTCGTCGGCCGCGACCCGCTGGAAACCGAGAAGCTGTGGCAGGAGCTCTACAATCTCTTCCGAGATCAGGGCCAGCGCGGGCTGGCCGTCACCGCGCTCTCCGGCATCGACGTCGCCTTGTGGGACATCAAGGGCAAGCGCTTCGGGGTTTCGGTCGCAACGCTCCTCGGCGGGCGGATGCGCGAGAGCGTCAAGGCCTATGCGACGGGTTCGTTTCGCCGCGACGGCGTCGACCGGGTCCGCGACAATGCGGAGGAATGCGCGCGCCACGTCGCCGCCGGCTTCCATGCCGTCAAGATCAAGATCGGCTTCGGCGTGGCTGGCGATCTCGAGGTCGTGCGGGCCGTGCGCGAGGCGATCGGACCCGAGGCGCGGCTGATGATCGACGCCAATCACGGCTACGACGTTCTGGAGGCCGTGACGCTCGGCCGGCTTGCCGCCGACTACGACATCGACTGGTTCGAGGAGCCCGTCATCCCCGAACAGCTCGGCGCCTACCGGGCGGTGAGGGCCGGCCAGCCGATCCCGGTGGCCGGCGGCGAGACCTGGCATGGCCGCTTCGGCTTCAAGGAGCCGCTGGAAAGCCGCTGCATCGACATCGTCCAGCCCGATCTGTGCGGCGTCGGCGGCTTTACCGAGATGCGCCGGATCGCCGACATGGCGGCGCTGAACGGGGTCAGGCTCGTGCCCCATGTCTGGGGAACGGCTGTGCAGATCGCCGCCTCGCTGCAACTGTGCGCCAGTCTTCTGCCCGATCCGCCGCGCCGGGACGCGATCGCTCCCATTCTGGAATTCGACCGGACGCACAATCCTTTCCGGCAGGCGATCTCGAAGACCCCGTTCGAACACCGGAACGGCGTTCTCGACATTCCGGACCGGCCTGGTCTCGGCATCGAGATCGACCGGGACGCACTCGATGAATTCCGTCTGAAGGACATGCCATGACGATCGACAGACCCTATACCGGCCCCAAGCCCTCGATCGTGCTGCCGAAAGGCGCGATCGATACGCAGACGCACATGTTCCTGCCCGGCTATCCCGCGATCGAGCCCGGGCCCC
Source organism: Fulvimarina uroteuthidis (assembly GCF_034321785.1). Lineage (NCBI taxonomy): Bacteria > Pseudomonadati > Pseudomonadota > Alphaproteobacteria > Hyphomicrobiales > Aurantimonadaceae > Fulvimarina > Fulvimarina uroteuthidis. Next base: position 497,492 of record NZ_JAXLPB010000002.1, on the reverse strand, counting down.
CTTTGCCCGAGGGCCTGCCGGGCCCGGACGATTACCGCAAGGTCATGGACTGGCTCGGCATCGAGCGCGTGGTGATCACGCAGGGCAATGCGCACCAGCGGGACAATGAGAACCTTCTCGCCTGCCTCGCCGCGATGGGCGATTGCGCGCGCGGCGTCGCGGTGATCGACGGCGCGACCTCGAACGCCGCGCTGCAGCGCCTCGACGACGGCGGGATCACCGGCGTGCGGATCATGGACCTGCCCGGCGGTGCGGTGGGGATGGACGGGCTCGAAGCGGTCGACGCGCGAGCCCACGCGATGGGCTGGGTCGTCGCGGTGCAATTGAACGGAAACCATATACTCGATCACATGACGGCGCTCTCGCAGCTCAAGAGCCCGTTCATCATCGATCATCACGGCAAGTTCTTCGCCGGCATCGCGCCGGACAGCCTGGAGATCGCGGCCGTCAAGAGCCTGATCGACCGGGGCAACTGCTGGTTCAAGTTCGCCGGCTGCTACGAGAGTTCGCGCACCGGCGGGCCGGACTATACCGACATCGCGGCGGTCTCGCGCGATCTCGTCGCTTTCGCGCCGGAGCGCATCGTGTGGGGCACCAACTGGCCGCACAATCTGGCCAAGGCCACGCAAGACTATCCCGACGATGCGGCGCTGCTCGACACCGTACTTGGCTGGATCGAGAGCGAAGCCGACCGGAGGACGATCCTCGTCGACAATCCCGAAGCCCTGTTCGGATTTTCCCGCCGCCCGTCCGCCGCCTGACGGTCTTGCCGGCCGGCGGCGTCCAGTCGTCGCCGTGTCAGGCGTTCCGCTTCCGCTCGATCGCGCGCGTCAGGGCCTTGATGAGCTCTTCTTCGGAGAAGGGCTTCTTCACGGCCTCGACATTCGGGCCGGCCGCCTCGGGAAATTCGATCTTCTCGCCATAGCCCGTCACGAAGACGAAGGGGATGCCCCTGTCAACGAGGATCTGGACGAGCGGGAAGCTCGTCTCGGCGCCCAGATTGACGTCGAGCATGGCGACATGGATCGCATCGTCGTTGAGGATGCGCCTTGCTTCCGAGACGCTCGCCGCGATCGCCACCGTCTTGGCCCCGTGGCTTTCGAGAAGCTGTTCGGCATCCATGGAGATGATGATGTTGTCTTCGACGAGAAGCACGTTCATTCCGTCCAGAAGAAGGCCGTTGTCGGAGGTCATGAGGGTCCATTCTCTTGTGCCGGGCATCTGTCCCCCGGTTCTTGCGGCGGCTTGGGTCTGGTCACCCTGCGTGCCTATGCCGTTTCTGTGCTCCGGCCCGATCTCGAAGGCGCGGGGCGGAATCGCGAACCGGGCTTCCAGACCGGCAAGCTTGTAGTTGACCTCCGCTTCGCCGCCAAGATCATGCGGGATCGATCGCTCGATGATCGTCGAGCCGAAGCCGCGGCGGCTCGGACGCTGGACGGCGGGCCCGCCCTCTTCGCGCCACCGGATGACGCAGAAGCCTTGATTGTCGATCGTCCAGCCCACGAGAACACGTCCCGTCGAATCCGAAAGGCTGCCATATTTGGCGGAGTTGGTCACCATTTCGTGGAAGACCAGCGCGAGGATCGAGAATGCCTGCGGCGACACCAGCACGTTGACACCGGTCAGTTCCACGCGTTCGACCTTGCCGCCGATATAGGCCTCGACCTCGGTCTGGATGATCTCCGAAAGGCTCTGCGGCGCGTATTTCTCGTCGGTGATCTGGTTGTGCGCCCGGGCGAGCGCCTGGATGCGGCCCGAGACGATGCGCGAGAAATCGTCGACGGAGGTCGCCGTCGCCTTGCTCTGGGTGACGAGGGCGCGGATCAGCGCCAGGATGTTGCGGACGCGGTGATTGAGCTCGGCGATCAGGAGCTCCTGCTGCTGCTGGGCGATCACCTGCTGGCGGGAGGTTTCTTCGGTGAAGCGGACGAGCACTTCCAGGATGGAAACGCGAAGCGCTTCCGACGCCTTCTTCTCGGCGGCCGTCCAGGAGCGCGAGCGTCCGCGCACGGTCTCCTTCCAGGCCTCGAAGCTCTTGCGCGGGCTCAGCCTCAGGCCGTCCGCTCCGTTGCCGGCCTGCTTGTCCTGCGGATTGCCTGCCCAGGTCACCGTGTGGACGATCTCCTCGCGGAAGAACATCAGATAGTCGCGGGGCGAGCGGGAGATCGGGATCGAGAGAATGCCCGCCACATGGCCCTCATAGGCGCGTGCGGGCGGGTAGACCGCGCCCAGTTCGTCGCTGGAATAGACGCGGTTGGCGGCCGCGCGATTGAGAAAGCGGGCGAGCGCCGGCATGTCCTCGACCGGTGGCGTCTTGCCATAGCCCTTCACCGAGCCGTTGGCCCAGACGGCGAAACCGTCGGCTGGAATGATGTCGCGAAGATCGTTCGCGAAATCCGACAGATCGGCCACCGACGGCGTCAGGCTCATGATCTTCCCGACGAACCGGTCGTGCAGTTCGCGCGCGTTCTCCTCCGCCTTGCGCTGTTCGCTGGCAAGCCGGCCCTCGATCATCAGCGAGATCATCAGCCCGAAGAGTTCGGTCGCGTCCCGCATCTCCATCGACAGCCGGCGCGGGGCATAGTGGTGCAGCGCGAACAGGCCCCACAGACGTCCGTCGATGACGACGGAGATCGAGTAGGAGGCGGAAACGCCCATGTTCTTCAGATATTCGATATGGATCGGGGACACCGAGCGCAGGACCGACATGGACAGATCGAGCGGCATGCTGTTCGGATCGTGCAAGGGGTCGATCGAGACCGGCGTCGCATCGACATCGGCGATCGTGCGGACCCGGTTGCGGATGTAGAGCGCGCGCGCCTGAACCGGAATATCGGTCGCCGGATAGTTCAGCCCCTTGAACGCTTCGAGCCCATTGCGCAAAGCCTCCGACACGACCGTGCCGGCGCCGTCCTCATTGAAGCGATAGAGCATCACCCGGTCGAAACCGGTGACGCCGCGCAGCTGGCGCACGCTCTCGTCGAAGAGTTCCTGCGCGGACTGCGTGCGCTGCAGGCGTCCGGACATCGAGCGAACGAGAGCGCCGGGACTGACGGACTGGCTTTCGCCGGAAGGCTCGGCCTCCAAGATGATCGACTGGCCCGACACGTGCAGCGACACGTCGAACGTCTTGTCGGCGGACAGGAGATGGACGCCGAAGATGCGCTCGGAGGCGTCGGCCGACGAGAGCATATGCAGGCGCGAGCGCAGCATGCGGATGATCGCGTCGTTAAGCAGCACGCCGAGGGGATTGCCGAGAAGATCGTCGGGGCTCTTGCCGGTGAACCGTTCCACATTGCTCGAGACGCGCTGGATCAACCAGTCGAACGAGATCGCGACGATGAATCCGAAATCCTGGATCGTGCCGAGGAGATGGATCGGCTCGCGGTCGCAATTGGTGAGATCGACCGAGAAGGTCTTCGGATCTTCAGATGATGTCATCGGGCATCTTTCCTGTCGACACGAGCCGGCTGAAACTGTCTGGCTCGCTCGGCGGCATCGCGAAAAAGAGCGAATGCAGCCCGGGCACTCGCAACCGATGCGTCGAGCGCGGTCCGTCCGGAAATCAGTTGTTCGAGATGGGCCATACGCCCATTGAAGTTTTCTGTCGATCTCGACGCTTCGAAAAAAGTCATGGGCAAATCGGAGCTTACGCTGCGCCAGGGTGCGGAAGCCACGCGCCCGTGCAGCATCCGAGCCCCCAGACGCGAGCCCTCGAGAACGTAGATGAGGCCGATCGCGGCCGGCAGGTCGCAGGCCACGGGCGCGGCCGGGCCGTCGCCCCGTCCGGACCTTTCTCCCAGCGCTTCGAGATCTGCAAGGAGAGCGCCGCGCACGCAATGGTACGGCCTCAGCGCTTCGAACCGGTCGAGCGCGGTCTCGAGGACGGGCTCGAGGACCCGGTGGGCGAGATGGTTCATGGCGAGATAGGCGACGTAGGCGGCGCGGCTCTCCCAGACCTCGCCGACGAGGGCATCGAGCTCGCGGTGATCGCGGTCCGTCGCCGCGCGCAGCACGTCGCGCATCCGCACGGGGAGCGCGAAGGGAACGGCGTCGCCGTCGGCATCCGGTTCGGGAGACCGGCCCGCGAGCGCCTCGAGCCGCCCGTTCGCCCGCTTCAGGCCGGCTCGCTCCCGTCCCGCGTTCTCCATGCCTGCTTCATCGAATGCCAAAATGCGAATGATCCCGCGATGCCGTCGAGCCTTGTAAATAGGGTGAGCTATCAACCGGATAAAGGCTGGGTCTGCAAGCACTATCGGGCATCGTCCCCGGCGGGGAGAGCAAAAAGGCAGGCACGGCCGTTCGCCGGCTCGAAATCCGGCCATGGGTGTTGACCGCCCGGGACGACGTTCGGCGAATGGGGCGCATGGGTTGCGCCATGGCCCCGGCGCGCGCTCTGCAACCGTGAGCCGGCCGGGCACCGGGATCAGAACCGATCGCGGAAGGCGAACCAGGTCATGGCGAGCATGGTGAGCGGTCCGCGCAGGCGCGTGCCGCCGGGAAAGGGCGGGATGTCGAGATCCTCGAAGAGCTTCAGCCGGTCGCGGTTGCCGCAAAGGCGCTCGGCGTAGAGCCGGCCGGCGAAATTCGCCAGCATCACGCCATGGCCCGAAAACCCGCCGATCGCCGTCACGCCGTCTTCGCTGCTCGTGACGAACGGCATTCGCTTCATGGTGATGGCGACATGGCCGCCCCAGGCATGGGTGAGGGCGACGCCCTTCAACTGCGGATAGACCTCGACGATCTGCTTGACGATGTGCTTGCCGATATCGCCGGTCGCCGACGTATAGGCCTCGCGTCCGCCGAACAGCAGCCTGCCGTCCCGGCTCTTGCGGAAATAGCGCACGACGAAGCGGGAATCGTGGCAGGCTTCGCCGCCGGGCAGGATCGTGTCGTCGTCGAGCGGCTCCGTCGCGCCGATGAAGGAGCCGACCGGCATGACATGGGCGTCGAGCGCCGGCGACAGGTCATGACCATAGGCATTGGTGGCCAGAAGCACGTTGGCGGCGCGGATCTCGCCCCGTTCGGTTCTGGCGACGTGACGCCCGTCGCCCCGATGGTGAAGCGTCGTCACCGGGCTCATCTCGAACAGCCGCGCCCCGGACGCGGCGGCGACGGACGCGGTGCCCAGGACGAGCTTCAGGGGGTTGAGATGACCCGTGCCGGTGTCGCGCATGCCGCCGAAGAAGCGCGACGTGCCGAGGCTTCGCTCGGTCTCGGCGCGGTCCATGAAGCTTGCATGCGGATAGGCGTAGCGGGTCGTGAGCGCCTCGACCTGCGCCTCGAAATCCTTCAGATAGCGGGTCTTGTGGGCCACCGCGAGCTGCCCGCGCCGAAGATCGACGTCGAGGCGGTTGGTTTCGATGAATTCGAACAGGCTCGCCTTGGCCTCCTCGGCCAGCTTGAACAGAGCAAGCGAATTGTCGAAGCCGATCTCGGGCTCCAGTTCGTCCGGCCACAGGCGCTGGCCGGTGCCGATCTGGCCGCCATTGCGGCCCGACGCGCCGTCCCCGAAGCGGTAGGCCTCGAGCACCGCGACCGACGCGCCGGTCCTTGCGAGATGGAGCGCGGCCGAAAGTCCGGTGAACCCGCCGCCGACGATCAGGACGTCGACATCCAAGCTTTCCCCGAGCGCCGGATAGGCAGGGCGTTCCACCGTGTCCTCGTAATAGGACCGGCCCGGCGCGATGGGGGAGGTCGAGGTGGCGGTCAGGGGTGTTGCGTCCACGGTGTCAGACCTGAAGCAGCAGGAACTCGCGCTCCCACGGGCTGATCACCTGCATGAACGTCTCGTGTTCGCCGCGCTTGATGCCGGCATAGGTGACGACGAAATCCCGGCCGAGCACCTCGTGGAAGGCCTTTTCGGCCTCGAACACGGCCACGGCCTCCAGAAGGCCGCGCGGCAGGGCGATCTCGCCGTCCTCGTTGGCCGTGCGCTCGGTGGGCTCGGTCGGCTGAAGCGCCTCGACCATGCCCAGATAGCCGCAGGCGAGGGAGGCCGCGATCGACAGGTAGGGGTTGGTGTCCGAGGAGGGCAGGCGGTTCTCGACGCGGCGCCCTTCCGGATCGGACGTCGGCACGCGGAACGCCGTCGTGCGATTGTCGAAACCCCATTCGCAATTGGTGGGCGCGGCCATGCCGTAGGTGAGGCGGCGATAGGAATTGACGTAGGGCGCCATCATGATGAGGGCGGCCGGGACGTATTTCTGCATGCCGCCGATGAAATGATGGAAGAGATCGGACGGTCCGCCATCGGCGTTCGAGAAGATGTTCTTGCCGGTGTGCTTGTCGACGATCGACTGGTGGATGTGCATGGCCGAGCCCGGCTGGCCCTGGATGGGCTTGGCCATGAAGGTCGCATAGATGTCGTGACCCATCGCAGCTTCGCGGATGGTGCGCTTGAACAGGAACACCTGATCGGCCAGTTCCACCGGATCGCCGTGGCGAAGATTGATCTCGAGCTGGGCCGCGCCTTCCTCGTGGATCAGCGTATCGATCTCAAGGCCCTGCGCGTCCGAATAGTCGTAGATGTCGTCGATCAGCTCGTCGAACTCGTTGACCCCGCCGATCGAATAGGACTGGCCGGACTGGATCTGGCGTCCCGAACGCCCGATCGGGGGGGTCAGCGGATAGTCCGGATCGGCATTCTTCGAGACGAGGTAGAATTCGATTTCCGGCGCGATCACCGGTTTCCAGCCGCGCGCTTCGTAGAGCGCCATGACATGCTTCAGGACGTTGCGCGGCGTATAGCCGACGGCGTTGCCCGACTGGTCGACGAGATCGCAGATCACCTGGGCCGTCGGATCGCTTTCCCACGGGACGGCGCAGAGCGTCGAGAGATCGGGCACGAGCTTCAGGTCGCCATCGTTCGGCGAATAGCGGAAATCGCCGCTCTCTTCGGGATATTCCCCAGAAATCGTGTGCATGAACAGGGCGGACGGAAGCGCCAGCGACGTGTTGCCGACGAACTTCTTGGCCGGCATCATCTTGCCGCGGGCAACGCCGGCCAGATCCGGCGTGATGCATTCCACATCGTCGATGCCCCGGGCCAGGAGCCAGGCGCGCGCCTCGTCCATGCTGGCGACGCCGCGATTGGAGGCGGCCAGCGTCAGGTCGAGCGCCGCCGGCATGACGGGCAGGCCGTGGCTCTTGCGCGCTTCGGCCGGCTTCTGCGCGGCCTTGGCGGGTTGGGCGGGTTCGTTGCCGGGAGCCAGCTTGCGGCGAGGTTGTGCCGGTTCCGGCATGCGCGGGCGCGAGGAAGGCTGTGTGGGCTTGGCCATGATATCCGATTGCTCTGATTCTCGCCCGAGCATAGCGGCTCGAGGCCCGGCCCGGAACCCTTGCGGACCCGTTTCAGAGGGCTTTCAGACGGTCCAGCGCCTGTTGCGGGAGCGGCGTCGAGCGCCGCGTCGCGTCATCGACGAGAACGACGACCGAAAAGGCCCTGGCGCATGGCTTCCCGTTCTGGAAGAGCGCCTGCTCGATCTTGATCGAGGATCGGCCGATGGACTGGATGCGGGTCGCGGTGTGCACGGTGCCAGGCCAGAGCATCTCGTCGATGAAGTCGATCCTGATGTGCGCGACCACGAAGGCGCAGCCTTCTGGTGCGATCGGGTCGGACGGATCGTAGATCACCTCGCAGCGCGCCTGCTCGAGAAACACCATGAAGGCGACATTGTTGATGTGGCCCTGCCGGTCCATGTCGGCAAAGCGCAACTTGTCCTCGGTGACATGGGTGAAGTCTTCGAGGCGGGGTGTCTCGTCCATCTTTTGTCTTTCGGGCTTTGGAAGGGTCCACGGATCGCAAGCTTAAGGCTTCGCCCGGCTCGCCGCGAGCGTAAAGTTCACCGTCACTTCCTTCGAAAGCTCGCTTCCCGTCGGATCGTTGCTGACGCCGATGCCGAAAGCCGTGCGGTCGATCACCGCCGAGCCCGTCACGCTGGCGCGTTCCGCGTCGAGCGGTTCGAAGGTGAAGGGAACCACGATCGGACGGGTTTCGCCCTTGAGCGTCAGCGTGCCGCTCGCCGTGTAGGCGTCGTCACCGGAGGCGTCCTTCCGGAATTCCGAAAGGACGAGCCGGGCTTCGGGATGGGTGTCCGAGGCGAACCCGTCGGTGCCCTGGAGTTGCGGCGAGACGAAACTGTTGTCCACCGTGATCGAGGCGGTTCGCATGACGATCTCGGCGTTCGCCGTCTCCAGCGCGTCTGGCGAAAAGGTGATGTCGGCGGTGTAGTCGCCGATGTCGCCCTTGACCGGCGTTCCCGAGAAGCCGGCTTCGAAACCGAGGCTGCTTTGCGCCCTGTCGACGAGCCAGCCGCCGTCCGCCGCGTCGATCGCTTCCGCTTGCGTGGTGACTGCCGCGGATTGGTCTGCCGACGGCTGGGCAGCCGGGCTTATCGCGCCGTCCTGCAGGCTCGAACCTTCGACGCCGGACGCCGGGCCGCTCCGCACGGTTTCGGCGCGACCAATCAGGAGGCCGAGGCCGAGCACCGCCGCAAGGCCGACAAAGGCCGTCAGCCTCGCACCGGCCCGGCTTTGCTGCGGCACGAGATCGTCGCCGAGACCCATCCGCGAGAAGGATGGCAACTGATCGACGATCCGGTGCTTCAGCGCGCCTGCGACATGCAGGGCCAGAAGGGCGAGGAAGGACAGCGCCAGCCATTTATGACTGAATTCGAAGATCCCTTCGAGCGTCTCGCGCGTTGCTTCCGCGACCACACCGCGGATCGGCAGGTTGGGCCAGGGCAGGGCGTCGAGCATGAAGAGATGGGTCGGCACCACCGCCGACGAGGCCGACACGACGAGCCAGCCGATCAGCGGCACGGCGAGCATCAGCCCGTAGAACAGGAGATGGACGGCATGCGAGGCGAGCCGTTCGGCACGCGGCATGGTCGGGGCATGGGCGGGCGGCGGGTTCATGACGCGCCACAGGATGCGGGCCACCGTGAGGGCAAGGACGAGCAGCCCGATCGTCTTGTGCCACTGATAGGTCGGGAACTGGACGGATTTGGGCAGGAGGTCCGAGGTCATGAGAAGACCGCCGGCGATGTTGAGAAGGATCAGGAACGCGATCGTCCAGTGGAGGAGGATCGCCCCGTTCGTGTAGCGGGTATAGGCGCTGCGCCATGCGTGCCGCTCGCTTGTCACACCCATCGACTGTGCGTCTCCTGCCGGCCCCCGCGACGCCGGAGCCGCGAAGACGGACAAAGCCCTGTCTTGGCGGTTTTGGCGCGTTCCAACGACGAAGAGAAGCGCCCGGCAGGGCCGACGGATCGCCGGACGCCTCGAAACCCGTGAGCGGCGGCCCGACCCGAAGGTCGACCCGCCGCTTTCCATCAAGTGCGGCCGCGTTCCGGCCGATCCCCGGATCCCGTCGCGGGGACGGCGGGGCCGTCAGGCGCTGGCGTCTCAGGACTGGGGAACGAACTCGGCCTGGATCTCGAGGGTGACGTCTTTCGAGACCGGGCCGGCAAGATAGTCGATGCCGTATTTCGTGCGGTCGATGGTCATCATGCCGCCGAAGCCGACGGCCGGGTTCTGCGTCATCGGATGCGGGTTGAGCGCGGTGTTGAAGGTCACGTCCATCACCTCTTCATGGGTCTGGCCGTGCAGCGTCAGGTCGCCGGTCACCTTGCCGGTGTTGTCGCCGGTGATCTCGATCGACTTGGAGACGAACTTGGCTTCCGGAAATTCCGGCGCGTTGAGGAACTGCTCGCCGGAGATCTCCTCGTCGAAACTCTTGTCGCCCTCGAAGTTCGTCGAGACCGAGGTCGGATCGACGGTCGCCGTCAGGGTGGACTCGGCGACGTTCTCGGGATCGAGTTCGAGGGTGGCGCTCATCGTGTCGAAGCGGCCGATATAGGTGGAGAGGCCGAAATGATCGACTTTCCAAAGGACATTGGTGTGGTTCGGATCCGTGACGTAGGTTCCGGCCGGAACGTCGATCGACTGGGCGCTTGCGGCGCCCGTGGCGATGAGGACGGCCGTGGTGGCGGAAAGAAGGAGATGGCGCATGAAGGGAACTCCGTGTTGATTGAAACCTGCGATGTCTGTTGCCGGCGTTTGTTTCCTGTTTCGCCCGTTCACTCAAGGTGCGCCGACGAAACGGATCGTTCAATTGCCCGATCGGGCCGGGGTTTGACCACATCGTGATCGATCGGTGATCATAAAGCGTGACGATCAACCATGAAAGAGACAGAAATCGAACGGTTCATGACAATACGATGAACGATCCTTCTTTGAAATACGGCCAAGACGCCAAGCGTTTGCGCAGTTTTCTTCTGTCCGACGCAACGCGGCTCGGCTTTTCGACTGTCGGCATCGCGCCTGCAGAGAGCGACGGCGTGGCCGGCAGCCGCCTCGGCGCGTTCGTCGAGGCGGGCCGCCACGGCACCATGGACTGGATCCCCGAGACCGTCGGGCGGCGACGCTCGGCCAGGGCGCTGTGGCCGGATGTCGTCTCCATCGTCGTTCTCGGCATAAATTACGGCCCGGACGAGAATCCGCTGTCCATTCTCGATCGTCCTGATCGCGGCGCGATCTCGGTCTATGCCCGCCACCGCGACTATCACGAGGTGATCAAGGGCAGGCTGAAGGAATTGGCGAGCCGCCTGATCGCGCAGGCCCGAAGATCGGGGGCGGGCGAGCACGACGCCAAGGTCTTCGTCGACACCGCGCCGGTCATGGAAAAGCCGCTCGGGGTCATGGCGGGGCTCGGCTGGCAGGGCAAGCACACCAATCTCCTGTCCCGCGACTTCGGCTCCTGGCTGTTCCTGGGTTCGATCTTCACCACGCTCGCCCTGCCCGAGGACGAGCCCGGGCGCGACCGCTGCGGCTCCTGCACCGCCTGCCTCGACATCTGCCCGACCGACGCCTTTCCCGCGCCCTACCAGCTCGATGCGCGGCGCTGCATCTCCTATCTCACCATCGAAACGAAGGCGCCGATACCGCGCGCGCTGCGCCCGAAGATGGGCAATCGCATCTATGGCTGCGACGACTGCCTCGCCGTCTGCCCGTGGAACAAGTTCGCCAAGAGCGCGCGCGAGACGAAACTGATCGCGCGCGAGGACCTCAAGGCACCGCGCCTTGAAGATTTGCTCGCGCTCGACGAGGCGGCCTTCCGCACGCTCTTCTCCGGCTCGCCGATCAAGCGGATCGGCCGCGACAAGTTCGTCTCCAACTGCCTGATCGCCGCCGGCAATTCCGGTGATCGCGCCTTTATCGCCGCCATTGCGGCGCGGCTCGAAGACGAGGCCGCGATCGTGCGGGCGATGGCGGTCTGGGCGCTCTCGCAACTGTTGGGCGCAGGCGAGGCCTTGAGCGCATGGAGCCGCGCGCGAGATAGGGAGACCGACGGGACCGTGCTCGGCGAGTGGCGGGCGGCCATGGGTCAGGCGGGCGCGGCGGACCGGATCGAACCGGCACAGGACAACAAGGACAGGAATTCATGAAGCTCTTCGTCTTCGGCCACGGCTATTCCGCCTCGCATTATGTCGGCAGCGTCGCGTCGGCGAGCGTGCTCGCGGTGACCGTGCGCAGCATCGAGAAGGCCGAGCGGCTCGCCGAAAGCGGCGTCAAGGCTCTCGTCTTCGACGGCGAGAATTACGCGCCGGACGTCGCCGAGACGCTTGGCGAGGCGACGCACATTCTCGTCTCCGTGCCGCCGGGCCATCGCGCGCCGCCGCAAGCGCGCGTCGGCGGGGCGAACGCGCCCGAAGGCGACCCGGTCCTGAAACTGTTTGCCGAGACGATCCTGACCCGATGCCGCGACCTGCAATGGATCGGCTATCTCTCCACGGTCGGCGTCTATGGCGACCATGACGGTCTCTGGGTGGACGAGGACACGCCGGTCAAGCCATCGTCGGAGCGGTCCAAGGCGCGGGTCGCCGCGGAAGACGGCTGGAAGGCCGTGGCCGAACGGCGCGGCGTGCCGCTCGCGATCCTTCGCCTGTCGGGCATCTACGGTCCCGGCCAGAACGCGTTCGTGAGCCTTCGCAAGGGCACGGCGAAGCGCCTCATCAAGCCCGGCCAGGTGTTCAACCGCATCCATGTGGAGGATATCGCCGGAAGCCTCTCCCTGCTGGCGGATGGCAGGATCGGCGGCATCTTCAACGTGACCGACGACGAGCCGGCCCCGCCGCAGGACGTCGTCGCCCATGCGGCCGACCTTGCCGGCGTCGAGCCGCCCCCCGAGACCCGTTTCGAGGAGGCCGACCTCTCGCCCATGGCGCGAAGCTTCTACGGCGAGAACAAGCGGGTCTCGAACGCCAGGATCAAGCACGCGGGCTACACGTTCCGTTATCCAACCTACCGCGAGGCGCTGGAGGCGCTGAAGGGCGACTGCGCGCCCGCCTGAGGCCGGCGCCCGCCGACCGTCCTCATTCGGCCGGAACGCCCGCCGCGTCCTTCGGCCTGTACCGTCCCAGCGGATCGCCGAGACGCGGGCTCGGGGCATGCTGGCCCTTGCGGCGCTTGCGCCATGCGACGACGCTTTCGCCGAGCATCAGCAAGGCCGGCGTCAGGACGAGCGTCAGGATCGTCGCGAAGGTCAGGCCGCCGGCGATCGAGGCGGAAAGCTCCGTCCACCACTGGGTCGAGGGAGCGCCGAACTCGATCGTCCGGTTGAGAAAATCGACATTGGCGCCGACCACCATCGGCACGAGGCCGAGGACGGTGGTGACCGAGGTGAGGAACACCGGCCGCAGGCGCTGGGCGCCGGTGCGCAACAGGGCTTCGAGCGGCGGCTGGCCCTGCTTGCGCAAATCGTTGTAGGTGTCGATGAGCACAATATTGTTGTTCACCACGATGCCGGCGAGGGCGATCACGCCGATGCCGCCCATGACGACGCCGAAGGGGCGGCCCGTGATCAGCAGCCCGTAGAAGACGCCGGCTGTCGAGAAGACGATGGCGCTCATCACCAGGAAGGCCTGGTAGAGCGAGTTGAACTGGGTGACGAGCACGATGAACATCAGCGACAGGGCGACCGCGAACGCGCCGGCGAGGAAGCTTGCCGCTTCCGCCTGGTCCTCCGCTTCGCCGCCGAACGTGAATTCGACCCCCGGCGGCAGGTCCGCCGACTGGAGCGCCTCTGTCAGCTTGCGCACCTGATCGTCGACGAGCAGGCCCTCGGCGGCATCCGCCTCGATCGACATCACCCGCTGCTGGTCGAGCCGGGTGATGGTGCCGACTTTCGGCGAGGGCTGGAACGAGACGAAGTTGCGGATCGGCACCAGACCCTGGCTCGTGGGAATTCTGAGATCCTCGAGCTTTTCGAGCGTGCGGTCGCTGGCCGGGAAGCGGACGCGGATCGGCACCTCGCCGTCGCCGCTGGCATCTTCCGGCCGGTAGTTGGAAACCTCGATGCCGCGCGTCAGCAGCTGTACCGCCTGGCCGAGAAGTGAGACGTCCGCGCCGTAGCGGGCGGCCTCCTCGCGATCGACCGACAATTGCCACTCGACGCCGGGAAGCGGACGCGAATCGCTGACATTGGTGTAGCCGCCGATCTCGTCCATCAGGTCGCGGACCGTCGCGATGGCGCTCGTGAGGGACTGCAGGTCGGTGCCGTTCAGCCGCACATTGATCGGCTTGCCCGACGACGGCCCGTTCTGCTCCTGCTGCACCTGGATCGTGATGCCTGGAATATCGGCGGTCAGGGCGCGCACGTCCTCGAAGATCTCCGTCGCCTTGCGCCGCATGTTCCATTCCTCGAGTTCGAGCTGCACGGTGCCGATCACGTCGGCGCCGAGCTGGTTGCGCGAACTTTCGGAAACGGTCCGGGCGTAGACGCTTTCCACATCGTCGAGGTCGAGAAGGCGCTCCTCCACCTGGCGTACGAGGGCATCCTTCTCGAAGATCGAGAAATTGTCGCGCGCGCGCACCTGCACCTGGGCGAATTCCGGCTCGATCGCCGGGAAGAACTCGACGCCGCGCCCGTACTGGGCATAGCCGTAGAAGCCGCCGATGAGGATGGTGAGCGCGATGACGAGCGTGGCGAGCGGGCCCTTGAGGGCCGCGTTGAGCACGCGCAGGTAAAGGCCCGTCGCGCCGCCGATCGAGCCCAACGCGCCGTTCTCCGCGGCCTCCAGCGCCTCGCGCTGCTTTCTCGGCAGAGGCTGCGCCTTGCCGATGACGCCGCCGAGGACGGGAATGAAGATCAGCGCCATGAAGAGCGAGGCCGTCAGCGTGATGATGACGGTCATCGGCAGGAATTTCATGAATTCCCCGACGATGCCCGGCCAGAAGAGCAGCGGCAGGAACACGGCGAGCGTCGTGATGGTCGAGGCGATGATCGGCCAGGCCATGCGCTTTGCGGCATGACGATAGGCCTCGCGCGGGCTTGCGCCGTCGAGAAGTCTTCGGTCGGCGAGTTCCGTCGTCACGATCGCCCCGTCGACGAGCATGCCGACGACGAGGATCAGGGAGAACAGGACGATGATGTTCATCGTGAAGCCGGCCAGCCACAGGATGGCGATGCCGGCGAGGAACGAGCCCGGGATCGACAGGCCGACCAGGATCGAGGTGCGCAGGCCGAGCGCCGCGACGATCACGATCATGACGAGGACGATCGCGGAGATCACGTTGTTTTCCAGGTCCGTCAGCATCGAGACGACCTGTTCGGATTCGTCCTGCAGGAACTGGACGCTCAGCGTGTCCGGCCAAGTCTCCTGATGGCGCGCGACGACCGCTCTCGCCGCTTCCACGGTCTCGATGATGTTCGCGCCCGAGCGCTTCTTGACTTCCAGCGCCAGCGAGGGCTGGCCGTCGATGCGGGCGAACCCGTCCGGATCCTGGAAGGTGCGCCGTGCGATCGCGACATCCTTGAAGGTGAGGACGGTGGTGCCGTCCACCTTGATCGGCATGTCGAGAACGTCCCGCACGTCCTCGACGAGGCCGGGGACCTTGAGGACGATGCGGCCCGCGCCGGTGTCGATGGCGCCGGCGGCGATCAGCCGGTTGTTGCGGCTCAACTGCGAAAGAAGGGCGTCGAACGAGATGTCGTAGGTCTCGAACACCGTCGGATCGATGAGAACTTCCATCAGCTCGTCGCGGTCGCCGCCGATATCGACCTCGAGGACGCCGGGCGCCGCTTCCAGATCGTCCTGGAGTTCGGCGGCCAGATTGACGAGGGTGCGTTCGGGCACCGGTCCCGACAGGACGATGGTGACGATCGGGAAGAGCGAGGTGTTGACCTCGTTGACGGTCGACTCCTCTGCTTCCTGCGGCAGGTTCGGCTTGGCCCGGTCGACCGCGTCCTTCACGTCCGTCAGGGCTTCCTCCGCGTCGAAGCCGGCTTCGAAGGTGAGCTGGACCGAGGCGAAGCCCTCATAGGCCGTGCCCTGCATCTCGTCGAGGCCGGACAGGGAGGAGAGTTCGGTCTCCAGCGGACGCACGATCAGGCGTTCGGCGTCCTCCGGCGAAATGCCTTCGAGCACCGTCGAGACGAACATGACCGGGATCGGGATGTCCGGCTGGGACTCCTTCGGGATCGACGAATAGCCGACGATGCCGGCGATGATGATGAGGACGAGAAGGAGAAGGACGGTGCGGGAGCGGTCGAAGGCCGCGTCGATGAGGGCGTTCACGGGCGAAGACCTCCCGCGCCGATGGCCTGGATGAGCGCGCCGGCAAAGGCGGCGCTGAGGTCCCCGGTGGCCTCCAGCCCCTTGTCGGCTTGGAACGCGCGGATCGCATCGCGGGTCGACTGGCCGACGAGACCGTCGGGCGTGCCGGCCTCGTAGCCGAGCGCGTTGAGGGCCTGCTGGGCCATGCGGACCGCGTCGCGGTTCGGCACGCCGCCGGTCGACAGTTCCGCGGCAAGGTCGCCGGGATCAAGACCCGTGATCGCGTCGAGGTCCATGGCGCCGGCCTCCGGCGTGCTGGACGCGATCATCCGGCCTGCGCCCTCCGTCGCCTCCGCTCCGTCCGCCGGATCGCCGGCCAGACCGGGAACCTCGGCCGGTTCGGGGGCATCGCCTGGACGCGCGTCGCCCGCAGGCCCCGCCTTCGGCGCGACGGCCCTGACCGCTTCGCCGTCCGACACGAAGCCCTGGCCGACGGAAATGATCCGGATCTCGTCCGGCAGGCCGTTCACCCAGATTCCGTCCGTCTCCGCGCGCACGAGCTGCGCCGGATAGAACTTGACGTGCGAGGTCTCGTCGACGGCCTTGACGCCGAGTTCGCCGTTCGGTCCCAGCGCCAGAATGGCGGCCGAGAGGAAATGCGCCGGCGTCTCGCCGACGGGAATCCGCACCTCGGCCGAGATGCCGGCCGGAATGTCCCGCTCCGGGTTGGGAATGGTGATCTCGACCGGGAAGGTGCGGGTCGCGGTGTTGGCATTGGTCGCGACATAGGTCACTTCGCCCTCGCGGCTCGCGCCGGTGATGAAATTGACCTCGGCGCTCTGGCCGAGCTTGACCCGGCCGATGTTCTGCTGGGCGACCTGCACCTCGACGGTGAGCGGATCGTTGTCGATCTGGGTGCCGACTTCGGCGGACGCCTCGATGAACTCGCCGAGATCGAGGTCGAAATTCTCAAGCACGCCCGAGATCGGCGCGCGGATCTCCACATCGCCTTGCGTCTGCCGGATGGAAGCAAGGCCCGCCCGTGCGACGGCAAGTTCCGCTTCGGCCGATTCCAGCTCCGCCCTCGTCGAATAGCCGCGTTCGGCAAGTCCCTGGATCCGGTCGAATTCGCCCTGGCGCCGGCTGAGTTCGGCCTCGGCCTGGGCGACCTGCGCCGTGCGATCGGCCAGCGCGATGCGGGCGATGACGTCGCCCTCGTCGAGGAACTGCCCCTTGCGGGCCACGATCTCCTCGATCGTGCCGCCGGTCTTGGCCCGCACCGGCGTCTGCCGGTCGGGCATGGCCTGGCCTTCCGACGACACGAACTGGGTGATCGCCCGCGCGGTCGATCGAAAGGCTTCGACCGTGAAGGGCTCGACGGCCTTTTCGCGCGGCGTTTCGGCGATCGGCTGCGGGTCGCTCCCGCCGAGATAGCCCGATCCCATCCAGCCGACGAGGGCGAGAACGAACAGGAAGGCGAGGAGACCGGCCTTGGAGCGTGGCTCCCGCGTCGATCTTTCCGGCCCGGGACCCGGCATCGCGGACGTGTCGCCGTTCCGGCTCGAAGAGGCACGATGTCTTGCAAGGAGCGTATGCGCGTCAGGTTCCATCATCGTCCGATCTCCCCGCCGTTGCGTTCGGCAAGCCGCTTGGCGAGCGCTTCGAGATTGTCGACGGCTTCGGCAAAGAAGTCGTAGGTGGCGCGAATGCCCGTCATGCCCTGCGACTGGGTCCCGTCGAAGCAGCATTCCTCGAGCGTCACCATCGTCTCGCGCATGTGGCCGGTGATCCCGTGGAGCATGTTAACGAAGGGCCTGTCGGCGAGGCGAAAGAAATCCTGGCGCTCGCCCGCCACGTCGACGCGCAGAATGAGGCCCTGCGATTCCAGCAGCCTGGCATTGGTCGAGATCGATCCGCGGCTGACATTCAGCCGCTCGGCAAGCTCCGAGAAGCTGATGGGTCCCTGATCCACCAGCATCAGGCCGAACAGCCGGCCGGCAATGCGCGGCATGCCCTCCATCTCCATGTGATCGCCCATGCGCTCGATGAAGATCGCGTGAGCCTCGGGAAGGGGGCGGGATGGAAACGATGTCGGAGCGGGTGCCTGGTTCATGGCCCGACAGCTACGCATGGTGGAGCGTTCAATCAAGACTGAACGCGGAATTATTCAGTCGCGGCTGAACGATTAGGCCGCGCCAATCGACGCGCCGCGACGCGGCAGGGGCAGGATCGCCGCGCCCCGATCCCGCACCGTCCCTTGACGGGTGCGGTCCGGATCATTTCGCCGGCTGCGGCGCGAGCGCCCGCTTCAGGGCGGCGCTCAGGGCATCGAACGGCTTGGCCGGCGCCGCCTCGCCCGGCCGCTGGGCCAGGAACTCGTAGATGTGCGGCACCAGATCGACGGCCTGGTCGAGGGTCTGGTCCGAGCCGCGCTGATAGCCGCCCAGAAGCCGGAGATCGCGCGTGTCCTCGAAGCGCGAGGTCATGGCGCGCAGCCGCGTGACGAGTTCGCGCTCGCTGCCCTGATAGGCCTTGTCGGCAAGACGCGAGATCGATTTCAGATAGTCGACGGCCGGAAACCGCCCCTGTTCGGCGATCGCGCGATCGAGCACGATATGCCCGTCGAGCGTTCCGCGAATGGCGTCGGCGATCGGATCGTTGTGGTCGTCGCCGTCGACGAGAACCGCGTAGATGCCGGTGATGGTGCCCGATCCGTCCCGCCCGGTTCCCGCGCGTTCGAGAAGCTGCGGCAATTCGGAGAAGACGCTCGGCGGATAGCCTCGTGAAACCGGTGGCTCGCCGGCCGACAACGCCACGTCGCGGGCGGCATGGGCATAGCGCGTCACGGAATCGACGATGAGGAGGACGTCGTCACCCTCGTCGCGGAAATGTTCGGCGACCGCGGTCGCGGTGCGCGGCGCGAGCCTTCGCATCATCGGGCTCTCGTCGCCGGTGGCGACGATCGTCACGACTTTCGTCAGCTCGCCCGCCATCACCTCTTCGAGGAATTCGCGGACCTCGCGGCCACGCTCGCCGACGAGGGCGACGACGACCGTGTCGAAGCCCTTGGATTGCGACAGCATGCCCATGAGCGTCGACTTGCCGACGCCGGAGCCTGCGAAGATGCCGATGCGCTGACCCTTGACGAGGGGGGTGAAGATATCGACGACCGACACGCCTGTCGGAACCGGCTCGAGCGCGCGGGCGCGCTGCAGCGCCGGAAGCGGCGGCGAATCGACGGGACGCCTGGCCAGACCCTGTTCGACGGGGCCCTTGTCGTCCTGCGGCTGCCCGAAGGCGTCGAGCACACGGCCGCGCCAGCTGGTATGCGGCGCGATCGCGAAGGGACCGACCTTGATCGCCCTCGAGCCGACGCCCTGGGTCGAGCGCGTGCCATACGGTTTCACGGTCAGGCTGTCGGTATCGATGCGGACGACTTCGCCGAGTTCGTGACGGTGCTCGCCGGTGCAGGAGATGCAGTCGCCGAGCCGCACGAAGGGCGAAAGGCCGGAGACGCGGAAGGACTGCGGCCCCACATCGACGACGCGGCCGGAAATGTCGATGCGCGGTGCCGACAGGATCGCGGCCGTGGAGAGGACGTCGCTCATCGGTTCGATCCGAGGGACTTGATGGCGTCGCCGAGCGAGCGATCATTGGTCTGGACGACGTTGGCCGCGCTTTCGAACGCGCGCTGCAGCGTGATCAGCCGGGTGATCTCGTGGATCGGGTTCACGTTCGCCTCCTCGACATAGCCCTGGAGGATGTTGTCGGACAGGAACTCGATCACCGGCACCGCCGGCACGTCGGAGACGACGCCGGACGTGTCGTGACGGGTGACGTTGGCGCCGGCCGGGATCCGGAAGAGGCCGATCGCGCCGATCTGCTGGCCGGCCTGGTGAATGCGTCCGTCCCCGCCGATCGTCAGGGGGCCGCCGGCCGGATCGATCTGCACGGTGGCGCCGCCGGCGTCGAGGAGCGGCTTTCCCGTCAGCGTCTGGACCGTGCCCTCGGGCGAGACTTGCATGCGCCCGTCGCGGGTATAGACCGGGCCATTGTCGCCCTGGAACGCGAAGAACGCCTCGCCCCGAACGGCCAGATCGAGCGGATTGCCGGTCTGGGTGAGGGCGCCGGTCCTGTTCGACAGGTAGGTCGCGCCGCTCGAGACGAAGGAGACCGGGTCGGGCCCGGTGCGCGACAACAGCTCCTCGAAGCGCACCTCTTCGGCGCGAAATCCCACGGTTCGCGCGTTTGCGATGTTGTGGGCCAGCGTCTCGAGACGCTTTTCCATGGCGATCTGGCCGGACAGGGCGACCGGGAGAGAGGTTTCCATGAATGCCTAGTTTCCCAAGGGTCGGTAGGTTTGCAGAGGGGCGAACGGTTCGGCGCCGGCACCGATGCCTGGACGCGCGAAAGGGCACGTCGCCGGCATGGTGGTGCCGACATCGCGGCGTGTCGTGGGGCGATGCGGCGGTTCGCCGGGGCGTGCGTCCTGCATGGTCGTTGTCTTCCGGCCAAACGCGCCGACATGGCCCGCCATCGCCGCGACAATGCCCCGCGAACCCTTGCGTCAGCCTTTCAGGACGGGCCGCGATCGTCCGAATCGCGAAAAGGGTCGGCGATCGCGCCGGTTTCAAGGTCCGCGCAAGCGGGTGTCCCTACCGCTGCTTTCAACGAGACGATGGGGACGTTGCATCAAATGGGTATTCTGATTGGTATGGTCGTGGTGCTGGGCTGCCTTCTCGGCGGCTTCGTCGCCATGGGCGGGCATCTCGGCGTGCTCGTCCAACCCTTCGAGTACGTCATCATCTGCGGGTCCTCCATCGGCACCTTCATCGTTGGCAACTCCCAGAAAGTCATCAAGGACGTCGGCAAGGCGATCGGCGAGGCGTTCAAGAACGCCGTTCCCACCCAGAACGATTATCTCGAGATCCTCGGTCTCCTGCATCAGCTGATGCGCGAGATGCGCTCCAAGTCGCGGTCCGAAGTTGAGGCGCATGTGGATGCGCCCGAAGAGTCGGCGATCTTCCAGGCTTATCCGACGGTGCTGAAGGACAAGCAGAAGCTCGGCTTCATCTGCGATTATGTCCGCCTGATCATCATCGGTTCGGCGCGCAGTCATGAAATCGAGGCGCTGATGGAAGAAGAGATCGAAACGATCACCCACGATGCGATGAAGGCGAAGGCCGCGCTGCAGGACATGTCCGACGGTTTGCCGGCCCTCGGCATCGTCGCCGCCGTGCTCGGCGTCATCAAGGCCATGGGCGCGCTCGACCAGTCGCCGGAAATTCTGGGTGGGCTGATCGCCGCGGCGCTGGTGGGCACCTTCGCGGGCGTGTTCTTCTCCTACGGCGTCGTCGGCCCGCTCGCCACCAAGGTGAAAGGCGTGCGCGAAAAACAGTGCCGGACCTATGTCGCGATCAAGTCGACGCTCATCGCCTACATGAACGGCGCCATGCCCCAGGTCGCCATCGAATACGGTCGCAAGACCATCTCGGCCTACGATCGTCCGACGATCGACCAGGTGGAAGCTGCAACCATCGGCGGCGGCGCCGGCTGACCGGCAGACCCCGAACGAGGCGTGGCATTGCCTGCCGCCCGAAGGAAGTGAACGATGTCCGACACCATTCAGAGCAACGATCCGAGCACGATCAGCGCGCGGCTGAAGACGGCCGCCGAAATCGACCCGGGCAAGCTTCTCCGCCTGCGCTCCATCGTCGACGACATGGCCGAGGAACTGACGCTCGCCCTCGGCCGGCTGTCCGTCGAGAAGATGATCGTCGCCTTCAGGGAGTTCGAGGTCGGCCTCGGACCCGACGCCGACGACGAGGCCCAGGCCGATCGTATCGTCCTCGCGATCGAATCGCGGCGCTTTGCGCGCTCGTCCTACGTGTCGGCTCCCAAGAGCCTGGCCGATACCTGCATCCTGGCCTTCTTCGGCGCCGCCCCCCTCGAGGCACAGGACAGCCGCGAGCTGACCGAGCTCGACCGGGCGCTCGTCCGCGAGACGTTCGAGGCGGTCGTCACCTCCTTCGGCACGGCGTTCCAGGCGATCGACGATCCCGAAATCCAGCTCGGCCCGTTCGTCTTGCCCGAGGCGTTCGAGGAACGCTTCGGCGGTCCGAAGGCGCCGCAATATCTGGCGCTGACCTTCGACCTGTGGCCCGCCAGTGCGCGGGCGTCCTTGCGTCCCGGCGCCGAGAGCGAAGGCGAGCCCCTGTCATCGGTGACCTTCGCGCTCCCGATGTCCTATGTGACGCCCCACCGCCGCAAGCTTTCCGAGCCGGTGCCCATGCCCGAACCCTCGCCGGACGAGAGCTGGTCGGAAGCCATGGTTCGCAACTTCGAGAAATCTGGCCTTCATCTGGAGGCCGTTCTCGCCCGCAAGCAGGTGCCGCTGAGCCTCGTCGCCCATCTGCGCGTCGGGCAGACCCTGTCGCTCGATGTCGGCGTGAACGACCCGCTCACGCTCGAATGCGAAGGCAAACCCATCTTCAAGGCCCAGGTCGGTTTCGCGCGCGGATCCTACGTGACCCGTTTCGACAGCGCGATCGATCCGACGCAGGAATTCATCGATGACATCCTATCTGATTGACCTTCTCCTCCTGGCCGCCCTCGTCGTCACAGCGCTGAGAAGCGGCCGGATGTACAAGGAACTAAGAGCGCTGCGCGACGCCGAAAGCGGACTGCTCACGGCCCTCGCCCTGTCGGAGGCTTCGCTGAACAAGGCGGCCGAAGCGGTGATCGCTCTGAAATATGACGGTCTCTCCACGCTAAAGGCACTCGAAGCGGAGCGGGCGAATGCGACACTTGCCGCGGCCCTGCTGTCGGATCTCGTCAAGCGGGCCGATTTCCATGCCGGCGGCGTGGCCGATCTGACGCTACGAACCGTGCGGGTGTCCTCCTGAGGGACATCTCGATCATTTTTGTTACGATCGGCAGTTTCGGATAAGTTCGCCTGACTAAAGATCGTGAAATGGGACGGAATGAAAACCGGTTTCCCTGCCTGAAATGCGAAACGGAGAATGACGCTCCATGATTGATCCGAACGACCCGCTCGGCGGAGACCTCGAACAGACCGAAACCTACGCGGCCTACGATGGCGACGGCGTGGACGACGGTGCGAACGAGACCGACTTCCGTGGCGCTGACAAGATGGACCTCGATCTCGTCCTCGACGTCTCGGTCACCATGCAGGTGGTGTTGGGCGCCGCCAGGATGAGCGTGGCGGAACTTCTCAAGCTCAATCGCGGCTCGATCGTGAAGCTCGACACGAAGGTCGGCGATCCGATCGACGTCGTGGTCAACGGCCGCGTCATCGCCCGCGGCGAGATCGTCGTTCTCGATCAGGACGATCAGCGCTTCGGCGTGACCTTGACCGAGATCGCGACGCCGAACTCGAAGCTGAACGCGAAAAAGGCAAAGGCGGCCTGATCGCATCATGAACAGTCTGGCAAGTTACTCCGAAGAGCTCGAAATGGCTCCCTTGCGTGGGGGGGCACGGGCAGCCGTCCTTCTCCTGGCGCTTGGCGCGGAAGGCGCTGCCCGGCTTCTGAAACACATGGCCCCGTCCGAGATCATTTCCCTGAGGGAGGCCGCAGCCAAGCTCGAGAACGTCTCGCCGGAGCAGATCGACGAAGTCGTCGAGGATTTTGCCGCCACGTTCAAGCGCGGGCCAATCTTCCCCGGGCCCGGCCAGCAGATGGCTGAACTCTTGAAGAGCGCGCTGACCAACAGCGAATACGAAGATTTATTCCCCGACGAAAGGCAGCTCGCGATCCAGGATCTGATCGACGGCGACCGTCGCAATGTCTGGGAAGCGGTCGCGGGGATGGAGGCCGAGGTCCTTGCCAGGAAACTGTCCAGCGAACATCCGCACATCGTCGCCATTATCATTGCCAAGCTTCCGAGCGATACGGCATCGCTCGTCGTGCGCGCCTTCGAGACTAACGTGCGCAATGACGTCCTGAAACGCATGCTGCAGGTCAAGCCGCTGGCCCGGCCGATCCAGACCCTGTTCGAGGCCCATGTTCGCAAAACCTATCTCGTCACGGCCGACGACCAGAAGGGCGAGAGCCGTCACACGATTCTCGCCAATGTCGTCAACCGTCTCGCCAAGGAAGCGAGCGACGAGTTGATCACCTACATCGAAGCCGACCGGCCCGACGATGCGCAGGAGCTTCGCAGGCTGCTATTCGCCTTCGAAGATATTCCGACGATGCCCCAGAAGGCACGGCTTACCCTGTTCGACGGGGTCCAGGTCGAGACTGTCATTCTCGCGCTGCGTGGGGCGAGCGACGAGATCAGGGAAACCATCCTTTCGGCGCAGGGTGCTCGGGCTCGCCGCATGATCGAAGCCGAGCTGCTGCAGGAATCCAACGCGACCAAGGACGAGATCGATGGCGCTCGCCGCTCGATCGCGACCCGCGCGCTCGAACTTGCTGGCGCGGGAACGATCATGCTGCGCGAGGGCGAGGGCGACGAAGAGGCCTGACAGGCCGGGCGCGACGGGGGCATGGAGCCTTCGATCCCGGCGCGGCGATCGGACAAGGGCCGGCAGCGGGGGATGCGGAGCGTCTCGTCCGATGCCGGAGTGCGACGACGGCGATGGCGAGGGGCTTTGAGGAATTGCCCCGTTAACCATCCCGTTTCACCGAAACGAAACCTAATTACGGGCTAATCGGCTGTGGCGGAGAGCGAAGATCGTTCCCAGAAGACGGAACAGCCGACGGAGAAGAAAATTCGCGATACGGTGGAGAAGGGCAACCTTCCGACCTCTCGCGAAGCCCCGGTTCTAGCGTCTTTTCTGGCAATTTCGGCGTTCCTTGCCCTGCAGGCCCGTGAATCCGGTCAACGGCTTCTCGCGACCTTGCAGACAACGTTCGACAATCCGCTCCAGTGGGAGTTGGAAACCAGCCGGGACGCCTTGCATGTTCTCAGAATGCTCTCGACCGAATCGGCCTTGTTTCTGCTTCCGGCAGCGGCGTTCCTGTGCCTTGGCGGAGTTCTCGCCAGCGTTCTGCAGAACCCGCCCCAGATCAATATCGAGCGGATCCGCCCGAAGGCTTCCAACATATCGCTCGGGGCTGGATTCACGCGGATCTTCGGCCCGCGCGGTCTGACGGAGTTCGCGAAGTCCGTGTTCAAGTTCATCATGATAGGCGCCGTGGTCGGCACGCTCCTCGTCTCCAATGCCGGGACGATGATCAAGACCATGCTCGCCGACCCGGTCCAGGTGCCCGAGCTCGTTCTCGACCTTGCCATGAAGCTCCTGTCGGGTGTCTCCATCGCGACGATCGTGCTCGTCGCCGCCGATATCGCGATGAGCCGCATCCACTGGAGACGCGATCTCATGATGTCGAAGCAGGACATCAAGGACGAGAACAAGCAGTCCGAAGGTGACCCGATGGTCAAGCAGCGGCAACGGCAGATCGCGCGCGAGCGCTCGCGAACCCGCATGATGGCGGCCGTTCCGGGCGCCACGCTGGTCATCGCCAACCCGACGCACTACGCCATCGCCCTGCGCTATTCCCGCGAGGAGGGTGGCGCGCCCATGGTCGTGGCCAAGGGAACCGATCTCGTCGCGCTGAAGATCCGTGAAATCGCTGAAGAAAAAGAGATACCGGTGATAGAGGACAAGCTCCTCGCAAGATCGATGTACGATCATGTCCAGATCGATCAGATGATTCCGCCGGAATTTTTCAAGGCTGTTGCGGAAATCATCTACTATCTCCATACCCGCGAGGGCTCGAAGGTCAGCGTCGCCACGGCTTGAAGAAGCCCGCGCACTTTCTTTTGCCGCGCTTGAAGGGTTTCCCTGAGAGGGTTTCGCGGATGCCGGCATTCTACTCCGATTTCGTGACGCAAGGCCGGAACAGACGGGTCAGCGAACCTCTCCGTTCGGGAGTTGCCCGCTAACATGCTCGATGTGAAGAAACGGACCTCGCTGACCCGCGAGAAGATGCTGGCCGATGCGATCCGCGAGTTCGTGGCTGAGCTGCGCCTCGTCGACGTCGCCGACTATGTCGCCTATCTGCGCTTCGAGACGTTCGCCAACATCGCCGACATCGTCGCATCGAGCAGCGAACTCAGCCTGAAACCGGGCGTCCTGCGCTTCGCCAATTCCGGCGACGTCGACCTGTCCTGGGGCACCAAGCCGATCGTCGCCCTTGCGCTCGAGTTCCAGCACGACGGCGTGACCGCGCATTTCCGGCTCGAGCTGTCCGCCGCGACCGCCGCCATCGACATCACCTATGTCGACTTCACCGGGCCCTCGGGGGGCGAGGAGTCCGATACCGAGCGGTTCGGTCGCGCGCTCGCAGATGCCCGGCTTGTCGGGCCGGGCGACGACCGTTCGCGCTGAGCATCGCGCCACTCTGCCAATGCGCGATGCCACAATCGGACACCTCTCCGGTTCCGTCCATCAGGCTTTCCGAACATCGATTCCGATTTCAGGGTCGATGCTTCGGGCCGCGCGACACGAGCCCGTTGCGGGCTGCAACGCCCGAACCCGAACTTTCGTAGCGTTCCGCAACCGTCCTCGTGCCGTGACCGGTGCCGCCGTCTTCGGGCGAAGGGCACCCGGATGCCGGCGCCGTGCGCAAACGTCGAGGCCGATCCTGAAGAGCGCGGCGCGAACGATCCGTTTCGCATTGCCCGCCCCACCCGTCTCCCCGTAATTCTACCCGCCAGACCCGCAGGGGCCGTCTCACTTCGGGCCGGAGCCCGAACGGCCGTTTTCCCCCTGGGCTCGCCTTGCGGCCCGGCAACGGCGCTCCGGCCCCGCGTTTTCCGTCGAGCGCGCAGTCCGGATTGGTCTTAACGCTTCATCAACACCTTCAGCTTCGGACAAGTGCGCTGCACTAGGAGTTGCACCATACCAAACCGCTCGAGGGAGACCGACATGGATCAGGTCTATCTTTTTTCGCTGACATCGAAACAGGCCGACTGGCTCGCCCATCGCCAGGCGCTGATCGCCGAGAACGTCGCGAACGTGAACTCGCCGGGCTATTCGGCGAAAGAGCTCACGCCCTTCGCGGAGGTTCTGAACAACACCGCGCTCGCCCAGCGCAGCTCCAACCCGATGCACATGGTCGGCTATGGCGGCGCGACCGCCGAAACCGAGGCGACCCAGGCCGCCACCTGGGACGTCAAGCATTCGGGCAACACGGTGGTCGTCGAGCAGGAAATGATGAAGGCCGGCGAGGTGGCACGCGACTATTCGCTGAACACCTCGGTCGTCAAGAGCTTCCATCGCATGGTCATGATGACGTTGAGAGGCTGACGACATGGCAGATCCCCTCGTTTCCGCCCTCAAGATCGCATCCTCCGGCATGGAGGCGCAGTCGACGCGCCTGCGCATCGTCTCCGAGAACGTCGCCAACGCCGAAACCACCGGCAAGACGCCCGGCGCCGACCCCTATGTGCGCAAGACGGTGACCTTCGCCGCGACCCTCGACGAGGTGACCGGCGCGAACCTGGTGCGGGTCGGCGATATCGGCACCGACAAGTCCGCATTTGAGAGCGCCTACGATCCCGGCAATCCGGCCGCCGACGCGAACGGCTACGTGAAGCGCCCGAACGTGAACATGCTCACTGAGATGATGGACATGCGCGAGGCCAACCGGTCCTACGAAGCCAACATCCAGGTGGTGAAGCAGGCGCGCGAAATCATCAACATGACGATAGACCTCCTGAGGAGCTGACCATCATGATCCCAGCCATCGGATCCTCCGTTTTCGATACTACAGTCTCCCAGACAAGAGCGCCGTCGGTCACCGACGGCATGGCCTCGGTCGATCGGGCGCGGGGGGCGGACTTCAACGAGTTCTCCAACATCCTGTCGCGCGTGATGGTCGACGCCGCCAACACGGTGAAGGCTGGCGAGGCGACCTCGATCCAGGGCCTCAACGGCAAGGCGTCCACCCAGGCCGTCGTCGACGCGGTAATGAGCGCCGAGCGCACTCTGCAAACGGCCGTCGCCGTCCGCGACAAGGCGGTCGCCGCCTACATGGAACTCTCGCGGATGGCGATCTGAACAGCTCGCCGCGAAAAGCAAGCCTCGCGTTCGGCTGGTCTGACATGATCGGCCGAGCCTCAACACCACGACAGCGGACGGCCGAACGCCTCCGGTTTCAAACAGGCTCTCAAACAGGGAAGAGAACGCCATGCGCGCACTCGCGATCGCGGCCACCGGCATGAATGCCCAGGAAACCAATGTCGAGGTCATCGCCAACAACATCGCCAACGTGAACACGACGGGCTTCAAGCGGGCCCGCGCCGAGTTCACCGACCTGCTCTACCAGGTGGAGCGCGCCAAGGGCGTCGCCGCCACCGGTGCGGAAGGCGTGGTGCCGGAAGGCGCACAGCTCGGTCTCGGCGTCCGGCTCTCGGCCATCCGCAACGTCCATCTCCAGGGATCGCTGAACGAGACCGGCAACAAGCTCGATCTGGCGATCAACGGACAGGGCTGGCTTCAGGTGCAGGGGCCCGGCGGCGAAACGCGCTACACCCGGGACGGCGCGTTCAACACCAATGCCGAGGGCCAGATCGTCACCCTCGACGGCTATCTCGTCGAGCCGGAACTAACCGTCCCCGACAACACCACCGAAATCTCCGTCAATCAGGCCGGCCAGGTCTATGCCCGCGTCAACGGCGTTCTCGAGGAAGTCGGTCAGTTGACGCTGGCGACGTTCGCCAACGATGCCGGTCTCTTCGCCCAGGGCGGAAACCTGTTCTCCGAGACCATCGCGTCCGGCGCCCCGGTCGTCGGCGTTCCCGGCGATCCGGGCTACGGCGTGATCCACCAGGGCTATCTGGAGGATTCCAACGTCGACCCGGTCAAGGAGATCTCCGAACTGATCTCGGCCCAACGCGCCTACGAGATGAATTCCAAGATCATTTCCGCCGCCGACGAAATGGCGAGCGTCGTCTCCAAGGGCATCCGGTAAATGCGTACGGGCATCGTCAAACGCGCCGGAGCGTTCGTGCTCGCAGCCATGGTCGCGGCCGGCGCGCATGCCGCCGAACTCGACCTCCCGGTTCCCGGCACGGTCGTCTATCCCGGACAGGACGTCGTCTCGGCGGGCCTGTCGACCCGCACCTTCGTCGTGCGCGACGAGAAGGTCGGGCTGTTCGTCGCCGACCAGGGCGACCTGCACGGCTATGTCGCGCGGCGCACGCTCCTGCCCGGCAAGGCGATCCGTCACTCCGACCTCACCCTGCCCGACGCCGTCAAGGCGGGAACGAACGTCACGCTGATCTACCGCGACGACGGCCTCGTCATCACCGGTCTCGGCACCGCGCTGCAATCGGGCCAGGAAGGCGAGACGATCCGCGTGCGCAACACCGACAGCGGCATCACGGTTTCGGGGCGCATCGCGCCCGACGGTACGATCTCGATCGAAGGATAACCGCCCGTGCTGCGCCCGTTTCCCAAGTTTCTCCTGAGCCTTTCGATGGCGCTCGCCGCGTCCGTCGCGCAGGCCGCCGACTATGCCGGCTACGTGCCGGCCTCTCCGGGCTACGTCATGGGCAATGCCGCCGATGCCGCCGGCACGGTGCGCATCAAGGACATCACCAATGTGCGCGGCGTGCGCGGCAACCAGCTCGTCGGCTATGGTCTCGTCATCGGCCTCCAGGGCACGGGCGATTCCATGCGCAACTCGCCCTATACCGAGCAGTCCCTGCAATCCATGCTCGACCGCATGGGCGTCAACATCCGCTCCGACAGCGCCGGCGGAAAGAACGTCGCCGCGGTCACCGTCACCGCCGAGCTGCCCGCCTTCATCGGCACCGGCTCGCGCATCGACGTCAACGTCGCCTCGCTCGGCGACGCGACCTCGCTGATGGGCGGCACGCTCGTCATGACCCCGCTCTACGGCGCCGACGGCGAGATCTACGCGGTCGGACAGGGGCCGATCGCGGTGACCGGCTTTACCGCCGATGGCGCCAGCGAAAGCCTGACCCAGGGCGTTCCCACGGCCGGCCGCATTCCCAACGGCGCGTTCGTCGAACGCGAGGTGAAGGGCCAGTTCTACGATGACGGCCAACTCGCCATGGAACTCGCCAATCCCGACTACAAAACGATGATCCGCGCGGTCGATCTCATCAACGCCTATGCGCGCGAGCGCTGGGGCAAGCCGGTCGCGCGCGAGGAAGATTTCCGCACGCTCCATCTGGAGCGTCCCGCCGAGGTCTCGCCCGTGCGTTTCCTCGCCGAGATCGGCGATCTGCGGATCGATCCGGACCAGGTGGCCAGGGTCGTCATCGACGAGCGCACCGGCACGATCGTGATCGGCCAGAACGTCCAGATCTCGACGGTGGCGCTCACCCACGGAAACCTCACCGTACGCGTCTCCGAGCTTCCCGCCGTCTCCCAGCCCGCGCCCTTCTCCGACGGCGCGACGGTCGTGACGTCGGAAACGATCGTCGCCGCCGAGGAGACGGGCGGAAACTTCGCCTTCGTCGGCGGAACCGATCTCGAAACGGTCGTTCGCGGCCTCAATCGCATCGGCCTGAAACCTTCCGGGATCATCTCGATCCTGCAGGGGATCAAGACAGCCGGTGCCCTTCAAGCCGAACTGGTGGTGCAATGACAGCCCGTCCTTCTCTCCGCTTCCTTCCGCATTTCGCGGCCGCCATGACGGCGGGCCTGATCGCGTCCGGCGCGGCGCTCGCCGCCGGCGCCGAGGAGCCGACCGGTCCGCCGCCGCTGCAGCCGCAGGAGGTTCGCATCATCGACGAGGCCACCGGCGCGCCGAAGGTCGAGGTCATCCCGCCCATGTCGGAGGTCGACAGCTACTGCCTCAACATCGCCGACAAGGCGCAGGACGCCCGACACGCGATGCAGTCGCAGCAGCTGAAGGCCGTCGAGGCGCAGATCACCGCCAAGATCGGCGAGCTCGAGGCGCGCCGCGCCGAATATCAGGACTGGATCAAGGAGCGCAAAGCCTTCCTCGAGGAGGCCTCCACCATCGTCGTCGACATCTACGCCCAGATGGCGTCCGACGCGGCCGGCCCGCAGCTGGCAAATCTCGAGCGGGAAGATGCCGCGCGCATCCTCGTGCGCCTCAAGCCGCGCCAGGCGAGCGATGTCCTGTCCGAGATGGAGCCCGCCGTCGCCGCCGAGATCGCCAAGCTGATCGTCGAGAAGACGTCGAAGGACCGGGTCGAAGAGGGCGAAGCCCAGACTGTCGCGGGGAACGCATCGTGAGCTTTCGCTATGCCGCACCCGTCGCGCTCGCGCTTCTGGCGGGCTGCTCGACCAACAAGGACGATGCCCTGCGCGAGCCGGGCCTGTCGCCGGTCGGGGCCGGGATCTACCAATATCCCGATCTCGTGACGCCGGCCGCCTTTCCCAAGGGCGAGGTCCAGGCGAAGAACTCGCTCTGGACCGATTCCCGGGCCGACTTCTACCAGGACCCGCGCGCGCTCTCGATGGGCGACATCGTGACCGTGAAGATCGACATTTCCGACAATGCCTCGCTCGCCAACCTGTCCGAGCGCGACCGCGAATCCGGCGTCACCGGCGGCGCCGACGTGTCGGGCAGCTTCGGCAGCTTCCTGTTGCCGACGGTCGGCGCGACGCTCGGTCTCGACGGCGGATCCAACGCCAAGGGCAGCGGGCGCGTGAAGCGTTCCGAGAACATCGCGCTGTCGGTCGCCGCCGTCGTCACCCAGGAATTGCCGAACGGCAATCTCTTCATCTCGGGCCAGCAGGAAGTGCGCGTCAATTTCGAGGTCCGCGTCCTGACCATCGCCGGCATCATCCGTCCGCGCGACATCCTGCCGAACAACACGATCGCGTACGACAAGATCGCCGAGGCCCGCATCTCCTATGGCGGGCGCGGACGGATCACCGAGGTCCAGCAGCCCGGCTGGGGCCAGCAGGTCTACGACACCGTCGCGCCCTATTGAGGGCGGCGGGGCGCCTTTCGCGCCGCGCCCCGGCGACAGGACGTAAGGGACATCACGCAAGGCGTGGTCGGCGACGAGCCGGCCGCGCCTTGCCGTTTGGCACGGTCGGACCCGAAGCGCGGGATCAGGCGTCGCCGGCTCGGGGCGCCGCGCTCCGCACGGCGTCGATGAGGCCGATCGCATCGGGGCTTGCCCATTCCGCCGGCCCGTTGACCGCCGCCCGGGCGCATCCCGCCGCGTCGACGATCAGCGTCACCGGCAGGCCGAAGGCCGTGCCCTGGGATTTGAGGTTCTGGAAGACGCCCATCGTCTCGTCGCGGAAGAACGGCAGGTCCCGAAGGCCCGTCTCTTCGTAGAAGCCGAGGGGCTTTGCGACGTCGCCGGTATCGACATTGATCGGGATGACGGCAAAGTCCGCCCCGCCTTCCTCGCGCTCGAGCTGGTCGAGCGCAGGCATCTCGGCCCGGCACGGCGCACACCATGTCGCCCAGAGATTGACGAGCAGCGTCTGCCCAGAAAAATCGGCAAGGGTCCGTGCCGCCCCGTTCTCGTCCTTGAACGCGACGGCGGAGACGTCGAAGGGCTCGGCGACCGGCTGCACGGCGGCGACCTCTCCGCGGGCCGCCCGATCGATCGCCCCGGCAAGATTTTCGTCGGCCGGGCAGGCCGATGCGACCGCCGCGTTGCCTTCGAAGCCACCCGTCGCGTATAGAACCCCAACACCTGCGACGAGGCCGAGACTTAAGGCGCCGGCGACCGCGAGGCCGATCCGCTTTGAACTTGCCGGTGTGTCGTCAGCCATATCGATCCCTCGAACCTTTTGCAGCGTATGTCATGAGCCAGAGCAGCAGCAACGAAATGTGGGGCGGACGCTTCGCCTCCGGTCCCGACGCGATCATGGAGGAGATCAACGCCTCCATCGATTACGACAAGCGTCTATATGAGGAAGATATCGCCGGATCGAAAGCCCATGCGGCGATGCTGGCCGATACCGGCGTCCTGTCCGCCGACGACCGGGACGCGATCACGCAAGGGCTCGAGACCATTCGCGGCGAGATCGCTTCGGGCGGGTTCGCGTTCTCGCGCGAGCGCGAGGACATTCACATGAACATCGAGGCGCGGCTGGCCGAGCTGATCGGCCCGGCGGCCGGACGGCTGCACACGGCCCGCTCGCGCAACGACCAGGTGGCGCTCGACTTCCGGCTCCACGTCAAATCCGCGCTTGAGCGCTTCGAGGCCGGCCTCGAAGCCTTCATCGACGCGCTCCTGACCAAGGCCGAGGCGCATGCCGATACGGTGATGCCGGGCTTCACCCACCTCCAGGTCGCCCAGCCCGTGACCTATGGCCACCATTGCCTCGCCTATGTGGAGATGGCCGCCCGCGACCTGTCGCGCTGCCGCGATGCCATCGAGCGGATGGACGAATGTCCGCTGGGCGCGGCAGCGCTCGCCGGCACCGGCTTTCCCATCGACCGGCACCAGACCGCGGCGGCGCTCGGCTTCCGCGAGCCGACCCGCAACTCGCTCGACACGGTGTCCGACCGGGACTTCGCCCTGGAGTTCCTGGCGTTCGCGGCGATCTGCGCGACCCATCTGTCGCGGCTTGCCGAAGAGATCGTGATCTGGTCGACGCCGCAGTTCGGCTTCGTGAAGCTGTCGGACGCGTTTTCGACCGGCTCGTCCATCATGCCCCAGAAGAAGAACCCCGACGCGGCCGAACTCGTTCGCGCCAAGCCCGGGCGCATCAACGGCGCGCTGATCTCGCTCCTCACGGTGATGAAGGGACTGCCACTTAGCTATTCCAAGGACATGCAGGAAGACAAGGAGCAGGTCTTCGATGCGATCGATTCGCTGCACCTCGCCCTTGCCGCCTCGACCGGCATGATCCGCGACATGCACATCGACTGCGAGGCGATGCGCCGCGCGGCGGGCCACGGATACTCGACGGCCACCGATCTCGCCGACTGGCTGGTGCGCGAGGCGGGCCTGCCGTTCCGGGATGCCCATCACGTGACGGGCCGGGCGGTGGCGATCGCCGAGGCGCGCGGCATCGGCCTTGCCGACCTGCCGCTCGACGATCTGAAGGCGCTCGACGCCTCCATCACCGAGGGCGTCTATTCGGTGCTCACGGTCGAGGCTTCGGTCGCCAGCCGGCGCAGCTATGGCGGCACCGCGCCGGACAATGTCCGCAGCGCGATCGCGCTCTGGCGCGAGAGGATCGAACGCAAGGCGTGATCGACGCGGTCGAAATTCAGCCTTGGAGTGTTGCCGCAAATCCGGTGCTTTTGACGGGCCGAACGGTTAAGACGGCTTCGATAATGTTTCGGTTCGCCTTCAATGTCAGGGAGACAGGCATGAGCAACGGATTTCGTCGGGCATCGATCCTGTGTGCACCGCTCGTCGCCCTTTCGCTGACGGCCTGCGGCGTGAAGAACCTCCCGCAGGCGCCCGGCGGCGAGGGCGTGCCGGGCGCCGCCGTCGAGCCCCAGCGTGGTGGCGGCTTGCAGATCCTCGGTGCAGGCGGCGATGCGTCCGACCCAACGCGCGCCCCGCAAATTGCAGTGGGCGGCAGCGATTACGGCGACGACCGGATCACGACAGCCGAAGTCACCCGCATTCCCGGCGCCAGACGCAAGACCTTCTTCCTCGACCCGCTGCTGAACTGACGGCACGCGCAATGCGCGTTCCGAGCTTCTGCCCGGGGCCCGCGACCTTCGGCCTCGCCCTTCCCCTCACCCCTTCGACAGGGGCTTTCCGGCACCTGGATCCATGAATCATTTCGAATTCAAAGACGGCGAACTGCATGCCGAGGACATCGCCGTCGCGCAGATCGCAGACGAGATCGGCACCCCGTTCTACTGCTATTCGACGGCGACCCTGAACCGGCACTACGACGTGTTCTGCGAGGCGTTCTCGGATATCGACGCCATGGTCTGCTACGCCATGAAGGCGAACTCCAACCAGGCTGTCCTGAAGACCCTCGCCGATCGGGGGGCGGGCGCCGACGTGGTTTCGGGGGGCGAACTCCTGAGGGCGCTGAGGGTCGGGATCGATCCGAAGAAGATCATGTTCTCCGGCGTCGGCAAGACCATCTCCGAGATCGACATGGCGATCGCCTCGCAGATCTTCTGCTTCAACATCGAATCCGAAAACGAGCTGGCGCTGATTTCCGCGCGCGCCGTCGATGCCGGCATGAACGCCCATGTCTCGTTCCGCATCAATCCGGACGTGGACGCAAGGACCCACGCCAAGATCTCGACGGGCAAGAAGTCCGACAAGTTCGGGATCGCCTACGACCGGGCCGAAGCCATCTACCGGCACGCCGCCGGCCTGCCGGGGATCCGGATCTCCGGCATCGACATGCACATCGGCTCGCAGATCATCGATCTTGAACCGTTCGACCAGGCCTTCGACCGGCTCGCGAGCCTCGTCGGACGCCTGCGCAACGCCGGCCACGAGATCAGCCATGTGGATCTGGGCGGCGGCCTCGGCGTGCCCTACAAGAACGGCGACGCGACGCCGCCCGAGCCCCATGCCTATGCTGAGGTGGTGAAGCGCCACGTGCGCGGTCTCGGCGCCAAGATCGTGTTCGAGCCTGGCCGCATGCTGGTCGCCAATGCCGGTATCATGGTCGCCCGCGTGCTCTACGTGAAGCGGGCGGAAGGCAAGACCTTCGTCATCGTCGACGCGGCGATGAACGATCTCATCCGGCCGACGCTCTACGAAGCCTGGCACGAGATCCAGCCCGTCAGGGAACCGGTGGCCGGCGGCGAGACGATGGTCGCCGACATTGTCGGGCCGATCTGCGAAAGCGGCGACTATCTCGGCAAGGATCGCACGATGGCGCGGGTCGCCGAGGGCGATCTCGTCTTCGTGTCGTCGGCGGGGGCCTATGGCGCCGTCCAGTCCTCGACCTACAACACCCGGCCGCTGATCGCCGAAACCCTCGTCAAGGGCGGCGAATACGCCGTCATCCGCGAGCGGCAGACGCTCGACGAGCTGATCGGCCTCGACCACATGCCCGACTGGCTGGAAGGCTGATCGAACGGCGGACCGGCCGGAAACCCGCGCCTGACCGCGACGGCCAGAGGCGATGGACGCCGCCCGGTCCGGCGCCCCGGACAGGCGGCCGGTCGCCGCCGCGCGGTCAAGCCGATTGCGGCGAAGCTTCACACTCCCGTCAGGTCCCTCGCATCTTCGCCGAAACCTGATAAAATGAGATCTTGACCAGCTTCGAGGCTTCATGACGGATAGTGTGCGCGAGCGCCCCAGCGAGGGAGCAGGAAACATCGCGGCGACGCGGCGCTCGGCAAAGGCCGCGCTTCTCGTCGAGCGTTCCTGGCCCCTGCTTCTCTCCCTCGGCTGCATCGTCGCTGGCTTTCTGATCCTCGCCTGGTTCGGCGTGTTCGCCGCGATGGCGTTCTGGCTTCGGATCGCCGTGCTGGCAGCCTTCGTCGGCGTCGCGGGCTTTGCGATCGTGCGCAATCGCCGCATCCGATGGCCGACGGGCGCGGAGACCGATGCCCGCATCGAGACCTCGAGCGCGCTCAGGCACCAGCCCCTGCGCACGCAGGGCGATACAATTTCCCGGACATCCGATCCGTTCGCCGCCGCCCTCTGGCGCGAGCACAAGAAGCGGATGGCCGAAACGCTCCGCCACCTTTCGGGCGGGCCGGTCCGCACCCAGACCGAGCGCCTCGATCCCTACGGCCTGCGCGCTTTGGTGCTGCTCCTCTTCGTGACGAGCTTCGCCTACTCGTTCGGTCCCGGCGGCGGACGCGTCGCGGACGCGTTCGCCATTCCCCGATCCGGCATCCAGATCGCCGAGCGGCGGGTCGATGCCTGGGTGACGCCGCCCGGCTATACCGGCCGCGCGCCGATGTTCCTGGCCGGACCCAGCGTCGAGGGCGAACCGGTCGAGGGGCCGATCACGGTCCCCGAGGGTTCGGCGCTTTCGGTGCGGGTGTCCGATGCGAGCGGAATCGAATTTTCCTATACGCCCGAGCGGGACGCGGCCGAGATCATGCGGGTTTTGCCCAGCGGCACGGGGCCGGCGCAGCAGACGGGTCCCGTTCAGGGCAGTCCGGACCCCCAGGCCGACGCTTCGAGCAACACCGAGCCTTCGGGTCCTGCATCCTACGAGCTCGCGCTGACCGAAAGCGGCACGGCCACGCTCTCCTCCACGCTGCTCAATTACGGGAACTGGCAGATCGAGGTGACGCCGGACGCGGATCCTCAGATTTCGTTCACCGCAGAACCGTCCCGTGCCGAGCGCGGTGACGGGCTGGAACTCGCCTACCGCGTGGTCGACGATTACGGCGTGAAATCGGCCATCGCCGAGATCGTCGTCGCCGACGACCAGGTTGCACAGGATGCCCGTCCACTGATCGAGCCTCCCGAGATCCGGCTTTCCCTGCCGCGCCGCAGCCAGGACGGGGCGCAGGCCCGCACCGCCGCCAATCTGGAAGAGAGCCCCTATGCCGGCGCGGACGTTGCGCTGACGCTGGTCGCGACGGACGCCGCAGGTCAGACCGGCCGGTCCGAGACGAAACAGTTCACGCTGCCCGAGCGCGCCTTCTCCAATCCGCTGGCACGCGCGATCATCGAGCAGCGCCGGCTTCTCGCCCTCGATGTGAACGCGGTGCCCCGCGTCGTCGAGATGCTGGACGCGGTGACGCTGCACGGCGACACGTTCATCGAGGACAGCGCCGACTATCTGGCGATCAAGGCGGCGCGCGCCCGGATCGCGACCGCCTACGACGATGACGGTCTGATCAGCGCCGTCGATTTTCTGTGGGAAATCGCGCTCGGCATCGAGGACGGCAACCTGTCGCTCGCCGAGCAGCGCCTGCGCGATGCCCGCGAAGAGCTGGCCGACGCGCTGGAGAACGGTGCCTCCGACGAGGAGATCGATCAGGCGATGCAGGAACTGCGCGAGGCGATGCAGGAATATCTGGAGGAATACGCCCGCGCGATGCAGAACCAGCCGCCCCAGAACCAGCAGCAGATGGGCGACATGCAGGAGTTGCGCCAGCAGGACCTCGAGGACATGCTCGACCGGATCGAGGATCTTGCGAAATCGGGTTCGAAGGATGCCGCTCAGCAACTCCTGTCCGAACTGCAGCAGATGATGGATTCGCTCCAGGCCATGCGGCCGGGCGAGCAGCAGCAGCAGCAGGGCCAGAGCCAGATGCAGGAGCAGATGGACCGCATGGGCGAGCTGTTGCAGGAGCAGCAGCGGCTGATGGACCAGACCTACGATCTCGGCCGCCGGCAATATCGCCAGGAACAGCAGCAGAACCGGCAGCGCCTGCCAGGCGAGCCGCGCGAGAACGGGCAGCCCCAGCCCGGCGGCGAGCCGCAACAGGGGGAGCCGATGTCGCCCGAAGAGTTCGCCGAGATGATGGAGGAGCTGCAGAAGCGCCAGGGCGCGCTGCAGGAGCAACTCGAACAGCTGCAGGGCGAACTCGGCGAACAGGGTCTCGAACCGTCCGACGATCTCGGCGAGGCCGGCGAGGCCATGGGGCAGGCCGAGGGCGCGCTGGGCGAAGGCAATGACGGACGGGCGGTCGGCGAGCAGGGCCGGGCGATGGAAGCCATGCGCCGCGGCGCCCAGGACATGATGGATCAGATGCAGCAGGCCCAGGGGCAGGGCCAGCCGGGCGGAACGCAGGGCGAGCAGAGCGGTCAGGGCACCAGCGGGCAGGGCATGGGCGGCCGGCAGCAGCAATCCGGACGCGACCCGCTCGGGCGCCAGCGCCAGACGCAGGGCCCGCAGTTCGGCCAGGACGTGGGCGTGCCGGACGAGATCGACGCCCAACGCGCCCGCGAGATCCTGGAGGAAATCCGCGACCGCCTCGGCGATCAGCTCTCGCCCGACCAGGAGCGCCGCTATCTGGAGCGGCTTCTCGAAACGCCGTAGCCGCCCCGTCCCGCGCGCCCGTCCCCTGTCGTCCGGACACAGGGTTTGCCGACGGCCGACGGCCATCGACGCAGCCGCCATCTCGCCGCGCCATACGCTGTGAACCCGCCACCGGCCGGGTCCCGGCGGAGATCGGGCTTCAAGCTTCCGGCATGGCGAGCGATGCCGTTTCGCGCACCCGCCCTTCGATCGGGCCGGCGGACGGCGGCGTGGCCTGCGTCATCCTTCTGGTCTTCGCGGCAGCTCGGACGGCGGGTCATGCCCGTAATTTCGGCGTGCGGGAGGGGATCGCGCCGACGCTTTCCGCGTCTTGCCATGCTTGCGACGGTCTTTGGCGGTTCAGCGGCCGGGGCCCGCATCGCCGGCAGCCTCGGCGCGGACGAGATCGCGCACCGCGTCCATCGCCGCGATGTCCCGCCGCTCGAGGAGGAGACGACGCGCGACGCGCAAAGCGTGGCGCTCGCGTTCGGCCCGCACCGCGACATCGCCGATCAACTCGAAATCCTCCACATGGGAGATGCCGATGATGCGGCGGATCATCTTCGCCCCGGCAAATCCCAGCATATCCTCGAAAACGGAGCGTAGATGATCCGCGACGATCGCGCGCCGGCTTGTCTCGTCGTAAATGGCGGGCGCAAGGAGCTCGCCGCCCGCGCGCGCGGCGAGAGCCGCGAAGCATTCGGCAAAATGCGTCCAGACATCGCTGGCGGTCTGAAGCAGCCGGTCCGACAGGGCGGCGCGGTCGCAGCGCGCGCCGTCATGGCCGGGCTGGCTGATGGCGGACAGAAGGAGATTGCCTACGAGCGCGCCGATATCGAAGCCCATCGGCCCGAAGAACGCCCATTCCGCATCGATGACGCGGGTCTCGGTCGCGGTCGCCATCACCGATCCGGTGTGAAGATCGCCGTGAAGAAGCGCCTGCGAACGGGTGCGATAGACGAGCTTCATCTCGCAGGCCGCCCGCTTGAGGTCCCGGTCGCCGCGCAGGGCGGCGGCGACGGCCTCGTTGCCCCTGGTGACGCGGTTGTACGGCGCCTCGCCATAGGGGCCGGTGAAGATCACGTCCTCGCTCGTTCGGCACAGGTGGGCATTGCCCGAAAACGCCGCCTCGATCGCGCTCGTCTGCGGCGTCGCCAGATGAAAATCGCTGGTGAAGAAGAGCGTGCGCGCCAGGAACTCGCCCATATGGGCGGCAAGGCGCGGAAAATGCGTCCCGGCGACGAGAGCCTGGCGGACGACGGCATGGCCGCGCAGATCCTCCATCACGAGCAGGCCGAGCCCGTCGTCGCGGTGGAGGAGGGCCGGAACATGGGCGGGCGCAAGCTCGGCCTGACGCGCCATCGCCGCCGCCTCGAAATGGATGCGCGAGACCGGGAACGGCCAGCCTTCGCCGATGACGCGGATATAGGGAAGCGCCTGCTTGACGATCAGCGACCCGGACGGGCCCGTCAGCCGGTAGACCGCGTTCATGTTGCCGTCGCTGATCTCGGCCGCGGTCCAGGCCTCGGGTGCGCCGCCCAGCCGCTTGCGAAGATCCGCGATCGCGGCGATCTGCGGCGCCAGATCCTCGACATGAAGGATCCGGTAGCCGTCCGGTGTCTCGAACTCGTCAGTCATGGCGTCTCCAGAACGGGTGCGGCGCGACGACGGCGCGGCGCAAGGGATGAGAAGGCGAAGGGCGATCAGGCCGTACAGCTCGCGCCGCCCCGACCGCAGAACGTCGCGCAATAGGGATGGTCGGGCCCCGCCGGGCGCAAGGCATCGCCCAAGGTCGCGCCCATGTCGAACCCGGCATCGTAGGGAAGCTGCGTGCACGCCGCCAGACGCGCCGCCGCATCGGCCTTGCGGCGCGCCACCATGCGGCTCGTCAGCTCAGCACCGGCACGGATACCGGCGCGAGCACGACGATCGGGCTGCCGTCGGGCACCCGATCGTACAGGTCGGCGACGTCCTGGTTCAGCATGCGCACGCAGCCGGACGACACCGCCCGGCCGATCGAGTCCTGCTCGTCGGTCCCGTGGATGCGGTAGAGCGTATCCCTGCCGTCCTTGTGAATGCAGAGAGCCCGGGCCCGCCTGCCTTCCACGCGCACGACGGATCCTCGGACGGCCGGGCCGGACGATCGCGGGAGAGCCGCGGGACGATCGCACGGGCCCGATCGCACCGGCGCACGGGGACCGCCGGTGCGTGGGGCGTGCGACAAATTGGCCTTGGGACACGTTCCTGCGGCGCTTGCCGCTCGGGACGAGCCCATGCGCGCACCGCCGTCGCCACCCGCAAAACATTGAAATTATGGCAAAAAAATCATGGGATTGCGTCCCGCGGCACGGCCGGATGGGACCGGTGCCGGCGGATCGGGGTCGTCCTGCAACCCGACGAAACGTCGGGACGGCGATGGCGCGGCATTTCGCGCGCGGGCGGGCACGCCGGCATTTCAACAATTTTCAACATCTGGTGCCGACACTGCCGGCACTGACCTGCGCGGACCCTTGCCAAATGATGACGATTCTCTCCTGCATCACCGAAGATCACAATCCCTGGGTCATCGCGCTGGCGGCCCTGATCTGCGTGGCAGGATCGTGGACGACCGTGCGGCTGTTCAAGCGCGCCGCCGCGGCGCGCTGGCCCGAGAGCGGAGCCTGGTTCATCCTGACCGCGCTGATCACCGGCGCATCGATCTGGTGTACCCACTTCATCGCCGTTCTCGGCTACCGGCCGGGGACCCTCGTGGCGTTCGACCCGGTGCTGACGATCGTCTCCCTGCTCGTCGCCATGATGGGGGCCGGCATGGGGTTCATCGTCGCGACCTTCGGCGGCCGTCCGGCATCCCTCTTCGGCGGAAGTATCGTCGGCCTGTCCATCGTCGTGATGCACTATACGGGCATGATGGGCTACCGGGTCGAGGGCATCGTGAGTTGGGACATGCCCTATCTCGTCGCGTCGATCCTCATCTCCTGCATCCTGTCGGCCGCCTCCCTCGTCGTCATCCGCGCTTCGGATGGCGTCGCCGGCACCTATGGCGGGACCGCCCTGCTGGTGCTGGCGATCGTCGGTCTGCACTTCACCGGAATGACCGCGTTCCGCGTCGAGCCGCTGGCGATCGACGACGCCTTCTCCAACCCCGCAGCGTTGCGCGCGCTCGCCATGGCCGTCGCCGGCGTCGCGCTCGTCATCATCGTCGCCGGGTTTGCCAGCGGCATGATCGACGACCGTTCCCGGACCAATGCCGCCGAAGCGCTTTCGAACATGTCGAACGGGCTCGTCGCCGTGTCGGCCACGGGCCGCATCACCCTATTCAACAGGCGGGTGAACGAAATGTTCGGTCTGGCCGAAGACGACATCCAGATGAACATGTCGCTGGGCGACTTCCTTTCCAACATCGGCAGGAAATCGGGGTGGAGCCACGCACGCATCGAGCGGGTCATCGCAAACCATGTCGTGTGGCTTGCCAAGGCGGAAACCACGATGGTGGAGCATGATTTCGACACTGGCAGGGTCATCGCCGTCGTTTGCCGGCCGCTCCCGAAGGGCGGCGCTATCCTCACCTACGAGGACGTCACGGAAGCGCGCACGGGGCAGAGGCGGATCACCCACATGGCCTATCACGATGCCCTGACGGGGCTTTCGAACCGGCGCATGTTCAACGACACGATCGAGGCGGTGGCCAGCACCGACGATTACAGCCTGCTGATGATCGACCTCGACCGGTTCAAGACCGTCAACGACAAGTACGGCCATGCGGCGGGCGACGACCTGCTCGTCCAGGTGTCGCTCCGCCTGCGGGCCGCCTTGTCGCAGAACGACCGGGCCTTCCGCCTCGGTGGCGACGAGTTCGCCGTTCTCCTGCCGCTCGACACGCACGGCGCCGAAGACGTCGCCCGGCGGATCGTGGAGGCGCTGGCAGCGCCGTTCGCGGTCGGGACGAACCTTCTGCGCATCGGCGGGAGCGTGGGCATTGCGGCGATCAGCGCCGGCGACGACGCCTCGACCGTCCAGCAGCGCGCCGATCTCGCCCTCTACAAGGCGAAGAAGGAAGGGCGCGGCCGGGTCGCGTTATAC
Source organism: Fulvimarina uroteuthidis (assembly GCF_034321785.1). Taxonomy (NCBI): domain Bacteria; kingdom Pseudomonadati; phylum Pseudomonadota; class Alphaproteobacteria; order Hyphomicrobiales; family Aurantimonadaceae; genus Fulvimarina; species Fulvimarina uroteuthidis. The sequence goes on along the minus strand of NZ_JAXLPB010000002.1, from coordinate 455,036 downwards.
AAGGACGGCATGTTCGAGGAGGCGGCCGAGCGCCTCGCATTCGCGGAGGATCTGGCCATGGTGGTGGAACGTGGCCAGCTGGAGCTTCACTACCAGCCGCTTCTGGCGCTTCCGGACCGGCGTCTGGCCGGCTTCGAAGCCCTGTTGCGGTGGCGGCATCCGGACAAGGGGATGATCTCGCCGGCCGAGTTCGTCCCGATCGCGGAAGCCAGCGGCGCGATCGAGAAGATCGGCGCCTGGGTCATGAGGGAAGCCCTGCGCGAGGCGGCGCGCTGGCCGGAGGACGTCTATGTCTCGGTCAACGTCTCGCCCGTCCAGTTGCGCAGCCCCGCCATCCTGTCGCAAATCCGGCGCGCGCTTGCCGATTTCGGGCTTTCACCCGAAAGGGTCGAGATCGAGATCACCGAAACGGCCATGGTGGACAATAGCGGCCAGATCTCCGCGATGCTGGCGGGCCTTCGCGCACTCGGGGTGCGGCTGGCGATCGACGATTTCGGCACGGGTTATTCCTCGCTCGCCCATCTGAGGGAATTCAAGGTCGACCGCATCAAGATCGATCGAAGCTTCATCAGCGGCGTCGGCGAAGGACCGGACGAGGACCGCGGCGCCTCTGCCGTGGTCCGAGCCGTCATCGGGATGGCGCGGGACATGTCGATTGATACGACCGCCGAGGGCATCGAGACGTCCGGACAGCTCGAACGGGTCGTCGGCTTCGGCTGCAGCACGGGACAGGGCTACCTTCTTGGCCGCCCGATGACCGCCGCCGCTGCAGGATCGCTAGTGAAGTCCTCCGGCGGCGTGTTCCCGCTCATGCGCGCGTCGTGATGCGAGCCTTTGCCGGCTTAGCCGTCTTCAGCACCCGTTCAGGGCGGGCCATCCTCGAGGGTCAGTCGGTTCCGGCCTGTCCGCGACGCCAGTAGGCGACGACGAGGTGACGGTCTTTCGGCACTTGCAACGTGCCTCTAACGAATGATCGGATCGCCTTGAAATCGTTGAATTCGCAACCGGCCCAGATGTAGCCGGTCTCGCCGACATCCTGCCGGGTCAGTGCGCGCGCCGCTTCGGCGAGAAGTCCCGTCGTGCCGGCCGGGGCTCCCTGCCTGTCGATGTAACGCACATGCGTGCGGGCGCGTGAGGTCAGCGTCAGCATATCGGCCGGCCCGTCGACCTCGACGACCGCCTGCGCGCTCGCCTCCTGCGGCAATTCTTCGAGGATGCGCGCAATGGCCGGCAGGGCGGTCTCGTCGCCGAACAGGAACAGCGAGCGCGATGGCGGAACGCCGTCGCCGCCCGGTCCCATCACGCCGACGATGTCGCCGGGCCGCGCGGTCTCGGCGAAGTTCGAACCGGGTGTCGACGCGCCCGGATGCAGGACGATGTCGATATCGACAAGGCCGGCCGCCCGATCGACACGCCGGAGCGTGTAGACACGCGCCGTCACCGCATCCTCGCCCTCCGGCCACGCGATCCGCCCGTTCGAAGCCAGTCGCGGCCAGACAGGCGTGCGGCCCCTGGGCGGAAAGACCAGGCGAACATGCAGGCCGGCATTGGCAAACCCGGCCAGATCGCCGCCCGTGAGCGTCACGCGTTGCATATGCGGCGACAGGCGCTGCGATCGCGTCACCGTCATGACGCGGAAGAACGGCAGGTCCTGCTCGTTCCCGTCGCCCTCCCACCCGCTGGAGCTGATGGGAAACGCGGACATTTCGGCAAGATGCTCCGAAAGGCCGATCTTCATGTAGGAAAGGCCGACCTTGTCGCGGGCCGTGATCGCGAGCCTGATGGTTTCGCCCTCCGCCGTAACGAAGGCCTCGCCGTAGGGCGTCCGGATCGTTCCCGAGCGACCGTCGAATGCGACCGTCCCGTGTTCGCCGTAATGCTCGCAAACCTCGGCCAGGAGGATCGGGGCCCGTTCGACCGATATCGTCGTTGACGCCTGAAGCATGATGTTCCGTTCACGATGGTGCTGGCAGGAGATCGGTGTGCGGCAGGCGCTCAGCCCCTACCAGGTGTAGCGCAGCGTCACGTCGATCTCGCGACCTGCATTGTAGAAATTGGCTCCGAACCCGCCATAGGAGACATATTTCTTGTCGAAGAGGTTCTTGGCGTTCGCCTGCAGCGTCGCGTTCTCGGCAACCTCGTAGACGAGGAGAGCGTCGAACTCGGTGTGGCCACCGACATTCTGGGTGTTGGCGTCGTCGAAGAAATAGGGGCCTTCGTAGCGGGCGCCGCCTCCGATCGTCAGGTCGCCCCGCCATCCGGACCCGGGAACCGTATAGGTCAGGAAGGCCGAGGCGACATGTTCGGCGACGAAAGCGGGACGGTTGCCCTCATTACCGAGGGTGCCGTTCTCGCCGATCTCGGCATCGAGGTAGGAATAGCTCGCGACGAGGTCGAGATCGAAGGGCAGCTGCATCTTCGCCTCGAGATCGAGGCCCCTGACGCCGACCTCGCCGATCGGCACCTGCTGCAGGGTCACGGGATCGGTTCGCGTCAGATTGTCCCGGGTCAGATCGTAGACGGACGCCGTCAGCAGCGCCGGAAAGGCCTCGGGCTGATATTTGACCCCGACCTCGTACTGATGGCCGGTTTCGGGCTCGACACCGACCGCGGCGGGGATCACCGATTCCGCATAGCTGCCGAAGACCGAGAATTCGTCCGTCAGGAGATAGCTGAGCCCCAGCCGCCCCGTCGTCTCGCTCAGCTCGTCGGCGCGCGTCACGCCCGTCAGCTTGTTGGTTTCCTCGAGGTCCAGCCAGTCGTTGCGCACGCCGACCGTTGCGGTCAGCCGATCGAAGAATGTCAGCTCCTCCTGGGCGTAGAGCGCCCGCGTGCGCTGATCGCTGGCGCGATCGGAAAAGATCGGCACGGACGACGGGCGTCCGGTGTAGATCGGATTGAGAACGTCGATGGGCGGAGCACTGGCGAAGGCGGTGGCATCGTCGGCCTTGGCGTTGCGATACTCGCCGCCGAAGAGCGTGCGGCTTCTCACATTTCCGACCTCGAACTCGTAAAGCCCGTGGGTATCGACGACGAAGACGTCCGATTCGGTCTCGTTTCCGAAATAGGCGCGCTGCGCGATCGAGGATCCGGGCGGCGGCGAACTGGCGATATAGGCGTAGCCGAAATCGCTCGAACTGCTGGAATAGCGAGCGTTCGTGGCCACCGAAAAGCCGTTGCCGAAATCGTGGTCGAACGACAGGCTGACCGTGTCGCGCTCGGTTCCGCGATAATTGTAGTCCGGTTCTCCGAAATAGCGGCTTCGCGGGAAATCGAAGCCGATCGGCTGTCCGCCACTTCCCGGCACGCTGTCAATGTACAGATGGTCGTAGACGATCGACAGGTTCGTCGAATCGGTCGGACGCCAGGTCAGTCCGGCCATGCCGAACTTCTCGTCGTCGTTGGAGGCGTCGTATTCCTTGTCCGCATCCTGCAGCTTGGCCGTCATGCGGTAGGACAGGGTGTCGTCGGCGGTGAGGTTGCCGCCCACGTCGAGGCCGATCTCCTTGTGCTCGAACGAACCGCCCGTGACATAGGCTTCCCCGAACGCCTCGCGCCTCGGCAGTTTGGTGACGTAGTTGACGAGACCGCCCGGAGCCGAAAGGCCGAAGACCGACGAATTGGCTCCCTTCAGGACCTCGACGCGGTCGAAGGCGTAGATCTCCTCGCGCGGCGCCCCGAACGGCGCTCCGAGCAGCAGGCCGTCGCGGAACGTATAGGCGTCGAACCCGCGAATCCGAATGAAGTCGAAGCGATCGTCGGATCCGTAGAAGCCGGTGTTGACGCCCGCGGTATAGTCCAGCGCTTCCTCGACGCTGTCGGCATTCCGGATCGCGATCTCTTCCGAGGTCACGACCGAGACGGAGGCCGGTGTCTCGAGGACGGTGGTCGGCATTCGGCTGCCCACCGTCGTCCGTGCCGCCACGATGCCGTCATAGGCGCCGCCGAACAGGCTCGCGGTGCCATCCGGGGCGACCACCCGACCGCCGTCGGCCTCGACGACCACCGCATCGAGCGCGATCGTGCCGCCGGCCGGACCGGTGTCCTGCGCGATGGCGGTGCCGCCGAACCCGCCCAGCGCCGCCGAGCCTACGAGAAGCAGAATGTTGAAGCGCTTGAGCGAAAGACCAAGGGTGGGCTGGGACGGCGCAGACACGAGCATGTTTCGGGAACCATTCGAGTTCGATTGTTGACGGAACCGGACGAATCCGGCTCCCCATTGCCGAAAACATGATGGAGAAAATCATGTTATGTCGAGTCGTGATCTAACTGTTTGTGAGCAAAGGAGTCGCTATGTTGTTATTCTGACACATGATCCGCTTGACCCTCGCGGTTAAACCTGAGACCTGAAATCGACATTAAACGGTGCGTTGCCCAAGACCTTTCGGGAAGGACCATTCATGACAAGGCGTCGGACGATTTGCGCGTGGATCCTGATGGCGTCGCCGCTCGTCTGCGCCGGGATCCGCCCGGTCGATGCGCGGGATGCGAGCGCTTCGTCCTTTCCGATGACGATCGAGCACGTCTTCGGGACGACGGTGATCGAGGAGAAGCCGGAGCGGATCGCGGCGGTCTCATGGGGCAATCACGAGGTTCCGCTGGCGCTCGGCATCGTCCCGGTGGGGATGGCGCGGGCCGGTTTCGGAGACGATGACGGCGACGGCGTCCTGCCCTGGGTGGAAGCCCGGCTCGAGGAACTGGGAGCCGCGACGCCCGTGCTCTTCGACGAGACCGACGGCATCGATTACGAGGCCGTCGCGTCGACCCGTCCCGACGTCATTCTGGCCGCTTATTCGGGCCTTAGCCGCAACGATTACGAAACGCTGTCGCAAATCGCGCCGGTCGTCGCCTATCCGGCCTCCGCTTCGGCCTGGACCACCCCCTGGCGCGAGATGATCCGCCTCGACAGCGCCGGCATGGGCATGGTCGACGAAGGCGCGGCACTGATCGCGTCGATCGAGGCGGAGATCGCCCGGTCCGTCGCCCGGCATCCGCGGATCGAGGGCCGGTCCGCCATGTTCGTCACCCATCTCGATGCCACCAATCTCAGCACGATCAACTTCTATACCGCGCAAGACACACGGGTGCGTTTCTTCGAGGATCTCGGGCTGACCTCGCCACGGGCCGTCGAGGCCGCATCGAGGTCCGGCCAGTATTCGGGATCCGTCAGCGCCGAGCGCATCGACGATTTCGACGATGTGGACATCATCGTCACCTATGGTGGAGACGCCTTGCGCACGGCGATCGAGAGCAACCCGCTGCTGTCGAAGATGCCGGCGGTCGCCAATGGCGGTCTCGTTCTTCTCGGCGACGACCCGGTCGCGACCGGCGCCAATCCCACGCCGCTTTCGATCGGCTGGGTCCTCGACGACTATCTGGCGCTGCTCGAGGACGCGGCCGGCGCATCGCGATGACGGCAAACACGAGCGCCATCGCAGCCGGCACCGCGCTGCCGGGCCATCCCCGCGGACGCATTTTCGCCCTCGTTCTCCTCGTCCTCGTCCTTGCCGCGCTCTGCCTGCTGTCGATCGGCGTCGGGACCCGCGACGTGACGATCGGCGACATCCGTGCGGGGCTTCAGGGGCACACCGCGACGATCGCGTCGGCCGCCGTCGCCTTTCGCGTTCCCAGGACCGCGCTGGCGCTTGCCGCAGGTGCGGCCCTCGGCGTCGCCGGCGCGGTCATGCAGGGCATCACGCGCAATCCGCTCGCCGATCCGGGCATTCTGGGCGTGAACATGGGCGCATCGCTCGCCGTCGTCGTCGGGATCGCCTGGTTCGGCATCGAGACGGAGACGGGCTTCATCTGGACCGCAATCGCCGGCGCCGGGAGCGCGGCGGTGCTTGTCTATGCCATCAGCGCGATCGGACGGGAAGGCGCGACCCCGTTGAAGCTGGCGCTGGCGGGCGCGGCCACCTCGATCGCCCTTTCCTCCCTAGTGGTGGCGATCGTGCTGCCGCGCAACGACATCGCCGCCGGTATCCAGCAATGGCAGATCGGAGGCGTCGGCGGCGCGACCTTCGAGCGGTTGCTCCCCGTCCTGCCGTTTCTTCTCGCGGGCCTTCTGATCTGTCTTGCCTCGGCGCGCAGGCTCAACGTCCTGGCGCTCGGTGACGAGATGGCCGCAAGCCTCGGCACCCGCGTGGCAGTCACCCGCTTCGTCGCGGCCTTCGGCGCGATCCTCCTGTGCGGCGCGACGACGGCGGTGTGCGGGCCGATCGGCTTCCTCGGGCTCATCGTCCCGCATTTCTGTCGCCTTCTCATCGGTTCGGACCATCGCTGGCTCCTGCCGTTCTCGGCGATCGGTGGGGCGGGCCTCCTGATCCTGTCGGACATTGTCGGCCGCGTCATCGCGCGGCCGGGCGAGCTCGATGTCGGCATCGTCACGGCCTTCGTCGGCGCGCCGCTCTTCATCTGGATCGTCAGGCGTCAGCGGATGAGCTTCCTGTGACGTTCATCTCGGCAGACCCGGGCGCGGTCGCGCTCCAGCGCAGGCGCGCATCCCGCCGCACATCGCTGACGATCGCGCTGCTCGCCGGCCTGACCGCGGCCCTTTTCGTCATCACGCTGGTCGTCGGCCAGACGGTGACGCCGATCGACGAGGTGCTTGCGGTTCTTCTCGGTGACGAGGTTCCGGGAACCGGCTTCCTGGTGGGAACGCTGCGGCTGCCACGCGCGGTCCTTTCGCTTCTCGTGGGAACCAGCTTCGGCCTTGGCGGCGTCACCTTCCAGATCATGCTGCGCAATCCCCTGGCCAGCCCCGACATCATCGGCATCAGTTCCGGCGCGAGCGTCGCCGCCGTCTTCGCGATCGTCGTCCTGGCGCTGAACGGACCGATCGTCTCCGTCTTCGCGGTCACCGCCGGACTGGCCATCGCTCTCCTGATCTACGCCCTGTCCTTCCGGGACGGGGTCGTCGGATCGCGCCTGATTCTGATCGGCATCGGCGTGGCGTCCATGCTGCAGAGCGCCACTGCCTATATCCTGTCGATCGCGCCGGCATGGAGCTTGCAGGAATCCATTCGCTGGATCACCGGCAGCGTCAACGGCGCGCGCCTCGAGCAGGCCCTGCCCGTGGCGGCGGCGCTGCTCGTCTTCGGCACGATCCTGATCCGGCTGTCGCGCGACCTTGCGCTTCTGCGCCTCGGCGAGGACGCCGCCAGCGCGCTCGGCGTTCGGGTCGAGCTGACGCGTATCCTTGCGATCGTCGCCGCCGTCGGCCTGATCGCCTTCGCCACGGCTGCAACCGGACCGATCGCCTTCGTCGCCTTCCTGTCCGGACCGATCGCCGCGCGCATCGTGGGGCCGGGCTCGGTTCTCGTTCCCGCGGCGCTGGTCGGTGCGATCCTCGTGCTTGCCGGCGACTATGCGGGCCAGCAATTGCTGCCGAGCCGCTATCCGGTCGGCGTCGTCACCGGGGCTCTCGGCGCACCCTATCTGATCTACCTCCTGATTCGCTCCAACCGGGGCAAGGGCATGGCATGACACGGACGAGCTTCACCGTTTCCGATCTGTCCGCAGGCTATGCCGACAGGCTGATCCTGAACGGGATCGACCTCGAAATACCCGTCGGCGCGGTCACCGCCATCGTCGGCGCCAATGCCTGCGGGAAGTCGACGCTCCTGCGCACGATGGCGCGGCTTCTCGCGCCCCGAAAGGGGACGGTCCGTCTCGACGACGTGCCGATCCATACCATGCCCCCCAAACGGTTGGCGCGGCGGCTCGGCCTGCTGCCGCAATCGCCCATCGTTCCCGAGGGCATCACGGTTCTCGACCTCGTCAGCCGCGGCCGACATCCGCATCAGGGCATGTTCGGCTTCTGGACCGGGAAGGACGATGCGGCGGTCGCCGAAGCGCTTGCGGCAACGCGCATCGCGGAACTGGCGGAACGCCCCGTCGACGAATTGTCGGGCGGCCAACGCCAGCGGGTCTGGGTCGCGATGGCGCTTGCCCAGAATACGCAGATCCTGCTTCTCGACGAGCCGACGACCTATCTCGACGTCACCCACCAGATCGAGGTGCTGGATCTTCTTACCGATCTCAACCGGGCGCGCGGAACCACCATCGTCATGGTGCTGCATGAACTCAATCTCGCCACCCGCTATGCAGACTATCTCGTCGCCATGGTGGCGGGCGAAATCCGCGTTCACGGCGCGCCCCGGGACGTTCTGACGGAAGCGAACGTCCGCGAGATCTTCAACCTCGACAGCCGCGTCGTCACCGACCCGGTGTCGGGCAAGCCGATGATCCTTCCGGTCGGCCGCCATCATTGCGCCCACGAGCGCGACGCGGCCGCCTCGAGCACCGCTTGAATCGGGGTCAAGGCACGACCCGCCCGCGCCGCACGCGCGCAGCCCATCCTCTGATGGATGACTTGGATGTGCCGCGAGGGCGCGGCGCGTCGTCTTAGTTTCCCATCGTCGCCTTGGTCAGGAACATCTCCGCTCTGCGACACGTTGTCACCGTGAGGGACGCGATTATCACTCTGATTCAATTCGAGGAAACACGACGATGACACGCATGTCACTCTTTCTGGGGAGCGTTGCGCTCCTCGCTTTGCCCTTCGGTGCCGCATCGGCCGATTGTCGTGAGGAGATCGCGATGCTCGGCGGGGCGAACGCAACGGCGTCGACCGGCTCGGCGGATGCGTCCGCATCGAGCTCGGGTGAAGGCACGACGACGAACTTCGAGACCGGCGCCGGCCTCGATGGCGGCACGGGCGAAGTCAGCAAGGACGGCAGCATGGCGCCGCTCGAAACCGACGCGGACAGTTCGACCGACAGCGCCCAGACCGGCGGTGCGGCGGCCACGCAAACCGCGACCTCTTCCGGATCGGGCCAGTCCGGGGCGAGCGGCACCACTTCCGACGGCGAGATAGCCAAGGACGGCTCGAACATGCCGCTGGAAACCGGCGCCACCACGGCGACGTCCGGCCAGGATGCGCAGGCGCAGCAAGAGGGCAACGAAGCCGCAGCGTCCGGCACTGGCGATATGTCGGCCAGTTCGTCGATGACGACTGCCTCGTCGACGCAGGAGAGCCCGCTCGAGCGGGCCGAGAAGGCCTTGGCTGCAGGCGACGAGGAAGCCTGCATGGCTGCGGTCGAGGAAGCGAAGGCCGCGGAGGCGCAATAATCGTTCCGTGAACCGGACCGATTAAGGGCGCCTGCAGGATCGCAGGCGCCCTTTTCTTCGCCCTTTCATGTTCGAAGGCGTCGATCGGTCGTGCCTTGCCAGGGGAACGACGAAGCTGATGCGTGACACCAGAGCGATCGCCGGAGCATCGCGCGTCTGAACAGGCGCGCGATCGTTCATGTGTCGGCCCGGGTTCGCGCAGCGATTCGGCAACACACGGTCCCGCGCGGTGGATCGGGGATCACCGCGGTCTGTGTCAGTCCAGAAATGCCTCGATCGCCGCGATAAGCCGGCTTGTAGTGGAGCATGGATCGTCGCGGGATGGTCGAACGGGCCGCGCGGTTCGAAGGCCCGGACGGGCCGTTCTGGCCAAAAGCTGGGTTCCGAACCGCAGGCCATGGCGACCGGGCGTGCCGGGCACCGGGCAGCGGCCGACGAGAATTCTTGCCCGTTCGAGGTCGGCGACGACGGTTTTGGTTTCTCCGAGATCGCCGATCGGCACGACGACCTGATGGGTGCGTGCCGGCTCGCCGGCAAGGAGAACCGGCAGTCCCGCATCGACCAGCGATCGCTTCAGGCGCTCTGCAAGGTGAAGGATGCGCGCCGCGTACGCGCCGGGCTCGGCGAATTCGGCAAGGACGCCGCAAAGCGGGGCGAGCCGGGCGGCATCCTGATTGGCGAGAAGGGTGCGGTCGACGAAGTCGGCGAAGAGTCGGCCATGTTCGGGATTTTGTCCCATCACGATGGCGCCGGTCGGGCCGGCCAGCGTCTTGTAGGTCGAGGTGGTCACGAGGTCGACGCCCGCCGCCAGGGGATTGGGGAACACGCCGCCGGCGATCAGCCCCGCGACATGGGACGCGTCGTAGAGCGAGAGCGCGCCCACGGCCCGGCAGGCGGCAATCGCCGGCTCCAGATCGTCCGGCCGCAGAATGACGCTGCGCCCGAGCACGACGAGGGACGGACGATCGCGCCGGATCATCGCGGCGGCGGCCTGCGCGTCGAGGCACTGACGGAGCCCGTCGAACGGCAGGTCGGACACGGCGAGGCCCAGCATGGAGGGCGTCCCGCCGCGCCGCTGGCTGAGATGGCCGCCGTCGGCCGCGGCCGGCGCGAGCACGAGAGCGCTACGCGGGACGAAGGCGGAGAAGACGGCGAGGTTGGCGATGGTGCAGCTTGGCAGCCGGCAATCGGCAAAGGCGGCGCCGAAGACCCTTGCGGCAAGCCGCGACGAGAAGATTTCGAGCGAGGCGACGAGGTCGCTGCCCGGCTGCTCCTTGTCGTCCGGCGGCCCCATGGCCGGCATCAGGCTGATGGTCGGATCGAAGGAGGCCCGCAGCGACGGCGTCAGGATATTGGCCCCGGCATAAAGCACGACATGATCGTCCTGAAGCGCACGCGCATGCGCGCCGATGCGGCCCGCGAGCGCCAGCTTGACGGCGTTCGCGCTCAGACCATCCAGATCGTCGAAACGGTCGGTTCCGGTCACGAAGCCTGACGCGGACCCGGTTCGCGCACGGCCCCGCTTTCGATCATCCGCTCGATGTCCGCCTCGGCAAACCCGCTCTCGGCCAGGATCTCCCGGCTGTGCTGGCCGAGAAGCGGCGCCGGCCGGGCGATCTCGCCGGGCGTCTGCGAGAACTTGATCGGCAGGCCGATCGCCTTCACCTCCCCGGCGTTCGGGTGGTGGGTCGTCACGATCATGTCGCGGGCGAGGGCCTGGGGATCTTCGTGCATCTGGCGGATGTCGAGAACCGGGCCGGCCGGCACGCCGGCCGGTTCGAGGCGCTCAAGCCACGCGGCCGAACTGTCCTTCGCGAAATAGTCACCGAGCAGCGCTTCGAGCGCCGGCAGATTGTTCATCCGGTCCCGGTTGGTCGCAAAGCGCGGATCGTGCGCGAGTTCGGGCGCCCCGATCACCTCGAGCATGCGCTCGAAGTTCTTCTGGTTGGCCGCGCCCAGATTGATCCAGCCATCGGCGGTGCGGAAGGCCTGGTAGGGCGCGTTCAAGGGATGGGCCGAGCCGAGGGGCGCGGGCGAAATCCCCGTTGCGAACGCGATCGCCGATTGCCAGTAGGTGTGGGTGATGCCGGCCTCGAAGAGCGAGGTGTCGACCGTCTGGCCTTCGCCGGTCTTCAGCTTGTGGGCATAGGCGGCCGCGCAGCCGAGGGCCGCGAGGATGCCGGCGGTGATGTCGGAGACGGGCGCGCCCGATTTGACGGGAGGGCGCCCCGGACCTTCCCCGGTGATCGACATCAGCCCGCTCATGCCTTGCGCGATGAGATCGAAGCCGCCGCGGGTGGCATAGGGCCCGGTGCGACCGAAGCCGGAGATCGCGCAATAGATCAGCCCTGGATTGCGTGACTTCAGCGCGTCATAGCCGAGGCCGAGCTTCTCCATCGTTCCCATGCGATAGTTCTCGATGACCACGTCGGCGGTCTCCAGCATCCGCCGGAGAACCTGCTTGCCGTCCTCGCTCTTCAGATCGAGGACGAGCCCGCGCTTGTTGCGGTTCATCATCATGTAGGCGGCGGACTCGCCCGCAATGTCGGGCGGCAGGAAGCGCCGCGTGTCGTCGCCCTCCGGCTTCTCCACCTTGACGACGTCGGCGCCCATGTCGGCGAGCATCATGCCGCAGACGGGCCCGGCCATGATGTGGGCGAGCTCGATCACCTTCATGCCGGCGAGGGGTCCGAACGAAGCGGTCATCAGCGTCCCTTCCATTCCGGCTTGCGCTTGCCCAGAAAGGCTTCGAGCCCCTCCTTGAAGTCCTCGCTCATATAGGCCGCGACCACGAGATCGCGGTCGTCGGCTTTCGCCCCCTCGAGGCGCAGCCGGCGCAGCGCCTCGCGCGTCGCGCGAATCGTGATCGGCGCATGGGCCTTGAGGACGTTCGCAAGGTCGCCGGCGCGCGCCGTCAACGCGCGATGATCGGCGACGATCTCGCTGATCAGGCCGGCGGCAAGGGCCTCGTCCGCTCCCACGAGCCGGGCGGTCAGGATGATCTCCCTGACACGGCCCGCGCCCATGAGCTGCGACAGGCGCGAGAGATTGGCGATCGAAAGGCAGTTGCCGAGGGTCCTGGCGATCGGGAAGCCGAATCTCAGATCGGCGGTCGCGATGCGGATGTCGCAGGCCGCCGCAATTCCCGCGCCGCCGCCGGTGCAGGCCCCCGACAGGGCGGCGACGATCGGGACCGGGCAGGCCTCGACGGCGCTCAGGACCGTATCGATCCGGTGCTCGTAGTCCAGCGCGTCCTTGTCCGAGTGGAACGCGCGGAACTGGGTCATGTCGGTGCCGGCCGCGAACGCCTTTTCGCCTGCCCCCATGACGACGAGGCATTTGACCGAACCATCGTCCGGGACGCTGCGGCAGATGTCGGCGAGGCCCTCATACATCGCGAAGGTCAAGGCGTTGCGCGCCTGCGGCCGGTTCAGGGTGATCCAGCCGGTGCCGTCCTTGATCTCGTAGAGGAGTTCGGTATCGGACATGGCCTACCTGTAGAAATAGTCGACGAGCGTCATCGGAATCGCCGGGACATAGGTGACGAGAAGCAGCAGGACGATCAGCGTGACGATGAACCAGGTGTTGGCCTTGGTGACTTCCCAGATGTCGGCCTTGGCGATCGAACACGCGGTCACGAGCACGCTGGCCACCGGCGGCGTCTGCTGGCCGATCGCCAGGTTGAGCGTGACGATGAGGCCGAAATGGACCGGATCGATCCCGACGGCGTTGATCAGCGGCATCACGATGGGCACCACCAGGATGATCGCGGCGGCCGAATGCAGGAACATGCCGATGAGAAGGAAGAACACGTTGAGGATCATCAGGACGACCAGCGGATCGTCGGTGAAGTCGAGAATGCCGCGGGCCAGTTCCTGCGGAATGCGCTGCTCCGTGAGATAGGCGCCCAAGAGCGCGGAGGTCGCGACGAGGATCATGACCACCGCCGTCTGCACCGCCCCGTCGACCGCCGTCTGCCACAGGAACCGCATATCGAGCTCCTTGTAGATGACGGCGCTGAGGAACAGGGCGACCACGACGGCGAGGCCCGCGCCTTCCGTCGCCGTCAGGAAGCCGCCGAAGATCGCGCCCAGGATGATCATCGGCAGGATGAACGCCCAGACGGCCTCGCGGAAGGTCGACTTGACCCGGGCCCAGCGGAATTTCTGCTCCACCGGCCAGTTGTAGCGGCGGGCCATGTAGTAGGAGACGCCCATCATCGAGAAGCCGCCCAGAATGCCGGGAATGATGCCCGCCACGAAGAGCTGGACGATCGAGGATCCGGACATGACGCCGTAGAGGATCATCGGGATCGAGGGCGGGATGATGATGGCGAGCGAGGCCGAGGACGAGGACACGGCGGCGGCGAACGCGCGCGGAAAGCCGTTGCGGATCATCGCTGGCATCAGGATCGGCCCGGTTGCCGCGACGTCGGCGACGGCGGAGCCGGAGATCTCGGCGAAGAACATCGACGTGACGATGTTCACATGGGCAAGCCCGCCCCGGACGAAGCCGATCAGCGATGAGGCGAAATCGATCAGCCGCCGCGAAATGCCGCCCGTGTTCATGATGGCGCCGGCCAGGATGAACATCGGGATGGCGATCAGCGGGAAGTTGCGCGACCCCTCGTAGAGGGTGAGGGCGATGTTGGGGATCGAGGCGGTTCCGTCGGCGGCGATGATCGCGATGGCCGCGACGACGCCGAGGGCGATGCCGATCGGGACGTTGATCAGGATGAGCGCGAGCAGCGCCAGCACCATCAGCAGGAGAATCATGGCTTGGCGTTTCCCTCGTTGGTGCGCAGGGCGTTCTCGATCTCGAGATCGTCGTGCGACACGCCTTCCTTCACGCGGCGCATGTATGCGGGAATGCTGAGAACCTGGCAGAGGATGAAGAGGAGCGAGGAGACCGGGATGACCGACTGGGTGAAGGCCAGCGACACCCAGGGCAGGCTGATCATGTTCATGCCCTGCAGCACCTGCATCAGCATCCAGCCGGAATAGGCCAGAAGCACGAAGAACGCGATGACGACGAACTCCCCGAACCAGACGGCGGCGAGGCGCACGTTCAGCGGCAGCGAGAGCAGGAGACCGTCGAAGCCGATATGCGCGCGCTTCAGCGCCGCGAGGCTGGCGCCGAAATAGGTGATCCAGGCCAGCATGATCGAGGCGACTTCGTCATACCAGATGAACGACCCGCCGCCGCGCCTTGCGATGACCGCCGCAACGACGATGAGCGTCAATGCCGTGATGAGGAATATCAGCCAGGCTTCCAGAACCCGTTCGAGCCATCGGTTGATGCGCGCCACAGTCGCTATTCTCCAAGCCAGGATGAGTTGATCGGCAGGACGCCTTCTGCCCCCTCATGCCGGCTGCGTCGAACGGCCGGTTCACGCGGGCCGGTTCGAGGCAGAAAGAGACCGTCGGGACAAAAAGGGGGGCGAGCCGCCGGACCGAGGGCCCGGCAGCGTGTCGCATGGACGGTGTCAGGAACCGCTGCCCAGAGCGATCGCCTTGTCGACCATTTCCTGGCCGCCTTCGACCTGTTCGCCGAACTCCTTGTAGATGGGATCGGAGGCGTCGATGAAGGCCTGCTTGTCGGCTTCGTTGACTTCCATCGCCTGGCTGAGCTCGTCGAGAAGCTGCTCGTCCATCTTCGCGGCGGTCTCGTAGACGAAGGGCTGCGTCTCGGCGGCGGCTTCCATCAGCGCGGTCTGGACCTCTTCCGGCCAGGAATTCCACTTGTTGAGACCGACCGTGACATAGGCCGGGGTGTAGACATGCCCGGTCAGGGACAGGAACTTCTGCACTTCCTGGAAGCGTGTGGCGGAAATCTGCGTCAAAGGATTTTCCTGCCCGTCCATCACCCCGGTCTGGAGCGCGGTGAAGGTTTCCGACAGGCTCATCGGCGAGGGGTTCGCGCCGTAGGACGAGAACATGCGCACGCGCCACTCGCCGCTCGGGGTCCTGAGCTTCAGGCCGCTGAGATCGGCAGGCGTGTTGATGGGGCGGACATTGTTGGTGATGTGCCGGAACCCGTTTTCCCAGACACCGATGATCTTGTAGCCGGCCTCCTCGGCCGCCGGCGCGAGCGTCGGCCAGACGACCTCCTCGGCGATCTTCTTCATGTGCTCGCGGTCCTTCACGAGATAGGGCATCTCGAAGACGCCGAACTCGGGAACCACGGAGGAGAAGACCGTCGAGGGCAGGGCGAAGTCGACCGTGCCGAGACGCATCTTCTGCATCATCTGCTCGTCCGAACCGAGCTGGCTGGAGCCGAAGGTCTCGACCACATACTCGTCGCCGAGCTTCTCGGCGACGATCTCCTTGAACCGGTTGGCCGAGACGTCCATCAGCGAGCCGGGCTCGCCGACATGGCCGAAGCTGAGGGCGGTCTGCGCGGATGCGGCGCTGCCGTAGAGCAGACCCATCGCGGCGGTCATCGCAAGTAGTTTTCTGAACATGGTGTTTCCTCCCAGAAATGTTCTTCGTTTCAGCGGTTCCTCCACCGCCCGTTCGCCCGTTCCGGGTCTTGGTCTTGCCTACTCCGCGGCCTGCCGGTTTTCGGCGGCATGACCGGCTTCGAGAACCGCCATGGCGGCCTCCACGCCGCCCGACCGGTGCTTCACGCCTGCCGACTTCAGACCCATCTCGACGCCTCCCAGCGTGCCGATCAGGGTGAGGTCGTTGAAGTCGCCGAGATGGCCGATGCGGAAGATCTTGTCCGCGACCTTCGAGAGCCCGGCGCCGAGCGACATGTCGAAGCGCTGCAGGATGGTGTGGCGCAAGGCGTCCGCGCCCTTGCCCTCGGGCATCATCACCGCCGTCAGCGAGCCGGAATGATGGCTCGGCTCGGCGCACAGGACCTCGAGGCCCCAGGCCTCGACCGCCGCGCGCGTCGCCGCGCCGTGCCGCTGGTGCCGGGCGAAGACCTGTTCGAGGCCCTCCTCGTGCAGAAGATCGATCGCCGCATCGAGGCCGTAGAGAAGGTTGGTCGCCGGCGTATAGGTGAAGAAGCCGTTCTCGTTGGCGGCCAGCATCTCGTCCCAGGCCCAGTAGGAGCGCGGCAGCCCGGCGGTTTCCTGCGCCGCAAGCGCCTTGTCGGAGACCGCGTTGAACGACAGGCCCGGCGGCAGCATCAGCCCCTTCTGCGAGCCGCCGATGGTGACGTCGACGCCCCATGCGTCGTGGCGATAGTCGAGCGAGCCGAGGGACGAGATCGTGTCGACGAGCAGGAGGGCCGGGTGACCGGCCGCATCGATCGCGTCCCGCACCGCCTTGATCGGCGAGACGCAGCCGGTGGAGGTCTCGTTGTGGACGACGCAGACCGCCTTGATCTCGTGCGCGGTGTCGGCCTGCAAGCGGGCGCCGATCGCCGCGGCATCCGCGCCGTGGCGCCAGTCGCCGGCGATGAATTCCGTCCTCAGGCCGAGGCGCTCGGCAAGTTTCTTCCACAGCGAGGCAAAATGTCCCGTCTCGTACATCAGGCAGAGATCGCCGGGCGACAGGGTGTTCACCAGCGCCGCTTCCCATGCGCCGGTTCCGGACGCGGGATAAATGATCACCGGGTTCTTCGTCTGGAAGATCGTGCGGATGCCTGCCAGGACGCGCTTGCCGAGCGCTTGGAATTCAGGGCCGCGATGATCCATCGTCGGCATGTCGATGGCGCGCAGCACCCGGTCCGGCACGTTCGTCGGGCCCGGTATCTGCAAGAAGTGGCGTCCGGCCTTGTGGGTCAATTGAGGCATCTCCCTTGGCGAAAGACACCGGTCGGGGGTCTTTCCTGTCATCGAACGCTCTTGTCGGCGCGCTGTTTTTCAGGTCCAAATGGATTATGAATTCATTATTCAGTCAAGAGACTGATGAAAATAAAGCCTTGGGAGGGGCGTCGAGATGTCGGAGATGATCCGTCCGGGCCTTCACAGACGCCTGTCGCGCGAAGTGTCGGGCGATGTGCTGTTCGACCGGTTTTCCCGCGGCCGCTATGCGACGGACGCCTCGATCTACCAGATCATGCCGGCAGGCGTCGTCGTCGCCCGGACCGCCGAGGACGTGGTGGCCGCGCTCGACGCCGCGCGCGAGGAGGGCGTCGCCCTGACCATGCGCGGTGGCGGCACCTCCCAATGCGGCCAGACCGTCAATTCGGGGCTGATCGTCGATACCTCGAAGCATCTCAACAAGCTTCTGGAACTCGATGTGGAAGGCCGGCACGCGCTGGTCGAGCCCGGCATCGTCCTCGACGATCTCAACCGGCTTCTGAAACCGCACGGCCTGTGGTTTCCGGTCGACGTCTCGACCGCGTCGCGGGCGACGATCGGCGGCATGGCCGGCAACAATTCGTGCGGCTCGCGCTCGCTGCGATACGGCACCATGCGCGACAATGTCGTTGCCATCGAGGCGGTGCTCGCCGACGGCACGCGCGGCCGCTTCGCCGAACTCGAACAGGGGGCGAAAGGCGAGCCGCCCCGCGATCTCGTCGCCGCAATGCTGGCGCTCGGCCGCCGCGAGGCCGGCGAGATCGCCGCGCGCTTTCCCGGCGTCCAGCGGCGCGTCGGCGGCTACAATCTCGACGCCCTCGTCCAGACGGACCATCCGGGCGGCGATCCGGTCAATCTTGCCCATCTTCTCGTCGGATCGGAGGGCACCCTCGGCATCTCGACGGCCATCGAGATCAAGCTCTCGCCGCTGCCCAAAGCCACGAAACGCCTCGGCGTGTGCCACTTTCCCACCTTCCGCGCGGCCATGGAGGCGGCCCAGCACATCGTCGCCCTGAAGCCCACTTCGGTGGAACTCGTCGACGAGACGATGATCGCGCTGGCGCGCGAAATCCCGATGTTCGTGCCGACGCTCGAAGCGTTCGTGAAGGGCCGCCCGGCCGCCCTTCTCCTCACCGAATTCGCCGACGATCCGGACGAGAACGCGGCCAGCATCGCGCGGCTCGAAGCGGTGATGAGCGATCTGGGCTACGGCTTCGGGCGCGGCGGTGCCCATGAAGGCGGCGTCGTCACCGTCGGCGACGTCACGCTGCAAGGCGCCATCGCCGAGCTTCGGGCAAGCGGCCTCAACATCATGATGTCGATGAAGGAAGCCGGCAAACCGGTGTCCTTCGTCGAGGATTGCGCCGTGCCGCTCGAGCATCTTGCCGACTATACCGACCGGCTGACCGCGATCTTCGAGAAACACGGCACCCGGGGCACCTGGTACGCGCACGCCTCCGAGGGCTGCCTGCACGTTCGCCCCGTCCTCAACGTCAAGCTGGAAAAGGACGTGGCGACCATGCGGGCGATCGCGGAGGAAGCGTTCGCGATGGTGCGGGAATACAAGGGATCCCATTCCGGCGAACATGGCGACGGCATCGTGCGGTCCGAGTTCCACGAGGCGATGTTCGGGTCACGGATCGTCGGCGCGTTCCGCGAGGTGAAGACCGCCTTCGATCCGTCCGGCCTGCTCAATCCCGGCAAGATCGTCGATGCCCCGAAGATGGATGATCGCAGCCTGATGCGCTACCCGCCCGGCTACGCCGTCAGCGACTTTCCGACCGCGTTCGACTGGACCTCTTGGTCGGGCTCGGCGGGCGGGTTCCAGGGCGCCGTCGAGATGTGCAACAACAATGGCGCCTGCCGCAAGTCCGCCGGCGCCGTCATGTGCCCGAGCTACCGCGTCACCCGCAACGAGCGCGACGTGACGCGGGGGCGCGCCAACACGTTGCGGCTGGCGATCTCGGGCCAGCTTGGTCCCGGCGCGCTTCATTCGGACGAAATGGCCGAGACCCTGAAGCTGTGCGTCTCCTGCAAGGCGTGCCGGCGCGAGTGCCCGACCGGTGTCGACATGGCGAAGATGAAGGCGGAAGTCCTCTACCAGCGCGGCAAGGCAAAGGGCTTTTCGGCAAAGGACAGGCTGATCGCCAACCTGCCGCGCACCGCATGGATCGCCGCGCGGTTCGGTGGTGCGCTGGGCCTGCGCGACCGGTTCGGCCCGCTCGCCAGGCTGTTGGAGACGATCTTCGGCTTTTCGGCCCGTCGCTCGCTTCCGAAATTTCGCCGGGACTGGTTCCGCAGCCGGGAAGGCGACGTGGCAGGCGGGCGTTCGGGGGAGGCCGGCGGGCATCCGGGCGTCGTCCTCTTCGCCGATACGTTCGGGCGCTGGTTCGACCCGCAGACGCTGCGCGCGGCGGTCGCGGTCTTGAAGGCGGCCGGCTACCCGGTCGAGACCGCCCGGCCCTTGTCCGGCCGCCAGCCGCTGTGCTGCGGGCGCACCTATATCGCAAGCGGCATGGCGGACCGGGCGCGTGCGGAAGCCGAGCGCACGATCGCCGCGCTGATGCCGCATGTGCGGGCCGGCAAGGCGATCATCGGCCTCGAACCGTCCTGCCTCCTGACCCTGCGCGACGAATTTCCCGCGCTCGTCCCCGGCGAGGATGCGCGCGCGCTCGCCGAAAGCGCCCTCCTGTTCGAGGAGTTCGTCGCCCGCGAGGCCAGGGCGCGTCGCATGGTCCTGCCGCTCGAGCCCCTGGGGCGCAAGGCCTATCTCCACGGCCACTGCCACCAGAAGGCGTTCGGTGCGATGCCGGCGGTCGAGGCCGCGCTGCGGCTCATTCCCGATCTCGATCTGACGGTGATCGAAAGCTCGTGCTGCGGCATGGCCGGCGCTTTCGGCTACGATGCCGAGACGATCGACGTGTCCCTTGCCATGGGCGAACTGTCCCTGCTGCCGGCGGTCCGGCAAGCGCCGGAGGGTGCGCTCGTCGTGGCCGATGGCACATCGTGTCGTCATCAGATATTCGACGGGACCGGACGGACGGCCATCCATGTCGCGGAGGTTCTTGCCGGTGCCTTGTCGCACAAGACCTGACGCCGGCGAGGTCGAGCGCGCAGGGGTTCGATTGACGATCGAACCACCGCATGCAGGAATTGCCGAACCCTCCGCCGGCCCCCAAAGGGACGGCAGATTCCCCAGAATGCCCAACGCGGAATGCCCCTGATCCATGACGAGTTTAGCCGCCCTCGAAGACGCGCTTGTACGTCCCGCCCTGTCGCTGGAGATCAGCGAGCGCCTGCGCCAGATGATCATGGAGGGCGAATTGAAGGCGGGGGAGAAGGTGCCGGAAAAGGCGCTGACCGAGCGCTTCGGCGTGTCGCGCACGCCGGTTCGCGAGGCCGTGAAGATCCTGGCGCACGATGGACTCGTCGAGCTCGTTCAAAATCGCGGCGCGATCGTCGCGCGCCAGACGGCCGGCGAACTTGCCGAACTCTTTCCGGTGATCGCGGCCCTCGAAGGGGCGGCGGGGGAGTTGGCCGCCATCCGCGCGACCATTGCGGAGATCGCCCGGCTCGCCCGGCTCTGCGCGGACCTGCGCCTCGCCTACGAGGAGGCCGACCGGCCGAGCTACTTCGAGATCAACCAGAAGATCCACACCGGCATTCTCGATGCGGCGCGCAATCCGACCCTGTCCCGCCAGCACGCCACACTGGCCCAGCGCGTTTTCCGGGCGCGCTATCAGGCCAATCTGTCTCCCGAACGCTGGCTGACGGCGACGCAGGAGCACGAAGCGATCCAGGCCGCTCTCGAAGCTCGCGACGGCAAGCGGCTCGCGGATCTGATGCGCGAGCACCTCATGCACAAGCTCGACGCCTTGATGCGCTCTCCCGCCAGCGAGTGATCAAGGTCCGGCGGTCGCCGCCGGCGCCGGGTGCCTATTCGTAGGAGACCGAGATCGTGCCGAGCCCCTCGATCCGCCCCTCGATACGGGTTCCCGGCTCGACGAAGAGCATGCCGGTGAGGGAGCCCGTCGTGACGATCTGGCCCGGCTGGAAACCGCCGCAATGGTCCCCGATCGCTCGTGCGAAGGCGACGAAGATGTCGAAGGCGTCGCCGCCCGGCACCGGGCAGGGGCCCGAGACGATCTGTCTGCCGTCGAACCGCAGGTCGGTCACCGGCTGCACGAAGTCGGGGGTGGCGCCGTCCGCCTGCGGCTCGGCCCAGACGAGGCCGCCATTCATCTGGTTGTCGGCAAGCTTCAGGGCATCGGAAAGCTCGGTGAACGCCTCGATCCGCCCGTCGATGATCTCGATGACGGGCAGGGGTGTGACGCAGCCCCGGGCCCGTTCGGCAAAATCCTCAGCCTCGACCGGCGGCAGGGGCCGGTCGAGGCGGAAGCCGATTTCCAGCTCGATGCCGCAGCCGCCGAGTTCACGGGCCGAGAACACCGCGCCATCGCCCCGCAATCCACTCTCGAGAACCGGCGCGACGATCACCGGCAGATCGAGCGCCTTGCGGCCGGTCTTGAAGGCGCGGGCGGGCCCGAGCGCCCGGCAGACGCTCGCCTGGACGCCGTAGGCGCCGCCGATGGTGAGATCGGATCCGGCAGCCTCGGCCTGCGCGCGCGGGATGCGCCGTCCCGATCTGCGGGCTTCGATGAGCCGTGCCGCGAAAGCGTCGATCGGGTCTCGTTCACTGGCGTCCATGTCGGCCTCCGGCCTGATATTCGATAAGCATGACGTGGTTTGTCTAACCCGATCCCGTCGGCGCGTCACGTCCCGCCGCAACGACCCGGCTTTCGCGGCGGGGCTCGATTGCATCGACCGCAATCCGGGGATCGATCGGCCGAACTCCCTTGCGGTTCCCTGCTTCGGAACCGGGCGCGCCTGACGGTCCCGACGCCCGATCGCGTCTCGGGCACCGTGCCGTTCGCCCGAGACGCGATCGGGCGGCGCATAGGTGCGTCTCCGGTGGAAATCCGGCGGGGGTCCGGCAAACCGCCGCGTTTCGTGATAGAGCCATGCGTGACGCGGGGGATCCGGCGGTCGCAGATCGAACATTGCCCCCCGCACGATACTTCGTAACGCACGGTCCGATCCGCAGCTTATCGTCATGCCAGCCAAAAGACGAAATTCGGCGGTACGCGGAACGCGCCCACCCATTTTCAGGAACGAAACGACCCATCATGGCACGCAATCAGAAACCGTTCACAGTGGCGGTCCGGAAAAGCCGAAGACAGACGAGCGAACGCGCAACGCCATTCGATCTCTCGCTGCTCGAGACCCGACCCGAGGCCGTGGCACCCGCAGCGGCGGCATCCACGAGCGAACGCCTGCCCGAAACGCCGAAGGCGGACATCGACAGGTCGCGCCGCATCCTCCCCGTCGTGCGGGCCGACGGTGATGGCGAAACGGGCGCGGCGGAAACCGGCGCGGTCGATGCCGCCGCGACATTCGAGGGGGGCCCGGACGCTCCGGGCGAGGCGCGGCGGCGCTATCGCCGCAGGAGCCCGGTCCGGCGGATCGATCCGGCCGAATACCAGATGTCCGAGCCGGACGCGTCGTCGCGCCAGCCGGACAGGGACGAGGCGGACATCGCGGCTACACCGGACCGCGCGGCGGAAGCCGGCGAGGCGGTCGGCGATCGCGCGGAAGCTGCCGAAGCATCTGAGACGGTCGAAACGGACGAGACCGCCGAGACCGCCGTGGCGCCCGATCGCATGAGCTATCGCATGCGCCGCCGCTGGATGACCGGAAACGTCCCGGTCGGCGAGCGCTGGAGCGTGCGGCGGCGCGCGGGAAAACGCGTGCTCGCCGTCAGGGACGCCGGCCTATGACGCCCGACGCGTGACCGCTCACCGGATCGGCCCCTGCGGCGGCGGGTTCGGGACATTCGGTGACGGACCATCGAAGTGCCAGATGCGGGCGGTGTGGCCGAAAAACCGGATGTCACGCCTGCACCGGGCACTGTAAGGGGCAGGTCTTTGCACTTTTGAGGACACGAGCGCGATGAGACCAGGCACGCCTTCCCCCACCGCACCGCGCGACCTCAAGGCGCGCGTGGTGGTCTTCGTGCACGTCTTTCATCGCGATGTCTGGAGCGAGATCGCCGCCCATCTTGCCGAGGCGATGGACCGCCCGTTCGCCCTCGTCCTCACATGCCCGCATCCGTCCATGGACCTCGATGTGCCGCAGACCCCGCACCTTGCCGGCTGGACGCGGATCACGACCGAGAATCGCGGACGCGACGTGCTGCCGTTCCTGACCGCCCTTCGCGGGGTCGACCAAAGCTTCGAGTTCGGGCTGAAGCTGCACACCAAGCGGTCCGTCCACCGCACCGATGGCGATGCCTGGCGGCGGTTCATCGCGAACTCGCTCCTGCGGAAAGACGCGCAAGGGCTCGTCGCCCTTGGCGCCATGGAGGCGGTTCCGTCGATCGGCCTCGTCGCTGCACAAAACCATCTGATGCCGCTGAAGAACCGGCTCGTCCTCAACCGGACCCATGTCCGCACGATCATGGACAGGACCGAAAGCACCGTGCCGCTTGCGCAGCTTGCCGAGGGCACCTTCGCGGCCGGAACCATGTTCTGGTTTCGCCGGGACGCGCTCGCACCCTTCGCACGCGACGATCTGGCGTCCCTGTTCGGCCCCGAACGGGCCGAGCTCGACGGAACCGCCGCCCATGCGGCCGAGCGCCTGTTCGCCCATGTCGCCGAACGTCGCGGCTATCTGGCCACCGCCGAGGAAGCGCTTGCGCCGCTTTGGTCAGCCGGCGAAGCGTCGCTCGACGAGCTTCGCACCCTTGGCCAGCGGCAGCTCCGGCCCGAAGACAATCCCTTCATTCTCGGCTTCCGGCCCTTCTGGCAACGCCATCCACGCCTGTTCGACCTCTATGCCGCGCTGCGTCACGCGACGATCGGGATCGCGCTCGAGAAGCTGAGAACGCGCCGCACGATGAGGAGAGGCTGACGCGCGGGCGAGCCGGCGGCATGGTGGGTTCCCGGGGCTGCGAGACCCGTTCACTTGACAAGCGAGCGATAGAGCTCGGCATAGGCGCGGCCCATTCTGTCGACGGTGAAGAGTTCCTCGAAGCGCTGCTGCGCCGCCATGCCCCAGCGCGCCGCCTGGCTTTCGTCCGCGATCATCTCGTTCATGGCCGCGGCGAGTGCGTCCGGATCGTTGGGGGGCACGACGATGCCGGTCTTCCGGTCCGCGTTGACATAGCTCGTCCCCGTGCCGAGCTCGGTCGAGATCATCGGCTTGCCCACCATCGCAGCTTCCAGAAGCGCCAGCCCGAAGGCTTCCGAGCGCTGGTTGGACGGGAACACGAAACCGGCGCTGAGGGCGTGCAGCGCCATCTTGTCGATGTCCTCGACAGGGCCGACGAAATGCAGATTGTCCGCGCCGAGCGCCGCCGCCTGTCGCTTGAGTTCGGGTTCGATCGGCCCGGTGCCGACGATGACGATGTCGGCGCGGGTCTGCCCGGCGGCGCGGATCAGGACGTCGAGGCCCTTGTAGTAGCGAAGCACCCCCGTGAAGAGAAAGAACGGTCCGGGCAGGCGCCGTCGCCAGCGCGCGCGCGTCTCCTCGTCCGGCACCGGATAGGACCGCTCGTCGAGACCGATCGCGACGATGCGGGTCTTGTCCGCGAACCGCTTGAGGACGGGGCTTGTCGCCAGATAGGGGGGCGAGGTCGCGACGATGAGATCGACATGGTCGAGGAACCGGTTCATCAGCGGCGCATAGACGCGCCGCAGCGTCTTCTGCTTCACGATATCGGAATGGTAGGTGACGAGGCTCGGCTTGCCGTGCCGGCTGGCGAAATGCACGAGATCCATGAAGGGCCAGGGGAAATGGTAGTGAACGAGGTCGGCGGTCCTCGCTTCCCTGGCGAACTTCGCAAAGACGTCGCGCGAGAACCCGGTCGAGGCCAGTTCCAGATCGAGCCGCGCCTTGATCGCGCGATGGCCGTCGATGTCGAGGCTCGCCGTCTCCGGCGTCCGGCTCAGCGAAAGAACGGTCGTCTCGATGCCGAGATCGCGCGTTGCACCGGCGATGGATGCGATCGTGCGCTCGACGCCGCCGAAATTGTCGGGCTGGTACGTCTTGAAGAAATGCAGGACCTTCATCGATCTCTCGCGTGTCGGCGCCCCCAGGGCTTGGGGCGATAAGGTGGCTTTGACCCTTGCTGGCGGCCCGGCGCGGCGCTTGCGTGCTTTCAGCCCCGTTCGATGATCGCGCGCATGGCGTTGACGAACCGATCGGCCGAGAATTCCTGCGCCCGCCTCTCGCAGGCGTCCCGCATTCCGATCGCCCGCTCGGCGGGCAGGCGCATGACGGCCGCGACGATATCGTCCGGCTTAAAGCCCGGCGGCAGGAGAAACCCGGTTTCCCCGTCGAGGATGGTTTCCTTCAAGCCGCCTTCCGCAACGCCGATGACCGGCTTTCCGGCCGCCATGGATTCGACCGGAGAAATCCCGAAATCCTCGTCCACGGGACCGTAGAGGGTCGCGATCGCGCCGCCGACCAGACGTTGCAGCGTCGCCTCCTCGACCCAGCCGAGAAACTCGATGTTCGGGGCGTTCCCCGCACGCTGGCGCAGCCTGTCGAGGTCCTCGCCGCCCGAGGCGACGATCAACCTTCTGTCCGGCATGCGCAGGAACGCATCGACGATCGCGCCCACGCGCTTCAGGCCGCTGACCCGGGCCGTCGACAGATAATAGTCCTCCGGCGCGCGATAGTGAAACCGGTGGGTGTCGCAGGGCGGGTAGACGACGACGCTGTCGCGGCCGAGATAGCGGGATATGCGCCCCTGGATGTTCCGCGAATTGGCGACGATGACATCCATCCGGTCGACGGCGGCCCGGTATCCGGCCTCGAACCGCGACAGGGCCAGGCGCCTCGCGAACGAACCGCCGCCGTTCTTCAGGAAGAAGTCCTTCTGGTCGTACAGGAAGCGCGGCGGCGTGTGGCAATAATAGATGTTGCGCGCGCCGTCCGCCTTGTCGGGCGCGGCGAAGGGGGCGGCGACACCGCTGAAGATCCTGACGGCGTAGGGCCGCGCCGTGCGCCGGGCAAGCCTGAACCGCGCCGCGAGCGCGGCGGCCCGCAGGCCCGGCCGTCGCAGCACCGCCGGCAGGCCGAGATCGGCGGCATTCCTCGGAAACATCGCCGGCTCGTAGCTTTCCGGCTGGCGGTAACCGTAGAAGAGATCGGCCTCGAACGCTTCGGCCAGGGTCAGGGCCAGACGCTCGCCGCCACCCCTTATTCCAAAATAATCATGGAAGACGGCAGGGTTCGGTTTCATCGACATCGGGGCGGGTTTCGGCTGGGTCACAGGAAAGGAGCGTTTGTCCCGTGCGGCTTTCGCACATTCCGGCGGAACGGTACAGGCCCGGCCACCGGTGGAAGCGCCGCGCGAAACGGCGGCTTGCGGAAAGGCGCATCCGGTTTTCGAAGGTCGCGGGGCGGCGGCAGCGGAACCGGAGACCCGGCCCAGCGGGCGCGATGGCAGCCTCTTGTCCGGGCCCATAACGACGGCGCGGGCACGATTTTGCGCAGCGAACGTTACGTGCACGAGCCGGCCACGCCGAAATCGACCCTTGCCGTCCCGAGCGGCATAAGCCCCTGCTTCATGTTTGCGAACAACTCTGTTAAGAGCCCGCCGAACATCGTGAAACGGAGCTTTCATAACGTGCGGCGACGTTGTCAGGCACGGCGCGCGCGTCCGGGCGCGAAGACGAGGCTCCCGTATTCACGCGATCGAGACCCGCTGGAGACGCCGCGCGCCTTAACTGACGATCGGCCTTTTGAGATATGACCATGCCCAAACGTTTTCTCGTCACCGGTGGCGCCGGCTTCATCGGTTCCGCCGTCGTCCGGCGCCTGATCGAACAGACGGACCACGAGGTTCTCGTCGTCGACGCGCTGACCTATGCGGGCAACCTCGAAAGCCTGGCAAGCGTGGCCAAGGACCCGCGTTACCGGTTTCTTCGCGCAGACATCCGCGATCTCGACGCCATGCGGCAGGCGCTGGCCGATTTCGATCCCGATATCGTCATGCATCTGGCCGCCGAAAGCCATGTCGATCGGTCGATCGATGGTCCGATGGCCTTCATCGAGACCAATATCGTCGGAACGACCGTCCTTCTGCAGGCCGTCCTCGCCCACTACCGCACGCTCGACGGCGAGCGCCGGTCGCAGTTCCGGTTTCACCACATCTCGACCGACGAGGTGTTCGGCACGCTCGGCGAAACCGGCTATTTCACGGAAACGACGGCCTACGACCCGCGCTCGCCCTATTCGGCTTCCAAGGCCTGTTCCGATCATCTGGTCCGCGCCTGGTACCACACCTACGGGCTGCCGGTCGTCGTCACCAACTGCTCGAACAATTACGGCCCCTGTCACTTCCCCGAGAAGCTGATCCCGCTGGTGATCCTCAACGCGCTTCACGGCGAGCCCCTGCCGGTATACGGCAAGGGCGAGAACGTGCGGGACTGGCTCTACGTGGACGACCATGCGGCGGCTCTCATCCTCGTCGCAGAGCGCGGCGCGGTCGGCGAGACCTACGCGATCGGCGGGCATAACGAGCGACGCAACATCGACGTGGTGCGCACGATCTGCACGATCCTCGACGAGATCCAGCCCGATGAGGGCGGCCCACGCGAGCGCCTGATCACGTTCGTCGCCGATCGTCCGGGCCACGATGCCCGCTATGCGATCGACGCCGGCAAGATCGAGGCCGAGCTCGGCTGGCGGCCGGCCGAAACGTTCGAGACCGGTCTGAAGAAGACCGTCCAGTGGTATCTCGACAATCGCCAGTGGTGGGAAAACATTCGCTCCGGCCAGTATCGCGGCGAACGGCTGGGGCTTGGAAACGAAGACGGCAAGGAAACGGCATGAGCGCACAACCCCTTCTCGACGTGACCCGAACGGAGCTCGAGGGCGTCGTCATCCTGAAACCGCGCCGGTTCGGCGATGGACGCGGCTGGTTCACTGAAAGTTTCAACACCGCGCGCATGAGGGAAGCGGGCATCGACCTCGACTTCATTCAGGACAATCAGTCCTTTTCGGCCGACAAGGGAACGGTTCGCGGTCTGCATTACCAGACACCGCCCGCCGCCCAGGACAAGCTCGTCCGCGTCCTGGCCGGCGCCATCCTCGACGTGGCGGTCGACCTGCGGCGGGCCTCGCCCACCTATGGCCGGCATGTTAGCGTGGAGCTGAGCGCCGAGAACGGTCTCCAGCTTCTCGTTCCCAAGGGGTTTGCCCACGGATTCTCGACGCTGACGCCCGATACGATGGTGTTCTATAAGGTCACGGCTCCCTACGCGCCCGACTGCGACAAGGGCATCGCCTTCGACGATCCCGATCTGAAGATCGACTGGGGTCTTGGCGGCGAGACCCCGATCCTGTCGGACAAGGACGGGCGGCAGCCCTCCTTCGCCAGCGTCGAGAGCCCATTCTGATGCGCATGCTCGTCACGGGCCGCGAGGGGCAGGTCGTCACCGCCTTGCGCGAAAGAGCCGAGCGCGCAGGCATCGAGATCGTCACCCTCGGCCGCCCGGACCTCGACCTGACGGCGTCTCCTGAGGCCGTCACCGCGGCCGTGGTGAAGGCGAGCGCCGGCGTGAGCGTGATCGTCAGCGCTGCCGCCTACACGGCGGTCGACAAGGCCGAGGCCGAGCCCGACGTGGCGATGGCCGCCAATGGCCGGGGCGCAGGCGCCGTGGCGAGGGCTGCGGTGGACCTCGGCGTTCCCGTCATTCATCTCTCCACCGACTATGTGTTCGACGGAGAGAAGAACGGTGCGTGGCTCGAAACCGACGCGACGAACCCGATCGGCGTCTATGGACGCTCCAAGCTGGCCGGCGAGGACGCGGTTCGCGCGGCGGGTCCCCGTCACGTTATCCTGCGCACGGCGTGGGTCTATTCGCCGTTCGGCCAGAACTTCGTGAAGACGATGCTGCGTCTGGCCGCCGCCGGGCGTGACAGTCTCAACGTCGTCGCCGACCAGACCGGATCGCCGACCTCGGCCCTCGACATCGCGGACGCGATCCTGACGATCGCCGCTACGCTCGAAGCCGAACCCGGAGACGAGGCGCTCTACGGCACGTTCCATCTGGCGGGCACCGGCCAGACGAACTGGGCCGATTTCGCCCGTGCTATCTTCGAGGGCGCGCGCGCGCGCGGCTCCGTCGGTGCGGATGTCGTTTCGATCCCCACGAGCCAGTATCCGACGCCGGCGGCTCGCCCGAAGAATTCGGTGCTTTCCACAACGCGCCTGTCCGAACGCCATCACGTGAAACTGCCGTCGTGGCAGACCTCCCTCGCCACGGTCCTCGATCGGCTGATCGAGGCGCCGTCCCGGGCGGACGGAAAGAAATAAGGACGAAAGACCATGAAGGGTATTATCCTTGCCGGCGGCAGCGGCACGCGCCTGCATCCGATGACGCTGACGGCCTCCAAGCAGCTACTGCCGGTCTACGACAAGCCGATGATCTATTATCCGCTCTCGACCCTGTTGCTGGCCGGCATCACTGAGATCCTGATCATCTCGACGCCGCACGACCTGCCGCGCTTCGAAGCGCTGCTCGGCGATGGCGAACGGTGGGGCATCACGCTGCGCTACGCCGAACAGCCGAGCCCGGACGGGCTCGCCCAGGCCTTCCTCATCGGCGAAGAGTTCGTCGCCGGCGAGCCTTCGGCGCTGATCCTCGGCGACAACCTGTTCTACGGCCACGGTCTTACCGAACTGATGGCCAGCGCGCACGAGCGCACCGCGACACGACTCGGCGCGAGCGTCTTCGCCTACCATGTCGCCGATCCCGAACGCTACGGCGTCGTGGAATTCGACGCGCGGAAGAAGGCCGTGTCGATCGAGGAGAAGCCGGAAAATCCCAAGTCGAACTGGGCGGTGACCGGGCTCTACTTCTATGACGGCCGGGCGTCGGAATTCGCGCGCAGCCTGAAGCCTTCTTTGCGCGGCGAACTGGAAATCACCGATCTCAACCGGATCTATCTGGATGAAGGGTCGCTGGACGTTGCGCTGATGGGGCGCGGCTACGCCTGGCTCGATACCGGAACGCCGGACTCGCTTCTCGAAGCTGCCGAGTTCGTGCGCACGCTGGAACACCGGCAAGGCTTCAAGATCGCCTGTCCCGAGGAGATCGCCTATGCGAACGGGCTGATCGACAGGGAACGCCTTCTGGAGCTCGGCCAAAGGCTCGGCAAGAGCCGGTACGGGCAGTATCTGCAACGCATCGCCAACGAGGAACGATAGGCCGACCGCGCGCCCGTTGCAGGAGCCGGCGTGCTTGCCGGTTCGCGGCCCTGTCGGCCCGGCGCGCAAGACACCGGGCCCCTGGCGTTCGGGAGCCCGTGAACGATTTGAAGAAAGAGCACACAATGCCGATGGCCGAAGCGAACGCAGTCCCGGTGAAAGCCGCCAGGCATCGCACCCCTACCGGACGCATGGCGGTCGCGTGGCAGGATTTCCGCGAGGGCGTCGCGATGCGCGAGCTCTGGATCTTTCTCGGCTGGCGCGACGTGCGCAAGCATTATCGCCGCTCCGTCATCGGTCCGTTCTGGCTCACCCTGTCGATGGGCATCATGGTGGCGAGCCTCGGCTTTCTCTACTCGCAGATCTTCGGCATGGATATCTCGACCTACCTGCCGTTCCTGGCCGTCGGCTTCATCATGTGGGGCTTCATCAGCGGCACGGTCACGGCCGCCTGCAACGTCTTTTCGGGCGCGGCCGGCTCGATCCGGCAGATCCGGCTGCCCCTCAGCGTCTACATCTACCAGTTCGTCTGGTCGCAGCTCATCAATCTCGCCCACAACTTCCTGATCTATCTGATCGTCCTTCTCATCTTCGGCATTCCGATCTCCTGGTCGATCCTTCTCTTCATTCCCGCCCTTGCGCTCTACGTCCTCAACGGCGTCTTCGCCGTCATGGTCCTCGGGCCGCTCTGCGCCCGCTTCCGTGATATTCCGATGATCGTCAGCAGCTTCGTGCAGGTGATCTTCTTCATGACGCCGATCCTGTGGAGTGCCGAGCAGATCCCGCAGCGGGTCGCGTTCGTCGCGCTCAATCCGTTCTATCATTTCATCGAGATCGCCCGCGATCCCCTTCTGGGCGGCACGGGGACGCTGACGAACTGGATCGCCTGCATGGTGCTGACCATCCTGTTCGGTCTCCTCGCGACGGCCTTCTTCGCACGCTATCGAAGCCGCATTCCGTATTGGGCCTGATCACATGACATCCATCACGCTCACCCATGTCACGGTCGACATCCCGATCTTCGACGCCGGCAGCCGATCGCTGAAGAACAACGTCATGGCCGCCGCGACCGGCGGCCAGATCAAGCCGCGAGACGGCAACGGGCGTGTCTCCATCCGCGCGATCGACGATCTTTCGCTCGATCTTCAGCATGGAACCAAGATCGGTCTCATCGGTCATAACGGGGCGGGCAAGTCGACGATCCTGCGGACGATCGCGGGGATCTACGAGCCGAACGCGGGCCGCGTCGAGGTCGAGGGCAGCGTCGCGGCCATGTTCGACATCGGTTTCGGAATGGATCCCGACGCCACGGGCTGGGAGAACATCATTCTGCGCGGCATGCTGCTCGGCTTCACGCGCAGACAGATCGAAGCCCGGTCCGACGATATCGGCCAATGGAGCGGTCTCGGCGAATTTCTCGACATGCCGCTGCGTACCTACAGCAGCGGCATGTCCACCCGTCTCGCCTTCGCCGTCTCGACCTCGATCACCCCGGATATCCTCCTCATCGACGAAGGGATCGGGGCGGGCGATGCGGCCTTCATCGACAAGGCGAAGGCCCGCCTCGAAGAGTTCATCGGCAATGCCGGCCTTCTGGTCATGGCGTCCCACTCCGACGATCTCCTGCGCCAATGGTGTACGGACGGGCTCTGGATGGAGCATGGCAAGGTCCGATATCATGGCCCCATAGAAGAGACGCTCGAACGCTACGCATCGTCCCGAGCGGTGTGATACGGTAACTGCCAACCAGCCTGTGCGCGCGGCGTCGGCTCGTCCATTTCAGCCTCGAGAAGTTTCCAAAATGACCAAAGTGACCATCTCCACCGCGGCGCTTCATACCCCGCGCCACATCGTGCTGTCGGCCTGGCTGGAACATGTGCCGTTCCTGTCCTTCGTGATCGAGCGCCTCCGCCCGGCTCGCTTCGTCGAACTGGGCACCCACCTTGGATATTCCTACTTCGCGGCGTGCGAGACGGTGAAGATCCTCGGTCTCGGCACGAACTGCCATGCGATCGATACGTTCATGGGCGACGAGCATGCCGGCTTCTACGACGACGCCATCCATCAGGACGTCGTGCGCCGCAACGCAGACTATTCGGGTTTCTCGTCCATCCACCGCATGACGTTCGCCGAAGCCCTCGACAAGTTCGAGGACAATTCGGTGGATCTCCTGCATATCGACGGGCGGCACTTCTACGACGACGTCAAGGAAGATTACGAGACCTGGACGCGCAAGCTGACTGCCAATGCGGTGGTGCTGTTCCACGACACGAACGTCAGGGAACGCGACTTCGGCGTGTGGAAACTGTTCGCCGAACTGAAGGCGCACCATCCGACGTTCGAATTCTTTCACAATCATGGCCTCGGGGTTCTCGCGTTCGGCGAGATCCCCCCCGCCCTTTCCGACCTCTTCGCGCTGGAGGGCGAGGACGCCGCCGGCTTCAGGAAGACGATGGAGACCCTCGGCCAGCGGCTGAGCCTGCAATTCTCGTATTCCGAGCTTGCCAAGGAGCGCGCTCGCCTCGACGGGCAGGTCCATGAGATGCAGAACGCGCTCAGCGCCTCCCAGAACGCACTCGACGCGTCCCGGACTGCGTTCGACACGTTCCAGATCCAGCACGGCGCGGTCTGCAACGAGCTCGAAAACATGCGGGCGCGATACGAGGCGGTCGAGGACGATCTCGCCAGCATGCGGGTCCGATACGAAGAGCAGATCACGCAGCTTCTTGCGCTCCAGGAGGAGCTGACGACAGGACGCAACGCCTTGCGCGAGCGTCTGTCGGCGATGGAAACAAGCACCCTCTGGCGCAGCACCACGCCGATTCGCCGGGTGATGGAGCGCATGCCTACCCCGGTACGCCGGTTAGGGCGCGGAACGCTGCGCGCTGCCTACTGGGCATCGACACCGCACCTCATCGGCGCCCGCATCCGGCACTTTCGCGGGCTGGTTGCCTCTCGCGGCGTCGCAGCATCTCTCTCGACGATCGTGGACGGCACCATTCTTGACCTCGGCGCCAACCCGCTCGATCGCCGCGACTACGGCAGGTGGATCGAAGCATGCGACCGGCTCGACGACAAGCAGCGCAAGGCGATGCGAGAGCGCCTGCGCGATCTGACGGACAAGCCCCTGATCTCGATTGTGATGCCCGTCTACAATACGCCCGAGCAACAACTTCGGGAGGCCGTCGCGTCGGTGACCGCCCAGATCTACGAGAACTGGGAACTTTGCATCGCCGACGACGCCTCCCCCAAAACCCATGTCGCGCGGGTCCTGAAGGAGCTTGCGAACCTGGAACCTCGCATCCGCATCGTCACGCGTGAGACCAACGGCCACATCGCGCTTGCCTCGAACTCGGCCCTTGAACTTGCGAAAGGCGAATTCGTCGCCCTGATGGACCATGACGATATCCTCGCCGAACATGCCCTTTACGAGATCGTCGCGACGCTGAACGATCGTCCGGACGCCGACATCCTCTATTCCGACGAAGACAAGATCGACGAGAACGGCGAGCGTTTCGATCCCTACTTCAAGCCGGATTTCAGCTACGACCAGCTGCTTGGCCAGAACGTCATCAACCATCTCGGCGTCTATCGCCGTTCCCTGCTCGACGATATCGGCGGGTTCCGCGACGGCTTCACCGGCAGCCAGGACCACGATCTCGCGCTTCGCTCGCTTGCCGTCTGCGGCAGCGACAAGGTCGTCCACATTCCGAAAGTGCTTTATCACTGGCGCCAGACGAGCAGTGCGTCCTCCTTCTCGCAGTCGGACCTGCAGCGCTGCATCGATTCCTCACGCAAGGCCTTGCGCGAGCATCTCGGCGTCCAGTCGGACGATGATGCGCCCGGCGTCCAGGTGCTCGAGAACCCGATCGTTCCAATCTGGAACCGCGTGAAGTTTCCGGTTCCCGCCGACGAGCCGCTGGTCTCCGTGATCATACCCACTCGGGACCGCTCGGAACTCGTACGCCAGTGCGTGGAGGGGCTTCTGTTCCGTACGGACTACAAGAACCTCGAAATCATCATCGTCGACAATGACAGCGAACAGCCGGAAACCTTCGAGACCTTCGACGACCTGAAGAAGGACGACCGGGTTCGCGTCCTGCAGGTTTCGGGCGCCTTCAACTATTCGCGGCTTAACAATCTCGCGGCGAAGGAAGCCAAGGGCGAGGTTCTCCTCCTCCTCAACAATGATATCGACGTTATCTCCGACGGCTGGCTCACGGAACTCGTGTCCCACGCCATTCGCCCGGACATTGGCTGCGTCGGTGCGAAGCTCCTCTACGCAGACGGCCGGATCCAGCATGCCGGCGTGCGGCTTGGGGCAGGGCATTTCGACGGCGGGGCAGGCGTTGCGGGGCATTTGGGCCTTTTCTTCGACCGCACGGAAGTCGGTTATTTCGGAAGCTACGCCATCACACGCGACGTCGGCTGCGTCACGGCTGCTTGCCTTGCCGTGCGACGCGACGTCTATCTCGAAGTTGAGGGCCTGAACGAGACGAACCTCACCGTGGCCTTCAACGATGTCGACTTCTGTCTGCGGGTGCGCGAGGCAGGATACCGGATCCTCTGGACGCCGTTCGCCGAACTCTATCACCTGGAATCGGCCTCGCGCGGTTCGGACGAGAGCCCCGAAAAGCACCGACGTTTCATGAGCGAGGCCCGCTACATGAGAGAGCGCTGGGGCAAGATCCTGGACGCCGATCCGTTCTACAATCCTAACTTCGACAATTATAACAGCGACTTCTCGCTGAACTTCGCCCGGAACTCCATCACCGGACGATAGGGGAACCGGCGGGCGGCGCGGGGATGCGCCGATCCGTGCAGGTCACGGTGCACGTCGCTGAACGGGATCTGTCCTTGGCGGGTTCCAGAGGGTGAAGCTTCCACGTCTCGCCGCTCAGGCAGGCCCGACGATCCTCGTGAGGGATCAGCGCTTGGCAAGGATCGCCGTGAATTCGTTGCGCCCGCGCGGCGTATTATAGACCCGTACGGGCTCGAGGGAGATCAGACTCAGTTCTTTCAGCATCGCGATGATCAATTCGAAGCTTTGCGGCGTGAACTGCCAGGCGTGGACG
This sequence comes from Fulvimarina uroteuthidis, assembly GCF_034321785.1. Lineage (NCBI taxonomy): Bacteria > Pseudomonadati > Pseudomonadota > Alphaproteobacteria > Hyphomicrobiales > Aurantimonadaceae > Fulvimarina > Fulvimarina uroteuthidis. Next base: position 419,791 of record NZ_JAXLPB010000002.1, on the reverse strand, counting down.
TCGATGTAGGCGCCGTCGGATGTGTCATATTCCTCGATCGCCTTCCTGATCGCCTCGGTTCGGCCCGTGAAATAGTCGCCATCCGCATGGTCGCCGACCCAGTGGCGCGCGCAGTCATTGTGCGTGATCAGGGCGCGATGCTCGATGACGCTGGCGAGACTGTGCGTCCTGCGCCGGTCTGCATGGGCCGAGCAGATCTCTTCGAGGCGCGATTGATCGATGAAATAGTCGAAGCAATATTTCTTGTTCGGAATAAGCAGGAAATAATGGCCGCCATCGGCCAGGATCTCTGCGACCGCGTTCAAGTGGCCGATCAGATCCGGCTGGTGCTCAACGCAATGGGACGAGATGACGAGATCGAAGGTTTCGTCGACGATCGACAGGTCGCCGGAGGGCGAGACATAGTCGATCTTCGGGATCTCGACGATGGGGTAGCCGACCTCCTTCGCGCGCGCCTCGAGCGCCGCGCTGTCGAGGACGTCGAAATAGCGGACCTTCGGATCGGTGATCAGCGGATTGCAGAACGGGCCGATTTCCAGGATCGTATCGTAGACGCTTGCCAGCGATACGAAGTTCTCTCGCAGCGAATTGTCGGCGCCTAAGCGCCCTTCGGCAATGCCGTGCGCGTGGAAATGACGCTCTAGGGAGGCGTCATCAAGGGCATGGAAGCCTTCCTGCCGCCGGTAGACGTCCGGGTTGAAGACGGGTTCGAACGGGTCCTCCGTCGTGACGTGCGATGCGTGCGAACTCGGCCGGTCATTCATGGAGCGATCTCTTGCGTTCGACGGACATTCGTCGTCGTCGAGCCCTAGTCTACCGATATTCTTCGAGCAAAACCAACGCGTTTTGCAGCTGAACGACGCGTCAGGCGAAATCCACGTAGTACGCGACGCCTTCGTAGCGATAGTGTGCCATCGTCGTCTCGACATGCGCGCGTTCGGCCTCGCTCGCCGTATAGAAATGCGTGCCGGTGTCGGTTTTCAGGAACCGGTGCAGCGCCTGGTGCTCTGCGTTGGCACCGGCGTCCGAATAGGCGTTGAACGCCGATCCTTCGGGCGTGAAATGAGGATGGCGCGCGAGAACCGCGTCCCGCTCCGCTTCGCTCGCCGTGTAGAAGTGCGCGCCGGTCTGGGTGTTGTGGAACCGGTAGACCGCGAGATCGCCGCTCCCTGCGGGCACGTCGAAGGCGCGGCCCTCGAAGGCGAACTGCGGATGCCGGTCGAGGATCGCATCGCGCTCCCCGGCCGAGGCGGTGTAGAAGTGGACGCCGGTCTCGGCATTGAAGAAGCGGAAGACGTCCTGCGTGGCGGCGGGCGCCACCGGCGGATTGACGCCCGCGATCTCGTTGGCCGGCGGCGGCGCCGGGGCGGCGACGGGCGCGGGCGCCGGGGCGGCGACGGCGACCGGAACGGGCTTCACGCCGTAGAGGCCCTGGATCTCGGCGACGTCGTCGGCCGACAGGGTCGCGACCGAGGTGAGATAGGGATACATGATCGAGGAGCGCACACCCTCGGCGTGGGACAGGCCGATGGCATGGCCGATCTCGTGCAGCGCGACGGCGTAGAAGTTGAAGGTGCCGTTGCCGCCGGTTTGCGGCGCCCAGGGCTCGGCACTGTCGAAGCGGATCTCCGCCTCGATCGTGCTGGTGCCGCGATAGCGCCAGTGGGCCGAGCCGAGCGTGCCGCCGGCGCCGTCGATGTCGGACCAGCCGAGCCGGATGTCGTTCGACCGGCTGTCGGACAGATAGACGAAATCGATGTCGGCGACGGCTTCCCAGGCATCGAAGGCGGCGGCGACGGCGCTGCGATAGGCGCTGTCGGCGAGCGCCGCTGTGAAGGTGACGAGATCGCCGGGAAGGGTCGCGAAGCTCCAGGAGATGGTCGTCGTGCCGACGCCGCTGCCCCATTTCGTGCCGGTCACATAGCCCATGGCGATCATCCTGTCGAAAGGGTTGGGGGCGGGCCGCCGCGCGGCGCCGCGCCTGCCGGATCGTGGCCGATCGCGGCCGTTCGAGCCGCCATCATGATCGATCATCATATAACGGGAGATGAAGGGCGGCCCGGCCGCGCGCGAAAAACCTCGTATGCGCCTCGCCCCGCCAGACCCCCGGCGGGCCGGTTGCCGACGGGGGTCACGAGGCTCTTCGCCTCTCAGCCGATCTTGGACCAGTCGATGTCGAGGCTTTCGCTGGGCGCGAAGCTGTGGCCGGTCTCCTGCGGCGCGGCGCTCGCCGCGCTCTGGCGCCGGCGCTCGGCCTCCTCGGCGTGGCGGGCATGAGCGCGGGCGAGCTCGCCGAGCTTCGGAATATGCCCGGCGGACAGCATCTGGGCGTAGGCGAGCGCGACGATGCCGGCGCGGCGCAGGGTGCCGAAGGTCTCGTCGTCGAGCGCGTTGAGCTTGTCCTCCGACACACGGTGGAGCCCCTCGACTTTGCGCTCGTTCTCGCCGTCCTTCAGTGAGATCAGCCAGGGCTCGATGATGTCGTTCTCGGCAAGGCGGGCGCAGGCGGCGTTGAGCTGCGCCTCGCCGCGCGCCACCTCCTGCATGAAGGTCCAGACGTCGGCCATCGGCTGGGTCAACTGGCCGGCGCCGTCGAAGAAGGGCTCGCCGTCCTCCTGCGCCAGAAGCCCGCTGGTCTCGTCGATGCACAGGATCATCTGGTCGGAGCTTTCGGCCCGGCCGATATAGAAGGGATGGGAGCGCAGGGCGGCGGGCACGTAGCCGCCGTGCCAGCGCCCGTCCGGGCCGACGAAGAGGTTCTGGCCGGGCGCAAGGCCGAGCACCGCGACGAGCTGCCAGCCCTTTTCGTGGGCGACGAAGCCGAGCGGCAGTTCGAGGGCGGCGCGGCTGACCTCGGGCGCGGCGAGCGGGGCAAGCGCGCGGCCGGCGGCGAAGGCGTAGCTGGAAAAGCGCGTCCAGCCCCGCTCGCCGTGGCGTTCGGGGGTCAGGGGCTGGATCGCCTGTTCGGGCGCGGCGGTCACGGATGGGGTCTGGCTCATGGGCACTCCTTGCCGTTTTGAATGGCGCCCCGCCCGCAAACCACCGAAATCAGGCTATTTGCAGGCTTTTGAGGACGGGAAGCCGCGTCTTCGTCCCCACAGCGCGGTCGCCCAAAGACCCAGATAGAGTGGATCAAACGCTCAGGAGACATGGTGTTGGCCTGAGCTACAATTCGCAAAATTCTCCGGTCCGGCGGGTCAAAGACGGGGGCACGTCACGGGCCCCATGCCCCCGTCGCAGAAGCCATGGACCAAATGCTGAAGCGATGGGACGGCTTTGTCCACTTCGCAGACGACGGTCGCATCTACCTGACGAACGATGCCGCCGAACAGGCTGTCCGCGGTCTCTCGCTCGGCAGAAAGTCGTGGCTCTTTGCCGGCTCGGATCGTGGCGCCGACCGCAGTGCGATCATGCTGACGCTGATCGCCACTGCCAAGCTCGATGATATTGATCCGCAGACCTAGAGCGGCGGACTGAAATCCAGAATCTGCCGCACGCTTCTCCGGTTGCTTTTGCTGTGATTCCTTGCTTTTGGCTTCTAACATCGATCGCGGAGGACGAGAACAAGCTCGCGGCTCAGGCCATCCTGCTCCTCCTCCTGACCGGTGGACGGCGGAACGAGATCACCCACGCTCGATGGGAACAGATCGACAGGCGACGGCAGACGCTTCTGGTGCCTCAGTCCAAGTCCGGCAAGCCACGGAAGATCACTCTGAATGGTCAGGCCATAGTTCTCCTGAAGGCCCTCAAGCGCATCAAGGGCAACCCTTGGATATTCCCGTCTCCGGACACCAAGCGCCCCTCACCACCGCTCTACTACCCGTGGCACCGCATCCGTTGCCGTGCGGGGCTAACCGATGTTCGGCTACATGATCTCCGGCACTCGTTCGCCAGCTTCCTCGTCAACCAGGGCGTCTCGATCTACGTCGTTCAGGACCTCTTGGGCCATACCCAGATCAAGACCACTCAGCGCTATGCCCACCTGACTATGGAGGCTCGTAAGGACGCTGCAGAGGTGGCCTCGATGGTCCTACAAAGGGCAGTTCGCGACGATGAAGCCCATGAGGCGTGAAATGGATCTCTTGGGATCCTCGAAAGGCCGATGACTAGAGTATGCCTAGATGGCCGATGGCGGAACAGGGAGTTTGGCGCCCCGTCACTGGACATATTGCTCAACTGCATCAACGGCTTCGTGGCCGACGACCGAGCCAAAGGCGACTAGAGCATGCCTAGATGGCTTACAGAGTTTCGCAACCTTTTGGGGGCATGTTGGCAAGACGATGCACAACCGAGCTAGACGTGCCGCCGAACCGCTTACCACTTCGTCCGGATCAAGCTCTCAGGCTTCCCAATAAGTCCATAAGCCTCCCGAAGCACCCTCTCAGCATCTTCGTCCGATCTCTCAGGCAATGTGTGCTGTCCACCACTAGGGAAGTGCAGTGTGTTGCCCTCCAGCCGATAGCCGACTTCGTATGCCTGCCCACAGCTATCCGTGAACTGGTATAGGATCTGCTTGCCAGTCTGGATCGGAGTGAGCGCGGGATAGATGCAGATTTGTGCCGTCGCAGGCGAAGTGCCGAGGCCTAGTAGCGTAGCGATGATGGTGAGCTTCATGCGTGGTCTCCTACGACATGGTGAATTCCGAGCAAACCTTAAAGTTGAAACAAAAACAGGGGACCCGAAGGCCCCCTGCATCTATCTCGCTTGTATCGACCGAAGTTGATTAAGCGAAGTTTGCATCGCCGAGATTTGCGACGGTAACACCGGTAAGCTGTACAAGCAGATCGTCTGCATCGACGAATACTTCACCAGCACCATCAGCTGCATCGTAGACCGCGTAGGTCTGTCCCTGGAAAGTGAATGCGGTCCACTCACCAGCGACAACACCGTCCTGTGCTGTATTCGCAACTGCAATGTCAGCAGCTGCACGCACCGTAGCAGCGGCACCTGACAAGGCATTAATCGACGCTTGTGCAGTAGCAGACAGGGCAGTGTAATCTGCATCACCCGCAATACCGGTGAAGTCGAGAACATCGCCGCCGACCGCAGCATTGAAGCTGTTCACGACGTCGAACTGCAGACCAAGGGCAGTCGTTGCAGCGTTGGTGGTATTTGCAACACCGCTGGCTGCACCGCTTCCGAACTGAACGATGTCGATGCCAGCTCCAAGCGTGATCGTGTCACCACCCGAGACTGCTGCCGTGTTAGTGGTGCTGATTGCCGAACCTTCGATAACAAGGTTGCCGGTCGAGGTCGAAGCGTTGATCGTGCCACGATTTGTGAGACCAACGAGATCGAGGTTACCAGCACCAGAGATGTTGATCGTCGAGCCGGCAACTGCCGTGATCGTACCAACGTCGTTGAACGTGCCACCAACACCGGCGACCGCGTCAGCAAGGTCACCCATTGAATTGATATTAATCGTAGCCAAAGAGCCTGCAGGCGCAGTCGCTGACAGATTAACATTCAACGCGCCGACATTTGCATCGAGACCATCGTTGATAGCGGCCGTACCGAGGGTGCCGAGCAAACCGATGTTCAATGTAGTAGACGTACCGTTCAGGTTGAACGTAGCAGCACCTGCGTTTGCAGTGCCGAACTCATAAGTACGAGCCGACCCAGCATTATCAATTGTGTCGGCGCCAACGGTAGGGTCAGCTACAATGGCTGCGACGTCGTCACCGTTACCAGCAATACCGTCTGGACCGGCGTTACCAGGAACAGCTACAACACCAGAAGTGTTGAACTCGATGTTCGTAATCCCAGTGTTCGTGAACGTCGCACCGTTAACGGTCGCACCGTTCACACCGTCGAACGATACGCGCTCGATCGAGGTAAGGCCGTTGAACGGAGCAGCAGCAGTAGCAGCGGAATAGTTACCAGCCGACGTGACGCGAACCGTATCGAAGCCTGCACCGCCGTTAACAACATCACCAGGTGCGCCAGCAGCATTTGCCGTAAGACCCGTGCCGAAGTTGAAGCTATCGTTGCTCGAGCCACCAGTTGCGGTGACGTTACCACCAGCAGCGAAGATTGCCGACACGCCACCGGTGTTGGCCGAGGCATTGAACGTGGTTGTCGTTGCAGCAAGCGTGTTTGCAAGAGCAATCGAACCTGCACCACCAACGTTTACGTTCGTGATACCGTTGCCAGTCACCTGAGCGGCAGTGTTTGCACCAACTGCGGTGATGTTGACCGTCTCGATGCCATTGGCGTTGATCGTGGTGTTGGCAGTGTTCGTCAGCGAGACCGCCTGAACATCAGCAGTTCCAGCAACGGTAGCAGCGTTGTACGTTGCGGTCAGCGTACCGCCGGTCGTGCCGGAAGCATTCAACGCAACGATCTGTGCAGCGTTCGTAACGTTCAGCGACGAGTTTCCGCTGTCGAGCGACACGTTCTGGACGCCTGTCGAGTTGGCAAGGTTCAGCGTGTTAGTCGAAGCGGTGAAGCCCTGGTAAACGACGTTCTCAACGCTTGTCAGGTTCGGGATGATGGTCTGACCAGCACCGGTGTTGCCTGCAACGATACGGACTGCATCGGTACCGGAACCGCCGTTGATCGTGTCGCCCGACTGAAGCGTCGAGGTCGTGCCGTCACCGATCGTGCCAACAACAGTGTCGTTAGAAGCGGTGCCAGTGATATTGTCGATATTAGTAGTGAGCGTACCATTGGCCTATCGGCCTTCCCTTCGTCGGTTCCCTCATTTTTCACATCAAATCAATAACTTAAGGAGGCGTCGACGGTCGGCAACGCACCTATTCTGCAGGCAGTCAGCTATCATCCGACTCCCTTCCGACGCCATCGACCAGAAAAGTACCCTTCATGGACCTGCGGACCCTTTGGAATTCCAACGGTTTGATCCTCAGCGATCTACCGACCGCCTGCCGGACGTAAGAGCTTGGCTCTCGGGAGTCTATTGCCACGGATAAGGCGGCCCTCTATTATGACTACATGTAGTCACATTCGATTGAAGAGGACGCAGAATGAAAACGCTCAACCTCCGAAACGCCAAGGCAACCTTCTCAGCCGTCGTGGACGCTGCCGCCCAGGGGGAACCGACCGTCATTACTAAGCACGGTCGCCCTGCGGCAATGATCGTTCCTATCGAGGACGGCCGACGCATTTTTCCCGATAACAAGCCGAGCTTTGCCGACCTGCTCCTGTCCATGCCGCATGAGCTGGAGATTGAACGCGATCAAACTCCAACGCGTGAGGTTGATCTGTGAACGGCTGGCTGCTGGATACGAACATCGTCAGCCTGCTTGCGCCGAAGAAGGACGGTGGCCCTAAGCTCAGCTCAGACCTCGCGGCTTGGATGCGCAAACACACCGACAGCCTCTTTCTACCCGCAATTTCCATAACCGAGATACGTGCTGGCATCCGCAAGCTTCGTCGGTCTGGCGGGGAAGCCCGCTCAGCCGACCTGGAACTCTGGCTTGGTAATTTGGTCTCGAACTACGGCGACCGGATCCTACCCGTGGAGGTAAAAACGGCGATCGTGGCAGGTGATATTGCCGACTATGCGACGGCGGCTGGTCGAAACCCGGGCCTAGCCGATATATTGGTGGCGGCAACCGCCCAAAGGCACGGTCTCTGTCTTCTCACAGCAAACACAAAACACTTCGAGCATTTGAGCTTGAACATCCAAGTTCGAAATCCCTTGGACCAATAGGTAAGATCGATGAATGAAACGCTGGGGGTGTAGGCTGATTTTCATGTTGCGGAGGGGCTAGACAAAACTTATATTTCGCAATGAGAGTTATCTGTCTTTCTGAACGGAAATATCTGTCTTTCAGTCAATCTAACTTACTCTTTAAACTAACTTTCTTTCTATCCTTCTCTTCTCCCTACGCTTGGGAGAGGTGCGCCCTGAGCGCAGTTCCAGCCATATCCGCCCCGGATCAGAAGGAGAAATGTCATGTCCAAACCCAAATTCCATAACAGCCCCGCCATGCTCCAGGCCATCGCCGTTCTTGAGCGGGAAGGCGTTCGTTTCAAGCAGACGTCTGGCCATCAACTCAAGGTCGGCCTCCTGAGCTTCTATCCCGGCAAGGGCACCATCTACCGGGACCGCGACCCCCATGCTCTCGACGCGAAAGGGCTCCCGGCCTTCCTTCGTCTACTCCGGGATGACGGCCTCGCCGATGCCAACAGCAAGCCTGTCCGGCCCGTCGATGATCCCGCCGGGTTCGCCATCGATCTCGGCGACCCCAACGACAAGTTCGCAGTCGAATAAACCGCCTTCATCGCCATCCATCCCTGGGAAACCCTAAAAAGTCCATCAGTGACCAAGGGGCCGGACAACCCCTTGGTTTACTTGGGGTTATGCGCCAGGTTATTCCGAAATCAACGTCCTAATTGCCCAAGATTCGTTTTCGGAATAACAACGAGCGATACTAAAACTGGAGCGAGTCCAAGAGGGTCATTGTCTTCCGCTCTTCCTCGCGCCGTGCACGGGCTCCAATCTCCCAACCGCTGTACACTTCATCGAAGTTGCCCAGGTCGAACTTCGATTGGAATCCGGCCGCACGCTGCGCCCCGCGATTCAAGCGGTGGCTGATCTGAGCCAACTGCGGCACCTTAACTATAACCGGTGTACAGTCATTCGGGTCAGGGCGGAAAATCTGTCGGGCCGTCCACACCTTCCCCTCATGGTCCGGTGCCGTCAGGCCTTCTCCCGTGGTCTTCGTGATGTACCGGAACAACCTCACCTGGAGTCCATACTGGCGCTGCGGACCGTTCGGATGCCGCTTCGGAAAGGCAATTCCGTTCGGCTGCACATCACCCGGTGACTTTTTCCGCCACCATTCCCAGGTCTTCTCCTCGAATGCGGCTTGTACGGACCTTGGCACCACGCACAGTACGTGCGCATGCAATCCCTGATCGCGGGCGTACTCGACCACCGCGATCCAATAATGCGGATGGCTCACGCGTTGCCCCATACGCCGGCTGATACGGTTACGCGTCCGGCCTTCGGCCTGCCGCTTCCGCTCCTTCTCGTCACCGTCAAACAGGCACCGGTTCATCTCTTTGTGCCAGTCCGGCATGATGCGTAGGAATTCAGCATGGTTGGTAAACCCAAGCGCCCCCGCCGTCAGGGTAATGCTCGCGTTGAAGCACAGTCCCGACTGCCAAGTCAGGAAGGACAGGGCGTTATAAAGCTTCCAAGTTTCGTTTTTCAGGACCGTCCAGCGAGGGCGGACACCCGGCAGCGGCGACTTGCTCGGCAGCACGTCCAGCACGGGGCCAAACGGACTGCCGCAGTTCGTCTCAGGGTCCCAAATCATGCTTGGTGGCTTTGGCGGATCATAGGCGTCGAAGTCTACCTCAAACACCCCAGGGGCAACTTCGAGGGGCATAGGACCGGGGACTTCCATGCGATCATCAAATGTCATCCGACATCTCCATATTGATCGCGATCACGATTGCTGGCGGGTCTGCGCAGCAACGATCGCCTACAATATAGTGATTTCCGGCCATTCCTCGCACTATGCCTGCCACAATTTCCGCCCTGTGGTATATTTGAGACATGGCTAGTTCGCTAACCGGCGCTTCGGGAAGCTTCGTCCAAGACCTCCTCGGCCCATTGGTTAAGGCTCTTTCCTGCCAGAGCTGCCGCCAGGGCGACACGCTTATGCGTTTCCGGCTTTACCCGGAACATGACCTTGCCCGAATACGGTTTCTGAGGGTCTTTTCCGACCCGGCTGCAGGTTTCGAGGTAATCGTCCACCGCCTCTTGGAACGCCGCCTTCAGCGCCTCTACGTCGCTCGCATGGAAACCGACCGCATCGTTGATGCCGGCAATCCGCCCGACGAAAATTTCGTCCTCTTCATCAAACTCGATCCGAGCACTGTAGCCGTTGTAGTGTAATGTGTTCATGGCTTTACTCCGATCTGGGTTAGGAATTCGCGGGCATCCCTGACTTGGTAACGTTTGGCTTCCTTCTCCGGGTGCGGCCTATGAAACGAGGCGATTACACCGTCTTTTCCAAATCGGACCCGCGATCCTCGACCCTCAATCACATTAGCCCCGGCGGCCAAAAGCAGGCCTTCAATGTCGGTCCAGTTAATCGTCCCCGAGACCGGATCACGAAACACGGCGATCAATGTCTTTCGATGCCTACCGTTCATGCCCGCAAAATAGTCCACCCCGCATAGAACGCAAGCGTTTTTTGCTAGCATCGAAGTTTCGCTGAACTTCGGTAGCCCTCGCGTGAATCCTCCTTGTCTTCATAAAAACGAGGTCTTCCGCTATGCGCACCGAACCCTTCTTCGCACCAACGCCGATCCCGGACGAGTTCGCCGAAACCATCCCGCTGATCCCCGCAGAAATCCTGCGCCAGCATCAGTGCCAAGAGTCCAATGATACGCGATTCACCGCCGCCGCCCGCCTGCTCCAGTCGTTATGGAGACAGGATCAGAACCTTACCATTGGTCGCCACCGCAGCCGGTCGGGGGAAACCCGTCAAATCGGTTCGCGTCTGACTTTCGCCGCCGGACGCGCCGGTGCCAACTTCCTTGACCCGGCTGTCGCCTCACTCGTTCGTCGTGAGCTGGTTTACCGAGAGATCGGAGCTTGCATCGACGCTGACAGGCTTTTCCGCAACCTTCTTTCTTCAATGCCGCTCGTGTTCAATCTCTTCGGGCCACTCAAACGAGATCCTGAACTCGCCACCCGTGTCCTGCGGTTGGTCCTGCCCGGCTTCACCGGAACCGTGACAAAGGTCCTGTTCGAGCACAGTCCCGGACGAGGCAACCCCGCTTTTTCCGCCGACTACACCGCCGCCGACGCGTTGGTTCGTTACCGTACGGAGAATGGCCGGCGCGGGTTTGTCTTCGTCGAGCAGAAGTACACGGAAACCCTACAGGAAACGACACAGCCAACCCGACCTCATCTCGACAAGCTGTCGGAGCAATCTGGCCTCTTCAAGGACCCGCGCGCGGCCAGTCTGCGCGCCAACCCCTGCCAGCAGCTGTGGCGGGAGCACCTCGTGGCCGCTAGTGCAATCCAACGCGGCCTCTACGACGAGGGCTCTTTTATCGTCATCGCACCCCGTCTGAACTGGCACGCCCAAAATGGTATCTCCGCCTATGCGCGGCACCTGAAGAAGCCAGAGGTTCAACAGCCCGCCTTCACCGGTATCTTCCTGGAACGCTTCATCGAAGCCATCGGGACAGCCGGAGAACCGGACTACGCCCAGCGCCTCTACCAGCGTTATTGCGATTTCGCCCGGATCGACCAGATGATCGATGCCTACCTCGACGCCGAGGATCAGGCCGGAATCGATCTTCTGACTACTCCAGTCTCGTCCGTACCGTCGACCGAAATGCCAACGATCACAGCCGGTTGATCCTTTCCGGGGGGCCGGGAGTGGCTCCCCTTCTTTTCATCCTTGAAAGAATTTGCCCCCATTGGAGTATAGCCATGCCACGTCCCGTTTTGCTCACCGCCGAAATTCGTCGCCAGCTTCTTGCCAACGGCCGCCACCGCCATTCCCGTCCCGACTTCGATCCGGCGCCCGTCGTCAAGCTGTTCACCTCGGACGCCAGAGCCACTTGGCTCATTACCGAACTCGACCCCAATGAACCCGACCGTGCCTTTGGGCTCTGCGACCTGGGGCTGGGTTCGCCTGAACTTGGTTATGTCTCGCTCGCCGACATCAGCGGTGTCCGGGGATGCCTCGGGCTACCCGTTGAACGGGACCGCTGGTTTCGATCCTGCGAAGCCATCTCGGTCCACGCGGAACGTGCCCGTCAGAACGGTCGCATCGCCGCATGAGCATAGAAACCCACTCCGACGATCCGACCTGGCTTCCGCTGGTGCGTGCCGGCATCTTTGAGGCCTTACCTGATCCCCTAAACTGGGAGGATACTCCGGAACTCGCGCACTTCATCGATGGCTACGTGGTCTCCGAGGTCGCTGGCTTGGGGTCTCTGCGCATATGGGCCAACGTTCGAGCCGAGGCGGCCAATGAGACCGAGTCTTGGTCCGGCACCGCGCTTGAACTCTGGTGCTGCCTTTTCTACGAGCATCGTCGTTACCGCCACTTCGGAGAAGACCCGACCGGGCAGGATCGCTATCTCCTGCACGCTCTCTGTTCTGCGCTTCGCCGGGAATTGGTCGGGCTGCCCACCGCCGATCGCGCCGAGATCACTCGCCTTTTCATTCCGCTAGAGCCGCCGCAGCCATGATCGGCAATATCCGCGACCACCGTACCGATCTTTTCGTCGTCGATATCGACGCCGTGTTCGAGCCGACCATCCACGACAATCCCAACGGCTACGACGCCGGTCCCTTCAGGTTCGATGTCGTTACGCAGCATCCGGATTATTTCCACGTCGCCGATCTTTGCGACACGACCGTGCGAGATGCGCTGCTTCATGCCGAGACGACCTGGCCATTTCCCGTGACGGTCTACCTCTATGACGCGGGGATCGGTCCTCTCGGTTGAAGTCAGTTTCGTCCGACGCTCTTCCGACTTTGCCGACGCCGAAACGCTCCAGGACCTGACCTTCAGCCTGTGAGTTTCAGCAGGGCAATTTCTCCATATCGCCGCCGAAGCAAACGAGAGGACCAGCGATCCGTAAACCGCAGGTTCCGAAATTCGTCGGAGACACAATGCCCACCGCCAACCTTACCAACCATTTTGTCCGAACTGCCGCCTGTCCCGCCGGCAAAGGCAAGACCGAATTCTTCGATACCAAACAGAAGGGCTTCATGCTGGAAGTCCGCTCATCGGGTGGCAAAACCTTCTATCAACGCTACACGACCGAGCACGGGATCAAGCGCCAGCTCAAGATCGGTTCCGCCGACGTGTTCTCACTCGACGAGGCGCGGCAGTCGGGCAAATCCATTCTCGTTCGGGCGCATATGGGGGAGGACCCCCAAGCGAAGCGCCAGGAGAAGCGGCAAATTCCCACGCTCGCTGAATTCGTTCAGTCGCGGTACCTTCCTCATGCGAAGGAGAACAAGCGGAGCTGGAAGACCGACGAAACCATGCTGCGCGTCCACATCGTCCCCGCGTTGGGATCAAAGCCCCTTGATACGATCACCGCGGAGCAGATTGCCGCTTTCGCTCAGCGGATGAAGGCTAAGGAGTATGCGCCGGGTACGGTAAACCGCGCGATCATCCTGCTGCGGTTCATGTTCAATCTCGCTCGTAAGTGGAAGATTTCCGGCATCACGGACAATCCAACCGCTGATCTCACCCTTGCCCCCACGCAGCACCGGGAGCGGTTCCTCACTCAGGATGAAGTCCGCGCCCTTCTTATCTCCATCAAGGAAGACGAGAACACGGTCGCCGCCCAGGCTATCCTCCTCCTCTTGCTTACCGGCGCCAGGCGCAACGAGATCACTTATGCGAAGTGGGACTACGTGGACTGGCAGCACCGAACGCTCTACGTCCCGGTCTCGAAATCCGGTAAGTCGCGCTTCATCGCCCTGAACGACCAAGCGGTCACTCTTCTGAACTCAGTCGAGCGCCTTCCCAACAACCCTTACATCTTTCCGAGCCCCGTGACCGGCGAGCCATCCCCGTCTCTTCATTACCCGTGGGTCCGTATTCGTGACCGCGCTGGGTTGAAGGATATCCGCTTGCACGATCTCCGGCACTCCTTCGCCAGCTTTCTCGTAAACAACGGGGTTTCCCTCTACGTCGTCCAGAATCTCCTTGGGCATACTCAGGTTCGCACGACCCAGCGCTATGCTCACGTCAACCAGGATACACTCAGCAAGGCCGCCCAGCTGGCGGGGACCGTCATCAACGCGGACGCTTTGCCTATCCTTCCGAATGGGAATTGAGCATTGGAACATTGGCGTACGGTACGCCTTGCTTCGTCCGCCGTTCCTCCGACCGTATACCGACTTTCTAGGCTCTCTGGAGGACCGGTTAGGCACATCCTGGCTAACTTCGGCCAGCCGGAAGCGAAAACTCCGGTCAGTGACTTTTCCTACCCGTAACATACTGTTTCACTGTGGACTTTTGTCAGCTCTTTCCAGAACCACCTGACAATTCGCCCACAATCCAATTCTGGAACGATTCGGCCGAAGAGCCTCATGCCACCTGCAAGCTTTTCAAGACCGGCAGCTGCTTCTCGGAGAACGTGTCCGCTTGAACCTTCAGCTCGGAGAGGTTCTCTTCGGCCGTCTCCAGCGTCCTGCCGTCTTTCAGAATGCGCTGGTTCTGGGCCGAAAGGACCTGCCAGACGAAGGACGCCCACTCGTCCGGGCTCTTCTTCCCGTCGAAGAGCGCCTTTAGGAACAATTGCTGGAACCTTCCGACCGTCACCCCGCCGCCGGTGACGGGGGAGGCGAGGAAGGCGAGATCGGCGCCGTCGAGCGCGCGCTCGATCACGGCGCGGTTGAAGGCCTTGGTGCCCTTGGCGCGTCTGGCCTCGTCCTTGGCCGGAAGGCAGGGCTGGAGATGGCCCGAGCCGACGAGCACGGTGAAGGCTTGCTGCAGGCGCGCCCCGCCGAGGCCGGCGATCGCGGGATCGGCGACGAGGTCGCGCACGGTCTTCGGGCCGCCTGCGAGACCGTCGAGAAGCGGGGTGTAGACCTCGGCCTGAAGCGCCGCCTCGCCCTGGCTGCCGGTCACTTTCAGGGGCACGTCGGCGCGGCTGGTGGACAGCGCGAAGCGCTGGTCGAGCCAGGCCTCCTGCGCGGCGCGCGGCGCAAGCTGCACCGGGCCCTTGACGAAGACGTCGCGGCGGAACTGCTGGTTGGTCATGTAGTCGCGCACGGTCTCGCGCAGCACCGGATCGTCGATGCCGGCCATCACCTGCTGCTGGTCGGCGGTGAGGTTGATCGCGTCGACGCCTTCCAGAAGCGCGGCGGAGCCGAGAAAGTCGAGCTTCGCCGCGCTCATCTCCCCGGCCACCTCGGAATGGTAGAAGAGGCTCCAGGCGTCGTTCATGTATTCGTGGGCGAGATAGTTGTGGTTGAGGGTCTTCAGCTTCTCGAACCGGTCCTTGAGGGCCGGACTGGCCCGGAAATAGGCCGCGTTCGAAGCCTGCATGGCCTCGACGAATTTCAGCGCCGGCTCCATGCGCCCGATCGTCGGTCCGCCCTTGGCCTTGCCGTGCAGGTACATGAGGTGGCGCAAGGGCGCGGCGGCCGCCCAGCCTGGCAGGGCGTTGTAGGAGACGTAGACGAGGCCGCCGACTTTCAGCTTCCGGGCGATGAAGTCAACGATCGCAGCCCGATTCTCCGCGCTGATCCACGACCAGATGCCGTGGAGGGCGATGACGTCGAAGCTGTCGGGCAGGCCGGGGGCGTCCGCGAAGTCGGCGAAGGCGGTGTCGTGGAAGGTGATGTTGGACAGCCCGGCGTCAGCGGCAAGCGCTCGCGCGCCGGAAATCTGCGAGGGGTTAAAATCGGTGGCGTGGAAACGGTCCTGCGGATTGGTGGCCGCCAGAAGGTTCACCGAGAAGCCCTGGCCGCAGCCGAGTTCGCAATAGTCGAGCCCCGCACCCACATCGGGCGCACGTTGCCCGCGTGTCAGAGCCAGATATCGCAACAGGGCCGGCGTGAGTTCGCGATAGAACCCGTGGGTGTATCCGATATCGGCGACGTAGCCGGACGTCCAAGTGCTCATGCTGTTCCCCGTTAGGAATGGCGTTCATACAGAAACGGCAGGGAGCCCAAGGACCCCCTGCCGCATAACTGTAACCTTCCCCAGAGGGCCGGCCCAAAGTTCACAAATTAGGCGATCGTGATATCGCCAGCGGCGTTGACCGCAATCGTCGTCAGACCCGTGATCCCAGTCAGCTCAACGATCTGATCGTCAGCGTTACCAGTGGCAGCACCGGCGTAGTACACGTAGGTGTTCGCACCGTTCTCGAAGAATGCGACCGAACCGGCCACATCGAGCTGAGTATCAGCCTGGACTGCCGTTACCTTCTGAGCAAAGGTTGTGTCGGCCGCAGCGAACGTGACCTTGCCTCCTGCGGAAGTGTCAACGTCAGTACCAGCCGTCGTGCCATTCGTTTCAGCTGCGAGCAGAACCGCAGCACCACCGAAGTCAAGGATATCAGCACCACCGGCGTTGAAGTCCGAGATCTTGTCGAGAGATGTACCGGCAACCGATCCGTCCGTACCGAAGCGGAAAGTATCGATGCCTGCTCCACCCGTCAGCAAGTCAGCACCAAGGCCGCCCACGATGATGTCGGCACCAGCACCGCCGTTGATGGTGTCAACGCCATCACCGCCAGTCAGCGTGTCAGCACCAGTACCACCGGTGATAACATCGTTTGCAGCCGAACCAGTTACAGTCAGCTTACCCGTCAACGCAGAAGCATTGATCGTCCCACCGTTCGTCAAGGCAGTGATCGTGAGATCATTGCTACCGGAAACGTTGAAGGTCGAGCCTACAGCAGCTTCCAATGCAGTAATGGTGTTTACGACTGCACTTGGACCAGTTGAAGCCAGATTTACCGTTGCAGTCTGACCCGCTGGAGCTGCGACATCTGCAGCAATTTTAAGCGTGCCAACCTCAACGCCACCCGTAATAGGGGTTGCATTTGCATCAAGGCTGAGATTGACCGTGCTGACACCAGCGGCCAAGTTGATCAGTGCATTACCAGAGTTAGCCGCGCCGAATGCATAGACCCGAGCCGAACCAGCAGCGTCGACTGTGTCTGTAGCCGCATCGGCGGTGTTGAACACGATCTTCGTTACTGCCGTGTTTGTGAAGGTCGTGCCGCTGATGAGACCAGCGTTAGCGCCGTTGAACTGCAGGGTCTCAATACCCGATACCTTGGTATTAAGAGCAGGTAGGACACCATTCGCAACTGCAACCCGGATGTCCGCACCGTCTATCCCCAACGTATCGGTGCCAGCCCCGCCAACAACCGTATCCGCTGTGGTGAGCGTTGCACCGAAGTTGAAGGTGTCATTGCCCGTACCGCCAGTGACGGTTGCATCGGATGCTCCGAGGGTAACAGTAACGCCGCCGGTGTTAGAAGAAGCATTAACCGTCTTCACGCTCGCATCGAGAGCGTTTCCGATGGTCAAAGCCTGCGTGCCGGTGATGTTGACAGTGCTTTCCGTGCCCGTGGAGCTCAGAGCGCCAGTAATCGTGCTTGCAGCCGAACCAGTTGCAGCAAGATTGATGGTCGTAACACCAGCGCCGGTTACAGCCAACGAAGCAACGGTGCTGCCCGAAAGGGTTGCCGTCACATCGGTATCAGCGGCAGTCGTCGTGATTGTCTGCGCGCCGCCGGTCACGCCGGTGTAGCTGACGTTTTGAGCCGCGTTAATCTGCAGGTTAGAAGCAATTGCAGTGTTAACCAGGCCGAGATTCTGAACGCCAGCGATAGCGGAGACGTTGGCACCGGTAAAGCCAGCCACCGGAGCGACGAAGTTCACGTTCTCAATGCTGTTGAGCTGCGGAATAGTCGCAGCAGCGCCAGCGCCGAACGAGTTGAAGGTATCCGTACCTGCGCTTCCGTTCAGCTGATCAGCACCGGAAACCGAAGCGGCATCACCGACGAACGTATCGTTATTGGCCGTGCCGTTCAGGACATCCACACTGTTAGTGAGCGTGAAGGTCTGGCCCGGGTTTGCACCGCCGCCGGTGCCGCCCTGCGCGAACGGGCCATTCAAAGCCTGCCCACCATCGGTAACCGCGCCGGGACGGCCTTCGAACTGACCAAACAAGATGTAGTGCTGATAGCCGTTCGCGAACTGACCAGAAGTGACCGCAGCAGCAACGTCCGGATTGGCAGTAAGGTAAGCTGCGTCGTTGAAGTTCTCGACGCCGTTATTGTCCGTGTCGATGGCGGACTTCGCATTTTCATTGAAAACGCGACCTTCACGAGCACCGAACGCGAGGAAATGCGTCAGCGGGTTTACGCCAGCCGCGGCGACGTCCGGGTACTGGCCGAGATAGAAGGACGTGTCGAAGAACGCATTCGGATCGCGCGACTCGAAACGGCCGAACTGGTTGAAGTGCGCCTGACCCGAAGCGAACTGGCCGCGCGAAACGGCGGCAGCGACGTCAGGATTCTGAGTCAGATAAAACTGCTCGTTGAACATGATAGCATTAGCAGCCATGAAAGTCTCCATTTGGCTTTAACCGGCTCAGCCGGTGGGTCTGGCGTTCCGAAAAATTCGGCTGCCATGTCACGGCTCGGCGGGAGAGCCGTGACAAAGAAACCGTTGGGCTTCAGATGCTTGCGTGCAAGCGATCGGGGAAGGCGTTGTTGTCGGACGCACGGAAACACTGAACTAAGAATGAACGTCGTAACACTTCAAAGAACCATATCGATCGTGGCGAAATTAGGTCCCGAACTTTACCGTCCGGTAGGGGGTTTCTTTCAGCCCACACTGGCGGAACCCTGTGTGCCAGATCGGGATACAGCAATTGCTGTACATCGGCAAGAGGCTCCTATTGTCGGGCGGGTGATTTTCGTGTCCCAGCCGCAACATGGCGGGGCCTCGTTGGAACCCTCACGCGGCCAGCGGCCCGGCGCCTTCGTGCATTATGAGGGAGGGATCGGCGAAGACCCCGACAAGCCTAACGGTGCCGCTTCCGGCCTCTCCCATCAGGAGATCGTTCCCCTGTTGCCAAACATGCTCGGCGTAGCGGGATGCAACTGATTCGTTTTCGAAGCTTACGATGTCCTCGCCGAACACGAAGCCCGCGATGGTCAGGTCCGCGCCAGCCTCGACGCGCACCGCATCGAACCGGCCCGCGACGAGCTCGCCCGGCGCCGTGAAGGCGAGGGGAACGTCGACGCTCGGCTTGTGCGAATCGAGGCCGGGTTTGTCGTCGCCCTGCGGCGCGCGGTCGCCCGCGCTGCCCGACAGGACGAGGGAGCCGGAGATCCCGTCCTTCTCGCCGGAGGTGGTTGCCGCGATCTTGTCCGACAGGGAGATGACCGGGCGATCGTCGGCGTCCCCTTTGTCCCGCGCGCCGTCGCCGGCTTTGGCGTCGGCCGTATGCTGGCCCGCGCCCTTGCGATCGGGCGACAGAAGTTTGGACTGGGTGATCTGGCCGACCAGCCATTCGATATTGTGCGCCGAGCGCGCGGCGGTGAGCCCGGCATCGGTGGAGAGCGAGACCGCCTTGTCGGCGTTCGAGACGCTATCGGACCCGCCGCGCGAAGCGGCGACGGTCTGACTTTCCTGCGCGCCGACTGAATTCGGGGCGCTGGTGCTGCTGCTCTGCGTGTTGCGGGCTTCCGAGGAAGAGGAAGAGGAGGGTGCGTCCGGCGCTGGCGCCTGCTTTTCGGCGCGGGCTGGGACCTGTCGCTGTGGCGCGGGCGCCGCCGTGTCGGAGCCGGTGCCGGCGAGCGGTGCGGTGGCGGCCGGGCCGGTCATGTCGGCGGCGTCCGGCGCTGCGCCGTGGCCGGCCTTCTGTATCAGGGCGTCGCCGAAATGGGCGCGGTGGAGCGGCGCCTCGCGATCGGCGGTCTCGCCCGGTGCCTGCGCGCCGGTGCGGATCGTCACCGCCTCGGCCATGTCGCTGCGCACCGCGATATCGAGGGCGCTGACGAGGCTGGTGTCGGGATCGGCCGGGACGTGGATTTCGGCATCGGGCGCGTTCGCCTTCTCGCCGCGCGGATCGAGCGCCGACAAGATGGTCTCGACGCCGGCGGCCAGCGTGCCGGCATAGTCGCGCATGTGCCAGTTCGGATTGTCCTGCGCGAAGACGCGCATCAGCTCGGCGGCGAAGAGGCCGGCCGACAGGCTCGCCATCGGCACCTCGGACAGGATGCTGCCATGGGCGCCCGAGGCCGGCACGCTCGAGAGGGAGCCGGTCATCTCCTTCAGGAGCTGCAGCCGACGCTGCCCGAGCTGGGCGTCCTCGCCCGCCTCGTCGCCCGCCTGGGGCCGCTCGCCGCCTTGCGCGAGGCCGAGGGCCTCGGCATCGGCCGAGCCGGCTCCCGCGGGCGCGTCGGCGGCGTCGGCGCCGTCCGCGTCGGCATGGGCGGCGTCGGTGGAGGCGGCGTCCGCGCCGCCGTCGATCTCGCCGGCTTCGGCCCGGCCGTTCTCGACGAGGTCGACCAGCATGATGGCGGCGGCAACGAAGGCGGTGAGGAAGGCGCTGGGATGCAGCACCACGTTGGAGGCGCGGCGGATGTCGGCGCCGAGCGCCAGCGGCGCATCCTCCAGCATCCGGTCGGAGACCTCGCGGAAGCTCGCCCCGCTATAGGCGTTGCCGGTGATGCAGTTGATGATGTGGATCTCGGTGTCGATGCGGCAGATGTGGACGACGACCGTGTCGGTGCCGGTCTGCTGGTAGACGAACCAGGGATCGCCCTCGTCGCTGACCCCGCCTTCCACCTCGACTGGGAGGCCGGCCGCCGCGAGGCGATCGCGCACGCGGTAGAGTTCGGCAAGATCCTGGTTCTGCCAGGGCATCTTGGGGGCGAGCGGTGCCTCGTGGGTGCGGCGCCGCGCGAAGGAGAAGATTGCTGCCGTCAATTCGCCGATCCGTCCAAAACCATCGTGATCATCGAGTCTTCCAGGCCGTCACGGGCGAGCCGTCACCGCCCCGCCGTCACGGGCGAACAATCGCGGCCGCGCCCGACGGAACGCCGGTGGGCCCCGATGGGCGCTTGCGGCGTCGGCGGCCGGACGGCAGGCCTCATGCGTTGGGGCCTGCATCACCGAACAGGATCTCGTAGGTCGTCGGCTCGTAGAACGCCATGATGTTGCGGACGAAGTCCTTGGCGTTCATGTCGAGCGCATCGGCCCAGATGCTGTAGCGTTCGGCCGGAATGCGGCCGCGGCCCGCCTCGATCTGCGAGACGAACGTGTAGTAGCCGACATCGACGCGCTCGGCGAGCTCGCGCTGGGAGAGCCCCGCCGCCTCGCGCCGCTGGCGTAGCCAGAACCCGCCTTCCTTGCGGAGGCGTTGTCGCGTCGTATCCTCGTTCGGTACTGCCTGTATTGCCATCATCCAACCCTAAAACGCCCACACCGAGCTGGTGACGGTTCCGAGACGTAACACCGGGACCGACCATTTCACCAATCTCGAAGATACGCCATCTCGGCGCCGGCTTCCAGATGGTCATGCGCGAATCATGTCGCAGTGTAGGCGCAAAATGATGAACGGATCTTGCAGCTTACTGCCGGGTCTCGCCCGGCGTCTGCCGCACGGGCCGCTTCTCGAGGTGATCGGCGAGGCTTTTCAGGAGCTTGACGGCCGCTTCCCGGCCGACGGTCATGTCGAGAAGATCGGCATAGGCGCTGGAGGCGGCGCTGAGCACCTCGGTGAACGGGGCCTGGGGACGGGCTTCCTCCACGGCCTTCTGCAGGTGCGGCACGAAGACCTCCTGCGTCAGGCGCATGACGCGCTCCTTGTCCTCGGCCGGAAGGTCGAAACGTTGGGTGTTGCTCATGGGTCTGTCCTGATGGGTCTGAGGGTTCTTCAAATCACTGCTCGTTCATGCCGCGGACCAACTGGTCGGTCAGCGGCTTAGTGAGATAGTTGAGCAGCGTGCGTTCGCTGGTCTGGATGAGGACCTCGGCGGGCATGCCCGCCTGAAGCTCGCGCCCGGAGAGCTTGCGCATCTCCTCGGGCGGCGTCTCGACCTGGACGCGGAAATAGGGCGGGCGGTTCGACTGTTCGATCCGGTCTCCCGAGCGCGAGGTGACCGTGCCGATGATGACCGGCGTCGTCCGCAGGTCGAGGGCCGAGAAGCGAACCTCGGCCGTCTGGCCGATGGTCACGCTGTCGATGTCGAGCGGAGAGACCTGGGCCTCGACCAGGAAATCGCCCTCTTCCGGCGCGATCTCCATGAGAACCTCGCCCGGGGTGATGACGCCGCCGATGGTGGTGACGGCGAGATTCTGCACCGTGCCGCTCTGGGGGGCGCGGATGTCGAGGCGCCCGAGGACATCCTCGGCGACGAACAGCTGCTGCTGCAGGTCCGATCCCTTGGATTCGGCCTCGCGAAGCTGACCGACGACTTCCTCGCGGAACTGCTGCCGGGTCTGGATGACCTGCATCTCGGCCTCGGAAATCTGCTGCTGGGCCCGGCCGATCTGCGACGTGATATCGCCGACGTCGCCGTTCAGCTGGGCGACGTTCCGTTGCAGCTCGATCACGCGGGACTTGTTCGTCAGGCCCTTGGCAAGGAGGCTCGCGAGGCCCTCGAGCTCGTCCTGCGTCAGCGCGGCCTGCTCGGACTTCGAGGCCTTCTGCGCCTCCATGCCCTCAATCGTGCGCTTCAGCTGGTCGATCTTCTGGTTAAGCAGATCGACGGTGCCGACGAGCGTCTTGCGCCGTTCATCGAACTCCTGGCGCTGGCCTTCGAGGATCTTCTCGACCTTCGGATCGTCGCTGCGCTCCAGAAGGTCGGCGGGAAACGTTACCGTGTCCTCGTTGTACTG
This sequence comes from Fulvimarina uroteuthidis, assembly GCF_034321785.1. Classification (NCBI taxonomy): domain Bacteria; kingdom Pseudomonadati; phylum Pseudomonadota; class Alphaproteobacteria; order Hyphomicrobiales; family Aurantimonadaceae; genus Fulvimarina; species Fulvimarina uroteuthidis. The sequence goes on along the minus strand of NZ_JAXLPB010000002.1, from coordinate 397,446 downwards.
CTCGGCCAGGAGACGGGCCTGCAGCGCAGTCTGGGTGTCGAGCTGGTTGCGCAGCCGGGCGGCGGTCGCCTCCGCCTGGGTGCCGTCGAGGGAGATCAGGATGTCGCCCGCATCGACCTTCTGGCCTTCCAGAACGTGCAGCGATTCGACGATGCCGCCTTCCAGATGCTGTATCGAGCGCCTCTTGCCGGCGAAGACCACGGTGCCCGGCGCGTTGATCGAGCTTGCCAGCGGTGCCGTCGCCGCCCAGACGCCGGCCCCGAAGAAGGTCGTCAGCACGATGCCGAGACCGAGGACGATCGCGCCCGTCGCCGAGACCGGCGCACTGGTGACCGTTTCGGCGCTTTTCGGCTCCTCGTTGGTGAACCGCTTCATGACGCCGGGCAGGATCTTGCCGAGCTTCGACTTCTCCGGATCGGGCGTCTGGGTCGGGGCGAGGGGATTGTCTGTCATGCGGGCAACATCTTCTGATTCATCGGTCGAGACAAAGGGAACGGGCGTCCGGAGCGGGTCAGCTTCCCGCGCGGGCCATCTGGGTCACCTGCCCCATCGGCTTGCCCTGGGGAAGGTTCTGTGGCGCCGCCGTGTCGCCACCGGTGCCATTCAAGCGCTCCAAAACGGCTTTCGTGGGGCCGTACATGGTCAGGGTTCCGTTGGTGAACACGGCGAGCTTGTCGACGGTGTTGAGGAGCGCGGTGCGGTGGCTGATCACGACGACCGTGCAGCCGTTCGCCTTCGCGGCCCGGATCGCGTTGGCGAGAGCCGCTTCGCCCTGGCTGTCGAGGCTCGAATTGGGCTCGTCCAGAACGATGATCTTCGGGTTTCCGTAGAGCGCTCTGGCAAGGCCGATGCGCTGGCGCTGACCGCCCGACAGGGAGCGTCCCGCCTCGCCGATCGGCGTGTTGTAGCCATCCGACATCTGCAGGATCATGTCGTGCACACCCGCCGTCTTGGCGGCCGCCACGACGGCTTCGGCGTCGATCTGAGAGAACCGGCCGATGTTCTCCGCGATCGTACCAGAAAACAGCTCCACGTCCTGGGGGAGGTACCCCATGTGCGGGCCGAGCTTTTCCGGGTCCCAATTGTCGATGTCGGCGCCGTCGATCCGCACATGGCCCGCCATCGGCGCCCAGACGCCCGTCAGCGCCCGCGCGAAGGTCGACTTTCCCGAGCCCGATGGTCCGATGACGCCCACCACCTCTCCGGGTTGGATCTGCATGTTGACGCTTTTCAAGGTGGCGATCCGCGATCCGGGCGGGGCGACGATCAGCTGTTCGATGCTGATCTGGCCGACCGGCGTCGGAAGCGCCATCCGGTCTTCCTGGGCCGGGACGGAATTGAACATATCCTGAAGGCGGCTATAGGCCGATCGTGCGGCGACGAAGCCCTTCCACTGGGCCACGGCGCCCTCGACGGGCTGGAGGGCACGGCCCATCAGGATCGAGGAGGCGATCATCGCGCCCGGGGTGATTTCCGCTTCGAGAACCAGATAGGCGCCGACGCCGAGAATCGCGATCTGCAGGACCATGCGGAGAAACTTGGAGGTCGAGATCAGCATGCCCGCCCGGTCGCTGGCCTTGGCCTGAAGCCCGATCACATTGTCATGCATGGTGTTCCAGCGGCCGCCGATGGCATTCATCATGCCCAGAGCATGGACCACCTCCACGTTGCGCAGGCTGGTCGACACATATTGGTTGGCCCCGATCGAAGCGGTCGAGGCCTCCTTGAGATAGCGCCGCGTCATCAATTCGTTGGCAAGGGCGAGCGCGAAGATGCCGACGGCGCCGACGGTGGCGATGACGCCGATCCAGGGATGGATCAGGTAGCACACCGCGAGGAAAAACGGCATCCAGGGCGCGTCGCAGAACGTGATGATCGCCCCGCCCGTCAGGAATTCACGCAAGGTGTCGAGATCGCGGATCGGCTGCGAGAACTGGCCGTTCGGCGCGCGGAGATGGCCACGGAACGAGGTCGAGAACACGTCCTTGCCTATGAACCGATCGAACTTGGCGCCGCTGCGCACGAGGATGCGCGAACGGATCGCTTCCAGCGCGGCCCAGACGATCAGAAGTGCGACCGCAAGGATCGTCACCATGACAAGGGTCGTCTCGTTGCGGCTCGCCAGCACCCGGTCGTAGACCTGCAGCATGTAGAGCGGGCTGACGAACAACAGGAGGTTGATGAAAAAGCTGAAGACGATAACGAATATGAAATTTGTCTTGCAGGTCGCCAGATAGGACCGAATATTGGTATTTTTGAGCTTTGACGGCGCCACACTGACCTCTTCTGTAACAGACCCAATTTCGGCCGTGCTCGGTTGTTCACAACCTAAACATGTCGTTTATAACGGAAATAAGGCTGACATTCGTTCGCCCATCGAACCCCCGCGACCGGTCTGTCGACCAAGACGCCTGCCTTTGCGGAAATCTCAGCTCCGTAAACGTCTGTCTACACGGTCGGTACCGGATTTGACAGAACCGGGATTCCATCATTTCCGCCGGTCTGATCGTTCGAACCGGGTCACCGAGGCGAGCCTTTATCACATCCCGCCACGTGAGTGAAACGGCCCTGATCTCCAAATATGAAAAGATCGATCCGACGCCGCCCCGAAGAGGCGCCTCGCGGCGCTTGCCCGCCCGCCGGACCGGCTGCGCGCGCCTGCGGCGGCAGGCGTCCGGGCCGAGCCAGGCCGACATCCGCTTTTTCGACGGTCCCGGCCGGAGAGCCATTCACGGCCGCCTGTCACGGCGCGCGGGTCATCAAGGCGACCTCGACGGCCGCGGCGCAATGGAGCTCGGTCGTCGAGAAGGCGGGCAGGGGCGATTGTTCCGGCGAAAGCAGCAACGGAATTTCTGTACAGGCGAAAATCACGCAGTCGGCCCCGCGAGCGCGAAGCGCGTCGATGATCGAGACGTAGCGGGCGCGCGTATCGTCGGTGAACCTGTTCCGGACGAGGTCCGCATAGATGCTGTCGTGGATCGACGCCTTCTGGACTTCGTCGGGGATGATGGCTTCGATCCCGTATCGGCAAAGGATCTCCGGATAGAAGTCGCCTTCCATCGTCTTGCGCACGCCGAGAATGGCGGCGCGGCCGAAACCCCCGGCCTTGATCGCTTTCGCGGTCTCGTGGGCGATGTGGAGAAAGGGGATCGAGAGCGAGGGCGCGATCGCCGGGACGAACCTATGGACGTCGTTGCAGGTGATTACGATGAAGTCCGCACCGGCTGCTTCGAGCGCCCGCGCGGATTCGGCAATCTGGCGGCAGGCGGCGTCTTCGTCTTCCGGTCGATGACCGCCGAGACGTAATCCTGGCGATTCACGCTCTCGAGCACGATGCGCGCCGAGGACACGCCGCCCGCAAGACGCTGGGTGATCTCGTTGATCCGCCGATAAAATTCCGCCGTCGAGACCCAGCTCAAGCCGCCGATCAATCCGATCTTCTTCATGAATGCGCCCACACCCCACCGCTGCGTTCGGCCGAGGCTACGGTCTTTGGGGTTTCGCCAGCAACCCGGGAAATTCGTGAAATTCCGCCGATCGCGCCGTCAGGACGTCCAAACCCGGTTCAGCAGCGGTTCGCCGCGCGCCAGTCTGGCGACATTGTCCGCGATCGTCCTTTGCCGCCGGGTGATCGTGCCGGTCGTCCAGGCGGACATGTGCGGCGTCATCACGAGGTTCGGCAGGGTGTGAAAGGGCAGGCGCGAGGGCAGGGGGTTGGGGGCGTCGGTGGACGGGTAGCGATACCAGGTGTCGATGATCGCCGAGATCCGGCCGCCCGACAGGGCGTCGTAAAGGGCCTCTTCCTCGATGACCGGGCCGCGCCCGACATTCATGACCAGCGCGCCAACGGGGAGGGCGGCCAGGGTCTCGGCGCCGATCAGGCCGTGCGTCTCGGCATTGAGCGGCAGGGTCGCGACCAGTATGTCGGCGTCCGCCGCCATCTGCGGCAGGGCCGACAGCGCGAAGCTTCGATCGACAAGTGCGCCCGGATCGGGACGCGAGCGGTTGGCGACCAGCACCCGCATGCCGAACGCTTTCGCGGCCCGGGCGATCGCCTGGCCGATATGGCCGAAGCCGACGATCGCGATCGTCTGGGCGCCGAGCTCGCTTCGAAGTCCCGTCGGGCGACCGGCCCAGTGCTCCCAGTTGCCGGTTCGCAATTGTGCGTCGACGCGGGCGAGCGGCACGTGCCGGGACAGCAGCGCCGCCATCACATATTCGGCGATCGCCGCCTCGTGCCCGAACGCGTTGCAGAGCGAGGCGCCCGCCGGCAGACGGGCCGCGTCGATCTGGTCGACGCCGGCTGCGGGCGCCTGGTAGAGCCTCAGCCCTGCGGGAACCGGATGGGTGTCGTTCAGCGCGACGCCGACGATCACCTCCGCCGCCGCGAACGTCGCGATCTCGCCCGGCCGGTCCAGCCCGTCGGACAGGGTTTCCACCGTATGCCCCGCGTCGAGATGGGTTTCGATCCCGATCGAGAAGGTCTCGGCGTTGGCGCCGTGAAAGACGATGCGCATGGGTCTCTCCGTTGAGGTCGGCGGGCGGCCGGGCGGACGATTGGCGGTGCGGCTGGTTTGAACGGACGGCGCGTCACAGAACCGACAGCATGCCGCCATCCACGTAGATCATCTGGCCGTTGACGTAGTTCGACGCGGCCGATGCGAGGAAGACGGCGGTTCCGACCAGTTCGTCCGGTTCGCCCCAACGCCCGGCCGGCGTGCGGCCCTTGACCCAGGCGTCGAACGTCTCGTCCTTGACGAGCGCCTCGTTCATGTCGGTCAGCATGTAGCCGGGGCCGATGGCGTTCGCCTGGATGCCGTGGCGCGCCCACTCGGCGGCCATGCCCTTGGTGAGGAGCCGGATGCCGCCCTTGGCGACCGTATAGGGGATCACCGTCGCGCGGGCGAGCTCGGACGTCAGCGAGCCGATATTGATCACCTTGCCCTCGCCGCGCGCGATCATCCGCTTGGCCGCCTCGCGTCCCACGAGGAAGGATGCGGTGAGGTTGGTATCGATGACGCGCTGCCAGTCGGACAGCTTCAGATCGACCATCAGCTGGCGGTGCTGAATGCCGGCATTGTTGACCAGGATGTCGATCCCGATCCCGTCCCGGTCGAAGCCCTCGAAGGCGGCCTCCACCTCGGCCTCGGCGGTGACGTCGAACACCGCTTCGACGACGTCGTGGCCTTTCGCCCGCAGTTCGGCGGCGGTTGCCTCGAGGCTTCGCGCGCTCCGCCCGTTGACGATCAGCCTTGCGCCGGCATCGCCGAGCCCTTCGGCGATCGCCCGCCCGAGGCCGCGCGAGGAACCGGTGACGAGGGCCGTCCTGCCGGTCAGGTCGAACAGCGTGTCATGCCTGCTCTTGGACATGGGTCAGGAAAGCTCCGATTTGCGGACCGTCAGATCCGAGCGCTCGAACACGGCCGGCAGGAGGTCGGTGCCGAGGCCCGGTCCCTCCATGGGCAGGACGTAGCCGTTCTCGATCGTCGGGACGGTGGTGACGAGTTCGCGGTACCAGCCGGTATAGAAAGCGCGGACCGATTCCTGGATCAGCGTGTTCGGCTGGCTGAACGAGGCGTGGACGGCGGCCGCAAAGCCGACCGGGCCGGTGCAGTCGTGGGGCGCGAAGGGGCGGTGATAGGTGTCGGCGAGGCTTGCGATCTTGCGCCCTTCCGTCAGCCCGCCGGTCCAGCACAGATCGACCATGACGATATCGGTGGCGCCCCTCTCCAGCATGTCCTTGTAGGGGAACCGGCTTCCGAGCGTCTCCGAGGCGCAGACCGGGACGCTGGTTGACGCGGCATATTCGGCAAGCGCCTGGGGCGAGTTCATCCGGATCGGGTCCTCGTACCAGGTCGGCGCGTAGGGCTCGAGCGCCCGGGCGATCGCCTTGGCGGTCGGCAGGTTCCAGAGCGAATGGAACTCGACCATGATCTCCATCTCGTCGCCGACCGCCTTGCGGATCTTCTCGAACGGCTCGATCGCCGTCTTCATCTGCCCGGCGGAAATGAAAAGCCCGCGATTGTCCTGGGCGGGCGGGTCGAACGGCCAGATCTTCATTGCGGAAATGCCGCTTTCCAAAAGGCTTTCGGCCAGCGCCCCGGCATCGCTCATGAAGCCGGCAAGGTCCTCGTAGGGGCCCTCGGAAGCACCGATGTTCCAGGTGTCGACGGGGCGGATATTGTGGGAGCGCACATAGCCGTAGCCGGCGCAGGTGTTGTAGACGCGAAGCCTGTCCGCGTTCAGGCCGCCGAGCATCTGGTGTACCGGCTGGCCGCAGACTTTGCCGAACATGTCCCACAGCGCGATGTCGATCGCCGAGGCGGCGCGGTATTCGACGCCGGTGGACGCCTGCGCCATCGGCAGGTCCAGCATGATCCGGTTCAGCGCCTCGATGCGCAAGGGGTCCTGGCCGAGGAGCCGGCCGGCCAGCGTCTCGTGGATGTGGGCCTCCACGGCGCCGGCTCCGTAGAAGGTCTCGCCGAGCCCGATCGTGCCGGCGTCGGTATGGACGCGAGCCCAGAGGACATTGGAGAATTCCTGCGTGCGCAACGTCTCGATCGCGGTGATCTTCATGCCGATCGGCTCCCTTCGATCAGGCCCGGGCCAGCTGGCCGCCCTGCCATCCAAGCGTCGCCCCTGTTTGACAGAGCGACATATTCTGTGAAATATCACGTTGAACGCCATTAGAAGGTTCGAAGACGTTTTGCAAGGTTCGCCGCACCCATCGCCAAGTGATACCCCGCCGATCAGGGCGGAAGGCGCGCGTGCGACCACGGGCGCCAGCAACGGCGCGCGCCGGCGTCCGCCATCCGGCGTCGATCGGTCGGTCGACCAGACCGCGACCGCTTACGAGCGGATCGAGGAACTGTTCGTCTCCATGCAGCTTCTGCCCGGTTCCTTCGTCCGCACGCAGGATATCCAGGCGCTGGTCGGGCTCGGCCGAACCCCGGTGCACCAGGCGGTTCGCCGGCTGGCCGCCGAAACCCTCATCGAGGTGCGCCCGCGCAACGGATTGATGATCGCGCCGATCGATCTGGCCCGCGAGCGGCATCTGGCGTTCCTGCGCCGCGACATGATCCGCTTCGTGACGGAAGCGGCCATGCGCAACCTGTCGGCCAACGAGCGAGCCTACGTGCACTATCTGCGCCGCCAGCTGGCCGAGGCCGGACCGGCGATGACGCTCGATCGCTTCAACGAGATCGACAAATCCTTCGATCTGCTTCTGATCCAGGCTTCGGGCGAGCGTTTCCTGGAGCGGGCGCTGCGTCCGCTGCATGCGCTGGCGCGCCGCACGGGCTATCTGCATTTCACCGACCGGAGCGCGGACGACGGGCTGAAGCGCAGCATCGCGCTTCATCTGGCGATCATGGACGCGGTCCTGTCGGGCGATGCCGAGCGGGCGCGAACGACGTGCGACGATCTCGTCGCCTACGGAATCGCCCTGATCGACGATCTGGGGGAGGGGGTCGATCCGCACCGGCTCGACGTCGGTTACGCGCCGATGGCGCGTGGCGACCGGAGGCCCTCCGACGAGGCGCCGCCCGGCGGCGCTTGACTTATCGCCGGCGCTTCGGAATGGAGCGCCCACGTTCACGCAGGACACAACAATATCGGGAGGATTTTCTCATGTTCCGCACCTTCATCAAGGCTTCGGTCGCGGCCGCTGCCGTTCTGGCTATGTCAGGCTATGCCGGAGCGCAGGAATACGCGTTCCGCTTCCAGTCGTCCGATCCGGCCGGCAATCCGAACTTCGAGTACCAGAAGGCCTGGACCGAACTCGTGAAGGAAAAGTCGGACGGCAAGGTCACCATCGAGCTCCTGCCCGTCGGCGCGGTCGTCGAGTACAATGAGACGCTCGACGCGGTGGCGGCCGGCATTCTCGACGGTCAGATCTGCGACAGCTCCTACTGGGCCGGCAAGGATCCGGCTTTCGGCCTGATCTCCAACCCGGTCGGCGCCTGGTCCGATCCCGCCCAGATGATCGACTTCGTCGAGAATGGCGGCGGCAAGGAGATCATGCAGGAGATGCTCGGCTCCTACGGGCTGCATTTCATCGGCGTCTCGACACCCGGCCTCGAAGCCTTCGTGTCGCGCGTGCCGCTGGACGGCGTCGACGATCTCAACGGCCTGAAGATGCGTTCGCCCGAAGGCCCGATCGCCAACGTCTTCGCAGCCGCCGGCGCCGCCCCGGTGAACCTTCCCTCCTCGGAAGTCTTCACCTCGCTCGACAAGGGCGTTGTCGATGCCGCCGACTATTCGGTGTTCTCGGTCAACCAGCAGCAGGGCCTCAACGAGGTTGCGCCGAACCCGGTCTATCCCGGATTCCACTCCCTGCCGCTCGTCGAGGTTTCCATGAACCAGGGCAAGTGGGACGCGCTCCCCGACGACATCAAGACCATGCTGGAGGAGACCGTGAAGGAATTCCAGCAGACCCAGATCGAAGGCAACAAGGCAGCCGACCTCAAGGCTATAGAGGAGGCGAAGGCCAACCCGGATATCACCGTTCACGACTGGTCCGAGGAAGAGCGCGCCAAGTTCCGCAAGCTCGGACAGGCCGAGTGGCAGGTCATCGCGCAGCAGTCGCCGATGGCTCAGAAGGTCTATGACACGTTGACGGCCTATCTGACCGAGAAGAACCTGCTCCAGTAGGGTCCGCTCGGTCCGCCGCGTCCCTTAACCCGGACGCGGCGGACCGTCCTTCGCCCGTCTCCTCCTCGAAATCCGGCGCGACCATCATGAGTGATCCCACCCGCACGACCGACGCGATCGACCTTGCTGCGACCAGCGAGGGCGTGGCCCGAACGGCGCCCGAGGCCGGCGCCATGGGGCGTGTGGTCGACCGGTTCGGCTATCTCTTCGCCGCCGGCATCGTGGTCGCGGCCGCCATCCTGCTTCTGGAAGTGTTCCTGCGTTATTTCTTCAACGCGCCGACCATCTGGGCGCACGAGACGACGGTGTTTCTGAGCGGGATCGCCTTCGTGTTCGGCGGCCTGTACTGCACCGCCAAGAACAGCCATATTCGGGTCGTCCTGCTTTACGACCTGCTCTCGCCGCCCGTGCGCCGGGTCGCCGATATCGTGATCTCCATCGTCTCGGCCATTGCGTCCGGCTTCTTCGCCTATGCCGCCTGGCACATGGTGACTCGCGCCGTCGTCACGCCCGCCGGCACGATCCGCCTGGAGACGACGGGCAGCGCCTGGAGCCCGCCGACGCCGGCCCTCGTCAAGATCTTCGTCTTCGTCGTCATGGTGCTTCTGGTGATCCAGTTTCTCATTCTCGCGGTCAACTACGCCCGCGGCACGGATCGGTCCGCCAAATGAGCGCGTTTCTCGATATCGGTTTCAATCTCCAGGCGCTCGGCATCGGTTGGGGCACTTTGGTCATGTTCGCCATGCTGGTGGGGCTGCTGCTCACCGGCATGCCGCTCGCCTTCGTCACCCTCCTCGTCGCGCTGATCTTCGCACTCGGCTGGTTCGGGCCCATGTCGATCCCGCTGATCACGAGCCGGGTCTATTCGTTCGTGATGAACTTCGTCTTCGTCTCGGTGCCGATGTTCGTCCTGATGGCGGCGATCCTCGACCGCTCGGGCATCGCCCGCGATCTCTTCGACGCCATGAAGCTGTTCGCCAGCCGTCTCAAGGGCGGAGTCGCCGTCCAGACCGTCTTCGTCTCGGTCATCCTGGCGGCCATGAGCGGCATCATCGGCGGCGAGATCGTGCTTCTCGGCCTCATCGCCCTGCCGCAGATGCTGCGGCTTGGCTACGACCGCAGTCTCGCCATCGGCGTGGTCTGCGCCGGCGGCTCGCTCGGCACCATGATCCCGCCCTCCATCGTGCTCATCATCTACGGCCTGACGGCGAACGTGTCGATCGGCGAGCTCTTCACCGCCTCCTTCCTGCCGGGCTTCATGCTGGCGATGTTCTACGTCGCCTACATCCTGTTCCGCGCCTATGTCTCGACCGGCTACGTGCCGCCGATCTCGACCGAGGTGATCGCGACGGCCGAAAAGGTCCGGCTCCTGAAGGGGCTCGCCCTGCCGATCCTCGTCGTGGTGGTGGTGCTGGGCTCGATCTACGGCGGCATCGCCTCGGTCACGGAGGCGTCCGCCATCGGCGTCGGCGGCGTCGTCCTGTCGACGATCCTGCGCGGCGAGTTCTCCTACGCCCTGATGCGCGACGCGGCGTTGCAGACCCTTGCCACCGTCGGCATGATCGTCTGGATCGGCATCGGCGCAACGGCGATCGTCGGCGTCTACAATCTGATGGGCGGCGTCAACTTCGTCTCGGACCTGATCACCGGCGTCTCAGACAATCCGACCGTGATCGTCCTGTTCATGATGCTGATTCTCTTCGTTCTCGGCGCGTTTCTCGACTGGGTGGGCATCGCGTTGCTGACCATGCCGATCTTCGTGCCCATCATTACGGAACTCGGCATGGACCCGGTCTGGTTCGGCGTCCTGTTCTGCATGAACATGCAGATCTCGTTCCTGTCGCCCCCCTTCGGCCCCGCCGCCTTCTACCTGAAGTCCGTCGCGCCCCCGGACATCTCGCTGGGCGACATCTTCCGGGCTCTGGTCCCGTTCATCATCCTCCAGATGATCGCGGTCGGGCTTCTCGTGGCCTTTCCCGGCATTACCGGGCGGTAGGACGCCGCCCCGGCTTTCGGGCCCGGGCCCCGGCGCGCGAAGCCGCCGCAACGAGGCTTCCGGCCCGCCGCGTTCACACGCCGGTCAGGGGCACGATCCTCGAGCCGTCGAAAAGCGGGAGAACCGGAAGGCTGCCGGGTCGACGATCGGCGCGGTTCCGGCGGATAGATCGGCCGCAAGGCGGCCGGCGCGGGGTCCGAGCCCGATCACCGGGACGGCGTCCGGGGTCACGTCGATGAGACCGGCCCAACGCTGGGCGATCTTCGCCGCGCGAAACACCGGAAACGCTCGTGCGAGCTTGTCCATCGCCGCGTCCGTCATCGCCGGGTCGGGTTCTGGATCGAGGATGCGGGTTTCCTCATAGGCCGAGGTCTCGTGATCCCTGTCCGCCGTCAGCGCCTATGGCTCAAAATTGGGGTTGTGATGCAACGCAGATTTGGCTCTCGTCGCAGTGACGAAGGAACGACGATGAAGCCAAATCCTCGTATGCCAAAAAGCCTGCTGAGCAGGCGGTCAAAGACATCCGCCGGGCGACCCGCCGGCACTTCTCCGCCGAAGATACGATCCGGATCGTTCTCGAAGGCTTGCGTGGCGAAGACAATGAGCCCTGTCGCACCATTGGTCCGAGCGACAATGGCGAATGCCGTGCTTTGCCGCAAGGAAGGTATCGCCCAAGGCCTCTACTACACTTGGTCGAAGGAATTTATGGGTGAGGTGGGACGTCACGCCGAACGGACAACGGCGTCTTGCGGGGGATACGGCACGTGCCGCTACCGCCGACAAAGTCAAGGATTTGCGCCGCAAGGTCGGCGCTCTGAAGGAATGTGTCGCTGACCTCAGGCTCGAAAACCGTCTGCTGAAATAAGCATGATCGAGGATGGGGGCAAAGACGCATGAGATATCCTGCACCCGAAAAGCACGAAATTATCAGGATCGTCGAGCAGTCGCATCTGCCGGCGAAGCAAACGCTGGAGAAGCTGGACATTGCGCGCCGGACTTTCTGCCGATGGTATGACCGCTATCTCAGCGGTGGTCTCGAGGCACTGGAAGGCCGCTCATCGGCGCCAAGCCGGGTCAGTAACCGTATTCCGGCCGATATCCATCATCAGATCATCGAACTTGCGCTGGAGAGCTGCGAACTCTCGCCACGGGAACTCGCCGTCCGGCGGATTCCAGAACGAAGTGCAACCTGTTCATGAGAAGCGGATTTGAACGTCTTTGCCAAGCTCTTTGAGGAGAGCCTGGAGCGGCGTCTTGTAGGCGAGACATTTTCTTGGCGTGGTGTTCAGGGTGACGATGGCCTCCTGCAGGTCGCTTCATCTATGGCATCGATGTCGAGCCAGCTTGGCAGCCAGCGCCGCAACCGGCCATTGGCGTCCTGGATGCCGCCCTTTTGCCAGGAGGCATAGGCGTCGCAGAACCAGGTGGACATTCCGAACAGATCGGTCACCAGCGCGTCCTTGACGAAGGTGGTGTCATTATGGAAGGTCACCGAGGGTCTGAGACCCGGGTCAACGCGGCGGAACACCGCTCTCATGGCCGATACTGTTTCGGCAGCCGTTTCACCGATGGGATTGATTGCCAGCGTCACCCGGGTCTTCCGCTCGTGGAGCACGAGAACCAGCTTGGTCTGTTTGCAAATGACGAGTTCGGCCTCCCAATGACCGGCCTCTTTTCGGTCGTCGGCGGAGGCCGGGCGATCATGGATGGAACGGCGGTTCTTGATGGTGTCGCGGGAACAGCGGCCTCGCAGCGCACGGCGTGTCCTTCGCAGCATGACCAGATAGCGCCACAGCTCCTCAGCCTTCTGCATGGCACGATAGATGAAGGCGTAGATTGTCTCCGTGACGAGGGAGCGCAGCTTCGGCTCGCTGCGCTTCTTCAACCAGCCGGCGACCTGCTCGGGCGACCAGCCTTCAGCGAGACGGTCGACAACGAATTGACGCAGCCTCGCGTCCTGTTCCAGGACGGCGGCACGCCGCCTTCGCTTGAGATAGGCTCCATCGGCCTGACGCCGCGAATACCCGCCGCCGCAGAGACGGTTACTGCGCAGTTCTTGACCGATCGTGGCGGCGGAGCGGCCCAGCGCTCCAGCGATGCTATTTCCTGAATGTCCTGCCGCCAGCAGGGCAGCGATCTGCTCTCTTTCCCAGGTAGAAAGGTGCGAATAGGATGGCACGGCAACACTCCCGAAGGTCTGGATAACCCGCCGATATTACGTCGGCTCAGGGGTGTTGCACCTTGCGCTGGAACTCAGGGTCCGGTTCACCGACGAGAGGCGCTACTTCGTCTCAGAAGCCACTGTTTAGAGGCTTTTGAAGACCCATGACCTCATAACCAGCCCGGCCTATATAGTGATCAAGGCGGCCGACGCATTCCATACCCAGACCACGCGGCCGAATGAGATGTGGCAGACGGATTTTACCTACTCTAAGATTATCGGTTGGGGCTGGATGTACCTGTCCACCGTGCTCGACGACTTCTCACGATACATCATCGCCTGGAAGCTGTGCCCGAACATGCGGGCCGAAGACGTCACCGACACGTCGGATCTCGCACTTATTGCGTCAGGTTGCTCTTCAGCCAAAGTCCAACACAAACCGCGGTTGCTCAGCGATAACGGCCCCAGCTACGTCGCCGAGGAACTGGCCGAATACATCGAAGCCCAGAAGATGAGCCACGTGCGTGGGGCACCGTTCCACCCGCAAACCCAAGGCAGTTGGAGGGACCGTGGCCCCAGTGGGGCCGCGTACGCCCGGAAACGTACGCCGGCACCAGACATTATAGAACCGGATCCTGCTGGAAAACTACTTCCTGCCCGGTGATTTCGAAGGGCAGATCGAAGCCTTAATCGAACACTACAGTCACCAGCGCTATCACGAGAGCCTGGGCAACGTGACGCCCGGAGACGCCTACTTCGGATGGGCTGACGCCATCATCAAACAACGAGAAAGGATTAAGCGAAAGACCATCGAACATCGCCGCTTGCAGAGCGGCAAGAAAGCCGCATAAAAATCATTCTCTAAACGAGTCCGTCTCTCCTCAAATCGACGCCCAGTTCTGCGCCAAATGTTCTGACGACGGACACCCGTCGAGGCCGGCATTGGCTTCGCCGTCCCCGCGACATCCGCCGAGCCCTATATCGGCCAGGGTGCGGTCGCGCGAACCGCGCCCGCAAGCTGGTGGGGTTGAGGATGGCGGGCGCCGAGCCGATCGGCCACGGCGACGGCATCTATTGCAGGCGCGCCCGGATCGGCACCGTCACCAGCGCGGCGAAATCACCGCTTCTCAAGGCGACCGTCGCCCTGGCGCGGCTCGACGCCGGGACCGGTGATCTCGGCGACGCGGTCGAGATCGGCAAGCTCGACGGCCACCGCAAGCGTATCGCCGCGACCATCGTGCCGTTTCCGTTCTACGATCCGAAGAAGACGCGGGTCAGGGCCGACTGGGCCGCGCAACGGCCGTAGACGCCGGCCTGACGGCCCGACAGTGATGACGCCGGCCGGGCCTTCCGTCCGGACCCCGTATCCTCGCCGAATGCGCAGGCGTGACGATCAGCCGAGGACGTGGGCGACCGCCTCGCGGGTTCTGGCGACGATCAGGTCGGCATCGTCCTTCGTCAGGCAGAAGGGCGGTGCGAAGCCGAGAATGTCGCCTTCCGGCATCGCCCGGCCGATGACGCCGCGCTCGAAGAGGGCCGCCGCGATCTGCGGGCCGATCTTCTTGCCCGGCTCGAAGAATTTGCGGTCATCCTTGTCCTCGACGAACTCCACCGCGGCGATCATCCCTTCGCCGCGCACCTCGCCCACATGGGCATGGCCGGCGAGGGCATCGTGCAGGGCGCGGCGGAAATGCGCGCCGACCTCGCGCACATTGGCGATGAGGTCGAGATCGTCGATCAGTTTGAGATTGGCGACGCCGGCCGCCGCGCAGATCGGATGCGCCGAATAGGTCCAGCCATGGCCGAAGGCGCCCAGCTCGTCGACCCCCTCGACAAGGCCCTCCCACATGCGCTTGGAGACGATCGACCCCGAAAGCGGCGCATAGGCCGATGTCAGCCCCTTGGCGATGGTGATGAGATCGGGCTTAATGCCGTAATGCTCGGAGCCGAACATGGAGCCGGTCCGTCCGAAGCCGGTGACGACCTCGTCGGCCACGAGGAGAATGTCGTATTTGTCGAGAACGGCCTGGATCTTCGGCCAGTAGCCGGCGGGCGGCGGCACGATGCCGCCGGTGCCGAGCAGCGGCTCGCCGATGAAGGCGGCGACCGTCTCGGGCCCTTCCTCGAGGATCATCGCCTCGAGCGCGTCCGCGCAATGCTGAGAGAACTGCTCCTCGCTCATGGAGCGGTCCTCGCGGCGGAAATAATAGGGCGCGAGCGTGTGCAGGATCGGCGCGCGCGGCAGGTCGAACGCGTTGTGGAACAGGTGAAGCCCGGTCAGCGAGCCCGTCATCACGCCGGAGCCGTGATAGCCGCGCCAGCGCGAGATGATCTTCTTCTTCTCCGGCCGCCCGCGCGCATTGTTGTAGAACCAGATGAGCTTGATGTTGGTCTCGTTGGCGTCCGAGCCGGACAGGCCGAAATAGACCCGGCTCATGGTGTCGGGCGCCCGGTCGACGATCATCTTGGCCAGCTCGATCGAGGCATCCGTGCCGTGGCCCACATAAGAGTGGTAATAGGCCAGATCATGGGCCTGCTTGCCGATCGCCTCGGCGATCTCGGTGCGGCCATAGCCGGCATTGACGCAGTAGAGGCCGGCAAAGGCGTCGACATGGGTGTTGCCGTCGGAATCTGTGATGCGCACACCCTCGCCCCCGGTGATCACCCGCGTCGGGCTCTCGCCGCGCGCATGGGTTCCCATGTGGGTGGATGGATGGAAGAAATGATCGCGATCGTAGGCGGTCCGTTCGTTCGACAGGTCGAGCATCGCGAAATCTCCGAAATGGGCAGACAGGACTGGGATCGACAGGCTTGCCGCGGCCAAAGCCACGGCACCGACCCGATCGGTGCGGCCAGTCTACGACCGGCAGGCGCGAAGCGTCGGCCATTCTGGGCGGGGAGCGCCGACGAAACGTCTTCGCGAGCCCCCGATCGTGCGAGGAAAGCTCTTCGGGTCGCGGGTTTCCGGCGCCGGTCCGCTCAGCCCTGCATGTCCGCGATCATGGCCAGCGGAAGGGGGGTGCGTTTCACCGGCTTCATCGCGGGATAGCTGAAATAGCGCTTGACGCCGGCCCCGTTCGCCAGAAGCCTGTCGACGATCGCCTGATATGCGGCGAGGTCGCGGGTGACGAACTTGCACAGATAGTCGAAGCCGCCGGAAATCGACCAGCATTCGGTGATTTCGGGCACCTCGCCGATCGCCGCCTCGAAGGCCGCGAAATCGTCGGCGCGGTGGTTCTCGATCTCGATCATCACGAAGAGCACGGTCATCGGACCGTAGGCGCTTTCGGCGATCGTCGCGCCATAGGCCTCGATGACGCCGCTTTCCTCCAGCCGGTTCAGCCGCTCCCAGCAGGGCGTCGGCGACAGGTTCACCCGTTCGGCGAGGGCGGCCTTGGAGATGCGCCCTTCGGACTGGAGGATCGAGAGGATCTTGATATCGCGATCGTCGAGCTTGAAGCGGCCTGCGCCCATGGCGGCATTTTCCCGATTGACTGCGCCGGGCAAGAACGAGGCATCCGGTTTTTCGGCCACCCGGCGCGAAAATCAGCAGGACCGGCGGCGGCGTCGATGCACATCGCTGCGAGCCGCAAAGCGTATGTCCGAACCACTAGCCCTTCGGCCGCCGGCCCGTCCACCGGTTTTCGCGCGATTTCGCTGCGCCGGGCGCGTTTGCGTGGAGAGCCGCGCGGACCCGCGTCAGCGAACGATCAGGCAGGGCACGCTGGCGAGCGAGGAGACCTTGTAGGAGACCGAGCCGAGGAGAAATCCCTCGATGTCGCCGGTGCCGCGCGCGCCCATCACGATGAGATCGACCCCGTGCTGCCTGGAAAACTCGACGATCGCGCGCGAGGGCTGGCCGCGCTTGGCATAGCCGTAGACGTCTGCGACGCCCGCCGCGCGCGCGCGTTCCTTGGCGGCGGACGCGATCTCGCTCGCATAGCTCTTCAGGGCATCGTCCGGCCGGTTCTGGCTCTCGCTCTGTGCCCGCACCATCGAGAACGAGGCCTCGAGCGGCGAATGGTGGCGGTAGACGCAAAGCGTGACGAGGCTTGCCCCGAAGGTCTGCGAAAGGGCGATCGCGCTGTCGAGCGCCTTCGTCGCCATGGCCGAGCCATCCACCGGGACGAGGATCGTCTTGTACATGGCATCTGGCCCTTTCAAGCTGCGAAGACCGGCGACGCGGTCAGCGGAAGGCGAGATCGCGCGGGAAGAGGGCGATCTGCGGGAAGACGATCAAGAGGGCGCTGACCGACAGGAGAATGAGGATGAAGACCGGGGTCCCCCGGATCACCTCCCAATAGGGTCGCTTGAAGATCGCGATCGCCGTGAAGATGTCGCATCCGAACGGCGGCGTCGCCGAACCGATGGCGACCTGCAGGGTGATGATCGTGCCGACGAGCACCGGATCGAGCCCGAGCCCGGAGACCAGCGGCGCGAAGATCGGCGTCAGGACGAGGATGACGA
The DNA here is from genome assembly GCF_034321785.1 of Fulvimarina uroteuthidis. Taxonomy (NCBI): domain Bacteria; kingdom Pseudomonadati; phylum Pseudomonadota; class Alphaproteobacteria; order Hyphomicrobiales; family Aurantimonadaceae; genus Fulvimarina; species Fulvimarina uroteuthidis. Next base: position 380,170 of record NZ_JAXLPB010000002.1, on the reverse strand, counting down.
CGATCGGATCGACGAACATGCAGCCGACGAAGAACGCGATCGAGATGGCGATCAGCACCGTGTAGGGGCCGGCTTCGGCCAGCCCGAGCGCCCCCAGGATCATCTGGGGGATGCGCTCGAAGGAGATCACCCAGGAAAAGCCGGCGCCGGCGGCCACGAGAATGAAGACGACGGCGGTGATGAGGCCGGTCGATTTGGCGATCTCGTAGATGTCGGTCACCTTCAGCGACCGGAAGATCAGCATTTCCAGGATCAGCGCGTAGCCGACGCACACCGAGGCCGCCTCCGTCGGCGAGAAGATGCCGCCATAGATGCCGCCGACGACGATGACCGGAAAGCCGAGCGGCCACACGGCCGCTCCGACGGCGGCGACGCGCTCGCTCCAGGAGGCCTTCGGCTCGGTCGGGATGTCGTGCCGGCGGGCGTAGATGTAGGCGTAGATCGAGAACAGGACGAGGATCAGGAGCCCCGGACCGACGCCGGCGATGAACAGCTCCGAGATCGAGGTGCCGGAGACGACGCCGTAGATGATCATCGCGATCGAGGGCGGGATCAGCATGGCGATGTCGGAGGAATTGACGATCAGCGCCAGGGTGAAGCTGTCGCTGTAGCCCGATTTCAGCATGCGCGGGCGCAGCGGGCCGCCGATCGCGACGACGGTCGCCTGGGTGGAGCCGGAGACGGCGCCGAAGAGAGTGCAGCTTGCCGCGGTCGCGATGCCGAGGCCGCCGCGCATATGGCCGACGAACCGCATCACCATGTTGATCAGCCGGTCCGCCGACTTGCCCTTGGTGATGATGTCGGCGGCGAGGATGAACATCGGCACGGCGATCAGCGCCGAGGGCCGGATCCCGGCCAGCATCTGCTGGATCATGATCTCCGGGCCGATCGGCAGATAGATGACGAACGCAATCAGCGTCGCCGCGATCAGCGGAACCATCATCGGGAAGCCGGCCAGAAGCAGCACGATCATGGTGACGATCATGGTGGTCGCCATGTCAGCGCGCCTCCGGTGTCGGGACGGACGGGGTCGCAGTCGGGAAAGGCGCCATCAGACCTGGGTCTCCGTATCCTCGTAGGTGTCGATCACCGAGACGGACAGGTAGACGTCGGGGCGGGTGAGGTTGGCGATCGCCGTCAGGATGTACTGGATGCCGGTGATGGCGAAGCCGATCGGCAGCCAGATCAGGGTGAGGAACACCGGGATGCGGGTGACGGGCGAGATCCGCCCCGTGCCGTAGACGCTCGACACGTAGAAATAGGAATACCAGGCAAGGACGAACATGATCGCCGCCGTGACCAGCGCGATGAGGATCATCGTGATCTTGCGGCCGAGGTCGGGCAGCTGGTCGTAGATCGCGGACATGCGGATGTGCCGCCCGTGCCGTGCGGCGAAGCCGATGCCGGCAAAGGTGATGAGGATGACGAGGAACTGGCTGAGCTCCTCGGCGAAATAGAGACTCTGGCCGAACAGGAAGCGGCCGGCGACGTTGGCGACGGAAGCGCAGGCGAGCGCCAGCGTTCCGATGGCCAGGACCACCGCCTCGAAGATCGCCATGCCCCGGTCCACGATCCCGAGCGGACTCAGAATGCCGGTGAAGCCGACGGCCGCCCGATCGGCGGCGGTCTTCGTCGTCACGCCGGTTTCGGACGATCGCGGCGCGCTGTCGCCGGTTCGGTCGATTGTGTCGCGTCGCTCGTCGGCGTTCATGGGCGTTCGGTGTCCTCGTCGAAGGAGGCTGGACGGGCTACCGGCAAAGCGCCGGAAGCCAATGTCCCGTCAGGTCGGGAATGGCGGGACGGGGCATCGTGCCCGCCCCGCCGGGACCCAGGTTCAGTTGGCCGCCGATTCGCCGCCTTCGGCCGACGCCGCATCGCTCGCCGGTGTTGCGGCGGGCGCTTCGGCCGGGCTCGCATCCGCGCTGTCCGAGCCGCCATTGACGCGCTCCACGGAGGCGGCGATGTCGGCCTCGAAACCGTCGAGCACCTTCTGGCCGCTTTCGCCGGTCATTTCGGCGTAGCTCTCGCGCACGGCCTTCGCCGCCTCGCGGAAGGGCTGGCGCTCCTCGTCGGTGAGGGTCGTCACGGTGATCGAGGGCTTGGCCTCCTTGATCGCGGCGAGCGCCTTGTCCTGAAGGCCCTTCTGATATTCGATGATGTAGTCGTAGGCCTTATCGGCGGCTGCGTTCACCATCTCCTTGTCCTCTTCGGACAGGCCGTCATAGAAGCTCTTGTTCGCCGCGACGGCGGTCGTGAACGTGTTGTGGCCGGTGAAGGTGATGTGGTCCGTGACCTCGTACATCTTCGTCGATTCGACGAAGAACATCGGGTTTTCCTGGCCCTGGATCATGTTGAGCTGCAGCGCGCCGAACACCTCGCCCCATGGCAGCGGCGTCGGGGTCGCGCCGAAGGCGTCGTAGGTCTCGACCAGCAGCGGCGTCGTCATCACGCGGAACTTGACGCCGTCAAGATCGGCCGGGCTCTTCACGGCTTCCTTGGTGGTCATCACCACCTCGCCCTCCGGGAACATGTCGATGAGATGCAGCGACTGCTCCTCATAGAGCGCGGCCAGATCCTCGTTGATCGTCTCGGAGGTCTTGTAGAAGTCTGCGAGGACGGCCGGATCCTCCGGCAGCGTGTAGGGCAGGAGGAAGACCTGCAATTCGGGAATCAGGCTGCCGGTGAAGCCCGGCGACAGGTCGACGAACTGGATCGCGCCCATCTGGGCGAGCTCCGTCGTGTCGGCCGATTCGCCGAGCGTGCCGAACGGAAAGATCGACACGGTGTGGTCGGAATTGGCCTCGACATATTCCTTGAACTTCTGGGCGTAGACGCCCTGAACCTCGTCGAGGGCTTCTTCGATCGCGTATTTCCATTCCTCGGCCGATGCGCTTCCGGCCGAAAGGGCGAGCGTCGCGGTCGTCGCCATGCAGGTGGCGAGAAAGGCGCGTTTCGTCGTGCGGATAAGGGTGCTCATGGGAAGGCTCCTTGGGAATCGGGAAAGGACCCCGCCGATCGGGCGGGCCGATCGTGCAAGATCCGGAAAGTCGTCACCAAGCGTAACGAAACGCAGGACAAGGGCAACCCTTCGTGTTTCACAGCAACCATCCGGGGCTTGATCGCAAAACGTGCCGAATTCACGCATGGGACGCAGATCGCATGAGGCCGTCATGTGCCGGTCGACTTCGAAGGGATCGAATTATGCTTGTAAATCAGGCTGTCGGAGCCCGAATACGAATCGGAACAACTCGCCGCGATCTTGCGCCTCGGTGCGTTCTGCTTGCGGCCGGACCGCCGCTCGCCCTGGCGTCGAACCATCTGCTTCTTGCCCGATCGCCAGAGGAATCCTCTGCCGCGGGAGAGGAAGGGCGACCATTCGGCCATTTTTCGGGCATGCCTTCTATTTCATCAGGTGTTCGCCGAAGGTAACGATCGGACAGTGATCCAAGGCGCGGGAACGGTGCGAACGCCCCGTGGATGCGACCCTGCGGCGGCAGCCGGCGCACCGCTCCGGCACGGGCCCTGTCCCGCACCTCGGGCGGCGCTAAGAACCGAAACGGGACGACATGATCGAGACAATCGGCAGCCCCGGCGCACCCCTTCGCTTCGACGCGAGCGACCAGGCGCGCCTCGGCCTGATCGTGCTGTCGACCGATCTCACCAGCGAGCGCGACTATGCCCGCCATCTCGCCGGCACCGGCATCGCGATCTTCGTCAATCGCATCGCCTTCGCCAATCCGGTGACGCCGGAAAACCTGCGTGCCATGCAACCGCTTCTCGGCCGGGCGGCCGAACGCATTCTTCCGGGCGAGACCCTCGACGCGATCGCCTTTTCGTGCACGTCGGCGAGCGTTCTCATCGGCGACGAGGCCGTGGAGGCCGCGATCCACGCGGGGGGACGCGCAAGTCCGGTCATCACGCCGCCACGCGCGGCGATCGGCGCGCTCGAGGCGCTCGGCGCGCGGCAAATCAGCATGCTGACGCCCTACGGCGCTTCGGTCGGGCGCGCGATGGCGGCCTATTTCGAGCGGCACGGATGCTTGGTCGATCGGTTGACGGCCCTCGACATTGCGGACGACGGGGCGATGGCGCGACTTTCCCACGCCAGTCTCGTCGATGCGGCATGCAGGGCCGTGAGCCCGCAGGCCGAGGCCCTGTTCATCTCCTGCACCGCGCTGCGTGCCGTCGACGTCGTCGATGTCATCGAGCAGGCGATCGGCAGGCCGGTGGTAACCAGCAACCAGGCGGGGTTCTGGGCGGTCATGAAGGCCTGCGGTGTCCTTGAAGCGCCTCTTGCAGTTGGACGCCTAATGCGCGACCTGACTGCACAAGGCACTGATGGGAAAGGGTGAATTTATGGGAATGGTTGCATTCCAGGAGATCGAAGACGCCGCGAGACGAATCCGGCCGCACATCCGGCGCACGCCCGTCGACCTCAGCACGAGCCTGTCCGACATGACCGGCGTTCCGGTCTATCTGAAGCTCGAGCACCGGCAGATCACCGGCGCCTTCAAGGTGCGCGGGGCGACGAATGCGGTGCTGTCGCTGAGCGATGCGGAACGGGCCCGCGGCGTCGTCGCCGCGTCCACCGGCAATCACGGGCGCGGGCTCGCCCATGCCGCAAAGCGTGCCGGCATCCGCTGCGTCGTCTGCATGTCCAGCCTGGTGCCGCAGGTGAAGATCGACGCGATCAAGGCGCTCGGCGCCGAGATCCGCATCGTCGGCAAGAGCCAGGACGAGGCCCAGATGGAGGTCGGACGGTTGATTCGCGAGGAGCGGCTGGTATCGGTGCCGCCCTTCGACCACCCGCTGATCGTCGCCGGCCAGGGAACCATCGGCCTCGAAATCGTCGAGGACGTGCCGGATGTTTCGACCGTCTTCGTACCGCTTTCGGGCGGCGGGCTGATCTCGGGGGTCGCCGCCGCCGTCAAGGCCAAGCGCCCGGGCGTGAAGGTCGTCGGCATCTCGATGGCGCGGGGCGCGGCGATGCATGCGAGCCTCAAGGCCGGCTATCCGACGGAGGTCGAGGAACTGCCGACGCTCGCCGATTCGCTCGGCGGCGGCATCAATCTCGACAATTCCATCACCTTCGAGATGGTGCGCACCCTCGTCGACCGGGTGGTGCTTCTCACCGAAGCCGAGATCGCCGCGGGCATCCGCCATGCCTATGTCCAGGAGCGCGAGGTAATCGAGGGCGGGGCCGCGGTCGGCGTCGCCGCGCTTCTGGCCCGCAAGGTGAAGTCGTTCGGCCCAACCGTGTTGCTTCTGACCGGCCGCAGCATCGACATGCGGCTTCACCAAAGCGTCGTCGCGGGCACGAACGCCCTCATGGATGCGGCCTGATGCCCGAGATCCGGATCGTCACGGAAAGCCAGTTGCGCGAACTCGTGACGCTCGACCAGGGCGTGATCGCGGCGATATCGGATGGCTTTGCGGCGCTTGCGACGAAAAAGGTGGGTATGCCGCCGATCCTGCGCCTCGACATTCCCGAGCATCGCGGCGAGGTGGACGTGAAGACCGCCTACGTGCCGGGCCTGCCGAGCTTCGCGCTGAAGGTCAGTCCGGGTTTCTTCGGCAATCCGGCGCTCGGCCTTCCCAGCGTCAACGGTCTGATGATGCTGATGTCGGCGCGGACCGGACTCGTCGAAGCCCTGTTCCTCGACAATGGCTATCTGACCGATCTGCGCACCGCGGCGGCCGGCGCCCTCGCGGCGAGCCATCTTTCGCGCGAAGATGCCGGCATCGCGGCGATCTTCGGCGCGGGCGTCCAGGCGCTGCTGCAGCTCGAGGCTTTGACGCTCGTGCGGCCGATCGCGCAGGCGCGGATCTGGGCGCGCGATCCGGCAAAGGCGAGAGCTCTGGCGAGCCGGGCTTCCGCCGCGCTGAACATCGCGGTCACGGCCCATGCCGATCCGCGTGCGGCGATCTCGGGTGCGGACATCGTCGTCACCACGACGCCCTCGTCGACGCCGATCCTGCGTGCCGACTGGCTGGAGGCCGGGCAGCATGTCACGGCGATGGGCTCGGACGCGGAGCACAAGAACGAGATCGAGCCGCAGGCGCTGCTTCGCGCCGATCTCTACGTGGCCGACAGCCTTGTCCAGACGCGGCGTCTGGGCGAACTGCACCATGCGATCGCGGCCGGGCTTTGGGGGGCCAACGCGCCCTTCGCCGAGCTCGGCGCGATCGTCGCGGGCGCCGTGCCCGGACGAACGGCGGGCGACCGGATCACGATCTGCGACCTGACGGGGACCGGCGTTCAGGACACCGCCATCGCGACGCTCGTCCACCGTCGCGTTCTGGCCGCCGGCGCCGGCACCGTCTTCACAAGCTAGCTCGACGTTCCGCCCCTCACTCAGGAGACCCGCCCACCATGGAACCCAATCTCAGTTTCTCCCGCGAGGAGTATGCCGCGCGCCTGGCGAAGACCCGGAGTGCCATGGCCGACAAGGGTCTCGACGTTCTCTACGTGTCCGACCCCTCCAACATGGCCTGGCTCACCGGCTATGACGGCTGGTCGTTCTACGTCCACCAGGGCGTGATCGTGCCGCCGGACGGCGAGCCGATCTGGTTCGGCCGGGCGATGGACGCCAACGGCGCCAAACGCACCGCCTATCTCGCCCACGATCATATTCTCGGCTATGCCGACCATTACGTGCAGTCCACCGAGCGCCATCCGATGGATCATCTGGCGCGCATCCTCGAGGACCGGGGCTGGGGCGGGCTTACCATCGGCGTGGAGATGGACAATTACTGGTTCTCCGCCGCCGCGTTCGCCGCGTTGACGACCCATCTGCCGAACGCGCGCTTCGTCGATGCAACCGCGCTCGTCAACTGGCAGCGCGCGGTGAAGAGCGCCACCGAACTCGACTACATGCGGATCGCCGGCCAGATCGTGACCAACATGCATGCGCGGATCGTCGAGACGATCGAGCCGGGCATGCGCAAATGCGACCTCGTCGCCGAGATCTACGATGCCGGCATTCGCGGCACGGAGGCCCATGGCGGCGACTATCCGGCGATCGTGCCCATGCTGCCCTCCGGCCCCGACGCGGTCGCCCCGCACCTTACATGGGACGACAGGCCGATGCAGCTTGGCGAGGGCACCTTCTTCGAGATCGCCGGCGCCTATCGCCGCTATCATTGTCCGCTTTCGCGCACCGTGTTCCTCGGCAAGCCGCCCCAAATCTTCCTCGATGCCGAAAAGGCGACGCTCGACGGCATGGAAGCAGGGCTCGAGGCGGCAAGACCCGGCAACACGTGCGAGGATATCGCCAAGGCCTATTTTTCGGTGCTGAAGCGCCACGGCATCGTCAAGGACAGCCGCACGGGCTATCCGATCGGCCTGTCCTATCCGCCGGACTGGGGCGAGCGCACCATGAGCCTTCGGCCCGGCGACACGACCGAGCTGAAGCCCGGCATGACCTTCCACTTCATGACGGCGCTGTGGCTGGAGGATATGGGCCTCGAGATCACCGAGAGCCTCGCGATCACCGAGACCGGCTACGAACTCCTGTCGAACGTGCCGCGCCGGCTCGTGGTGAAGGACTGACCCGAGAATGGAACCGACCGATCCGCTCCCGCCCTCCGCCGTCGTCTCCACCGTCGATTACGACCGGGACGGCATCCAGCACGGCTTTCTGCGCCTGCCCTACAGCCGGGACGACAGCGCCTGGGGCTCGATCCTGACGCCGATCACCGTGATCGCGAACGGCGAGGGGCCGACGGCGCTTCTCACCGGCGGCAATCATGGCGACGAATATGAGGGGCCGATCGCCCTGTTCGATCTCGCCCGGCGCCTTGCCGCAGAGGAGGTCTCGGGGCGGGTGATCATCGTGCCGGCGCTGAACTATCCGGCCTTCAGGGCCGGCACGCGCACCTCGCCCATCGACAAGGGCAATCTCAACCGGTCGTTTCCCGGCCGGCCCTTCGGCAATCCGACCGAGAAGATCGCCGACTATGTGACGCGCAATCTCCTGCCGATGGCCGATATCGTCCTCGACTTCCATTCGGGCGGGCGCACCCTCGACTTCCTGCCGTTCGCCGCCGCCCACATCCTGCCCGACAAGGCCCAGGAAGCTGCGTGTTTCGCCGCCGTCGCAGCCTTCGGCGCGCCCTATTCGGTGAAGATGCTGGAGATCGACGCGGTCGGCATGTACGACACCACCGCCGAAGCCATGGGCAAGATCTTCGTGACCACCGAGCTCGGCGGCGGCGGCTCGACGACGGCGCGCACCGTAAGCATCGCCAAGCGCGGGCTGACGGGCGTCCTGCGCCATGCCGGCATCCTGAAGGGAGAGGTCGAGACGCGGGCGACGAAGTGGCTCGACATGCCGGACGAGCGCTGCTTCACCTTCTCAGAATTCGATGGCATGATCGAGCCGCTGGTCGATCTCGGCGACGCGGTGAAGCAGGGCCAGCCGATCGCGCGGGCCTGGCCGATCGACCGGACGGGAACCGCGCCGTTCGATTTCTGGGCGAAGATGGACGGGGTCCTGGCCGCGCGCCACTTTCCCGGCCTCGTCAAGGCCGGCGACTGCATCGCGGTCCTTGCGGTGATGGACTGATGTGAAATCCGTCATCGCGACGCGGTCAAAGGGATTTCGGATCACGAGCCCGGCGGCATGAGAGGCCGCCGGAGGCGTTTTTGCGGAGAACAAGACGTTCGCTCGCCGGTTCAGCCGGCAAGACGCACCTCTTCGGAACCACGGGTCAGATGGATTGGCGAGGATTGCTTCAGCGCGGCCATGGCGATGTCATACTGCGTTCGGACCGTCTCGATATGAACGCCGAGAGGCGAGAGATCGGCGACGACCTTCTTGAAACCACCGCGTCCATCCTTCGATGAAATGCTGGTCTCGACGATGGCATGTGCATAATGCGCGGCTTCAGCTTCCTCGAGATCGAGGCGCGATGCCGCCCAGAACCCAACATGCTGATCGGCTTTGACGCGCGTAACGAAATCGCAGCGTTGCTCCAGCATGAACCGTTGTTCGGCAAGCTCGGCCCGGTGCTTCACGACTTTTTGCATGACACGTTTCCCATTTAGTGTTGACATGGGAGATTGTGCGCCGATCCCTTCGTCGAGCCGTCAAATATATTCCTCGAATTTTAGATATCGGCCGTCAAAATCGCGACGGGCAATGGTGGCCTTCCTCATCGTCAATGGTTTGTGACCGAAGCGTCCGGCTGACACGTCGGAGATCCCCCCTGCGATGCGCGGTATCGAAGATTTCCGGGCACCGAGTTCGGTCGCAGCGCCCCGCATCGCTTCTTTCGCGATCAGACCGCCTGCGCGATCAGCACGGCGAGCGCGCGCCATGCCGCTCCGTGCACCTGCGCGATGCCGTCGGGCGTGCTGGACCCGGCCGGGATGCGGATATCGAACGGCACGATCCGGCTCCGGCTTTCCTGCACGTCGCGGCGGACGCTGAACTGGCCGGCGAGCGTCAGCATGCCGGTCCGGTCGTAGAGCATGGTCCCGACGAACACCTTCACCTCCGCTTCCGGAATGCCGCCGAGCGGCCACGGATCGGCGGCGACCTGCGCTCCGGAGATCTCGGCGACGTAGCGGACCAGCGCGTAGGTCATCGCCCGTTCCTGCTCGTCGGCCCAGTCGGCGTCGTCGAGGGGCACGAGGGCGCCCGAGGGGTTCTGGACGATGATCCGCTGTTCCTTGGCATAGGCCGGCAGGGACACGTCGGCGATCGAGATCGTCTCGGCGGAGGTTGCGATCCGCGCCGCCGACGGAAGCGGTTCGACCGCGAAGCGGGGCGGCTCGGACGTCAGGCAGCCGGCCAGGAACAGAAGCGGGACGAGGAAGGGAATGCGGCGCATGGGTCAGCGTCCCGTAATGATGGAATTGGGATTGCGTTCGATGGTTCGCGCGAGCGAACGATAGGCTTCCGCTGTCGATGACACCTCGTTGAGGACGGCGCGAAGCTCCGTATAGATGCGCGATTCCGGCGTATAGCCGGCAACGACGGACTGGAGCCCGTCGGCCGCCGCGTTGAGGCGGGCGGCGAGCGCGGGCAGGGATTGCGCGGCCTCGCTCACGGACTGGAGCGTGGTGTCCGCCGAACTCAGCGTCTTGTTGAGGTTTTCGATCGCGCCGCCGCCGCGAATGTCGGCGACCAGCGAGCGGACCTCGGCGAGGGTCTCGTCGAGGGTGGCGGGAATGCGCTCGACGCCGTCGGCGGCCAGGACGCTCTCCGCCTGTCCGGTCAGCCGCGAGACGCCGGACAGGGCGTCGGTCGCCGCCGTCATGAGGGCTTCAATCGGAAGGTTGGAGACACGGGCAACGAGACTGTCGACGCCGCCCTTGCCGTCCGAAACGGCGGGGGCGACGGTGGGGATGAGGAGGCGCCCGCCGTCGTCCGCGGCGATTTCGGCCTCCGGCGCGTCGGGAAGCGTCGCCAGTTCCAGGACCACCGTCTGCCCGAACAGGCCTTCGGACGCGACGCGGACGCGAAGTCCGTTCGCCACGCGCCGATCCAGCGCCTCGCGAAGCGTCGTGGGCGTCGTCGCGGCCGGCAGGCCGATGCGTGTCGGCGCGATGCTCATGTCCACCCGAAGACGCACCGGCCCGTCGCCTTCGCCGTCCGGCGCGACGCCGACGACGTTCTCGACCTCGCCGACCTTGACCCCGCGAAAGCGTACGCTGGTGCCGAGGCCGAGCCCGCTCACATCGCCGTCGAGCATGGCCGAGACCAGGATGTCGGGGGCGCTGCCGGCCTCGAAGGCGTCGGCGCGCGCGGCCTCCTCGGTGGAGAACACCTCGTAGACATGGCCGTCGGCGACCGGATCGCCGCCGGTGACGGGCGTACCCAGATTGACGCCGCCCTCGATCAGGGCCGCAAGGCTGTTGACCTTCAGCGCCAGGCCTTGCGCGCCGACATTGACCGAGAGCCCGGAGGCGTCCCAGAACCGCGTATTGGTGGTGAGGCGTCGGTCGTAGGGCCGGGAGACGAAGGCTTCCATCGTCACGGTCGATCCGGCCGTGGCGAGGACCGGCTGGCCGATGCGCCCGACCTCGATGCCGCTGGCGAGAATCGGCGCCCCGGCGGCGAGCTGCCCGCCGGCCTTCGTCCGCAGGATGAGACGGGTGCCTTCCTCGCCGAACGAGACGAGCGGCGGGGTCTGGAGCGCGGTGAATTCGTCCTGCGGCGGGCCTTCCTCGCCGTCCCAGTTCGCCGCGATGTAGACGCCCGACAGGAGGGTGCCGATGCCGGTGACGCCGCGCGCGGTGACCTGCGGCTCGACGAGCCAGAACTCGGCCCCCTCGTCGACATAGCGCGCCAGATCCTTGTCGATCCGGATGCGCGCCTCGACGTTCGCCATCCGGTCGGAAAAGCCGACATCCTCGACGAGGCCGACCCGCAGGTCGCGGATGCGCACTTCCGTCGAGCCCGCGCTGATGCCCGAGGCGGTGGGAAAGGTGACGGTGATGAGCGGGCCCTGGTCGGAATAGGAACTCCAGACCACCCAGGCGGCGACGGCGACGGCAAGAACCGGCATCAGCCAGACGAGCGAAAACCGCTTCTTCGTTTCGATCTTCGGGGCTGGCGGTTCAATGTCGTTCATGGTGTCCTTTCGGAATTGCGCGATCCCAGATCAGGCGGGAATCGAACGCTTGCGCCGACAGCATGGTGAACACCACGGACAGCGCGAAACAGACGGCCGCAAGGCCGGGATTGATGGTCGCCAGCATGTCGAACTGGACGAGGGCGGCCAGGATCGCAACGACGAACACGTCGATCATCGACCACCGGCCGATGAATTCCACCGCTTCGTGCAGGAAATGCAGGCGGTGCGGGCTGCGCGCATGGGGGCGCGACAGGAGCCATGCGAGGTAGCCGATGATCAGGAACTTGCCGACCGGAATGATCACGCTGGCGATGAAGACGATCGCCGCGATGGCGTAGGCGCCATGATGCATGAGATCCACGACGCCGCCGACGATCGTGCTGTCCGTGGTCTGGAAGAGCTGCGTTGTGCGCAGCATCGGATAGAGATTGGCCGGCACGTAGGCGATCAGCCCCGCGATCATGTAGGCCCAGACCCGCTGCAGGCTGTGCGTGTCGCGGCTTTCGATCCGTTCGCCGCAGCGCGTGCAGCGTGCAGCGTTCGGGGCGCAGACGAGACCGCAGCTTCGGCACGCGACGAGGCCGGCCTCCTGCGCCGTCGTCAGCGCGCCCTGGTTGAGATCGCCGTCCATAAGGTGTTCCTGCACATGAAGCTGTTCTGAAGCGCGTTGACGATGACGAGGGCGGAAAAGGCCCAGAAGGCCGGCCCCATTTCGATGCGCGCCATGCCTGCGAGCTTCACCAGAGCGACGGCGACGCCGACCATGAAGATTTCGCTCATCGCCCAGGGCTTCAGCCGGAAGGCCCAGCGAAGGGCGGTTTGCGCACCGGGTCGCGCGGCGCGTTCGAAGAGCAGGGGCCCGAGCGCGTAGATGAGCAGCAGCGCCCGCGTCAGCGGCAGGACCGCGATGAACATGAACACCGCGAACGCCAGCGGCGCCATGATGCCGGTGCCGAACCCGAGGACGACGTCGATCACCGAGGCTTGCGACTCGAAGGTTCCGGCCGCCAGGCTGAGGAAGGGCCCGAACAGCACGACCCATGTCAGGATGACGGAGGTGACGGCGAGCGCGACGACCCGCGCGGTCGCGTCCGACCATCCGAGCGACAGGTGGAAGCCGCAGCGGGTGCATCGGGAGCGGCGTGTTTCCAGTCCGGGGGAAAGACGGTAGATGACATCGCATGTGGGACAGGCGATGTAGGTCTGGTCGGCGATCAGGGCAGCGGCTCTTTCGTGACGGCGATCGATCGAACGGCAGGATACGCGCGATAAGCATCATGCGTGATCCATAACGAAGCCCGCTTCTACTGCATAGGGCTCGCCACTGCTACCCATCGTCCCGTTCACGAAAGAGCCATTGCCGACGGGAACGATCGCCCATAAAGCCGCTCCGGCGGTTCAGGTCGGCGAGGACCCGAGGCGCCGCAGGTTCCCCCCGCAGCCGCGGGCGAGACGTCGGCGCGCGCATGGGCGGGTCCCTCTCACGCGGGAACCTTGATGGCGGCACGGCCGATGATCGTGCTGATCTCGCTGCGGCACGAGCCGCAATTGGTGCCCGCATTCAGCGCCGCGCCGACCGCCTCGACGCTGGCCGCCTGTCCGGAGGCGACGAGGGCCGTGATCTGGTTGATGCCGACCGAAAAGCACGAACAGACGATCGCGCCGGGGTCGGGCCGGTCGGCGCGCCCGCGCCCGGCCAGGAGCTGGACCCGCTCCTGCGGCCCGAATCGTTCGAGGGCGAGCTGGGCGACCACCCAGTTGCGCTGCAGGGCGACGGGCTCGGGCGACAGGTAGACGGCGCCCAGAAGCTGCCCCTCGAAGAACGCCGCGAAGCGCTCGGCCCCCGTGCGCGCGTCGCGGTAGGCCACGGTCTCGGCGCTCGGCTGCGCGCAAAGCTCCAGCGCCAAGGCCCTCGCATCCTTCAGCGCCGCCGTGCCGGCAAGCTCCAGTCGCCAGCCATCCCCGCTTCGCGCGGCGGCCACATAGGCGAGCCCTGCGCCGATCCGCTCGAGATCGGGACGCGTCTTCAGGATGGCAAAGCCGTACCATGCCGCCTCGAAGCGCCTCACCGTCGCGCCGGTCGACTTCAGCGCCGGCTGGCCGGAATGGGGATCGGAGATCGGATGGGCGACGGCGCCGATGCGTGCGGACGGCGCGTAGCGCTTCGTCCAGTGCATCGGCACGAAGACCGAGCCCGGGCGCTGCCTGTCGGTGACCAGGGCGCGGACGACCGCCGTGCCGTGCGGCGAGGAGACCTCGACGAGATCGGCCGCCGAAATGGCGAGCCGCCGGGCGTCTTCGGGGTGAAGCTCGGCGAAGGGCTCGGCGATGTGGGCCGAAAGACGCGCCGAAAGCCCGGTGCGGGTCATGGTGTGCCAATGGTCGCGAACGCGGCCCGTGTTCAAGATGAAGGGCGCGCATGTCCCGTCCTGCGGCGGCTCGACCGCGACGAAGCGCGCGCGCCCGTCCGCATGGTAGAACCGGCCATCGGCAAAGAACCGCTTGTCGTCCGTGCCGGGCGTTCCGGCACCCTCGCGAACCGGCCACTGGACGGGTTCGAGGCCATCGTACCCGGCCTCGTCGAGCCCTGCCAGGCCGCCGATATCGAAGTCGCGCGCGCCCTCGTTCCCACGCGCCGAGAGCCTTGCATGCTCGTCGAAAACCTCGGCGGCGCTTTTGTAGCCGAAGCCGGAAAATCCCATGCGCCGCGCGACGTCGGCGAAGATCGCCCAGTCCGGCCTCGCTTCGCCCGGCAGGGGGAGGAACGGCCGCTGCCGGGAGATGCGGCGCTCGGAATTGGTGACCGTGCCGTTCTTCTCGCCCCAGGCGGCGGCGGGAAGCAGCACGTGTGCGAACGCCGTCGTGTCCGTGTGCCTCAGAACGTCGGAGACGACGACGAAGGGGCAGGCGCGAAGCGCCGCCGCCACCCGGTCGGCATCGGGCATCGAGACGACCGGATTGGTGCCGCCGATCCACAGCGCCTTGATCGTCCCCGCCCGCACGGCCTCGAAGAGCTCCACCGCCTTGAGGCCGGGTCTTTCCGCGAGGTTCGGCGCGTTCCAGAACGTTGCCACGGTCTCGCGGTGCGCCGGGTTCTCGATGGCCATGTGGGCGGCCAGCATGTTCGCCATGCCGCCGACCTCGCGCCCGCCCATGGCGTTGGGCTGGCCGGTGACCGAGAACGGACCCGTGCCCGGCTTGCCGATACGGCCCGTCGCCAGATGGCAGTTGATGATGGCGTTGACCTTGTCGGTGCCGCTGGCCGACTGGTTGACGCCCTGGCTGTAGACCGTGACGGTCTTTTCGGTCCACGCGAACAGGTCGTAGAACGAACGGATGTCTGCGTCCGCAAGTCCCGTCCTGGCCGCCACGTCCCGCACCTTTATCGTGCGGGCAACCCGCAGGGCTGCGGAAAAGCCTTCGGTGTGCCGCGCGACATAGGCGTCATCGATCGCGCCGCTTTCGGAGAGGGCGTGGAGAAGCCCGCAAAACAGCGCCACGTCGCTGTCGGGGGCGAGCGCCAGATGGATGTCGGCAAGTTCGCAGGTCGCGGTGCGACGCGGATCGATCACGACGATCCGCATGTGCGGCCGCACGGCCTTCGCGGCCGCGATCCGCTGGAAGATCACCGGATGGCACCAGGCGAGATTGGAACCCGTCAGGACGAGGAGATCGGCGTTCTCCAGATCGGCATAGGTGCCGGGAACGGTGTCGGCGCCGAAGGCGCGCTTGTGGCCGGCGACGGAGGAGGCCATGCACAGCCGCGAATTGGTGTCAATATTGCCCGAGCCGATGAACCCCTTCATCAGCTTGTTGGCGACGTAGTAATCCTCCGTCAGAAGCTGGCCGGACAGATAGAACGCCACCGAGTCCGGCCCATGCGCCTCGATCGTGCGGGTGAAGGTCCGGGCGACCCTGTCGAGGGCCTCGTCCCAACCGGCCTGCCGGCCCTCCACCACGGGCAGAAGCACCCGTTCCTCCAGCCCCAGCGTCTCGCCGAGTGCCGAGCCCTTGGAGCAGAGCCGCCCGAAATTGGCCGGATGATCGGGGTCCCCGGCGATCGCCACCGATCCGTCCGCTTGCGGGGTCGCGACAATCCCGCAGCCGACGCCGCAATAGGCGCATGTGGTCTTGACGGTTCTCGCCGTCTCGTCCGTGTGCTTCACGTCGCAGCTCCGGTGTGATGGAAGGGTGTGCCGGCGTGCCGGGGTCGGACGCGGCCGGCCGCGCCGATCATCTTGGAAGGGTCAGGCGGCCTCGGCCGCGCAGGCCCGGTTCGCCGCCCTGGCCAGATCCTCGCCGCTGAGCTGGATCTCGCCGTCGACCATCCTCACGCGGAAAGTCGTCACGCGCCCCTCGTCGGCCCCTTGCGCCTCGCCGGATTCGAGCCCGATCACCATGTTGTGGAGCGGGCAGGTCACGCAGCCGTCATGGACGATGCCCTGCGTCAGCGGCCCGCCCTTGTGCGGGCACCTGTCCTCGATGGCGAAGATCTCGTCCCGTGCGGTGCGGAAGAGGCCGATGGTCGCGAACCCGGCCTCGATCCGGCGCGCGCCGAGCGGGGGGATATCCGCGATCCGTCCGACGCCGATCCAGTGTTTGTCGATGAAGGTCATTCAGTGGGGCTCCTTGTCCGGGATCATTCGGCCGCGTCCGCGAATTCGAGCTTCGCCATCGGCCGGAACTCGTGCTTGTCCTTGCCGGAGACGCGCTCGGACCAGGGATCGACCTGGGCGAATGTCTGGGAGAAGACGAAGCGGTCGAAATAGGCCTTGCGCATCGGGTGATCGTCCATGATCTGGCGGCGGATCTCGTCGAGGCCGATGCGCCTGGCCCATTTGTAGATGCGCTCGAGGTAATGGCCCTGCTCGCGGTACATCTGGGCGAGCGCCACGACGTGCTCGAGCGCTTCGTCCTCGGTGTCCACATGGCCGAGGATCTCGGTGCCCTTGATGTCGAGGCCGGCCGCGCCGGCGAAATGGATGTCGAAGCCGGAATCGACGCAGATGATGCCGATGTCCTTGCACGTCGCCTCGGCGCAGTTGCGCGGGCAGCCGGAGACGGCGAGCTTCAGCTTGGCCGGCGTCCAGGAGCCCCACATGAACTTCTCGATGCGGATGCCGAGGCCGGTCGAATCCTGCGTGCCGAACCGGCACCAGTCGGTGCCGACGCAGGTCTTCACCGTGCGAAGGCCCTTGGCATAGGCCTGGCCGGAGACGAAGCCCGCCTTGCCGAGATCGGCCCAGACGGCCGGCAGGTCCTCCTTGCGCACGCCCAGCATGTCGATGCGCTGGCCGCCGGTGCATTTCACCGCCGGAATGTCGAACTTGTCGACGACGTCGGCGATGGCGCGAAGCTCCCTGGACGACGTCATGCCGCCCCACATGCGCGGCACGACGGAATAGGTCCCGTCCTTCTGGATGTTGGCGTGGACGCGCTCGTTGATGAAGCGTGACTGGTAGTCGTCGGCATAGTCGTCCGGCCAGTCGGCGACGAGATAATAGTTGAGCGCGGGCCGGCACTTGGCGCAGCCATTGGGGGTGGACCAGCCAAGTTCCTGCTGGACTTGGGGAATGGTCTTCAGTTCCTTCGCCTTGATCAGCCGGCGCACGTCGTCATGCGACAAGGGGGTGCAGCCGCACATGGGCTTGACCGCGTTCGGATCGAACGCTGACCCGAGCGTCAGGCTCATCAGCTGTTCGACGAGCCCGGTGCAGGTGCCGCAGGAGGAGGACGCCTTGGTGTGGGCGCGCACCTCGTCGAGCGAGGTGAGGCCCTTTGCGGTGATCGCGCCGGTGATCTTCGATTTACAGACGCCGTTGCAGCCGCAGATTTCCGCATCATCCGGCAAGGCTGCAACGGCCGCCATGGGGTCCAGCGGGGACCCTCCCTGGTAGGCCGGTCCGAAGATCAGCGTCTCGCGCATCGCGGCGATCGAGGCGCCCTCGCGGATGAGATCGAAGAACCAGTTGCTGTCCGACGTGTCGCCGTACATCACCGCGCCGATCAGCCGGTCGTTCTCGATGACGAGACGCTTGTAGACGCCCTGGCCCGGATCGCGCAGGACGATGTCCTCGCGGGTCTCGCCTTCGGCAAAATCGCCGGCCGAAAACAGGTCGCAACCGGTGACCTTCAGCTTGGTCGACAGTTCCTTGACGGTGAAGCTCTCCACCTCGCCCATCAGTGATCGGGCGAGAACCTTCGCCTGGTCGTAGAGGGGGGCGACGAGGCCGAACAGCGCGCCGTTATATTCCACGCACTCGCCGACGGCGAAGATGTCGGGGTCGGAGGTCTGCATCTGGGCGTTGACGGTGATGGCCCGTCCGGTGGCAAGCCCTGCGTTCTTCGCGATCTCGGCGGCGGGGCGGATGCCGGCCGCCATGACGACGAGATCGGCCGTCAGCACCGTGCCGTCGGCAAGTTCGACGCCCTCGACCGCGGTCTCGCCGAGGATCTTCCGGGTGGAGGCCTTGGTCATCACGACGATGCCGCGTTTTTCCAGATCCTTCTTCAGGAGATAGCCCGCCGCCTCGTCGAGCTGGCGCTCCATCAGATGGCCGGCAAGGTGGAGAACGGTCACCTCCATGCCGCGCAGCCTGAGGCCCGCCGCGGCCTCGAGACCGAGAAGGCCGCCGCCGATGACCACCGCACGGGCGCCGGGCCTTGCCGACGCCGCGATCATGGCATGGGTGTCGTCGAGATCGCGATAGGTGATGACGCCCGGAAGATCGCGGCCCTCGACGGGCACGATGAACGGGGCGGAGCCGGTGGCGATGATCAGCTTGTCATAGGGCACGTCGCCGTTTTCGCCGGTGACGACCTTCGCCTTGCGGTCGATCGAGACGACCTTTTCGCCGAACCGGCAGGTCACCTTGTGGTCCGCATACCAGGCATCGTCATGGGTGACGATTTCGGCATAGCTCTTTTCGCCCGACAGGACCGGCGAGAGCATGATGCGGTTGTAGTTGCCGCGCGCTTCGGCGTTGAAGAGCGTGACCTCGTAGGCGTTGGGATCGGCGTCGAACAGGGTTTCGAGAACCCGGCCCGATGCCATGCCGGCGCCGATGACGACGAGTTTCTGCATGGGTTCGTCCTTCAAGAGTACCAGGCGACGACGTGGTGAATCGCGTCTGCGCGATAGATCGGAACCGCGACCATGGAGGCGTATCCCGCCGTGGGCGCAGCTGTGTCGTGTTTGACGATGGGAATGCCGGAACCGACGACCTCGCCGATCGGCCCCTGCCAGGCCGGCACACAGGTCTCGGTCTCGTCATCCCAGAGCGGGCCGTCCCGCTCGCAGATGCCGTCGGCGAGGACAGCTTCCTTGCCGCCGCCGGTGCGCGCGGAGCGCACTTTCCAAAGCTCGAAGCGCCGGGCAATGGGCGTGCCGAGGGCCGAGAGCAGGGTCATGACATAGGTTCGGCCGTTCGGGGTCGCGATCGGCAGGCCAAGACCGGTGGTGAGGCCCGCCTTGCCCGCGCTTTCGGCGCGGATGAACCGGTAGCCGGAGCCGAGATCGCGCATCAGCATGGGCGCTTCGGCGGCCCACACGCCGCCCGGCAGGCCCTGCCCGCGCGGAAAATGGGTGTGCTGGGACACCCATTCGAAATGTTTGGCCGCGCCGTAATAGCCATCGTCCAGCATCAGGAGACCGTTCTCCTCGTGCCAGACCTCGATCGCGCCGGTGCGCACCGCATCGTCCGCGCACAGCACCACGACCACGGCTTTGAGCGTCTTTCCGGCAAAGATCGGAAACGCGACCGCGCTGGTCAGGCCGGCAGCCCTGGCAGCATCCGTCCGCTTGAAATAGGAGCCGTCGAAATCTTTCAGAACGATGGGCTTTTCTTCCGCCCACGCGTTGCCCGGCAGGCCTTCGCCCTTGTTGAAGCCCTTCTTGGTGGAGACGCCGGCAAATTCGGACAGCGCCCCGTAATTGCCGCTCCACCAGACGAGCCGATTGCCCTCCGGCACCCAGATTTCCGTGACCTCGACAAAGGTGCGGGTGCTGTCTTCGTCGCGTGGGGTCGTCTCGCCCATGGCGATGGCCTGGCTCATGAGAAGGTCCTTTCGGCCAGATCCTTCGGTTGAAAACCGGGCAGGACGGGCCGATCACTTTTAGGTATTGAAATGCACCCAAAGGTGATCGGTTGGGCAAAGGGCGACAACGAATGCCGGAGCTTGAATGGGATGAGGCCAAACGCATCTCGAACATGTCCAAGCACGGTATCGATTTTGCGCTTGCTGCGGAGTTTTATTGGGACGTTGCGCGTATCCAGCCGGATCGACGCGGCGATTACGGAGAGGATCGACTCTCTGCGACCGCTCCCCTCTTGGGGCGCCTCCACGTCCTGGTGTATACTCTGCGCAACCGCAAAGTTCGCATCATCAGCCTTCGAAAAGCCAACAAGCGCGAAAGGCGTGTTTATGAAGAAGCGATGGCAGACAGAACCGATCAGTGACGAGGAAGACGCCGCCATCACGGCCGCCGCCCTGTCCGATCCCGACAATCCGCCCCTCACCGATGAGGAGATGGACCGCATGCGTCCGGCGCGGGACGTCATGCCGCGAGACCTATTCGAAAAACTGACCGGCACGCGCGCCGTCTTCGTCCCGGCGGAGGTGGTGGACCATTTCAAGACCAGGTTCGGTCCCGATTGGGAAGAGGAGATGCGCGACGTCCTGCGCGCAGCCGCGCAAAAGGACGAGGGCGACGGGCGGGAAGCTGCCGAATAGGCAGCGCTTAACGCAACGACCGACCTCATGCCGCTTGCCTCTTGGCGTCTGCCTTGGCTTTCGCCCCGGACGCGTCTTCCGCCTCGGCCTCGGCCTTCGGCGTCGCGCCGCCTTCGTGGTTTTCGAGGAAGCTGAGGAGCTGCTGGCGGTAGTGGTAATAGTCGGGATGCTCGAGCAGCGACTTGCGGGTGCGCGGGCGCGGCAGGTCGACCGTCATCACCTTGCCGATCTTCGCCTTCGGCCCGTTGGTCATCATCACCACCCGGTCGCCCAGGAGGATCGCCTCGTCGACATCGTGGGTCACGCAGACGGCGGTCACCCTTGTGCGCTTCCACACGTCCATCAGAACGTCCTGGAGATCCCAGCGCGTCAGGGAATCCAGCATGCCGAACGGCTCGTCGAGAAGGAGCAGCTTGGGCGACAGGGCGAAGGCGCGGGCGATGCCGACGCGCTGCTTCATGCCGTTGGACAGGTCCGCCGCCCTGCGGTGCATGGAATCGCCGAGGCCCACCCGCTGCAGATAATGCTCGACGACGTCCCTGCGCTCGGCGACCGTCGCATCCGGATAGACCCGATCGACGCCGAGCGCGACGTTCTCGCGGGCCGTGAGCCAGGGCATGAGAGAGGGAGCCTGGAACACGACGGCCCGGTCCGGCCCGGCCGCGTCGATCTCGCGGCCCTCCAGGACGATGCCGCCCGACGAAATGTCGGTCAGGCCGGCGGCCATGGACAGCACCGTCGACTTGCCGCATCCCGAATGGCCGATCAGGGTGACGAACTCGCCCTTCTCCATCTGCAGGTCGAAGCCGTCGACGACGGTGAGCGGCCCTTTCGGCGTCGGATAGACCTTGCGGACCTCGAAGAACTCGACGAAGCGCTTCTCGATCGGCGAATGGGCGGCGCGCTTGTAGGCTTCGGGAAGATCGGGCGTCGCGCCGCCCCGTCGGGCGGCGAGATCGACGGGGATGACGTTGGGCAGCTGGACGGCGTCGTCCGCGCCTTCGCTCGCGTGCCGGGCCTTGTCCATCAGATAGTTCGTCACCTCGCGGCGAAGACGCTTGAAGCCCTCGTCGGCATTCATCGCCGTGCGGTCGCGCGGACGGGCGAGGGCGACGTCGAAGGAGGGGCCGAGGGTTGCGTTGGGGCCTGGATCGAGGGGCACGATGCGGTCGGCGAGGAGGATCGCCTCGTCGACATCGTTGGTGATGAGGATGATGGTCTTCTTCTCGACCTGGCTGATGGCGGCGAACTCGTCCTGGAGCTTGGCGCGGGTCAGCGCGTCGAGCGCCGACAGGGGCTCGTCGAGAAGCAGGATCTCGGGGCTCATGGCGAGCGCCCTTGCGACCGAGACGCGCTGCCGCATGCCGCCGGACAGTTCGGCCGGCTTGCGGTCGGCGGCGTGGGCAAGGCCCACCATCTCGATATATTTGTCGACGCGCGCCTTGCGCGCCCCTTTGGTCTCCCGGGAAAAGACGGTGTCGACCGCCAGCGCCACATTGCCGCGAACCGTCAGCCAGGGCAGAAGGGAATAGGACTGGAAGACGAGGCCGCGCTCGGGCCCCGGACCCTCGATCGTCTCGCCGCGCATGAGCACCGTGCCGGCGTCGGGCCGGATGAGGCCTGCGAGAAGCGAGATCAGGGTCGTCTTGCCGGAGCCGGAAAAGCCGACGATCGCGACGAATTCGCCTTCGCGCACGCTGAGGTCGACATCCTTCAGGATGTCGGCGCGGGTCTTGCCCTCGCCGTAGACCTTGGCGACGGATCGCATTTCGATGATGGGATGATCGCTCATGTTCGGGTGCCCGTTCCTTACCGTGTGCCGGAGAAGGTGAAGGCTGCCTGGAGGGCCGCCATGATCCGGTCGAGGATGAAGCCGACGATGCCGATGGTGATGACGGCGACGATGATGCGGGCGAGCGAGTTGGACGAGCCGTTCTGGAACTCGTCCCAGACGAACTTGCCGAGGCCGGGGTTCTGGGCGAGCATCTCGGCGGCGATCAGCACCATCCAGCCCACGCCCAGCGAGAGCCTGAGACCGGTGAAGATCAGCGGCATGGCCGAGGGCAGGACGAGCTTGGTGATGGTCTTGGCCGTCGAGAGCTGCAGCACCTTGCCGACATTGACGAGATCCTTGTCGATCGAGGCGACGCCGAGGGAGGTGTTGATGAGGGTCGGCCAGAGCGAGCAGAGCGTGACCGTGATGGCCGAGACCACCATGGATTTGGGGATCGCGTCGGAGGCGTTCACGTAGAGGGCCGAGACGATCATGGTCACGATCGGGAGCCAGGCGAGGGGCGAGACCGGCTTGAAGATCTGGATCAGCGGATTGAGCGCGCCGTTGATGGTGGAGGAAAGGCCGCAGGCGATGCCCACCGGCACCGCGATGACGGTGGCGAGCAGGAAGCCGAGAAACACCGTCTGGAGCGAGGTGAGGATCTGCTCGGGATAGGTCGGGGCGCCGGTATAGTCGCGGACCTTGACCCGGTCGGCATAGCCGGCCTCGATCATCTGCTGGTTGCGCGCGTCCTGGCGTTCGTAGAAGGCGGTCTTGTCGGCCTGGGTGCGCTCCCAGTCGGCATAGAGGGAGCCTGCCTGCTCGGCGACCTGCGCCGGCCCCGGCACCGTGCCGAGCGAGGTCTGGACCTGCGGCGCGAGAGCCGCCCACAGGGCGATGAAGACGGCGATGCCGAGCAGCGGAACCACGAGGCTCTTCCACAACGCCGCCATGTTGGAGCGCGGATCGTCGCCGGCCGCGATCTTCAAGAGCGGCACCGACCAGCCGAGACCGATGGCGGTCATCGGGCCGGTGGCGCGGGCGATGCGCATCATGCGCCTTTCGCGGCGCAGGATGCGCTTTTCCTCGGCGCTGGGCTCCCGGCCCATGAAATCGGAGGCAATGGTCATGAAGGAAGACCTGTCTTCGGCTTGGATGGTGGAGGGGTTCGACAGCGCCGCTCGTCAACGGGGCAGGCGGCGCTTGAGCGGTGATCGGCGTGCGATCGGTCGATCAGTTCGACGGGCTTGCGGCGGTCTCGCCCGCCTTCAGGCCGATCTCGAACCGGGTCAGATATTCGTTGGGCTTCCTGCCGTCATACGCGACGCCGTCGATGAACGCGTCGGTCGCCGGCTTGTAGCCGTCGGTGCCCTCGGGAACGTCGGACGCCGCCAGCAGGCCGTCGGCGATGAGGGATTGTGCGGCCGCCATGTAGATGTCCGGCCGGTAGACGCGTCTGGCGGTCTCGTCGTACCAGCTGTCCGGCCTGTCCTCGGAGATCTGGCCCCAGCGGCGCATTTGCGTCAGATACCAGACGGCGTCGGAATAGAACGGATAGGTCGCGTTCTTCGCAAAGAAGATGTTGAAGGCGGGGGCGGGGCGCACGTCGCCCTTTTCGTATTCGAACGTACCGGTCATGGAGTTGGCGATGACCTGCGCGTCGGCCCCGACATATTCGGGCCGCGACAGGATCTCGACGGCCTCCGCGCGGTTCGCGCCGTCGTTCTCGTCGAGCCATTTGCCCGCGCGGATCAGCGCCTTGGTGACGGCGATCGCGGTCTGCGGGTTCTGCTCGGCGAACGCGGCGGTCATGCCGAACACCTTTTCCGGATTGTCGTTCCAGATGTCGTGATCGGTGATGACGGGCACGCCGATGCCCTTGAAGACGGCGGCCTGGTTCCAGGGCTCGCCGACGCTGTAGCCCTGGATCGTGCCGGCTTCCATCGTCGCCGGCATCTGCGGCGGCGGCGTGACGGAGAGAAGAACGTCCGCCTCGATCTGGCCGGACGTGTCGGAGGGGGAGTAAAAGCCCGGATTGAGCCCGCCGGCGGCCAGCCAGTAGCGCAGCTCGTAATTGTGGGTGGAGACCGGGAACACCATGCCCATGTTGAACGGCTTGCTCGCGGCCCGGTACTGTTCGACCACGGGCTTCAGGGCTGCGGCCGATATCGGATGCTCGGGCTTGCCCTCGGGGTTCAGCGGCAGCGTCTTCTTCATCTCGTCCCACACCGCGTTGGAGACGGTGATGGCGTTGCCGTTGAGGTCCATGGAAAAGGGCGTGACGATGTGCGCCTCGGTGCCGTAGCCGATGGTGGCCGCCAGCGGCTGGCCGGCCAGCATGTGCGCGCCGTCGAGCTCGCCGGTGATGACCCGGTCGAGCAGGACCTTCCAGTTCGCCTGGGGCTCGAGGGTGACGTAGAGTCCCTCGTCCTCGAAGAAGTGCATCTCCTTGGCGACGGCCAGCGGCGCCATGTCGGTCAGCTTGATGAAGCCGAACGTCAGCTCCGCCTTCTCGGGAAACAGCATCTCGGCAAGGGCGCCGGTCGACACGGTCGACAGCTGCGCGGCCGCGACGAGAAGAAGGATGGAACGGCGGGAGATCTTAGGCAATCGCACCATGTTGGATAGAGCTTCCCTGTTGCCGGGACCGCATGTCGTGCGGCGCCCGGTCGGCGTTGAACCTGAAACGAAAAAAGGCTGCCCGACCCCTCCGGTCGCGATCGAACATGACGTCGATCCGCGAACACTCGATAGGTCGGCAGCCTTGCCGAAACGACACCCGCCTTTGGGCATCCTGGTCGACCGACCATTCCGGTCGATCCTGCGGAAGCCTTGCATCGGCCCCGTCCGGCCCATTCATAAGGCCCAAATTGGTGCGGTGCAATCGCTATCTGCGCGATTTTGCAATTTTTCTAATCTGTCGGATATTTAGCTTATAAAATGTGCAATTGCCTCGTTGCCGGGCCCGTCCGCCTGCTCAATCCTGCGACAGTTCGGACAGGCCGCCGTCGAACAGCCTCGAATGTCGGTCGGTGTCGAACGCCGCCTCGGCCGCACGGTCGCCCGGATCATCGCCCGTCGCGGCCGCGAAGATGTCCGGCCGAAAGACGCCGCGCACGATCGCGTCCGTCTCCGGCGTCCGGTGGCTATGGTCCCAGCGCACCATCTGACGGTGAAGCCAGGCGGCGAAGGAGGGGTCGGGCCGGCTCATGCCGGGCTTTGCGAATGTCAGGAAATCGGCGACGGCGCGCCCGCCACTGCTCGCGGTTTCCAGGTTCCCCGATAGGCCCGGCAAAAGATGGGACGAATCGACCCCCACATGGCGCGGGTCGGCCATCAGCCTCGCCAGCTCCCCGTGGTTCCCCGCGGTGTCGCACCAGCGCCCCGCTTCGATCAGGGCGGCGATCAGCCGTTTCAGCACATCCTGCCGCTCGATCAGGAACGGTTCGCTGACGCCCAGCACCTTTTCGGGCGTGCGCGGCGCGATCTCGACCTTCGTCGCGACGATCTCGCCGACCTCGGCCCTGACGGCGATCGTGTTCCAGGGCTCGCCCGCCGAGAACCCGTCAATCTGGCCGCTGGCCAGCGCTTCGGGCAGGAGCGAGGGCGGGACGACGGTGATCTCGATGTCCGCGTCCGGCCGGATGCCGCTGGCCGCGAGCCAGTAGCGCAGGTCGTAATTGTGACCGGAGAACCGATGCACGACCGCGAACCGAAGCGGCCGCCCGTTACGCTCCGCCAGCCTTGCGGTGGCGAAGCGCAAGGCAGCGCCGATCGCGGCCGGCGAGGCGTCGACGGGGGATTCGTCGGCAAGGGCCGCGGCCAGTTCGTTGCCGACCGTGACCGCGTTGCCGCCGGTGTTGAGGACGAGGGGCGCGAAGGTCCGGGCCGTCAGCGGTCCGTGCGACAGGCTCATGGCGATCGGCATCGGCGCCGGCATCTGGGCGCAGTCGAAATGGCCGACGCTCATGCGGTCGCGGATCGCGGCCCAGGAGCGTTCGCGGTGGATCTGCAGATCGACGCCGTGCCGCTCGGCAAAGCCGAAGCGCGCCGCGACGACCAGGACCGCGCTGTCGAGGAGCGGCAGATATCCTGCGTGGACGGCATCCTTCGCCATGGCTTCAAAGGTCTCCCAGGAGGCTTGAGGCACTGATCAGGGATTGCGCCACATCGGCGATGCGCCGGTTTTCGTTCATCGCGCACCGCTGCAGCAGCCGGTAGGCCTCCGGCTCGGAAAGCCCGCGCTTGCGCATCAATATGCCCTTGGCGCGGTCGATCAGCTTGCGCCCGGCCAGTTCCGAGCGCGCCTCGTCGAGTTCGCGGCTGAGACGGTGGAACGCGTTGAAGCGCGACACCGCCATGTCGAGAATCGGCTTGACGCGCTCCTTCTTCAGGCCGTCGACGATGTAGGCGGAGACGCCCGCCTCCACCGCCGCGCTGATCGCTTCGGAATCGGATCGGTCGACGAACATGGCGACCGGCTTCTTCACCGAGCGCGACACCTGGAAGAAATGTTCGAGCTGGTCGCGGTTGGGGTTCTCCAGATCGACGACGATGACATCGGGCTGGAGCGTCTCGATGCGTTTGACGAGGCCGAGAATCTCCCCGACCACCGCCACCTTCTCGTGGCCGGCTTCCCGCAATCCCGCCTCGATGATCGCGGCGCGGACCTTGTTCTCATCGAAAATCAGGATCGAGATTTCGGCACTCATGGCCCTATTGTGCGACGAGGCGGGCGTTTTGCAACGCAATATAAAGCGGCAGCCTGATCGAATTTGCGGCAATGGCGGATCGCGCCGGGTGCCGGGCGATCCGGCTTGCGGACGCGCTCGATCCGCGCCCGGGCCGATGCCGCGGAAATTGCCGGTGGGGCGTTAAGGCCGAAACGCGCTTCCGGCCTTCGGATCATGCATCCTGTTTCGAACGGGCCGACGCTTCGGGCCCGGGCCCGATCAGAACTCTTCCCAATCGTCCTCGACCGGCTTGCGGGCAGCGCCCCCGGAGCCGGTGGTGCGCATCGCCGGAACCGGCGTGTTGAGGCTCGCGGCCCGCGGCGCCGGGGCGTGCCTGATCGGTGTGGACGCCCGCGCCGCGCCGGAGGTCGCCGCAGGAAGCGTGCGCGCCGGCGACGCGGTCACCCGCTCGGCGACGCGCGAGACGCCGAACCGGCCGATGGTCACCGACAGCTGGTCGGTCTCGTTGGACAAGGCGTGAGCGGCCGCGGACGTCTGCTCCACCATTGCGGCGTTCTGCTGGGTGATCTTGTCCATCTGGTCGGCGGCGCCCGACACTTCGCGCAGGGACGTCGCCTGCTCCTGCGCCGACGAGGCGATCGTGGCGATCACGTCGGCCATGGCGCTGACGCCGGCGACGATCTCGTCGAGGGACTTGCCGGATGACGAGACCAGTTCCACCCCGGTTCCGACCTGCTTGCGGGAGGTGGCGATCAGGTCCTTGACCTCCTTCGCCGCCCTTGCCGAGCGCTGCGCGAGCTCGCGGACCTCCTGCGCGACGACGGCGAAACCCTTGCCGGCCTCGCCGGCCCTGGCTGCCTCGACCCCTGCGTTCAGGGCCAGCAGATTGGTCTGGAAGGCGATCGAGTCGATGACGGCGAGAATGTCCTCGATCTTGCGCGACGAGCCCTCGATGACGCCCATGGCCTCGCGGAGGCTGCCGGCGATCCGGCTGCCGTCCTCGGCCTTCTTGAGAGCGGCCACCGCCGTCTGGCTCGCCTTGCCGGTGTTCCGCGCGGTCTCGGCCACCGCCTGGCTCACATCCGACAGGGCGGCCACGGTCTGTTCGATCGAGGCGGCCTGCTGTTCGGTCCGCATCGCCAGATCGTTCGATGCGATCGTGATCTCCGACAGGCCCGAATTGATCGTGCCGACGGAGCCCACCACCTCGCTCATCGCCTCTTCGAGCCGGCTGACGCTTTCGTTGAACTTCGATCGGATCGGTTCGAATTCCGGCGCGACCGCCTGGTTCATGCGCACGGTGAGGTCGCCGGCGGACAGGGTGTTGAAGCTCGTCTCGACGAGTTCAACGAACGCGCGCAGATCGCTCGCCTTGGAATTGTCGAGGTCGCTCTGGTGCTGGCGGGCCTGATCCTGGCTGACGCGGGCGGCCTTCGCCTCCGCCGCCATGCGATCGCGCTCGATGGCCTGATCCTTGAACACCTGGACGGCCGCGGCCATCTGGCCGATCTCGTCGCCATGGTCTTGCGCGGGAACGACGATGCTCTTGTCGCCCGACGCCAGCAGGCGCATGGCCCGCGTCATCGCCACGATCGGCTTGATGATGGTCTTCGACAGGAGAAGGCCGAGCACGACCGCCGCCGCCGCGATGAGCACAAGGCCGACGACCACGGTGGTGCGTGCACTGGAAATGGCCGCGGTCTGGTCGATCCGGGCGTTCGCGATCGCGGTGCGGGAGCGTTCGCGAAGATCGTCGAGGGCGACCTCGATCGGCTCGATGAACTCGTCCGCCTTGCCGGAATTGAAGATCGACAGGGCCCGCGGATAGGTCGAAGTGCTGCGGGCGGCTGCGATCACCGGATCCGCGATCTCGGCCTGCCAGGCGGTCATCGCCGCGTCGACGGCCGGATACGCCTTGGCGAACTCGCTGTCGGGCGTTGCCAGTTCGAGCAGGGTCGCAAGGGCGGCATTGAAGGCCTGATGATGCTCCTTCACCCGGGTCGCGAAATATGCGTCACGCGTGATCATGTAGCCGCGCAGCGAGTTCTCCTGGCGGGCGAGAGAAAAGCGCGCGTCGATCGCCGCTTCCGACAGCGCGATGCGATGGTCCTTCGTCTCCGCGCCCTCCTGGATGCTCTGGGTCGACCAGACGATGGCGCCGCCCATGAGCAGCGCGATGGCCGAAAGGAGCGAGAAGGCCAGGATCAGCTTGGCCGAGATCGTTGTGTTCTTCAGTGTCATGTTTCGGCCATATGTCCTGGGGCGAGGGTGATCGCCATGATCGGGAGCGGGCGCGGGTCAAGGCGACCCGAGCCTGGTTCTGTCGGTACGAAGAGCGGTCGATAGCCGGTCATGCGGTGGCGATCGTTCCGTGCGCGACGGCTGCGCCGGCATTCTGGTCGAGAATGGCCCGATCGACGCCCGGCAGGGCTTCGAAGGCAGGCTTGGCGAAATAATAGCCCTGCATCAGGCGGACGCCCGCCGCCCTCAGCGTCGTTGCTTCGGCGTGGGACTCGATGCCTTCGGCCAACACGGTGATGTTCAGTTCGCGGGCGACGAAGAGCATGGCGGACAGGATCGCCTGGCGCGCGGGCGAGGTGTCGATGTCGCGCACGAGATGCATGTCGATCTTGATCAGATCGGGCTGGAAATCGGCCAGGAGCCCGAGGCCCGCATAGCCTGCTCCGAAATCGTCGAGGGCGGTCAGGAATCCGACGCGCCGATATTCCGCGATGATGTTCTGGAGATGGGCGACATCGACCATGCGCTCGCCCTCGGTGAATTCGAACATGATCGAGGGAAGCGGAAAATCGCTCTTGCGGGCCGCCGCGAGCGTTGCGCGCAGGCAGGCGGCCGGCTCGTAGACGGCGTTGGGCAGGAAATTGATCGACAGATGGGTGCCCTTGTCGGCGAAGAGCCGCGCCGCCAGTTCGATCGCCTTGGTGCGGCAGGCCTGGTCGAACCGGTACTTCTGCTCTTCCTCCACCTTCGACAGGATCGCGTAGGCGCCCTCTCCGGCAAGTCCGCGCACCAGCGCCTCGTAGCCCCAGACACGCTCGTCAACGACGTCGACGATCGGCTGGAAAGCCATCGAGAAGGAAAAGTCGAGCGGTTTGGATGTCTGGCATCCGGGGCATGTACGTGTCGTCATCCTGCGTCCGATGCGGTTGCGTGGTTCCCGTCAAGATACCGAACAACAGTCTTAGAAACCGTAAACATTTGTTTGTATTCAAGCAGATGCTCGAGATTTATTCTTGGTTCGATCTGCTATTTTCTGGTGTGGCACCGGCCGTGGAAGCGACGGCGGCGGTCCGTCCCGGACTCCCGTGAATAGCGCTCCGGCCTTGTGCGCACTTGGATCGGGCAAGCTCGGGGGCGGCGATGGTCCTGCCCCTGAGGCATGCCGCTGGGGAACCGCGACCGGCAAGGGCCGGAGCCGGACGCATGCTCGAAACAATGACCAAAGCGTCACCGCCAGCGTTACGACCAGCGCATGGCTGCGTTGCGATGCAGCCTATGGTGCCTCGAGGCGTCCGGGCTTATCTGAGAAGCGCAACCTGACATAGAGGTTCGTTGCCGCCGGCTCCGGCCGGACGGGCCTCTCCGACATCCAGCAGCAAGGACAACGACCATGGCCAAGACAAACCAGCCCGCACGCCCCCGCAAGCTTCGCTCGGCGCTGATCGGCTTGGTGGACAGCGTGCAGGAAGCGCGCCGCCTGCAGGCCGAGATCCGCCGCAAATATCCGCATCTCGCCCACTGAGGAACGCCGGCGCCGGGCACCGGGGCGGGCTCGCACGAGCCCTGATTGGCCCATGGTCCCTTGCCGGTTCGTGAGCGGCCTTCCCGAGGGTGCCCGGCCATCTGTCCGATGTGGGGCCCCGGTGTGACGGTCCGGATTCTGGCGGGCTTGCCGCATCATGGGCCGGTCAGACCGTACCGAGGCCCTTGGGCAGCGGCTCGAAGCTCCAGCGGCGTTTGAGCCGGAGCGCCAGATTGTGTTCGGTGCGCTTGATATAGGGCACGAAGCCGGCCCGCGTGCAGCCCTTGATCGAGGCGACGTTGTGGACTTCCACGAAGGTCACGATCGAGCGGCAGCCGATGTCGCGCCCGTGCTCGGCGATCCGCGCCATCGCTTCCGGCATGATCCCTTTTCCGCGATAGTGCGGCGGCGTGTAGGCCGCCTCCAGAAGCGCCGTGCCGGAATTGAGAATCGGGAACAGGCCGCGCGGGAAGAACGACTGGATCCTGTCATTGTCCTTTGGCCCGATCAGCCATTGAAAATAGCACGGATGGCCGGTCGCATCGTCGACGGCGACGAAGCATCTGGGAATGCTGGCATCGTGCAGCCGGCGGCGGCCTTCGATCTCCAGCCGTTCCGACCGTGACATCGCATGGGTGGACTCGGGCAGGAGCGCGGTCAGGTCCGAGCCTTGAAACTCGCGCACCGTGATGGGGATCTTCGCCTTGATCGACGGGGACGGCCCCATCAGGTCGCGGCGAAGGCCGACGGCGATCCGGCGCTCATAGGCCAGACTGCCAAGCTTGCGGGCGAGATCGGCATATCGCCGTTCCCTGACCAGTTTGAAACCCATTTCGAACGGGTCCGTCAAAACACCCATGGCGTCATCCTCCGAAGATCGTTGTCCTGTTTGGTCGTCCTTGTCCTGCGCGGCGCGGCCGAGATCGCCGCCGCACGCAACTCGCCATCTCCCGCGTGCCGGCGTCGCCCGGACGCCGCCTGACGGCGTCGGGCGATCGGCCCAGCATCGCGCGGCGCTTGTGCATCCCTCCGGTGTCGCCCGGCGTCGCCCGAGCACCGGATGGCGCCTTTCGCAAAGCCCGATGCTTGAGATCAAACAGAACGCTGGGGCATCGGGCGTCTGAACAGACGCACGACGCTTCAGACCGCCGCCCGTCCCGCCGCATGGCTGCGCTCGCCGAGCAAGGCGTCGAAATAGGCGATCGTGCGCTGCAGCCCTTCCGACAATCCGATCGTCGGCTCCCAGTCCAGCAGCGCGCGTGCCCGTTCGATGACCGGACGGCGCTGCGTGGGGTCGTCCTCGGGCAGGGGGCGGTGGACGATCCGCGCGCGCGACCCGGTCAAAGCGATGATCCGGTGGGCGAGCTCGATCATGGTGAACTCGACGGGATTGCCGAGATTGATCGGGGTTTCGGGGGCCTGCGGCAGGGCCATGAGCTTCAGAAAACCGTCGATGAGATCGGACACGTAGCAGAACGACCGGGTCTGCGTGCCGTCGCCGTAAATCGTGATCTCGCCGTTGGTCAGCGCCTGCACGATGAAATTGGACACCACGCGGCCGTCCTCGATCGCCATGCGGGGCCCGTAGGTGTTGAAGATCCGGGCAAGCCGCGCATCGATGCCGTACTGGCGGACATGATCGAAGAACAGCGTTTCGGCGCAGCGCTTGCCCTCGTCGTAACAGGCCCGCGGACCCCAGGAGTTGGTATGACCCCAATAGGTCTCGGGCTGGGGATGGACGTCCGGGTCGCCGTAGATCTCCGACGTCGAGGCGTGGAAGATCGGCGCATCGTTGGCGCGGGCAATGTCGAGGAGGTTGATCGCGCCGAACACGCTCGTCTTCAGCGTATGCACCGGGTCGCGCTGATAGTGCGGCGGGGAGGCGGGGCAGGCGAGATTGTAGATGGCCGACACCTCGAGGGCGATCGGATCGATCACGTCGTGATCGATGAAGCGAAAGCCGGGATGGTCGAGAAGATGGGCGATGTTGGCCTTCTGCCCGGTGAGGAGATTGTCGAGACAGATGACCGACCGCCCGCGCCCGACGAGCTCGTCGCACAGGTGCGAGCCGAGAAAGCCGGCACCGCCCGTCACCAGGATCGGCGCGAGCGGTGGAACGAGTTGCAGGCGCGAATGGTCCAGCGTGTCGATATCGAGCATGGCAGCGTCTCCGGAAGGGCCGGGCCGTCCGTCACGGACGGCGTCGCCGACAGTCGTCGCGCAGGCGGGCCGCCTTTGTACTTGCCGCAGATCAAGCAGCCCGGCCGTTATGGGAAGTAACGCGAAAAGGCCCGCGCGACCGATCCCAACGGAGTAATCCCGATGCGCCCTTCATCGGCGCAGCTTCGTCACCCCGAATGCGTCGCCGCGCGCAAATTCTTTCCAGATATGGTGTTACGATGACCCTGAGCTCACATCGAGCCTTCGACCGGAACGATCGCTCCGGGTCGGAATCTTGTCGAAGTCCGTTTGGGGGCGTTCGGGGATGAGCCGGGCGCCAAGTTCCGCCAGCGGCACGTCTTCGTGGGGGGTACGCGCATGCCGAGACCCGATGATGGAATGTCGAAGCCTGCCAGGATGCAGGGGCGCAGCCTCGTCGACTGCATCCGGGCCCAGTATCGATCCGACAACGAAGACGCCGCCCGCCTCCAGAACAGCTTCTCGACCGTTCTGAGCGGCCAGGACATTCTCGCGATCTACGACCGGCCGAAGGCGATGTTCGCCATTCGCGAAGGCATCGCGATCCGTTACCGCGAGACCAAGGACGGCATGCGCCATATCCTCGCCTTCCTCCTGCCCGGCGACGTCTGCAAT
Source organism: Fulvimarina uroteuthidis (assembly GCF_034321785.1). Taxonomy (NCBI): domain Bacteria; kingdom Pseudomonadati; phylum Pseudomonadota; class Alphaproteobacteria; order Hyphomicrobiales; family Aurantimonadaceae; genus Fulvimarina; species Fulvimarina uroteuthidis. Next base: position 346,806 of record NZ_JAXLPB010000002.1, on the reverse strand, counting down.
CCCAACCCCTATGCCGTGAGGTCGTTCGACCATGTGGTCTCCGCGATCACCGACGTGGTGGTCGAGCAGATCCCCCTCAGCCAGATCCAGACCCTGTTCGCGAACGACGGCGCCGGTCAGACCGTCCTGTGGGAGCATGTGGAAATGGAGCATGCCGGCATGCTGGCGCGGATCGCCACGCTGGAATGCCACGATGCGCGCCAGCGCGTGGTGCAGATCCTGGGCGATCTGACCTGCCGCTCGCTGGGCGATCGGCGCGACCGGACGAGCCTGCGGCTGCCTTTGACCCAGACCCATCTCGGCGATGCGGCAGGGCTCACCGCCGTCCACGTCAACCGGGTCCTGCGCATGCTGCGCCTCCAGGGCCTGATCGAGACCCAGCGCGGATCCGTCATCGTCCTGAACCCGGACATGTTCTGCCGGCTCGCCCACCAGCCCCAGGCGATCGAGACCATCGCCATTTCCTGACGGTCGCCAGAACCGCCCAGCCGGAACCGCCCAGCCGGAAACGTCCCGCCGCGACGTTGCGACGGGCCGGGCGGGGCAAAGCGCGTGTGCTGTCATCGTTCGTCGGGAGACTGGCCGGGCTCGTTCGCACGGGCGGCGCATGCCGGCGCGCCCTGCCGAGCGGCAGGGCCGTCCGGTCGTTGCGAAGCGGACGCCGGGGGCGTCGCGGGGACGGAACTGGAAACGCCTACCCGTCGAGCGCCGGATAGGCCGGCAATGCGGCCCTGGCGTCGAAGCCGCTGCCCGGCGAGCCGAGGTGGGGGGCGCCTTCGAGGCCGATCTCGCGGATGTGCTTCAGCTTGAAGACGACGGCGCTCGCGGCGAGCGACCCGTCATTGCGCAGAACCGTCGGATCGCTCAGCATGAGATGGGCGGCTTCTCCCGCGGCAAGCCGCGTCGTGCCATTGTAGGAGACGAGGGAGAGCGAGCCCGAAACGACCATGATCAGCCGGTTCTCGAACTGCGAGAAGGTCGGCACGGGCGCGGCCTGGAACGGCTCGATCTCGAGGCGGACGACATCGCCGTCGCTGGAAAGATCGCGGGCCATGTGCTTGAGGACGGCAGGTTCGCCGGCTTTCGTCAGGGTCTCGACGAAGGTCTTGATCGGCGCGCTGTCGGCGTGCGGGCCGACGAGGATCGCATCGGGCGTCTCGACGACGCAGACATCGTCCAGCCCGTAGACGCAGACGATGCGCGATTGCGCCCGCACATAGCTTCCGGAGACGTTTTCCAGCATGGCGTTGCCGGAGACGACATTGCCGCGGGCGTCCTTCTCCCCCTCCTGCCACAGAGCGTGGAACGTGCCGAGATCGCTCCATCCGAACGATGCGGGAACGACGCCGAGGCGGTCGGAACGCTCCATGACCGCCACGTCGATGGGCACGGCCGGCGCGCTCTTGAACGCCGCGCCGAGGGTGACGGACCCCCTCTTGTGGTTTGCCTCGCCGACCGCGTTCTGCGCGACACCCAGTATCTCAGGGGCGAAGCGCCGGAACTCGTCGAGGATCGTGCGGGCCGAGAACATGAACATGCCGCTGTTCCACAGATAGGCGTTGGAGCGGAGATAGGCTTCTGCGGTCGGGAGGTCGGGCTTTTCCACGAAGGCTTCGACCCGCCGCACGATGCCGTGCTCCATCGGACCCACATGGATGTAGCCGAAGCCGGTCTCGGGCCGGGTGGGCGCTATTCCGAACAGGGCGATCGAGCCGGACCGCACGAAGGCGAGCGATCCCGCGACGGCCTCGTAGAGCTCGGCCGGCCGCTTCACCTTGTGATCGCTCGGGGAAACCAGCATCAGCGTGTCCTCCTCGCCGCGTTCGGCCAGCATGAGGGCCGCGCATGCGATCGGTGCGGCGGTCGAGCGGATGGCCGGCTCGAGGACCAGCGTCGGATCGGGCAGGCCGAGGGCCGAGATCGTCTCGATATCCCGCCTGAGGATCGCTTCCTGGCAGGCATTGGCGATGATCATCGGTGCCCCGAAACACGGCGCCGCGTAGCGCAGCAGCGTGTCCTGGAAAAGCGTGTGGTCGCCGCCGAGCGGCTGGAACTGCTTGGGCTCGTTGCGCCGCGACAGCGGCCAGAGGCGCGTGCCGGCGCCGCCCGAAAGGATCACCGGGACGATCGTCGCCATGCCGGCTTCGCGCGCGACGAGTTCTGCGGCCTTGATCACCGCGATGTCGGTCCGTTCGACGGAATGGGCCATGGTGGAAAACCTGCTTTCTCGCAAAGAGCGCTTGTTGACGAAAAACAGAATCGAGGACTGGACGCGAACGGGGGCGGTTCCGGCGGTCCCGATGGCAGGGGCGGGCGCAGGTCAGGGCGCGCCTTGAGCCTTACCTGGCGGCTGCCACCGGAGCCGGCGGGCGCGCCATGGGCGCCCGAAACCGCATCCCCGCCATGGATGTGCCGCGGGCCGGCCCGAGCGGTTCGCCATCGCCGGCGCAATAGGCGACGAGTTCCTGCGCGGCGCAGATGATGTGATAGAGCGAGCTTGCCGGCGCGGGGCCGGGCATGAACGCGCCCTGTTCGTCCATGAGATCGTGCCAGAGGCCGCCGACGGGCGTGTCCAGATAGGAGAGCACCGTGGCCGCAGCGTCCGCCGCATGTCTCTCGGCAAGAGCCGCGTCCTCGCCATGGCCGGCTTCGGCCAGGGCAAGCCAGGCTTTCAGGCGTTCGGTCTGGGGCCAGAGCCGCGCGGTGGCATCGGCGATCGAGCCGTCCTGCCACAGCGCGTTGACCGCGACCCTGCGGGTCCTGTCGACCCCGTTGCTTTCCGTGAACCGGATCATGCGCTCGGCAACGCCCGCGCACGAGGATTGCGACAGCTGCTCCCAGCGCATCAGCAACCAGGCCCATTCGAACTGGTGCCCGGGCTCGACGCGGGATCGGCCGTCCTGCCGTATCGCCCGCCAGTTCTCGTCGAAATCCTCCAGGACGAAACCGGACGTCCGGTCGAAGAGGCGGGTGAGGAACAGATCGACGATGTCGTCGGCGAACTCGCGCCATTCGCACGTGTCGTCGATCTCGACCCACGCCAGCGCCGCTTCCAGGAGATGCATGTGCGGGTTGGCGCGCAGCGGCCGGCGTCGGGCGAGATGATCGACGAAGCCGCCATTGGCGGCGGCGAACCGGCAGCGCAGCCCGCGCAGCAGCTCTTCGGCGCGCAGCGCGATCCGCCGGTCGCCCGTCAGCCGGTAGGCCTTGGCATAGGCCAGAACGAGAAACGCCTGGTCGTAGAGATCGTGGCCGGGATCGAGCACCCTGCCGTCGTGGTCGAGGGTGTGGGCGAGGAACCCTTCCGCCGAGCAATGCCGCAGAAGGAATCGGTAGCCGTGATCGAGGCAGGCGCGCGCCGCCGTTTCGTTCCACCCCATCTCGGCCGCCGTCGCGAAGGCGTAGACCTGGCGCGCGGTGACGCGGACCCTGCGCGGTCCCGGCTCGATCCGGCAGCGGTGGGAGAGGGCCTCCGCAAAGCCGCCCTCGGTGCGATCGATGCCCACCACCGACCAGAGCGGAAGGATGTCCCGGAACAGGCGTTCGCGAAAGGCGGCTGCGACGCCGAGGAGATCGGGGTCGATCGAAAGCGCCGGAAACGGGACCGGACGGAAATCTTGAATGTCGGCGTGATCCATCACGAAACGAATGCCTCCCAAGTGCGGGGTCGATGTCCGTTTCAGGATGGCCGGATCTGGCTTGGCGTCATTGCCCTCGATCAAGCAACCCCCTTGCTCTTGCGGAGTAGCGCGGGCGGGCGTTCGCGCCGCGCCCGTCGGGTGTCTGCCGCCCGCGTTTCGAGGCCAAACGGCGGAGCGCCTTTCGGGCGCCCCGCCATTTGCGTCGCATCGGGAAGGTCGGCGGTTCAGGCCCGACTACATGATCTGGAAATGATCATCGCTCAGCGCCGCGACCGAAAGATCCTCCAGGGTGAGGACATTGTCGCCATAGGCGATCACGACGTCGCCCTCGACGTCGCGGGCACTGGCGATGACGTCCCCGGCGGTCTGGAAGTAGTCGTCCGGGAGTACCACCGTGTCGTGTTCCGGCCCGGATGCCTCGAAGTCGAGGATGCGGTCCTGCCCGGACGCGATCTCGAACACGAAGATGTCCGCACCCGCGCCGCCCGAGATCAGGTCGTTGCCTTCGGCCGCGAAGACGATGTCGCGCCCGGCGCCCGTCGCGATGACATCGGCCCCGCCGGTTCCGTCGAGATCGTCGTCGCCGGCCGTTCCCGTGAGCGTCGGCTGGCCGTCGAACGAGATGCCCGGCAGCTGAACCGGGCCGTCATCGGGGATCTGGGGATCGGCGACGATCGGCGTGCCCGAGGAGCCGGAGGAACCGGGCGATCCGCCCGGATCTGCGACGACCGGGATGGACGCGGTTCCCGTCAGCCAGCTCGCGGTGTCGGGGATGGCGTTCGACAGGGTCGAGCCGTTTCCCTGCCCCGAATCTTCGAGATAGGCGTTCCAGTCGTCGCCGCTCGGAAAATCGCCCCACCGCCAATGGTCGCCATCGTTCATGTAATAGGCGTTGTCGAAGAAGGTGTTGCCCCCGTTCAGCATGCCGTCTTCGTCGAAATCGGCCGCGCCGCCGGTCACGCCGTCGCCGGAACGCGAGACGATGACATTGTCGTGGACCGAATTGCCGATCGTCACATATTCGCCGAGGCGCCCGCCGCCGCGATCCTGCTGGACGAGGGCGATGCCGTTGACGCCGCCCGACATGTCGATGCGGTTGCCGTAGACCTCGGTGTCGCGGGAGTTCTGGATCTGGACCTGCGCGCCCCAGAGCCAGCCGTCGGCGCGCGCCGCGCCGTTGCCGACGAGGGTGTTGTCGCGGATGACCGCATCGTAGGAGATCTCGTGGCTGATGCCGCCGGCTTCGTTGCCCGTGACGAGATTGCCCTCGTAGAGGACGTTGATCGAGTTCTCGTCGGTCCACAGGCCGTAGCCGCTATTGTCGTGGGCGTAGTTGTCGCGCACGACGAGATTGGAGGCTTCGCCGAACTTCGATCCGCCGGCCTCGAAATCCACCTCGATGCCCGACCAGTAGCCGTTCTGCGCGATCTCGTTGCCTTCCACCAGTATGCCGTTGCCGCTCGCGCCGAGGCCCAGCTGGCCGTTGTTGTGGACGAAATTGCCGAGCATCCGGCCATCGTCCTGCACGGTGATGCCGGCGCCGTAATTGAAGCGGACCTCGTTGTTCTCGACCGTCCAGCCTTCTCCGCCCTGGATCGCGCCGCGCTGGACGGGGGAATTGAAGTGTTCGATGACGAAGTTCGAGACCGTGACGTTCGACGCGTCGGACAGGAACGCGGCGGGGCTGACGCCGGCCTCGACCTGCCGGCCTTCGAGGCTCTCGGCAAAGAAGATCTTGTCGGCGGCGTAGTCGAAGTAGAACGCGCCCGCCTCGAGCTCGCCGAGACTGGCGACGGCCTTCAGCGGCTGGCCGTCGACGAAGACGGTTTCGGGGTAACCCGCACGCTCGAAGCCGCTCATGGCGTTTTCGGTCGCAAATCTCTGGCCCTGTTGGGTCTGGCCGGAGACGGAGTAGTAATCCCCATCGGCCTCGATCCCCTCGAGCGGCACCGATCCGTCGAGGGTGGCGCCCTTCTCGCCGAAGAAGCTCTGCCCGTCCTTGGGATCGATCGGGCTGTCGAGCCTGTAGGTTCCCGCCTCGAACCAGAAGGTCGCTCCGGCGGGGGATCTATCTATGACGGCGCGCACGTCCATGTCGGACGTCAGCACGATCGCGTCGCCGGGACGGTTCATGTCCACGGTTCCGAAGATATCGTTCGGTTGAATAGCCAAGCTCCAGCATTCCTTTTCTTGTTGTTGACGGCGGGAAAATGCTGGCAAATCGGGACTGTTTCGAGTCGTCTATTTGTCCGTTTGGGGGAGAAAGAAAGATCGCATTTCAGTATTGACTGATCTCGATCAAATTTTCGAAGTCGAGCCTCTTCAACCGAAAGCTGTCCTGCTCTCTTCCTAAATTATTCGCACTATTCGATGATCGGACGTGACGGAGGCAATCCGTCGTTGGCCGATGATGATCTGGATCAAGGAAAATAAGGCGTGGTTAATCCTTTCACGGCACTGCGATCGCCGGCGGGCTCGGCCGAGGAAGAGTAATCCCGATGACGCGATGACTTTGTTCGAAACACCGCCGCATGATCGCGGCGGGTTCAACGTTCAAGGACAGCCGTCATGGCGATTTCCGCATCCGCCTCGCAACGCATTCTCGTCACCGGGGCCGGTGGCTTCATCGGGCACCATCTCGTCTCGCGCCTCAAGGCCATGGGCCATTTCGTGCGCGGCGCCGACATCAAGATGCCGGAATACGAGGCGTCCGCCGGCGACGAATTCCTGAAGGTCGACCTGAGGGAGCCCGGCAATTGCGCCGCCGCCGTCAAGGGCATGGACCAGGTCTATCACCTGGCCGCCGACATGGGCGGGATCGGCTATATCAGCCAGTCCCATGCGGAGATCACCGTCAACAACACCCTGATGGACGTGCACATGGTCAACGAGGCGAGCCGGGCCGGGGTCGGCCGGTTTCTCTACTCCTCCTCGGCCTGCGTCTATCCCGCCCACCTCCAGCTCCAGCCCGATGTGACGCCGCTGAAGGAGGACGACGCGTTTCCGGCCCAGCCCGAAGAGGGCTACGGGCTCGAGAAGCTCTACACCGAGAAGCTGTGCGAATACGTCACCGAGGATTACGGCATGGAGACGCGCGTCGTGCGCTTCCACAATGTCTACGGCCCACTCGGCACCTATGATGGCGGACGCGAGAAGGCGCCGGCGGCCATTTCCCGGAAAGTCGCGCTCGCACGGGACGGCGGGTCGCTCGACATCTGGGGCGACGGCCGGCAGACGCGCTCCTTCATGTATATCGACGATTGCGTCGAGGGCCTCGTCCGGCTGATGCGGTCCGATTACGGCCTGCCGCTCAATCTGGGAACGGACGAGCTCGTCACCATCGACGAACTGGTCGACATCGTCTGCGAAGCTGCGGGAAAGACGCTGGTCAAGCGCCACGACACGACGAAGCCCCAGGGCGTTCGCGGCCGCAACAGCGACAATTCCCGGCTGCGCGAGGTGCTCGGCTGGGAGCCGACGATCCATCTGCGCGAAGGCATCGTTCCGACCTATGCGTGGATCGCCGGACAGCTCATGGCCGATGCCGCGCCGGGTGCGGTGGCGCAGCCTCGCTCGGCGGTGGCCGCACCCAGCGCCTAGGGCATCGGCTTGAAAATCGAACATCGATGTTCGGAAAGCCCGATGCCTGACACCAGACAGACAGCCAGAGCGTCCTTCCAACCCGAAGCGATTGCAAACCGCCATGTCAGACACTGACTTCACGACGGTGCAGGCCTATGGTGAGCGGGCCGTTCGGCCCATCCGCCGCCTGCGACTGAAACAGCATATCGCACTGGCGCTCGCCGATGGCGTGGCGGGTCTTTCCGCCGCCGCGTTCCTCGTCCTCGCGCAACAGGGCCTCGGGTTTCCCACCGGCACGGGTTCGATCGCCGATTGGGTGCCGTTCGCGGTGCTCTGGGGCCTGTTGCTGGTCATCGTCAACGCCACGTTCGGGCTGTATTCGGCAAGCCGGCTCAGCCCGTTCGACCTCTTCCGCCAGCAGATCCTCGCCGCGGCGATCCTGTCGACCCTCGTCGCCGCGGCGCTCGCACGCGACCTGACGATCTGGACCCTCATGGTCGTGTGGATCGTCATGCTCATCGCGCTGACCGGCTTCGGCACGCTCGCGCGCACGCTCGTCCAGCGGCTTCTCATCCGCCACGACCTGTGGCGCGAGCCGGTCGTCATCATCGGCGAGGAAAGCGAGGGGCGGCGCCTTGCCAGGGCGCTCGACGAGGAGCCCGAACTCGGCTACCGCGCACTCGCCGTGGTGCCGGCCATGACCGCGGCGCAGATCCGCGCCGCGGTCATGGCCGCGTGCGGGCCGGCCGAGCCGGGCGGCGAGACCTTCGCCTGCGCCATTCTCCTGTCCAGCGGCCATGAAGCGGACGATCTGCGCATCGCGGCCGAGCTCGACCTGCCGAGCGTCATGATCCTGCGCGATGCAGGCTCGGTCCAGACCTTGCGCACCCGGAGCCCGTCGATCCTCGGTTCGGGGGGACTCGAACTGCGCCACAGCCTGCTCGTCGCGGACAATCTGCGACTGAAACGGATCTTCGACGTTCTCGTCGCCGTCCCCGCCCTCGTCCTGGCGCTACCGGTCATCGTCCTCGCGGCGCTTGCGGTCTTTGCCTATGACGGACGCAACCCGTTCTACGTCCAGAAGCGGGCCGGCATCCGGGATCGGACCATCAACGTCCTGAAACTGCGCACCATGTATGCCGATGCCGAGGCGCGGCTCGCGCGGCATCTCGCCGACGATCCGGATGCGGCGCGCGAATGGCAGCGGCATTTCAAGCTGAAGAACGATCCGCGCATCCTGCCGGTGATCGGAACGGCGCTGCGCAAGTCGAGCATCGACGAGCTGCCCCAGCTTCTCAATGTCGTCGTCGGAGAGATGAGCCTCGTCGGCCCGCGGCCCTTTCCGCGCTACCATCTCGAAGCGTTCGACCAGGATTTTCGCGCCCTGCGCGCAAGCGTCATGCCCGGGCTCACCGGATACTGGCAAATCAGCCATCGCAGCGATTCGGACCTCGAATCCCAGCGCCGGTCGGATGTCTTCTACATCCGAAACTGGTCCGTCTGGCTCGATCTCTACATCCTCGTCCACACGCTTCCCGTCGTCCTGGCGGCGCGCGGCGCGCGCTGAGACGACCGCTGCGATCGACGCGACCCTTGCGAGGCCCGCGGCTCCCTTGCACCCGATCTGCACGAGACGCGCCGACGCGCGCCAGGTTTCAACACCAAGACAAACAGGGAATTGCTGCCATGCTGAACGTTTGCGTCCTGGGGACCGGCTATGTCGGTCTGGTGACGGGGGCCTGTCTTGCCGATCTCGGCCACGCCGTCACCTGCATCGATATCGATCCGGCGAAGATCGAGGGGCTGGCGCGCGGCGAGATGCCGATCTACGAGCCCGGGCTTGACGAGGTGGTCGCGCGAAACGGCGAGGCGCGCCGCCTGTCGTTCGGCGTCGATCCGTCCGGCGCCTTGGGCGAGCCCGACCTCATCCTCATCGTCGCGGTCGGCACGCCTTCGGGCGAGGATGGGTCCGCCGATCTGCGCGCGCTGTTTTCCGCCGTCGATCAGGCCGCGGGATTGCGCGCGGCGAGCCAGGCGGGCGGCCACCTGACCATCGTCATCAAGTCGACGGTGCCGGTTGGAACCTGCCGCGCCGTCGAGGCGATGGTGGCGCGCCGGCTGAAGCCGGGAAGCTTTTCGATCGTCTCCAATCCGGAATTCCTGCGCGAGGGCTGCGCCATCGAGGATTTCACGAGGCCCGACCGGATCGTCGTGGGAAGCGCCAGCGAGGCGGGGCTCGCGGCGATGCGCGCTTTGTACGCGCCGCTGACGAGCCAGGGCTTTCCGCTCGTCGAGGTCGGCGCGCTCGAAACCTCGGAAATGATCAAATATGCGGCCAACGTCTTCCTGGCCACGCGGATCGGGCTGGTCAACGAATTTGCGCAGATCTGCGAGCGGGTCGGCGCCGATGTCGACGAGCTTTCGCGCGCCGTGGGCGCGGACCGGCGGATCGGCCCGGCGTTCCTGAAGGCCGGCCCCGGTTTCGGCGGCTCCTGTTTTCCCAAGGACCTGCGCGCCCTGACGAGCTTTGCCGCGGACCTTGGCTGCCCGAGCGAGATCGCCGGCGCGGTGATCGCGGCGAACGAGCGCCAGAAGCATGCCATGGCGGCCAAGATCGAGGAGGCCGTCGGCGCGCGGCTGTGCGGCCGGCGGATCGCGCTTCTGGGTCTTGCCTTCAAGGCCGGCACCGACGATGTGCGCGAGGCGCCGGCGCTGTCGATCCTGTCCGACCTGATTGCGGCGGGCGCGAGCGTGACCGCCTACGATCCGGCCGCCGGCGAGCATTTCGCCCGGCTGGTTCCCGGCGTGCGGATCGCCGACCGGATCGACCGGGCGCTCGCCGATGCCGATGCCGTGGTGATCGCGACCGAATGGCCGGAATTCCTGACGATCGACTGGATGGCGGCAAGGCTCCTGATGCGCAGGCCCGTCATCGTCGACCTGCGCAACCATCTGGAGGCCAAGCGCCTGATCGCGCTCGGCTTCACCTATCGCGGGGTCGGGCGCCATGCCAGCCCGCTGCCGGTTTCACTCCCGGCTTACGCGCCGCAGCCCATGGGCGTCCAGGATATTTCGGAACCGCCAAGCAGGGCGCCCGCGCGGCGCGGCCCGGTCGCGGGCGGGCCGATCCGGGTCTTCGATCAGGACGAGGCCCGGCGCGAAGGCGCGGTTCCGGCCGAGTGACGGCCCGATGACGGGTGTCCCGCCGAACCGGCCGGGCACCTTCGAAGCGCCTTCGGCTATGCCCGGCGCCTGCCGCGAGCCTCGAGGGGCCGGCAGGCGTCGTTTCGTTCGGGCGCGCAGACTTGCCGTGCGGCCGGCGGGACGTTCCGGGCGCGCGATGCCGGTCCGGCCGCGGCGGCCATGCGCCGACCGGACCGATGTTCGAAGCATAAAAGACCGTCAGAAATAACGCGGTGTCGCCGGATCGAAAAAGGCGCGTGCGGCTGTTTTCGTCTTATGGGCGAGCCAGCCGGGATTGCGCAGATTGATGAGGGCCCGCATCGCGAACCGCCAGATGGTGCGCTCGCCCGCGAAACCCGGTCCGAAGCGCTTGGCGATCGCGCGCGATTCCAGGCGCGAGCGCTGCTCGTTGACCATGCTGTTGTTGGCTCCGGTGCGCCGGAAGCAGGTGAGGGGTTTGGCGATCCGGACGAAGGGCGTCTTTTCCAGTGCCCGCATGAAGAGTTCGTAATCGCCCGCGTCCCGGTAGGTGATGTCGAACCCGCCGAGTTCCTCGAAGAGGTCGCGCCGGATATAGGTCGACATGTGCATGATCGGGTTCCAGCCCAGCGAGGCGTAGGCACGCGGTGCGATCCATGCGGGCGGTGCGGAAAGGTCGCCGAGGCTTGCGCCCTGTTCGTCGATCCATCGAATGCCGCCCACCGCCCAGCGGGCCTTGCTCGTCTCGAATGCCTTGACGATCTCGGCCACGGCACCGGGCAGCATCACGTCGTCGGCGCCCAGAAATCCGAGAACGTCGCCGCGCGACTGGAACGAACCCTTGTTGATCGCGTCGAAGATGCCCTTGTCCTTGCCCTGGATGAGACGGCATCCGGCCGTCTTCGCGATCGCGATCGTGGCGTCGGTGCTGCCGGGATCGACGACGACGTGATCGATCTCGGCACCAGGGACGGCGTTCTGCTTCACCGAAGCGATGCATTGCGGCAGATATTCGGCCGCGTTGAGGGTCGGGGTAACGATCGTGACGATCATCGGAGGCAACTCCCTGAGGTTTCGTGGGGGGCGAGGCATGCAACGGGTCGGAAAGGGTCCGGTCGCGGGCGCGCCGAGGAGGCGCCCGCCCACCGCCTGCGATGAGCGGGTGGGCGGTCATGCCGGCAGCTCCGCGGCCGGCTCGCTGCGGACGGGCGCACGGCTGCAGCCGGCGGCCGCGCCGCGCCGCTCCGCGATCAGGCGTCTTGCGATGATGGCGATCATCCACGCGGCGCGGACCACCATGGCGAGCGCGCCGGCAAGGCAGGCACCCGCAAGGCCGTAGGCGAGGACGAGCGGATAGACCGGAACGAGGGCGGCGAGGCTCGTCGCGACGTCGCCGATCATCGCGGTCCTTCCATCGCCCGTTCCGTAGAGATAGGCGCAGCTTGCCGCCGCCACATATCCGAACAGGCCGGCGATCGCCATGATGCGCAGGGCCGCCACCGCCTGGGGATCGGGAATGGCTTCGCCATAGACGAGATGGGCGATGAGATCGGGGACGGCGATGATCAGGAGGGTCATCAGGCCGACGATCGGCAGGCCGGCCGCCATGTAGGGCCAGGCCTGCCGCAGCGCGGACCCCGTCCCCTCGGCCTTCGCGCGGGCCGCGGCCTGCGGGATGACGTTCGACAGGCCGATGGTGACCGGGTTCATGACGTTGACGATGTTCATGACCAGCTGGAACACGCCGGCCGCGGCCGGCCCCGAGAGCGCCGCCAGAAGCCAGGGCAGGACGGCTCCCCGCGCGACGAGAAGAATGTTGGAGCCGAGCGACCAGCGCCCGAGCGACCAGAAGTCCCGCAGGGTCCGCGCGATGGGGGCGGGCGTCGCCCCGGCAAGGCCGAGCTGCGCCACCTGCACGCAAGCGCCGAGGAGCGAGGTGAAGGAGATCGCGTAGAGCGCCATGGCGAGATCGAGCGGCGTCACCTGCATCAGGGCGAACAGCACCGCCAACTGTCCGAGAAAGCTGATCGCGTCGCCGACGATCGCGTCGCGGTGGCGAAAGGCCGACAGGAGGCCGCGCCGCGTCGCCTCCTGGAGCTGGCCGGCGAAGAACACGCACGTGGCGGGCACAAGCAGCGCCGGATCGACGAAGCGCCAGATCACGAGCCCCAGAAGGACCGCGAGCCCCGCGCAGAACACCAGCGTCAGCAACAGCGTCGAAAGGACCAGCCCGGCGCGCTCGCGCGCGCCCATGACGGTCGCGTGCACCGTCATCGGATAGAAGATGAGCGACCCGGTGCCCGCGTTCATCAGGCCGAGAACGCCCAGGAACAGGGCGTAGTGCCCGTAGGCATCGAGCGAGATGTGGCGGGCGAGGACGATGCCGAGGAGAAAGGTGCCGATGCTCAGGATCGCCTGGTCGATCAGCGTCCAGGTGGCACGCGGAACGGGCAGACGCAGCCTGTCGAGCCGTCTCGAAGCCATGGCGGGTCGATCGTCGCGGGCCATCATCGGGTCTCCAGGCGCGTATAGACCATGACGCTGCCGATCCCGGCGCCGAACACGACCCAGAAGACGACGCCGATCATCGGCCCCTCGAGCGCCACGTCGAAGCTGGCATTGATGAAGGCGGCGAGGAGGTAGCAGGTGAGGAAGATGAAGAGGTTGGACCAGTCCCGGTCGCCGGCGAGCCGTGCCTTGGCCACATGCCACAGCAGGGTCGAGAACCAGGTGGCGAGGATGGCGATCCACAGCACCATGCCGGGAACGCCGGCGCGCGCCAGGATCGTCATGTTGCCGTTGTGGGGACTTCGCAGCGGCTGGCCCTCGAGCGAGGGCGCTGCGTACCCGTCGTCGAACGCCAGATTGATCCCGAAGCCCTTTCCGGTCCAGAAATATTCGCCGAAAAGGGTGTAGTCGACGATCTGCTGCCACCAGCCGATCCGCCATTCCTTCGTATCGTCGAGCCCCTTGTCGCCGGACGAGCCGGCGATGCTGACCACATTGTCGACGATCTGGCCGACATCGATGGTGCGCTGGATCCCCGGAAGCTGGATCTGCAGCCCGCCGACATAGAAGAGGGCGAGGAGGGGCGCGATGACGGCGCCCGCCAGGAGGAACGGCCTGATCCGGCCGGACAGGACGATGGCGAGCGCCAGCGGAATGGCGATCGACACCAGGCCGCCGCGGCTGAGCGAGGCGACGAAGGCGATGTCGACGACAAGAACGATGGTCCACAGGACGGACGAGCGCTTGAAGGCGAGCAGTGCGAACACGGCGGTCGCGCACAGGTGCACCGCCACCTCGCCGCCGCGCACCTGCAGGATGGGCGTGAGCGACACCGGCCATCTCGGCATGCTCTCGCCGAGCACCGTCTGCAGCAGATAGATGGGGATGACGACGAGCGCATTGATCGAGAAGAAGATCGTCGCCCAGCCGAGCGCGTCGCGGATGCGCTCGGGCCGCTCGAGGATGAGATTGGCGACGACGATCGCGAAGAGCCCGTAGACGAGGATCACCGCGTCCCGCATGGCATCGATGCCGTACTGGCCGATATAGGGAACGGTGCGGATGAGGGTCCAGGCGATGCCGGCCAGCACGAGAACCAGCGCCGGGCTCGACAGGATCGCCCCGGACGGGCGCGGCCATACGAACGTCAGGAGACCGAGGGCGAGAAGCACTTCGGCGGGAAAGATCGGCGGCAGCCCCGCATAGGCAAAGCCCTTGCCGAAGATCGCATAGCCCGCGACCGCCAGAAGCAGGGTCGCGAAATACCAGTCGTGCCAACGGATGGCCGCGTCGCCCCGTCGAACGCGCACCGGCTGCGTTCCGTATGCGGCGGGGCGTGTGGCATCGACGAGGTCGGACATCAGGCGGCCCCGGCCTCCGCGCCATGGGCGATGGCGGCGCGCGCGGGACGCAGATGGCGGTTCTGGAAATAGAGCGTATCGGCCGGCCCGTAGGCGTCGTGGCTCTTCGTCTCGACCTCGGTGAAGGCGAAGGCGATGGCGCGGGGAGGATGTGCCATGGCGGCCAGCTGTTCGACGGCGGTCCCGAGCGAGGCCCGCGTCGTGCTTCGCCAGGCGACGGAGAGGATGAAGAGATCGGCGACGCGCGCCAGCACCATCGCGCGGCCGTCGAGAAGAAGGGCGGGGGCTTCGACGAGGACGAGATCGAACTGGTCGACACAGCCGTTCAGCCAGGCGATGAACTGGTCCTGACCCTCGAAGACCGGCGTCTGGTCGTCCAGCTGGCGTTGGTAGGCGTGCATGGCGAGGTGGCCGCCCTTCGAGCGTTCCGCGACCGCCGTGACCCTGAGACCGCGGGACATCTCGCCGTTCCAGGACCGCCACCGGGTGCTGAGCGCGGCGCGCTCGTCCTTCGGCGAGGATTCCACCACCACGACCCGGCGACCGGCGTCGGCGATGATGGCGGCCATGTCGTGGATCAGCGCCGTCTTGCCCTCGCCGGCAAGGGCGGAGCCGACGACGACGATCCGCTTGTCGCCGACCTGTTCGGTAAGCCCAAGGCGGGCGACCATGGTCTGGAGGGCCGCGTTGCGCACCCTTGCCGAGTGGCCCGCCTGCTTCTTCGTCTTGCTCAGGGCGGGAATGACACCGACGCAGGGCAGGCCGAGACCGTCTTGCGCAGGTCCGACTTCCGCATAGCCCGCGTCGCGGCTTTCCAGGAGAAAGATCGAGCCGAGGGCGACGAAGACGCCGCCGAAGACGCCGATGACGCCCGCGCTCAACAGGCGGAGCGACACCGGTTCGGCCATCGGTTCGGCCGGGCTGACGAGAGTAGCGGCGACGGGCTTGAAGTCGCCGATCGCCTGGGCCTGCCGCAGGCTCGCGCGCAACAGATCCCGCTCGGTGATCGCGGTCTGCCAGGATGCCTGGAGCGCGAGCGCCCGCTGCAGGTCCGTGCTGTCGGTGACGACGCGGCGCTGCATCTTCGCCACTTCGCCGAGAAGCGCGGTCTCGTCCCGGCGCGCGCTGGACAGATCGGTGCGCGCCAGCGCGACCGCCTGCTTCACCGTCTCGTTCCGGCGCGCCTCCAGCGCGTCGAGCGCCGAACGGGCCTGCCGGTAGCGGGGGTGGAGGGTTCCGAGCGTCGCCCCGAGCGAGGCGAGATCGCGCGCCGCCGTCATCTCGGCGTCGACGGCCCGCCGCGCGCTTTCGGCGCCTTCGAGATCGGCAAGCAGCGGCATCCTGCCGGCCGCCGCGGCTTCGGCAAGCCGGTCGAGGCGCAGCTGCTTGTCGCGCAGGCTCGCCTGCCTTGCCGACAATTGTTCCAGAAGGGCGCGCATCTGTTGGTCGGCCGCCGACGGGCTGCCGGCCGTCGAGACGACGATGCCCGACGTCTCGGCGAAGGCCTGCAGCGTCCGGCCCGCTTCCTCGGTGGTGCGCTCGGCCTCGGCCACCTGGTCGGCGAGCCACAGACTTCGCGTGCGCGAGGCGGTGACGCCTTCGTCGGCGCGATTGGCGAGATAGGCATCGGCGAACGCGTTGGCGATGGTGGCCGCGACCTCCGGGTCGCCCGCCTCGTAGCGCACGGTGATCAGATAGGATTTGCCGTCGTTGAGCACTTCGAGCGGCTTTTCGAGGGCGACAACCGGATCCTGGCCGAGCCTGGATCGCGATCTCGCGAACATGTTGGCGACCGCGTTGGCGTCCAGCACCCGGCGGGCGATCGCCCGCGAGGCGAGGATCTCGGTCTCGCCCTTGACCAGCGCCGCGGCGTCGAGCGCGATCGAGGGTCCGCCGGCGCCCGCGCCCGGAACGCTCTCCGGGGCGGTCTCGCCGAAGCCGAGCTGGATGAGGGCACTGGCCGTATAGCGCTTGGGCAGGATGAGGCCGGCGAGGATCGCAAGGGCCAGGACGCCGGCGAGGATGGAGACGAACATCAGGCGCCGGCGATAGAGCGTGCGCAGGAGCTTGAGCAGGGACAGATCGTAGCTTCGGCGCAGGTCCCGCTCCAGCGGGACGGTTCGCGAAGCATTCGTCAGGCGTGGGACGCTCATGCCGGGTCTCCCGAAGGTCCGGGGCGCGGCGCGAGAACGAGCGGGGACGTCGGCGGGGGCGTCCGGTTCGGCTTTGCTCGCGTCACGGGCTGACCTTCATCATGGTTGAGATCGAAGAACGCGCACGGTTTCGCGCCTTTCCGCCATCATCATCAGCGGGCGCGGGAATTCATCCGATGATGAGAGGTAGCCCGACTGACCAGCTGCGGGACCGCCTGCGCCGCGATGGGGCGGGCTCCGTGAACCGGCCGGGCGGAAAAGGCGGCGGACGCCTGCAGAACCGGACGGCCGGCGTCCGAAACACAGGGGGTTAATCCCGAATAGCGCACCTGCGAGTGCCACGGAAATGCCAGATTGGACGCAGGCACCGCTGCAGGACAGTGAAGGACTCATCGCAGCACCGGGGAGTTTTTTCGCACCATGGACGTCCAGTCGAATTGGTTCATCGCGGACGAGGACGGGGTCCTTGCGGACGGCACGCGTCCACGCCTGCACAAGGCGATCCGGTCCTGCGCCCTGACGAGCGCGGTGGTCGAGGATCCCTGCCTCATCGCCGACGAATGGAGGCAGCTTTCGAGCGAAGGCTGCGGGCTCACATTTTATCAGAGCGAGCGCTGGTGCCGAAGCTGGCTTGCCGGGTGCCGGGCCTCCGGCGTTCGCGAGGCGGCGCGCATCGTGACGGTGCGCGAGGCGGGACGTCTGGTTCTCGTCTGGCCCCTCGTCCTGTGGCATGTGGGGCCGGCCCGCATCCTGCGACCGCTCGGAGCGCCGGCCACCCAATATGCCGACGTGCTGATCGATCCGGCGACGAATGTCGACGCGGCGCTCCAGCTTGCGGTCCAGGCGATTTCGGCAATGCCCGGCATCGACGCCGTCCTCCTGAAGGGGGTGCGCGCCGATTCCGCCCTTGCCCGGCATCGCTTTCCCGCGCACCTCTCCCTGCGGATCAAGCCGCGCGACGAAGCGCCCTGTCTCCGCCTTCCGTCCGCCGCGCCCGGCGAGGCGCGCCCGCCGCTGAGGAGCGGCAAGTCGCTGAACGCCCTCAGGCGCCATGAGCGGCGTCTGGCCGAGCACGGCGCGCTGACCTACGAAAGCGTCGAGGGTGCCGCCCAGGTCCCGGCCCTGAAGGCGAGCCTTGCGCTCAAGGCGAAATGGCTGAAGGCGCGCGATACGATCAGCGCCGGCTATCTTCATCCCGCCAATGCGGCGGTGCTTCTCTCGCTCGCCGAAGATGGCGGGTTCAGGATGTTCCGCCTCCTCGTCGGCGGCGAGCTGTGCGCGAGCGAATTCGGCATCCTGCACCGGGGGCGCTATATCTCGATGGTCCAGACCTATGACGAGCGGTTCTCCACCCATTCGCCGGGCCGCCTGCTCCTCCTCCACATCTTCCAGAGCGAAGCGGCCGATATCACCCTGTTCGACTTCATGCCGCCGGACGCGGCGCACAAGGCGGAATGGGCGAACGGAACGGTGGCGATCTTCGACTATGCCTTTGCGATCACGCCGCTGGGGCGCCTCGCGCTCGCTTATCTCGGCAGGGTCCGCCCCTTTCTCGTGCGGTGCTTCCTGGCGCTTCCTGGGCCCGTGCGCGACAGGATCGGGCAGCTTTCGATGGTCCGGAACGGCTGAGCGTTTCGCTCGCATCGCGCGATCTGCATCCGGTCGAAGATCGCGCGCCTGGCGGCCTTTCGATCGCCGGGCGGGTTCGCGCGACGGGGACCGGCCGGCGCGATCGGCCCTCTGTGCTTCATCGATCGACGCGCACGACCATCGAGCCATGGGTCTCGTGGCCGGCGACGGGCAGGCGCGTCAGCGGCGCTTCGTCGGCCCCCCAGGCGAACGCGCCTTCGAAGCCTGCCGGCACGTGATAGGTGTTGGCGTCGAAGCGGTTGTGCCCGGCCTCCAGCCTGCCCTCGTTCGGACTTCCCGCATCGACGTCGCTCGCCGCGCCCATGCGGCCGAACGCGCCTTCGAAGGAAATGAGATTGTCCGTGACCTGATTTCCGGCCGCCTGGTAGAGGCCGCCGACCGCGTCGGGTCGCCCCTGGTCGATGATCGCGATGCCCGAGCCGTCGGCGGGCACGACGACGAGATTGCCGGTGACCGAGACGCCTTGCGTCGAGGCGAGAAGGATGCCCGCGCCCCAGAACCAGGACGCCGCCATGCCGTTGCAGCGCAAGACGTTGGCCTCGATCAGGGCGGCGCCGCTGATCTCGTGGAAAATGCCCGGCCCTTCGTTGAAGGCGGCGACATTGCGGCTGTAGCGCGTGCCCCGGCACTCGATATCGCACCAGAGGCCGGGGCCGCGATTGTCGATCACCAGATTGCCGGCGATGACGGCGTTCTCGGCCGACGCGCCCTTGAGGCCGCCCGCCTCCCACGCCGGATCGAACCCCTCGCGATTGTTGCCGGCGACGAGGTTGTCGAGAACCGTCACCCCGGGGCTCGAAAACGCGACCCCGAGCTGGCCGTTGTCGGTGATCCGGTTGCCGACGATGGTCGATCGGGGGCCGCCCAGGACGCCGAGCCCGCTGTTCAGCCTGATATCGTTGTGGGCGATGGTCCAGCCGCGCGCGGCCCGATCGGTGTCGTCGTAGACGGCGCCGCGCTGGGCGGGGTTGGCATAATGCTCGATGACGAGATCGGCGACGAGGACGTCGCTTGCGCCATTGGCGAGAAAGGCGAAGGCGGCCGCGCTCGCCTCGATCGTGCGGCCGCGCGGATCGGACGCCAGCACGATGCGGTTCGCATCCCGGTCGAAGAAGAAGCGGTTCGCCTCCCCGCTCAATTCGTCGAGGGTCGCGACTTCGCCGAGCGGCCTGCCGTCGACGAAGACGCTGCCGGTGCGGTCACAGGCCGGGCGGGCCGCAAGGCAGGTGCCGCGCGGGTCGATGCGCGGAAACGGCGCGGGCGCGGAAAAATAGGGCCCCGAAGCTTCGAACGCGCCGACGAGGATCGAACCGCGCATCACCGCGCCCGGCGCGCCGACGAACTGCTGTCCGCTCTTCGGCGCCACGATCTGGCCCCGATGGACGCCCGCCTGGAGACAGAAGGCGGCGCCCGGCTCTGCGCGATCGACGAGCGGCTGGATCGCCTCGCCCGGCGCGATCGCGGTGGCGTTGCGCGGGCAGGGGCGCGAGCGGGGACCGGGCGCTGCGCGGTCCGGACGAAGCTGCGAGAGCACGGTCTCGTCGCTCTCTCCGGGCGGGGTGTCGCAGTCCGCGACGAGCGAAAGAAGCGCCATCACGGACGCTGCGATGCCTTGCGCCATGGCGGCATTTCTCCCTCAAGGCCGATCCGGCGCGTTGTTCGCAAGATCGGCGGATGTCGGTGCGCCTTCGTCCGGCGCGCCTGCCGCAGGCAGCGGCCGGGCCGTCATGGCGCTGGCATCGCTGCCGACCTGAATGATGTCGCCCGGCCAGACCGGGTCCGAGAGACCGGCCGTCTCGACCTCGAACGACCCGTCCCGGAACCGCGTCAGGCGCACGGATGGCGGGCCCTTGACGTCCGGTGGCAACTGCGCGGCGCGCAGTGCGCGTACTTCGCTGATCTCGCCGGCGATGGACAGCGTCGCCTCGGCCTCCGCGATCTGCTGATTGACCGCCTGGAAGGCGGTGAGATCCTCGTTCCGCGCCGTGGTTTCCAGCTGTTCCAGGCGAAACTGCGCCTCGATCTGGAGCGAGCGCGCGCGTCCGAGACTGCCGGAAAGCTGCGCGAGATTGGCCCGGCTTCGCGAGCGCTCGCGTTCGAATTCGATGACGTTCGCCTTGCGGGTCAGGCCGTTTGCGAGAAGCCGGTTGGCATCGGCGAGCTGTCTGTCGAGAAGCTCGATCTGCTCGGTCTCGAGGGCGATCTGTTGGCTGAAGACGCCAATATCGGCCTCGACCTGCTTGACCTGTTCGTCGAGGACGGCGCGCTGGCGCCCGCGCGCTTCGATGCTGGAGGCGAGGACCTTCTCCTCGACGGCGAGGAACGAGGCCAGCAATGCCCGGTCGGCCTCGCTGACCTGCGGCGGCTCGATCGCACCGCCGCCGAGGGACGCCTCGAGGCGGGCGCGCCGGGCCAGCTGGCCGATATAGCCGACTTCAAGAAGCTTCAGGCGCTCCTTGGCGGTGAGAAAGTCGGCGCGGGCCTGCGTCTCTTCCAGATTGAGAAGGCTCGGGCCACCGGCGAGCGCGATCGCCGCCGACACCGTCATGCCTTCGAGAAAGGCGTAGCGCCCGGGCGTTCGAACGGCGCCGACGACGGTGACGGCGCGCAGTTCGGTCAGGCGCACGATCACGGTCGGATCCTGCAGGAAGCCGCCGCTCAGCCGTTCGGCGAGCGTCGCCTGGACGGCCTGCGTGGTCATGCCCGCAACGGGAAGCTGCCCCAGAAGCGGGAAGTTGATGCTGCCATCGGCATCGACGAAGAACGGGCCGGACAGATCGGGCTGGTCGAAGACCGAGATCGTCAGCCGGTCGCCGGGCGCAAGCTGCGAGCGATCGGCGATGCTGCGCGTCTCGGGATCCGCCGAAGAGCCGGCGCCGCGCTCCTCGGTCGCCGCAAGGGTCTGGGCGAATGCGCTTGCCGGACCTGCCGCGACCATCGCCATCGACGCCGGAAGCGGCAGGGCGAGGAGCGGCATGGCCAGTGCGGCCAGCCCCGAAAGGTTGAAAAGCCGGCGCCGGCCTGGCACGGGACGGGGCGTCGGGCGCGCCTGCGGCAAAGCCCGTTCCGGCACCGCCGCCCGTTCCGCCCGATCCGGAGGTCGGACGCCGGGCCGGCGGGCACCGCCCGCATTCGCGAACATCTTATCGACGATCATTTCCGCCTCTCGCAGCTCGAATGGACGCGGAGCCTGCGCCCGCACCAGAAAGAAAACGTCCGCCGCGAGCCGATAGGCGGACCGAACGGGCGTCGTCGGACCGAGGCTAGCATGGGCAATCGGCGGGCTTTGCGGGGCATCGGTGGGATCGGTCCTCATCCTCCTTGTCTAACTCCGATGTCTTCGGCCAAGCGGCCGGCACCTGGCCTAAGGTTCGCCGGTGCGACATTCGCGAAAGGCCGCCTCGATGAAGGATTCAGACCATCTTTCCGGACTGGACGACGGCAGGACGAGGCCGGGCGTCGCCTGGGCCGACGGGGCGGCGCCGGCCGCCTGGCAGCACGATCGCTTCGACGTTCTCGGCGTGCCCGTGAGTGCCATCGGCCCTGCGGACGGCGTCCGCATCGTCGAGGCGTTCGTGCGCCACCGGGTGAAGACCTTCGTCTGCGTCACCGGCGTTCACGGGGTGATCGAATGCCGCGACGACGAGGCGCTTCTTTCGATCCATCGTCGCGCCGGAATGGTGACGCCGGACGGCATGCCGCTGGTCTGGTGGGCGCGCCGCAACGGCCTTGCCCATGTCAGCCGCGTCTACGGCCCGTCCCTCATGCGCGCGCTCTGCGCGCGCGCGGGGCACAATCATCTGAGACATTTCTTCTATGGGGGAGGGGCCGGCGTCGCCGCAGATCTCCGCCTCGCTCTGATCCGCGAGACCCCGGGGCTGAACGTCGTCGGCACCTACGAGCCGCCGTTCCGCCCGCTCCGCGAAGCCGAGGCGCAGGCCATGGTCGAGGCGATCAATCGCGCCGCACCCGACATCGTCTGGGTCGGCCTCGGCACGCCCAAGCAGGAGCGCTGGATGAACGCATATCGCGACAGGCTGGAGGCGCCCGTCCTGATCGGAGTGGGCGCGGCCTTCGACTTCCTGTCGGGCCGACAGGTCCAGGCGCCGCAAATCCTACAGCGCAGCGGGTTGGAGTGGGCCTATCGCCTGTGCCGGGAACCCCGCCGGCTGGGGCGTCGCTATCTGAACATCGTGCCGCGCTTCCTGACGCTTGCGATCGTGCATCATGTACGAGGCGACCGGTCCGGCGGCGGCCCGCGCGGCGGGTGAGACGCCGATGAGGGCCGTGCCGGAAGCGACACGGGCGCAAGGTCGACGCTCGGATATGGCGGTCGTGTCGATTTCCGGCGAACCT
Source organism: Fulvimarina uroteuthidis (assembly GCF_034321785.1). Taxonomy (NCBI): domain Bacteria; kingdom Pseudomonadati; phylum Pseudomonadota; class Alphaproteobacteria; order Hyphomicrobiales; family Aurantimonadaceae; genus Fulvimarina; species Fulvimarina uroteuthidis. The sequence goes on along the minus strand of NZ_JAXLPB010000002.1, from coordinate 324,393 downwards.
CATCACCAGGATGGCGCGACGAACCGACAGACCGATCGGGTAGCCATCGCGACGAGAGCATCCATCAAGGGAATATGCGACCCAGGCGAGCAAAGCAGAGTGAAAAAGCGCATCAGCAAAGCAGATCGCTACTCTTTATAACAACAAGATCCGCAAAAGGTGCGGCAACAGCATGCCGCAACGGTCTGTCCCTGTTCTCGACATTCGTCGGGATTAAGCATTTTTCGGCCCAAAATGCGCCAATCGAGGGGGTTTACGACAAATTCATTGACTCAAATCAAGGACATTCGTACGCTAGTTAACATAATATGATTATTGATAAAAGTTGAGAGATGTCTTTGGCGTTGTTCCATTCTGCAACACTTTGCGGGAGCCATCTTCAAAGTATGCAAGGATGGTTGGATCGGCCATCGAGTTGACTGAGAAAAATCGATCAGGATGCATAAGGTAAGGAGTGTCATCCATGCCGGCTTCATCAAAGGCTGTCTTGTGCAACAGCCAATTTCTGTTCAGAGACGGGCTGTTGTTGCTTCTACAGGAAGAGAATTTCGACGTCTTGCTGTGCGTATCCCATCCCGACGAGATCCGTCTGGCGCGGGGGGATGATTCCGAGAATCTGCTCATTCTCCTGTGCGAAGAGCGTCTGTCGCCCGAATTGTCCGATGCGCTTTCCATGCTGCGCCGAACCTATCCGCGATCGCGCATCGTTCTCCTGCTGCAGGATTACGACAGTGCGGCACGGGAACGGGCCGAGCGGCTTGGGGCCGACGGCCTGCTTTCCAAGTGCATCTCCCGACATGTCCTGATGCGGAGCATCGAACTGATCATGCTCGGCGAGCACGTGTTCTCGAGCACCCCGGGCGTTCCGGCGCGCGCCGTCCTCGAGGAACGACGGGTATCGGCCGCGGCTCAGCCGTTGCCGCTCGAAACACAAAGGGCCAGGCCGCGGCACGATGCGGTCGCGGCAGGCAGGCCGGGCCCCGTCATGCCCCGCGCCGGCGACCGGAAGGGCGGTTCGGGCTTCGAGCGGGCCGGCACCCATCCGTGGATCGACGCCTCGGCGAAGGAGCTGTCCGAGCGGCGCGACACGCTGTCGGGTCGCGAGACCGAAATTCTCCTCTGCCTCGTCGACGGCCTGTCGAACAAGATGATCGCGCGCCAGTGCGGCATCACCGATGCGACGGTCAAGGTTCACCTGAAGGCGATCCTGCGCAAGATCAAGGTCCAGAACCGGACGCAGGCTGCGGTGTGGGCGATGCAGAAGATCGGTGCCGGGCATCTGGCGGCCCATGGCGACGGCAAGGCTCCGATGGACGAGGCCGATCATGGCGATTACGCCGATGGTCACGAGACCGACGACCATCCCGCCGCGCTGTCGACCGGGCGCAGACTGCGCGAAATGGCGCCCATGGCCCAGATGCCGCCGCAGGTGCATTCGGATCACGACTACTACAAGGACCATCGTCCGTCGGGCATCGAAACGCTCTCCACGGATTGACGGCGGTGGACACCGTGTGGTTCGAGCCCGCGGGGCGCGCGAATGCGCCCCTGGAGGATAGCGACCTCGTGATCGCCGGCCTCGTGCGCAATGGCGGGCGGCGCCTGCGCCGCAATATCGAGATCCTGCGAACGGCCTTCGGCGCGGCGCGGTCGCTGCACTTCATCGTCGTCGAAAGCGACTCGACGGACGATACGCCCGCGTCTCTCGCCGCGCTGGAGCGCGATATTCCGAATTTCCGCGCGATTTCGCTGGGCGCCCTGTCGAAACGTCTTCCGCGACGCACGGAGCGCATCGCCCATTGCCGCAACGCCTATCTCGAAGCGCTCGAATCGTGTGCGGGCTTCGATGCATCGGGCTATGTCGTCGTCGCCGATCTCGACGGCGTGAACGGTGCGCTCGATCCGGCCTCGGTCGCAACGTGCTTTTCCAGCCAGACACCCTGGGATGTCTGCACCGCGAACCAAGACGATTTCTATTACGATGTGTGGGCGCTGCGCCATCCGATCTGGTCGCCGGACGATTGCTGGGCAAGCTACGACGCCCTGATACCGGTCATGGGGCCGCGTCAGGCTTTGGAACTGGCCGTCCATGCCCGCATGGTGCGGCTCGATCCGGACGCGCCGATGATCCCTGTCGTCTCCGCCTTCGGAGGGCTTGCCATCTACCGGGCGGCGATCTTGTCCGGTGCACGCTACGCGGCATGGGACGAGACGGGCGCCCTCGTCTGCGAGCATGTTCCGTTCCACGCCGCGCTGGCCGCAAGAGGCTGCCGGATCGTCATCAATCCGAGATTGCTGAACGCGCGGACGACGCACCATGCCTGGCACAAGAAGCGCATCGCGCGAGCGATGCGCCGCCTTTTTCCCCGCCTCTACCGGCCCGATCCACAGGGAACCGGCGAGACGAGCCGACTGGTCGCGGGATTGAAATCGGTCAGGGCGTTTGTAGCCCGCTAGCCTCTTTCGAGGCCGGCGCATCGTTCCTCCGTTGGAACGCGCGATGCGCCAGCTGACTGTCCGGTTTCACGCCTCGGCCTTCGCGAACATCGATCCCGATGGTCAGGCCGAGGCACTCGCCGAGCCGGTTTCGTCTAGAGATTGAAGACGACCTTCGTGCACCCGTCGGACTTTTCCTTGAACGTCTTGTACAGATCGGGGCCCTCGGTCAGGTCGTGGCTGCGGTGACTGATCAGGGAGGTCATGTCCACCTTCCCGGCGCGGATCAACTCGGTCAGCGGCTCCAGATAGCGTTTCACATGGGTCTGGCCGCTGCGCAGGGTCAGGCTCTTCTGGACGATCTGGCCCATATTGATCATGAGCGGTCCGCCGTAGACGCCGGGAATCGAAACGACGCCGCCTGGACGCACGGCCTTGATGGCCTGATCGAGCACGAAGCCGCGCTCGGCCGGTGCGACCTTCTCCTTGATCGTGGCCATCAGCCCGCCCTGGCCGTGACCGGCGCTGGCTTCCATTCCGACGCAGTCGATGACCGCATCGGCGCCCTCGCCATGGGTGATCTCGACGATGCGCTCGAACACGTCTTCCTTCTCGAAATCGATGATGTGCGTCGCGCCGGCCTTGCGGGCGAGGGCGATCCGCTCGGGGACCGTCTCGATGGCGATGATGCGCTCGGCACCCAGGATCCTCGCCGACTGGATGGCGAAGTAGCCCACCGGTCCGCAACCCCAGACGGCGATGGATTCGCCGCCCTTGATGTCGCACTGTTCGGCGCCCTGATATCCGGTCGGGAAAATATCGGTGAGGAACAGGACGTCATCGTCGGACATGCCCTCCGGCACCTTGATCGGGGCGAAGTCGGCCATCGGCACGCGGACATATTCCGCCTGGCCGCCGGCATAGCCGCCGAGCATGTGGGAGTAGCCGAAAAGACCGGCGATCGTGAAGCCGAACTGGGCCGCCGCGATCGGCGCATTGCGGTTCGAGCGCTGGCAGCAGGAATAAAGGCCGAGCTTGCACATGCGGCATTCGCCGCAATTGATGTTGAAGGGAACGACGATCCGGTCGCCCTTCTTGAACTTGTGGTCGGCCGAGCCGGTCTCGACCACCTCGCCCATGAATTCGTGGCCCAGAACGTCGCCACTCTCCATGGTGGGCATCAACCCATCCATCAGATGGAGATCCGAGCCGCAGATGGCGCAGCTCGTCACCTTGATGATAACGTCTCGGGAATCCTCGATCTTCGGATCGTCCACGGTATCGCAGCGAATATCGTTGGTGCCGTGCCAGCAGAGCGCTTTCATGTCGGATCGTCCTTTGCAGAAGGTTCAGATTGCGACGGGTCGCGCGAATTGGCATTCCAGCGCTCCGCCCGGGTTCCTCCCGGTGCGGCAACACGTGGCCCGCCACGGATCACGGATGTCTCCCGCCCATGCGTGGTGAATGGGTCGGCGAAGGAAAAGAGCCCCGCGCGATCGTGCCGCGCGAGGCCGTTGATCTCAGACGAGGCCGTCTTTCTTGGCTTCGTCCCTGGTGGTGTCGGCGGCGGAGCGAACGACGTCGCCGACCTTGTGAGCGACCGTTTCCGACGACCCGTCCTTCGGATCGGGCTTCAGACCCTTCTCCTCGGCGGTCTCGCTGGCCGACGCATAGGCTTTCTGTGCGACGTCCTCGGCGCGGTGCAACGTGTCCTCGCCCTTGGCGTAGGCCTCGTCGCGCAGATGGTCGCGCGTCTCGCCCATCCATTCGTCTTCCCGGCGCGTGGCCGGCAGCATGGCACCGACGGCGGCACCCACGGCAAGCGCTACGGCGCCGAACACCAGGGGTTCGTCCTGGATCATGTCGGCAAGGTTCCGGCCCGCCCGCGAGCCGGCGCGATAGATGCCCCGGCCGGCGCGTCCCGCGCTGTCATAGGCCGAAGATCCGGCATGGGAAACGGCATCGGTCGTATCGTGCAGTCCGCGCCGTGCCGATCCGCCGATCGACGATGCGGCGCCCGACGCGGAGCGCCCGGCGCGTGCGAAGGCGTCCGACGTTCCCGATGCGGCGCTCGAGGCCGCTCCCTTGACCGAGCTTGCGGCCGACGAGGCGCGTTCGCCCATGCCCGGACCCGAACTTGTCGTTCCGGCGGTGCCGGTGCCGGAGCGAAGGACCGGATCGTTCATCGCCCGGCCGGCCCCGGTGCGCGGCGAACCGGAACGATCGTCGGCCGGAAACGCCTCTTCGAACCGGTCATAGGCCCGGTCCTCGCGCCAGCGGCCGAGGCGGTCGGATGCCGCGTGGCCCTTGGCCCGCGCACCGTCGCCGAGGAACAGCCAGGCAAGGCCGGCTCCGACGAGGCCGAGCGCGAGCGGATTGTCGCGCACCTGGCGCCCGAGGTTCTTGACCGTGTCGGCGCCCTGGCCCTCTTTCAAATAGCCCGAAAATTCGTCCACGATCTGCCCGACCGACAGCCGGTCGCGGATCGCGTCGAACGTCGAGTCGAGGTTGGAGCGGTGGGATTCGGCTTCTTTTTCCAGACGATCGGTATCGGTGCTCATCGGGTTTGCTCCTTGGCGAGGCGAACGTCCTTGTTCAGCTGGTCCGCGGTTCGGTTCGGCATGAGTTTGCCGGGTTCAAGTTCCTTCTTGCCCTTCATCAGGAGCACGGCTCCGAGAATGGCCAGCGCGACACCGACGATGAGCGCGGCCCAGCCGGCTCCGATATTGGGTTCGCCGATCTCCGCGATCGCCGCCACGAGGGCTCCCGTCAGGGTGATCAGCGCCACCAGGAGGCAGATGCCGCCGGCCGCGAGTGCGCCGCCGGCCGCCTGCACCTGCGTGACCTTGTCGGACAGCTCCGCCCGGATCAGCCGCGTCTCCGTCTGCACGAGTTCGCTGGTTTCGCGAAGGGCATGGATGACGAGGTCGGGAAGCGATTTGGGTTCGTTGGGATTAGTGGTCATGGTTTCCGCCTATGCCTGAAGTGCCAAGGGTGCCCGGGGTCGCCGGCCGCGTGCTCGGTGTGGCCGTCGGATCGGCCGGCCGCGGTTTGGGGACGAGCGTCGGCTCGCCGCGCGGGTCGGTCGGCGAAGCCGGAGCAGTGCCCAGCGGGCGCGCACCCGGTTCACCAACGTTCGAGGCCGCAGGATTGCCTGTTTCGAACCCACCGGATCGCGTGGCCGGATCGATCGTGGATCGAGCACCTGCAGGTCCACCGGTCGGAACCGGACGGGCCGGCGCATAGTCCGGGCGGTCGTCGTCGCGACGATCGCGATAATCGCGCATGGAGGAGCCGCCATCGGCATAGTCGGCTTCGCTGTGCTCGCCGGAGGAGCGGGCGAAACGGCCGAGGGCAAGCCCGGCGAGCGCTGCGCCCACGAGGAAGGTCGCCGGACGCTCCCGCGCGAACCGTGCGACCGACTGCGTCAGCTCGCCGACGTCCTTGCCGTGGATGGTCTTGGAGGCATGTTCCAGCCCGCCTGCGACTTCACGCACGAGCTGCGAGGCCATCGACTGGTCGCGGTCCCCGAGTTCGTCCGAGGCCTTGCGGACGGCGGCGGCGAAGTCATCGAGGCCACCGGCCACGGTTTCCTTGCCTTTTTCTCCCTGGGAGCGCGCCTGCTCCTTGGCCTTTTCGCCAAGATCGGCTGCTGCTGCCCGGGTTTTGTCGCCCAGTTCCCTGGCCTCTTCCTTGGCCGAATGCATCTCGCGGGCGCTGCGCTCGCGGACCCGGTCGACATCGTCGTTGGATTGCGTCGTGCCCGTCGATCCGGGCGTCTGGGTTGGATCGTTAATCATGATATGTTCTTTCAGCTGATACCGAGGAGCGACAGGACCACCAGCACGACGACGATGAGTCCGATGAGGTAGATGATGCTTCGCATGGGCGTTGCCTTCTCTTCTTCTTGTTGGTTGCAGGGCCGCCGACGACGAAGGTCGACGGAAAGCTTGGCTCTCGACACGCGGCACGGGCCGCGAAGAGCACGAGAGTTCGATCAATGCGTCCCGGACCGGCGCTGCATGGCAGCAAGGATCAGGGTCGCCGGAACGGCGAATGCCAGGGTTCCGAGCGAGACGCGGCGAGGGCGCTCACCATCACCGTGCGGCGAACGTCTCGAATCCCGGTGGGACTTTCCCTTGTCGTCGCCGGAACGACGGCCGGTTCCCGCACCCGGCTCGCCGGCCACCCGGTCGGCCATCACCGCGCCGCGCGTTCCCAGAGGTTGCGACCGTCCGGTCGTGGTGTCGCGGGCGGTCTGGTGCTCCATCTCCGCGTTCAGTTCGCCGCCGATGATCAGGACCGTCGTGGAAAGCCAGATCCAGGTCATGAAGCCGATGAGCGCACCGAGCGAGCCATAGGTCGCGTTGTAGGATCCGAAGTTCGCCGCGTACCAGGAGAACAACATCGAGACGACGAGCGTCAGAACGAGCGTGAGCGCCACGCCGGGGCTGATCCATGTCCAGCGCGCATTGGCCCGCGACGGACCCCAACGGTAGAGTGCCGCAACGCCCAGCGAGATCAGGAGGGCGATCGCGACGAAGCTGCCGATGCGAACCAGCCATTCGACCGCCTGTCCAAGCCCGACGAAGTCGAGGAGGACGGGGACGACGATCATGACGCCGATGAACAGGACCGCACCGACGATGGCGGCGAGCGTGAAGGCCAGCGACACGAGGGTCAGCTTGATGAAGCTGCGATCTTCGGTTTCATCATAGGCGACGTTCATCGCCTCGAAGAGCGACTTCATGCCCGCATTGGCACTCCACAGCGCCAGTAGCAGCGAAATGGCGAAGGTCAGCCCGAGCGTTGTCGGGTCCTGCTGCGCCAGCCGATTCAGCTGGTCGTTGAGAATTTCCATTCCGCCAGCGGGAACGATGCCCGAGAGCGCCGAGATCTGGTCCTGGATCGTCGCCGGATCGGCGATGAAACCGTAGATGGACACCATGGCCGACAAGGCAGGCACCATGGCAAGAAGAAGATAGTAGGTGACGCCTGCCGCAATCAGCATCACCCGGTCGTCACCGATCTCGGCATAGATCCGCCAAAGAATGTCCTTCCATCCGCCAGCGGGTATTTCGGCAGGTACTTCGGCGTCGTGGCCGCGACTTGTTCTTGTATTCATGACGCGTCATTCCAGTAGCCCTCGCGAACAAGCATCGGGCTCGTTCAGCGGATGTAGGGGAACAACAGCCGGACAGTTTCATAGTTCCGGCTTATTAATTTTTTTCTTTCGGGAACATCGGCCTTCGCTCATCGTCCGCGCCATGCGCGACGGCTCCGGGACTGGATCGCAACGGCTGTGCCGGACCTGTCGCGCACGGGCGGTTTTGGCGAACCCGTTGCCGGGCCTCGCGCGCAAGGGGCCATCCGGTCCGGCGTTCCGCAACCGCAACCGCAACCGGTCAACGCATCGGGACGTGAAAGGACCGGCCAGTCGCCCGGACGCGCCGTCAGGCGCTGGCGCGCGGGCCGACGAGGCCGAACCGGACGCCGAGAGCGTCCTCGGCGACGAGCGAAAACGCTCCGCCGGGGATCGGGTCCGGGCCCTGGATGCCGTGGCCGCCGGCCTCCGACAGGCGGGCGAGCGCGGCGTCGATGTCGTCCACCGCGAAATAGATCTGCCATCCCAACTGCCCGCCCGGAACCGGTCCCATCAGGGCGCCGATGCTGTCAGGTCCGGCGTGGATGAACTGATAGGCACCCAGATCCCCCATCGGCATCGCGCCCTCGGCGCGGATCGACAGGAGGCGGCCGTAAAAGACGAGGGCTGCGGCCGGGTCCGGCGCCGAAAGCTCGTTCCAGACGGCATGGCCGTGCGGGGCGGGCTCGCCGCAGACGAAAGCGCGCGAGGGAGTCTCGCTCGCGCTGCGCATCAGATAGAAGGGCTGGCCTTGCGGATCGGCGAGGAAGGCGAGACGCCCGACGCCGGGAATCTCCATCGGCGCAAGCTGGACGGCGGCGCCGGCTTCCTGCGCCTCCCGCACCGCCCGATCGACGTCGTCGACGCCGAAATAGACGTGCCAGCGCGAGGGCATGTCCATGTCCGCCGGGCGCTGCATCATCCCGGCAATGGCGGTGCCGTTCGCCTCGGCGATGCGGTAGTCGCGCGCGAGGCCGCCGGGCGGGCGATGGAAACTCCAGCCGAACACGTGGCCATAGAATCGGTCGGCGCCGTCGGCATCGTCCGTGACGAGTTCGTACCAGATCGGGCGTCCGTGACGGTTTTCCATCTCATGCCTCCCGGCTGACGACGTCGAAGCCGCCATAGATCATCCGCCTGCCGTCGAACGGCATCGGATTGTCCGCCATCGCCGTGTCCATCTCGGCGAAGACGGCCTTCTGGCCGGCGTCCCGCGCCGCCTTGTCGGGCCATTCGATCCAGGAGAAACAGACGGTTTCGCCGGGTTCGGCCGCCACCGCCCGCTGGAAGTCCGTCACCTGTCCCGCCGGCACGTCGACGCCCCAGCATTCCACATGGCGCGTCGCCCCGTGGCGCAGGAACAGCGGCGCCGCCGCGAGACAATGGGCGATGAAACCCTCCCGGTTTTCGCTCGGAACGGCGAGGACGAACCCGTCCACATAGCCGAACGGACCCGCCGGCCCTTCGTCGACGACCATCTCGAAGCCGCCATGGATCATGCGCCGGGCGTCGAAGGCCATGTCGGAGACGTCCATCCTCGGGTCCGCCATCATCCGGGACTCGCCGGCATCGCGGGCCGCGCTGTCCGGCCATTCGATCCAGCCGAAGCCGAGGATCTCGCCGTCCCTGGCCGCAACGCTCCGGTAGAAGTCGGTGATCTTGCCCTTCGGCACGTCGTCGCCGAGGGCGTCGACGACGCAGCTGGCGCCGAATTCCCGAATGAGCGGCGCGGCCTTCCGTGCCTGATCGACGAAACGCGCGCGCCGTTCGGCCTCCACGGGGAGGACGCATCCGGTGACGTAGGACATGGCGGTTTCCTTTTCGTGAAAATCCGGCAGGCGTGCGATGCGGCTCCTGCCTGTGGGGAATGGCGGCACGGGAAGGCGACAGGCGGGGCCGACGCAGCGGAAGGCGGCGCGGGCCGCTCCTGACGAAAACCCCGCGGCGTTCGGTCCTTCTCCGATCCCTTGTCATTTAAGTTGATATCAACATATAGCAGGGATGTCAAAGAATTCTTCCCCAGAGGCATCCGGCCCCACGCCCGCCGTCCCCTTCGCGACCACGCTTCACGTGCGCGACCATTGCCTCTGCCTCCATGCGCAGCGGGCCGCCCGCGCGCTCGCCCGCAGGTTCGACGAGGCGCTTCGCCCGGCAGGCCTGAAGAGCGGCCAGTTCTCGCTGCTGATCTCGCTGAACCGGCCGGAGCCGCCGACGCTCGGATCGGTGGCGAGACTTCTTGCCATGGACCGTACGACGCTGACCGCGAACCTGAAGCCGCTGGAGCGTGACGGGCTGCTGACGTTGGTTCGGGACGAAACCGACAGGCGCGCCCGCCGCCTCGTCCTGACGGACAGGGGGCGCGCGGTCCTCGCCCACGCCGCCCCGATCTGGACGGCGACCCACGAAGCGATCGAGGCAGAACTTGGCGCGGGCGAAGCCGACCGGCTGCGCGCGGGGCTCGACAGGCTTCTGTGAGGCCGTGGCCCGCGATCCGCCCGAACTCACCGGCGGCGGGCGATCGCCCGCCTGGAAGCCGCAGGGTTCAGCGGGCGCCGCGGGCCTGCGCGGCATCGCCGTTGGTCAACGTCTTGACGATGTCCTTCGCGGCGAACTCGGCGGCGCGCTCGAAGGCCGCGTCATTGTCGCCGCGAAAGGAAATCACCCGGTCGATCACCAGCCTGTCCTCTTTCACGTCGAGAACGTCGATGCGGCCGCCGCCGACAAGGGTGCTCATCTTGTGAATGCCGCCGAAGACGAGATAGTCCGCGCCGGCGGTGCGGGCTTCCGACAGTATATCCTCCGCAAGCGCGGTCTCCCGCGTGCAATTGTGCCGCTCGACGCAGGGCAAATGCACGATCTCGAAGCGTTCGTCCCGCGAGATGTCGCGGGCAAGCCATTCGGAAAACGCCTTGATCCGCTGCTCGTGCTCTTCCGTCTGGTCGCGCGGCTCTCCGGAACTGTCGGAATAGTCGAAGCCGATGACCGTCAGTTTCATCGGCTCCGCCGCGCCGGCCGCCCCGCCCTGTCCGGCGACCGCGATGGCGAGGGCCGCCGCGATCGACCATGCCGATGCCCGAGTTTTCATCCAAGCCTGCTTCATCGTCATCTCCCCGATGGGTCGTGTTGGATCGGCTACTTTATCCCGGCCTTCGTCGCAGTCCAGTCGCGCCGGCGAGAAACTCTTGGAACGGCAACGGGATAGTCGATTTCGCGGACCGGCCTTCCCGGCAAAAACGCGCCTGGCCGCGGTTCCGCGATGGGCCGGGTGCGCGATGGACCCCTCAAGCGGCGCCCGTGTTCGTCGCCTCGCCCATATCGCCCCTGAACAGCGCCATGACCAGATCGGTCTGGGTGACGAGCCCGATGAGCCGGTCGGTTTCGTCCACCACCGCGATATGGTGGAGCCGGGCGCTTGCGAGGAAGGGCACGAGTTCGGCGATCGACGTGTGCGCGAACGCCTTCCGGCTGTCCTTCGAGACGATGCTGTCGACCGTCATCTGGGTCGAAAACCCCTTGTCGAGACCGTTCGCCAGCCGCTTTCCCGCGCGCAGCGACGGGCGGCCGATGCCCTTGCCGACCGCCTCGATGAAATTCTCGCGCGACAGCATGGCCACGAACGTCCTGTCGTCCCTGGTGACCGGCAGAACGCTGAAATCGCGGTCCTGGATGATGTGCCAGGCCTCGTCGATCGTCGTCGTCGGCGAGATCGTCACCACGTCGCGGGACATGACGTCTTCGCATGTCAGGTCGCCGGACCGGCGCCGATAGGCCTCATGCTCGGCCTTTGTGAGGATCGCCATCAGATCGTTGCGATCGATGTCGACCACCTTGCCCTGCGCCTTGAGGACGGCGTCGAGGTCGGCGAGCGTGAAGCCGACGCGTTCCCGCGGTGGAGGGTCGAGGGTCCCATGGGCGTTAGGCGCCTCGGCGGGTCTCAGATGCGGATAGCGCCGGCCGGTCAGCCGGTTGAAGACGAGGGCGACGGCAAGAAGGAGAACCGAGTTGAGGCCGATCGGGATCGCGGCGAAGGCGAACCCCAGGGCGTCGGCGCTCGGACCTGCAAGAACGGCGGTGACCGCGACCGCGCCGCCCGGCGGATGCAGGCAACGCAGGACGAACATCAGCGCGATGGCAAGGCACACCGCGACGGCGGCCGCAAGGAGCGGGTCGGCAACGAGCATCCTGCACCCGATGCCGACCAGCGCCGCCGAGACGTTGCCGCCGACGATCGACCATGGTTGCGCAAGGGGGCTCGAGGGAACCGCGAACAGGAGGACCGCCGACGCCCCCATCGGCGCGACCAGCAGCGGGACGACCGTATCGGGGCCGAGGATGAGGAGGCTGGCAAAGCCGGTGACGGCGATCCCGACGAGCGCGCCGGCGCTCGCGCGCAGCTGTTCGCGCGCGCTGACGTGACCGAGATCGGGAATGAGCCGGACGAGAAACCGCATGGCCATCGTGAAACAACCCTTGTGCCGAAACGATTGCCGCTTTTAGCGGCATCGTGCGCAAAGAAAAGGCGTTTTCTTCGCCTGAAAAGCGAAAGGTCGGCTGTCCGGACATCCGAAAGGGTCGCCGGCTGCGCCGAGCGGCGGCGCAATCCAGTTGGCGGCGGCAGCGCCTTGCCGCCCGAGTGTGGTCCATCGATGGGGCGCACGCGGTGCGCAGGCACGAGCCGGCCACCGCGCGCTGGTATCGGACATCCTGCATCGCTCACATGTTGCGAAATGCGCCCTTGGATCGTCGTTTGGTGGGAGCGAGCCATGCGTGCAGGTTCGGAATCTGGGGTCGCACAGGCGCGGACGCCGGCCGGCCCGCCGAACGCGTCCGATTTCGCGGGAATTTCGCGCAAGACCGATTTCAACTGTCTCGCAATGCGGCTATTTCCCCGGGCATGGATATTGTTCTCGTCACCACGGTCATCGCCTCGCTCTTTCTCGTCATCGGCGCGGCGGAGCCCCTGGCTGCGCGCCTGCGACTGCCCTACAGCGTCATTCTCGCGGTGCTCGGCATCCTGATCGGCGCCGGCGCGATCTTCTTCCTGCGCACCAACCTGACCGATGCGCTGAATCCCGTGGCCGAGGCGATCCTCGGGCTGCCGATCCGCTCGAACGTCTTCCTCTACGTCTTCCTGCCGACGCTGCTCTTCCAGGCGACGCTCGGAATGAACCTGCGGCGGATGCTCGACGACTGGGTGCCGATCCTGGTGCTGGCCGTCGTGGCGGTGGTCGTGGCGACGCTCAGCGTCGGCTACGCCCTGTCCTGGACGAGCGCGCTGCCGCTGGCGGCCTGTCTTCTCATCGGAGCGATCGTCTCCACCACCGATCCGTCCGCCGTCGTCTCGATCTTCCGCTCGATCTCGGCGCCGCGCCGGCTCGCCCGGATCATCGAGGGCGAGAGCCTTCTCAACGACGCCGCGGCGATCGCGCTTTTCGGCCTGTTCATGGGCTTCGTGATGCTCGGCACGTCCGACCCGAGCCTCGGCGACGCGCTCGGGCGCTTTCCCGTCCTGATCGCAGGCGGCGCGCTGACCGGCTGGGTCGCTGCTCGCATCGCCATCTGGATCATGGCGCTGTTTGCGCGCCACGAGCTGGCGCTGATCTCGATCTCGGTGGCGTTGCCCTATCTTGCCTATATCGGTGCGGAGCAGAGCGTCGGCGCCTCGGGCGTGATCGCGGTGGTGGCCGCCGGGCTGACGCTGAACCTTGCCGGGCCGGGCCGGCTTCCCCCGCAGGCCTGGGCCAATCTGCGCGAGGTCTGGAACCTGCTGGCGCACTGGGCGGGCGCGCTGATCTTCATCCTCGCCGCGCTGCTGATCCCGCGGCTTCTGGGCGAGGTGCGCGCCGGCGACCTCGTCCTCGTCGGCGTGGTGATCCTGGCGGCGATCGCGGCGCGGGTGGCGATCCTGTTCGTCATGCTGCCGCTGCTGACGCTCGTGCGCGTCTCGCCCCTCGTCGATACGCGCTACCGGGTCGCGATCCTGTGGGGCGGTCTTCGCGGGGCCGTCACCCTGGCGCTGGCGCTGGCGGTCACCGAGAGCTTCCTCGTGCCTGCGGAGATCAAGCGCGTGGTCGGCATTCTCGCCACCGGCTTCACGCTCTTCACCCTGATGGTGCAAGGCACGACGCTGCGCACGGTGATCGGCTGGCTGGGGCTCGACCGCCTGTCGCCGATCGACCAGGCACTGTCCCGGCAGGTGGTGGCGGTGGCGCTGCAGACCGTGCGCGAGGACGTCGCGCGCACGACCGAGAACTACGAACTCAGCCACGACATCGTCCGCTCCGAGGCCAAGCGCTTCGGCGAGCGTCTGGAAGCCTCGGTGAAGATGGCCGAGGACAGCGCCGATCTTCTCGACCGCGACCGGATCGCGCTGGGGCTGATCGCGCTTGCCGGCCACGAGCGCGACACCATCCTCGACCGCGTGCGCGAACGGACGATCTCGGCGCGCATGGCCGAGCAGGTGCTGTCGGATGCCGACCGGCTGATCGAGGGCGCGCGCACGGGCGGGCGCAACGGCTACGGCCGGGCCGCTCGGCGCAGCGTCGCCTATGGCCGCGGATTTCGCGCCGCCGGCATGCTGCACAGCCGGCTGGGATGGTCCGCGCCGCTGGTGCGCATGACCGCCGACCGGTTCGAACTGCTGCTGGCGCAGCGCCTGATCCTGCGGGATCTGGGGGCCTTTATCGATGGCCGCATCCGCCGGATTCACGGTCGGCGCGTGGCCGATCTCCTGCAGGAGCTTCTGTCGCGCCGCATCGAGACGGTGGAAACCGCCCTCGAAGGGCTGCGCCTGCAATATCCCGGCTATGCGGAAGAGCTCGAACGCCGGTTCATCCGGCGCACCGCGCTGCGGCTGGAGGAGCGGGAATATGCCGCGATGCGCGAGGACGGGCTGATCGGTGCCGAAGTCTACATGGCGCTCGTCGAGGATCTCTCCGCGCGCCGGGCTGGCGCCGAGGAACGTCCGCGCCTCGACATCGCGCTGCAGCGATCCGATCTCGTCCGGCAGTTTCCGCTGCTGGCCGATCTCGACGATACGGCGCTCGAGCGTCTGAGCCCGGCCCTGCAGCCGCGATATGTCAATGCCGGCGACATCGTCATCCGCAGGGACAGTGCGGCCAAGAGCGTGTTCTTCATCGCCTCGGGCGCGGTGGAGTTGCAGAGCGCCGGCCAGACCTGGCGGCTGGGTCGCGGCGAGATGTTCGGCCAGATGGCGATCCTGATGCAGAAACCGCGCCGCGCCGAGGTGCGGGCGATCGCGCCCTCGACCCTCCTGACCCTCGACGAAGAACGCTTCCGGCGTCTCCTGCACAAGAGCGAGACGCTTCGCGAGGCGGTGCGCGCGAGCGCCAAGAAGCGTGGGATCGCGCCCGACGCGCTGTTGTCGGACGAACGGCAGAGGGCCTGATCGCGCCGTGTTCCGAGCATGAGCGGGGTTCCGGCGCGCTTCGGATGAACGGTTTCAAAGTGACGACGATCGGGGCTTGTCGGCGGCGGCGGGCCCCGACGAGCCGTGCGACGCCCCGCACGACCGCTTCGGTCGCGATGATCGGCCCATAAGACCCGCGATGCCGTCCGCCGGCAGGCGCATCGGCCCGAGCGTCTGAAGGGGTTTTCGGAATTCCTGATGGGTAAAATCAAGGCCATCGCCGGCGCCCTGTCCTCGACCCACAGGCGGAGCCACCCGTCGCGGTTGATCATGGCGGCGTCCAGCGGCTCGAACCCGTCGGTATGGGCGATCTCCTTGGAAAACGGAGCGAATCCACAGGTTCACCGGGCGACGCCTCGACAGTCAGGGCTGCGGCGCACCAAGCATATTCGGTGGTACCTCCTCTGGACGAGGGCGTCGGGCCGGGTATCGAGACAGTCGGAGATGAAATAACCATCAGAAAAGCGCTCGTAGAGACACTGCGTCGCATCTTGGTATACATGCTTATAATGATTGTAACAGAATTTAAGACTGATCTGGAAAGATGAAATCTCACCGTTACAGGAGCGTTTACACGTTCAGCGAATCGTGCCAAGCCTGAATATGGCAATTTTGTGTTGAGGGTGGGTATGTCACACGCATCGATTGCATTCATCGACGATCATCCGATCTTGCGAGACGGGCTCGTCAGCCTGTTCTCCGAACTCCGTGAGTATTGCGTGGTCGGAAGCGGCGCATGCGCCGCCGATGCGATCACGGTCGCCGCCGAGAAGCGACCCGACATTCTCGTCATCGATCTGCAGATGCCAGGCAATGCGCTCGATGCCATCGCGCGCATCCGGACCAAGTCTCCTTCCATGAAGATCGTCGCCTTCACGGCATCGGACCGCACGGATCTGGCGATCGCCGCGCTGGAGGCGGGCGCCAACGGCTATGTGCTGAAGGGCAGCACGGTCGCCGAGCTGACCGCCGCCATCGAGAGCGCGATGCGGGGCGAGACGTTCGTGACGCCGGCCCTGGCCAGCAAGATGATCGCAGCCCTTCGCCTGCCGTCCTCGCGCGAGGCGGCCAGCCGCCATCTCAGCGTTCGCGAGGAACAGATCGTCAAGCTTCTCCTGAAGGGTTGCACGAACAAGGCCATCGCCGCGCGCCTCGACATCAGCGAGAAGACCGTCAAGCACTACATGACGTCGCTGATGCACAAGCTCGACGCCCGGAACCGGCTGGAGGTCGTCCTGGCGGCCCAAAGGCTGGTCGGGATCGAAAGCGGGCGCGATGCGCGGAATCCGGGATCGTTCAACTGACGCGCGGTCTTCGCCATGCGCCCTTCGACGTGACGTGCCTTACGGCGTGGGGTCGAGATCGGGCGGAAAACGGGCGATCACCTCCGTGCCGCCGCCGCGCCTTTGCTGCATGGCGAAGCTGCCCTTGAAGGCGGCCGCGCGATTGCGGGCGGCGACGAGCCCGAGTTTCGGGCGATGTTCGTCCCCGGCGGCCTCGGCCTTGCCCGGTCCCGTGTCGCTCACCGCGATGCGGATCATGCCTGTCTCGCATCGTGCCTCGACCCTTTGACCTTGCGCGCCCGCATGGCGCACCGCGTTCTGCAGCGCCTCCTGGACGATGCGGTACATGCAGGCTTTCAACTCGTGCGAAATCGTGGCGGGCAGGTCCGATATGTCGGTCTCGACCCGCGTGCCCGTGTTGCGCTCGTGGCGCGCGACGGCGAGACGCAGCGCGTCGGACGCGGTCAGTCCGCACAGTTCCGGCAGGACGAGCCCGGCCGCGATGCAGCGTAGCTCGTCCATCGCCGTCTGCAGGAGCGGCATCGCCTTCGACGGGCGATCGGCGTGGAGGGCGGCGAGCGTCAGGAGTTGAACCGGCCCGTCGTGAAGGTCCGCGCCGACGCGGCCGAGCAGGTCCTCGCTCGCCTGCGCGCCAAGGCGGCGCGAACGCTCCGCTTCGTTTCGAAGAACGCGATTCTGCTTCAGGAGCTCGAGATTCCGGCGGTGATGCTGGCGGTTGGCCCGCCGCTGCGCAGTGATGCGCGCGTCGGCCCCGAGGACCACGATGGAGAGCAGCGCGAGCGCGCCCATGGCGAGCATGACCCGGATCGCCCAACTGCCGGCGATCACCGTCGCGAGGGAACCGGCGACGCCGTCGGAGCGCTGGTAGAACTCCCCGACGGCGATGATCTCGCCGCCGCTGCCGCGGATCGGAATATAGATCTCGAAGAGGTCGCCGGCCGTCTCGCCCCCGCCCGCATGCTCCGTCCCGGTGCCGTGATTCTCGACCGTTTCGCCGCGCGCGGCCTTCGCGACGCTCTCCGATTCATGCCGTTCGCCGATGATGCGCGGATCCGTCGAATAGACGATGGTCCCGTCCGGCCGCCAGATCTTGATCGCCTCGATCTCCCGGCCGAGCCCGGTATCGGCGACGAGCGTGTCCAGCCGGGACTGCTCCTGCCGCGATAGCCACGGGGACGCGCCGAGCGACTGCACGTGCGGCGAGATGATGCCCTGCATGTAGACCGAGGCGGTTCTCGCATGTTCCGCCAGCGCTTCCGCCCTCACCAGCCGCGACTGCAGAACGCCGCCGATCGCGACGAACAGCGCGAGGAGGACCGCTGCGAGAAGCAGGAACTGCCGGGCCGTGCCGAGGCGGCGCCACGCCGCCAGAGGCCGTGCCGGCCGCCACCGGTCCGACCAAGGTCCCGATCGAGGCCGGTCTTTGGTCGCCGAGGCCGATCGGACCAAAGTAACGAAAGTCTCTCGGACTTTTTGACCTAACGGCATCCTTAACATCCGGTGAATATCGACGTCGGATCGACGCGGTATCGCGCGACTTTACACACCACATCGACGAATGCCAGCGACGGGGCGTCTCGCTTCTTCCGCAGATGGACGTCGGAACATTTTTTGGGGTTCGCGCGCAAACGCCGCGACAATGGGGAGTTGGGATCATGGCAGCCTTCAAGATCAACCAGGCAGACCTGCAATTCGTTCTTCAGCAGATCAAGATCGCCGAGGCGCACGCTGCCGGCATCCCGCTCACCAGCATCCTGCTCGATGCCAATGGCGGGATCATCGCCGATCCGGAGGCCCTCAACGGCGCGGGCGAAACCTATTACGTGACGGACGCGGCAACGGGAAAACTGATCCCGCGCGACGCCGGCCAGCCCCTCGCCGTTCCCGACCCGCATGTGCCCTTCGGCCTTCGCACGGTGGACGGAACCGACAACAACATCGTGCCCGGCCGCGAGACCTGGGGCGCCGCCGACCAGTCGATGCCGCGCCTTCTCGATCCGAAGTACACGGTGGGCGCCGGATCGGTCGACATCAACGGCCCGGCCGATGGCGGCCTGATCACCGGCGGCAACTACGCCAATCCCGGCACGATCGTCGACACCGCGCCGCGGACGATCTCCAACCTCATCGTCGACCAGAGCCTCGACAACCCGGCCGCCATCATCGCGGCCCTGACGATCGCCGGATCCGAAGACGTGCGGGCGGACCAGGCGGAGATCAGCGCCGCCCACGCGGCCCTGAAGGCGGCGCGCGACGCAAAGGACACGGCCAATATCCCGGCGCTGGAGGCGGCCCTCGATGCCGTCCTCGAGGCCAAGGGCGTCACCGTCACCAACGGCTCGGTCGACATCGCCAACGTCGCGCCGGACGAGGGGCTGTCCGCCCCGTTCAATGCGTGGATGACCTTTTTCGGCCAGTTCTTCGACCACGGCCTCGACCTCATCACCAAGGGCGGCGCCGGAACGGTCTATATTCCGCTGGCCAGCGACGATCCGCTCGCAACGCACGGCCCGGACGGCATAAGGGACACCGGGGACGAGGTGCCGGCCCAGCTGCGCTTCATGAGCCTGACGCGTGCCACCCCGACGAGCGACGGATCCCAGACCAATACGACGACCCCGTTCGTCGACCAGAACCAGACCTACACCTCGCACGCCTCCCATCAGGTCTTTCTGCGCGAATATCGCATGACGGACGGGGGGCCGGTCTCGACCGGACGCCTGTTGTCGGGCGAAGATGGCGGGCTTGCGACCTGGGCCGACGTCAAGGCGCAGGCCGCCACCATGCTCGGCATCGAATTGACGGACGGCGACGTCCTCAACATTCCGCTGATCCAGACCGATGCCTATGGCGAGTTCATTCGCGGCGGCAACGGCCTGCCGCAACTCGTCCGGTTCGCTTCCGACGGAACGCTTGCCGAACTGATCGAGGGCGATCTCGCAGCGCCCGTCAATACGTTCGCCGCGTCCGCGGCACGGATCGGCCACGCCTTCCTCGACGATATCGCGCACAACGCCAATCCGCTGGACAGCCGGTCCGGCCAGTTGAAACTGGCCGATGGCGACAGCGGTGTCGGGACGGCGCCGCTCCTTGCCGATGGCTTCCAGTCGGTCGACCTGTCCTCCGGCACGCCCGGCGTCAACGTCGATCCGGACCGGGGCAACTGGTTGCCGCAGAGCCCGGACGGCTGGGTGATTTCCGGCGGCGCCGGCGGCGGCAGCTACGATCCGACCGCCACCGTCATCAGCGAAACCGGCCATGGCGGCGGCAATGTCGTCTATCTGAGCGACAATGCGAGCCTTGCCCGCGACACCGGCGTCTTCACCCAGGCCGGCCGGAGCTACACCCTGTCGTTCAATGTCGGCGATCGCGCCGATCTCGATTTCGGCGGCGGTGTCGCGCAGCTCGTCACGGCCAGCGGCACGGTGCTGGCGAGCACTGTCCTGACGGCGCCGCAGGACGGCGCGTGGCGCCCGGTCTCCTTGTCGACGGGCCCGGTGCCCGGGGCAGCCGACGGGCAGGAATTGCGCATCCAGATCACCCATGGCGGCAATGGCGGGCAGATTCTGATCGACGACGTCCAGCTGACGTCCAACGTCCCGCAATACGACAACGAGCTTCTCGACCGCCACTACATATCGGGCGATGGGCGCGGCAACGAGAATATCGGCCTCACCGCCGTCCACCACATCTTCCATTCCGAGCACAACCGCCAGGTCGACGCGCAGAAGCTGACGATCCTTGAGAGCGGCGACGTCGCCTTCGTCAACGAATGGCGTTCCGCCGGGATCGACGCCGCGGCGCTCGAGGCCTTCAATGCGGCCTTCGACGCGGCGAGCGACAAGGGTGCGTTCCTTGCCACGGACGCCCTCTTCAACGGCGCGGGCTGGGATGGCGAGCGCCTGTTCCAGGCCGCGCGCTTTGCCACCGAAATGCAGTACCAGCACCTGGTGTTCGAGGAGTTCGCCCGGAAGATCCAGCCCAATATCGACGTGTTCGTGTTCAACTCGGTCACCGATGTCGATCCGGCGATCTTCTCCGAATTCGCCAATACGGTCTACCGGTTCGGCCATTCGATGCTGACCGAGAACATGCCCCGCATCGGCCCGGACGGTGCCTTCCTCGATGCCGATCTCGGGCTCGTCGAGGCGTTCCTCAATCCCGTCCTCCTCGACAATGACGGCAGCCTTTCGCACGACGAGGGCGCGGCGGCGATCGTGCGCGGCATGACCATCGAGCGCGGCAGCGAGATCGACGAATTCGTCGTCGGGGCTTTGCGCAACAATCTGCTCGGACTTCCGCTCGATCTGGCCGCGATCAATATCGCGCGCGGACGGGACACCGGAATGCCCTCGCTGAACGATGCGCGCGGCCAGCTCTACGCAGCCAGCGGATCGACGTTCCTGAAGCCCTACGATCACTGGGCCGATTTCGCCGCGAACCTCAAGAATCCGGCCTCGATCGTCAACTTCATCGCGGCCTACGGCACGCACGACACCATTACCGGCGCGACGTCCCCCGAAGGAAAGCGCGATGCCGCCATGGCCATCGTCTTCGGCGGGGAGGGGTCGCCCCCCGATCGCACACAATTCCTGACCGGCACCGGCGCATGGGCCAATGCCGAGACAGGGCTCGACCGGGTGGACCTGTGGATCGGCGGCCTTGCCGAGAAGAAGATGCCGTTCGGCGGCTTCCTCGGCTCGACCTTCAACGCGGTCTTCGAACTGCAGCTGGAAAACCTCCAGGACGGCGACCGCTTCTACTACCTGACCCGCACCCAGGGCCAGAACATGCTCAACGCGCTGGAGCAGAACTCCTTCGCCAAGATGATCATGGCCAACACCGCGCTCGCCGCCGCAGGTCCCGACGGCATTCGCGGCACTGCGGACGACATTGTCCTGCGCCATATCGGCGTCGATGCCTTCGCCACCTACGACTACGTCCTCGAGGTCGAAGTCGCCAATCAGGCGGACTACGATCCCGATAATCTCAGCGCCTCCGGCAAGGACCCGACCGGCGGCGATCCGTTCCTCGAAGCGATCGGCCTCGGCAAGGTCGTCCGCACGGATCCGACCGGCGCGGTCGGCGCGAACTATATCCGCATCTTCGGCGGCGAACATGCCGTGGTCGGCGGCACCAACGGCAACGACACCATCATCACCGATTTCGGCGACGACGGCATCTGGGGTGACGCGGGCAACGACCGCATCGAATCGGGCGCGGGCGTCGATCTGGTCAATGGCGGGGCCGGCGACGACATCATCACCGATTCCGGCGACACCGGCGACTTCCTCAAGGGCGACGAGGGCGACGACGTCATCGCCAATTCGAACGGTCTCGACATCCTGATGGGCGGCAGCGGCAAGGACGTGTTCTTCGTCGGCATCGATGCGACGGAGGTGTTCGCCGGCGAAGGCGACGACTTCGTCCTCGGCGGCGACGACGCCGACTTCCTGATGGGCAACGAGGGCGACGACTGGATGGAAGGCGGCGGCGGTTTCGACACCACGGCCGGCGACAATTCGGAGCTGTTCTTCAATTCGGCCATCAAGGGCCACGACGTGATGTTCGCCGGCAATGACGAGCATGATTTCGACGCCGAATCCGGCGACGACATCATGGTCCAGGGCGAAAGCGTCATCCGCAACGAAGGCATGTTCGGCTTCGACTGGTCGATCTTCAAGGACGTCTCCTTCGGCGCCGACGCCGACCTGCGCGTGCCGATCTTCACCACCGAGCAGGCCGATATCCTGCGCAACCGGTTCGACAAGGTGGAAGCCCTGTCAGGCTGGATGCACGACGACATCCTGCGCGGCGACGACCGGGTGCGGAACACGGACGGCGCCGCCACCATCGGCACCGCGGAAGGCGTGTTCTTCGAAGACGAACTGACCCAGGCCGGCGTCGACCGGATCGACGGTCTGCGCGCGCTCCTCGGCACCCTCGTCGAGAACGCCGGCCCCGGCGACCGGGAAGCGCAGATCGCCTTCGACGGCGGAAACATCCTTCTGGGCGGCGGCGGCGGCGACCTCATCCAGGGCAATGGCGGCGACGACTTCATCGATGGCGACAGCTGGCTGAACGTGCGCATCCGCATCACCGGCGCCGGTGAGGAGAATTCGGACGCCAACGAGATCGCGACGGTGGACAGTCTCAAACATGTCTTCGCCGCCGGCGAGGCACCTGCCACATGGGTCGGCAAGTCGCTGTTCGAGTTGATGATCTCGCGCACCATCGTGCCGAACCAGCTGCACATCGTGCGCGAGATCCGCGACGGCGGCGAGGCGGGCGACGAGGATGTCGCCGTCTTCAACGACGTCATGGCGAACTACACGATCACCACCAACCCGGACGGCACGATCACCGTGACGCACGTCGCGGTGACCCCCGGCGCCGTCGATCCGCTGACGGGACGCAACCTCGTGTCCGACGGCGTCGACACGCTGCGCAATGTCGAGGTGATCCGCTTTGCCGATCAGGACTACACCATCGCCCAGCCTGCCACCGGCGCGCCGGTGATCAGCGATGCGAGCCCCACCCAGGGCGAGGCGTTGACGGTCGATCTGTCGGGGATCGGCGATCCGAACGGGACGGCCACGGCGACCTTCGCCGTTCGCTGGCAGTCGCTCGGCATTTCGGGCTGGAGCGATATTGCGGGCGCTGTCGGCGCAAGCTTCACGCCGGGCGTGGCCCAGGTGAACCTGCAACTGCGCGCGGCCGTCAGCTTCACCGACGATGCCGGCAATGCCGAGGAGCTGTTCTCGCAGCCGACCCAGACCGTCGGCCTGCGGTTCGTCGGCGCGGGCGCTGCCGCCGACACCGTATCCGGTACGCAGGGCGCCGACTTCATGAACGGTGCCGGCGGCATCGATGTTCTCAGCGGCCTTGGCGGCGACGACATCCTTCTCGGCGGCAATGGCAACGACACGTTGAACGGCGGTGACGGCAACGACATCTTGAACGGCGAAGCCGGCGCGGACACGCTGAACGGCGGCGCGGGCGACGACCAGCTGACGGGAGGGGTCGCCGCCGACACGGTGAACGGAGGCGAGGGCGACGACACCATCGTGTGGAGTTCGGGAACGGCGGAGGCAAGCCTCCTCGGCTCGGACGGCCGCGACCTCGTGGACGGCGGGGCGCAGGACGGGGCCGACACCTTCGTCATCAACGGCAATGCGAGCGCCGAAACCTTCACCGTCTGGACCCGCGCGGCCTGGGTCGCGCAGGCCCCGCTCGCCCAGCAGGCGAACGTCGACGCGGACACCGAGATCGTCGTCACCCGCAACGGCAACAATTTCGGACAAGTGTTCGCCCAGTTGCGCGGGATCGAGGAAATCGTCGTCAATACGGTTCCGGTCGGCGCGGCCGGCGGGCCGGCCGGTGGCGACACGGTCACGCTGGTCGGCGATTTCTCGGCGACGAGCCTTGCGCTGAACACCGTCACGATCAACGGCAGCGAGGCTGGCGACACGGTCGATATCTCTTCGATCCTGTCGGCCCATCGCATCCTGTTCCGCTCGAACGGCGGCAACGACACGATCATCGGCGATCTTCGCCCGCAGGACGTCGTCGAACTCGCGCCCGGGCAGGACCGCTCGACCTATTCGCTGGTCGACAATGGCGACGGAACCCAGTCCTTCACCAATGGCGCGCACACGATCCGGTTCACCGGAGCGGTGCCGCCGATCTTCCAGAACACGCCGCCACCTTCGGGCAACGAGGAAGGCGTTTCGGGCGCCTTCGAGTACACGCCGAGCGACCTTGCCGGGCTGAAGGCCCTCGTCAACGGGCAGAAACCGGCGTCGGCCGGCGACGACGACGTGCCGACCGGCGTGCGGGCGCTTTCGGGCGCCGGCAACAACGAGGCCAATCCGGGCTGGGGCGCGGCCGACGAGGCCTTCATCCGCATCACCAACCCCCATTACGGAGAGCCGGACGGGGACGGCAACCGGGCGATCAACCCGATCTTCGCCGGACTCGATCCGCGCACCATCTCCAATATTCTGGGCGCGCAGGAGGACGGTTTGCCCAAGGCCGGCAACGACGCCAACATCTTCTTCATGGCGATGGGCCAGTATATCGACCACGGGCTCGACTTCCTGCCGAAGGGCGGCAGCGGTTCGATCCAGATCGGTGCGTCGGGGGCGAGCTTCCCGGGCTCGCCCGGTCCCGCCAATCCCGCCGACCTCACCCGCGGCACGGTCATCGGCTACGACGAGGACGGGGTTCCGCAGCACAAGAACCAGACCTCGCCCTATGTCGACCAGAACCAGGCCTACGGCTCGCATGCTCTGATCGGCCAGTTCCTGCGCGAAAGCGACGGACAGCAGGGCCACGGCATGCGCCTGTTCTCCGGCGCACCCGATCCCTCGAACCCCGACTTCAGCCTTCTGCCGACCCTGCGCGAGCTGATCCAGCATCACTGGTCGGCGAACACGATCTTCACAGATCCGTCCCTGCCGGGCGGCCAGGTCAGCTTCCGCGACTATTACACAGCCTACCAGATCGACAGCGAGACCACCGGCACGCTCTTTGACGCGGAGACCGGCGCGTTCGATCCCGGCGTCGTCAGCAAGATGATCTCGAACTTCATGGGTTCGACCCATCCGCTGCTGCTCGACACCAACCCGTTCATCGACGTGCTCGACCATTACATGGCCGGAGACGGGCGGGCGAACGAGAACTTCGCCCTGACCTCGATCCACACGATCTGGGCCCGCAATCACAACCATCACGTGGATGGGCTGCTGGCGGCCGGCTTCGAGGGCACGGCGGAGGAGGTGTTCCAGGCGGCCAAGATGATCAACGAGGCCGAATATCAGCGGGTCGTGTTCGATGAATATCTCGACACGCTTCTCGGCGGCCTGCGCAGCGAAGGCACGCACGGCTTCGAGGCATACGATCCGAACGCGAACGCCGCGATCTCGCACGAGTTCGCCGCCGCCGCATTCCGCTTCGGCCATTCGCTGATCGGCGAGACGCTGACGGTGCTGGACGCGGACGGCAATCCGACCGAGGTCAAGCTCTTCGACGCCTTCCTCAATCCGAGCAATGCGCCGGGCGTGTTCACCGGACCGTTGCCGCAAGGCTACAGCCCGCAGCCCGGCTACGCCCAGCACGGGGTCAATGCGATCATCGGCGGCAATATCGGCCAGCCGTCGGAAGCGGTCGACTTCAACATCGTCGACGCCGTGCGCAACGATCTGGTGCGCATCAGCGCCGACCTCTTCGCCTTCAACGTGGCGCGGGGCTGGGATGTCGGTCTCGGCACCCTGAACCAGATCCGCATGGATCTTTCGGCCTCGAGCGACCCGTACGTCGCGCAAGCGGTCGGCTTTGCCGGCGGAAACCTGACGCCCTATGCCTCCTGGGCCGACTTCCAGGAACGCAACGGGTTGAGCAACGCCGTCATCGCGCAGTTCATGGAGGCCTATCCGGACCTCACGCTCGCCGCGGCCGACATCGCGGCGTTCCGGGCGATCAATCCGGACATCGGCATCGCGCTTCAGGCGGACGGCACGGGCCTCGTCAAGGGCATCGACCGCGTCGACTTCTGGGTCGGGGGTCTCGCCGAACGGCACATCAATGACGGCATCGTCGGCGAGACGTTCTGGGTGGTGCTCAGCGAGCAGTTCGAACGCCTGCAGGATGCCGACCGCTTCTACTACATCGACCGCCTCGACGATTTCGACTTCTACGAGACCTTCATCGACGGCCAGGAATTCGCCGACATCGTCGCGCGCAACACCGGCATGGAGGATCTGCCGGAACACATGTTCCGCACCGACGACGAAGACCGTGACGAGGACGACGGCAACGGCAACGGCGACGGCGATCAGGACGAGGACGGCGAAGACACCGCCAGCAACGGTGACGACGCCGACGAGGACGACGACGACGGCACCACCGACGACGGCGACGGCCAGGAAGACGATAACGATGACGACGACGATGACGACGACGCCGGTGACGACGACGATGCCGGGAACCCGGTCGAGGAGGACGACGATACCGCGTCGCCGCCGCCCACGACCGGCGCAGGTCTCGGCGTGGCCGGGACGGCCGCGGCCGACGTCATGACCGGAAGCGCTGCCGCGGATGTGTTCAGCGGCGGCGAGGGGGACGACATCCTCCTCGGCGCGGAGGGCGGTGATACGCTGATGGGCGGCAAGGGCGAAGACCTCGTCAAGGGCGATGGCGGCCGGGACATGATCTTCGGCGGGGCCGACGACGACGTCCTGTTCGGCGGAACCGGCGAGGACATGATCTTCGGCGATGCCGGCGACGACCGCCTGTTCGGCGACGATGGCGACGACATGCTCGAAGGGGCTGCCGGATCGGATGTCGCCTATGGCGGTGCGGGCAACGACCGCTTCGTCGCAAGGCAGGGTGACGGCGACGACATCTACTGGGGCGAGGACGGGCACGACATGCTCGACTATGCCACGATCACGGCGAACCTGACGGTGGATCTCGGCAACGGCACCCTGCGGCACGGCAGCGTCTCCAGCGCCCAGAGCGGTCACGACGCGGTCTTCGGCTTCGAGGACTTCGTGGGCGGCGCCGGCAACGACCAGATCATCGCCAGCGCGGTCGCGAACGTCATGGATGGCGGCGGCGGCCACGACACCTTCGTCTTCCGCTCGGTGGCGGATGCCGACGGCGATCTCATCAAGGGGTTTGCCCATGGCGACCGGATCGACCTGTCGGGCATGGCGGGACCTGAGGGGTTCACCCTCTCGGCCACATCGCTCAACGGCGCGGGGCAGGTTCTCGTCACCCATGTGACCGGCGACGACGGCGAGGCGCTCACCCGCATCCAGGGCAATGTGTCCGGGGGGTCGGGCGCCGACTTCACCCTCGACGTCGCGGGCCATCACGCCCTGACCTCGTCGGACTTCACCGGCGTCGTCTGACGGACCGAAGGCGGGGGCGATCGCCCCCGCCCTCCCAGAGCTTTCCGATCGCCGATTTCAATCGAGGGGACCGCATCATGAGCGCTCAACGACGCCGCCCGCGCGCCAATCCGACAAGCATGTCGGAGCGCATCGGCAATTATCGCGGCCTGGCAATCTTCCTGCTCGGCCTGTCCGGGGTGATCAACCTCCTCGCCCTGACGGGCGCCTTCTACATGCTGCAGATCTACGACCGGGCCCTCACCAGCGGCAGCGTGCCGACCCTGGTGGCGCTCTCGGCGCTGGCGATCGGGCTCTACCTGTTCCAGGGCATGTTCGACGTGCTTCGCTCCCAGATCCTCGTCCGGTTCGGCGCGCGCATGGACGCAAAGCTTGCGCCGCTGACCCATCAGGTGGTGATCGAAATGCCGCGCTACGGCTATTCGACCTCCGAAGCCCTCGAGCGCGGGCGCGACGTCGACACGGTTCGCGGCTTCGTCGCCAGCCAGGCGCCGATCGCGCTCTTCGACCTGCCCTGGATGCCCCTGTTCATCGGCTTCGTCTACCTGCTGCATCCGCTGCTCGGGCTCCTGACCATCGGCGGCGCGATCGTTCTCATCGCGCTCACCCTCATCACCGAATTCATGACCAAGCGCAGCAGCACGGAGATGAACCGCGTGGCGATCCAGCGCGCCAATCTCGCCGATTCCCATGCCCGCAACGCCGACATCCTGCGCGCCATGGGGTTCGGCGGCCGGGCCGTGGCCCGCTTTGCCGAGGCCAATGCGCGCCATCTCGACCTCCAGACCCGCACGAGCGACATCAGCGGCTCGTTCAGCGGCCTGTCCAAGGTGCTGCGCATGATGCTGCAGTCGGCGCTTCTGGGCCTCGGCGCCTATCTGACCATCGTCGGTGACCTCACCGCCGGAGCGATCATCGCCGCCTCCGTCGCGTCGGCTCGCGCGCTCGCCCCCGTCGATATGGCGATCGGCAACTGGAAGGGCGTCGTCGCCGCCCGCCGCAGCTTCGCGCGGCTGAAGGAAACGCTGGCGGCCATGGACGACGATTCCCGTCTTCTCGACCTGCCGCCGCCGACGAAGTCCCTGAAGGTCGAGAACGCCACCGTGGTCGCGCCGAGCACCGGCACCGTTCTCCTCAGCGATGTCAGCTTCGAGCTGACCGCCGGCCAGGCGCTGGGCCTGATCGGACCGAGCGGCGGCGGCAAGACCTCGCTCGCCAAGGGCATTGTCGGCGTCTGGCCGCTGCTCAGGGGCAATGTGCGGCTCGACAATGCCGAACTCGGCCAGTGGCGGACCGACATGCTCGGCGTCCATATCGGCTACCTGCCGCAGGACGTCTCGCTGCTCGACGGCTCGATCGCCGAGAACATCGCGCGCTTCGACCCGGACGCCGATGCGCGCAAGATCGTCCACGCGGCACGCGCGGCGGGCGTCCACGACATGATCGTCCGGCTCGACGGCGGCTACCAGACCGAGCTCGGCCCGCACGGCATCGCGTTGTCCGCCGGGCAGCGCCAGCGCATCGGTCTTGCGCGGGCCCTTTACGGCGATCCCTTCCTGGTGGTCCTCGACGAGCCGAACTCCAATCTCGACGCCGAAGGCGAAGCGGCGCTGACGCAAGCCCTGACGGACCTTCGCGCCCGCGGCGGCATCGCCATCGTCGTCGCCCACCGCCCGAGCGCCCTTGCCGCGGTCGACATGGTCGGCGTCATCCAGGCCGGCCGGCTCGTGGGCTTCGGGCCGAAGGAGGAGATCCTGCGCGAACCGGCGCGTCCCGCCGCGCGTCCGATGGGGACCACCGGCACCGGCACCGGCTATGCGCCGGCCGCGGTCGCCGCGGCATCGAAGGTCTAGGGGGCGCGGCGATGGACGACAGGCTGACACTCGGAATTCCGGATCAGGACGCCGCCAACGCGCCCAAGCAGCGCTTCGCGCTGGCGGCCGACGCCGCGCGCGTCAACTCCCTCGCCATTCTGCCGCTGTTCGTGGTGGCCTTCGTCGGCATCGTCAGGCAGCTCTTTCAGGACGAGGAGACGGATGCGCCAGCGAAGCCGAAATCGTCCCCGCACCCCGGTCCGGCCCCGGACGCCGTTGCGGCGGAGCCGTCCCCGATCGAGCCGGCGGACACGGCCGATCTCGACAAGGTCGTGCGCATCGCCGACTATTTCGACGCCCTCGCCAAGGGCAAGCCCTTGCCGGCCTTCGACGTTTCCCAGTTCGCCTTCGCCGATGCCGGCGACGAGCCCTACCGCTCGGTGTTCGAGCGCGCGACCAAGATGCTGCCGGTCGAGGACCCGGGAACAGGCGAGGGGGCGCGGCTCTTGGGGCTCGGCTCTGCCGGCGCGCCGGCTGCGGTCCGGCCGGTGGCGAACGACAATCGGCCGTTCGACGATTTCGCCATCGACACCCTGCCGCCGTCGAGCTTTAACCCCGTCGGACCAAACGGCGACCCCGGATTTCCCCCCGAGGGCACATGGATGCCCGGCGACGTCGCGAGGCCCGGCGACGCGACGAGGCCGGGCGACACCCACAATCCGGCCCAGCACGACCGCGACCCCTATGCCCCTTCGCCCGGGACCGGCGACGGGGACGACGAGCCCGAGGCGTCCCCGCCGGTGCGGGGGAACCGACGCCCGGTCCTGACGGGCCCGGTCTATCTCGACCACGGCCTCCTCAACCTGTCGGTCATCATCACCATGGGCGAGCTCCTCGACGGGGCGAGCGATCCCGACGGCGACACGCTGATCGTTCGCCATCTGGAAGTCGATGGCGGTGGCCGACTGGAACGGATCGGTCTCGACCGCTGGCTCTACACCCCTGCGACCGATGAGACCGGCGCGGTGATCTTTCGCTATGAGGTCACCGACGGCACCGATCCGGTCGTCCAGACCGCCCATCTGGAGATCCGCCTGCCCGAGAAGGAGGCCATCGTCGGCACCGACGGGGACGATGTGCTGATCGGAACGCCTTATGCCGACCTGATCGATGCCCGCGGCGGCGACGACATGGCCTACGGCCGGGAGGGCGATGACGTCCTTCATGGCGGCGAAGGCCGCGACCGGCTGGTGGGCGGCGATGGCGACGACGTTCTCTGGGGCGGGGCGGGCAACGATATCCTGTTCGGCGGCGACGGTGACGATACGCTGTTCGGCGAGGCGGGCGACGACCTCATCTTCGGCGATACCGGAAACGACGTCATTTACGGCGGGACCGGAGATGACGAGGCGCATGGCGGCGATGGCGACGATGTGGTCGACGGCGGTGCGGGCCACGATCTCCTCTTCGGAGACGCCGGGTCGGACGTCATCGACGGCGGTGCGGGCGACGACAGGATCGAAGGCGGTGCGGGCGACGATGTATTGATCGGCGGCGCGGGCAACGACACGCTCGACGGCGGCGACGGAAACGACCTTCTCCACGGCGATGCGGGCGAGGATGTGCTGATCGGCGGGGCCGGGAACGACGGGTTGCACGGCGGGGCCGGCGCGGATGCGCTCGATGGCGGCGACGGCAACGACGTCCTGCGCGGCGACGAGGGCGACGATATCCTCCTCGGCGGGGCCGGGAACGACGAACTTGAGGGCGGTACCGGCGACGACACGCTCGACGGCGGTGACGGCGACGACGTCCTTCACGGCAACGAAGGCGACGATAGCCTTGCCGGCGCGGCCGGGAGCGACGGACTGCACGGCGGGGCCGGCAACGACATGCTCGATGGCGGCATGGGCGACGACGATCTTTATGGCGGCGGCGGCGACGATCACCTCGTCGGCGGGGCAGGCGACGACACGCTGTCCGATGGCGATGGCATGGATATCCTCGAAGGCGGAGAAGGCGACGATTGCTTCGTTCTCGAGGCCGACGGCGTTATCGACACGGTCGATGGCGGGGACGGCGAGGACACCGTGGACCTGTCGGAGATCGTGTTCGATTCGACCGTCGATCTGCCCGATGGCTGGGTGATGATCGACGGCACGCGCGAGGCTTGCCTCATCGAGATCGACAATGTCCGCGGCGGCCACGGCAACGACCGGCTGGTGGCCAATGACGAGGTCAACATCATGATCGGCGGCGCGGGCAACGACATCTTCGTCTTCCGAACCCTGGACGCGCTGACCAATAACGGGGGCCCGCGCGACCATATTCAGGACTTTTCGGTGGGTGACCGCATCGACCTGTCGCGCCTCGGCCGGGACCTCGACGATTTCGGCGCGCAGAAGCTGTTCTTCGCCGGCGCCGCCTCGGCGGCCGCCGAGGAACTCGGAGCCCTGACCTTCCGGCACGAATTCATCGCGAAGGAGGCCGGCGAGCAGCAGATCACGGTCCTGGCCGGACAGCTCGACGAGGCGGACGATTGCGAATTCGAGCTCGTCCTGTACGGCCGCCACCTTCTGACGGAACGGGATTTCATCTTGGCCGGCGACGACGACTGACGGCGCGTCGCTTCGCACAACACTTCATGGAGGAACACGAGATGAACGGCAGCAAGACGGAACGGGCGGGCAAGACGGTCGAGGCAAGCCAGCGATTCGGGATCCGCTCGCGGATCGTCCTGTCGGGGCTTCTGGCCACCGCACTTGTCGTGGGATGCGGCGGTTGGGCCGCGCAGGCGAGCCTTTCGGGTGCGATCATCGCGCAAGGAAAGGTCGCGGTGAAAAAGCAGGTGAAGCAGATCCAGCATCGCGACGGCGGCATCGTCGGCGCGATCCTCGTTGCCAACGGCGATGTCGTGAAGGCCGGCGACGTGTTGATCCGCCTCGACGAGACGCAGACCAAGGCGGAACTCGGAGTGATCTCCTCCCAGCTTTCGGAACTGGTCGGCCGGCAGGCTCGGCTTCGCGCGGAACGCGACGGCGCCGAGGCGGTCGTGTTCGACAAAGGGTTCGAGAGCGCCGCGCCCACCGCCGCGATCGCCGAGGGGGAGCGCCGGCTGTTCGCCAACAACCGCGCCACCCGCGAAGCGCGGCGCGACCAGTTGCAGTCCCAGATCGAGCAGCATGGCGAAGAGGTGCGCGGCCTCGAATCCCAGCGCCATGCCAATGGCATCGAACGGGCGATGATCGGCGAGGACCTCGCCCGTCTCCTGCCGCTGGTCGACCGCAAGCTCGTCGAGAGCACGCGAACCCGCACGATGGAACGCGATCTGGCGAAGATCGACGGGTTGAAGGGCGAGATCGAGGCCGATATCGCAAGGGTGAAGGGCCAGATCAGCGAAGCCCGGATGAAGATCATCGAACTCGACCAGCAGGTTCGCACCGATGCGCAGCGCGAGCTGCGCGACGTCGATGCCCGCGTCGCGGAACTGTCCGAGCGCATCGTGGCCGCGCGCGACCGCCTGTCGCGCATGGATCTGCGGGCCCCGATCTCCGGCTTCGTCAACGATCTGAAGATCCACACCGTCAACGGCGTCATCTCGCCGGGCGAGACCGTGATGGGCATCGTGCCGGAGGGCGAGGAACTCGTGGTGGAGG
Source organism: Fulvimarina uroteuthidis (assembly GCF_034321785.1). NCBI lineage: Bacteria > Pseudomonadati > Pseudomonadota > Alphaproteobacteria > Hyphomicrobiales > Aurantimonadaceae > Fulvimarina > Fulvimarina uroteuthidis. The sequence continues at coordinate 291,695 of NZ_JAXLPB010000002.1, read as the reverse complement.
CACGGCTCGCCCCCACGGACATCGACCAGGTGATGGTCGGCCAGGACGTGAAGCTGCGGTTCTCGGCCTTCAACCAGCGCACCACGCCCGAGATCGCCGGACGGGTCCGGATCGTCGGCGCCGCCGCGACCCTCGATCCGGCCACCGGCCAGACCTATTATCTCTCGACCATCGCGATCACCGACGAGGCCGAGGCGCTGGACGAGCAGCTTCTCGTCCCCGGCATGCCGGTGGAGGCCTTCTTCAAGACCGGCGACCGATCCGCTTTGTCCTATCTGGTCAAGCCGTTCAGCGACCAGATGATGCGGTCCTTCCGGGAGGAGTGATCCGGGGTCCGGTCGATCGGACCGGAACCGGGATCGAAGCCCGCGCGGCGCTTGAGCGGACTGAAATCCGGCATCCCGAAGGGATCGACCGGACTTCGTATGAGCAAGGCGGCGCCCGCCCGTCCTCGTCAGGCCGCCTTCGCCGCCATCGCGCCGCGCAGGGTGTCCGTCTCGGCCGGAAGGACGCGCATGCTGATGTCGGCCAGAGTGATGATGCCGCGCACCTCGGCCCCGTCCATCACCACGGCGAGCTGGACGCTCGCGCCGCGCATGCGCGACAGCGCTTCGTAGACGGGCGTCTGCGCCGGCAGGGTGAAGGCCGGCCGGGCGCTCTCGATCGCGGGCTGGTCTTCCGGCAGCATAAGCGTGTCGCGCACGTGCGAGACGGAGGGCCTCGTGCCGTCCGCGCCGAACATCAGGATGCGCATGTGCCCCGACGCACGGGCGGCCGCACGCACCTCCGCGACGGTCGCGCTCGCCGTGACCTGCGTCGGCTTCACGTCCCTTGCGACGAGGGCATCGACGGGCAGGGTCCACAGGTCGATGAGGCCCGAGATCTGCTGGTGCATCTCCGGCTCCAGCGTGCCGACCTTGGCCGAATGCTCGACGAGCTGGCGGATGGTTTCAATGTCCTGCCCGCCCACGGCGGCGCTCTCGACGGGCTCGACGCCGCTTGCCCGCACCAGCCGGTTGGCAAGACGGTTCACCCCGCCGAGAAGCCAGCGGATCGGCCAGACATAGGCGCGCGAGATCAGGCCGACGGCAAGGGCCGAGCGCTCGGGATTGGCGATGGCCCAGGATTTCGGGGCCATCTCGCCGACGACGAGATGCAGGAAGGTGACGACGAACAGCGACAGGCCGAACGCCGTCGCGCCTGCGGCCCAGCCGGGCAGGCCCCATTCGAGGAACACCGGCCCGAGCCAGGCGTCGACGGCCGGCTTGGTGATGGCGCCGAGGGCGAAGGTGCAGACGGTGATGCCGAGCTGTGCGCCCGCGAGCATCAAGGTGAGATCGTTCATGCCGCGAAGGGCTGCCCGCGCCGAGCGGCTCTTGGTGGCCAGTTCCTCGAGGCGGTGGCGGCGGGCGCCCAACAGGGCGAACTCGATGATCACGAAAAGCGCGCTGAGCGCGATGAAGGCGGCGGTCGCGAGCGCGACGATCAACGGGTCGGTCATGCCTCGTCTCCGGTCATCGCGATTTCGACGAGCCGCACCCGCAGCTGAGTCGGGACGTGGCGTTCGACGCGCAGCACCTCGACATCGAGGCGCCGCCGCAGCGGCTCGTCCGAGATCAGCTCGGCCGGATCGATCGGCAGGTCCACGGATACCGTGTCGCCGACCTGCGGCAGTGCGCCCCGCTCGGCGATGAGCAGGCCCGCCATGGTCTCGACATCGCCGCGCGGAAGATCGTAGCCGATGGTGCGCTCGACCTCGTCGAGATGCACGTCGCCTTCCATCAGCCAGAGGCCGTCGCCCTTCGACACGACGGCGTCGCCGATCTCGACATCGTGCTCGTCGGTGATCTCGCCGACGATTTCCATGGCGAGGTCCTCGAGGGTCAATACGCCGGCAAAGCCGCCATATTCGTCGATGATGCAGGCGAGCTGATCATCGGAGTTCGACAGGCGCGCGAGCGCATCGGGCAGGAGCATCTGCATCGGCAGCACCGTGGCGGGCCGCATGGCAAGCGCGACGGGCTCGTCTGTCCGGCCCGTCTCGAGATAGGTCAGGACATCGGCCAGATGCACGACGCCGACGGGGGTATCGTCCTCGATGACCGGATAGCGGCTGTGGGCGCGCGCCATGAGCGCGCGGACCTCGTCGAGCGTCGTTTCGGGGTTCACCCAGTCGACCTGCGATCGCGGGATCATCGCATGTTCCACGTCGCGCTGGGGAAAGTCGACGATCCGGTCCAGCATCAAGGAGAGCTCGTGGGGCAGATGTCCGCTGTCGCGCGATTCCTCGATGATCCGCGGCAGGTCGTCGGCGGACGCACTCACGTCGAGATCGTGCACGGGCTCGATGCGCAGCGAACGCAGCAGGAGGTTCGCGGACTTGTCGAAGAAGCCGATGAGCCAGCCGAAGACGGTAAGGTAGAGAAGCGTGGAACCGGCAAGCCCGCGCGCGAGCGGTTCAAGATTGGCGATGGCAAGGTTCTTCGGATAAAGTTCGCCGAAGATCATCTGGATGATCGTGGCGGCGCCCAGGGCAAGGATCGTGCCGGCCGCGATGCCCACGCCGGGCGAAACGCCCACATCGCCGAGGATCAGGCCGAGCGAATTGCCGACGAGCGGCTCGGCGACGAAGCCGACGAGGAGGCCGGTGATGGTGATGCCGAGCTGGGCGCCCGACAGCATGAAGCTGGTGCGCCTCGTCACGGCGAGCGCCCGGCTTGCCGCCACGTCGCCTTCGGCGGCCCGCGCGGCGAGCCGCGTGCGGTCGACCGACATGTAGGCAAATTCCTGCGCCACGAAATAGCCGTTCGCCGCGATGATCGCGAGCATGATGAGGATGCCGACGAAGAGGAGAAGGATCGGTTCCATCAGCGGGTCACAGCTCGCGGAGAGCTCAAAGCCGGGTGGCGTGGTCGGGGCATGTGGTCCACGGAAGGTCGAGGCCTTTCTGCTTGAAGGTGTCGTTCGAATGCGCGCGGAACGCGGCGTTAGATGTGCGGTTGCGCGATCGCGCGGCGAGGCGGCGCAGGCATGGTGGTTCAGACGGACGTGCCGGACGGGGTGGCGGACGGGCGTTGCCGGCGCGGACGACGCGTTGAGAGAAGACGCCTGCCGCCCAGAAGCGTCGCGACGATCGTCACGGCGAGGACCAAAGCGAGAATGCCGAAGGACCCTTGCCCCGTCATCGCGCCGACCTCGTCGGCGCCGCGCGCCCCCAGATAGCCGGGCGCCAGCATCATCGGCGCCCACAGGACGGCGGACAGGATATTGGCTGTCTGGAACGGCGTCTGCGCCATCGCCATCATGCCGGCGACGAGCGGCACCGTCGAGCGGATCGGGCCGAGGAACCGGCCGAGAAAGACCGCCGAAAACCCGTATGTCCGGAAGAACAGCCGGGTGCGGGCGATCGCCGGTCGGTAGCGGCGCAGCCAGGGCCGGTAGACGATGCCGGGCCCGAGCCAGCGGCCGATGAGATAGGAGACGATATCGCCGACGATCGCGCCCAGAATGGCACCGGCAAGGACCGGCACCGGGTCGAGGATGCCGGAGCCGACCAGCCCGCCGATCAGGAGCATGATGGCCGTTGCTGGAATGACGAGCCCGACGAGAACCAGAGATTCACCGAGGCAGATGAGCGCGACGATCGGCAACGCCCAGTCCTGGTGGGTCTGGATGATCCGGCCGAGGTCGGCGAGAAAGGCTTCCTTGAAAAGGTCTTGATCCGAAGTTGGAGGCCGTCGATGGCGGCAGAAGCAGGTCGGAGGGTCGGGCTCGAAGGAACGATTCCGGCCGCGCCCGACGACGCCGGTCCTCGACGGCTCAGGATAATTCCCGCCGAGCGCACAGCAGGCAGGCACCGCCACCGTTCCCTTGCCGAACAAGCCCGCCAGTCAGCGTGATCTCGTGGCCGGCCCCGTCCCGTTTCGCGGTCACGGCGAAGCGCTCGATGCCACCGGTCTTGCGTGTGCCGCGCCGGGCGATGAGGAACCGGGCGGTTCCCGTCATGCCCGGCGCGCCCGATCAGATATCCTCGAAATCGCCGCCGAAGTCGGCCGTCTCGTCCGCCGCCATCTCCTCGGCGCCCATGTCCCCCGCTCCGGCGTCCATCTCGCCGGCCGCAGCTTCGTCGCCGGCGAACATGCCGCCCAGCATCGAGCCGAGCATCATGCCCCCGGCAACGCCCATCGCCGTCTGGGCGGCCCCTGCGAGGAAGCCGCCGCCGCGGGCAGCGCTCCCGGCGGCCGGCCGGCCGTAACCGCCCGCACCCGCGCCCATGCCCGCTGCGGAGGATCGCCCGTCGTCCGGATTGCCCCAGGGGCGCGGGGACGAGGAGCGCGAGCGGTTGCCGAAGAGGCCGCCGAAGGGGCGCGAGCCCTGACGTTCGAGTTCGTCGATGCGGGCCTTCGCCGCCTCGAGCGCCTGCTCCTGCACGATGATCGTCTGGGCCATGTAGTAGGGCGCGCCGGGCTGGCTCTCGACGCTTTCTCGGATGAAGCGGTCGGCCTCCGGGTCGCGCGGCGGCGCGGTCTGTTCGGCCTGCGAAAGCTTGCCGAAAAGGTCTCGGATCATCGTCTGTTCGTTGCGGTCCATGGGGGGTCCTCGCATGTCTCTGAAGTCGGGCTGGCAAAGGCCGGGCGTTCCTACTCCTCGCGCTGGCCGGTGAGGTTCAGGAGAAGCTGGAAGAGGTTGATGAAGTTCAGGTAGAGCGACAGCGCGGCCATGACGGCCATCTTGCCGGCGGCCTCGGCGCCGTAATGCTCGGAATAATCTTCCTTGATGCGCTGCGTGTCGTAGGCGGTGAGGCCGGTGAACACGAGGACGCCGATCACCGAGATCGCGAACTGCAGCGCGCTGGAGGCGAGAAACAGGTTCACGAGGCTGGCGATGATGACGCCGATCAGGCCCATGATCAGGAACGAGCCCATGCGCGAAAGGTCGCGCTTGGTGGTGTAGCCGTAAAGGCTCATCGATCCGAAGACGGTGGCGGTGATGAAGAAGGTCTGCGCGATGCTCGCCCCGGTGAACACCAGGAAGATCGAGGCCATGGACAGGCCCATGATGGCGCAGAACGCCCAGAACAGCATCTGCGCCGTGCCGAACGACATGCGCTCGATGCGGAAGGACAGGACCATCACGAAGGCGAGCGGCGCCAGCATCACCACCCATTTCAGGGGTGTGCTGAAGATCGGCACGTAGAGTGCGGGCGTGTTGGCGACGGCGAAGGCGACGATGCCGGTGATGACGAGGCCGAGACCCATATAGTTGTAGATGCGCAGCATGTGCTGGCGCAGGCCCTCGTCGAAGAGGGCCTGGGACCGGGCCGGTGCGGCGTTGACGCCGAAGCCGCGGAAGGGTGTGTTCATCGCTGGATGCTCCTTGGGTTGGAATGTGTCGGGTTGCGGGCGGTGTTCATCGAATGCCTCCGCGTCAGCGAAGGTCGTCGGAAATCCGCGTCGCCGTGCGTTCGAGGGCTTCGCGGGATTGCTGGCTGGCGACGAGCGCGTAGGCGACTTCGCCGACCTGCCAGAACGCTGCGGTGCTGGTGCCGTCGACCACGGTGCCGACCGGGTCGACGTCGAAATAGCCGGGCCGGGCGGCGAACAGCGAGATGTCGCCATGGTCCGGCGTGCCGAGAACCATTTCGAGGCTCGGCCCGTAGGTCGAGGGGAACACCTGAACGTCCCGGACCGTCCAGTCGTCGGGAAGGGCGGGCACGCGGATCGCGGTCGCCGACAGGATTTCGGCTGGATCGTAGGTGGCGATCTCGGGCTGCGAGATCATGGCGGCGCGCACGATGCTGGTGCCGTGGGCGCGGATCGCGTCCTGAACGAAACCGGGGGGTGGCGCGGAGGCGACGCTCGGCCTCACCCCCAGCGTCCTGACATCGTCCTGGGCGTACCAGGCGGCGCCCGCCACGAGCAGCAACACGGCCGCGCGCGAAAGGCGCCGGATGACGACGCGGCGCCGAAGCGCCCGCTCCAGGCGCCCGGCCATCGCATTGGTGCGCACGCTGACCGGAACCGGCATCCTCGAAAGGGCGAGGCGAAGCTCGTCGCGCGAGCGCAGGTCCGCCATGATGCCGGCCGCCTCGGCCGGGCGTTCGGCAAGATAGCTTTCCACCTCGATCCGGCGATCGACGCCGAGCTGGTCGTCGACATAGGCCGTCAGGTCGAATTCGGTGATCGGGTCAGAGCGCATCCGGACCTGCCTTGGTTCGAAAGTTGACGACATTGTCGGCGGGCCCGCCCTCTTCCAGTTCGCGCAGGCGCGCCCGTGCCCGCGACAGGCGCGAGACGAGCGTGCCGACGGGAATGGCGAGGGCGCCGGCGGCTTCCTCGTAGGAGAGGCCCTCGACCGTGACGAGATGCAGCGCGGCGCGCTGCTCGTCGGGAAGCATGGTGAAGAAGCGCCGCACGTCGGCGAGCCGGACCACGCCCTCCTGGTCTCCGGGCAGTCCGGAGGCTTCGCGTATGGCAAGGTCGGCGTGATGAACGGCTTCGGTGCGCCTCGCACGCGCCTTGTCAACGAACCGATTGTGGAGGATCGACATCAGCCAGGGCCGCAGGCTGTGCCCGGCCTTGAACTGGTCGCGTCGCTCCATGGCCCGCACGAGGGCATCGTGGACGAGATCCTCCGCGTCCGCCGGATCGCGCGTCAGCGACAGCGCATACCGCCTCAGCGGCTCCAGCAAACCAACGACGTCTCTATCATTCCGGCGATCGCTCATGTCCCGTATACGGACGACGGCGGCGATCCATCCATCCGCGCGCGAATTTTTTTCCGCCCTTGAGCCTTCGCGTCGGGTGCCGCGCCGTCAGCGGTCGGCCAGCGCGCGGGCCCTCGGCACGCCGCGCAGGTGGCTGGCCGTCCTCGCGCCCGGCAGTCCGGCGATCCGGTCGGCGGCGTCGAGCAGCCTTTCGCGATCGATGCCGGTGGCGACCCCGCCCTGCTCGAACGCGAAATGCAGGTCTTCCGTCGCCGTGTTGCCGGTCGCGCCGGGTGCGAACGGGCAGCCGCCGAGACCGGCCGCCGCCCCTTCGATGATGTCGACGCCGACGGAATGCGCGAACAGCGCGTTCGCGACCCCCATGCCGAACGTGTCGTGACCGTGGAACGCCCAGACCGTGTCGGGCGCGGCATCGGCCATCACGGTTTCGAAGCGGTGCGCGACCATCATCGGGTCGGCGCGGCCGGTCGTGTCGCACAGCGCGAACTCCGCCTTCGGCGCAATCTCCAGCGCTTCGGCAAAGACGCGCCTGACGTCATCGAGCGGAACCGTGCCGGTGAACGGGCAGTCGAAGGACGTGCCGAAATCGACGCGCAGGCCTTCGCCCGCATCGCCGGCTTGCGAAACGATCGCGCGCAGCTGGTCGAGCGATTGCGCGACGCTCTGATTGACGTTGGCTTTGTTGTGCGCCTCCGACACCGAGACGACGAAGACCAGGGCGGGATATCCGGCGGCAAGCGCAAGGCTCGCGCCCTTGGCGTTCGGCACCAGCACCGACATGCGGCAGCCGCGCACGTCCTTGAAGTGCGCCGCGATGTCGGCCATGTCCGCCATCTGCGCGATGGCGCGCGGGCTGACGAAGGAGCCGAGCTCCATCCGCCTCACGCCGCTCGCCACCAGATCCTCGATGACGGCGATCTTCTCGGCCGTCGGCAAAGGTTCCGCGATCGACTGGAACCCGTCGCGCGGCGCGACCTCCAGAAGGGTCACGGACCCGGTCTTGGCGACGATCATGCGCTTGTCCGCTCCATGCTGTTGTCTCGGCGCCGGGCGATCCAGTTGATCACGCCGCCGCAGGTCATGATGTCCACCTGACGCTCGCTGAGATCGTGGCGGAGGTGGAGGGGCTCGAAGGTTCCGTCCTTTCGGCGAACCTGCGCCCTGACGCTGGCGCCCGCCTCGAGCTGGGCGCGTATGTCCTCGACGACGATCGTGTCGCCGATTGCGAGGCTCGAAGGGGTGTCGACGAAGACCAGCGGCAGGATGCCGAAGCTCGAAAGGTTCTGCCAGTGGATGCGCGCGAAGCTTTGCGCCACGACGAGGCGAAGCCCCATGATGCGCGGCACGAGCGCGGCGTTCTCGCGGCTCGAGCCCTGGCCGTAATTCTTGCCCGCGACGATGGCGTGGCCGCTGCGCGCCGTGTCGGCCTGCCGCGTGCGGGACGCATAGGTTTCGTCCACCTGCCCGAAGGCATGGTCGGCGGTGGCGAAGACGTTCGACCAGAGCGGCAGGATCTGCCCCGCCGGAATGATGTCGTCGGTCGAGACGTCGTGTTCGAGCGCGAGAAGCACCGGCACCTCGATCCGGTCGGGATAGGCGTCGAAGTCCGGCAGGAGCGGCGTGTGCCGGGTGCGGTAGAGTTCCGGGCGGCGACCGGCCTGCGGAAACACGAAACCGGCCGCGTTCATCGGCATGGCATCCGGCTCCGCGATGCGGGGATAGGGGCGGTCGAGGGTGCGCGGATCGGTGATGACGCCCGAAAGGGCGGAGGCGGCGCAGGTTTCCGGGCTTGCCAGAAACACCGAATCCTCGCGCGTGCCCGAGCGCCCGGGGAAATTGCGCGGCACGGTGCGAATGGAATTCCTGCCCGACGCCGGCGCCTGGCCCATGCCGATGCAGCCGTTGCAACCAGCCTGGTGGAGCCGGGCGCCCGATGCGACGAGGCTGCCGAGCTTGCGTTCGGAGACCAGCGTCTGAAGCACCTGCCGGGACGAGGGGTTGATGTCGAGCGAGACCCCTTCCGCCGCGCGACTGCCGGACACGATGTCCGCGACCACCGCGAAATCGCGATAGCCCGGATTGGCCGAGGAGCCGATATAGGCCTGATAGATCGGCTCGCCGGCGACGCTCGACACCGGCACCACGTTCCCCGGGCTCTGCGGCTTGGCGATCAGGGGTTCGAGCGCGGACAGATCGATCCGGTCGTGCCGGTCGTAGCTGCAGCCGGGGTCCGCGGAAAACGGCCTGAAATCGGCGCCCCGCCCGCGTGCTTCCAGAAAGCGCCGGATCGCGTCGTCGCTCGGAAACACGCTCGTCGTCGCGCCGAGCTCCGCGCCCATATTGGCGATCACGTGCCGGTCCATGGCCGAAAGGCAGGCAAGGCCAGGCCCGTAATATTCGATGATCGTGTTGGTGGCGCCGGACGTGCCGTGGCGCCGCAGCATTTCCAGCACCACGTCCTTGGCCGAGACCCAGTCGGGCAGTTCGCCGACGAGTTCGACGCCGAAAACATGCGGCGCGGTGATGTAGAAAGGCTCGCCCGCCATGGCGAGGGCGACCTCGACGCCGCCGGCCCCGATCGCCAGCATGCCGAGCGAGCCGGCCGCGACCGTGTGGCTGTCGGAGCCGATGAGGGAGACGCCGGGCACGCCGAACCGCTCCATGTGGACGGGGTGGCTGATGCCGTTCCCGGGGCCCGAATAGATGACGCCGAAGCGTTCGCAGGCGCTTTTCAGAAAGAGATGGGCGTCCGCATTGATCTCGTCGGACTGGACGAGGCCGTGATCGATGTACTGGACGCTGGGAGAGGTCGAGACGCGGGTGACGCCCATGGCCTCGAGTTCGAGCATGACGAGCGTTCCGAGCACGTCCTGCAGGAGGACCTGCTCCATGCGGAGCCCGATTTCCGTCCCGGGGGTCAATTGTCCGGACACGAGATGGGCGGCGAGAAGCTTGCGGGCGAGGGTCTCAGACAACGGCCTGCGCCTCGCCATCGCTCACCTTGTGAGGGCGGAAGATGTTGAGGAGGAATTGCAGCCCGAGCATCGTGAAGCCGATCGGCAGCATCGCGTAGGGGATCCAGTTGGGCGTGCCGAACGATGAGGAGACCCGCTCGCCATAGCTCCAGGAATCATGCGTCATCAGCCAGCCGCGATAGGCCAGAATCGCGCAGAAGCCGATCCCGACAAGGCTGACGAGAATGGTGATGATGCGCTTGCCGGACGGGCTTGCCGCATCCTTCACGAGGGTGATGCCGATGTGCTCGCCGCGCCGCTCGACGTCCGCCGCCGTCATCAAAGCGAGATAGACGACGAGAAAGGAGTTGATCTCGAGGCTCCAGGAGGTGGGCGCGGCGAACACGTAGCGCATCAGCGCGTCGTACGTGACCGTCACGGCCATGAAGGCGAGCGCGACGACCCCGCCGACCTGCAGACACCAGGAGACGGCATCGATGAGCTTGACTGGAACCGTTTTCATCGTGGGGTATCCCGTTCGCCTTCGAGAAAGTCGAGAATGCCGGGCCGGCCGGAGGGTCGGCCCGGACCTGTTTTCGCCGTGCGGGTCGAAGGCGTCAGGCGCTCTCGCCCATGGCCAGCGCGATCGCCTTCTTGCCGACCTCTTCGCCGACTTCCTGGATCCAGGCCTCGCGCACGTTCGCCGACACCTCGGCGAAGCGATCGAGCGCGGCCTGGTCGGGTTCGATCACCTCAACGCCGCTCTCGCGGAACTTCGGCCAGTATTGCTGCTCGTAATAGTCCTCGTTCGCGGTCTTTGCGCTGTTCTCGTCGAACCAGGCGGCGCCGGCTTGCATCGCGCTCTTCACCGCGTCGGGCTGCGCCGCGTAGCGATCGGTCTGAACGAAGATGCCGATGCCGTAGGCGGTGACCGGAACCGTGAACACCTGCTTGATCTGTTCCTGGACCGAGCGGCCGTTGATGGTCGATATGTTGGCGACGGCCGCGTCGACCGTGCCGCGCTGGAGCGCCAGATAAAGCTCGGAGGAGGGAATGCGAACGGCCGCGCCGCCGAAATCCTCGATCGCCTTCGTCGCCTCGAAGGAGACGACGCGGATCTTCTTGCCGTCGATCGCCTCGAGGGTGCGGATGCCCGGCGAGCCGGTCGACCAGATGAATTCCGGCTCCATGATGCCGCCGCCGAGGCTGAGCGCCGTGAGGCCCTGCTTGTTCAGTTCCGTATTGATCAGCTCGAAGAGCGGCGAGCCGATCTTCAACCGGTCCGGGTTCTCGTAGAGCGGGCCGACGACGCCCGGCAGGCCGGTGATGCCGAGGATCGGCAGGGAGCGCGTGATGTAGCTCGTGGTGTGGAACATGAAGTCGATCGTGCCGGAACGCAGCGCCGGAAGCTGCTCGTCCGCCGAAAGCAGGCGTCCCGAATCGTAGAAGTCGATCGTGACGGCGTCGGCGTGGTTGTCCGTGACGAAATCGACGAACCCCTGCGATCCGTAGGCAAGGTCGGCATAGGACGGCGGAAGATAGGTGACGCCGGTCAGGGTTTCGGCGGCCGAGGCCGTGCGGATGGTGAAGCCGAAGGCGGCGCCGGCCGACAGGGCGGCGGTGCCGGCAAGGACGGAACGTCTCGATAGGGTCATGATAGTTTCTCCCAGGTTCTAGTTTTTCATCAGGTTCGGCAGCCAGAGGCTGAGCGAAGGCACCAGGACGAAGAGCGCCAGCATCAGGAACTGGATGATCACGAACGGTACGACCGAGCGCACGATTTCCTCGATCTTCAGCATCGGCGCGACGGCTTTCAGCGTGTAGAGATTGAGGCCGACCGGCGGCGTGATGACCGCGATCTCGAGGTTCATGACGAGGATGATGCCGAACCAGAGCGGGTCGTAGCCGAGTGTCGTGATAAGCGGCAGGAGGATCGGCGTCGTCACCACGATGAGCGAGACGGCGTCGACCAGCATGCCGAGGCCGACGAGGATCAGCATGATCAGCATCAGGATCACTTCCGGCGGAAGATCGGTTCCGATCAGCAGGCCGGTGATGGCGTCGGGCACGCGCACGAGATTGAGATAGTCGCCGAAGATGCGGGCGCAGCCCATGATTATGAGGATCGCGCCGGAAATCCGGGCGCTCTGCGCCACGACCTTGATCACGCCCTTGACGTCGAGACAGCGGAAGATCGCGACGGCGACGAGAAACGCGCCGACCGCGCCGAAGGCGGCCGCCTCGCTGGGCGTGGCGATGCCGGAATAGATCGCGCCGAGGACGACGACGATCAAAAGGATCGCGTGCCAGATGCCGCCCAGCGCCCGAAGCCGGTCGCCCCAGCTGTAGGCCACATATTCGCCGCGCGGCGCTTCCTTCGGATTGAAGAGGGCACGGAAGTAGATGTAGACGCACAGGGCGAGCGCCAGCGAGATGCCCGGCACGATGCCGCCGATGAAGAGGTCGGCCACCGAAACTGACGAGACCGCGCCGTAGATGATCAGCGGCACCGACGGCGGGATCAGCATGGCGAGGGCGCCGGAGGCGACGACGCTGCCCGCCGCGAGCTGGCGGGAATAGCCGCGCTCGAGCATTTGCGGCACGGCGATGGAGCCGACCGCGGCAACGCCCGCGATCGAGACGCCACTGACGGCTCCGAACACCGCCGACGCGCCGACGGTGGAGATCGCAAGCCCGCCGCGCAGCCATTGCAGCCAGATCACCGCCGCCTTGAAGAGGTTCGCGCCGACCGGGGTCGCCGCCAGGAACGCGCCCATCAGGACGAACAGCGGCAGGGCCAGAAGCTCGAAGCTGTTGAGCTGGCCGAACAGCGATGTCGGCCCGAAGAAGAAGGCCATCGGCCCCCGGGCCATGTAGAGACCGGTCAGGCCGGCGGCTCCCAGCGCCAGGAAGATCGGCGCGCCGAGCGCGATCAGGCCGAGGAGGATGAGGACGACGACGATGGGTTCGATCATCGCGCGATCTCCTTCGGGCAAGCGCCGTTCGTGTCCATGTTCGAAGCGTCAGACGACATGGGCCGACCTCAATTGGGCAATGTGGGCGTCGTCATAGCCGAGCCAGTCCGAAAGGATCTGATCGGTATGCTCGCCGAGTTTCGGGCCGGTGTGGGATATCGCGCCCGGGGAGGCGGACAGCTTGGGAAAGACGTTCTGCATGGCCGTCGGTCCGAGCTCCGGATCCTCGATCCGGGTGATCGCCTCGCGCGCCGCGAAGTGCGGGTCGTCCAGCATGTCGGGGGCCCGGTAGGTCAGACCCGCCGGCACGCCCGCATCCGAAAGCATGTCGACGATTTCGTTCGCCGTATGCCGCGACGTCCACTCGCCGACCAGCGCATCGATCTCGCTTTGATGTTCGCCGCGTGCCCGGTGGGTCGCGTAGCGTTCGTCGGTGCCGAGCTCGGGCCGGCCCATGACCTTCGAGAGGCGCTGGAACAGGCTGTCCTGATTGGCCCCGACGATGACGGTCTGCCCGTCGCTGGTGGGATAGGCGTTGGACGGCGCGATGCCGGGCAGAAAGCTGCCCGAGCGCTCGCGCACATGGCCGCCGCGATCATATTCGGTGACGATGTTCTCCATCACCGAAAGAACCGCTTCGAAGATCGAGGCGTCGACCATCTGGCCTTCGCCGGTCGCGTGGCGATGCTGAAGGGCGAGGAGCGCGCCCTGGAAGCCGCTCTGGCCGGCCAGGGTATCGCCGATGGAAATGCCCGCGCGCACGGGCGGGCGGTCGGGATAGCCAGCGACATAGCGCATGCCGCCCATGGCCTCGCAGACAGAGGCGAACCCGGCGCGCGCGCTGTAGGGGCCGGTCTGCCCGAAGCCGGTGACGCGGACCATGATGAGGCGCGGATTGATCGCCTTCAGGGCATCGTAGCCAAGGCCCCATTCCTCCATGCGCCCGACCCGGAAGTTCTCGACGAGGATGTCGGTCTGCTTCACGAGATCGCGCACGAGGGCCTGGGCCGCCTTCTCGCGCAGGTTGAGCGTGATCGATTTCTTGCCGCGCGCAATGACCGGCCACCACAGGGGGCGGCCCTGTTCGTCCGCGCGGCCCCACTGCCGCATCGCGTCGCCGGTCTTCGGCGGCTCGATCTTGACGACCTCGGCCCCGAAATCGGCGAGCAACTGGCCGCAGAACGGACCGGCGATCAGCTGGCCCATCTCAAGCACGCGGATGCCGTCGAGCGGCTTGCGAGGCTGTGCCTTCATGCATGTCCTCCCTGGACGGGACGCTCCCACATCCCGCTTTCCGCTCGGTCGGCGGATTGATACTTTCCTTTAAGGATTGCGCAATGTATCCAATGCGTCAAGCAATTCCCGGTCGCAAGCCGGAAAACTTTGGTAATTGTATCCAATGAGGGCGAAATGTCTGCGAGGAATGGACAGGCCAAGCCGGGGTTGCGGGCGGCGGACCGGGTGTATGAGGAAATCAGGCGCGGGATCCTGAAGGGCAGCCTGAAGCCCGGCGAAAAGATCACCGAGGAACTGCTCGCCGAACGCTTCGGGGCGAGCCGGACGCCCGTGCGCTCGGCCATCGTGCGCCTTGCGGCGGACGGTTTCGTCGACATGACGCCGCGATCGGGCACCGTCATCAAGCATCGATCGCAGCGCGACATCGCCGACATCTACGAGGTTCGCGCGCTTCTCGAAAGCGCGGCGGCCGGTCTTGCCGCGCGATCGCGGACCACGGCCGATCTCGACGCGCTGAAATCGCTTCAGGCGGCGATGGAGGAGGCGTGCAGGGCGCGTGACGCGAACGAATGCTCAGGTTCCGCCGGCGCCGCAGGGGGCGAGAGATCCGACAAGGAAACCGAAACCCCGATCGAGACCCTTTCGCGTCTCAACAAGGCGTTCCATCACCGCATCCTCGATGCGTGCGGCAATGCGGTTCTGGCCGATTCGGCGGCGCGCCTGATGGATATCGGCCTGATCACCAATACTTATACGACCCTGCCGCGCAACGATTTCGCGCGCGCGATGAGCGATCATCGCATGCTGATCACGGCGATCGAGGCGGGCGATCCGCGATGGGCGGAAGCGGTGATGCGCTCGCACGTCTTTGGAACCCGCAACACCCTGTCGAAGGCGGGCCTCCCGCAGTCCGGCTGAAGCCCGCCGCCCGCCAGGGGATCTTGCACGTTCCAGCCGAAGCTCGACAGGTCGGGCGTCGGGGATCGAGCCTGAGGTCCGGAGCGAAGTGCAACGCCCCCTTGCCGATGTTCGATCGGCTGAAGAACCGCATTCTGCTCGAAAACTACTTCCTGCCCGGCGATCTCGAGGCCCAGATCGGGAAGTTCGTCGAGCATTACAATTATCGGCGCTACCATGAGAGCCTCGACAAGGTGACGCCTGCCAACGCCTACTTCGGCAGGGCATCCGCCATCATCAAAAAGCGCGAAAGGATCAGGCAAGAAACAATCGAACATCGGCGCTTGCAGCACCGCAAGCTCGCCGCTTAAAACCCAAACAGAGACGAGGCCCGCTCTCCGCTAATCTCCGCAGCGATCTGCGCGAAATGTTCTGACGAGGGACGGTCGCGGCGAAGGCGGTCGGAGTGCTCCAACCAATTCCTGAAGGGGGCGCGATGTGTTGGCGTCGGCCTGCCAAACAGCCGGCTTCTGCCGGGCTTGGGACATCGACGAAAACAGCGTTTCATTGAGCAATTCGTCGCGTAGGCGGCCGTTGAGGCTTTCGATAAAGCGGTTCTGCATGGGCTTTCCCGGCGCGATGGTATGCCAGTCGATGCGCATCCTGTCCGCAAAGGCCAGGATGGCGTTCGAGGTGAACTCGCTGCCATTGTCCGGGACGATCATCTTTGGCTTCCCATGCAGAGCAAAGACCGGGTCCAATCCGCAAACCAGGCGGGCGCCGGATTGCGAGGTATCGGCGACCTGGGCCAGGTTCTCGCGCGTGCAGTCATCAACGCTCGCAAGGATCCTGAGGCGGCGCGCATCGGTGAACGGGTCGGCGACGAAGTCCGGCGATCAGCGCTCGTTCGGCGCCAGGGGCACGCCAACCGGCTTGGCTGACGGCACAGGCGCGGCTCTCCCTGACCTGCCTCACAGGCCTGCCGCCCGGAAAACGCTCCGAAACACACCACGAAAAAGGCCCGGAATGATTCATCCCGGGCCTGTTCGTCAGATCATCGATGAAGCGAAGGTTCAGCCGCGTTCGTTCTCGCCCACATAGTCGCGCCGGGGCGCGCCCGTATAGAGCTGGCGCGGACGACCGATGCGCTGCTTCGGATCCTCGATCATTTCCTTCCACTGGGCGATCCAGCCGACCGTGCGGGCCACGGCAAAGAGCACGGTGAACATGGCCGTCGGGAAGCCGAGGGCCTTCAGCGTGATGCCGGAGTAGAAATCGACGTTCGGATACAGCTTCTTCTCGACGAAGTACGGGTCCGTCAGCGCGATGCGCTCCAGTTCCATGGCGACTTCGAGAAGCGGATCGTCGCGCACGCCGAGCTCGTCGAGCACCTCGTGGCAGGTCTTCTGCATGATCTTGGCGCGCGGATCGTAGTTCTTGTAGACCCGGTGGCCGAAGCCCATCAGGCGGAAGGGATCGTTCTTGTCCTTGGCCCGCTCGATGAATTCGGGAATGCGATCCTTCGTGCCGATTTCCATCAGCATGTTGAGCGCCGCCTCGTTCGCCCCGCCATGGGCCGGCCCCCAGAGGCAGGCGACGCCGGCGGCGATGCAGGCGAACGGGTTGGCACCCGAGGAGCCGGCGAGACGCACCGTCGAGGTCGAGGCGTTCTGCTCGTGATCGGCGTGGAGCGTGAAGATGCGGTCCATCGCGCGCGAGAGAACCGGGTTGATCTCGTAGGGCTCGCACGGCAC
This sequence comes from Fulvimarina uroteuthidis, assembly GCF_034321785.1. NCBI lineage: Bacteria > Pseudomonadati > Pseudomonadota > Alphaproteobacteria > Hyphomicrobiales > Aurantimonadaceae > Fulvimarina > Fulvimarina uroteuthidis. Next base: position 275,152 of record NZ_JAXLPB010000002.1, on the reverse strand, counting down.
CGCGAAGCACATGTGCAGGAAATTTTCCGCGTAATCGAGATCGTTGCGCGGATACACGAAGGGCTGGCCGATATGGTACTTGTAGGCCATCGCCGCGATCGTCGGCATCTTCGCGATCATGCGCAGCGAGGCGATCATGCGCTGGTGCGGATCGGCGATATCGGTCGAATCGTGATAGAAGGCCGAGAGCGCGCCGACCGAGGCCACCATCACCGCCATCGGATGGGCGTCGCGGCGGAAGCCCGTGTAGAACCGGCTCATCTGCTCGTGCACCATGGTGTGGCGCGTCACGCGGTAGACGAAATCCTCCTTCTCACGCGTCGTCGGCAGCTCGCCGTACAGCAGCAGGTAGCAGGTCTCGAGGAAATCGCCCTTCTCGGCCAGTTCCTCGATCGAATAGCCGCGATGGAGCAGGATGCCCTCGTCGCCGTCGATATAGGTGATCTTCGATTCGCACGATGCGGTCGAGGAAAAGCCCGGATCGAACGTGAAGAGACCGGTATCCTTGTAAAGCTGTGTGACGTCGACGACTTCGGGGCCGATCGTTCCCGAGCGGACCGGAAGTTCGGCGTTTTCCGAACCGAGCGTGAATTTGGCGGACTGGTCCGTCATGCATTTCCCCTTCCGTTCGCGGCTACTTTGGCAAGATCCGTCGATCTTTCGCAGCGCACAAGTTGTCTCAGGCATTGCCTACTTCATCCGAACCAACGGAACAAGTTGGCGCCGTTGCAGTGCAGTATGTTTCATCGAAGGCGAGAAGCCTGCAAGGCCTGCGGGTCAGCCCGCCGCCTGGTCCTTCAGCCGGGCGAGCGACTCGTCGCGGCCGAGCACCGCCAGGACGTCGAAGACGCCGGGAGAGGTCGTGCGGCCGGTCAGGGCGGCCCGCAGGGGCTGGGCCGCCTTGCCGAGCTTCATGTCCTTCTCCTCCGCATAGGCACGCACGGCCGCCTCGAGCGGTTCGACGGCCCATTCGGACACGGCCTCGAGACGCGGCGTGAGCCCGGCGATGGTCTCGCGCCCGCCGTCGGCGAGGATCGCCTCGGCCTTGTCCTCGATCGGCAGGGGACGGGCGGCGAAAAGATAGGTCGCGCTGTCGGCGAGCTCGACGAGGGTCTTGGCGCGCTCCTTCAGGCCCGGCATGGCGGCGAGCAGCATGGCGCGCGTCTCGGCGTCGCTCCGCGTCTTCAGAATGCCGCCGTTCGGCAGTGCGTCGCGTTCGCCCATCAGGGCATCGGTCAGGGTTTCGTCGTCCGACTGGCGGATCCACCATCCATTGACGGCTTCCAGCTTCTTGAAGTCGAAACGCGCCGCGCCCTTGTTGATGTCGCCGACGTCGAACCAGGCGATCATGTCCTGCGTGGAGATGATCTCCTCGTCGCCATGGCTCCAGCCGAGCCGAACGAGATAGTTGCGCAGCGCCACCGGCAGATAGCCCATGGCGCGGTAAGCCTCGATGCCGAGCGCGCCGTGGCGCTTGGAGAGCTTGGCGCCGTCCGGGCCGTGGATCAGCGGAATGTGCGCCATCACCGGCACGTCCCAGCCCATCGCCTTGTAGATGAGGGTCTGGCGGGCCCCGTTCGTCAGATGGTCGTCCCCGCGAATGATGTGGGTGACGCCCATATCGTGATCGTCCACGACCACTGCGAGCATATAGGTGGGCGAGCCGTCCGAGCGCAGCAGGACGAAATCGTCGAGCTCCTTGTTGTTGAAGGTGATTCGGCCCTGGACCTCGTCGTCGACGATGGTTTCTCCGTCGAGCGGCGCGCGCAGGCGGATGACCGGATCGACGCCGGCCGGCGCTTCCGACGGATCGCGGTCGCGCCAGCGCCCGTCATAACGCGGCGGCCGCTTTTCGGCGCGGGCCGTCTCGCGCATCTGCGCGAGTTCGTCCTGGGTGGCATAGCACTTGTAGGCCTGTCCCCTGGCCAGCAGCTCCTCGGCGACCGCCCGGTGGCGGCCTGCGCTCTCGAACTGCGAGACCGGGTCCCCGTCGGCCTCGAGCCCCATCCATTTCAGCCCCTCGATGATCGCCGTGACCGCCTCGGGGGTCGAACGCTCGCGGTCGGTGTCCTCGATGCGCAGCAGCATCCGCCCGCCCTTGGCGCGCGCGTAGAGCCAGTTGAACAGGGCGGTGCGGGCGCCGCCAATGTGCAGAAAGCCGGTTGGCGAGGGCGCAAAACGGGTAACGACGCCGTCCGTCATGGATGCTCCATTCATCGAGAGGTGCAATTTACACGGAAGATCGTTCCGCTTTGTCGAAGGCGTGTGTAGCATAGCGGACGGTGGTGACAAGAAACGGACCCTTGCCGCGTGCGTGATCCGCAGACCCTGCCCGAGACGGGCCGCTCCGCCGGGCCGATCCGGTTCGTGCGCGATCGCATGGGCGGGGCGGCGGCGTTTCTCGCGCGGTTCGCCCGCCGCCCCCCGGTCGTCGGTTTTTCGGGGATCGGAACCTGGCTCGCCGCCGAATGGCGCACCGAGCGTGCCTACCGAACGGACTTCCATATGGTCGCGATCGCGATGGCGGCCGGAGCGACCGCCGTCCATGGCCTCGGCGCCTCCCGGGGCGTGCTGGCGCTGACCGCGCTTTTGCTCGGGCTTCTCATGGCGATCCGGCACCTGTCGGGCAGAATGGGCGGCACGGCGGCGATGCGTGTCCTGGCGGGCCTCCTGGCCGGCATGGCACTCTCCCACGCCGAAATCTGGAGAACCGGCACGACGGTGTTTTCCGGCGAGGCGACCGTCTTCGTCGTGGGACGGATCGCCAGTCACGAGATCGACGAAAAGGGCCGCTCGCGCTATCTCGTCGACATCGAGAAGACCTTGCGCCCCGCGCTTTCGCGGCCGCCGCAGCGCGCCCGCATCGTGGTTCGCGCCGGGCACGCGATCATGGCGCCCGGCGATCGCTACGAGGGGCTCGTCCGGTTGCGTCCCCCTGCCGGGCCGGCCTTTCCCGGCGCGTACGATTTCGCGTTCGCCCCCTATTTCGACGGTCTCGGCGCCTACGGTTTCGCACTCGGCTCGCCGCGGCCAAACACCGGTCAGGATATGGCCGAAGCGCGGCAAGGCCTTATCGACCGGGCCCGGACGGGCATCGCCGGGTTGCGCGGCGCGATGACCGACCGCATTCGCACGATGATTCCAGGCCAGCCGGGCGCCGTCGCCGCCGCCCTCGTCACCGGGCAGCGTGAGGGAATCGACGAAGCCACGACGGAAGCCCTGCGCGCCACGGGGCTTGCCCACATTCTGGCGATTTCCGGGCTCCACGTCGCGCTCGTCGCCGGCTTTGCCATGATGTCGATCCGCCGGGGGCTGGCCCTGTTCGGTCCCCTCGCCCTCGTCTGGCCGATCAAGAAATGGGCGGCCGTCGGCGCGATCCTCGTCGCATCCTTCTATTTCGTCGTGTCGGGATCGAGCGTTGCGACCGAGCGGGCCTATCTCATGCTTCTCGTCATGCTGCTCGCGGTTCTCGCCGACCGTCCGGCCATCACGATGCGCAACGTCTCGATCGCCGCCATCGTCATCCTCGCGCTCAGTCCGCACGCCGTGCTGACCGCCAGCTTCCAGATGAGCTTCGCCGCGACCATCGGGCTCGTCGGCGTTTTCGGCGCCTACACGCGCCACAAGCACATGCGGTGGCGCACCCGCGGGCGCACCGAGCCGCCCTCGGGCGGCATCGCCCGGTCGGTTCTGATCTACATTGCCGGAACGGCGGCCACCGCACTGATCGCCGGGCTCGCGACGGCCCCTTATTCGATCTACCATTTTCAGCGTTTCGCCCCGTTCGGCCTCGTCGCGAACGTCGCCGTCATGCCTCTGTTCGCGCTTCTCATCATGCCGATGGCGCTGATCGGCGTGGTGTTGATGCCCTTCGGCCTCGATTCCCCGGCGCTTGCCGTCATGGGGTTCGGGCTCGACGTTCTGATAGGGGTCGCGGTCCGCCTCAGCCAATGGCTGCCGGACCAGCCGACCGGCATCGTCTCGCCGCTGGCGCTCATCGCCATGACGCTCGCGCTTCTCGTCTTCTGCGTCCCGGTCGGACGGCTGCGATGGGGAGCGGTTCCGATCGCCGGGCTGGGCTTTGCGTTCGCCGCAATACCGTTGGAACGGCCCGATGTCCTGATCTTCGAGGACGGCAAGACGTTCGCGGTCCTCGAAGACGGGGACATTCTTTATTCCGCAAAGCGGCCCAACGGCTTCGTCGCGGATCAATGGGACCGCGCCTTTCTTGCCGGCGGTGTGGAACGGGGCAGCCTGCAAGGCCTGGACGACTGCGCGTCGCAGCTCTGTCGCTTTTCGACCGGCAGCGGCATCGAGATCGCCTATACCACCGACTACCGGCTTCTCGGCCAAGCGTGCGACGCGGCGGACATCGCCATCGTCGCGCGGGCCGCACGCCAGACGCGCTGCCGGTCGGGCGCCCATCTCGTGACCTTCAGGACCCTGAGACGCACCGGTTCGCTCGCCATCCGCCGCGACCGCGCCTCCGGCGACATCCTGATCGAGCGTTCGATCCCGGAAGACCCGGCGCCGTGGAACCGGCACCGCCTTGCTGCCTGGCCGGAATATTGGAAGAATCCGGCGCCGAGGGACCCGCCCCTTGCGCCTAGGCCGGACGCGCCGGACGCGGGCGCGCATGCGGCGCCGCCGATCCGCGACGCGTCGTCCGGCGGCAAAGGCCCCGTCCCGACGCTGCCGGCGGCGGCAACGACATCTTCCGTTGCGCAGCGATCGGACGCGTTGGACGCGAACCCGCCCTTGGCGCCGTCCGGCACGCCGGATCGCGACAGGTCAACGTCCTCCACCGGCCCGGCCGCGGCCGAAACGGGCGGGCGGTCGATCCCTCAGTAACGGCGGATGAGGCCCACCAGCTTGCCCTGGACCTGAACCCGGTCCGACCCGAAGATCCGCGTCTCGTAGGCGGGATTGGCCGCTTCGAGCGCGATCGTATCGCCCTTCTTGCGAAACCGCTTGAGGGTCGCCTCTTCCTCGTCCACCAGCGCGACGACGATCTCGCCCTGGTTCGCCGTATCGCCGCGCCGGATGACGACCGTGTCGCCGTCGAGGATGCCGGCCTCGATCATCGAGTCGCCCTTGACCTCTAGCGCGTAATGCTCGCCGCCCCGCAACATGTCGGGCGGAACGGAAATCGAATGGGTGTTGTGCTGGATTGCGGAAATCGGCACGCCGGCGGCGATCCGGCCCATCACCGGGATCGAGATATTGGCGCCGGGCGCACGGCCGCCTCCCGCCTCGTCCGGCCGGGTGCGAGCCCCCTTGGAGCCTTCGATCACGCTCGGCTTGAACCCGCGCGGCGGCGGGGTCTGGGCCTCGGTCCGGCGCATCGCCTCGGGCAGCTTCAACACTTCGAGCGCGCGTGCGCGGTTGGGGAGGCGGCGGATGAACCCGCGCTCCTCCAGCGCCGTGATCAGGCGATGAATGCCCGATTTCGACTTGAGGTCCAACGCGTCCTTCATCTCGTCGAACGAGGGCGGCACCCCGGTCTCGGTCAAACGCCGATCGATAAAGGACAGAAGTTCGTGCTGCTTGCGCGTCAGCATACGGATCGGAGCCTCCAAAACAAAACCTGAACAACGGTATCTGTTCTTATTGTGTTCTGCAAGTGGAAGGAGCGAACGAATCGGGAAACATCCCTGTCCCCTTCGAGTCGGCAACGCCCCGGGGCACCTCGCCCGGGTTGCGGACCTGCGGCAAAATCTTCGTAAAGGCGGATATTCGTGTCCAGCGTCCCTATCTGGAAGGAAACGCGACCTCAATCCGACAGGAGACGAAGCATGATCCAGACCGCCTCGACCCGCTCGCGCACGCGCCGCCTTTCCGCCCTCGGTTCCCTTCTCGCCTCCGGCGTGCTCCTGGCCTCTCCGGCGCTTGCGCAGGAAAGCTTTTCGATCGACGGCAGCGAGGGCACCGCACTGACCGCGACCCCGCTGGCCGACTTCGAAGAACCCTGGGCCATGACGTTCCTGCCGGACGGATCGATGCTGGTGACGGAAAAGGCCGGCACGCTGCAGCACGTCTCGCCGGACGGCACCAAGACCGCCGTCGAGGGCATGTTCGACGTCGCCTATGGGGGGCAGGGCGGCTTCGGAGACGTGGTGGTCAGCCCCGACTTCGAGCAGTCGAACGCCATCTACCTCTCTTATGCCGAAAGCCTCGACGACGGGGCGACGTTCGGTGCCGCTGTCGCACGGGCCGTGCTCGACACCTCCGGAGGCACGCCGAAGCTGACGGACGTCACCAAGATCTGGGAGCAGGAGCCACACGTTCCCGGCAACGGGCACTATTCGCACCGCATCGCGTTCGGGCCGGAAGGGTCCGATCAGGAAGGCTTCATGTTCATCACCTCGGGCGATCGCCAGAAGCAGACGCCCGCCCAGGACATGGACAAGAACCTCGGCAAGATCGTCCGTCTCAACCTCGACGGCTCGGTCCCCGCAGACAACCCGTTTCAGGACCAGGGCGACCTTGCCAAGCAGTTCTGGACGGTCGGCAACCGCAATCTGCTGGGCATCGCCTTCGACGGCGAGAACCGATTGTGGGAAACCGAGATGGGGCCGCGCGGCGGCGACGAGTTGAACCTCGTCACGCCCGGATCAAACTATGGCTGGCCGGAAGCCTCGAACGGCGTCAACTATTCCGGCGTTTCGATCCCCGATCACGACCCGTCGGAAGACGGCTTCGCCGCTCCCAAGGTCTCCTGGGTGCCATCGATTTCGCCGGCCGGGTTGATCATCTATGACGGCGAGACCTTCGCCGACTGGCAGGGCGACGCGTTTCTCGGCGCGCTCTCGGGCCGTGCGCTGGTCCATGTCGACATCGAGGGCGAGTCCGCCAGCGAAGCGGAGCGCTTCTCGTGGGACAAGCGCGTTCGCGAGGTCGAACAGGGCCCGGACGGCGCGATCTGGGTGCTCGAGGACGGCAATGGCGGCCGGTTGATCAAGCTGACGCCGGCAGACGAAGCGAGCTGACGCGGGCTCGAACGACAGGGCCTCGCCGGCTGCAAGCGCCGGGGAGGTCGACCATGACCCCGCCGGTGCCTTTTTAAAAGGGCTCGCACGCGCCCGTACCGCTGCCCCGTCCGTATGGCATGGGGTCGGGGGCGCCGGACCGCCGCCGTCCGTCCCCGCGATCCGGTCTTCGAGGCCGGCGGATGGAGCCGGTCGTTCCGGTCCTTTTGCGACACGATTTGCGCCGATCCGGAAGCGGCGACGAAGGCACTGCGAGCGAACCTTCGAGCATCGGCGTTTGGTCGGACGCGGGATGCGCCCGCTATCCGTTGGCGTTCGAACATCGGGCTTTCCGACAATCGATCCCGATTTTCGGGCCGCTGTTCTAGGGACGCACGAACGCCGCACGGTCCCGTTCGCAGGCCTCGCGCACATGGCATCGGGGATAATGATCGTTGACGAAGCCCATGGACTGCATGAAGGCATAGCATGTCGTGGGTCCGACGAAGCGGAAGCCGGCCTTGCGAAGCGCCGCCGACAGCCGCCGGGAGGCGGGCGTGACGGGGTTGGCGCGTATCCATTCGGGCGTCACCTGGTCTGGCCGTTCGGTGGCCGCAGGCTCGTGCGCCCACAGGAACGAGGCCAGCGAGCCCTCCGCCTCGATCACCGCCGCCGTCGCCTTGGCATTGCCGATCACGGCTTCGATCTTGCCGCGATGGCGGATGATCCGGGCATCGGCGACAAGCCGGTCCACATCGCTTTCGCCCATCGCCGCGACCCGTTCGATCTCGAACCCGTGAAAGACCTCGCGAAACGCGTCGCGCTTCCTCAGGATCGTGATCCAGGACAGGCCGGCCTGAAAGCCTTCGAGGCAAAGCTTCTCGAAAAGCCGCCGGTCGCATCCCACGGGGCGCCCCCACTCCTTGTCGTGATATTGCCGGTAGAGCGGATCCTGCCCCGCCCACCGGCAGCGGCAAAGCCCATCCTCCGCGCCTTCGAGCAGGCCTGTGTCCGCGTGGTCGTCCATGACCCGAAGGATAGGCGACCGCCTCGCAAAGGCCAGCGCGAAAGCGCGCCGCGACACCCGGCGCATCGGCCGCCGGAACCGGCATGTCGATTTTTTTCCCGACAAAGGGTTTCCAATCCTGCGCCGAACCGATATATCGACCCTGCCCGACAACGGGCCATTGGGGAATAGGTTAACGGTAGACCCACGGACTCTGACTCCGTTAGTCCTGGTTCGAATCCAGGTTCCCCAGCCAGCACTCTCCAAATCATTGTAATCTTTTTCTCTCTTGATTGAGAATCCGTCAGCTTATCGTTCTCGCACTTGGGCCAAACCTGTAGTCCAGAGGTGATGGCCATTGTCGTCCGTCCGGGCTCTCGGACGAAGGAACCCGGTCGGTGGCTCGGCGGCATGACATTCCCACTCTCGAACGGCGTGGGCACACGTTTTGTTGGCGTGCTCGCGTGCCCGTGCGCTTCAGGCGCATGCCTCGGCAGGCGCGCTTGTCCTTCTCCCTGCGGTTGTCCGATCATCGCAAGGCGATCTACATGGCGCAGCGTCTGAACACGCTCCTTGCCGACCTGACCGTGAGACCGACTGCCGCCATGACGACGAAGGATCAGCTCGAACAGATCTTCCGCGCCGAGATCGAGCGCATGAACACCTATCTCGAGGACATCGCATTCGCCGCGCGGCGCGCAGGGACAACGGACGATGTCCGCGAGATGGAGGCCGATCTCGAGGTCGGTTGGGCGTACCGTCAGGGAGGCCGCCAGCATGCGGGTTCTAATTTCGCTCAGACGGTGAGTGTCGAGATAGGAGGCGAGCGAGCGCTTCACGTCGATGACGAGGGCGGAACGATAGCGCCGGTTCACGGTGACGAGGTCCGGCGTATAGGTCGACTTCGCCTTCGCGTCGGCATCGAAGGACAATCCGACGAGCGCCCCCGATCTGTTATGCGCAACCGCTTCAAGGGCGGCCGCCGTTACCGGAAGCCGGACGCTGCTGCCGAGGACGACGAGATCGGGGTTCGCCGCTCCGATCGCGATCATCGCGTCCTCAAGCAGCTTGCCCTCATGGAACGAGACCGAGCGGATGAGGGCCGCGACCGCGATGTAGCGACCGAGGATCGCGTCCGGGCTCGGTACGGCGGCAGCGACCTGAGCGACTGCCTTCTCGACGAACGGCTCAAGGTCGGCTGCGATGGCGTCGGGATCGAGGCGGCAGGGATAGGAGCGCGGCAGGTCCGCAGGTGCCGACGCCCTGTTCGAACGGTGTGAACCGGATGCGATATCCTCAGATGCGACGGTATCCTTGCGATCGGGGGGCGTCCCAACGCACGGACTGATCGAGACAGGGTTCGACTTCGCTGGTGTCGGCAGGGACGTCGAGAGCGCGGACGTTCTCCGTACACCGTGCGGAAGATGTTTGCGGCGGCCGACGCCGCGAGGCGCGGAGCGTGGATGGGTTCATGGGGGATATCCCTTCGATGAGGGACGACCGACGCCATGCATCCCGCCCAGACCAACATTCGAACGGCGGACCGTTCCGAAAGCGGATAGGACAGTATGTACGTCACGCCCGATCGTGCGGTGAGATCTCGCAGGTCGCGAGCCCTACCGTCAGCGAACGGTGCTGGTCGTCTCAGTGAAATGTGGAAAGGCGAACTAGACGAAGCACGCCGGAAAAGGCGGTCTCCGTCGAACAGCCGTTCGGGCCGATCGGATCGATCAGGCGAACGAAACGGCGCAAGCGCGCGCGATTCGGAAGAGACCGATGTGCGTGTTCGTTAAAACTTTCAACGAAGGGACGAAGCGGATATGGCTCGTCATAGCCTGGGACCTCTCACTTAGGTTCTGGGTCAGGCCCTCGTCCGGTGCTGTAACACCGACGGGGGCCGTTTGCTTCAAGGGCGGCGGATGACCCGTTGGTCCGCTGCCTGCCTGATGACCTGCCGCCCTCAACCACCGATCGCAAGGCGTCGATACGAGCAAACTTGCTAACGTGGTTAACGCCGGGCTCGCTTGCGACGGCGCAGTTTCCCGCTCGACCCGTCGACCATCCGCAGGCTATGCAGTCTTCCCACTCAGGTAGCAGTTGTCGAAGCGGACATGGAGTGCGTCGGACATGCTCGTATTCTCGATCGTCATGGCGTTCTCCTCTCGGTGTCGAGAGGGGGCCAATTCTTCGCTTCGTCAGGGGGTCAGTTTCTCAGTTCGCCCGACATCGTGCCCTCTCGGCCCCTTGGCCTGGCTTTACTCCGCCACACTGGCCTGGATTTGCTCCGTCGTTGAGACTGCTACTGCGGTCCGGGACTGAACATCTGGGCCCGTTTCACCAGCAGCAGAAGCCGCCGTCGACGAGAAGATCGACGCCTGTGCAATAGGACGCGGCGTCGGACAGGAGGAAGATCGCGGGTCCGACCATCTCGTCGACGCTTGCCATGCGCTGCATGGGAGTCTGGCTCTCGAACTCTTTGGTCTGGTGCACCATTTCGGGCCGCGTGTTCATTGGCGTCGCGGTGTAGCCCGGGCTGATGGAATTCACGCGGATGCCGCGATCGACCCATTCCATGGCCATCGACTTCGACATATGGATGACGCCGGCCTTGGAGGCGTTGTAGTGGACCTGGTTGAGGCCCCGGTTGACGATTACGCCGGACATGGACGCGATGTTGACGATCGAACCGCCCTTGCCGTGGGCGAGCATGGCGCGCGCTTCGGCGCGGCAGGACAGCCAGACCCCCTTCATGTTGATGTCCATGAGGGTCTGATACTGCGCCTCGTCCATTTCCTCGCAAGGCGCCGCATTGGCGATTCCGGCGGCGTTGACGGCAAGACGCAGCGACCCGAGTTCGGCTTCCGCGCGCTGCACGGCATCGCTCAGCGCCGTCTGCGACGTGACGTCCGCTGCGATCTCGACCGATCTGCGGCCGGTTCCGGCAATGAAGTTCGCCGTCTCGGCAAGGCCACCATCCGTGCGCCGGTCGATCAGCGCCACGTCGGCGCCGCTCTGGGCAAGGCCCATGGCGATGCGCTGGCCAATGCCGCTGCCGGCTCCAGTGACGAGGGCGACGCGACCCGAGAGATCGAAGAGGGCCGGGGCATTCAAGGTGATTTCGGGCATGGGAAGGGTCCGGTGTTGTCGGTAATCGATGACGAGATGGGGTGGAGATCCGTATGGCCGAGGATCAGGACATGATCAGCCCGCCATCTACGTTGATCGCCTGTCCGGTGATGTAATCGGCGTCTTCGCTGGCGAGAAAGGCGATCAGGGCCGCGACGTCCTTGCCCTTGCCGGCGCGCTTCATCGGAATGTTCCGCACCCAGCTCGCCATAAGTTCGCCGGGAGCGTAGTCACCGAGCATCTCGCCCCAGACGCGGTCGTTATAGTCCCACATATCCGTCTCGATGATGCCGGGGCAGACGGCGTTCACCGTGATGCGGTCTTCCGCCACTTCCTTGGCGAGGCTCTGCGTCAGGCCCATCACCCCGAATTTCGAGGCCGCATAGTGCGGCGTGTAGATGAAGCCCTCGCGCGCCTGCCCGGAGGCGATGTTGACGAGGCGCCCGCCGCGCCCGGCCTTGCGCATCCAGCCAATCGCCTCGCGGCAGCACAGGAACGTGCCCTTCGTGTTGACCGCCATGGTGGCATCCCACTCGCGTTCGCCGAGATCTTCGACCTTGGCGATCGTGATGATCCCGGCGTTCTGGACCGAAATGTCCGGCGGACCGAACTCCCGCTCGGTCTTCTCGTAGAGCGCGGTGACCGACTGCGCGTCGGCGACGTCGCAGACGACCCCGATGGCGGCCGCGCCGGTCTCTCGAAGCGACGCCGCGGCGTCCTCGACCTGCGCCTCGATCGAGGCGATCACGAGATTGGCCCCTTCGCTCGCGAAACGATGGGCGATCGCAAACCCGATCCCCTTATTGCCACCGGTCACGACGACGGTTCGTCCTTCGAAGCGCTTCATTGGGCTCTCCTTTCCCATCAGGCGGTCGCAAGTTCCATGACCGAAACGTCGTTGGCTGCCTCGCGGTCAAGGATTCCCGCCTGCCGGCCCGCCGCCATGACCATGATCCGGTTCGATACGCCCAGAACCTCCTCGAGATCGGAGCTGACGACGATGACCGCGACACCCTCCGCAGCCAGGGCGACGATGATCTCGTAGATCGAGGAACGTGCGCCCACATCGATGCCGCGGGTGGGCTCGTCGAGGACGACCACCTTCGGATTTCGCGCGAGCCATTTCGCGATGACGACCTTCTGCTGGTTCCCGCCCGACAACTCGCTGGCGTTCTGGCCGCCGCGTCCCTTCACGCCGAACTTCTCGATGTTCTCCTCGGCGAAGCGATTGATGCGCCCGCGCGTGACGAACCCGTTGCGGATCAAGCTCGACAGGTTTGCGTAGCCGATGTTCTCGGCGATGGAATGACCGGTGATGAGCCCCTGCTGTTTACGGTCCTCTGGAACGAGGACGATGCCATTGCGGATCGCGGTGCGCGGGTCCTTGGGAGTGATGTCGCGGCCGTTCAGAAGCACCTGTCCGGCCGCAATCGGATCGGCGCCCGCGATGGCGCGCACGAGTTCGGTCCTGCCGGCACCGACGAGACCTGCAATGCCCAGGATCTCTCCCTTGCGCACCTTGAAATTGATGCCCTCGAAATGGCCGAGGCCCGATTTGAGATTCCTGATCTCGAGGACGGTCTCCTCCCCTGGCACCGGCAAAGCCGGGAACATCCGCTCCAGACTGCGCCCGACCATGGCCTCCACGATCGAGCGAACCGGCACGTCCGCCCGGTCGAATTCCTGCACCTTGTCGCCGTCTCGCATGACGACGATGCGATCGGTGATCCGGCGGATCTCCTCCAGCCGGTGCGAGATGTAGATGATCCCGACGCCCTGCTCGCGCAGGCGCGTGATCTGTTCGAACAGTTTCAGGGTCTCTTCGCCGCCAAGCGCTGCGGTCGGTTCATCGAGGATCAGGAGTTTGGCATTGAGAGTCAGCGCCTTCGCGATCTCGATGAGCTGTTGGTTGGCCGTGGAAAGCCCTGCGACGAGGCGGTTCGGCGAGACATCGAGACCAAGGCGCGCAAGCCCTTTGGCGGCCTCGTCCGCCATTGTCCGGCGATCGATGCGACCGCCCTTCTTCGGGTATCGGCCGAGAAAGATGTTCTCGGCGATGGAGAGGTGTGGCAGGAGCAGAAGCTCCTGGTGGATCATGCCGACACCCGCGTCTATGGCCTCTCGCGGCGCGCTCGGCGCGTAGGTCTTGCCCTGCCAAGTCATGACACCCGCGGACGGGCGGACCGTGCCGGAAATGACGTTGGAGAGGGTCGACTTTCCCGCGCCGTTCTCACCCAGCAGCGCCACGACCTCTCCGGCGTGAATATCGAGATCGATACCGTGGAGAACCTCGATCGGTCCGTAGGATTTGCGAATGCCGCGAAGCGTCAGAATGGGCGTTGCATTGGTGGTCATGGCCGATGCTTCCTCCTCCCTTTGGACGGTTCCGGGGCCCGCAATGCGGGCTCCGGAACCGATATCTGAAGAAATCAGGGATGATTCTCGACGTATTCCTGGGCATTCTCGGGCGTCGTCAGGAAGCCCGGCAGGAGCTGTTCCGCCGGTAGTTCCTCGCCGGCTGCCAGCTTGATCGCGCTGTCGACGGCAAGACGGCCGATGCCGCGGACCTGCTGGGTCGCCGTCGCGTCATAGCCGCCCTCGGCGAGGATCGGCAGGGCGGTCGTGTCGCCGTCGAAACCGCCGATATAGACGCGGTGGTCGATTCCCGACACCTTCACGCCCTGAGCGGCGCCGAGGGCCAGACCGTCGGCCTGACCGAAGATGATGTTCACATCGGGATTGGCCTGCAGAAGGTTCTGGCTGATGTCGAGGCCCTCGGCCTGAGACCATTGCTGGGACCACTGTTCGGCAACAAGCTCGACGCCCGGATTTTCCTCAATGGCCTTCATGCAGCCCTTGGTGCGCTCCACTTCGGGGGTCGTGCCCTTCTGGCCGTGGATCATGATCATCTTCCCCTTGCCGCCGGCAAGACCGATGATGTGCTTGCACACCTCATAGGCCGAAGCGGCATTGTCGGTGGCGATGAAGGTGTCGCCCGGCTCGCCCTCGGCATTGCGGTCGACATTGACCACCGGAATGCCCTGCTGCTTGGCGAGGCGGGCCGGAACGGTCGCGGCCGCGGCGCCCGCCGGCAGGTAGATCAGCGCGTCGATGTCCTGGGTCAGGAGATCCTGCACCTGGCTCACCTGGGTTGCGCCGTCGTTCTTGGCATCGACCGTGATGACCTCGATGCCCTTCTCCTTGGCGTAGTTTTCGACGCCGATCTTGATCTGGTTGAAATAGTCGGCCTGAAGATTGGTGACGGCAAGCCCGATGCGCTTGACCTCTTCGGCCTGCGCGCCGCCGAAGGCGAAGGCTGCGAGAGCGGTCGCAGCAATGAGGGTCGATTTGAATGTCATGTCAGTCTCCTCATGAATGTTCGGCCATGCGAGGGGGTGCACGGCCAGCCGATGCCCGGAAAACGCGGCCGGGCGCCCCGCTGCGGACGGCATTGACGCCGCCCGCCGATCCGTTCAGCGCTTTTTGAACGCCTCGGCGGCGACCGCGAGCGCGATGACGACGCCGATGACGACGGCCTGGGTGAAGGGCGAGACCCCAAGCAGGTTCAGGCCGTTGCGCAGGACGCCGATGATGAGGACGCCGATGATCGTCCCGACGATGCCGCCCTGTCCTCCCGACAGGCTGGTGCCGCCGATCACCACCGCTGCGATGGTATCGAGTTCGTAGGTGAAACCGGCAGTCGGCTGAACGGAATCGAGACGCATGGCAAGCACGATCCCGCCCAGACCGGCAAGAAGGGCCGAGACCACATAGACACCGATGGTCGTCAGGCCGACGCGGATACCGGCGAGGCGTGCGACCTCGGGATTGCCGCCGATGGCATAAAGGCTGCGCCCGCTCGCCGTATAGCGCAGGAAGATCCACCCCAGGGCGAAGACGATCAGCATGATCGCGACGGTCAGGGTCAGGAATCCGCCATACCGGGTGAAGGCGAGCATGCTGAACCAGGCCGGAAAGCCGACGATCTGCTGGCCGTCGGTGATCATGTTCGCAAGGCCACGCGCGATTGACATCATCGCGAGCGTCGCGATGAAGGCCGGGACACTGAACCATGTGATCAGCAGGCCGGACACCGCCCCGGTCGCGGCCGCCGCCAGAAGCGCGAGCGCGATGGCGAGCTCCAGCGGCATGCCCGCCATGTTCGACAGATAGCCCATGACCATCATCGAGAGAGCAAGCACCGAGCCGACGGCAAGGTCGATACCGCCGATGAGGATCACGAAAGTCATGCCGACGGCCATGATGCCGAGGACAGTGACCTGGTCCATGATGTTGAGGAGATTCCGCGTCGTCAGGAACGAATCGGCGGCGAAGGAAAGGAATACGCAGAGAAGGACGAGGCCGATGAGCGGGCCCGTCGCGCCGCTCATGGAAAACAGATCTGAAATGCGCGTCTGGTTGCGCGCTGTCGCGGTCGTCATGTTACGGCCACCTCCCGATATTCCGCAGCATAATTATGCATGTGTAATTTAAAATCCGTACTTGTCGGAGGCAGGCTTGTCAACTGGAACGAACGACATCAGCCCGACCTTCTCGGTAGGCTACGGCAAGAATTCAACTTGACGGTCCGCGGTGTGCATGATTAGTTTTGTCAGAATATATATTCAACATAGGGACGGAGGACCGGAATGCCCCCCCATGAATTGAGCGCAATCGCAAACCGCATAAGGCGGCGCGACCTTCAGGCTGTCTTCGAGGCAGGGGCTGGGCATATCGGCGGCGAGATGTCCGTGATCGACCTGCTCACTGTCCTGTATTTCCACACCATGTCGATCGATCCCGCCGACCCGCATCGCGACCGGCTCGTTCTCAGCAAGGGCCACACCGCCCTCGCGCTCTACATCACCCTGTCCGAGAAGGGGTTCCTCCCAAAAGAGGAGATCGCGACCTTCCTCAAGCACGGCTCGCGGCTCAACGGCCACCCGAACCGCGTCAAGGTTCCGGGCGTCGAGACCAATACCGGACCGCTGGGTCATGGCCTGCCGGTGGGCGTGGGCATGGCCAAGGCGGCCAAGCTGGACGGCGCATCCTGGCGCACCTTCGTAATCGTCGGCGACGGCGAGATGCAGGAGGGCTCGAACTGGGAGGCGATCATGGCCGCGGCCCAGTTCGGCCTCGACAATCTGACGCTGATCATCGACCATAACCGCCTGCAACAGGGCGCGCGTCTGGCCGAAACCAACGATCTTGCGCCCCTTGCCCCCAAGCTTGAGGCGTTCGGCTGGGCGGTGGACGACATCGACGGCCACGACATCGAACAGATCTGCAAGGCCCTGTCACCCGAGACGATCACCGCCGGCAGGCCGAAATGCGTCGTCGCCAACACCAATAAGGGCCAAGGCATCTCCTTCATGACGGACAATGTGGCCTGGCATCACAAGGTCCCGAACGAAGACCAATACAAGCAAGCAATGGCTGAACTCGAAGGGGCCGCGTGACACCCATGCTTTTTCAGAACGCAGAACGCCACGACTGCCGCAATGCCTTTACAAGCGTCCTTGAGGAGCTTGCCGCATCCAATTCGGACATCGTCGCCGTGTGTAACGATTCGGTGGGCTCGTCGAAGCTCGGTGGTTTCAAGGAGAAATTCCCCGAACGCCTGATCAATGTCGGCATCGCCGAGCAGAACATGGTCGGCGTCGGCGCAGGCCTTGCCAATGGCGGCAAGATCCCCTTCGTGTGCGCCGCGTCCCCCTTCCTGACCGGGCGCGCGCTGGAGCAGATCAAGGCCGACATCGCCTATTCCATGACGAATGTGAAGCTCGTCGGCATCAGCTCCGGCATGGCCTATGGCGAGCTCGGGCCCACGCACCATTCCATCGAGGACTTCGCCTGGATCCGCGCCCTGCCCAACGTGCCGGTCGTGGCGCCCGCCGACCGGATCGAGACGGCCGCCGCGATCCGCTGGGCGGCGGAGCATGACGGCGGCTGTTTCCTGCGCCTCAGCCGTGTCGGCGTACCGGACCTTCTGCCTGAGGGACACGTCTTCGAGCTCGGCAAGGCGAACATGCTGCGCGACGGCCACGATCTGACGATCATCGCCAACGGCGTCCTGTCGCACCGCGCCATGATCGCCGCCTCGCTTCTCGACGAGCGCGGCATTCGCGCGCGCGTTCTCAACATGGCGAGCGTGCGACCCATCGACGAGGCTGCGATCATCGCCGCCGCCGTCGAGACGGGCGCGATCCTGACCTGCGAGGAGCATACGATCTTCGGCGGGCTCGGCAGCGCCGTGGCCGAGGTCGTGGTCGAGACGCAGCCCGTTCCCATGAAGCGTCTCGGCGTTCCCGGCGTCTTCGCCCATACGGCTTCTGCCAATGCGTTGCTCGACGATTTCGGCATGGCACCGGAGGCGATCGCCGACAGCGCCGCCGACCTCGTTCGGCGGAAGCGGTAGCCCATGGCGCGGCAGGCGATCCTCGCAATCGACGAGGGCACCACCAATTGCAAGGCTATCCTCGTCTCGGAGAATGGGGAGATCCTCGCCAGCGGCTCGGCACCCGTGCCGATTGCCCATCCGAAATCAGGCTGGGTCGAGCAGAGCGGCGAGGAGATCTGGGCCGCGACCTGTGGGGCGATCGCCGCCTGCCTTGCCGGGGCGCAGGGCATCGAGATCGCCGGCATTGGCATCTCAAGCCAGCGGGAATCGGTTTTGATTTGGGATCGGCGAACGGGCAGCCCTCTTGGGCCTGTCGTCTCCTGGCAGTGCCGGCGCACCTCCGCCGCCTGCGCCGCGCTTCGCGAGGCCGGGCACGAGCCGGAGGTCATCGCGCGCACCGGCCTGCCGCTGGACCCCATGTTCCCGCCGACCAAGATCCGCTGGCTGCTCGACAATCACGGCGGGGCGAACGGCGACATCTGCGTCGGTACGATCGACAGCTGGCTCGTCTGGAACCTGTCCGGCGGGACGGTACACGCCACCGACCGATCCAACGCCGCCCGCACTCAGCTTCTGAACCTTTCCGCCGCCGCGTGGGACGCCGATCTGTGCGCCCTGTTCGGCATCGATGTGCATATGCTGCCGGAGATACGCGATTCCTCGGGGCTGTTCGGCACCACCCGGGGCACGCCGATGCTGCCGGACGGCCTTCCCATCGCATCGGCCATCGGCGATTCTCATGCCGCCCTGTTCGGCCACGGCGCCTATCGCATCGGCGATGGGAAGGTGACCTTCGGCACCGGCTCCTCGGTGATGGCGACCATCGGCGAATTCGTCGTGCCCCCACAGGGCGTGACGACGACCATCGCATGGTCGATGGGCGGCACGTCAACCTTCGCGCTGGAAGGCAATATTCTCGTCAGCGCCTCGATCCTGCCCTGGACGGCGGAGCTGCTCGGTTTTGGAAGTGTGGAGGCGCTTATGGAGCGCGCGGCCGAGGTGGGCGACGCCGGCGGCGTGACGCTGGTGCCGGGTCATGTGGGGCTCGGGGCACCCCACTGGAACTCGGAGGTGCGCGGTCTCGTCAGCGGCCTGTCCTTCGGTACGAAGCCGGCCCATATCGCCAGGGCAGCGGCCGAGAGCATGGGTTATCAGGTTCTCGACGTCCTCGACATCATGGAGCCGGCAAGCGAGAGCTTCGGCCGGTTGTTCGTCGATGGCGGCCCCAGCCGAAACCGCGAGCTGATGCAGATCGTGGCCGATATTCTCAACCATCCGGTCACGCCCTGCCGCAACAGCGAGGCTTCGGCTCTCGGCGCCGCCTATCTGGCGGGTCTCTCCACCGGCTTCTGGGCCGATCTCGACGCGATCTCCTCGCTTCCCCGTCACGATCCGGACCTTGTTCCGGCCATGGCTCCGACCGTTCGCGAAGCCAGGGTCCAACGTTGGCGCAAGGCTGTTGCGGGAGCGATCGCAATCGTGTAGTGAATATTTATTCACACGAACTCGGGCCGAAGCGTCGAATGTCGCGACTGAACGAACTGCGGATGATCTCGAGAATTGCGCAGATGTACCATATTGAGGGATATCGCCAGGCCCATATCGCCCAGCATCTGCGAATCTCCCAGGCCACCGTCTCGCGTATGCTCAAGCGCGCATATGAAGAGGAGATCGTGCGTACGAGCGTCGTCGCGCCGCCAGGCATCTACTCCGATCTCGCAACGGCGCTGCGCACGCGCTACGACCTCACCGAAGCGATCGTCGTCGACTGCGCGGAGGATCGCGACGGCGCCATCATGGTGCGGATCGGAGAGGCGGCGGCACATTTTCTGGAGGCAACGCTACAGGCCGACGAGATCATCGGCGTATCGAGCTGGTCGGAAACCATTCTGCGCATGGTCGAAAACATCCATCCGATGAAGACAGGCAAAGCGCGCTACATCGTCCAGACCCTGGGCGGCGTCGGCGATCCGAGCGTTCAGACCCATGCCAACCAGCTAACGACGCGGCTCGCCAAGCTCACCGGCGCCGAATCCCACCATCTAAGCGCGCCGGGCGTCGCACCCTCGCGCGAGGCAAAGCTCGTCCTGCTCGGCGACCCTTACGTGCGCGCGACGACGGATCTCTTCGGCAAGATCACGCTCGCCATCGTCGGGATCGGTGCACTGGAGCCCTCAAGCATGCTCGCCCGCAGTGGCAACGTGTTCTCGTCGCGCGAACTTGCGGAGGTTCAGGAGGCCGGCGGCGTCGGCGATATGAGCCTGCGCTTCTTCGACGCCGCAGGCGCGCCTATCCGCACGCCCCTCGATGACCGTGTGATCGGGATCACGCTCGAAGAACTCTCGAAGGTCGAGCGCGTGATCGCGCTGGCCGGGGGACAAGCCAAAACCGAAGCCATTCGCGGCGCGCTCCACACCGGCGTCATCGACTTTCTGATCACTGACAAGTTCACGGCGCAGCGGCTGGTTGGCGATTGCGACGTAGCAGAGGGGGCGGCGTAAGAGCAAGGCGGTTCGCCTTGCGGGGGTAAGGTCAGCTCAGTAGCCGGCCTTGCCGTCTTCGCGCAGATCCAGCTCGCGATGCATGCCGACGATGCGGAGTCGAGCCGATCTGCCGTTCGCCATTGTCGCTCGGACCAATGGCGCGACAAGGCTCACTCTGCCGATCGCCCCATCGACGTATCGTGACCATGCCGCCCGTTAGCGAGATGCGTCTCGAAGGCCCGCCCGCGAACGCTGCGATGGCGACCTCTGCGCCGAGATCCGCCGCGTCTTCGAGGCGAGCTTCGGCGTCTATGGGGTGCGCAAGGTCTGGCGCCAGTTGAAGCGCGAAGGCGTCGGCGTCGCGCGCTGCACCGTCGCTCGGCTGATGAAAGCCATGGGGTTGAAAGGCCTCGTCCGTGGCAAGCCGGTCAGGACGACGATCAGCGACAAAGCCTCGTCCTGTCCACTCGACCGGGTGAACCGTCAGTTCCAGGCACCGCGGCCGAACGCCCTGTGGGTCAGCGACG
The DNA here is from genome assembly GCF_034321785.1 of Fulvimarina uroteuthidis. Taxonomy (NCBI): domain Bacteria; kingdom Pseudomonadati; phylum Pseudomonadota; class Alphaproteobacteria; order Hyphomicrobiales; family Aurantimonadaceae; genus Fulvimarina; species Fulvimarina uroteuthidis. The sequence goes on along the minus strand of NZ_JAXLPB010000002.1, from coordinate 254,642 downwards.
CCAGCGTCCCGGACGCCAACACGCTGTGGGATTTCCGTGAGGCTCTGATCGCCGCCGACGCGCTCGATGCCCTGTTCTTGCGCCTTGATCGGGCGATCGGCGAAGCGGGCTATCTGCCGATGTCCGGCCAGATCGTCGACGCCACGCTCGTCGCCGCTCCTCGCCAGAGGAATACCGGGGATGAGAAGGCCCGGATCAAGGCCGGCGAGAGCGCGAAAGAGATCTGGAAGGACAAGCCGTTCAAGGCCAGGCAAAAGGACATCGATGCCCGCTGGACGGTGAAGTTCTCGAAAGCCAAACCCGCAGAAGACGGCCAGAAGCAGCAGGTCGACATCGCGATCCCGACCTTCGGCTACAAGAACCACATCTCGATCGACCGCCGGCATGGCGTCATCCGCAAGTCTCTCGTCACCGACGCTGCGGCCCATGACGGCGCACGTCTGCGAGAGGGCCTGATCGATCCGGACAACACTGCGTCCGACGTCTGGGCAGACAGCGCGTATCGCTCGGCCGAGAACGAACGCTTTCTGGGCAAAGCGGGCAAGACCAGCCGCATTCACCGGCGCAAACCGAAAGGCAAACCCATGCCGGTCGCGACCCGCAAGGCGAACGCGGCGAAGTCGACCGTTCGATCATGCGTCGAGCATGTCTTCGCCCGCCAGAAGGGGCCGATGGGCATGGTGGTCCGAACGATCGGCATCGCCAGGGCGAAGGCGACGATCACGCTCGCCAACATGGCCTACAACATGAACCGATGGCAATGGCTCGACAGCCGAACTGCGTCCGTATGAGCCGATAACGGCGGTAAATCACGCCGTTCGGTCCGAAATCAGCGTCCGAATGGAGCCGATCGGATCAGCACGACACCCAATCCGTCTACGAAATGAAAATCACCCCGTTTCCGGAGGTGTCCACGTCTCATTCTATGTATGCTAATGTACTTTATCTCATATTTCATAAGGTTGCACCGCGCTCGGCCTTTCACCGTAGTGTTTTCATCCAGCCGAGCGTGTCGTTGGTGTCGCCCGACGGTTTGTACTCGGCGCCGAAAGGCCTCTCGAAGCCCGCATCCGCGATCGTCGGAAGCAGCCGCTCGTAGGCGACCTCGCCGCGGTCGGGCTCGCTGCGATCGGGGACGCCGGCAAACTGCACGTGTCCGACCACGTCCGCGTGGCGGCGAAACCGGCGGAGGAGATCGCCGTCTGTGATCTGCAGATGGTAGCAGTCGAACATGATCTTCAGCTCGTCGCGGGCGACCCTGTCGAGCATGCCGAGAGCCTTGTCGAAGCCGATGAGAAGATAATCGGGATTGTCGTAGGGATTGAGCGGTTCGATCAGCACGGTCACGCCGGCCTCTCGCGCCCGATCGCAGGCATAGGCGAGATTTGCGGCGAACGCGGCCATGCAGGCGGTCTCGTCCTGGCCGCGGGCCGTGCCGGCCATGACATGAACGGCGCCGGCGTCAATCGCACGACCATAGGCGAACGCCTGATCAATCGCAGCCCGGGCTTCGTCCTCACGTCCCGGCTGTGCGGCAAGCCCGGCATCGCCCTCGCGGGACCCCTTCACCGTGTTGAGCCCGAGCATCTTAAAGCCGGTTTCCTCGAGAGCGGCCTTCACGGCTTCGGCAGGTGTGTCGTAAGGCCAGTGACACTCGACGGCGTCGAAGCCCGCAGCCTTTGCCGCACGGATCGCGTCGGGAAGGGGCCAGTCCTTCCACAGAAAGCCGAGATTGGCCGAAAGAAGCGTCATCGGTCCCACTCCACATCGAAGGTTTCGACGAGCTCGGTGACCTGCTCGTCCGTCAGATGGCGAGGCTTCAGGTCCCGGGTCAACATGGCGAGCTGCGCGGAGGCTTCGAGCTCCTCGATGGCGTAGACGGCCGACTCCAGATCCTTTCCGGCGACGACAGGACCGTGATTGGCCAGCATCACCGCCGACCGCTTGCCGGCCAGACCGCGAATGGCCTCTCCGATCGCAGCGTCCCCAGGCAGGAAGTAGGGCAGGAGCTTGACCCGTCCGAGCTTCATGATGGGATAGGGCGTGAGCGGCGGCAGGAAGTCGTCTTCGTCGGCATCCGGCATCATCGACAGGGCGACCGAATGGGCCGAATGAAGATGCACGATGGCACCGGCCGATGATCGCGTGTCGTAGAAGGCCCGATGGAGGGGCATTTCCTTCGTCGGCTTTTCTCCGTCGATCAGCGTCATGTCGGCGTCGAAATGGCTGAGGCGGGCGGGATCGAGCGTCATGAAGGACGATCCGGTGGGGGTCACCAGAAGCCCGCCATCGGGTGTTCGCGCCGAAATGTTGCCTGTCGACCCGTGGGTGAGCCCGCGGGCATGAAGCGAGCCGGCGAAGCGGCAGATGTCTTCCCGCAGCGTGTTGATCGTGCTCATCTCTTGCCGTCCAGAAGCGCGAGCGCCTTTTCGAAGAAGGCCTCGTCACCGAAATTGCCGGATTTAAGGGCAAGGACGAGATTGCGGTCCGCTGTCTTGAGAGCCGGAACGCCCGGCGCGATTTCGGGGCCGATCCGCAGGGCCGACAGCCCAAGCCCCTCGACCACGGCGCCCGACGTTTCGCCGCCCGCCGTGACCAGCCGTTCGATGCCGCCGTCGACAAGCAGGCGAGCGGTCTGCGCGAAGAAATCCTCGATCCGGGCTGCAATCGTCTCGCGGCCATAGCGCTTCTGCGCCGATTTGACGGTTTCTGGGTTGGCGGACGAATAGAGAAGCGCGGTTCCGGCGGCTTCAAGGGCGAACCGTGCGGCCTGATCCGGTGTCGCCCCGCCGTTCATCACCGCCTCCGCCGTGATCTCCATCGACGGATTGTCCTTGGCGTAACGCCTCACTTGGGCCTGCGTCATCTTCGAGGCGGACCCTGCAAGGATCGCCGCCGGGCCTGGAAGCCCCTGCCATTCGGCCGCGACGTCGCTGATCTCGTCGCGCCTAAGGATATTGGCGGGCAGACCGAGCGCGACGCCCGAGCCGCCTGTTACGAGCTTCAGATCCTTCGCAGCCGCGCCGATCTGGCGAAGATCGGCATCGCGGATGGCATCGACGACGATGACCGGTCGCCCCGCCCGCGTCTCGGATACCAGTTTCGCGGCGATCGCCTCGTGTCCATCGAACACGGTGACGGCCGGAACGTGGCCGACGCCCTGGCTGGTCTGATAGCCGAGCCACCGCCGGATGTCCGCATCCACCATCGGGGTCAGCGGATGATCCTCCATGCCCGATTCCGACAGCAGCCTGTCGCCGACGAACAGGTGGCCCTGATAGACACTGCGGCCGGTTGCGGGAAAGGAGGGGCAAACGATGGTCGTCTCCGCGTGCAACGCCTTCATTAACGCGTCGATCACGGGGCCGATATTGCCTTCCTTCGTGGAGTCGAAGGTCGAGCAATATTTGAAGAAGAACTGAGTGCAGCCCTGCCGCTGAAGCCATTGGAGCGCCTGAAGCGAAAGCCTCACGGCATCTTCCGGCGCGGTGGTGCGGGACTTGAGCGCAACGACACCCGCATCGACGTCGTCGTCCGCATCCTCCTGCGGCACGCCGGTGAACTGCGTGACCCGCATGCCCTCTTTGGCGAGCATGTTGGCCAGGTCCGAAGAACCGGTGAAATCATCTCCGATGCAGCCGAGTTTCACTGAAATCTCCTCATTTGATCAGCCGTTAGTTCCGGGAGGATATGTCTCACCACGGCACCAAGCTGGTTTGCCACCATTTCTGGGCCGGTCTGGATCTGATGGCCGAGCGATCGGGCCTTCTCGAGCCAAGCTGTGACGACAGGTGTCGGCACGATATCGGCGATGAGACAATCCGGCGTTAGGCCGTCGAGCGGGTAAGGGAAGTTCGGATCACCATTCATGCCCACAGGGGTCGCGTTGACGACGACAAGGGGATCGAAATCGGAAAAGTCAGAAGCAGCGATCGACGTATCAGGATATATTTTACGAAACTTCTGCGCGAGCGCTGCGGTGCGCCGGTCGTCAAGATCATGAACGACGATCCGCTTTACACCCGCTTCTGCAAGAGCCGCCGCGATCGCAGAGCCCGCGCCTCCGATGCCGATCAGGCGAATGTCCCGGCCGCGTGGATCGACACCGTTGGAGCGCAAGGCGGCAACGAAGCCGCGTCCATCGGTCATGCCGCCATGAAGTTGTCCGTCGTTATCACGCCGGATGACGTTACAGGCGCCTACCAGACGGGCAATCTCGTCCGAGGTTTGGACGGCTTGGAGTGCCGCAGCCTTATGAGGATAAGTAACGATGGCACCGGCGCAGTTTTGAAACCCACGAAGCGCTTCGAGGGTTTTTGCCAGCGTTTCAGCCTGAACGTTTATGGGAAGCGTGATTATGTCGAGGCCTGCCTCGGCCGCGAACGCGTTGAAGGCTGCCGGCGTCTTCACCTGTTTCACTGGATCCCCGAGCATGGCTATGAAGCGTGTGGTTCCGGTAATGAATGGCATCTCGGTTCTCATGCTTTGGTTTCCGCCTTGCCCGCCAGACGAGAGTACTGGCGCGAGAAGAAACGGCGAACTGGCGGGATCTGGCCAAGGACCATTAAAAAAACGATTGTTGCTAGGACGGCGGAGATTGGTCGCGTGAAGAACGGCGTGAAGTCGCCGTCGGCGAGCGTGAACGCACGTCTGAGGTTCCGGTCGAGGATGCCACCGAGAACGATGCCGAGCACGAGGGGGGCCATTGGATAGTTCTTCAGCCGCAGGAAGAAGCCAAAGACACCGAAGAATACGACAACCCAGATGTCGAAGACGCGTGACTGGATAGCGTAGGGACCGATCAGACAAAGGACGGCGATTACCGGCATTAGCCATGTCTCCTTCACTCGCAGGATCAGGATCATCACACGGGTGAGGCCGAGGCCAAGGATAAGAATACCGAAGGTAGCGATAACAAGCATCGCGATAATGTCGTAGACGAGCTGGGGCGAGGTCGTCATCATGAGTGGCCCGGGCTGCGCACCGTGAATGATCAGTGCCGCCATCAAGACCGCCGCGACACCGGATCCTGGAATTCCGAGCGTCAAGACAGGAATAATTGCGCCTGGTACAGAGGCATTGTTGCCGGTTTCGGCGGCCGTCAGCCCTTCGACCGAACCCTTCCCGTAGAGTTCGGGGTGTTTGCTGGTGCGTTTGGCGAGCGCATAGGAGGTCCAGGCACCGATGTCCTCGCCTACGCCAGGCAAGAGCCCTGTGAACGTGCCTAAAAGACTTGAGCGAACGATAACCCATCGCATCGCCAGGAACTCCGACAGTCGCGGCAGAATGCGGCCGGAACTGTCATTAATAGAGGCATTGGCCTTGCGGCGCATGACATAGAGAACCTCTGCGAACCCGAAAGCGCCGACCATGGCGGGCAAAAGCTCGATCCCGCCGGACATTTCCGTGATCCCAAAAGTGAAGCGCTCGTAGCCGTAGGACGACTCACGGCCAACCATCGCAACGAGAAGCCCGAGAATACCTGCGATCCAGCCTTTAACTGGATCGGTCCCGCTAAGACCGCCGGAGAGCATCACACCTGCGAAAGCCAGCCAAGCGAATTCATAGGCCCCGAAAGAGAGTGCGAACTCGCCAAGCGGCGGCGTGATCACTGCGAGAAGAACGAGACCTAGAAGTGTGCCAGCGGCCGATCCTACGGTTGCCATGCCCATAGCTTCGCCGGCTCGGCCTTGCTGGGCGAGAGCATAGCCGTCAAGAGCGGTCGCAGCCGAGGAAGGAGTGCCGGGGATGTTTAGAAGGATCGCGCTGCGGCTGCCGCCGTAAATTGCGAGAACATAGGTGCAGATGAGAACAAGAATCGCATCGTTTGCATCCATGCGGATGGTCATCGTGGTGAGTAGCGCCAGACCCATCGTAGCCGTCAGGCCTGGTAGGGCACCGATGACGAGCCCTCCAAAACAGGCGATCGCAGCGAGGCCTAGCGACTGGAAGTCGAAAAGCTCGCTGAATGCATTCAACAGTAAGGGAAGAAAATCAAACATCGCGACCTCAGGGGAGACGGACGTAGAACAAAGTCTCGAAGATAAATTCAACAACGAAACCGGTGGCGATGCCCAGCACCGAAGCGCCAACGAGAAGTTTGAGACGTGCTGCCGTGTCCCGGTCCTGCCAATTAAAAACTATTACGAACAGAGCGACGAACACGATCGTTGCGGGCAGGAAAGGCTGCCGAAACGCAAGGAAGGACGCGTAGACGAACATGAGGACGAGCGCGGCGAATGGGCGCCAAGTGGAAAGTCTCTGTTCGGAATCCTCCGGGTTCTTTGCATTCGCTTTACGTGAGCGAAGGGAAAGGATCACACCGAGCAGCATAAGACCCGCACCAAGAACACCCGGAACGAATCCAGGTCCGGTAAGGAACGTCGCACCGAGGTTGTAGGGGATCGGCATTGACGCCGTGTTGGCGATTATCGCGCCGCCCAAAACGATCCAGAAGAGACCTGACCATAGATCAGCCGTCTTGTATCCATCGCTATGCATGCAGCCTCCCAAGGCCCTCGCCCGAAATGTCAGGACGAGGGCTCAATTTCATTCGCTAGATGGCTGGCTTTTAAGGGCGCGGAATGCCCACCTCGTCAGGAGAGACGGTCGCAGTGCCGTCCTCATGCATCCGCCAAGCGGTTTCTGCGACCGCCTCCTTTGCCATCTGCATCGCTTCTTCGCCGTAAACCGGCGTAAAGATTGAGCCGTTTTCCGAAGCGTAATTCTTCAGGGCCTCGGAGTTGACGATCTCGTTCTCCCATACCTCGGTAAGGCGCGCGATCACTTCGTCGGGTGCATCTGCCGGAACGAAGATGCCGGCCTGAATGGTGACGCCTGGCGCGGAGAACTCCGGAAAACTTTCGGTGATTGGGGGAATAGGTTCAACGCCCTCAATCTCGAGACTTGTATCAGCAAGCACTGCGAGAGGTTTCACGCGCCCGCCGCGGATCATCGCTGCCTGGCCTGGGCCGGACTGGGTCGTGGCCTGAACTTCGCCGGAGACGACGGCGACCATCGTTGGTGCATCGCCTTCGTATGCAACGGCACGAAACTCGCCGCCGACGGTGTTCTGAAAGGCTTGCATTGCCGAATAGGCAGTGGAGGGAATACCGGACGTGCCGACGGTAAGGCCGCTGGCGTTCTCGTTCATGTAGTTCGCAACATCCTGTGGCGTCTCGAAGGGGGTCTCCATCCCGACACTGAGCACGGGCGCATTCCGCATGACGAGGAAAATTTCCCAGTCCTCGATGCTGGTGTCCAAGAGCCCCTGAACCTTATAAGTTCCAAGATCCTGGACGCCACCTGAAGCCCATGTCAGGCCATCATGGGGAGCGTCCATAACACTCTTTGTTCCGACTGTACCGCGCGCACCGGTTTGATTGACGACAACCACCGGGACCTCGAGGGCTTCGGATACTTCGCCGGCCAAAACCCGCATGACCGCATCGGTCGCGCCGCCAGCAGACCATGGAACGATGATCTGGATCGGCTCAGTCGGCTGCCATGTCTCTTGGGCTGTAACCGGTTGCCAAGCGCTGAGGGCTGCGACGGCGACCGTCGCTAGAAAGGTTGATTTCTTCGACATTTTTCGGACCTCCTCATCCAGAAAAAAGACAGCTACCAACTGTAACCGGTTACATAAATGAATTGAGAGTGATCTCGAGTCAAGCATCCAATCAAAACCTTCTCGTTGAGTGCCGGCTTGAACAACGAGAGGCTGCTCGTATGAATCGTGCTTTCGATCGGCGAGAGTTTCAGTCCTCTCGGGGCTTGCCAGTCGAGGCTCTGATGATGATCTCGCTTGGAATGCGCTCGCCAGCAATGTGGGGCTTTCGATCAACGAGATCAGCAATGGTGCGGGCGGCTACGCGTCCGACTTCGTCCGATGCAACCCGCACCGTGGTGATTGGGACCGGTAGTTCCGCCATAAGCTCGATGTCGTCATAGCCAACGATCGACATCTTCTTTGGGATCTCTATCCCGAGCTCAGATGCTTCCAGAACCGCTCCGACCGCAAGTAAAGAATTTCCGCAGATCAATGCTGTGGGCAGGGGATCGGCTTTAACGATGCGGCGAAACAGCATGCGGCCTTCTTCAATGCTCCACTGACCTTCAACAATGCTCTCGGGCGGAATGGCAAGGCCGTGCCTCGCCAGAGCAGTTCGAACACCCTCCCGCCTAGCGGCGGCTCGATCGTTGTTGCGTGTCGTTTGGGCGATCATTCCAAAACGTTTGTGACCTAACGATACAAGGTAGTCGACAAGACTTTCCATTGCCTGAGCATTGTCAGGACCTATGCAAGGACGCTTCGCCGTATCGTCGTAGACAAAGGTATTGACGTAAGGGATCTCAGCCTTGGAAAGGAACTGTTCGTAGCCTTCCGTACGCGTTTTTCCGACAAGTACGAGGCCGTCAACGCCGCGTTCCACCATCTTCCGCGCAAGGTTGAATTCGAGATCGGCATCGTATTGCGAGCGAGCGAGGAGTAGAAGAAAGTTTCGCTCGGCGAGCGCATCCTGCATGGCGTCAATAGCACGGGCAAAATCGCCCAGTGCCAGCGCTGGAAAGATCGCGCCGATCGCCCCGGTCCGGTTCGACGATAGCGCACGCGCGGCCCCATTCGGAATCCAGCCGAGCTGGTCGACAACCATCTCCACACGCTTGCGCAATGCTTCGGAGACGGTTTCAGGTCGATTGACGACGCGTGAAACAGTCGCCGTCGAAACGCCGGCAATTGCCGCCACTTGGCGCAAGCCGCCAAGAGGCTTCTCGCCATCGGTTTTTATAGATCGGTTCTTGGTCGCCTTTAACTCGCGGTCGCCTGCTGGCATCGAGTATTTGCCTCCTGCTTCGATCGGCACCCATTGCTCATACCTACTCCAGGCGCCGATCGATAGCAGCGAAAGTTAGTTCGAGAAGGCGACAACCTTCTGTCTCTGTTCGCCAAGGCCTTCGACGGAAAGACGCATTTCGTCGCCAGCCTTCAAATAACGCTCGGGTTTCATGCCAAGGCCAACTCCGGGAGGCGTGCCAGTCGTGACGATGTCGCCGGCTTCCAGAATCATGAAGTGGCTGAGATATGAAACGATCTCGGCGATCGGGAAGATCATCTTTGAGGTGTGGCTGTCTTGAAACCGCTCGTCGTTGAGATCGAGCCAGAGACTAAGATTCTGCGGATCGCCGACCTCATCCGGTGTCACCAGCCAAGGGCCGATGGGGCCGAAGGTCGGGCAGCACTTGCCTTTCATCCACTGGCCTTCTCGCTTCAGTTGATAGTCGCGTTCAGAAACGTCATTGCAGACGAAATAACCGGCGACGGACTGGAGCGCATTGTCTTGGGAAACCCGGTAGGTTCGACGTCCGATCAGGAAGGCAAGTTCGACCTCCCAATCGGCGTCCTGCGAACCTGGCGGCAGGACGACATCGTCATAGGGGCCGACGACGCAGGATCTCGCCTTGTTGAAGAGGATTGGCTCGGTAGGAATCGGTGCATTGGTCTCCTCGGCATGATCGGTATAGTTGAGGCCAATCGCAATGAAGTTGCCAATCTTTCCGACGCAGGGACCGATGCGCACACTGCCATTGACCACTGGCAGGCTCTCCGGATCAAGTGCGGCGATCTTTTCGAAAAGACCGCTCTCGAATGCTTCGCCGGTCACGTCCTCGCAATGGGCCGAAAGATCGCGCAACTGACCGTGGGCGTCGACGAGAGCCGGCTTTTCCAAGCCTTTTTCGCCATAGCGTGCAAACTTCATTGGATATATCTCCTTATTGTGTATGTCGCTCGAACCAGCAGGCACGGATGTTCGTGCTGGCAAGAAAAACGGGTTCAGTCAGCGGCAAGCGCGGCCAGCAGATAGTCGAGTTGATAGATTCCGCGGTGGGTTGGGGAAGGCAGGCCAAAATCAGAAAGGCCGGTAGCGTCTAGAACCGATCGATTGATGCTGCGCAGCGCATTGGGCGATGCACTTTCAACCAGAACGATCGCAGCTGACGATCCGTCCCGCTCGCGTCGCATTTTGCTTTCCGACGTATCGGAAGGGCCGTTGTACGTTCGCATCAGGCAGTGGACTCCCGAGACGTCGGGTGCGCTGGCGAGCCGCTCGCTGATGCCGGCGGCATCCAAAACGGTCTCATCGAACCTGAGTGTCAGAACGGTGCCCGCGACGCCGATGCTTCTTGTCGCGGCGACGTCGCAAAGTGTCCGGCTCGTATCCGTAAAATGCGGGACGATCGCACGCGTTAGATCGCTCGGATCGTTAAGCCGTTCGAGATAGGCAGCTGACAAGAGCACCTCCGGCGTTTCTACTTCGTAGAAGTTAAAGTAGGCCGGCTCCCCTTCGAGCGCGAAGTAGCGCCGGGCCCGCAGGAAACCTGGAACGCCGATCCGCTCTGGAATGTGCTCGCCGACATGCCAGCGCAGGAAATCACTTTCCTTGCCGGGTGCGATCCCGTTCCATATGGCAAGGACGCCTGTTCCCAAAAGCCCTTGATCCATCAGTTTGCAACCTGCGAATTCGCTGCATCGGAAAGCTTCTTTGCCCAACGCATCACGTGGGTCCCAACGGCGAGCAACTCTCCACGCTGGTTGATAGCCTCCATTTTCGCGAAACTTTTGCCGACCTCTCGGTCGATACTCTCAATCTCGTAAGTGACTGTCACGGTGTCGCCGAGAAAGGTCGGACGAAGGAAGCGAATCCGGTCGTATCCGGACGATACCGGAAAATCAGTAAGGCCAGGCTTGTGAATGATGTGGGCAATGCTGACGGTTGAAACCGTTGACATGTAACCGACGATCAGCGCGCCGTGAGCGATCCGCGTGCCAAGTGAGGAACGCTCATTCATGTATTGCTCGTTGATATGCGTGTCGCTGAAATCGCCAGTCAAACCCGCAAAAAGCGTGACATCGACCTCTCCGACTGTTTTGGCAAAGCGGAAGACCTCGCCAATTTTCACGTAATCCAAACCTGATTCAGCCATTGAACACCCTTGCTCCCGATCGTCGCGCGTTTTCTCTTGCCACTGAAGAAAAGCGCCGTTAGAAATTCTCGTTGTAACCGGTTACAGAGGGAATTGGTTGTCGTCAATGGTAGAGAAGATCGACAGGGGAATGGCCGTGAAATTCATCACCGCAGAAGAGGCGGCCAAGCTGGTCGAAACCGGAGATACGCTGGTTGCCAGTGGATCGGGCGGCGGGCACGCAGTGCCTGAAGCACTTTTGGCCGCGCTTGGACGACGCTTTGGCGAGACGAATTCGCCGTCTGGACTTACCCTTGTCCATGTAGTTGGGATTGGCGACCGAAAGGAGCGAGGTGCGGCCCATCTAGCCAAACCCGGCATGGTCAGCCGTCTCATCACGAGCGCGCTCATTGATGCGCCTGCCTTCATTCCAATGACGATTGCTGGCGAGATCGAAGCTTACACTCTGCCGCAAGGCGTTCTCGCTCAGATGATGCGTGACATGGCGGCAGGTCGCCCCGGCCTCATCACTCGGACCGGGCTACATACCTTTGTCGATCCGCGCCAAGCCGGCGGTCTGCAGGGTGGTTCAATGAGCGAGCCGCGGGTCGAACTCATGACCATCGATGGCGAGGAATGGCTGCGGTTCAAGCCGTTTGCGATGAACGTTGCCTTCCTGCGCGGCACCACCGCCGACGAGGACGGCAACGTAACGATGGAGCAGGAAGCAATCCCGGGCGAAATGCTATCTACAGCCCAGGCGGTTCGACGAGCAGGCGGTACAGTGATCGTTCAGGTAAAGCGCAAGGCCAAGCGCGGAACTCTGCCGGCACGGCAGGTGAAGATCCCAGGCATTTTAGTTAACCATGTAGTTGTCGAGCCCGAGCAGAGCCAGACCTACGCTACGCATTATGATGCGAGCTATGCTGGCGAACTTCGCGTTCCGTTGGACGGGATTCGACCACTTCCCTTCGGTCCACGCAAGATCGTCGCGCGGCGTGCAGCGATGGAGCTTGCGCCCGGTGCGATCTGCAATATCGGCGCTGGAATTTCGACCGGTATATCATCAGTAGCGGCCGAGGAAGGGATTTTAGAGCAGGTAATCCTTACGAACGAGCAGGGGTTTATCGGCGGTGCGCCTCTCACCGGTCCGGATTCCGGCGCAGCGCAGAATTACGCGGCTATGGTCGATCAGCCCTACCAGTTCGATTTTTATGACGGCGGCGGCATCGACCGTGCGTTTCTCTCCTTCGTTGAACTGAATGCCTCGGGCGACGTCAACATCTCGCGTTTTGGCAACACGATCGTCGGGATCGGTGGGTTCGTGAACATTAGCCAGAACGCCAAGGAAACGATCTTCAGCGGCACGTTTACCGCCGGCGGACTAGAGGTGGAATGCCGCGATGGACGTCTCGTCATCCTTAATGAGGGCCGACACCGCAAATTTCGCGAAACAATTGAACAGATCTCCTACAGTGGTGCGTTCGCCTCGAGCGAGGGCCGGCATGCGCTGTTCGTCACAGAGCGGGCCGTTTTCCGTCTTGTCGGCGGCCGTTTGCACCTCGAAGAAATCGCACCTGGTATAAATCTCGAACGCGATGTGCTTTCCCACATGGACTTTACGCCCGAGCTCGATGGCGAGCCGAAATTGATGGACGAACGGCTGTTTGATCCCAAGCGGATGGGACTGCAGGACAGTGCGGTCTTCGCGTAACCGATAAAAGGATAAACACGATGGATATCGTCGTCACCGGCGGAGCTGGCTTTCTCGGCACACGCCTTATTCGCGCGCTTCTCGAAGCTAGGGAAGAGGAGCGTCCGGGCATCCCCGCGTTCGACCGGATCGTCTCGCTCGACCTCGCCGAATGTCCGCTTGCCGACGAGCGCGTTGTCTCTAGGACCGGCAGCATTTCTAATCCGGATCTAGCAAAGATGGTTATCGGACCGCAGACATGCGGCGTCTTCCATCTGGCGGCTGTAGTCAGCGGTCAGGCGGAAGCTGAGTTCGAGACTGGCATGAGTGCCAATCTGGATGGGACGCGGCTTCTGCTCGATGCCTGTCGCGAAGCTGGATCGAGACCCTTCTTTTTGTTTTCGAGTTCGCTTGCGGTGTTCGGCGACGACTGCCCGCCGGTTGTCTTCGACGATCAGATTCTACGTCCCCGCAGCTCCTACGGCACGCAGAAGGCCATTGTCGAAATGCTTGTCGCCGACTACACGCGACGCGGCTTTATCGACGGTGTCGTCGCGCGCCTGCCGACGGTGGTAGTCAGGCCCGGACAGCCAAATGCCGCCGCCTCATCCTTCGTTAGTTCCATCCTGCGCGAACCACTGTCCGGTAAGAATGCAGTTTGCACCGTCCCAATTGATACGGCTCTATGGATCAGTTCTCCGCAGACAGTGATCGCCAATCTTGTCTCGCTGCTCACGATGGACCGGTCGTTGCTCGCCCGTCGCATCCAGATCAACCTACCCGGCATAACCGTGACGCCGAAAGAGATGCTAGAAGCTTTGTCAAAGACTTGTGGATCGACGGTAGCAGAGCGAGTGAAAATCAAACCGGACCCGAAAGTGGAGGCCATCGTTTGCAGTTGGCCAAGCAAATTCAGCGTACAAAGTGCACTCTTAATGGGTTTGGAACAGGACAAAAATATTGAATCAGTAATTACCGGTTATTTAGCAGAACTGTAAGCTTTGAGTGCTCAATTATAGAACTTTAAAACCGGCTCTTAAAAGTGGGCGTCGGCAGAAACGGCCAAAGATGAGCATGCTCAAAAATCCGTAGGGCAGGGAAGCGCTGGCAGCTTTGCGCCCATGCACGAACCCGCTCGCGCGGGATGGGAGCGTGCTTCGAGATCGGTGCGCAGCCGCGGGTCCTGAACGAGGATTGAGTTAGGTCGGTCGACGCCGTGAGCATGAGGAGTTTCCCTCATCTCATGGAGAGATCCGATGTCCCCTCATTCGAACGACCGTCCCGTCACTCCCCTTCGCCGTCGCATGCTCGAAGACATGGCGGTTCGCGGTCTGCGCGAAGCCACCCAGCGAGATTATATCCGCTTCGTTCAGACCTTCGCCGCCTTCCTCGGTCGCTCACCCGAGACAGCGACGGCGGACGATCTTCGCCGCTTCCAGGTCCATCAGGCCCAGACCGGCGTGCAGCCACCGACGATCAACTGCTCGGTCTCGGCGCTGCGCTTCCTCTTTACCGTCACGCTCGACCGGCCGGATCTCTCGCGGCGGCTCGTCCTCGCACGATATCCTCGCAAACTGCCCGAGGTCCTGAGCGTGGAGGAAGTCGGGCGGCTTCTTCAAGCCGCGCCGGGCGCGAAGTATCGCGCCGCGCTTGGCACCGCCTACGGAGCGGGCCTGCGGGTGTCCGAGGTCGCGACACTGAAGATCGACAATATCGACTCCACGCGGATGCTGATCCGGATCGAGGAAGGTAAGGGACGCAAGGATCGCAATGCGATGCTTTCGCCCCAGCTTCTCGAACTTCTGCGCCTCTGGTGGAAAGAAGGACGGCAACGTGGCGTGATGCTGCCGCATGGCTGGCTGTTTCCCGGACGCAGTCGCCTGCAGCCGGTCTCCACCCGCCGGCTAAACCGGGCGGTCCACGAAGCGGCCGAGGCCGCGGGCATCACCAGGCGTGTCAGCCCCCACACGCTGCGCCATTCCTTCGCGCCGCACCTGCTCGAGCAGAACGTGGATATCCGGGTGATCCAGGTTCTGCTCGGTCATTCCAAGCTCGACACGACCGCGCTCTACGCCAAGGTCGCGACCCGAACGATCCGCGCCGTGACCAGTCCGATCGAACAGCTCAAGATCCTGATGGAGAATGAGAACGCCCGAGAGTGACGGGCCGTGGCCGCCTCCATCGAGGTCGCCGACATCTTCCGTGACCATGGCCCGAACTTTCGGGCCGCAAACACCGGACATCTGAGCCTGTCCCAGCTCAAGGTGATGTCGGCGATCGAAGCCTGCCGAACCGCAGCCCTCGGCGGACACGTCGAAGGTTGCGACGACTGCGGCCATCTGCGGATCGCCTACAACTCATGCCGCAACCGGCATTGCCCGCGATGCCAAGGTGCGGCGGCGCGCGACTGGCTGGCCGAGCGCGAGGCCGATCTCTTGCCGGTCGGCTACTTCCACGTCGTCTTCACACTGCCCGCCGAGATCGCCGCCATCGCCTTCCAGAACAAGCGGGTCGTCTACGATCTCCTGTTCCGGGCGGCGTCCGAGACGGTGACGACGATCGCCGCGGACCCGAAGCATCTCGGCGCCCGTATAGGCATCACCGCAGTCCTCCACACCTGGGGCTCGGCGATGACCCATCATCCCCATCTCCACATGATCGTGCCCGGTGGGGGGCTTTCGCCGGACGGATCACGCTGGATCGCATCGCGTCCCGCTTTCCTGCTGCCGGTCCGCGTCCTTGGATCATTGTTCCGGCGCTTCTTCCTCGAAGGGCTCGTCGCACTCCACGAGGCCGGTCGGCTCGACTTCCATGGATCAATCATTCACCTGTCCGATCCTCGGGCTTTCGCCCGGCATCTCGCGCCGGTACGTCGCAAGCGTTGGGTCGTCTATTCCAAGCCGCCCTTCGCCGGGCCGAAGGCCGTGCTCGCCTACCTGTCGCGCTACACCCACCGGGTCGCTATCTCGTCGCGCCGGATAACCGCCTTCGACGACCGCACCGTCACCTTCCGCGTCAAGGACTCCCGAAAGGACGGCGCCGCCCGCCATCGGACCTTGACGCTCGCAGCCGGAGAGTTCACCCGCACGAAGTGGGGGCGCTCTCTGTTCGCCGTCGGCGGTAATGCGGAGGCTGCCCGGCGGTCGGGCATCGACGTGCGCCGCATTCGCCTATCGGCCTTCGTCCTCTGCTCTTCGCTGGCGGCGCTCGGCGGTGTCTTCTCGGCAGCCCGCCTCGCCTCCGCCAGCCAGCAGGCCGGCGCCGGAGACGTCAACCTCAACGCGATTGCAGCCGCCGTCATCGGCGGAACCTCGCTTTTCGGCGGGCGCGGCTCGGCCTGGTCGGCCCTCCTAGGCGTCCTCGTCATCCAGGCGATCTCGAACGGGCTGACACTTCTGAACCTCTCGGGATCGCTGCGCTACATGATTACCGGTGCTGTGCTCGCCATCGCCGTGATCGTCGACTCGCTCGCCCGGCGCTCGCGCGCCAGCCACGGCCGCTAATAAGGAAACGACCTCATGACCAAACTCGACGGAAAGACCGCCGCGATCACCGGCGCGGCCTCGGGGATCGGGCTCGAATGCGCCCGCATCCTCATCGAGAACGGCGCAAAGGTGGTGCTGATCGACCGCGATGCGGAGAAGCTCGAGACGCTCAAGTCGGAGCTCGGCGAGCGCGCCCTCGCCCTCACCCTCGATCTCTTCGACGGCCCCGAGGTCTCGCGCCTCCGGGAGCGGATCGAGGCGCTCGCAGGACCGTGCGACATCTTCCACGCGAATGCCGGCGCTTATGTCGGCGGCGAGGCGGCGGAAGGCGACCCGGACGTCTGGGACCGCGTCCTCAACCTCAACGTCAACGCCGCGTTCCGGTCAGTCAGGGCCGTGCTGCCGAGCATGATCGAACGCGGAACCGGCGATATCCTGTTCACGTCCTCGGTCGCCGGCGTCATTCCTGTGAAGTGGGAGCCGGTCTACACCGCTTCGAAATATGCCGTGCAGGCTTTTCTCCACGCGACCCGTCAGCAGGTTTCGAAACATGGCGTGAGGATGGGCGCGGTGCTTCCCGGGCCCGTCGTCACGGCCCTCATCGATTCGTGGCCACAGGCGAAGAAGGACGAGGCTCTCGCCAACGGCTCCCTGATGGAGGCGCGTGAAGTCGCGGAATGCGTTCTCTTCATGGTAACGCGGCCCCGTAACGTCGTCGTGCGCGACCTCGTCATCCTGCCGAACAGCGTGGAGCTCTAGGGATGGCGGGCGATATCCATCTCCTCGGCGTCGACGTCGGGACGGGAAGCGCACGCGCCGGCGTCTTCGACCGGGCAGGCCGGATGCTCGGCAGCGACAAGGCGCCGATCGCCATGACGAAGGCACCCGGCGGCATCGTCGAGCAGTCGAGTACCGGCATCTGGGAGGCTGTCTGCCGATCGGTGAAGGGCGCTCTCAAAGCATCGACCGTTCCTTCCGAAACAATTGCGGGGATTGGCTTCGACGCGACCTGTTCCCTTGTCGTCCTCGGCGAAGGCGGTCGATCCCTGCCGGTTTCGGACGCCACAGCGCCTGAGCGCGACGTCATCGTCTGGATGGACCATCGGGCGGCGGATCAGGCCCGACGTATCAATGCCGGCGAGCATGAGGTGCTGCGCTATGTGGGCGGCACGATCTCGCCGGAGATGCAAACGCCCAAACTGCTCTGGCTGAGGGAGAACCGGCCGGAGATCTTCGAGGCCGCCTGGCAGTTCTTCGACCTCACCGACTTCCTCACATGGCGCGCGACCGGCGCGCTCGAGCGGTCCAGTTGTACGGTCACCTGCAAGTGGACCTATCTCGCCCACGAGAAGCGCTGGGACGCCGACTATTTCCGCGCCATCGGTCTCGGCGCTCTCGCCGACGAAGGCTTCGAGCGCATCGGCACGCGCGTGGTCTCGCCCGGCACCGCGCTTGGTGAAGGTTTGACGACGGAAGCGGCCCGCGAGCTCGGTCTGCTTCCCGGAACGCCAGTCGGCGCTGGTCTGATTGATTCCCATGCAGGCGGGGTCGGTACGGTCGGGCCCGAGGGCGGCGCCGAATCGAACCTCGCCTACGTCTTCGGCACCTCGTCCTGCACCATGACGACGACGACGGAGCCGGTCTTCGTGCCGGGCGTCTGGGGTCCGTATTACGATGCGATGGTGCCCGGCCTGTGGCTCAACGAGGGCGGCCAGTCGGCGGCTGGGGCCGCGATCGCCCATCTCCTGCGCCATCATCCGTTTTCCGCCAAGGCCGAAGTCGAAGCCCGAAAGGCCGGCATGTCGTTGCCGGACTGGCTCGCCGTGCAGGCTGCCCACCGGGTGGAGAGCCCCGGCGATGCAGTGAAGCTCGCAAGCGGCGTCCACGTCGTTCCAGAATTTCTCGGCAACCGCGCACCTTACGCCGACCCCAAGACCCGCGCGGTCATCGCCGGCCTGGGCATGGACGACGATCTGGACTCGCTCCTCGCCCTTTACGTCGCCGGCCTTTGCGGCGTAGGCTACGGCCTTCGCCAGATCGTCGAGGCTCAGGAACGACAGGGCATTGCCATCGCTCGCGTCGTCCTCAGCGGCGGTGCTGGGCGCCATCCGGTCGTGCGCCAGATCCTCGCAGATGCGTCCGGCATGGAATTCGCCATCCCGGATGTCGAGGAGCCGGTCATCCTCGGCTCCGCCATCCTCGGCGCAGTCGCTGGAATTGCCTTCAAAAGCATCGCCGAGGCGATGGAGTCGATGAGCCGTTTCGCCGAGACTATCACCGTCGACGATGCGACGCGGGACGTGCATCGAAAGCGCTTTGACACCTTCAAGAGCCTACAGGCCGTCGCGCGAAGCGCGTCTTGCTGAAGCTCTGCCATGCAAAAAGGCTTACAATGCTATATTGCTCGCAGCCCGCCGACCGGCTGTCGCAGTTTCCTACAGCATGTTCCCTGCTAGCCTACGAGTTTGTAGGCTGACGGGTCGCAGATTTCCAATCTTGAAATATCCGCGGATCGGCGGCTCCATCCACCGTGACTGTTCTCGACACGGCATCTTTTCGTTTCTACCGTTTCGAAGCTGACCGTCCGCTTTCGGCCCCATTTGCCCGTTCGGTCGAGTTCAGCTATCTCAGCGAAACTGCTCGATCCTCAGTCCGAGATCGGCCGCGACCTTCGACCACGCCTTATCGGCGGTAACCACCGGAACGGAAAGCTTCTGTCCAAGGGCGAGGCAGGCGCGATCCCCGTGGCTTAGACCGTAAGGTTTCGTCAGGTCGAACATGGCCCCTGCGCTGAACGCAAGGTCAAGATCGAGATCCTGGATGACCAGCCCGAGCGACAGGATCAGGTCCTCCGCCTCGTTGCGGCTCATGCCGCTCTGACACAGCTTCGAGACGGCTTCCTGAACTGTGAGAGTCGAGGCCGCCGCACCGCCATCGATCCAGCGCTCGACATTGGCGGCACCTCGCTCGGCGAAGGCATAAGCGAGAATCGCCGACGTATCGATGACGCAGGCGATCACGAACCGCCACCGTTCTCATCTGTTTCTGCATCCGGTTCGATCCGCGCTATTTCGCGTTCGGCTTCAACGCGCTTTTCGGCGAGAAACTCGTCGACGACGCTAACGCCTGGGCGCGCGTACTTCTTGGCAATGGCTTGAGCCCGTTTGCGCCGTAACCGTGCTGTGGTCAACTTGACCTCGTCGCCCTCGGCTTCGATCAGGACCTTGTCGCCCTTCGAAAGCCCCAGAGACTTGCGCAGGTCTGCGGGCAGCACAACGCGTCCATTTTCCTGCATTGGCAATTCGTAGAGCTTCATCACAATCTCCGCATACTGGTCGGTCACCAATCGAGAGGCAAGCGAATGGTATTGATCCGTTGATAAATAAACCATGCAAAATGGCCTATGCCGATCGAGATGCTTAAATTGCAGAGAACGCATACATGGGTCAATAAGCTATGATATGGACCGTAAGCGCTATAATAGCCTGAGAGGTTCAAAAAGTCCTGCCAGCTTAATTTTGGCATTGATCGGTAGCTGGGATATTTTCAGCATTAGAGACATGGGCATAAGTGACTGTTTCTGGTTCACGGGCCCAAATTGTTAAACGTATTGGCTCCGGCGGACGTCTGTCCGCCGGAGCCAAGTGACGTGCGCACCGATTAGAAGCGGATGCCCAAATTCTTACGGAAGAAGCTACCGCGACCACCCGAGAGGCCACCACCGAAGACGCCACCATTTTCTTCAATGGCGTCCACGCTGATCCCCGTCGCCGTAGCGAGCACTTTGGCTCCTGCACCACGCTCGCGCTTCGCAATCTCGATGTTCCGCGCGATTGCGCCGAAGGGCGTCACGGCGACGGTCACCGTGCCGCGGAACACTTGGTTCGCCACATCCATCTTGCATTGCTCGTTGAGCTTGGCCTTCTGCTCTCCAAGCATGTTGACGTCTGCGTTCTTCGCATCGAGAGCGAGCTTCCTCAGGTCTTCCCGCATGTTGTTTGTGATGAGCGCGTCAAGTTCCTGGGTCGTGTACGCGGCCAACTGGCTGTCGAACCAAGTCGTGTATGCAGTGTCAAAATCTGCAACACCATACTTCGTCAGTTCCGGTGCGACATGTTCGTCAAAGATTGGTCGGAGCTGCATGCGCTTAGCCTCAACCCAAGCCGTTTTGTACCCATCCGTCAGTTCTGCGGCGCTTGTCATGGCGATAGCGCGGTCGTGAGCGGTCAGGGCGTCATGGCGGATCTGCTTAAACTTCTTACGGGCCCCAATGCAGGGATCAAGGGAGTCAAAAAGGACCGCAGCGGAAGCTGGCACAGCCAAAACGGCAAGCGAAAGCGCGAAGGCAGCGGTAGTCAAGACGTTTTTCATAGGAATCTCCATGAATTTGGTGAGCTACCTCCGGCGAACGTCTGTCCGCCGGAGCCAAGTGACGTGCGCACCGATTAGAAGCGGATGCCAAAATTCTTACGGAAGAAGCTACCGCGACCACCCGAGAGGCCACCACCGAAGACGCCACCATTTTCTTCAATAGCGTCTACGCTGATCCCCGTCGCCGTAGCGAGCACTTTGGCTCCTGCACCACGCTCGCGCTTCGCAATCTCGATGTTGCCGGAAACGACCTCAACAGGCATGGCCAGAACCTTCATGATCTCGCCATTGGGGCCAAAAGGCTGATCGGCCAAGAATTCATGAATGACAACGCCGACACCAAGCATCCTGCCGCAGCCGGAGGGGATGCCATTGTTTCCTTACAAATGACGATGGTTTCGTTCGCGTGTGCTGGCAGGCTCCCTGCTGAAAGCGCGGAAGCGAGAAAGAAGCATTTCAAGGTCTTCGTCATACATTTTCTCCCTTAGTTTAGCGCAATAGAGACAGATGATTTTCCAATTCCGGGAGTTATACGCGTAAGGAGAACAGGCAGTTCCACTACATGATTTTCAGAATTCGTAGATGTTGCCATCAAGCAACAATATTAATGCAGGATGAACAAGATCGTACGTCCTAATCGTCGAGTCAGCTTAGAGTCCGTCCGGAAAGGTCATGATGCACGCCCGAGACGTCTTATGCGGATTATGACGGAGGCGGCATAGAGGAAGGCAGTCGCGGAGGCGATCGTCGCTTCGGGATCCTTCCAGAGCCTTCGGTTTCGGCTGATCCAGCCGAAGAACCTCTCGACGACCCAGCGGCGGGGGTGAACGGCAAAGCCGACCTGATCAGGCGGCTTCCTGACGATCTCGATGTCGATCGGCGAGGCGTCCTTCGGCCGGTCGCCTGAATAGGCGCTGTCGGCGAAGGCCTTCTCGACGAACGGATATGATTTGCGGGACACTTTGAGAATGGAACCAGCGCCGTCACGATCCTGGATGTTCGCGGGCTGGGGTTCGATGACGAGCGCTCTTCCGTCCGTATCGACCATCGCCTGCAGCTTGCGCCCGGCGACCTTCTTTCCGGCGTCATAGCCCTTTGGTCCACCGCTTTCGGTGGTTTTGACGCTCTGGCTGTCGATCACGGCGGCGCTCGGGGAGGCCTCTCGACCAACCCGCTCGCGGTCCGCCATCACGAGACGGTGGTTGATGCTGGCGAAGACGCCCTCATCGCGCCAGCGGCTGAAGTGATCGAAGACCGTGCTCTTGGGCGGCAGGTCGCTGGGGAGCAACCGCCAGCCTATCCCGCCACGCAGCACATAGAAGATGGCGTTGACGATCTCGCGAAGCGGCCACTTCAGCGGTCGTCCCACTGCCTTCGGCTTCGGCAGAAACGGTTCGAGAATTTCCCATTCCGCGTCGGTGAGGTCTGTTTCGTAGCGAAGGTGATCGCGGTTATGCTCCGCGCGAGTGGTCGGGGTCCACATGGCTCTTCCAGATCAGGCTTAAGACACCTTCTGGAATCATCGCCACCCCGATTATTCAACCCTTTCCGGACGGGCTCTAAGGGCGCCGCGTTGTGGGCGCCCTTATTCCGCTTTCTAAACGTCGAATTCTTTGAACTAAGCTACAGCCTCAGTCGAACATATCGGGCTGTTCTTTAGCAAGCTGCTCGTAGACCGCTTGGAAGTGGAGCCAGCCGATATACTCGCTGCCAACGTGCTCACGGCTGTAACGGGCCCGGTCCGGCGTAACGTAGGTCTGCTTGTGGCCAGTCGCATCGACCATCAGCTGCTGCTGGCAGCAGCGCTCGAGAGCTGCGAACCAAAAGGCGCAGGAGTCGATGCTATGGCGGCTGGCTGTCAGAAGGCCATGGTTTTGATGAAGCGCTGCCTTCACGCCCTTGAAGGCTGCAGCAACGTTCGAACCAGCATGGTTCTCAACCGCGACAGCCCCGGCTTCATCGCCGATGATGACGTGATCCTCGAAGAACGCACATGCATCCTGCGTGATCGGCTCGATCGGACGGCCGAGTGCGCAGAACGCGGTTCCGTAAACGGTGTGCGCATGGCACATGGCGATGATATCTGGATGGGCTTCATGCACGTTGGCGTGCAGGACGAAGCCAGCCCGGTTTACGGCATACTCGCCTTCGACGACCTGGCCTTTGTGGTCGACGAGGATCAGGTTCGACATATTCACGTTGGCGAAATGCACCGCCATCGGGTTGGTCCAGTAGAGCTCCGGACGCTCAGGATCGCGGATGGTCAGATGGCCTGCGAATCCGTAGTCGAATCCCTGCTGAGCGAAGAAGCGGCATGCCGCAACGAGCCGTTCTTTGCGGTGCTTGCGCTCCTCCGCGGGCGTGTCGAATTCCGGCAGGTCCGGGAACTTTAAGCCCTGCTGCTCCGGCTGATAGATCGATTTACGGTTTCCAAGATCAAGCATAATACGTTTCCTCCTATGCGTATTGACGGCGGATCGAGTAATTCAACCGCCTTTCTGGAATAAATTTACTGAATAGACAGATGAACTCCAATCGTCAGTCATAATAACTGCTATTTGCTAGCTGCATATTCATAATGGGTCGCACAACTTCGCCCCCACCCCGGCTGTCGACATCCGGTAAACCGTGGCCTCGCTACTTGACCGGGGCATCGGCGTGCTGTCCAGAACCGATCTGACTGCGAGTACCGTCTCTTCGAGGAGTTACGAAAAGATCGAGAGTAGGCCAGGTGTGAAGATGAAGAAGATCAAGAGGAGGATGTACATGGCAAGGTAGGGAAGAGAACTCGCGACCACGTCCTCGAACCGGCGATCGGTTAAAGCCTGCGCAATGAACAGATTGAGCCCAACCGGCGGAGTGATTTGCCCGACGGCAACGGCCATCACGAGGAAGACGCCGAAGAAGATCGGATCAATGCCTAGGGCCGAGATCACTGGCATTAGGGTCGGCGTAATGAGAATGACGGCCGCGACATTGTCGAGAAAGGTCCCGAGGACTAGGAGAATGACGAGGATAATCAAAAGGATGACAACTGCGCTGTCGGAGATGCCGAGCAGACCGCTGGCCAGTCTGGCCGGGACGCTTTGGGCCGACAGGATGTAGGTGAAGATATTTGAGGCTGCGATTAGGAAGAGAATCGAGGCCGTGACCTCCACGGACTTACGCGTGATCGCGATGGTGCGGGCGAAGCTGAGGTTGCGGTACCAAAAGAAGCCGACGAGAAGACCGTAGGCGCAGGCAATGGCTGCCGATTCTGTAGGGGTGAAGGCACCAGAATAGATCCCGCCTAAGATAATGAGGGGCATCAGCAGCGCGACGAGACTGTCGCGCAGTGCTCGAAGAGCTTGTTTACGGCCAACCGCCTCGTCTGCCGCATAACCCTTCCTGATCGCAACGGCGTAGTTCACCGCCATCAGACCGGCTGCGATGATAATGGCAGGGACGATGCCGCTGAGGAATAGATCGCCGATCGAAACTCCCGCGACGACGCCGTAGAGGACCATAGTGATGCTTGGTGGCACGATCAGCCCGAGAATGCCGGATGCGGCGACCGTCGCTGCGGCATCGGCCTGGTCGTAACCCTTACGAGCCATGGTGGGCACCATCACTGAGCCGATCGCGGCTGTCGTTGCATTCGCCGACCCGGAGATCGCACCGAAGATCGCCGACGAACCGGTCGCAACAAGTGAAAGACCGCCCCTGAACCGCCCGAACGGCACCGATGCGAGGGCGACGAGCTTTTCTGAGATCTTGACCTCGCTCATCAGGTAGCCCGCAAAAAGAAAGAGCGGGATCGCCATCAAGGCAAAGACGTCGAGGCCGGAATACATTCTCTGGACGACGAGGAGCAGCGGCGTGTCAGTGAAAAGCACCAGGACCGCAGTCGAGGCGACAGCGAGGGCGAACGCCACCGGGACGCCGGCAATCAACAGCAGGAAAAACAGAATGAAGAGAGTGACGACCACGGTTGTTCAGACCTTACGGTTCAATCGAGAGGGTGTTCGCGACCGCTGACTGCGATGCCGCCACGAAGTGCGCGTACCAGCTGCTCGAGACCAAAGATCGTCATGAGCATTCCACTGATCGGAAATGCGGCAATGAGGTATCCCTTAGGGATCTGCAGGGCCGGTGTGCGCTGAAACATCGTCCGATCCGCCAGTTCGAACCCTTTGATGCTAAGAAGCAAGGCGACCGCGAAGATGCAGAAGAAATAGACCGTCGAGCATAGGATCTGTACGGGCCGGGGAGACAGATCGACGAAGTACGAGATCGCCATATGCGTCCCGTTCCTGACCGCGATCGCGCTGCCGATCATGACGAGCAAGACCATGAGCGCCCGCGCCGCCTCCTCCGAACCCGTCAGCGGGACGTTCAAGACATAGCGGTAGAAAACCTGAACGCAGACGAGGCCAGTCATCGCCAAGAACATGACCGACGTCAGCCAGCCAGCGAGATGCTCCACGCCGTTAAGAATTTTCGTCATTGCGGTGCTTTCCAGACCATTGAAGTGACACCGCAGGCGTTGCTCACGCCTGCGGTGTCCGGGAGGACGATCAGTTCGTGCTCGCGCCGTTCGCAATGATGGCGTCAATGATCTCGGGACCGAACTGCCCGCGATACTTCTCGATTACCGGACGGGTCGCCTCAACGAAAGGCGCCTTGTCGACTTCGTTGATCGCCATGCCAGCCGCAGCGATCTCCTCCCACTGCTTGGCTTCGGCCTCGAGCACCATGGCGGTATGCACAGGCGCCAGTTCCTTCGCGGTGGTCTTCAGGACCGTCCTGTACTCCTCTGGAAGACGCTCCAGAGCGATGTTGCTGACCAGGAGCGGCGAGGACAGGTAAATGTGCGCGGTCTTCGAGGCGAAGTCCTGCACCTCGTAGAACTTCTGGGTCAGGATATGGGCGGGGGGATTTTCCTGACCGTCGACGACGCCGAGCTGCAGGGCCGAATAGAGTTCCGTGAAAGCGATCGGCGTTGCGTTCGCACCGAGCGTCGTAAAGGTATCCACGAAGACTGGACCTTCCGGAACGCGCAGCTTTAAGCCTGCAACGTCGGCGGACGTCTCGATCGGCCTCTTGGAGTTCGTAATATGACGAAATCCGTTTTCCCACCACGCAAGGACCGTTGCACCCTGTTCCTCGACCTTCGCGGACAGCTGCTCGCCGATCTCACCGTCGAGCACTGCGCGGACGTGATCGCTGTCGCGGAAGATGAACGGCAAATTGACGATCCCGATCTCCGGAGCGAAATTCGACAGAACGGCGTCGGAAGTCAAAACCATGTCCGTCGTCCCGAGGAACGTACCCTCGACGAGTTCAACCTGCTTGCCCAACGAGTCGGACGGAAAGACCTCAATCTTGACTGCGCCGTCGGTCCGTTCGCTTACCAGTTCGGCGAAACGTTCTGAGATCTCCTGAAAATGATGGTTCGGCGCACCGGTATGACCGAGCTTCAGCGCGTAGGTTTCCTGCGCAACGGTAGACACTGTCAGGCTTGTAGTCGCGAGCGCTGCCACGAGACCTGTGCCAATTATAGTGCGTAAGATGGACGTCATGCTTTCCTCCCATAAGGTTCGAAGAACCGACCGTCTTCGTCTGCCTGACAAACGTCAGCCGGCAAAGACGATCGAACATTCGGGCATCGCGGAGCAGCGACGCCGTTCCCCCATGTTTCCCCCGGGATGGCGCTGCAGTCGACTTCAGAAGGCGAATTTCCGCATGAATGTAACGCGACGATAATCGTGTGACGAAATCAGGGTCAACTAAGTTATCGAAATAAGACTTATCTCTGCCGCGAATACCGGCTGAAATCCCAGCTAGGCGACGAAAACTTTTCTATCATGAAATCGACAAATACTCTGATTCTGGGTAGAAGCTGACGTTCTGGCAGGTAGACGATATGAAAAGCCGTCTCATCGTCCGCCCGATGATCGGCGAGCAGTTCGACCAGCGTCCCTTCCGCGATCGCCGGACGGGCCAGATGTTCGGCTGCCCGCATGATACCCACGCCATCCTTGCACAACTCGAAGAGGGTCAGCCCGTTCGAGCTTCTGATCCGCCCGCCGACGGTCACGAACTGGCGTTTCCCCTCGACTTCGAACGGCCAGCGGTTGAGATGTGCATGTCTGCCCTGCCAGAGCAGACAATCGAAAGTGCCAAGATCGTCTGGAACCTGCGGCTCCCCGTTGCGCTCGACATAGTCCGGGGATGCAATAACGATACGTTGCAGACCGCATAGGGTTCTGCTGATGAGCGTCGAGTCCTCGAGATGCCCCATCCGCACGGCGACATCGATGACGTCTCCGATGAGATCGGACGTCTCATCCTGAAGAGTCAGGCTTAGCCTTAGGTCTGGGTAGGAGGCGCTGAACTCGGGGATAAGAGGGATGATCTGGTCGAGACCGAAAGCGAGGGGTGCACTGACGCGAAGTTCCCCTGCAAGCATCATGCCCTCGCAGGTGACCTCGGCGTCGGCTTTGTCGACCGCCGAAATCGCAGCGATCGCGGCTTCGAGAAAGCGCTCGCCCTCCGCCGTCAGGCGATGTCCTCGGGTCGAGCGGTGCAGCAGCGTTGCCCCCAGTCGACGCTCTAGCGTCCGCACGGTCTGACTGACGAACGACTGGCTCACGCCAAGCGCGTAGGCGGCATTCGTGAAACCACCGGTCTCGAGAACGCTGCGAAATACTCGCATTTCTAGCAGTCTGTCGTCTTTCAAAACCTAAATCTTTGTCTTTTGGTCCGTCATCGTAGGGGCAGGCCAATCGATCGTATTCTAGCAAGTTTGTAGCCAGCGTCATCAGGAAAGAGAAGAAAACTGAAATTCCGAAAACAACCGAAATTGCGCATGCTCAAAAATCTCTAGGGCAGGGGGCGCTCGTAGTTTTCGGCGCTGATACGGGGTCCGGTCTATCGGACCAGGAACCCTATCACAGCCCGCGCGGCGTTTGAGCGGATTGAAGTCCGGTATCCCGAAGGGATCAACCGGACTTCGTATGAGACGCTGACGTTGCCCCCAAGTTTTATCCAGCTGAGAGTTCGTTTCCGGCATTTATGTTGCCCTGTTGGGCGGGGTATGCGGCGGGCTTCGGCGCGAAGCCATCCATCGAGTGCCGCGCCGGAGCCCGTCGCGGTTTGAAGGTCTCGGCGAACTCGGCCGGAGTGCTCCAGCCGAGCTGAGAGTGTGGGCGCGCCGTGTTGTAGTCGGCACGCCAGAGCGCCAGCGCCGCCCGTGCGTCGGTCATCGACGAGAACAGTGTCTCATTGAGCAATTCGTCACGCAAGTGGGTCGAGATGAGTCAGATCGCGCTCCGCCGCATCGACATACTCGACGTCGTAGCCAGCATCCCGCAGCGGAGCCTCAAAGCCACCAAGATCCTCAAAGCTGACATGACGAATGGCCTGGACGGTGCTCTGGGCCATCAGGTTAGCTCTTCCTACGATAGTGGCCGATCCGCTGATCGAGTGCTGACGATGTGCTCGAAATCCTTCAGCGCCGCCGCTGCGGTCGCAAGCGGTTCCGTGCCGTGGGACATCGAGACCGTCTCGCCCATGGCGTCCGTCGTGACGCGGATCGCCTTGCTCTTGCCCCCGACATGCGCGAGCGGGTCGGATGGCGGATAGGTACGGATGCCGACACCGGCCCGCACCGCGCCCTTCTCTAGAACGAGACTGCCGACGAGCTTAGGAGCAAGGCCGTCCGCCGCCCATGCCTTCAACTCTCTTGGGGTCACGGACTGGATGCCCTCCACGCTCAAATCATCCATCGCGAGCTCCAGTCCGAGGACGAAATTGGCGATGATCAGCAGTTTGGCCGCCGTGTCCCATCCTTCCGTATCGTTGCGCGGATCAGCTTCCGCGAACCCGCCCGCCTGGGCTTCCTGCAGAGCGTCCTCGAACCCGATCCCGCGCATCGTCATGGCGTCGAGGAGGTAGTTTGAGGTGGCGTTGAGGATGCCTTCTACCTTCAGCACATTGCAGCCGAGGAGGCTTTGATCGAGAAGGTCGATCGTCGGCAGGGCGGCGGCAGCCGCGCCGCTGATCTTCAGCATCGCCCCCGAGCCGGTGGCAAGTCTGCGCAGTTCGCGGCCGCTGTGGACCAGCGCGCCCTTCGAGATCACGATCGCGTCGCGCCCATCGGACAGGGCCGAGCGGATATAGGCAAGGCCAGGCCCGCCCGTCCGAAAGTCGCTGGGACCCGCCTCAATCAGAATGTCGGCGCCGCTCGCAGCCACAAAGTCTAGCCCCGTCAGAGCAGGTTCAAGCGTGTTCAGCCGGTCGGCCTCTAGGCCATTGGCATCGTAGAGGCCGGAGTTCGAACCGCAGACGGCGACCAGGCGCACATCTGTTCCGTAGATCCGGCGGTAGCGATGGCGCCGAGATAGAAGCAGGTTCGCCGTGGCGCGACCGACGCCTCCGAAGCCTGCAATGGCAATTTTCAGCATTCGCACCATTCAGCTCCTGTGCATCGAAATCATCTTCTTCCGTGTCATGTCGCGCAACGGGTACTCTGGGGCAGTTCGAGCGTCCTTCTGCGCGAGACAACCGCTCTTCCACGCTACCGCCCAGCGCGTTGACGGAAGCCCGTATATCGCTGGCGCTCAGTACCGTCACCGCGCTCGACAACTGGGTTCTGTTGCTGCGAGCCGCCGCTGAGGCCAGGGTGATCCCAGCGCTGAATCCAGAAAGTCGGCGCGATGATCCTCGCCGATGCCGAAGACATCGAGCTCGACGTGGTCGGCAACCTCGACCACCTCGAGAAGATCGGCCATGCGATCGGTCGGCGAGGGCAGTTTGCCCGTCGCCTGATCAGGGAGGATGACCGCCAAGCTGTCGACGCCGGTCTCCTTTGCGGGTCCTTGAGAGTTCTCTCTATCGATCTGGAGGCGTCGGACCTGACCGCGGGCCCGAAATCAACTTCTCGCCGTCTGGATGAGAGGAGACCAGCCCGGCTCGAAGACCCTGCCAAAGGACCTGTGCCGGGCCGGCCGCTTTCCTTTGGGGAGGCGATAAGGCCCGATAGCCTGCCGCCGTCGTGGCGCGTCGATCGAGGCCGATTGCCCCCTCCTTTTCAGGTCAACGCGCCGAGTTTGCGACCGGCGTATTGAGCAGCTGCTGCTCCCAGAGATAGGCGATGCCGCTCGCGCCGCCGTGCTGCTTGATAACCTCGACTAGCCCAGGCAGGCTCTCCGTCCGCGCCCAGTCGCGCTGCCACTCGGATGCCAGTGCCATCCAGGTCATCATGTTCGCGCCAGCTGCGATCATGCGCTGGATGGCGACCTCGTGCGCCTCGACCGAGGTGCCGCCCGAGGCATCGGTGATCACCGTCACATCCCAGCCTTCGCCGAGCGCCTGGATCGCGGGCATCGCGACGCAAATCTCGGTGAACAGGCCGGCGATGATCAGCTGCTTGCGGCCGGTCGCCATGACGGCGTCGACGACAGAGCGGTCCTCCCACGTGTTGATGAACGTGCGGTCAAGCACCTCCTGATCGGGGAACACGTACGTGACGTTTGGGAAGATCAGCCCGCCCTGCTTGGCGATCACGCTGGTCAGGATGGTCGGCACGCCGAAGGCTTTCGCGGTCTTCACTAACGCCACTGTGTTGTTGACCGCCATTTGCGGATCATGGCTGTTCAGATTGGTCAGCTGGTAGGGCTGGTGGTCGATTAGAACGATGACCGAGTCCTCGGGACGAAGAAGCGAATCGAGGCCGTTTCGAAAGGTCATGAACACATCCTGTGCCGCGGTGGGAAGAGAGTGGCGTTTGCGAGACAAGCCGGTTGCTTGTCTCCTGCATCAGCATTTCCATTTCTGCTTTCTTCGGTAGCGCCCTTCTGTGTTAATCCGTGTCGCGCAAACGGGAACGCCGGATGAATATCGAAGATTTGTCGACCTTCGTCGAAGTTGCCGATGCGGGGGGCGTTTCGCCCGCTGCACGCCGGCTCGGTCTTTCGAAATCGATCGTCAGCCGGCGCCTCGCCCGGCTCGAGGCGGAACTCGGCGTTCAGCTCCTGGCACGAACGACTCGCGGCGCCGCGCTGACGGAGGCGGGCGTCACGTTCCGCGACTACGCGGCCCGCGTCCGCGACGAAATGGACGGGGCAAGAGAGGCGGTCCTTCCGGCCGGAGACCTTCGCGGCCGCCTGCGCATCGCGATGCCCCTGTCTTTCGGCCCGACCCACTTTGCGCCGATGCTTGCGGAAATGGCGCGGCGTCATCCGCAGCTCCATATGCACACCGCCTACAGCGACCGCTTCGTCGATCTCATCGCGGAGGGTTTCGACTGCGCGATCCGCGTCGGCTACCTCCAGGATTCCAACCTGATCGCCAAACGCATTGGGCCGATCTACGGCAAGCTCGTCGCAAGCCCGGAATATATCGAGAAATACGGCGCGCCTCAGGCGCCGGGCGAGGTCGCATCCCACCAAGCTGTCATGCAGGGCACCGAGAGCTGGCAGTTCATGGACGGCAACCAGATCGTCACGGTTAACCCGCAGGGTCGTTTCAAGGCCGACAATGCCAATGCGCTTGCCGCCGCCGCCGCCGCGGGGCTAGGCATAGCATGGCTTCCCGACTGCATCATCCATGACCATTTGGCCACCGGCACGCTCTTTCCGATCATGACGGATTACCCACCGCCGCCCGCCGGCGCCTATGTCATCCGCCCGCCGGGCCAGTACCCGGCGTGTAAGGTCCGCGTCCTCGCCGACTTGCTGATCGAGCTTTTCGAAAAGGATCCGCGCTTCGCGGGCACGGCTCTCTAGCTCGAAAGCGGCCACACGTCGTCTCTGCAGCGTTCCCTTTTTCGCGACACAGCTCAACGCAGTTCATCGCTAGTTGCCGACAGGCATGCTCGTTAAATCGGCAAGTGACGTGGGGGGGGCTCAGTTCTCCCGCATCGCCAGAACGAAGTTGCCGGTCAGGGTGAGGAGACGCGCATGAGCTGGAACCCAGCGATGGAACCGGGATGCCCCGAGGAGGTGGGTGCCCACTCGATCGAGACCCTCATCGTTCCACGTGCCCGCGATCTCGGCGGCTTCGAGGTTCGGCGCGCGCTGCCGGCGCCGAAGCGTCAGATGGTCGGGCCGTTCATCTTCTTCGACCAGGCGGGCCCGGCCGAGTTCCTGACCAGTCAGGGCGTCGATGTGCGGCCGCACCCGCATATCGGCCTCGGCACCGTCACCTATCTCTACCGCGGTGATTTCCATCACCGCGACAGCACCGGCGCCGACCAAGTCATCCGTCCGGGTGCGCTGAACTGGATGGTAGCTGGGCGCGGCGTCTCGCATTCGGAACGCACCTCCCAGGCCAGCCGCAGCGGTCCGAACAGCCTGTTCGGCATCCAGACCTGGCTGGCGCTGCCCGACAGTCACGAGGATGTGGCGCCGACCTTCGAGCACCACGGCAAGCAAACGCTGCCGGTGATCGAGGATGCCGGTGTCCGGGTTCGGCTTATCCTCGGCAACGCCTACGGCCAGAACGCACCCGCGAAGATGTTCACCGAAACCTTCTACGCCGATGTGAAGCTCGATCCGGGCAGCCGGCTGCCAATGCCGGACGAGCACGAGGATCGCGGCATCTACATCGTCGAAGGTTCGATCTCGGTCGCCGGCAAGGAATACGAGAGCGGACAGATGATGGTATTCCGCCAGGGAGACAGGATCACGGTCGCCGCCGGCGCACAGGGCGCGCGGCTGATGATCCTCGGCGGTGCGACGCTCAGTGGGCCGCGCTATATCTGGTGGAACTTCGTTGCCTCCTCCAAGGAGCGGATCGAGGAGGCTAAGGCCGAATGGCGCGCCGGGAAATGGGGCGAGGGTCGCTTCGATCTCCCGGTCGACGATCGGGACGAGTTTATTCCGCTTCCCGATTGAGCGGTGCAGAGGCGCTCGCCCGTTTCGAGGCGCGCGTTCGCGAATGAAATCGACGAGATCGCCTACCGGACGAAGGGAGATCGCCATGAGCAACCACTGGCCCCGAATCGACTATCTCAGCTGGCGCGAGACCTGTTCCGCCCTGCATCTCTACCTTCAGGTCGCCGGCAAGTACCGGCTGGCTCATAGCCCGTGGTTGAACCACTCCTGGACCGCGACCTTCTATGTGACTCCAAACGGCCTGGCGTCGTCGCCGATCCCGGACGGACCCGGCATCGAGATCCTTTTCGATCTGCGAGAGCATAGGGTCGTCGGCCGGAGCGGCGATGGTCGAGAGGCGTCGTTCGCGCTCGGCCAGACCACCGTTGCGGCATTCCACGCGCAGTTCGTCCAACTGATTTCGAAGATCGGCGGCACTGCGGCCTTCGACGGATCGCCGAACGAGTTGCCGAACCCCGTGCCGTTCCGGGAGGATCATCGTGAGCGCCCGTACGACCGCGACGCCGTTCAGCGCTATCATGAGGCGTTGAAGTCGATCGACCGTATCTTCCAGACGTTCCGTACGTCCTTTCTCGGCAAGTCCAGTCCGGTCCACCTGTTCTGGGGCGCGCTCGATCTCGCGGTCACTCGTTTTTCTGGACGGCGCGCGCCGCTCCACCCCGCCGGCATCCCGGCCTTGCCGGATGACGTGGCGCAGGAAGCGTACGATCGCGAAGTCTCCTCAGCTGGTTTCTGGCCGGGCGGTGGCGGCATCGACTATCCCGCCTTCTACGCCTACGCCTATCCGGCGCCGAACGCCTACCGTGCAGCACAGATCCGGCCCGAGGCCGCGTTCTGGCATGACGGCCTATCCGAGTTTGTCCTGCCCTACGATGCGGTGCAGTCGTCCGCCGATCCCGACGCGGCGCTGATGGCCTTCCTCGTCTCGACCTATGAGGCCGCTGCGGATCTCGGCAAATGGGATCGCGACCTTCTGGAATGCTCGCGAGGCAGGCCCGGTCAGGTGCGGCCGCCGGACGCCGAGCGGCAGAAGGCCGCGATATCGGCAACCGGTGAAGGCGTCGAGCGGCAGGACGGCACCCCTAAAGGGCGGTACCGGCTGGTCGTCGACGGAGTCGAAGCCGAGATGACCTATAGCCGTGCGGGCGAACGGCTGATCATCATCGACCACACGGATGTCCCGGCGGCCCTGCGCGGGCGCAAGGTCGGCGAGCGGCTGGTGCGTCAGGCAGTCGAAGATGCCCGCCGTGACGCAGTTACGATCATCCCGCTGTGCCCCTTCGCGAAAGCACAGATCGAACGACACCCGGAATGGCAGGACGTCCTGCAGCGATCGTAACGCATGACCGGCTTGGGCAAATTGATGCTGGTTGAGATGCGCGGGAAACACTCGCCCGAGAAGGAAGAGGCATGGCAGCCGAGGGGGTAGGCGCAATCGTTGGGCCGATGGTGACGCTGATGGGAGCCGCCGTGGTGGCCGTTCCCCTTTTCCGGCGTCTCGGGCTCGGCTCCGTGTTGGGCTACTTCACGGCGGGCGCCTTGGTTGGTCCGTCCATCTTGGGACTGTTCACCGATCCAGCTGCCATCCTGCATGTCGCCGAGCTTGGCGTGGTGATGTTCCTGTTCGTCATCGGACTGGAGCTGCGACCTCAGAAGCTATGGTTGATGCATAACCAAATTTTTGGCCTCGGCTTGGCGCAGGTTCTTCTCGCCATCCTGCTCCTGACGGGCGCCGGCGTCGCCCTGTTCGCTTTAAGACCAGCCGTCGCTTTCGTTGCAGGGGCAGGCTTCGTCTTGTCGTCCACCGCAGTGATCATGTCGGTTCTACAGGAGCGCGGTCAGATCGCGAGCGAAGAGGGGCGACAATCGGTTTCGATCCTCTTGTTCGAGGACTTGTTGATCGTGCCTTTGCTCGCGATCGTCGCCTTTCTTTCACCATTGGGGCAGGGAGAGGCTGGACTTGGGGTCGTCTCGGTCGCGCTCGCGGGTATTTTGTTGCTGATGGCCGTCGGATACTGGCTGCTCGAGCCATTTTTCGCGCTGCTGGCCCGGGCGCGTACCCGAGAAGTCTTGACAGCCGGGGCCCTTCTGGTCGTGCTGGGTGCTGCGCTTCTGATGGAAGCAGTCGGGCTATCGATGGCGATGGGTGCCTTCCTGGCAGGCGTCATGCTGTCGGGATCAAGCTACCGCCATCAGATCGAGAGCGATATTGAACCCTTCAAAGGGCTTCTGATGGGTCTGTTCTTCCTGTCTGTCGGCATGTCCCTCGATCTGACGGTCGTCGCACGCGAATGGCCGCTGCTTCTGTCCATGCTTCTCGCCTATGTGGTGGTCAAATCGATCGCCGTTTATGGGGTTGCCCGCCTGTGGGGCGGCTCGAACCGAAGCGCGCTGCAGCGGACAGCCATGTTCGCGCAGGGTGGCGAGTTCGCCTTCGTTCTCTACACTGCGGCAACAGAGAGCGGGGTGATCGATGGTCGCGACAACGCGATCTTCTCAACCGTGGTGATCCTGTCGATGGCAATGACGCCCCTTATACTGATATGTGCCGATAGGCTTTTGAGGGCAGAAACTGTTTCTCTCAATGGCGTCGAGAACGCCGATGCACTGCGCGGCCGAGTTCTTGTGATCGGGTTTGGCCGGTTCGCGCAAATTGCCGTGCAGTCCCTTCTGTCACGTGGCGTCGCTGTCTCGGTCATTGAGAACGATCCAGATCGAATCCACGAGGCGGCTCGCTTCGGATTCAAGGTTTACTACGGCGATGGCGCTCGTCTTGATGTCCTTCGCACATCTGGCGCTGCGGAGGTGCAAGCAATCGTCATCTGCGCCGCAGATCGTAAGGTTATCAGCGCGATCGCATCGCTTGTCATGACAGAGTTCCCGAATGCCAAGGTCCTTGCTCGAAGCTACGATCGAGATCACGCGATCGAATTGATCCGCTCAGGCGTCGATTTCGAGATCCGTGAGACAGTCGAGTCCGCGCATCGAATGGGCGCTCAGGTCCTTCGGACACTCGGCTTCGACGACGCAAGCATCGTAGACGCAGTCGACGACATTCGGCTACGCGACGCCCAACGACTTACCGAGCAGATCCAAGGCCATGCGTTGTCGGGGCGTGAGCACCTTCACACCGCACCCGTGCCCGAACCGCTCACGCAAACGGCACGGTAAACTTGCGATCGTCGTGGAACGATACGAACATCAGGAGAACGCTTTGTCCCACCGGATCCTCGTCTTCTACGGCTCCTACCGTCAGGATCGAACCGGTATCCGGCTCGCAAACTTCCTCGTGACCGCCTTCAGCAAACGCGGTCACGAAGTGGAGCTCATTGACGCAAAAGCCGTAGGACTCCCGATGCTCGATCGCATGTACAAAGAATATCCCGTCGGAGAGGCCCCCGAAGCTCTCCAGGCACTTGCCGCCAAAATCACTGCGGCCGACGCATTCGTTTTCGTTGTGGGCGAATACAACTGGGGCATCCAGCCGGGTTTGAAAAACCTGACAGATCACTTTCTGGAAGAGTGGTTTTGGCGTCCAGCCGCGATGGCCAGCTATTCCGCCGGCCGTCTCTCGGGCGTTCGTGCAGGTCTCGCCTGGCACGGGACGTTATCGGAAATGGGCATGGTCGTTACATCCTCGACTTTGGCAGTTGGGCCGATCATTTCGACACTTGACGAAGACGCAGCTCCGACAGGCAAAGCCGGTGAGGCATTAGAACGGAATTTCGACCGCTTCGCAGCCGATCTCGAATGGTGGTCTGATGCGGCGAAGTTCCAGAAGGAGCGGAGATCACCCCCTTTCTGACATGGAAAACGCAGGTTCGAGAAAGGGCGCATTCAGGTACGAATGCTCCATCTTAGCCGTGTGGAAACGTGGCAGTTTCCGATTCAGACGAAATACTTCTCTTCGGTACTTGAACGCTGGATGGCAGCTCCTTGCGCCGAAAATCTGCGAGCGGACAGTCCGGTATCGGCCCGCACCCGCAATCAGAAAATTTTGCTTGCGGATTTCGCTGATTCAGGACAGTCGTTTCGCTAAGTCGCGGACACTCGTTTCGGAAAGTCGCGGACAGCTTTGGGCGTGAAGATCGAAGAGCCTTGTTTCGTTCAAGGGTGATTGATTTCGCGGATTGCGATCGCGGTCAAGCGGCGACGGTTTTGGTTTTGCGTATGCTTTCTCCTTCCAGGTTGATGCGGTGGGCGTTGTGGACGAGGCGATCCAGGATCGCGTCGGCGATTGTCGGGCTTCCGATGAGATCGTGCCAGCGCGATACGGGCACCTGAGCGGTGATCAAGGTGGATTTCCGGCGGTAGCGTTCTTCGCAGATTTCCAGAAGGTCGAGGCGCTGTTGATCGCCCAGACCGTTGGTTCCCCAGTCATCGAGGATCAGAAGCTGGGCACGAGCGAGCTTGTCGACCAAACTCGGAAAGCGGCCATCGAGGCGGGCCATGGCCAGATCCTCGAACAGGCGGGGCATTCGGACATAGAGGACAGAGTGATCGAGCCGAGCCGCCTGTCGGCCGAAGGCGCAGGCCTATCACGTCTTGCCAGTGCCGGTCTGGCCGTTGAGAATCAAATTCTCGTTGGCTTTCAACCATTCGCCCTGGGCCAATGATAGCACATGGTGTCGATCGAGACCGCGGGCGGCGGCAAAATCGATATCCTCGATGGAAGCGTCGGGAAAGCGGAGCTTGGCAAGCCGAAGGCGGTTGGTCAGCCGCTTGTCAGCGCGAACGGCGGTCTCGCGATCGAGCATGAGACCCAACCATTCGTCGCGGGCAAGCTCGCTCGCTCCAGGTTGATCGCTCAATTCGCGATAGGCACTCGCCATTCCGGCAAGGCCGAGGGTCTGCATCTGGTCGATGGTCGGATGGTTCAGCATGAGAGAACGTCCCTTCGTCATTGGTCTGCCCCCACGAAAGTGGTCCTCAATGAAGTATGGTTTTTGAGACCATCGGAGGACGAGAGCATGCCGAACAAGAAGCACAAACCTGAAGAGATCGTCGCGAAGCTGCGGCAGGTCGATGTCTTGGTTTCGCAGGGCCGAAGCGTGGCGGAGGCGGTTCGCGCGATCGGCGTCACGCAATTCACCTATTATCGCTGGCGCAAGGAGTATGGCGGCCTGAAGGGCAGCCAGGTAAAGCGCCTGAAGGATCTTGAGAAGGAGAACGAGCGTCTACGCAAGGCGGTCTCCCATCTGACGCTCGAGAAGCTGATTCTCAGTGAGGCTGCGTCGGGAAACTTCTGAGCCCTTCGCGTCGTCGGGAATGCGTCGACCATGTCGTCTCCAAGCTCGGCGTGTCGGAGCGCATGGCATGCCTGGTTCTTGGTCAGCATCGATCGACGCAGCGCAAGAAGGCAAGCGGTCGGGCTGATGAGGAGGCGCTGACCGCGGATATCATCCGGCTTGCCAGCGAATACGGCCGGTACGGCTACCGCCGGATCGCCGCCATGCTGAAGAGCGAAGGCTGGACGGTGAACGTCAAACGCGTCGAGCGTATCTGGCGGCGGGAAGGGCTCAAAGTCCCACAGAAGCAACCGAAAAAAGGTCGGCTCTGGCTGAACGACGGATCATGCGTCCGTCTGCGGCCGGAGTATCCCAATCACGTCTGGTCCTACGACTTCGTCGAGAGCCGGACCCATGACGGAAGGAAGTTCCGCATGCTGAATGTCATCGACGAGTTCACCCGCGAAAGTCTGGCGATCCGGATCGATCGGAAGCTGAACTCGATCAACGTCATCGATGTCCTGAAGGTCGGGATCGCGATGTCGATATGCTGCTTCTGGCCGTTCTCCACCGGTTTGGCCTTGGAAAACTTCACCGTCCACCGGGCATCGGTATCCTTTTGCCTTGCTTTGAACAGCTTGTCCTTCCAGCTCTCCCGAGCTCTCTCACCCGCCCTGAACGGCGGTCTACCGAGTCTTGGTCGAACGGTCAGACCGAGTGCCAGGTCAACAAACTCAAGTTCGTGAGCGGAAAATGTACGGGCGCGCGAAGATTGATCTGCTGGAAGCTCGGATTCTTGGGGCAGGATGACTGTCATCGAGTTTGCGTCAGACCCACGGTTCGACGCGATTTGACAGTTGAAGGCGGCACTCGTCTGGCGCACCATCTTCCAAACCCGCTTCGAGGCCTCCAACGCGATCGGTCGATATATCGATGGCTTCTATAAGCCTGTCCGCCGCCACTCGGCGCTCGATTTCATCAGCCCGCTTCGATTCGAGAGGCTGGCAGCATAAAACCGAAAACGCTCTTCACATTAGCGAAACAAGTCCAATCCTGCTGCTAGCACAGAACGACGAATGGGTGGTCCAGCGTGCCGCTACATGCATTGGCAACCATCGCGCCATTGAGCGACGATCCCGTCGTCAGCCTGCCCGGCGTAACATGGTGACCATCCCGGCCCTGCCGGAGAGCAGGGCACTCAACGCCAGCTACATCACGCTTGAAGATATTATCTCAGGACGAACGCATACAGCTTGAATTCTCTCCGACTCTGGAAACAACCAAGCTGGATGAGATTGCTTAATTTTTTCGCCGTCGTGGACGTCCCCACGGCGCAGACTGCTTCGCGTCGACCCACGAAACAAGCCGGATTGGCATTCTTTCGAGATGCGCAGTAACAATTGGGAGTTTTGCAATGTCTTCGAGCTGCATCGCAATCGAAGCAGGATCACAGTAGCGTTCCGTGGTCTCGCTTTTTCCGCCATGACCCATCAGATCGGCTCGAAGTTCCTCCGCCACCCGCGAATGCTTGAGGGAATTGTTGAAGAAATGGCGAGACTGATGCGGCGTGAACCCTGACGCTTTCAAGGCAGGCAAAATTTCGTCGTAGAGCCGGTCGCCGAGAGGACTACTTGTCGATGGCGAGTGAAGGTCGGGGAACAGCCGGTCGTAACCGAGAGCCCGGATCGTTTTGACATATTCAAGAAATCCAAGGCGGATCAGTTCCGGATGGAGTGCAAGGCTTCGCTTCGACTGATCGTTCTTGATGCGGCGGAATTCGTTCTTCTCAATGATGAGAAACGGGTTGTCGCCGACATCTGAAACGATATCCGCGACCGCGAGGCCGCAATACTCCTCACGGCGCATACCCTGATAGTTTCCAAGAAGCGGTCCGAAATAAGCGGCGCGATGGAAGGTGAGTGGACCTTCCCGGTGAATATCGTCCCAGTCGCGGCAACCGGTAAAAATCGGCGAACGGAAGAAGCCTTCTATCTGTTCAAGCTTCGGGACCGGCCGATCGTCACGTCCGCGCTTGGACTTCTTCGCCCGGAACTCGGAAAGGTCGAGATCCCGATCGAGCTTGAGACCGGACGCCTTCGCGCGCCTGAGAAGCTGGCCGATGAAGGTGAGATGCCGGTTTCGGGTCTGGCCCGAAAGTCCGCGTTCGTCCGCAGGCTTCATTCCGGCAACCGAACGGAGTTCGGCGATCGATCGCGTCTTGTCGGCAGGGCTCTTGCCGTAGGATTTGTACAGAGTGCGAAGAAAGCCGTCGAAGGCGTCGAGGTCGGCTTGGGCAAGTCCGGCAAGAGATGCGACATCGCGTTCTTCTGCCAAGAAGCGAGCGAAGAGGTCGAAGATCATCCGAGCCTGTCGGACCGTCTTCTCATCCCATTCCCGATCGTCTTCCTTCTCTCCGACCTTTCCGGCGATCAGCTTGGCACCGATAGCGTCGATGTCGTCAGCGACGTTCGCAGGAGCTGAAACGACCGGTAAAGCCCTGCCGTCGTTCCAGCGCACCTTGAGCGCAACGGGATCGATCGAAGGGGTGTAGATCGTGTCGACAGCCGGATCCTTTCGGCTATCACCGCGAACGTTCGATGACATACGGGCCTCGCAGCGCGAAGCGTCGTTCCAGTCTTCGGGGGATCGCGGTTCGTCAGCGTATGAAGCGAGATGGTTTTTTTCCTTGCTTCTAGCTCGGACGCTTGAGGATCCTTCTCGTTCGGGGGAGGCGTCAGCAGGTTCCTGCAACGGCGTCGACACGCCAGTTTCTCCCTCGGTTAGGCTGCTAATAAGGGTTCCGAAATCGATTGGCTCGTCCTCGTACCGGGACTTCGTGTCGAGTAGCGCCTCGCCGAGAGCGCGCAGATAGACCGGTTCGACCCTCGCCATGGTCGCCGCCGACACCATAATGCCTGCTGCCTTCATCGCTTCGGCAATCCGGACCTGTGATGGCCGATGCTGTCCGTTTTCTTTCATCCGCTGGAGCGTGTTGCAGACCGCTTCAATCGAAGGCGCGTCGAGACCGACTTCGCTAAGTTCCGTTTGCACCTTCGAACCGTTCGCGACACCGGCGCCGTATCGCGACAACAGCTTGTAGGAGTAGCCCATGGCAGTCTCTTCCCGCGCTTCCTCCTCGATGTCGAAGGTCGGATCGTTGCGCGAGAGATCTGCGAGGATGGAAAGCTTACGTTTGTGTGCCTTGAGCGTCGCCATGAAAACCGCAGCCAACTGCTGCTTTGTTACCTCCGGACGTTCGTCGAGCATCAGTTCCGCAGCCTTCGCGTTCAGGCCCGCCCCGAGATAACGCGCAGCGGCAAGGTCCTTCGTTCCCAGACTGTAGCGTAGCTGATTCGCGCCGATCCTTCGCGCGAGAAATTCGGGAATTCGCTTGCGCCAGTAATAGACAGCGCCGCGACGCTCCAAGTTCGATCCGATGGCCATCATCGACACTCCGTGTCTCACGTTTGTGTCGCAGTCCTGTGTCTCACTCGGCACAGGGGGCGCCCCAGCCAAAGGTGGATTGAGCAAAATCAATGGCTTGGAAGATCTGGCTGGGGCGGCAGGATTCGAACCTGCGAATGGCGGCACCAAAAGCCGCTGCCTTACCACTTGGCGACGCCCCAACGC
Source organism: Fulvimarina uroteuthidis (assembly GCF_034321785.1). NCBI lineage: Bacteria > Pseudomonadati > Pseudomonadota > Alphaproteobacteria > Hyphomicrobiales > Aurantimonadaceae > Fulvimarina > Fulvimarina uroteuthidis. Next base: position 213,394 of record NZ_JAXLPB010000002.1, on the reverse strand, counting down.
ACGCGCGCCGAACAGGCCGGAGACATGATCGGGGCGCGGCCTGTCTATAGACGGGACCGCTCGGTCTTGTAAATCGGTCCGGCCCCGAAGCGGCTGTCGCCGCGGCTAAATTTCGCGCTGCGGCGGGCGCGGCACGCCAAAACCGATCCGATGCCTATATATTAATCATCACCAATGAGAAATCCCGGCACGGGCCGGGATTGTACCGTTACGAGAGGTCGGCCGGGGCGCGAGGGTTCGAACCCGCGCGGCAAGCGTGGGATCGCATCGCGCCGGACGCCATCATTTGCCGGTCTGCTTGGCGGCCTTGTCGAAGGCGTCCTTGCCCGGCTTCATCAGTTCCTGGGCAACGCTCTGCGTCATCGCCTGGATTTCCTTGGCCTGGGTGGTGTTCAGTTCGGCCTGCTCGCGCAGGAAGCCCGTCTGCATCTCGATGACTTCCGAGAAGGATTTCGCACCCATCATCGCGTCGAGATGCCTGAAGCCGAGATCGGCATTGGCGCGCATCGCGTCGAGCGCCTTCTTGGACAGCTGGAGCGAGCCCTGATGGGCATTTTCCATCGTCGACTCCAGGGCCTTGGAGGCCTCGTCGGCAGCAGCGCGCATGCGGCCGTAAGCATCCTTGGACTGCTCCATGGACTTTTCGGTCATGGCGCGGAAGGTTTCCGTCATCTTCGACGGATCCATGCCCATCATCGACTGTGCGTTACCGAGACCGAATGGATCGTTGTTCTTGGCGTTTGCCATGGAGAGCTCCTCAATCATTCTTACGTTATGATACAAACAGCCGCGATCGGAATCTGTTCCCGAACGGCCTTGCTGCCCAATTATGTAGCACAAGTTTTTGTGCAATGCAACATAAACCCCGGCATTTGCGTCAAAACGGGTTGGTTAAGTCTGATGTGCGGAAGTTCCGCGGGAGGGCGCGCGCAACGTGGCGTTCGCGGTCGTCGCGCTTTATGAAAAGAGTGTTAAGCGGATACGCCGATTTGAATTCACCGCAAGAACGAGCAGCAGGGGCATCAGAGCCGTGATTCTTGGAGACCTGACCCGCGACGACCTGCCCGACACGCTGGTGCTGATGGCATGCCGCAGCGTCGTCGAGGCGCGCCGGTCCGGCAGCGCATGCCTGGCGCTGCGTCCGGACCTTTCCGCGATCGTCTGGGCGAATGTCGACGCGGCCGCGCGCTTCGGCATCGCGCCGGGCCCCCAGCGCGAGGGAGGCTGCGCGCTGGCCGACGATATCGCGGCGGCACTCGATCCCGCCGCCATGGCGGGCGTCCTCCACCGGGGCGCTTCGGCCGGGTCCGCGTTCAAGGCCGAACGCCTTGCGATCGGCGACAAGGGCCGGACCCTCGTTCTCGTCAGCTTCGAGGCCGCCGGCGCGCAGGGGTCCGGGCACGAGGCGCAACGCGCGCTCGCCGACATCGGCGATCAGCCGATCGCGATCTGGACCTCGGACCGTTCGTGGTTCGACGCCGGATTCGGCGAGACCCGGCAGGTCTACATGGAAGACCTCTACGACCTGAAGGACGGCGAGGCGCTGTTCGACGGGGCGTTCCTGCCCGGCGGCGAGCCGATCGGGCTGATGAAGCTGACCCGGCGCATGATCGCGGTCTGGCGAAGGGATCGCGGCGGTTTCGCCGTCTTCGACCTCGCGGGCGATGGCGGTACGGGCGATGACGCAGCGGCCCCGCGCGCCGATGCCGACAGGGCCGAGGACGCCATGGTGCATCGTGACGCTGCCCTTCAGGCCCCGCCGGCGGGCGCGCCCCGCGGCCATGACGAATCAAACCATGACGATCCGGGCCATGACGATCCGGGCCATGACGATCCGGGCCATGACGGTCCGCGTCAGGACGATCCCGGGCGCAACGAAGCGTCGTTCGCCCATGAGATCGAGGCGCTCAAATCCGTTGGCGGGTCGCTCCTGACCGCCGCCGGTGCCGCTCTGGGTGGCGCGGTGCTCGAGCGGATCGCGGGCGACCGTGATCGCGATGGAAACGCTCCTTCGCGCAGCGAGGCAGGCGCCGACGATGCCGCGACGGCGGCCATGGCGGACGTCGAGCCGGTTCCCGGCGATCGGGACGGCTCGGCTCGCGGAACGGCCGATCCGGCACGCGGCCCGGAAGCCGACAACGCTCCGCAACCGGGTTCGCCTTCGGGCGAGGGTGCGTCGGAGACCGCGTTGCGCGTCCCGCCGATCATGGCCTTCCTTGGCGCCGGCATCGGCGCCGCTGCCGCTTTCGCCTTCGCGCAGAAGGAGGCCGGAGCGTCGGGCGAAGGGGCGGGCGAAACGGATGTGGACCCGGCCGCCGATCGGTCACCCGGACCCCTCGACGCAGACCCTGTCGCCGGCGACCCCGCGCCGTCTCGCACGCGTTCGAACTGGGGTTCGACACCCGTTTCCGTGCCGGCGCCGAAGACGGCGGAAGACGGCCCGGCGAACGGGTCCGGTCCGGATCGGGCTTCGGCTTGCGATGATGCCGGGACGGTAGAGGACACCGGGCGGGCGGGAGCAGGCGAATTCCGCCTGGCGACGGCCGGCGATTTCAACCGCCCGGTTACGCGTCCGGACGGGATCGTGTCGGACGGGATCGTCTCGGACGAGATAGGGTCGGACTGGATCGAGCCGGACGGGGCCGACCGGGCGGACACGGCCGTCGTGAGCGATGAGGACGGGCCTGCCGTGAATTTTCGGCCCGACCTTGATGGCGAGCCGGCCCGCTTCGTTTGGCGCCTCGATCATGAAGGGCGGTTCCAGACGCTTTCGCCGGAGCTTTCCGAAACGGTCGGCCCGCGCGCGGCGGACGTCATCGGCGTGCACTTCGCCGACATGGCGGACGCGTTCGACCTCGATCCGAGCGGCGAGGTCGCCGAACTCCTGGCGCGCCGGGATACCTGGTCGGACCGCACCGTCTTCTGGCCCGTCGAGGGGACGGACAGGCGTATTCCGATCGATCTGGCGGCTCTGCCGGTCTATTCGCGCGACCGCAGCTTCGACGGATTTCGCGGTTTCGGCGTCGCGCGTCCCCGCGACGGCGAGAGCGACCCGAACGCGTTCGGCCAGATGCTGGCCTCGGGCCGGACGGTGCGCGAGATCGTGGCGGACGCGGCGGTCGCCACGGCCGACGATCTGTCCGCCTTCGCGGCCGAAGCCGCCGCGCCGGGTGACGGCGACGGTGTCGGAGCGGCGTTCACGTCGTCAGACCCCGCGGAAGGGCCGGACGCAGGTCACGGGTCGGGCGAGGACCGGGACGGCGTCGTGCGGCTTTCGCAACGACGCCGCCGACGCGACGCGCTTCTGAGCGCCGACGAGGCGGCGGCTTTCCGGACCATCGGCGTCGCCCTGTCCGGGGCCACCGGCAACGAGAAGCTCGAAAGCGCCATCCAGACGGCGAAGCAGAAGATCGCCCTGTTCGGCGGCAAGCTTCCCGCCGCCTCTCCCGAACCCGGCCAGAGCGGCGACCGCGACGAGGTGCGCGACGAAAGCGCGGCCGGAACGGGGGCGAGCGCGCGCCTCGATGCCCGCGTCGCCGCCGATCTCGTGGCCTATTACGGGCGGCTTCCCGTGCCGATCCTCGTCCAGAACGGCGATCGCACGGTCTACACCAACGACGAGTTCGCCGACCTGACCGGCTACAGGGATGCCGGAGCCCTGTCGGCGGCGGGCGGCCTCGATCATCTCTTCGATGAGAGCGCCGCCGGAGAAGGCGTGCGTCTTCGCCGGGCGAACGGCAAGACCATCGACGTGCGCGCACGAATGCAGCGCATCGTCATGCAGGCCCGCTCCTTCCTGGTCATCTCGTTCTTCGCCACGCCCCGCCTGACGGTCGCAGGTCTCGGCGAGACGTCGCGGGACGCGGTCCCGGCCGAAGGCGAGCCGGCCGTGAAGGCGGATGCGGCGCGCCTGTCGACGCTCGCCGCAAGCGTCGAGACCGCCGGCAGTGCCGTGCTGCTTCTCGATCCCGAGGGCCGGGTGGAGGCTGCGAACGCGCGCGCCTCGAGCCTGTTCGCCGAAACGAACGCGCCTGCCGACGGGACCGGGCGCGCGCCGCCGCTCGGCCGGGCGTTCACCGACCTGTTCGAGAGCACAAGCCGCGAGCGCGCCCGCGATCTCGTGCGGGCCGCCGCGAGCGAGGGCGAGGCGGCAAGCGGCACCGCCGCGTTCGATCTCGACGTGCGCGGGCGCGAGGGCGCCGTCAAGCTGCTTGCCGCGATGGCCGAACCGCTGGAGACCGGCGGCTGGTGCGTGATCCTGCGCGACCGGGCCGGCGCCGACGCCGCGACCGAAAGGGCCGGGGGCGGAAACGACCGCATCGATGCGGGGCGGGCCGAGGACGAATCCTTGCGCAAGACGCACTTCCTCGCGGCCGTCGCCCACGAGATCCGCACGCCGATGACTGCGATCCTCGGCTTTTCCGATGCGATCGAAAGCGAGGCCTTCGGGCCCATCGGGAATCCGCGCTATCTGGATTATATCAGCGATATCAAACGGTCGGGCCGCCACGTCCTCGATCTGGTGAACGATCTTCTCGATCTCTCTAAGGCGGAATCGGGAAAGCTGGAACTCGATTTCGGCGCCGTCGCTCTCAATCAGGTGGCCGGGGAAGTCGTCTCGATGATGCAACCCGTCGCCGGCAGTGCCCGCATCGTGCTGCGCTCCAATCTTCCGCCCTCCGTTCCACCGGTGATCGCCGACGCGCGCTCGATCCGCCAGATCATCACCAATCTCATCCAGAACGCGATCAGCTACACGCCGACCGGCGGCCAGATCATCCTGTCCAGCCAATATCGCGAGGACGGCGGCGTGACGCTGAAGTGCCGCGACAACGGCGTCGGCATGAGCGAGACGGAACTCGAGATCGCCAAGAGCCCCTATGGCCGGGTCAAGAATGCGGGCGGGCGGGGCAGCGTGGGAACCGGCCTCGGACTTCCGCTCGCCCATGCGATGGCGGAGGCGAACGGCGCGGAGCTGGTGATCGAGTCCAGTCCGCATGGCGGAACGGTCGTCGAGCTTCGGTTTGCACCCGAACAGGTCATTGCGGACTGAGCGGCTGCGGCCGACGCAAGGCGGCGGGCGATCGCCTGCCGTTCTGCCTTCTTCGTTCGCCGGAGGGCGCTCCCGCCGCGAACCGCGCCGGCGGCTGCCCGCGCGGCCATGTCGCGCATCGCAAGCGGAGACTGGCAGCGGCGTCGGGCCCATCTTCGCCCACCGCCCTATCGTCTTCTTTTTACAGTCAAATCCATGCACAGTTCAGAACGATTCAAGTTTAGAAGAGTTCTAAAGCATTGTTATTGTTGTCTTATCGCGCCGATAAGACTTGAAACGCCAGGGTTCATCGGGCAGAGCATGGGCGGCGGGCGCCAGGGTTTGCATCCCTTGACGATGTTCTGCCGCCGCCGTTCGATCTTCGAATGAAGAACCAATCGCCCTTTGACCGCGAGGAGTTTGACGACCCATGAGCTTCAAGACCACCGCCAGCGCCTTCACGCTTTCGATCGCTGCCGTTTCGGCGGCCATGACCCCTGGCATCGCGTCGGCTGCCGACGTGAACATCTATACCTCCCGCCAGCCCGAGCTGATCCAGCCGGTGCTCGACGCCTTCACCGAAGAGACCGGCCTTTCCACGGCGACGATCTTCATCGACAAGGGTCTGGAGCAGCGGGTCTCCGCCGAGGGTGCGAACTCCCCCGCCGACGTCATCATGACCGTCGATATCGGCCGCCTCGATGCCGCCAAGCAGGAAGGCGTCACGCAGGCGGTGACCGGCGAGACGATCAACGAGACCATTCCGGCCGAATTCCAGGATGCCGACAATCAGTGGTTCGGCTTGACGGCGCGCGGTCGCGTCGTCTATGCCTCCAAGGACCGGGTCGACGTCGATGCGCTCACCTACAAGGAGCTGGCATCGCCCGAGTGGAAGGGACGCATCTGCACCCGTTCGGGCCAGCACCAGTACAATATCGCGCTGATCGCCGCCTATATCGAGCATTACGGCGAAGATGCCGCGCGCGAGTGGGTCACCGGTCTTCGCGACAATCTCGCCCGCCGGCCCGAGGGCGGCGACCGCGATCAGGCCAAGGCGATCTTCGCCGGCGAATGCGACATCGCCATCGGCAACACCTACTATGTCGGTCAGATGATGACCAACGAGAAGGAGCCCGAGCAGAAGGAATGGGCCGAGGCCATCAAGGTGATCATGCCGACGTTCGACAACGGCAAGACCCATGCCAACATCTCCGGCATCGCGCTCGCCAAGAACGCGCCGAACAAGGAGAACGCGATCAAGCTGATGAACTTCCTGTCCTCCGAGGAGGCCCAGAAGATCTACGCGGACGCCAATTACGAATATCCGCTGGAGCCGGGCATCGAAACCTCCGATCTCGTTCAGGGCTTCGGCGAGTTCAACAAGGACGACATTTCGCTTTCGGCCATCGCCTCGCACCGCGATGCGGCCTCGCGCATCGTCGACGAGGTGGCATACGACAGCGGACCGCAGAGCTAAGCGCACCGTTTCCTGTTCGCGATTTGGCCTCGCCCGGCAAAGACGGGCGGGGCCTTTTACCGTTTTACCGTCAGGTCGCCCGTTCCGAATGTCAGCACACGCCTCGCTCCTGAAGCCGGACCTTCGCATCCGCCGCCGCCCGCGGCCGGGCGTCGGGAAGCGCTGGCTCGTCATGGCGACGCTGATTGCGCTGGTCACCGTGATGCCGGTCGTCTCGCTGATCGTGATCGCCGTTTCCTCCGGGGCAAGCGAAAGCTGGGCCCATCTTCTGTCGACCGTCCTGCCGGAGGCGACGCGGGTGACGATCCTCCTGATGCTGGGGGTGGCGTTGGTCACCGGCATCGTCGGCGTGGTGACCGCCTGGCTGACGGCGAGCTTCGACTTTCCCGGCCGTCGGCTGTTTTCCTGGGCGCTCGTCCTGCCGCTTGCCGTCCCGACCTATATCGCAGCCTATTGCGTCACCGAGTTCCTCCATTTCACCGGCCCCGTCCAGACCGCGATCCGGCAGGGTTTCGGATATGCGTCGGGGCGCGACTACTGGTTTCCGGACGTGCGCTCGCTGCCCGGCGCCGTCATCATCCTCTCCTCCGTTCTTTACCCCTACGTGTTCCTCACGGTCCGGCTCGTCTTCCTAATGCAGGGACGCAAGGCGGCCGATGTCGCCCGGACCCTCGGCTCGGGGCCCGGCATGGCGTTCGTCAGGGTCCTCCTGCCCATGGCGCGGCCCGCCATCGCGGTGGGCGTCGCGCTCGCCCTCATGGAGACGATCAACGATATCGGCGCGGTCGAATTCCTGGGCGTGCGCACGCTGACCTTCTCGGTCTACTCGACCTGGCTCAACCGGGGCGATCTGGCCGGGGCGACCCAGCTCGCGCTTGCCATGCTGGTCGTCATCGTCGGGCTGGTGCTGCTCGAGCGGGCGGCGCGGCGCGACCAGCGCTACACGTTGAGCCGCGACGACAGGGCGAGCGTCGGCCGTCACCCGCTGAAAGCCGGCTACGGCCTCCTGGCGGGGCTCGCCTGTGCGCTTCCCATCGCGTTCGGCTTCGGCATTCCGGCCTATATTCTGGGGGACTACGCGTTCCGGCGGCTCGATCAGTTCACCGATGCGGCCTTGTGGAGCGCCTTGGGCAATACGGGGCTCGTCGCGGGCGCGGCCGGGCTCCTGACGGTGCTCGCCGCCTTCATGACCAGCTACGGCGTCCGGCTGACGCGGTCGCCGACGCTGCTTGCGCTCGTGCGGCTCGGCACGCTCGGCTATGCGATTCCCGGAACGGTTCTGGCGATCGGCATCCTGATACCGCTCGCCGCCTTCGACAACGCGCTCGACGCGGTGCTACGAAACAATTTCGGGATTTCCACGGGGCTTCTGCTGTCGGGCTCGGGCGCTGCCATCGTCTACGCCTGCTTCGTGCGCTTCATGGCGATGGGTTACGGCGCGATGGAATCGGGATTTGCCAAGCTCTCGCCCCATCTCGATCACGCGTCGCGAACGCTCGGACACGGTCCGGGACGCACGCTGCGCACGGTGCTTCTGCCGCTGATGTCGCCGGCGCTTCTGACCGGGTTCATGCTGGTCTTCGTGGATTCGGTGAAGGAACTGTCCGCCACGATCCTCCTGCGTCCCTTCGATTTCGAGACGCTCGCGACCTTCGTCTATGCCAGCGCCTCGCGCTCGGCGTTCGAGGATGCGGCCGTCGCAGCGCTGCTGATCGTTGCGACGGGCATCCTGCCGGTCCTCGTCCTGACGCGCACGATCCTGAAACAGGCCCGGTAAAGAAGCCCGGGCCGGACGCGCGCAGCCTGCCGCATCGTGCGTCTGCTCGGGGCGCACGATGCGGCAGGCCCGCCTTTCGATGTCACGCATCGGGCATTCTTGCGAAAAGAATTCCGATGGGCGGGCCGAAGCACTAGCCGCAATCGCTGCAGGGAACGATCGACGAGAGACGGGGCACGATCCCGTAGGTCATGTCGATGTCGAGCGAGGAGGCGATGACCGAGTGTATCAGCGGGGAGTGGTAGGAATATCGCGTGTCGACGATGATGTAGAACAGATTGCCGGTCGCCTTGAGGTCCGGTGGAAGCGCATAGGGCGATCCCTTGGCAAGGCCTGGCATGCTCTGCGTGCCGGCGCCGCTGCGCTTGCGCGACCAGTCGACCGTCGCCTTGCCTTGGGGGTCGATCGAGATCGCGGAAATCTGCACGTCGAGCTCGCCGGGATCGAACGGCGAGATGATGGCCCGCGCGACATCGAAGATGTTGTTGAGTTCTCTGAGCGTGACGGAGCGTGTGCGGCCGACGAGATCGCCGATCGTCTCCGTCGCCGTATTCGCCTTGCGGCTCACCTCGAACAGCTTGCTTCCCTCGAACGCGCCGAGATAGAGCAGGACGAGAATCGGCAGGACCAGCACGAACTCGATCGCGACGGCGCCGTCGCGCGCCCGCGCGAACGCGCCGATGGCGCGGCGCATGCGGAGCCACCGGTTCATTTGCAGGCCGCGCACGGAAACGCCTCGTTCTGGAAAGCCGCGACGGAGGACAGCAGCACCGTACCGTCGTCGCTGCTGGCAAGGCCGTGCAGGAAGGACGTGATCCATTCCCATTTGTAGTAGACGCGCAGAACGCTGATCTGGTCGCCTTCCCCCAGGACATATTGCAGGTCGGTGGGATCGTAGGTGAGGTCGATCGACGCGAAGTTCGAGAACGTCCTCAGATCGATCTCCAGCTTGTCGCAGCCGAGGAAATAGGAGACCTGATCGCAGACGAGCTTGGAGAACGCTTCCTTGCTGGGAAGGGTCTCGCCCTGGTGCAGCTGACCGGTCAGGATCTGCCGCCCCACCGCATCCACGCCGTTTTCCAGAACGACGCCCGCCGTCAGGACGATGCCCGTCTCGATGATGGCGAAGACGATCATGAAGAACGGCAGCGCGCAGAACGCGAATTCGATCGCGGCGACGCCCCGCCTGTCGCCGCGCCAGTCGGCGAAGCGTCTGCGGATGGCCGACGATCTGTCACGGTGCAATGCGTCCCGGCGCATGTCTCTCCTCCTTCGGTTCCGTTCGATTATGCCCGCAAGGCTTCAACAAGCGGTGAATCGAACGGTCGGATAGGTGGCGCCGGCCTGCTTCGTCCCGAGCGCGCCCTAAATGCCCGCCTCACTGTGCTTTGTCGCGGAGGCACTCTTTTGCTAAGCCGATGGGAACAGCGGGGCGGACGATCGGGATGAAGCGTCAATGAGTAAGGTCGAAGCCGCGGAGTGGACGATGGGCGCGCACGCGCACGGCCAGACCGTCGGCGTCGGCCTCAATGCCGTCGTCATCGCGTTCGACGAGGCCGGTCCGCGCGTGCTGCTTGCCAATGCGGGCGAGGACGGGGTTTCATCCCTGCCGTCCGGCCCGCTGGAGGCCGAGCACCGCACCCTCGAATCCGGCGTCAGAAGCTGGGTGGAGCGCCAGACCGGCCAGCCGCTCGGCTTTGTCGAGCAGCTCTATACCTTCGGCGACAAGAGCCGTCCGGGAACCCGCCGCTTCGTGTCCATCGCCTATCTCGCGCTGGTGCGCGGCACCGCCGAAGAGCGTCCGGCCGCCGGATGGGCCGATCTCTATGTGCATTTTCCCTACGAGGACTGGCGCGAGGGGCCGCCCCAGGCCGCCTGCGAGCTGCGTGCGGCGCTCGCGCGCTGGACGCTCGACGCCGCCCCCGCGGTTCGGCGCAGCCGGCTCGAACGGGTGGAGGCTGCCTTCGGAAGGGAAGGCGCGCGTTGGAACGAGGAGCGCGTCCTGGAGCGCTACGAACTCCTCTACGAGGCCGGGCTCGTCGCCGAATCGGCCCGCGATCGCGGTGTCGGCGAGGCGGATCACGACATTCGGGGGCCAGGTGCCGCCGGCGAGCCGGGAGCGAACCCGGCGAGCGGATGGCCTCTTGCCCTCGATCACCGGCGCATGCTGGCGACCGCCATCGGCCGGCTGCGCGCCAAGATCAAGTATCGGCCGGTCCTCTTCGAGCTGATGCCGGACGAATTCACCCTGTTCGATCTCCAGCGCATCGCCGAGGCCCTGTCCGGCGTCAGGCTGCACAAGCCGAATTTCCGGCGCCTGATGGAAAGCCAGGGCCTCATCGAGGAAACCGGCCGCCTGTCCGTCCACACCGGAGGCCGTCCGGCCAAGCTCTTCCGCTATCGGCCGGAGATCACGATGGAGCGTCCCGGCAAGGACGAGTGAGCGGGCCGGCGGGCCGTCCGACGACGGGCGCGGGCCGCGTCTTGGGCACCCGATCGTGGCCCGCCCGATGGTCCCGTCCAGATCGCGCTTGCATTCCAGGACTTATGCTCATATGTAGCATAAGCCGGTCCGCAGATGGGGCGGCGATGACAACCCGCGCCGGATGGCAGACGCCGTCCTGCAGCAGGAGGCTTCTTCGATGACGACGATCGTGCTCGAGCGCCCGGCGGCGCGCACCACCGACATGCTCTACGACAGGGTGAGCCGCTTCGTTCCGAGAATGGAATGGGCGACCATGGAGGAGGATGTCCAGGCGATCCTGGATCTGAAGCGCGAAAAGAACGCGGTCATCCTCGCCCACAATTACCAGACCCCGGAAATCTTCCACACCGTCTCCGATATTGTCGGGGATTCGCTTGCGCTCGCCCGCGAGGCGGTGACGACCGATGCCGACGTGATCGTCATGGCCGGCGTCCACTTCATGGCCGAGACGGCAAAGCTTCTCAATCCGGGCAAGACCGTGCTCATTCCGGACCTGCGCGCAGGTTGTTCGCTCGCCGATTCCATCACGGCCGCCGACATCGCCCTGCTTCGCGAGCGCTATCCCGGCGTACCCGTCGTGACCTATGTCAACACCTCGGCCGAGGTGAAGGCGGCGTCCGACATCTGCTGCACGTCCGGCAACGCCCATGCCGTCATCCGCTCGCTCGGCGTGCCGCGCGTCCTGATGCTGCCCGACGAATATCTCGCCCAGAACGTCCAGCGCGACATTCCCGAGGTCGAGCTCATCACCTGGGCGGGCCATTGCGAGGTGCACGAACTCTTCACCCCGCAGGACATTCGCGACATGCGCGAGGCCTATCCGGGCGTGACGATCCTCGCCCATCCCGAATGTCCCCCGAACGTCGTCGACGAAGCCGATTTCGCCGGATCCACGGCGCAGATGGCGAACTTCGTCTCGACCAACAGGCCGGCCCGCGTCGCGCTCATCACCGAGTGCTCGATGAGCGACAATGTGGCGGCCGAGAACCCGGACACCGAATTCGTCAAGCCGTGCAATCTGTGCCCGCACATGAAGCGGATCACGCTGAAGAACATCCGCTCCGCGCTCGAGAACATGGAGCACGAGGTGACCGTGCCCGAGCATCTGATGGCCCCCGCCCGCCGCGCCGTCGAGCGCATGCTCGACGTGCGGGTCTGAGACTTTCTCCCCGGTCGGCGGTGCGTGATCGTCACGCGCCGCCCACCGGACCGTCTTTCGTCCAGCCTCGAGGAGGCCCGCGACATGACCCATCATCCAGATCCAGGCCGTTTCGACGCCCGGCTGCCCGACCGCACGACCCCGGCGCTCGTGATCGGTGCGGGCGTCGCGGGCCTCACAACCGCCTTGCGGCTCGCCGAAGACACAGAGGTCATCGTCGTGACGGCCGCCCCCCTCGGGCTCGAAGCGGCGACCGACTGGGCGCAGGGCGGCATCGCCGCCGCCATGGATGCCGATGACAGTCCGCAGGCCCACGCCCTCGATACGGTCAATGCCGGCGCCGGCCTCACCGAGCCGGCGATCGCTCTCCTCGTCGCCACGCACGTGCCCTCCGCCGTCCGGTGGCTCGCCGGTCTCGGCGTTCCCTTCGACCGGGACGCGACCGGCGGCTTCGCCCTCGGCCTGGAGGCCGCCCACTCGGCGCGCCGCATCGTCAAGGCGGGCGGCGACGGAACGGGTCACGCCGTTCTGTCGACCCTGGTAGAGGCGGCGAGGGCGAACCGGCGGATCACCATCCTCGAACGGGTCGTCGCGACCGCGCTCCTGACGGACGATGGCGGCCGCGTCGCGGGGGCCCTGTGCCAGGCGATCGGCGGCGACAGCCTCGTCATCGGCGCGGGCGCGGTGGTGCTGGCGACCGGCGGGCTCGGTGCGCTCTATGCCGAGACGACCAACCCGGCGGGCGCCACCGGGTCGGGCCTCGCGCTCGCGGGCCGCGCCGGCGCGAGGCTGCGGGACATGGAGTTCGTCCAGTTCCACCCGACCGCCATCGATATCGCCGCGGCACCCGGCACGCCGCTGCCGCTTGCGACCGAAGCACTGCGCGGAGAGGGCGCGATCCTCCGCAACGGCCGGGGCGACCGGTTCATGGCCGACGTGCCGGGCCGCGAACTTGCCCCGCGCGACGTCGTCGCGCGGGCGATTTTCGTGCAGCGGGCGCGGGGAGAGACAGTGGTTCTCGACGCCACCCATCTTGCGGCCACGATGGAGACGAAATTTCCGACCGTCACCGCACTCTGCCGCGCCAACGGGATCGATCCGGCCCGCCAGCCGATCCCGGTCTGCCCGGCGGCCCACTATCACATGGGCGGGATCGCCGTGGACGATCGCGGTCGCGCGTCGATCGCCGGCCTCTACGCGGCAGGCGAATGCGCCTCGAGCGGACTTCACGGCGCAAACCGCCTGGCCTCGAACTCGCTCGCCGAGGCCCTCGTCTTCGGCGAGCGGATCGCGGCCGATATTCTCGCCGCCGATCGCCCGTGCGAGGGCGCGGTTCTGCGGCTCGCCGGTCCGCCGCTCCGCTCGCCCAAGCTTGCCGACGTCGGCGCGGCGCTCGCGCTCGTGCGCGGGATCATGGCGCGCCACGTGGGCGTCAGCCGCGATGCCGAAGGGCTCGACGCGGCCGTTCTCGCATTGTCGGCGCTTGCGGCAAAGGGCTTTGCGACCGCAGAGATCGGCCTCGTCATCGCCGTGACGGCAAGGGCGCGGCTCGAAAGCCGGGGCGGGCACGACCGGTCGGACCATCGCGAACAGCGCGCGCCGGTCCACAGCGAGACCACGCTCGACGCCGTTCTCGACCCGGGTCCGGCCGGCGCGGCGCTCCGCGACATGGGTCTGCCGGATGGCGTCGTGGCCGATACGATCGCGTTCCATCGGCGTCCCGCCGCTGCCGAACTGTCTTCGAACCCCTCGCACACGGCCCCGCCCATGGCGGCCGTGCCCGCCTGAGGACGTCTTTCCCTTCACGAACGAGACAAGCGTCATGCCTGATCAAAGATCGGCCGCCGCGAGCGGCCCGCCGCGCTTCCTGATCGAGCCGATCGTGCGCGCCGCCCTTCACGAAGACCTCGGGCGGCGCGGCGACGTGACGTCGGAAGCCGTCATCCCGGCCGATGCCACGATGAAGGGCGTGATCGCCGCGCGCCAGTCCGGCACGCTCGCCGGCCTCGACGCGGCCCGCCTCGCCTTCGAGCTCATCGATCCTTCGATCGCGCTGGAAAGCGTGATGGCAGATGGCGGACGGTTTGCGCCCGGCGACACGGTGCTGGCGATTTCCGGGCCCGCCCGTTCGATCCTCACCGCCGAGCGGGTGGCGCTCAATCTCGTCTGCCACCTGTCCGGCATCGCGACGGCGACGGCCGATCTCGTCGCCGCCGCGCGCGCCCACGGCGCGGCCGACATCGTCTGCACCCGCAAGACGACGCCGGGCCTTCGCACGCTCGAAAAGCACGCGGTGAAGGCCGGCGGCGGCGGCAATCACCGCTTCGGCCTCGACGATGCGATCCTCATCAAGGACAATCACATCGCCGTCGCCGGATCGGTGAAGGAGGCGATGGGCCGCGCCAGGGCCTATGCCGGCCACATGCTGAAGATCGAGATCGAGGTCGATACGCTGGCGCAGCTCGAAGAGGCCCTGAGATACGAGCCCGACGCCGTGCTTCTCGACAACATGACCCCCGAGACCCTGGCGCAGGCCGTCCGCATGGTCGCGGGCCGCGCCACGACCGAAGCCTCCGGCCGGATGACGGCCGAGACCGTCGGCCCGGTCTCGGCCGCCGGCGTCGACCTCATCTCTGTCGGCTGGCTCACCCATTCGGCCCCGATCGTCGATCTGGGGCTCGACGAGGTGTGAGGAGCGTCTTCACGCGCGATGCGTCCGATGCCATCGTTCCCGAACGCCCGACGGCTTGACGCCCCGGAACACAAGTGCTTATACCGTGCGCAGATCCAAAGGCTGGGGCGGAGCTGCGTCTTCCAGCCTTTTGGTGTCTTGTGATGAACCCGACTGAACAAGAAGACGGCCCGGTCATCCCTTCCCCGAAGGGCCCGACATGAGAGCCGATCAGACGAACGGAGATAAAATGTTCGCAGTCATCAAAACCGGCGGAAAGCAGTATCGCGTCACCGCCGACGACCAGTTCGAAATCGAGCGTATCCAGGGCGAGGCCGGCGACAAGATCGAGCTTGCCGAAGTCCTGATGGTCGGCACCAAGATCGGCACGCCCTTCGTGGACGGCGCCAAGGTCACGCTGGAGATCGTCGAGCAGACCCGCGGCAAGAAGGTCATTTCCTTCAAGAAGCGTCGTCGCCAGAATTCCAAGCGCACCCGCGGCCATCGCCAGAACCTGACCAAGGTTCGCGTGGCGAATATCGCCGGCGCCTGACACTGGGCGGATTTTCGCGCCCCGTCGAAAAAACGGGTCGCGGAACCTGATCAAACGGTTATTTTGGGCGTCGTAGCCGCCCGCAAGCCTCTGAAGCGAGAGGCAAGGAGAGTTTCGAGATGGCACATAAGAAAGCTGGCGGTTCGTCGCGCAACGGTCGCGATTCGGAATCCAAGCGCCTCGGCGTGAAGAAGTTCGGCAACGAGCAGGTCACGGCGGGCAACATTCTCATTCGTCAGCGCGGAACGCGCTGGCACCCGGGCACCAATGTCGGCCTCGGCCGCGACCACACCCTGTTCGCCAAGGCGGACGGCACGGTCGTGTTCCAGAAGAAAGCCAACAAGCGGACCTTCGTGTCCGTAATTCCGGCGGCCGCCGCCGCAGAATGACCGGTGCTTTCTCGAGTGCCGGCGTCCCACCGACCCGGCATTCTTGAGGACATCCGCTTCAGGCGAAATCCGACAGAAGACGAACAGGGGAGATGGGCCGCCATCTTCCCTTGTTTCGTTTCTACCGGAGGCTCTGATGAGCGACGACCTGACCCTGGACTGCGAAGACGATGAACGGTTGACGACGCGGCGGTTGATCCTGCGACGACCCACCATGCGGGACGTGCCGGCGATCACCGCGCACCTTGCCGATTACGACGTCGTCTCCATGCTGTCGCGGGTGCCCTGGCCCTACATGACGGACGATGCCGAGGCGTTCGTCGCGGCGATCCCGCAGCAGAGCAAGAACGCGATCTTCGCTCTGGCGCGGCGCGAATGCGACGATCTCATCGGCATCGGCGGGTTGCACAGGCTGCGCCATGGCCGGGCCGAACTCGGCTACTGGCTCGGCCGCGCCTTCTGGGGTTCGGGCTACGGCACGGAAGCGGCCCAGCGCCTGATCGATTACGGCTTCCAAACCCTGGAACTCGACCGGATCGACGTTTCGTGCCGGGTGGTCAACGATGCATCCCGGCAGCTCATCCGTCGATGCGGTTTCGCGTTTACCGGTCCCGGCATGATCGATTCGCTTTCGGCGGGCCGCGTCGCATCGGAGCATTATATGCTGGACAGAAATTCTTGGCGGTCGATCCGCATGTGGGGACGATAGGATGATAGGTTGGCGGAAGATGGTTCTCGGCGCGGGCGTTCTGGCTGGAAGCCTTGCCACGGGCCTCGCCGTTGCCCGCGACGCCGGAACGATCCCGCCGACGCCGCTGTCCTTCTTCGACGGAACGTCGCGCTCGCACGGCACGATCACCACCCTGTTCGTCTCGACGCAGGCGTTCACCGCACGCTTCGAGGGCGTTTACGCGCGGGGCGAGCTCACCCTCGACGAACGCTTCACCTTTGCCGGAGGCGAGGCGCTGCAGCGCTGGGAACTCTTCGCGCACCGGGACGGATCGATCTCCGGCACCGTGCGCACGCAGATCGGGGACGGAACCCTGACGGCGCCGCGGCGGGTGACGGGCGAATACGCGCCGGCGAGACTGACGCTCGACTATGACGGCTACGCACCGAACGGATCGGACACGCTGTTTCGCTTCCACCATGTCATGCAGCCGCAGGACGACGGCACGGTGACCAACGCGGTGACGGTGTCCAAATATTATCTACCGCTCGCATCCTCCAACGTCACCTTTTATAAACCGGATCGCTGATCCGCTTTTCTTTCGACATCTCACAGATCAAAGCCAGGCCAGACCCATGAAATTCCTCGACCAAGCCAAAGTCTACGTCCGCTCCGGCGACGGCGGAGCAGGCTCCGTCTCCTTCCGCCGCGAGCGTTTCGTCGAATTCGGCGGGCCGGACGGCGGCGATGGCGGTCGCGGCGGCGATGTCTGGATCGAGGCCGTGTCCGGTCTGAACACCCTGATCGACTATCGTTACCAGCAGCATTTCAAGGCGCAGACCGGCGTCCATGGCATGGGCCGGAACCGGCACGGCGCGAACGGCGAAAGCATCACGCTGAAGGTGCCGGCGGGCACGCAGGTGTTCGCCGAGGACAACGAGACCCTGATCTGCGACCTGGAAAAGATCGGCGATCGCCGCAAGATCGCCCAGGGCGGCAATGGCGGTTTCGGCAACGACCGGTTCAAATCCTCCACCAACCAGGCGCCCCGCCATGCCAATCCCGGTATTCCCGGCCAGGAGCTGACGATCTGGCTGCGGCTGAAGCTCATCGCCGACGCAGGCCTGGTCGGCCTTCCCAATGCGGGAAAATCCACCTTCCTGTCGACGGTGACGCGCGCCCGACCGAAGATCGCCGACTATCCCTTCACGACGTTGCATCCGGGTCTCGGCGTCGCCAAGGTGGATGGCAACGAGTTCGTCATCGCCGACATTCCCGGGCTGATCGAGGGCGCCCATCTCGGTGTCGGTATCGGCGACCGTTTCCTCGGCCATGTGGAGCGCACCAGCGTTCTCCTGCATCTCGTCTCCTGCGTCGAGGAGGATGTCGCGGCAGCCTACCGCACCGTGCGCGGCGAACTCGAGGCCTATGGCAACGGCATCGAGGACAAGACGGAAATTCTCTGCCTGAGTCAGGTCGATACGCTCGACAAGGAGATGCGCGCCGAAAAGCTCGCCGCCCTGAAGCAGGCCTCCGGCAAGACCGTCATCGAACTGTCCGCCGTCAGCCAGGAAGGGCTGACGGACACGTTGCGGCTTCTGGCCAAAACGATCGCGGCCGACCGCGATCCCCCCGCCGACGACGGGGACGATGGCGAAGAGGGCTGGCAGCCCGAAGGAGCGTACGAGCGATGACGTTCGATCTGTCACGCTACAAGCGCATCACCATCAAGATCGGTTCGGCGCTCCTCGTCGACCGGGGCAGGGGGCTTCGCCGCGTCTGGCTGGAATCGCTCTGCGAGGACGTGGCGCGTCTTGCCGCGCAGGGCCACCAGATCCTCATCGTATCGTCGGGAGCGGTCGCCATGGGGCGCACGCTTCTGAAGATCGCGCCCGGGCCGCTGAAGCTGGAGGAGAGCCAGGCGGCCGCCGCCGTCGGCCAGATCGCCCTCTCGCGCACCTATTCGGAGATGCTGAGCCGGCACAATTTCCAGACCGGGCAGATCCTCCTCACCCTCAACGACACCGAGCATCGGCGGGCCTATCTGAACGCCCGCGCGACGATCGGCACGCTTCTGTCCATGCGGGCGATCCCCGTGATCAACGAGAACGACACGGTCGCGACGTCCGAAATCCGCTATGGCGACAATGATCGCCTCGCCGCCCGGGTCGCGACCATGGTGGACGCCGACCTCCTGATCCTGCTGTCCGACGTCGACGGTCTCTATACGGCGCCCCCCGCGCTCGATCCCGAGGCGACGCACATTCCGCTGGTGGAGAAGGTGACGCCGGAGATCGACGCGATGGCGGGGGCCGCGGCCTCCGAATATTCGCGCGGCGGCATGAAGACCAAGATGGATGCCGCCCGCATCGCGACGGCATCGGGCACGGAGATGATCATCACGCTCGGACATCGTCTCTATCCCCTGGCGGCGATCGAGAACGGCGGCCGCCTGACGCGGTTTCTGGCCAGCGGCAATCCACAGACCGCGCGCAAGCGCTGGATTTCCGGCCATCTTTCGACCAGCGGCGGCATCACCATCGACGATGGCGCGGTCCGGGCATTGAAGCAGGGCAAGAGCCTGTTGCCCAAGGGCATTACGAAGGTCTCGGGCACCTTCCGCCGCGGCGACACGGTCGCGGTGCTCGACCAGTCGGGCAACGAGGTCGCCTGCGGGCTGATCACCTACGACAATGAGGACGCCTCGATCATCGCCGGACTCCATTCCGACAAGATCGGCGCCGCGCTCGGCTATGAGGGCCGCAACGTCGTGATCCACCGGGACGACATGGTGGTCAACGAATTCCGCGAATCCCCGAACGGCCTGCTGCAGCACGAGTGACACCGCACACCCCGACCCCGCCGTCCCCAAAAGATCCAACAGGCAAGGAGCATGTGATGCTCGACCCCATCCGCACCAACGCCGACACCCATGAGACGCGCGAGGCCGCCGCACCGCCGGTTGCCGACATGATGCGGGGCATGGGAGAGCGTGCCCGTGCCGCGTCCCGTATCCTTGCGACCGCCCCCAGCGAGCAAAAGGACAAAGCGCTGATCGCGATGGCCGATGCGATCGTCGCATCGCTCGGAACGATCCTGTCCGAGAACGAGATCGATGTCGCGCGCGCGCAGGAAAAGGGCTCCCCCGCCGCCTTCATCGACCGGCTGACGCTCAACGCCGCCCGCGTCGTCGCCATGTCCGAGGGCCTGCGCGCGATCGCCGGCCTGGCCGATCCGGTCGGCGGCGTGATCGCCTCCTGGACGCGGCCGAACGGGATCGAGATCAGCCGGGTGCGCACGCCCCTCGGCGTCATCGGCGTGATCTACGAAAGCCGGCCCAACGTCACCGCCGATGCCGGCGCGCTGTGCTTGAAGTCGGGCAATGCCGTGATCCTGCGCGGAGGCTCGGATTCGGTGAATTCGTCGGCCGCGATCCATGCCGCGCTTCGCGAGGGCCTCCTCGCCGCGGGCCTTCCCGAACACGCCGTCCAGATCGTGCCCTCGACGGACCGCGCCGCCGTCGGCGAAATGCTGAAGGGCCTGCAGGGGAACCTCGACGTCATCGTGCCGCGCGGCGGCAAGAGCCTCGTATCGCGTGTCCAGTCCGAGGCGCGCGTTCCCGTGTTCGCCCATCTGGAGGGCCTGTGCCACGTCTATGTCGACGCGTCGGCCGATCTCGACATGGCGGTGGACGTCACGGTGAATTCCAAGATGCGGCGCACCGGCATCTGCGGCTCGGCCGAAACCCTGCTCGTCGACCGCGCTGTGCAGGACACCCATCTGGTGCCGATCCTCGACGCGCTTGCCGCCAGGGGCTGCGAGATCCGCGCAAGCGCGGACGTGCTTGCGCTCTACCCGGACGCGAAGGCGGCGAGCGATGAGGATTTCCGCACCGAATATCTCGACGCGATCATCTCGGTCGCGCTCGTCGATGGTGTCGCCGATGCGGTCTCCTTCATCGAGAGCCATTCCTCGCATCACACCGAGGCGATCATCGCGCAGGATGCGGGCGCGGTCGAAACCTTCATGAACGGCATCGATTCCGCGATCCTCCTGCACAATGCCTCGACGCAATTCGCCGATGGCGGCGAGTTCGGCATGGGCGCGGAGATCGGCATCGCCACCGGCAAGATGCACGCGCGCGGCCCCGTCGGTCTCGAACAGCTGACGAGCTTCAATTACCGCGTTCGAGGCCATGGGCAGACGAGGCCCTGACGGCGCTCGGAACCATCGCGCCGGGGGCGGCGATCGCCGTGGATGAGGGGCTTTCGCGCCGCGATCTGCGCATTCCCGATGCGGGGCGCGGGCAGGTCGTCGGACTTTACGGGGGCTCGTTCAATCCGCCGCACGAGGGGCATCTTCTGGTCGCCGAGCGGGCAACCAGGCGCCTGGCGCTCGACGCCGTCTGGTGGCTCGTCACGCCCGGAAATCCCTTGAAGGATCACGGCGATCTGGAACCGCTGGCCAGGCGCCTTGCGGCGGTCCGCAAGCTGGGCGCCGGTCCGCATCATCGGGCCACCGCCTTCGAGGCGGCCTACAGGGTGCGCTACACGGCCGATACGATCCGCATCGCGCGCGCGCGGTCACCGCATCTGCGTTTCGTCTGGATCATGGGGGCCGACAGTCTGACGGGCTTTCATCGCTGGCAGGATTGGGAGGAGATCGCGCGGAGCGTGCCGATCGCCATCATCGACCGCCCGGGCGATACGCTGTCGACGCTGTCGTCGAAATTCGCCATCCGCTATGCGCGGTTCCGCGTGCCCGAACATGAGGCGGCCGATCTGGCCTATCGCAAGGCGCCGGCCTGGACATTCCTGCACGGGGCCCGCACGGCCATGTCTTCGAGCACGCTGCGGGATCTTCGGCGAGGCTGAGCCCCGCCGAAGATCGGGATGTTCCGATCAATCCGGATTTGCGGCCTCGGCGTCGGCCCGGCTTACATTGGCCGGCTGCTTCTTGATGCGCCCCATCACGATCGGCAGGACGAAACCGCCGATCGCGACGATCCACAGGACGATCGAGATCGGCGAATCGACCAGCGCCCACAGGTCGCCGTTCGCGATGGTCATCTCGCGGCGAAGGTTCACCTCCATCGAATTGCCGAGGAGAATGCCGAGGACCACCGGCACGGTCGGCACGTCGATCTTGCGCAGGAACCAGCCGAGCACGCCGAAGATCACCAGCATGGTGATGTCGAAGGCCGAGCCGGAAATGCCGTAGACCGAGACGAAGGAGATCATCGCAACGGCCGGCATCAGGTAGCGAACCGGGATCAGGAGAACCCGCGCGAAGATCGCGATCATCGGCAGGTTCATGATCAGCAGCATGACGTTGCCGATGAAGAGCGCGGCGATGAGGCCCCAGACGACGTCGGGGTTCTGCGTGAACAGCAGCGGTCCCGGGGTGATGTTGAGGGCGAGCAGCATGGCGAGCAGCACCGCGGTGGTGCCCGAGCCCGGCACGCCGAGGGCGAGCATGGGCACCAGCGCCCCGCCGGCCGAGGCGTTGTTGCCGGCTTCGGGTGCCGCGACGCCGCGCGGATTGCCCTTGCCGAAGCTCTTGTCCTTGTCGCTCCACTTCTTCTCGAACGCGTAGGCGAGGAACGAGCCGAGCGATGCGCCGGCGCCCGGCAGGACGCCCGCGATGAAGCCGATGACCGTCCCGCGGCCCATGGCGCCGGACGTGTCCTTCAGCATCGCGCCCGACGGCATGATGCGCCCGGTGATCTTCACCTTCTCTTCGCCGGGACCCGAGCGGTCTCCGCGATGTTCGAGGAAGAGAAAGACCTCCGAGACGGCGAAGAGGCCGACGATGGCGACGAGGAAATCGATGCCGTCGTAGAGATGGACTTCCCCGAAGGTGAAGCGGGGCACGCCGGTCTGGCCGTCGACGCCGACCATCGCGATGCCGATGCCAAGGGCCGCCGCGAGCGCGCTCTTGGCCTGGTTGCGGGCGGACAGGCCGCCGAGCGTGGCGAAGGCGAGGAGATAGAGCGCGAAATATTCCGCCGGGCCGAACAGAAGCGCGACGGTCACGAGCATGGGTGCGAGGAAGACCAGGCCCCAGGTCGCCACGAACGAGCCGATGAAGGAGGCGATGCCGGAAATCGCCAGCGCCTCGCCGGCCTGGCCCTTCATCGCCATCGGATAGCCGTCGAGGGTCGTCATCATCGCCGGCTCGTCGCCGGGAATGTTGAGAAGGATCGACGAGATGCGGCCGCCATACATGCAGCCGTAATAGACGGATGTGAGGAGGATGATCGCCGGCGTCGCCGGGAGGCCGAGCGTGAAGGCGAGGGGAATGAGGATCGCGACGCCGTTGGACGGGCCGAGGCCCGGAAGGGCGCCGATGATGGTGCCGAGAAAGCAGCCGACGAAGGCGAGGAACAGGTTCTGGACCGTCAGCGCGACGCCGAAGCCTTCGGCAAGTGAGGAGAGTGCTTCCATGATGTGCGGACCCTTGTCCTAAAAGCCGAAGGGGCCGCGCGCGAGCGACAGTCCGAGGATGAGGTGAAAGACGACATAGATGCCGATCGAGGTGCCCGCGCCCGCGACGATGGCTTCGAGCCAGCCGCAGCCGAGCCGCCAGGCGAGATAGCCGCCGGCGAAGAAGGTGCAGATGAGGAAGCCGAGCTCGGGCAGGAGCTGGCCGTAGGCCAGGAACACGATCGTCGCCGCGGCGATCTCGAGCATGCGCGAGAGCTGCGGCCATTCCGGCTCCGGATCGGGCTTCAGGAGCACGACGAGCCCGCAAAGACCCAAGACCACGCCGATGATGATGGGGAACGCGCGGGGTCCCAGCGGATCAGTGATGAAGGAGAGCTGGATCTGGAAGGCGGCCCAGATGAAGAAGGCCGCGAGCAGCACCATGAGGCTGCCGAAGATACGATCGGTCATGATTTTTCCCAAGCAAACGATCGGCCACGAAAAAGGGCGGACTCCGAAGACGTCCGCCCGCGATCGAATGTCTTACTGAACCAGACCGATTTCCCGCGAGATCGTCTGGATCTCGCTGATATTGTCGGCGACGAACTGACGGAATTCGTCACCCGACAGGTCGAACGGCGCCAGGCCGCTCTGCAGCATGATCTGTTTCCACTCGTCCGACGCGGCGACGTCTTCGAAGGTCTTCGTCCAGTAGTCGTAAGCCTCGTCGCTCATGCCGCCGGGCCCGTAGAAGCCACGCCAGTTGGCGCCCACCACGTCGAGGCCCTGCTCCCTGGCGGTGGGGAAGGCGGAAAAATCCCCCTCCAGGCGCTCGGGCGCGAGTACGGCGAGCACCTTGATGTCGCCGGAATCGACGAAACCCTTGGCCTCCGACGTATCGCCGGTGAAGGCCTGGAGCGAGCCGCCCAGAAGCTGGGTGACGGCTTCGCCGCCGCCGTCGAAGGCGACATATTTGATCTGGCGCAGATCCTCGATGCCGGCCTTGTCGGCCACCATCAGCGCCTTCAGGTGATCCCAGCCGCCCACGGCCGAACCGCCGCCGATCGATACCGATTGCGGATCGGCCTTGATCTTGTCCATCAGTTCGGGAAGCGTGTTGATCTCGCTGTCCTTGGCGACGGCGATGACGCCGTAATCGGCGCCGACGGAGCCGAGCCAGCGGACCTGGTCCATGGTGTTGCCTGGATAGGCGCCCTGGGCGAGGCGGGTCGTCGTGGCCGAGGAGGCGGCGACGAAGCTGTCGTTGGAATCGTTGCGCTTGTTGACGACCTCGGCATAGGCGACGCCGCCACCGCCGCCGGCCATGTTGGTGACCTGCACGGTGCCCGGCACGAGGTCCGGGTCCTGCATGGTCTTGCCGACCTGGCGGCAGGTGAAGTCCCAGCCGCCGCCGGCATTGGCCGGCGCGATGCATTCGGGGTTCTGCGGGGTAAATTCCTGCGCGGCCAGCGGGCCCGCGGCAGCGAGCAGCACGGCAGCCACGGCGGCCGAACTGCGGATCGAAATCAGGTTCATCGGGGTCCTCCCATCAAGTTCGCGTGCACATTCTCAAATTATCGAGAGGGTAACAAGCTACCTTGGGAGGTATATTTGCAGGCTTGGCGGACAGTCCGACGGGCCGCCCTCAGCGGGCGCGGCGGCGCTCGACGGCTTGGAACGCAAGCTTTGCGTGGAATTCGCAGTAAGGCGAGGCATCCCGTGACGGGTTTCCGCAGAAATGGAAGTCGTCATGCATCGGATCGCCGACGGGCCACTTGCACGTGCGCTCGGTCAACTGGACGAGGGTGAGCTTGCGCGCGATCGGCACGATCTCGCCGGTGATCGCATCCGTCGTGCTCTGCACCTCGATCTCGTACTCCACGTCTTCGTCCGGCTCCATCTTGAGCGCCGTCGCGCCGAAGGATTGCGGGCGGGCGGACGAGGCCATCGAGGCGGCTCCGGTCGCCGCGAACCGACCGGTGACGACGGTCTCGTCGGCGATCTCGACGCGCGGGGCCTGCGGCTCCGGCTCGATCGCCTCGGCGGCCGGCGCGATCTCCGCCTCCTCCGCTTCGCCCGCGCCGTTGGCGCTCTTGCCGCGCGACTCAAGCTTCAGGCGGTGGGCCTTTCCGATCACGGCATTGCGGGTCACGCCACCGAGGCGGTCGGCGATCTGGCTGGCGCTGTGGCCATCGGTCCAGAGTTGCCTGAGGGTGCTGACACGTTCGTCGGTCCAGCTCATCTTGTCATCCTTTTCGCCGCTTTCGGCCGGGCAGCGGATCATGCGGGCCAGGAAAGGCGCCAGCAACGCTGCATCTAGTTTGGGGGCCGAGCTTCAATACGAAATCTGGTATTGTTCACACCTATCTATAATGGGGGCGAATCATCTTGCAAGGGTGATGCGACTGACGGCGCGCGCAACGGCGTCTTTTCCCCAACCTTCGAGGGGTGAAAGCGGCTCGAAACGGTGGTTTACGCCACTGGCTCGCGGTCAAGACCGGGCGAGCCGGGACGGGGCGCGGCGATGCGCGCGCCCGGTCAGCCTCGAGGATCCGCCGGCGGATCTTCGAGGTGCATTCGCCGCGCGATTGCGGTTTCGTTGACAAAAACGGGCGCGCCCGTGGTATAGGCCGAAAGACTAAAGGTTGCGACCCGGTTTCCCCAAAGCCTGCCCATGCGGCGGGCTTCTCGCATTTCAGGGGCCGGGCAGCGATCGACGCCTGTTTATGGGACCGTTCGAGATCATGTCGTCAGTTGCCGCCGAGAAAACATCGCCGATCTATCCGACCTACAACCGGGCACCCCTGGCGTTCGAGAAGGGCGCGGGCGTGTGGCTGACGGGCACGGACGGCCGGCAATATCTCGATTGCGCGGGCGGCGTCGCCGTCAACTCCCTCGGCCACGCCCATCCCCATCTCGTCGAGGCGTTGAAGGCGCAGGCCGAAAAGCTGTGGCACGTCTCGAACCTGTTCGAGATTCCGGGCCAGAAGCGGCTCGCCGACCGGCTCTGCGAAGCCTCGTTCGCCGACCGGGTCTTCTTCACCAATTCCGGAGCGGAAGCGCTCGAATGCGCGATCAAGACCGCGCGGCGCTATCACTACGTCAACGGTGCGCCCGAGCGGGTCAACATCCTGACGTTTTCAGGCGCGTTTCACGGGCGCACGCTCGCCACGATCGCCGCGGGCGGCCAGGAGAAATATCTCGAGGGCTTCGGGCCCAAGGCGCCGGGCTTCGTCTCCCTGCCGTTCGGAGACCATGAGGCGCTGAAGCGCGCGGCGGCCGAGCCCGACGTCGCGGCCATCCTCGTCGAGCCCGTGCAGGGCGAGGGTGGGGTGCGCGCTTTGCCGCTGCCGTGCCTCACCGGACTGCGCGAACTGTGCGACGAGCGCGGCATCCTCCTCATCTACGACGAGGTCCAGACCGGCATCGGCCGCACCGGGCGCTTCTACGCCTACCAGAATGCCGGCGGGGCCGATCCGGACATCCTGGCCACCGCGAAGGGCATCGGCGGCGGGTTCCCGATGGGTGCCTGTCTTGCGAGCGAAGCGGCGGGATCGGCGATGACGCCGGGCACCCACGGCTCGACCTTCGGCGGCAATCCGCTGGCGATGGCCGTCGGCAATGCGGTGCTCGACGTGGTGCTGGACGAGGGTTTCCTCGAGGGCGTGCGCGACAAGGCAATCCTCTTCAAGCAATCCCTGGAATCCCTGAAGGACCGTTTTCCGGACGTCATTTCGGACGTGCGCGGCACGGGTCTCCTGATGGGCCTCAAGGCAATTCCGGCCAACACCGAACTGGTCGCGGCGCTGCGCGAGGCGGGCCTCCTCTCGGTGCCGGCGGGCGACAATGTGGTGCGTCTTCTTCCGCCTTTGACGATCACGCCGGATGAGATCCGCGAAGCCATGCAGCGTCTGGAAACCGGCATCGCCGCGTTGTCCCAACACGAGAAGAGCGCCTGAGCGCCAAGCGACGTCACCATGACCCAGAAGCCGAAGCATTTCCTCGATATCGCCGCGATGAGCACGGCCGATCTCAGGATCATCCTGGCCGATGCCGCCCAGCGCAAATCCCTCGGGAGCCGCGCGCCGAGACCGCTCGAAGGCAAGGTCCTCGCCATGATCTTCGACAAGCCCTCGACGCGCACGCGCGTCTCCTTCGACGTCGGCATGCGCCAGCTCGGCGGCGAGACCCTGTTCCTGTCGGGCACGGAAATGCAGCTCGGCTCGGGCGAGACGATCGCGGATACGGCAAAAGTCATGTCCCGCTTCGTCGATGCGATCATGATCCGCACCACCGAGCATGCCCGGCTCATCGAGATGGCCGACAATGCGACGGTGCCGGTCATCAACGGCCTGACCGATGATACGCATCCCTGCCAGATCATGGCAGACATCCTGACCTTCGAGGAAAAGCGCGGTCCGGTGAAGGGCAAGACCTTCGCCTGGGTGGGCGACGGCAACAACGTCACCGCCTCGTGGATCGAGGCGGCCGCCCGCTTCGGCTTCCGCATGACCATCGCGACGCCGGAAGGCTCGGAAGCCGATCATCGCCATGTCGACTGGGCGCGCAAGGCGGGCGCACAGATCCTGACGACGCGCGATCCGGTGGAAGCGGTGACGGGTGCGGACTGCGTCATCACCGATACCTGGGTGTCCATGGGCCGCGAGGCGCAGGCGCGCGGCCATGACATCTTCATGCCCTATCAGGTGAACGAGGCGCTGATGGCGCATGCCAAATCCGAGGCCCTGTTCATGCACTGTCTCCCCGCGCACCGCGGCGAGGAAGTCACCGACGCCGTCATGGACGGCCCGCAATCGGTGGTGTTCGACGAGGCGGAGAACCGGCTGCACGCCCAGAAATCCATCATGGCGTGGGTGTTCGGCGCGATAAGCGACAGCACCACAGGGCTTGCATAGGAGGCCTCGAAAGACATGGCTGAACAAGAAACAACGCTTGCCGAAATCACCTTTGCCGGCGACGATGCGGTCGTTCCGTTCCACGTGGAGCCGCTCGACGCGCGCGGCCGCGCGGTGCAGCTCGGCCCGATGCTCGACAGCATTCTGGCGCGGCACGATTATCCCGAGCCCGTCGCCCGGCTTCTGGCCGAGATGATCGTGCTCACCGTGCTCTTGGGGACCTCCCTCAAGTTCGACGGCAAGTTCATCGCGCAGACACAGACCAATGGCGCGGTCGATCTTCTGGTGGTCGATTTCACGACGCCCTCCTCGGTGCGCGCCTATGCCCGCTACAACGAGGACAGGCTGAAGACGGCGATCGAAGACGGCGACACCGCCCCCGAAGCGCTGCTGGGGGCCGGCATCCTGGCGCTGACCGTCGATCAGGGCGAATACACCCAGCGCTATCAGGGCATCGTGGAACTCAGCGGTGCATCGATGGACGAGGTGGCGGAATCCTATTTCCGCCAGTCCGAGCAGATCCCGACCACCGTCAAGCTTGCGGTGGCCCGGATCGCGCGGCGTGGCGATGACGGCTTCAAGGAAGGCTGGCGCGCCGGCGGCATGGTCGTGCAGTTCCTGCCCGAGGCGCCGGATCGCATGCGCATGCCCGATCTTCCCGGGGGCGATGCGCCGGACGATGCGCAGATCGGCGAGACGGGCGAGTTCGACGATACGTGGCTCGAAACCCGCGCGCTGGTCGATACGGTCGACGCGTCCGAACTGACCGATCCGGAGGTCGGGGTCGAGCGCCTGCTCTACCGGCTTTTCCACGAGCGGGGCGTGAAGGTGTTCGAGGCCAACCCCGTGGCCGACGATTGTTCCTGCTCGCGCGAGCGGATCCGCACCGTGCTCGAAAGCTTTTCGCCCGAGGAGTTCGAGGAGAGCATCGAGGACGGCAAGATCGAGGTGACGTGCGAGTTCTGCTCGACGCACTACGTCTTCGAACCCGCCGAGTTCGAGGGGGAAAGAAGCAAGGCGCAGAACAGCGCCGAATAGGCGCGGCCACGGCGCGCATCGCCCGCGCCGGCCGGGCGTCAGTTGAGCGTGCGGCGCCCCTTTTGCGGCATGTCGAGCGAAAAGGCCGGGATCTGCGCCCTGAAGCGTTCGCCCGCGCCGTTCTGCATGCCGTAATGGCCCTGCATGAAGCCGGACGGCGTCGGCAGCGGGCAGCCCGACGTGTAGGTGTAGCTGTCGCCGGGCGCGATCACGGGCTGTTCGCCCACGACGCCGGGGCCCGCGACCTCCTGCACATGGCCGCGTTCGTCGGTGATCTTCCAGTACCGGTCGATCAGTTGCACGGTCTCGTCCCCGATATTCTCGATCGAAACCGTGTAGGCCCAGACATACCGCCCTTCGGCCGGACTGGACTGTTCGTCGAGAAACACCGGCGTCACGGACACCACGATGTTGTTGGTTCTCTGCTGATACATGGCGTCGATTTTCTTGGCGTATGCGAATGTTCCGGCTATCTGCCCGAAGATAGGCGCCCGAGAGGCGCCGGCGAGCCGTGAAGAAGGAGAACCCGA
This sequence comes from Fulvimarina uroteuthidis, assembly GCF_034321785.1. Lineage (NCBI taxonomy): Bacteria > Pseudomonadati > Pseudomonadota > Alphaproteobacteria > Hyphomicrobiales > Aurantimonadaceae > Fulvimarina > Fulvimarina uroteuthidis. The sequence goes on along the minus strand of NZ_JAXLPB010000002.1, from coordinate 184,272 downwards.
ATGCAGATCGTCTTTTCGGACCGCCAGCTCGTCCACCGGCCCCGGCAATACGGGGTTCACGGACGGCTGGTCGCGCCGGTGGAAAATGCGAGCCGCGCCGAGACCCTGCTTGCCCGCCTCGCATCCCTTGGCCTTTCCCACCGCGAGCCGGACGATGTAGGGCTCGCGGCGATCACCGCCGTCCATACCGAAGATTATGTCCGGTTTCTCGCCGGCGCCTGGCCGCGGTTCCAGGCGCTGAAGAATGCCGGGCCGGAGGTGCTGCCGAACGTACATCCCTACCTGTCGCAACCATCGGGACATTCGGGCGGGGGCGCGCGTCGCAAGCTCCGGGCGACCGGAATTCTCGCGGAGGCGGGCTGGTATATCGGCGATCTGTCCTGCGCCATGGGCGAGCGCACCCATGAGGCCGTCCACGCCTCGGCGATGAGCGCTGCGAGCGCCGCGGACCTCGTCCTCGCGGGTGCGCCATCCGCTTTCGCGCTCTGCCGCCCGCCCGGCCATCACGCCTATGCGGACCGCGCCAGCGGCTTCTGCTTCCTCAACAATGCGGCGATCGCCGCCCAGCGGCTGCGGCAGGCCTATGCGAAGGTCGCAATGATCGATTTCGACACCCATCATGGTGACGGGACGCAGACCATTTTCTACGAGCGCGGCGACGTGTTCGTCGGGTCGGTCCACACCGACCCCGGCGAATATTATCCGTTCTATCTCGGCTATGGCGACGAACGGGGCATCGGTGAGGGCGAAGGCTGCAATCTCAACATCCCGCTTCCCTTCGGCGCCAATGACGCGGCCTATGTCGCGGGCGTCGAGAAGCTGGTGGAAGCGGCGGTAACCTTCGGCGCCCAGGCCCTCGTCGTCTCGGCCGGCTGGGACGCGCACCGGGACGATCCGCTGTCGCGGCTCGACGTCGGCGACGCGGCCTATCCGGCGATCGGCGCCCTCATCGGCCGCATGAACCTGCCGACGGTGATCGTGCAGGAGGGCGGCTATTCGCTCCCTGCCGTGGCGACCTCGGCCCCGGCCTTCGTCGAGGCGTTCCTCGAGGCGTCGCGCTGACGGACCGGCTGGCCGTCGTCGAACATTTGAAGAAAAGACGGTGGTATCATCTCCGCCGGCCCCTAGTTCCCGCCGCATGAAACAAGCGATCGTAACGGGCGGATCGGGGCTGATCGGCTCCGCCATCTGCAGGACATTGGGCAAGGCCGGCTGGGACGTCGCCTCCTTCGATCTGAAGGAGGGCGACGGCGAGACCCGGCACGTGCCCTGTGACGTCGGCGACGAGGCCTCGGTTCGGGACGCGTTCGCGGCGCTTGGGTGGGACGGGCTCGATCTGGTCGTCAACAATGCCGGTCGGGCCGACCCGGTCACCGGGCCGATCGAGGACGTGACGTTGGCCGCCTGGCGGGAGGTCACCGACAGCCATCTGACCGGTGCCTTCCTGACGACGCGGTCCGCCGTGCCGCTCTTGCGCGAGGGGGCGTCGATCGTGAACATGATTTCGACCCGCGCCTTCATGTCGGAGCCGCAGACCGAGGCCTATGGCGCGTCGAAGGGCGGGCTTTTCGGGTTCACCCAGGCTCTCGCGATCAGCCTCGGCCCGAAGGTCCGGGTCAACTGCATCGCGCCGGGATGGATTTCGGGCGCCGGGGACCTGCGCGAAAAGGACCACGCCCAGCATCCGGTCGGCCGGGTCGGCCGGGCGTCGGACATCGCCGATGCCGTTCTCTATCTCGCCGATGCCGGTTTCATGACGGGCCAGATGCTGACGCTCGACGGCGGCATGACGCGCAAGATGATCTACGAGCACTGATCGCCCGCAAGCCGCTCCGGTCGATCCCGGGTGCGGGCCCATGCAAGCGACTGTTTCATTTCGACCCGCCGTCCCGTTCCGGGTCAGCCGCATCCGCATGCGCGCCGGACAGGTCGGGCGAAAGCCCACGGGCCCCCTCGCGCCCTGTCGTCCCCGGCATTCTTGGTTAACGGTTCATGAAGGGCAGGCCTTCGGGAACGCGGGGCCATCTCGGCAAAGGCGCTCTTACGGTCCCGGTTTCGGACGAATCCGGAAACTGGCACGGCATTTGCTGGTTGATGGACGAATTATCGCTTAACCTTTTGTTAAGGAGTTTGTCCGATGCGCTTCAACCGATCGCTTCTCGCCGGCGCTGCCGCCGCGCTTCTCGTTCCGCATGCCGCCGGAGCGCAAGGCTTTCTCAGCGATGGCGGCGGCATCAGCACCGGCTACGAGATCGGCCTCGACCCGTCCGACGGCGACGTTCTGGCCGGCGGTGACGAAGGCGAGCGGGGCGAGTTCCTCGAAGACGGCGGTGGCGTCTCCTCCGGTTTCGAGACCTTCACCTCCGAACGTGAAGAGTTCCTCGAGGATGGCGGCAGCGTTTCTGCCGACGTGAGTGCGTTCACGCCCGAACGCGAGGAGTTCCTGGAAGATGGCGGCGGCATCACCGACACGCCGGGGGCCCTCCCGGTGCCGCGCACGCGATATTCCGATACGGGCACGCGGCTGCGCGAGGCGAGAGCCGGTTCGGGGCAGCGTCTGTCCCGCGACGGCTCGGTCCGCTTTTCGGTGGGTCCCGCCCAGCGCGGATGGCGTTCCGTGACGACGCCGCGTGCCGTGGTCGCCTCGGCCAGCGGCTCGTTCGTGAGCCTTGCGACGGAAGGCGCGGCGTCGCCCGGAAGCGGCCGCGACGAGCGCATCGCCGAAGCGCGTGCCGGTGTCCACGCCAATCCGGGCCCGAGACTCATCGATGTGCAGACCGAGCGTCTCGACCGACGGCCCTATCCGAAGTCCGGCGTCGACGTGATCATCACCGGCGGTGGATCGAAGATCATCCGCATCGCGCCCGGTACGTGACGCCTCGGCGCGGCCCTGACGGGCGCCCGGGTCTGCTCAGAGCCCGAGGAGAAACGGATTGGAGCGGCGTTCGTCGCCGATCCGGCTTCCCGGCCCGTGGCCGCACAGGAAGCTGACATCATCGCCGAGCGGCAGCACCTTGTCGCGGATCGAGGCGAGGAGGGTCTGATGATCGCCGCCGGGAAGGTCGGTGCGCCCGATCGAGCCGTTGAAGAGCACGTCGCCAAGGATCGCGAACTTCGCCGCCCTGTTGACGAAGATCACATGGCCGGGCGCGTGGCCCGGCGTGTGGAAGACCTCGAATGCGTGTCCCGAAAAGCCGACGGTCTCGCCCTCGGCAAGCCAGCGGTCGGGCGTGCAATTGCGGATCTCGCCGCCGAGCCCGAACATCCGCGCCTGGCTGGCCAGATTGTCCATCAGCATCGCGTCGTCGTTGTGCGAGCCGATGATGTCGACGCCGAGCAGCGTCTTCAGCTCCATCGCGCCGCCCGCATGGTCGATATGGCCGTGGGTGATCCAGATCGCTTCGATCGTCACGCCCGCCGCATCGACGGCACCCTTGATCGTGTCGACGTCCCCGCCCGGATCGACGACGACGCCGAGCCGGGTCTCCTCGTCGAACAGGATCGTGCAGTTCTGCTGGAACGGCGTGACGGGGACGATCTGCGCATTGAGCCGAGCCATCGGGGCTCCTTCGTGGTCTGATGAACATTCCGTGCGGGTTTCAGACCCGAACGATCGCTCGAGGTCAAGCCGCCCGGCGTCCGGTCGCGCGGCAGAGCGGGCCGGCCGGCTTCAGGGCTTCACCCGCCAACCGGTCTTGAAGATCCACCAGATCGTGACGATCGCCACGGCCATGAAGGCAAGGGTCATCGACAGGCTGACGAGGATCGAGACGTCGGAGCTTTCGTAGAACGCCCACCGGAAGCCGGAGACGAGATAGACCACCGGGTTGAGGAGGCTGACGTCGCGCCAGAACGGCGGCAGCATGTCGATGGAATAGAAGCTGCCGCCCAGGAACGTCAGCGGCGTGACGATGAGGAGCGGCACGAGCTGCAGCTGTTCGAAGCCGTCGGCCCAGATGCCGATGATGAATCCGAACAGCGCGAAGGTGAAACCGGTGAGGACGAGGAACAGGATCATCCAGACAGGATGGGCGATCTCGAAATCGACGAAGAAGGTCGCCGTGGCAAGGATGATGAGCCCCAGAAGGATGGATTTCGTCGCCGCGGCGCCGACATAGCCAAGCACGATCTCGGCGGCCGAGACGGGCGCCGACAGGACCTCGTAGATGGTGCCGGCGAAACGCGGAAAGTAGATGCCGAAGGCCGCGTTCGAGATCGACTGGGTAAGAAGCTGGAGCATGATCAGCCCCGGAATGATGAAGGCCGCATAGGAGATGCCGTCGATCTCCTGGATGCGCGAGCCGATCGCCGCGCCGAAGACGACGAAATAGAGCGAGGTCGACAGGACCGGCGAGATGATCGACTGGCCGACCGTGCGCACCGCCCGGTGGATCTCGAACATGTAGATGGCCTTGACCGCGTGCCAGTTCATGCCTTTTCCTCCACCAGCCCGACGAAGATCTCCTCGAGGCTGGACTGCTTGGTCGCGATGTCTCGGAACCGCACGCCGTCCTCGGCCAGAAGCCGCATCAGCGAGGCGATGCCCGTTCGCTCGGCGTGCGTGTCGTAGGAATAGGTCAGATCCATCCGATCCGGCGACAGTTCGAGCTCGTAGCCGGACAGATTGTCCGGGATCTGGTCGAGCGGCTCCTGCAGCTTGATCGTCAGCTCCTTGTGGCCGAGCTTCCGCATCAGCTCGTCCTTCTTCTCGACGAGGATCAGCCGGCCCTTCGAGATGACGCCGATCCGGTCGGCCATCATCTCCGCTTCCTCGATGTAGTGGGTGGTGAGGATGACGGTGACGCCGGTCTTGCGCAGGTCTCCCACGACGTTCCACATCTCGCGGCGCAGCGCCACGTCGACGCCCGCCGTCGGCTCGTCGAGGAACAGCACCTCCGGCTCGTGCGACAGGGCCTTGGCGATGAGGACGCGGCGCTTCATGCCGCCCGAGAGCGTCCGCAGCTTGTTGTCCTTCTTGTCGTAGAGTGTCAGCGACCTCAGCACGCGCTCGATGACCGCCGGGTCCTTCGGCTTGCCGAACAGGCCGCGCGAGAAGGACACCGTGTTCCACACCGTCTCGAAGGCGTCCGTCGTCAGCTCCTGGGGCACGAGGCCGATCTTGGCGCGCGCCTTGCGGAAATCCTTCGTGACGTCGTGGCCGTCCACGTGGATCGTGCCCTCGCTCAGGCGCGCCAGGCCGCAGACCAGCGAGATCAGCGTCGTCTTGCCGGCACCGTTCGGCCCGAGCAGCGCGAAGATCTCGCCCTTGGCGATGTCGAGATTGACATCCTTGAGAGCGGTGAAACCGCCTTCATAGGTCTTGCCGACATGTTTGATGGAGAGGATCGGGTCGTTTATCGTCTCGGTCATGACCGGCTTTCGTTCCTGGCGGCTTCGGCTGGAAGCGATCGGGCTCCGAAGGGGACGCGAAGCGCCGAAGCATTCCCGCAACTAGGCCGTCCCGCGCCGAAAGAAAAGATGCGGGTGGCTCGACGATGCGTCTCGCCCTCCGTCACAGTGGGCGTTCCCGGGTGTAATGTCCGTCGTCGCGCGGGCCGCGGCCCAGCGCAAGGACGAGGATGGCGAGCGTCACCGCGTTGAGGACGTGCCACAGGAAATGGGTTCCGACCGGCCACACGCCGCACAGCGGCCCGTCGAGAGAGCGAAGCGTCAGGGATACGGCGAAGACCGCGCCGGCGAGGAGGATCGCCGGCCCTGCCGGGTGGGAGCGTGCGAGAAGATGGATGCCGATGGCGAGCATGGCGAAAAGCGCCGGCAGGTAGGCGGCGGAGGATCCGGCTAGCGGCGCGAACAGCGACTCGACGATCAGCGAGGCCCCGAAGAAGAGGGCGGTTCCGACGAGCGTTCCCATCCACCCCAACCCGACGAAGCGCGAGAGCGCGACCGCGAAATAGGCGAAGATGAAGAGGGTGATGGGCAGGACGTCGGCAAGGCTCGCCCAGCGTGTCGCGAACGTGTGGAACAGGAACGATCCGACGCCGATGACGCAGACGAGAGCGGCGAACGCGCTTTGCGTGGTGCCATGCCGTGCGCCGCGCGCGATCGCGACGCCGACAAAGGCCGCGGCGAGGACGAAGGCCGCGTTCGAGACGGCGTTCACTGGCTCCGACCAGAAGCTTGCATCGGTGCGTTCGCAATAGGCGTCGATCGTGGCAAACCAGTCCATGCGATGTCCTCATCCAGTTCGATCGGCCGTCCCTGAGAGCCGATCGGTTCTAAGGCCGGCGCGTCAATCCAGGATCCTTGCGGCGCGGCGGAGCCGGGCGACGAAGGTCACGGCGGTCAGGCCGGCAAAGACGAGCGCGAGCGTCGCAAACGCGCCGGGGAAAAGGCAGAACAGCGCGAAGAACAGATAGGTCTCGCTCGCCTCCATCAAGCCCTCGGTGAAGGCGAGGGCCTTGCCGGCGCGGGTGCGGTCGTCCGCCTTGCCCTGCTTTTCCAGCATCAGGGCAAGCGCAAGGACGCTGCCGCCATTGGCATAGAAGGTGAGGATGAGAACCGCCCCGGCGATGGCGTTGGCCTGCGGATCGGCGAGGATGAAGCCGAGCGGGATCGCGCCGTAGAAGACGAAGTCGAGGACGATGTCGAGAAGGCCACCGAAATCGGTCTTGCCGGTCCGGCGCGCGACCGCACCGTCGAGGCCGTCGCAAAGCCGCGAAAGGGCGCCGACGGCGAGGCCGGCGATGAAATGCTGCTCGGCGATCAGCCAGGCGGCGCCAAGCCCGATGGCAAGGCCCGCAACGGTCACCATGTTCGCGCTCGCACCCATGCCCGCGAGCCATCGGGCCAGCCGTTCGACGATGGGATCGGTGGTTTGGCGCAAACGGGCGTCGAGCATCGGGAGACAGCGTCTTTCGCGATCGGCCCGGCCCGCCGGTCCGGAGGCAGGGCTCCCTCGACGCAGAGCCCGGCAGGGCGCGGCGCCGAAGGGATGGGGTGGGACTTGCGTGTCGTCTACATCGGAACGGGATGGTGACGGTAGACCTCCGCGATCTCGTCCATCACCGCGTCGCTCAAGGTGATGTCCGCCGAGCCGAGCGCCACGTCCAGTTGCTCCATCGAGGTCGCGCCGATGATGACCGAGGTCAGGAAGGGCCGCGTCAGGCAGAACGCATAGGCGAGCTGCGCCGGCTCGAGCCCGTGCTTGCGCGCGATCTTGACATATTCGTCGGCGACGACCGTCGCATTGCTTCGGGCCAGCCGGCCACCGAGGCCCGAATTGATCGAGCCGCGCGAACCCTCTGGAATATGGCCGCCCGAATATTTCCCGGTCAGAATGCCGGCGGCGAGCGAGGAATAGGACAGGAGCCCCACATCCTCGTGCAGCGCGGTCTCGGCCATGTCGAGATCGAAGTAGCGGCACATCAGGCTGTATTCGTTCTGGATCGAGACCGGGCGCGGCAGGCCGCTGGTCTCGGCGATCGTGCAGAAGCGCGTCGTGCCCCAGGCGGTCTCGTTGGACAGGCCGAAATGCTTCAGCTTGCCGGCCTTCTGCAGGTCGGCGATCGTCTCCAGGATTTCCAGCATGTCGGCCTTCGCCTGGTCCGCATCCTGGGTGCTCGGGTCGAAATCCCACGATTTGCGGAAATGGTAGGAGCCGCGGTTCGGCCAGTGCAACTGGTAGAGGTCGATCTCGTCGATCTGGAGCCGCCTGAGGCTGCCTTCGATCGCCTCGGTGAGGGTCTGGCGCGAGATCTTCGCGCCGTCGCGCACCATCGCGCTGCCTTCGCCGGTGATCTTGGTCGCGACCACGACCTTTTCGCGGTTCGAGGGCTTCTTCAGCCAGGTGCCGACATATTCTTCCGTCCGCCCGACGGTCTCGCGCTTCATTGGCGTCGTCGGATACATTTCGGCGGCATCGAGGAAGTCGACGCCGCGCTCCACCGCCCGGTCGAGCTGCTGGTGCGCCTCGGCCTCGGTGTTCTGGCTGCCGAACGTCATGGTTCCAAGGCAGAGTTCCGAAACCGACAGGCCGGTGCGTCCGAGGGAGCGTTTTTTCATGAAGTGACTCTCGAAAAGGAAAGGAAGGGCGCCAGATGCGCGTTTGCGTGTGCGCCCTAAGCTATGCAGAGGTTGCCCGGCTTCAAGCGATGGAGCGCGGCGACCCGAAATGCTAGGATCGGACGCGAGGTCGCCGACGGGCAAGCCGCGCGCTCGCATCACGCGGCGCCCGGCGGCTCGCTTTTTTGCGGGCCGGTTTCGTGCCCGCCCGAGCGCCGCGCGGGCTGACATGCCGCATCCGCCCCCTCATATCGGGCGGACGAAGTGAGATACCGATCGTTGGAGTCCATCATGGCCGGCACCACCGTCGAGCGAAAGACCAGCGTGACGCCGAAGGTCGAACGACCCAAGCTCTACAAGGTCCTGCTTCTCAACGACGACTACACGCCGCGCGAGTTCGTCGTGCTGGTGCTGCATGCCGTGTTCCGCCTGTCCGGCAGCCAGGCGAGCACCGTGATGATGACCGCGCACCAGAAGGGCAGCTGCGTCGTCTCCGTCTACCCGCGGGACGTGGCGGAGACCAAGGCTGCCGAGGCGACGGACCTTGCCAAACAGAACGGCTATCCGCTGCTGTTCGCCACCGAACCCGAGGAATGATCGGCGGGGCGTCTATCGGCCCGGATCAATCGAGCGGCACGTAGAGGCAGGGTTCGCCCGCTCTGGCCGGCGCAGCGTTCACCGGCCGCATGAGAAGCGCGTCGGCCCGCGCATAGACCGAGAGCAGCGAGGAGTCCTGCTTGCCAAGGGCTGTCAGTCTCGGCCGCCCTTCGGTTTCGCCCGCAACGATCGCCCGGACGAAGTTGGCGCGGGGACCGTTCGCGGGCATGGCGTCGGCAAGCACCCCCTCGCGGTAGAGCGGGCGATCGGGCAGGCCCGAAAGCCGGCGGATGAGGGGCGCGAGAAACAAGGTCGCGGCAACCAGCGACGAGGCCGGGTTCCCGGGCAGCCCGGCAATCCGCATCGGTCCCTTGCGGCCCGCCATGAACGGCTTTCCGGGCCGCATGGCGACCTTCCAGAAATCGAGTTCGACGCCTTTCGCCTCGAAGACCTTTCCGACCAGATCGTGATCGCCGACCGAGGCGCCGCCGATGGTGACGAAGACGTCGGCACCGGCCTGAAGCGCCTCGTCGAAGCGCGCGCCGATCTCGGCCTCGTCGTCGGCTGCGATGCCGCAATCGAGGACGGTGCCGCCCGATTGCTCGGCGAGCGCGGCAAGGCCGAACGTGTTCGAGGCGACGATCTGGTGCGGTCCGATCGGCTCGCCCGGCAGGACGAGCTCGTCGCCGGTCGCAAGGATCGCGATGCGGGGACGCGCCCGGACGGTGAGGTGGGAGTGATCGCCGCTCGCCGCGAGCGCGATGGCTCCGGCCGACAGCACCGTTCCGGCGGGGCAGAGGAGCCCGCCCTCGGCAAAGTCGACGCCCGCGCGGCGGATGTGATCGCCGGCGGTCGCGGCATCCGTCACCTTGATGCGGGCACTGCCTGCGAGACGTTCGGTGTCTTCCTGGATCAGCACCGCGTCCGCGCCTTCGGGCACAGGCGCGCCGGTGAAGATGCGCAGCGCTTCGCCGGGTCCCACCGAGCCGGCCCAGCCGTGGCCGGCCGCCGCTTCCCCGACGATGGCGAGCTCCGCACCCGTGACGGCATCGCGTGCCCGCACCGCGTAGCCATCCATGGCCGATGCATCGAAGCCGGGCTGGGTGCGCCTGGAACGAAGATCGTCGGCAAGGACGCGCCCCCGCGCCTCGCGCAAGGGAAGGCGCTCGGTCCGCGCGACCGGCTCGGCGCCGGCAAGCACGCGGCGATAGGCCGCTTCGACCGCAAGCAGGCTCACGGCGCGCCGGTCCCGTGCGCATGCGGGGTCGCGGCCGCGAAATCGCCGGACTTGCCGCCGGATTTGGTCAGCAGCCGTATGCCGCCGATCTCCATCTCGCGGTCCACCGCCTTCGCCATGTCGTAGATGGTGAGGCAGGCGACGGAGACGGCGGTCAGCGCCTCCATCTCGACGCCGGTCTTGCCGGACACCCGGGCGAGCGCGGAAACCCGCAGGCCCGGCAGCGTCTCGTCCATCTCGATCTCGACGCCGATCTTGTTCAGAAGCAGCGGATGGCAGAGCGGGATCAGTTCGTGCGTGCGCTTCGCGGCCATGATGCCCGCGACCCGCGCGATGCCCACGACATCGCCTTTCCGGGCCTGGCCGTCGCGGATGAGGGCAAGGGTCTCGCGCCTCATGCGCACAAAGCCCTCGGCGGTCGCAAGGCGGGAGGTCTCGGCCTTGTCGCCGACATCGACCATCGAGGCCGCGCCGGTCTCGTCGAGATGGGTCAGCCGGTCGGCCGGGCTTGTCGCCCCGGACCGGCTCACACCGGCATGTCCGTACGCTGCCCGCCCATCATCACACGCGTCGCAGCCTCGACATCGTCCTGGCGCATCAGGCTTTCGCCGACGAGGAAGCTGCGAATGCCGCGATCGGCGAGGCGGAGGAAATCGGCATGTGTGGTGATGCCGCTCTCCCCCACCATGATCCGGTCGTCCGGGATCATGCCGGACAGATGCTCGGCGGTTTCGAGGCTCGTTTCGAACGTGTGCAGGTTGCGGTTGTTGATGCCGATCAGCGGCGATCTCAGCGCGAGCGCGCGCTCGGTCTCGGCTTCGTCGTGCACCTCGACGAGAACGTCCATGCCGTAATGGATGGCCGCGTCCTCCAGATCGCGAGCGGTCGCATCGTCGATCGCCGCCATGATGACGAGGATCGCATCGGCGCCCCAGGCACGGGCCTCGGCGACCTGATAGGTGTCGAACATGAAGTCCTTGCGCAGGACAGGGAGGGCGCTCGCCGCGCGCGCCGCCTTCAGGAAGTCGGGGCTTCCCATGAAGCTCGGCTCGTCGGTCAGCACCGACAGGCAGGCCGCGCCGCCGCGCTCGTAGGCCCGCGCGATCTGCGGCGGATCGAAATCCTCGCGGATGACGCCCTTGGAGGGGCTCGCCTTCTTCACCTCGGCAATCAGGGCGAACCCGCCGGAGGATACGCGGCTTCGGATCGCGTCGAGAAATCCGCGCGGGGGCTCCGCCCCCGAAATGGCGGCTTCCAGGTCGGCAAGCGGTCGCGCAGCCCTGGCCGCCGCGATTTCCTCGCGCTTGTAGGTCTCGATCGTCTTCAGGATGTCGACGTCGTCCGGGGTGTCGCTCATGCGGCGTTCTTTCCAAGGCGTTGGGTGACGGTGACGAGGCGGTCGAGGGCGGCCCTGGCATTGCCCCGATCGATCGAGCCTTGCGCCATCGCGATGCCCTCCTTCAGGTCCTGCGCCCGGCCGGCAACGACCAGCGCACCGCCGGTGTTGAGGCAGACGATGTCCCGGTAGGCGCCCGCCTCTCCGGCAAGGAGAGCCGACAGGCGCAAAGCATTGTCGGCCGCCACCCCGCCGCGAATATCGGCCAGGTCGGCCCGTTTCAGGCCCACCTCTTCCGGCGTCACGGTGAACATGCGGATGTCGTCGTTCTTCAGTTCGGCGACCTGCGTCTCGCCGGTGATCGTCATCTCGTCGAGGCCCTCGCCATGGACGACCCAGGCCGCTTCCGTGCCGAGTTCCCTGAGGGTCAGGGCCATCGGCTCGATCCATTCGGGCGCGAACACGCCGATGAGAAGCCGGGTGACCCCCGCCGGATTGGTCATCGGACCCAGAATGTTGAACATGGTCCGCGTGCCGAGATCCTTGCGGGCCGGTCCCACATGGCGCATCGCGGCATGGTGGTTCGGCGCGAAAAGGAAGACGAGGCCGGCCTGCTCGATCACGGTGGAGAGCTGTTCGGGCTTCAGTTCGATGTCGACGCCGAGGGCCGCGAGGACGTCCGCCGCGCCCGAGCGCGAGGAAAGGGCGCGGTTGCCGTGCTTGGCGACGGGCACGCCGCAGCCGGCAAGCACGAAGGCGGAGGCCGTCGAGATGTTGACCGTGCCGGAATTGTCGCCGCCCGTGCCGACGATGTCGACGGTGCCCTCGGGGGCCTTCACGCGGGTCATGTTGGCGCGCATCGCCGTCACCGCGCCGGTGATCTCGTCGACGCTTTCGCCGCGCACCCGCAAGGCCATCAGCAGCCCGCCGATCTGCGCCGCGGTGGCCTCTCCCGACATGATGATCGAGAACGCGTCCTCGGCTTCCGTCCGCGTAAGCGACAGGCCGCTCGCGACTTTCGCCAGATAGGGCTTGAGGCGCTCGCTCATCGCATCATGCTCTTGGCGTTCTCGATGCCGTTCGGATAGACCTCCAGCGGAAATTGCGTGCGCGCCCGCGACACGTAGCTCTGGACGAGATCGTTGGTGAGGCCGGACTGCACCTGGCTGATCTGGGTCTGGTTCACATTGTCGAGCGGCGATGCAGGCGGAGCGACCTCGTCGACCTTCAGAACCACCTGCTCCAGCGCGCCGCGTCCCTTGGCGGAAGCGACGCCGCCACGCCCGACCGAAAAGGCCGCCGCGCTCGCCTGGCTGCCGATCTCGGCCGCTCCGCTCTGGCGGGTGATGCCCGAGGCGTTCTCGACGGTGAGGCCGTTTTCCTCGGCGATCTCCTGCAGCGGCTTGCCGCCGCGGGCGGCTTCGGCCAGCGCCGTCGCACGCTCCTCGACGAGGCGCAGGAGCTCGGCCTGCGTCCAGTCGGCGACCACCCGTTCGCGCACCTCGTCGAGGGTCCGGTCGCGGGCGGGTTGCACATCGGTCACGTCGAAGAAGAGGTAGCCATTATCGTCCGAGGGAATGGGAATGTTGTCGAAACCGGGCTCGGTCTGGAAGACTTCGCGCAGCAGCTCGCCCGCGCCCGCAACCCCTTCGACCGGATCGCCGGACGGGTCGCGACCCTCGCTGTCGACGGCGGGATAGGTCTCGATCTTGAGGCCCGCCTCCTCGACGGCCTCGTCGAAGGTCGCGCCGCCGGCGCGGGCATCCTCGTAGGTCTGATAGGCGGCATTCAGTGCGTCGCTGGCATTGTTGAGGGCGAGGGCGCGGCGGATTTCGCCGGAAACCTCTTCGAGCGGCCTGACGCTCGCCGGCTCGATGGCGCCGACCCGCACGATCGTCGGGCCGAAACGCCCGTCGATGACGTCGGAGGTCTGCCCGCTATTGAGGGAGAAGGCGGCATCGCGAATGTTCGGGGTCGGGATCTCCTCGCGCGAAACGAGGCCGAGCGAGGTGTCGGCCGGGTTCTTGCCGGCGGCCCGCGCCACGTTCTCGAAGGTCGCGCCATCGGCGAGCTTCCGCGCGGCTTCCTCGGCGGCGGCCCGGTCGGGGAACACGATCTGGCTGACCTCGCGCCGTTCCGGCTGGCCGTAGCGCGACTGGTACTGTGCGTAGTCGGCGGCGATCGCCTCCTCCGTCACCGCGTCCTCGTTGGCGATCGCCTCGCGGGTCAGACGCGCGACCTTGAGGCCGCGATATTCGGGTGCGGCGTATGTCGCCTTGTTCGCCTCGAAATAGGTCTGCAGCGCCTCGTCCGTCGGCTCCGGCTCGCCGTCGAGGGCTGCCGGTCCCACCGAGATGTAGCTGACATTGCGCCGCTCGCCGTTGAACAGGCCGATCGCCTGTTCGTAGGCCTTGGGCAGGACGATGCCGTTGGTGACCGCATCGACGATCTGGGTGCGCATCGCCGCGTCCTCCTGGAACGCGATATAGTCGGCTTCGCGCAGGCCGACCTCGGACAGGAGGTTGCGGAACTGGGCACGGGAAAAACTGCCCGACGCATCCTGGAAACTCGGATCGTCCGCGATGAGACGGGCAAGCCGCTGGTCGGAAATGCCAAGGCCGATGCTGCGCGCCTGCTCGGTGAGGATCGCCCCGCTCACCAGCTGGGACAGCACCGTCTGGTCGATGCCGAAGACCTCGGCTTCTTCCGCGGTCAAGGGGCGCCCGAGCTGCCGGGAAATGCCCGAGCTCGCCTGGCGATAGGCGAGGGCGTATTCCTGCAGCGACACCTCGGTCTGGCCGACGCTCAGCACCGCGTTCTGATTGCCTGCACGAAACACGTCGCCGATGCCCCAGACCGCAAAACTTGCGACCAGAAGCACGAGCAGGATTTTCGCGGTCCAGCCCGTCGTCGCGTTGCGTAGCGTATTGAGCATCACATCCCCACCGTTTCGTCGCCGCTGCCGAAAACCCGGGCGGCGTGTTCACCTTCTTATTAGGAAACATGGCGGCAATGGCGCAAGTCGGGCCCCCGCGATTGATTTCGCGCTTCCTTGGGGTTAGGTCCGGTGGACTTGTTTGGAGGTTTTCGAACGCCTCGGGAGATTTTGATGACGACACCGCTGATCGCCGGCAACTGGAAGATGAACGGCACGCTGCGCTCGCTCACCGAGCTGAAGGCCATCGCCGACGCGGTGAAGGACGGCAAGACCGACGGGACCGACGTGGTCGTCTGCCCGCCGGCCACCATGTTGTCAGCCAGCCGCGGCATTCTCCACAATGCGGCGAAAGTGGGCGGCCAGGACTGCCATGCCGAAAAGAGCGGCGCCCACACCGGCGACATCGCGGCCGAGATGCTGAAGGATATCGGCGCGAGCTACGTCATCGTCGGCCATTCCGAGCGCCGCGCCGATCACGCCGAGACCGACGCCATGGTGCGGGCCAAGGTCGAGGCGGCCTGGCGCGCCGGGCTGATCGCCATCGTCTGCATCGGCGAAAGCCAGGGCGAGCGCGACGAGGGCCGGACCCTCGATCGCCTCGGCGAGCAGCTTTCCGGCTCGCTGCCCGATGGCGCAAGGGGCGATAATCTGGTGGTCGCCTACGAACCGATCTGGGCGATCGGAACCGGTCGCACGCCGACGGTCGAGAACGTCGCGGAGGTCCACGACTTCCTGCGCAACAGGCTGAAGGAGCGCTTCGGCGAGGCAACCGGCAGTGCCGTCAAGCTTCTCTATGGCGGTTCGGTCAAGCCGGACAACGCCTTCGAACTGCTGCATATCGACAATGTGGACGGCGCGCTCGTCGGAGGGGCAAGCTTGAAGGCGGCCGATTTCGTTGCGATATGCGAGGCTGCGGCGCGGCCCCAGGGGCGCGATCCGTTCGAACCCGATTTCTCCGATCTCGAAATCGACTTGGAATAACAGGCCGCTTTCTATAGAAGGCGCGCAAATCCTCTTCATCAAAGACACTTCGCGCGTCCTGGAACATTCATGGAAACCATTCTTATCGTCATCCACCTGATGATCGTCGTCGCGCTTGTCGTGGTGGTGCTTCTTCAGCGCTCCGAAGGCGGTGCCCTCGGCATCGGCGGCGGCGGCGGCGGCCTCATGTCGGCCCGTGGCGCGGCCAATGCGCTGACCAAGACGACCGGCATCCTGGCGGCGGGCTTCTTCGTCACATCGCTGTCGCTGGGCATTCTCGCGCGTTACGGCGCGGCCCCGACCGATATTCTCGATCAGCTTCCGTCGGGCCAGAATCAGCCGTCGGACGGCGGCAGCCTGCTCGATCAGCTCGGCGGCCTCCCGAGCGAAGAGGGCACGGGCGCCGAGGGCGCCGGCGTCGAGGGCATCGCGACGCCCGAGAACGCGGCGCCAGCCACCGGCGATGCGACGGACGAGCCTTCGCCCTCCCTGATCCCGGACATGTCCGGCGATGCGCCCGCGACCGAGGCTCCGGCGGCGACGCCGGATTCCAACGACGGTTCGTCTGTCGATCGGAACCCGGCGCCGGCGGCAGAAGACGCGCCGGCCTCCGCCGACACGCCGAACGCCGCCGCGGTCGAGCCGGTCCCGGCCAATCCCGGCGAGACGGCTCCGAACGCCGCCGACCCCGCCTTCATCCCGCCCGTCGAAGCCCCCTCGGCGGTCGAGCAGGCGCCCGATGCCTCCGAGATCGGCGACGAAGAGCCGGAGAACACGACGGGCACGGGCGGAACGAATCAGTAGGAATCATCGATCGCCGTCAGGCGAGGGCCGATCCGGAATCGATCTTATGAAAAAACCCCGCCGACCGGACCGGTCGGCGGGGTTTTTCGTCATGACCGTTCCCGTCGTGGCGGCCGGTCTGCGCTGCTTGCGAAAGACCGGCAACCGTCCTGAACGACGTCAGATGCCGTCGCCGTAATAGGGCGCGGGCTTCTCGGAGAGTTCGGCCTGGCCTGTTCTCTCGTCGTTGTCGGCGAGCCGGCTCGTGATGAACGGGCGGACGAGGAAGTCGATCGCGCCGAGGATCGCGGCCGCAAGGACAGGAAGCCCCATCAGGACGGCGATGACGATGATGAGGCCGCTGGCGGTCGCCCGCGCAGCCGTCGCCGCCGCCGCCTTGTCCGGATCGTCCGCGGTGCCGCCGCCGAGCCATTCCGCCTTCAGCTTCGCAAAGCCGGATTTCGGCTGGGCGCCGGCAGTGGCGGCGGATGCGGTGGTCCGAACGCCGCCGGCGGCCGGTCTTGCGAGGCTGTTGATGACACCGAGCGCGACCGTCTCGTTGGTCAGCTGGTCGATCAGGATGAACGCGCCGAGCTCACGATTTTCCGTGTAGGTCGTCGCCACCGGCGGCCGGTCGAAGGCGATCGTCACCTTGCCGATCTCGTTCATGAGGAGGGCGTTGGCGGGCTTCACCTCGTAGGAATGGATGTCGACCGAACCGTTGAGCGCCCGCAGCGTCGCAGGCGTCTGATGCGAGCCGAGCTTGGCGTTGAGCCGTCCGCCGGCCACCATCGGGCGATCGACCATCCAGAGGATGTCCGCCTCGACGGTCTTGACCGGCAGGACGCCGTCGCCCTCGCGCACGATGACGTCGCCGCGCGAAGCGTCGATCTCGTCATTGAGGGTCAGGGTGATCGCATCCCCCGTGCGGCCCTTCTCCGTGATGCCGTCGGGACCCCAGACCGCCTTGACGCTCGAGCGCTGGCCGGAGGGGAGCGAGACGATCCTGTCGCCGGCGCGGATCGTGCCGCTGGCGACCGTGCCGCAGAAGCCCCGGAAGTCGAGGTTCGGACGGTTGACCCACTGCACCGGCATGCGGAAGGGGGAGCCGTCCGCCTCGAAGGTCTCGGGGGTCGCGGTCTCGAGCCGTTCCAGCAGCGTCTCGCCCTTGTACCAGGGCGTGTTCGGCGAACGGGTGACGATATTGTCGCCGTTCTTGGCCGAAAGCGGCACGTAGGAGACGTCGGTGAAGCCGAGCTGCGGCAGGATTTCCTGATAGCCCTTCTTGATCTCCTCGTAGCGCTCTTCGGAGAAGTCGACGAGGTCCATCTTGTTGACGGCGATCACCACCGATTTGATGCCGACGAGGGACGTGATGAAGGAGTGCCGCCGGGTCTGGGGCAGGATGCCCTTGCGCGCATCGACGAGGATCACCGCGAGTTCGGCCTGCGAGGCGCCGGTCGCCATGTTGCGCGTATATTGCTCGTGGCCGGGCGTATCGGCGATGATGAAGGCGCGCTTGCCGGTGGAGAAATAGCGATAGGCGACATCGATGGTGATGCCCTGTTCGCGCTCGGCCGAAAGTCCGTCGACGAGGAGCGCGAAATCCAGATCGCCGCCCGTGGTGCCGAATTTCTTCGAATCCTTTTCGAGCGCTTCCATCTGGTCGTCGAAGACCGCGTTGGTCTCGAAGAGAAGGCGGCCGATCAGCGTCGACTTGCCGTCGTCCACCGAGCCACAGGTGATGAATCGCAGGAGCGATTCGGCCGGCGCGACGACGGGCTCCATCGCCGCTTGCGGATCGACGATCGGCGCAGCCGCGCCCGCTCTGTCGGGCGCCGGACCGGCGAATGTCTGGTCTTCGAGGGCGGCCGGCGTCGAGCCTTGCGCCCAATCGGCCTCGTCGGGACGGTTATCTTCCAGGGCATTGGACATGGGTTAGAAATAACCTTCCTGCTTTTTCTGTTCCATCGAAGCGCCCGAGTCGCGGTCGATGACGCGCCCCTGGCGTTCGGAAACGCGCGATCCGCGCATTTCGGAAATGATCTCGTCGAGGGTGCCCGCGCCGGACTCCACCGCGCCGGTGAGCGGATAGCAGCCGAGCGTGCGGAAACGGACCATCATCTCCTCGACGCTCTCGCCGGGCCGCAGTTCCATGCGGTCGTCGTCGCGCATGATCAGCGCGCCGTCGCGCTTCACGATCGGCCGCTTGGCCGCGAAATAGAGCGGCACGACCGGGATGTTCTCGATGGCGATATAGTCCCACACGTCCTGCTCGGTCCAATTGGAGATCGGGAAGACGCGGAAGCTCTCGCCGTTCCGCTTGCGGGTGTTGAACAGGCGCCAGGGTTCGGGCCGCTGGTTCTTGGCGTCCCAGCGGTGTTCGGCGGAGCGCAGCGAAAACACGCGCTCCTTGGCGCGCGACTTTTCCTCGTCCCGCCGTGCGCCGCCGAAGGCGGCATCGAACTTGTGCTTGTCGAGCGCCTGCTTCAGCGCCTGCGTCTTCATCACGTCGGTGTGGACGGCGGAGCCGGAATCGAACGGGTTGATACCCGCGGCGACGCCGTCCTGATTGGTGTGGACGATCAGTTCGAGGCCGAGTTCCTTCGCGCGCCGGTCGCGAAACTCGATCATCTCGCGGAACTTCCACGTGGTGTCGACGTGCAGCAGCGGAAAGGGCGGCTTGCCGGGCGCGAACGCCTTCATGGCGAGATGCAGCATCACCGCCGAATCCTTGCCGATCGAATAGAGCATCACCGGATTGTCGGCGGTCGCTGCCACTTCCCGGATGATGAAGATCGACTCGGCCTCCAGACGCTGGAGATGGGTCATGTGTTTCATGGGCCTTCGGCCTTTTCTTCCATGTCCTGTCGGCGCCCCCGTTTTGCCAACGAAGGCAGCCGTGAAAATTTACGGCGGCTTATATGCCGGGCCCCGTCCCGAGGATGGCGAAGGCGTGGGGTCGAGGATGGCGACGGCGGGCGGGGAAGCCGCAAGCCAAGCCACGGTTCGACACCCGGCCGGGGATGAATGTCTGTCGCGGCCTCTGCCCGGCGACGTCGCCGCCCGGCAAAGGCCGATCTTAGCGTCGCGCCAGTTCCCGCGCGCCGTCGGTGCCGTCGGTCGCATCCGGCACATGCAGGCCGCATTCGCGCTTGGTGTCGTCTTCCCACCACCAGCGGCCCGCCCGCTCCGGCTCGCCCGGTTGAAGCGCGCGGGTGCAGGGGGCACAGCCGATGGACAGGAAATTGCGATCGTGCAGCACGTTCACCGGAACGGCGTTCTCGGCGCAGAACGCGGCCACGTCCGCCCGGCTCATGTCGAAGATCGGGTTCGCCTTGACGAGGCCCCGCACCGCATCGAAGCCGGCGAAATCCATGTCCTGCCGGTTGGCGGACTGGTCGGCCCGCAAGCCGGTCACCCAGCCGGAAGCGCCGTCCAGCGCCCGGCCGAGCGGCTCGATCTTGCGCACGCCGCAGCAGTTCAGCCGGAACTCCTTGGCATAGTAGAAGCCGTCGATGCCCTGATCCTCGATCAGCTCCTCCAGCTTCTCGCCGTTCGGATATTTCGCGTGGATGCGCTTGCCGTACTGTTCCTCCGTGCGCCGCCACAAATCGTAGGTCTCGGGAAACAGGCGACCCGTATCGAGGGTGACCACCTCGATCTTGATCGCGTTCCGGAAGATCAGATGGGTGATCAGCTGATCCTCGATGCCGAGACTCGTCGTGAACACCAGCCGGCCAGGAACGGTCTCGCGCAGGGTCGTCAGCCGTTCGAGCGGCGAAAGTCCCGGAAAGGCGGCGTTGAGATCGCGCGCCAACCCCTTCAGGTCGGATGGATGGGCATCGTCCCTCATGCGTCCGGCCCTCTGCGCGCGGCGATGCGCTGCTGCAGAATGCTCTGCCCCTCGCCGAAGCCGGTCTGATAGTGGACGCTCATCGAGTCCTTCATTTCCAGCCATTGCTGCACCGGCTGGCGGTTCGCCATCGTATCGGGAATGTCCACCTCGTCGAAGCCGCAGGCGAGGGCATCGGCGAACTGGTCCGCGATCAGCGGGCCCTTGGCGCGAAGCGTGCCCTCGAAGCCTTCCCGGCGGAGCCGCTTGGCCAGCGAGAAGCCGCGCCCGTCGGCAAAAGCGGGAAAGACGACGGCGATCAGGTCGACGGCACCGAAATGCCGCGCGATTTCGGCAATGTCCGCATCGTTCTCGACCAGAAGGCCGAACGGCGCGGCAGGCGTCTCGATCGCGCCGAGAAGCGTCAGCGGCACGAGCGGCCTTGCGGGCGCCGGCGCCGCTTCGTCGGCGGTCTCGATCAGGGTGTAGGCGTCCTTACGCTCGCCCGCGGGCGTGATGATCGTCATTATTCGGCCGCCTCCTGGGCGCTGGCGCGCGCTTCGATGAAGCCGGTGAAGCTTGCCTTGAACGGCTCGACGCCAGTGCGGCGCACGGTCTCGATGAACGTCTCCGCACCCTGCTTTTCGGACAGATAGGTCTCGACCAGCACCTCCACGGCGCCCGGAACGTCGTCCGCGTCGATCCCCGGCCCGAGCCGTTCGCCGACCGCGGCATGTTCCGTCGCATCGCCGCCGACGGTGATCTGGTAGTTCTCGCGCCCGCCCTTTTCGAGGCCGAGAATGCCGATCGCGCCCACATGGTGGTGGCCACAGGCATTGATGCAGCCGGAAATCTTGATCGGCAGTTCGCCGATCGCCTGCTGGCGATCCTCGTCGGCGAAGGTCCGCGCGATCTCCTGGGCGATCGGGATCGACTTGGCGGTGGCCAGGCTGCAATAGTCGAGCCCCGGGCAGGCGATGATGTCGGTGACGAGACCGGCATTGGCGGTGGCGAGCCCGTGCCTCTTCAGATCGGCGTAGAGCGCCGGCACGTCGTCCTGCTTGACGTAGGGCAGGACGAGGTTCTGGCTGTGGGTGACGCGCAATTCGCCGAGGGAATAGGCGTCGGCAATGTCGGCGAACGCGTCCATCTGGTCGGCGCTCATGTCGCCGGGCACGCCGCCGACCGGCTTCAGGGAGATGGTCAGCGCGATGTAGCCCGGCTGCTTGTGGGCAAAGCCGTTCTGCGCGACGAAGCGGTCGAGCCCTTTGTCGCTCTTGCGCGCCTGTTCCAGTGTGAGCGAGGTTGCAGGCAGGTCCTCATAGTCCGGTGCCGCGAAATAGGCCGCGATCCGGTCGATCTCTTCCTGCGGCGCGTTGATCGTCGGCCCGTCGAGCTTGGCGTATTCGGCCTCGACACGGGCCTTGAACTCTTCCGTTCCGGTCTCGTGGACGAGGATCTTCACCCGCGCCTTGAACTTGTTGTCGCGCCGGCCTTCGGCGTTGTAGACGCGCATGATCGCCTCGACATAGGCGAGAAGCTCGTCCTTCGGCAGGAAGTCGCGGATGATCTTGCCGATCATCGGCGTGCGGCCGAGACCGCCGCCGACGGAGAGCTCGTAGCCCGGCTCGCCGGCGTCGTTGCGCTTCAGCTTCAAGCCGATATCGTGGACGAGGATCGCCGCGCGGTCGTGCTGCGCGCCCGTGACAGCGATCTTGAACTTGCGCGGCAGCCAGACGAATTCGGGATGCTGGCTCGACCATTGGCGCAGCAGCTCGGCGGTCGGGCGCGGATCCTCGCTCTCGTCGGCGGCGACGCCCGAAAACTGGTCGGCGGTGGTGTTGCGGATGCAATTGCCGGAGGTCTGGATCGCATGCATCTCGACATCGGCGAGAAGATCGAGGATCGCCGGAATGTCCTTCAGCTTCGGCCAGTTGAACTGCAGGTTCTGGCGCGTCGTGAAGTGGGCGTAGCCCTTGTCGTACTCGCGTGCGATCCGGGCGAGCTGGCGCAGCTGGCGCGCGCTCATCGTGCCGTACGGCACGGCGATCCGCAACATGTAGGCGTGAAGCTGGAGATAGAGGCCGTTCTTCAGACGCAGCGGCTTGAACTCGTCTTCCGACAGGGAGCCGTCGAGGCGGCGCGAGACCTGGGTGCGGAACTGCTCCACCCGCTCGCGAACGAAGCGCTCGTCGAATTCATCATAACGATACATGGCATATCTCTTCAGGTTCTAAGCGCTGCCGTGGCGGTGGCGCGCCAATGGGAGGCGATCGAAGGGCGGTTCGGGACCCGGACCGCCTTCAGGTCAACGGGCCGAACTCGGCCTGCTTGCCCATGTCGGGGTGAATGCTCGGTCCCTTCTGGCGCATGACGTCGCGGAAATGCCTGGCGACGGGATGGCCGCCGTCGCTGATCTCAACCGGCACGAGATAGGGATCGATCACCGCGTTCGCAGCCGCCGACGCCTTGCCCTCGGCTTCCATCCTGTCCGCCGTTTCCTGGTCGTGGGCGATGCGCGCGTGCTTGCTGTCGCGCGTCCAGCCCTTGCCCGTCAAAAAGACCGTATCGCCTTCGAGAAGATCGCTGGCCATCACGATCGCGGGGAGCTTGTCGCCCTTCACTTTCGATCCGGCGCGGTGGTCTTTCGCCATGAATGGTCTCCGGTCGTCGGTTGAGCGGTGCGCGCGGCAAGGCGCACCTTGGTTTTGTTCCAATCTAGTGTGCTGGACGAGAAGATGCACCGGCGCCGATTGCCGACAAGCGGGGGAGAGGGAAACATTATTCCCCACCGCAAGGGTTGTCGCGGCAGTTTCGTTCCAAGCCGTGTGGCTGAAGGCCCGGTCCCGGCGCTACTCGCCGACGGGTCTGGCGGGGGCGGGCAGGGTCAGGGACGAGGCATCCGTTCCGGTCGGCAGGAGCCCGCCGGCCTGATGGAAGCTGATCGCGTCGAATTCGGGAACGATGCGCTTCAGGCACTCGACGGCGCGGCCGGTCTCGCCGGCCTCGATCGCAGCTTCCACGGTTTTCAGATTGCGCGAGAGAAGCTGTACGTCAAGGACGCGCGAGCGGGCGAACATCAGCCCCTTGCGCCCCGTTTCCTCGCGGATTTCCTCGGTCGAGAACAGCTCCTCGTAAAGCTTCTCGCCCTTGCGCAGACCCGTGAACTCGATGGCGATGTCGATATGCGGCCTCAACCCCGCGAGCTGGATCAGCCGCTCGGCAAGTTCCGCGATGCGCAGGGGCTTGCCCATGTCGAGAACGTAGATCAGCCCTTTCGATCCGGAATTGTTCATCCCGTGGCTCGCGGCATGGAGAATGAGCCGCGAGGCTTCCGGAATGGTCATGAAGAACCGGACGATGTTGGGGTCGGTCACCGTCAGCGGGCCGCCGCGCTGGATCTGGCTCTGGAACAGCGGCACGACCGAGCCGGTGGAGCCCAGCACATTGCCGAACCGCACGGTCATGAAGCGGGTTTCGTCCTGGCTGAGATCGAGCGACTGGCAATAGGCTTCCGCGGCCCGCTTGGACGCGCCCATGACATTGGTCGGATTGACCGCCTTGTCGGTCGAGACCATGACGAAGGCCCTCGATCCGTGGGCGAGCGCGGCGTCGGCCACGTTGCGGGTGCCCAGAAGATTGGTCTCGATGCCCTCGATCGGATTGTCCTCGACGATCGGCACATGCTTCATGGCGGCGGCATGGAACACGATCTGCGGCCGGACGTCCGCGAAAAGGCGGTCGATGCGCGTCTTGTGCCGGACGTCGACGGTACGGGCGATGACGTCGATCTTCGGAAAATCGGCCTTCAGCTGACGCTCGATCGACCACAGATTGAATTCGTTGCTTTCCACGAGGATCAGGCAGGACGGCTCGAACCGCGCGATCTGCCGCACGAGTTCCGAGCCGATCGATCCGCCCGCGCCGGTCACCGCGATGCGGGTTCCGAAGAGAAGCCGGCCGGTTTCCGCCAGATCGAGATCGACCACCTTGCGGCTGAGCAGATCCTCCAGTTCGATCGGCTGCGGCTCGATCGGCGCATTCTCGTCGATGGTGCCGGTGCGGCTGATATCGGGAAGGCGCTTCACCGTGATCTTCAGCGGCGCGGCGGTGGCGACGAGATCGGAGAGCGTCTGCGCCGGCAGTTCGGCGTCGGCGACCACCAGTTCGCGGATCTGCCGAAGCCCGGCGTCCTGGCGCTTGGCGACGATCGTCTGCAGATCGTCGCGCCCGCCCAGGACGTGGACCCCGTGGAGCTGGCGCTTGCGGTTCTTGCCGCGCTCGTCGAGAATTCCGACGATCCGGTGGCCTCGCCCGGCCCGGCGCGCATTGCGCACGAAGAGGTCGGCATTGTCGGTATAGCCGTAGACGAGGATCGCCGAACCCTCGTTCATCTCGGAATCGGCTGCGAGCGAGCGCCGCCCGCCCTCCTTCATCAACCGGTAGAAGAGCCGCGGTCCGCCGAGGCCGACGATGAGGATGAACCAGGCCATGACGAGCGCCGTGCGCGGAACGTAGGCGCCGCGAAACACGAAGAAGCTGATGCCGAGGAAGATGAAGATCGCGACCGTCGCCGCCTTGACGATCGAGACGACGTCGAGGAGCGAGGCGTAGCGCCAGGCGCCGCTGTTCAGGGAAAACAGCGGAAAGACGATCGCGCACAGACCGGTGAAGATGCCGATCAGCGGCCAGATCTGCCAGACCGTCAAAAGCGGCGTCAGGCCCCAGGACAGGGCCATGGCGATGGTGATCGCAAGAAAGCTCACGAGGATGTCGTGCACGACGCCGAGACGGCGAAGCGATGCGCGCGGCAGGCGCAGGCTACGCAGTCTGGTCAAAAGCGTGCTGGCGAACAAGCCGTCCATTCCCATCCTTCGAGGCATTCCAAGGGCCCGACACTACCAAATCGGCGTGTCGCCATCAAACGCAATCGGTCCTGCCGCAAAGGGCGGCCAGCGCGGGGCGCCCTCGGTGGCAAGTCCTTGCCGCACCCGCAGCCGGGTGGCCGCAAGACCTTGATCCGTTTTCGCGCGGCGCGTCAGGCGGCAAAGACCCCCGCGCCTTCGTCGGCGGTGCCGACGAGCGCGCGGAACGGGGCGAAGAGTTCGCGCCCGACGCCATGTTCATAGGCCGAAAGATCGACCTTCACCGGCTCGCGTGCCGCGAATTCGGCGGCATCCACCTGCACCTCGAGCGTGCCGGCTTCCGCGTCGAGGCGGATGACGTCGCCCTCGCGCAGCTTCGAGATGGGGCCTTCCGCCTTGGCTTCCGGCGTCACATGGATCGCCGCGGGCACCTTGCCGGAGGCGCCGGACATGCGCCCGTCGGTGACGAGGGCGACCTTGTGGCCGCGATCCTGCAGGATGCCGAGCATCGGCGTCAGCTTGTGCAGCTCCGGCATGCCGTTGGACTTCGGACCCTGGAAGCGGACGACGCAGACGACGTCGCGGTTGAGTTCGCCCGATTCGAACGCCGCCTTCACCTCGTTCTGGTCGTTGAAGATGCGCACCGGCGCTTCCACCGTGCGGTGCTCGGGCTTGACGGCGGAAATCTTGATGACCGACTTGCCGAGATTGCCCTTCAGCATTCTGAGGCCGCCATTGGCCGAGAACGGCTTGTCGACGGTGGTCAGCACCTTGGCGTTGCCGCTTTCCGCCGGGGCCGGTGCGCGCACGACGCTGTGCCCGTCCTCTGCGAGCTTCGCCTCGATGCCGTAGGCGCCGAGGCCTGTGCCCCATGCGGTCTTCACGTCCTCGTGGAGGAGGCCGCGCGAGAGGAGTTCGCGGATCATGAAGCCCATGCCGCCGGCGGCATGGAAATGGTTCACGTCGGCGAGTCCGTTCGGATAGACCCGCGCGATCAGCGGCGTGATGTCGGACAGGTCCGAAATGTCGGCCCAGGTCAGCTTGATGCCGGCAGCCCGGGCGATCGCCACGAGGTGCAGCGTGTGGTTGGTCGAGCCGCCCGTGGCGTGGAGCCCGACGACGCCGTTCACCACGGCGCGCTCGTCGACGACGAGGCCGGCGGGCGTGTACTCGTTGCCGAGCGCCGTGATGGCGAGCGCGCGCTTGGTGGCTTCCTTGGTCAGCGCGTCGCGCAACGGCGTGTTCGGGTTGACGAAGGAGGAACCGGGCGTGTGCAGGCCCATGATCTCCATCAGCATCTGGTTGGAGTTCGCCGTGCCGTAGAAGGTGCAGGTGCCCGGCCCGTGATAGGAGGCCGATTCCGCCTTCAGCAACTCGTCGCGCCCGACCTTGCCCTCGGCGTAGAGCTGTCGGATGCGGGCCTTCTCGTCGTTCGGAAGCCCCGACGTCATCGGCCCGGCCGGCACGAAGATCGCCGGCAGATGGCCGAAGGTCAGCGCCGCGATGGCGAGACCGGGAACGATCTTGTCGCACACGCCGAGATAGACCGCGGCATCGAACATGTCGTGGGACAGGCCGATGGCGGCCGCCATCGCGATCACGTCGCGCGAGAACAGCGAGAGCTCCATGCCGGCCTGGCCCTGCGTGACGCCGTCGCACATGGCCGGAACGCCCGATGCGACCTGCGCCGTCGCACCCACCTCGCGCGCCGCATCGCGGATGAGCTCGGGGAAGCGCTCGAAGGGCTGGTGGGCCGACAGCATGTCGTTATAGGCGGTGATGATGCCGAGATTGGCCGACACGTCGCCCATCAGCCGGTCCTTGTCGGTCGGACCGCAGGCCGCGAACCCGTGGGCGAGGTTGCCGCAGGTGAGCGTCGAGCGTTTCGGGCCTTCCGAGCCCTTCGCCGTGATGCGCGCCACATAGGGCTCGCGCGTGTCCCTCGAGCGCTCGCGGATACGGTCGGTGATCTCTTCGATGCGACGGTCGGCGGTCATGGCTCAATCCTCTTGGCGAACGATCCGGCCTCCTGGCGCTGCTGGCGGAAGATCCGGTCTGTGATTTCGAAGCGGGGCGGCGGCCGGCTGGGCCCTTCGCTTCGCTCCAAGGTGGGCGCTGTCCCCTTCAGGGAGCCCAGAAGACGTTGATCGGTTGTGGGCGGGGCGCGCGAAGCACGGCCCGCACCGGCATTTGCGAGGCGTCGTCGCCCGAAAGCGCTCTCTCGTAGACCGCACGCTTCTCCTCTCCCTCTATGTGGAGGGCGAGAAGCCGCGCGTCCACCAGGAGGGGGAGCGTCAATGTGATTCTCGGCTCGTTCGCGCCCGGCGCCCGCACCGCGGCGACCGCGTCGTTGCCGTCGGAACGCAGCAGGGCGTCGAGATTGTCCGCGCCGGGAAAGAACGAGGCCGTATGGCCATCGCTACCCATGCCCAGGATCACGGCATCGAAGGGCCGGGTCAGGCGGCAATAGCGCAGCTCCAGTTCCTCGATCGCCGCGTCGGGCGTCTCGTGGCCGGTGTAGAACGGCAGCAGATGCGCCGCGCTCGCAGGCCCGTTCATCAGATGGCGCCGGACCATGGCATGGTTCGAACGGTCCGAGGTTTCGGGCACCCAGCGCTCGTCGACGAGCATGATCTCCACCTGCGCCCAGTCGATCTCGGCGCGTGCGAGATGCTCGAGGAAGAGCTTCGGCGTCGAGCCTCCCGAGACGGCGAGCGTCGCCGAGCCCCGCGTCGCGATCGCGCCGGCGAGCACCGCGGCAACGCCTGCGGACAGGGCTTCGGCAAGCGCCTCCCGGGTCGGATATGCGTGAAAAGCCGGTTTCGTCATCTCGGTTCGCCTTCCTGCTCGTGCGCTGGCATCGTCTGTCTTCGTCGCGTCCGGCGGCGGTTCGGCCTCGTTTCGCCCGGGCGCCATGCGCCTGACGCCTAGTCCGGCTCGTGCCAGGTGCGGCCGTCGCGCTCGATCAGCGCGATCGAGGCGGAGGGGCCCCAGGTGCCGGACGTGTAGCCCTGC
Source organism: Fulvimarina uroteuthidis (assembly GCF_034321785.1). Classification (NCBI taxonomy): domain Bacteria; kingdom Pseudomonadati; phylum Pseudomonadota; class Alphaproteobacteria; order Hyphomicrobiales; family Aurantimonadaceae; genus Fulvimarina; species Fulvimarina uroteuthidis. The sequence continues at coordinate 156,663 of NZ_JAXLPB010000002.1, read as the reverse complement.
GGCTTCTGGCCCTTCTCCTCCCACCCCTTCAGGATCGGATCGATCCAGTCCCAGGCCGCCTCCACCTCGTCGCGGCGCATGAAAAGCGTCTGGTTGCCGCGGATGACGTCCATCAGGAGGCGTTCGTAGGCGTCCGGGTTCCGGACCTTGAAGGATTGCGCGAAGGTCATGTCGAGGGGGATCTGGCGCAGCCGCATGCCGCCCGGTCCCGGATCCTTGATCATCAGATACTGCTTCATGCCCTCGTCGGGCTGCAGCCGCAGAACCAGCTGGTTCTGCTGGACCTCGCCGGTAATGTCGGCGAAGATGTTGTGCGGGGGCTTGCGAAACGTGATGACGATCTCCGACATCCGGTCCGACAGGCGCTTGCCGGTGCGCAGGTAGAACGGCACGCCGGCCCAGCGCCAGTTGTTGATCTCCGCCTTGATCGCGACGAAGGTCTCGGTGTTGCTCTCCGGCTCGCCCAGATCCTCCAGATAGCTCTTCACCGCATGGCCGCCCGATGCGCCGGACTTGTACTGGCCGCGCACCGTCATCGTCTCGACGTTGGAGGCGTTGAGCGGGCGCAGCGAGCGCAGGATCTTCAACTTCTCGTCGCGCAGCGCATCGTCCTTGAACACCGAAGGCGGCTCCAGAGCGACGAGGCACATGAGCTGGACGATGTGGTTCTGCACCATGTCGCGCAGGGCGCCCGCCGTATCGTAATAGCCGGCGCGGCCCTCGAGGCCCACCTGCTCGGCGACCGTGATCTGCACATGGTCGATATGCTGCGCGTTCCATACCGGTTCGTAAAGGGCATTGGCAAAACGCAGCGCCATCAGGTTCTGCACCGTCTCCTTGCCGAGATAATGGTCGATGCGAAAGACCTGATCCTCGTGGAAATAGGTCGCGATCATCGCGTTCAGCGCCTTGGCGGACGCGAGATCCCTTCCGACCGGCTTCTCGACCACGACGCGGGTATTGTCGTGGGTGAGGCCATATTCGGAGACCTTCGCGGCGAACTCCCCGAAGAGATTGGGCGAGACGGCCATGTAGAAGGCGCGGATCCGCATGTCGCCGCTCTCGTCGAGAAGGGCTTTCAGGCCCGCCCAGCCCTCCTGCGAGCGCGCATCGACATGGCAGTAGAACAGCCGTTCGAGAAAATGCGCGACCGTGCCGGCGTGGAGGTCCTCCGGCTTGACGTGCGCTTTCAGCGCTTCGCTGGCGAAGGCCCGGTACTCGTCGTGGCTGAACAGGGTGCGGGATGCGCCGATGATGCGGGCGCCATCCGGGATCTGGCCGTCGCGGTCGCGGTGGTAGAGCGCCGGCAGGAGCTTGCGTGCGGCAAGGTCGCCATTGCCCCCGAACACGACGTAATCGAAGGGATCGACGGGAATGATCTGGCTGGACATGGGAGACTTCTATGCTGGCGGGTCAAACGTCTTCTGCCAGCTTTATGATAAAGCGTCGCAGAAATGAAACCGACGGGTTGGAAAAAGCTCCGGCCCCCGTCTGCGTCGGCCCCGCCCCTCGATCGCCGCCGGCTCCGCGGTGCCGGCGGCATGGATCGGCGGCCTCGCCTCGTCAGGCCTGGCGGTCGCGCTTGGCAAGCGTGCGAAGGCGAAGCGCGTTCAGCTTGATGAAGCCGGCGGCGTCCTTCTGGTCGTAGGCGCCGTGATCGTCCTCGAAGGTGACGAGCGCGTCGGAATACAGGGATTTGGCGCTCTCCCGGCCCTCGACGATGACATTGCCCTTGTAGAGTTTCAGGCGCACCGTGCCCTCCACATGGGTCTGGCTGGCGTCGATCGCGGCCTGCAGCATCTCGCGCTCGGGCGAGAACCAGAAGCCGTTGTAGATCAGCTCCGCATATTGCGGCATCAGCTGGTCCTTCAGGTGCATGGCTCCGCGATCGAGGGTGATCGATTCGATCGCGCGGTGGGCCGCCAGGAGGATCGTGCCGCCCGGCGTCTCGTAGATGCCGCGCGACTTCATGCCGACGAAGCGGTTCTCGACGAGATCGAGGCGCCCGATGCCGTTGTCGCGGCCCAGATCGTTGAGCGCCGCCAGGATCTCGTGCGGCTTCATCGTCCGGCCGTCGATCGAGACCGGATCGCCCTTGCTGAAGCCGATGGTGACGATCGTCGCCTTGTCGGGCGCGTCTTCCGGCGAGACCGAGCGCATGAAGACGTAGGGCGGCGGCGTCTCGTTCGGGTCTTCCAGCACCTTGCCCTCGGACGAGGAGTGCAGAAGGTTGGCGTCGACCGAGAAGGGGGCTTCGCCGCGCTTGTCCTTGGTCACGGTGATCTGGTTCTTCTCGGCGAAATCCAGAAGGTCGGTCCGCGACTTGAATTCCCAGTCGCGCCAGGGCGCGATCACCTTGATGTCGGGCGCCAGCGCATAGGCCGACAGTTCGAAGCGCACCTGGTCGTTGCCCTTGCCGGTCGCGCCGTGGGCGATCGCATCGGCGCCGGTCTCGCGGGCGATCTCGACGAGGCGCTTGGAGATCAGCGGACGCGCGATCGAGGTCCCGAGAAGATAGGTGCCCTCGTAGACCGCGTTGGCGCGGAACATCGGAAACACGAAGTCGCGGCAGAACTCCTCGCGGACGTCCTCGATATAGATCTCCTTGATCCCCATGCGCTCGGCCTTCTCGCGTGCGGGGCCGAGCTCCTCGCCCTGGCCGAGATCGGCGGTGAAGGTGACGACCTCCGCCCCCATCTCGCTCTGCAGCCATTTGAGGATGATCGAGGTGTCGAGCCCGCCGGAATAGGCGAGGACGACTTTCTTGATGTCGCGTGACGGGGCCATGGAATCGCTTTCGATGACGGTTCGGGTGTGTTTCGCGCTCTATAGCAAGCTTGGCGCGGGAAGAAACCATTTGACGGCGACGGCGGACGCTTTCGGGCGGAGGAGCGACCTGCTATCCCTGGCGCAGGATACCCGGCCGGCGCGATCCGCCGGTCTCCCCATCGACACGAGCACCATGCATTTCGTTCCCGACGTCTCCACGCTTGCCGCGTTCTTCCTCGCCGCCGTCGTGCTCACCATCACGCCGGGGCCGGACATGACGCTGTTCCTCGGACGGACCCTTTCGTTCGGACGGGCGGCCGGCCTGGCGGCGATGCTCGGGGCGTCGAGCGGCATTCTCGTCCACACCAGCCTGGCCGCCTTCGGGATCTCGGCCCTGATCGCGGCCTCCCCGGAGGCCTTCCTCGTGCTGAAGATCGTCGGCGCGGCCTATCTCGTCTTCCTGGCCGTCCAGGCGATCGTCTCCGGCTCCGCGCTCAATCTCGGGGCGGGCCGGCAAGGGGGCGGACAATCGATCGTCCGGCACTGGCTGACCGGCCTCGGCATCAACCTTCTCAATCCGAAGATTATCCTGTTCTTCGTGACGTTCCTGCCGCAATTCGTCTCCGCATCCGATCCGCACGCGGCAGGAAAGCTGGTCTTTCTCGGCCTGTTCTTCATTGCCGTGGCGCTGCCCCTGACGATCCCGATGATCTTCGTCGCCGAACGCCTGTCGGCCACGCTGATGCGCAGGCCGAAGGTGACGCGGGCCATCGACTGGTTGTTCGCCGGCGTCTTCTCGGCATTCGCGTTGCGAATTCTGTTCGCCCAGGCAAAGTAGGCCAGCCCACGACATCCGGCCCTTGCACGCGAATGGAAAACGATTTATCTCCCTCCTCGTCGCGGCGCCCTTCGTGAAAACGAGGCGGCCCCGCCGTGCGGTTGTAGCTCAGTTGGTTAGAGCGTCGGATTGTGGCTCCGGAGGTCGGTGGTTCGAGACCACCCAACCGTACCATTCGTTTTCTCGGCAAGATCGATGGTTCGAGTTCCCCGCCAATCGTGGGAGTGGCGCCTTTGGCGTTGCGTCGCGGTGCGTGCGAACGCGTGCGGTTACGCGCCGAAATCCGCCCCAGCGAGGGCGGACTTCGTTCGAAAGGTGCGATGGAGACATGTCCGGCAGGCCGCGGGCGGGACGCTGCGCGTTCTAGAGCATCAACCGGCCACCGGTGACGGCGATCACCTCGCCGGTGACATAGGTCGAATCGTCCGATGCCAGATAGACATAGGCAGGCGCGAGTTCGGCCGGCTGGCCCGCGCGCCCGATCGGCGTCGACGAGCCGAACGACTTGATCTTCTCGTCGGTCATGGTCGCCGGGATGAACGGGGTCCAGATCGGGCCGGGTGCGACGCCATTGACCCGGATCCCGCGATCGATCAGGCGATGGGCGAGCCCGCCGGTGAAATTATAGATGGCGCCCTTGGTGACGGCATAGGGCAGGAGGCCCGCCGAGGGGTCGGTGGCGTTGATCGACGTCGTATTGACGATGGTCGCGCCCGGCTTCAAGTGCTTCAACGCGGCCTTGACCATGAAGAACATCGAATAGACGTTGGTCCGGAAGGTCACGTCGAGTTCCTCTGCGGTCAACGCCTCGAGATCGTCGATGACCTTCTGATGCGCGGCGTTGTTGACGAGGATGTCGAGCCGTCCGAACTCGGAGACGGCGCGTTCCACGATGGCGCTGCAATGGGCTTCGTCCTTCACGTCGCCGGGCATCAACACGCAGCGTTTGCCGGCCTTCTCCACCCAGTTTCTGGTCTCCTCCGCGTCCTCGTCTTCGTCGAGATAGGACACGAGGACATCCGCGCCCTCGCGGGCGAACGCGATGGCGACGGCGCGGCCGATGCCGGAATCGCCGCCGGTGATGATCGCGGCCTGTCCGGCGAGCTTGCCGGAGCCCTTGTAGCTTTCCTCGCCGTGATCCGGTTTGGGATCCATGGCGTTCGTCTCGCCGGGAAGCGACTGTCTCTGCAAGGGCTGTGGGGGTTGCGGATAAGCGGTGCGCGGATCCTTCGCCATGGTGTCCGTCCTTTCGATCAGTGGGGAGCGCCGGATCTCGAAACGGCGCCCATCGGTCTTCCGGGAATCGTTCGCCCGGCACTCCGTTCCCGATATCCGTCACGGAAAACGCGATTATTTCGTTGTCGGCCAGTCAGATAGCCGTCGAACGCCGCGGGATTTCAGGGGGCGGGAAGTCTCGCGGCATGATGCGGGAAAGCCGTCGGCGGCCGATCTGCCGATCATGCGTTCGACGGATCAGGGTGCATCGCCCCGTTGCGCTCGCCCCATCTCCCGGGCGCCCCGGTGCCGCGACCTCCCGGACGTTCGCAGGACCAAAGGCACGCCCCGCGCCGAAGAATGGAGTGGCCGCGAGTCCTATCGGAGGACGATGCGCTTGCGGGCAGCCAGGCCCTGGCCTGCGGCGTGTAAATCCCGAGCCATCTTCGACGCGAATTCAGGCCGCGATCGGGGTATCAAGCGGTACCGGATCGATATCGATCCGGTTTCGACCAAGCGCCTTCGCCCGGTACAGGGCTTGATCGGCCGCATTGAACAATTCCACAAACGTGACGGCGGGTTCGCCAACCGCGACACCGATGCTGACGGTTACATTTCCGACGATCTTGCTGAAGTGAAACACGTTCTCGTCGATCGTGGTTCGGATTCGTTCGGCAACGGCCGAGGCTCGCGCAACGTCCAGGGCCGGCAGAAGCACAACGATCTCCTCACCTCCGAACCGCGCGACCGTATCGACGTTTCGGACTTCTTCTTTGATTGCTTCCGCAACATGGCGCAGAACCTGGTCGCCGACCGCGTGCCCCCACCGATCGTTGAAGCTCTTGAAGTTGTCGATATCGACGATCAGCAAGCCGGTTCGCCCTTTCAGTTGTCCGGACGCGTTCACGGCTTCCGCGACGGACCAATCGAATGCCCGGCGATTCAGGAGACCCGTCAACGGATCGGTGATGGCAAACCGTTCCAGTGCCCGCGCTTCGTGCCGTCGCCGGTTTTCGTTGGTAAGAAAGCCACCGAGGAGCAGAATGCCGATCCAGTTTGCGATCACGTGAGGGACGATCATCGCAGACGCATTAATGCCGGGCGCGAAGAACGGAATGAGGAGAAGGAGCAGGCTCTGACCCGTTCCGGCCGTCGCAAGCATCACCAGCTGCCTGATATTGTATCCGCCATCGTGGCGTTCGAGGAGGCGGGCGCACACCATGCCGATCGTGACGGATGCGAAAATGACCGTGACACCGACGGGCGCCCCGGCCCCTCCGAGCGAGATCCTGTATGTTCCGGCGATCGTTCCGCTGACGATGGCGGCTATGGAGCCGCCGAAAGGTGCCGAAAGAACGAGAATGACGGCTCGCGCGTCGATGATAACGCCGGGCGCGAGGGTGAAGGGATCCGACATCGCGTAGACAGCGGCAAGACCGAATGCCATGCCGACGGCAACGCCTTTCGAGACAATGGCGGCAACATTGCGGGTCAGGAAGCCATAGGCGAGCGTGATGAGAGCAAAAATCGCAACTCCCCTGATCAACGCGTGTGCAACTTCGCTCAGATCATGCGCCATCATCATACGTCCAGCGTGATTTGACCCATACTGGACGACGGAGTCTTAAATACAGGTTATTTACAATTCTCATCACCTCCCGGACGGGTCGACGTGGCGGCGCTTTTCTTGGCCGCACCCCTGGGTTCCAGCGGAGCGAGCGAGAAAATGCTCGCTGCGGCGTCGCCCTACCGCCGGCCGGCCGGGCAACGCGCGACGCCCGAAACGCGCATGAAAAAACCGGCCAGGATCGGCGGCACGACACGACAGGCCGTGCGGCCGAACGCCGTCGCGCGTCGGGCGCGTCGGGCGCGTCGACAGGCCGAAGTCAAACCGGTGTCATAAAAGGGGAGGGGAAGGCGAATTATTCCGGCGTCCACGCCTTGCGGCAATTCAGTGCCGCGTGGTCTATCAATCGGCGCGGCGGCGGCGGGCCCGGCCTGCCGTCGAAGCCCGATCGAGAGTGCAGGGGACAGGGGATCGATTCAGATGATGATGGACGTTCACGGCTCCCTGGTCCCACATGGCGACAAGGCCGACGAGCCGGCATCCCTCGATGCGGCGGGCCCGGCCTGATGCGACGGGGAGGCCGTCATGCCGATGATGTCCGATGCATCGCGTCGGATCGTGGCTCCGAAGGCCGAATGTCCGGGACCGCGCGGCCGTGCCATGGCGCGCGATGACGGGGTTCGCCCCGGGCCGATGCGGGCGCGGGCTCTGCCCGACGTCGCCTGGACGGGACAGAGAATGACAGCCTTCCAGCCATGAGATCGTCCGAAAAGCACAAGCCGTCAGAGGCCCGGGCCAGGCGTCGCAAGCGGGTTGCGCTGGTGCTTCTGGCCGGCGCGGTCGGCATCGGCCTCCTGCATCCCGAGACGTTTCCCGAACTCGCCATCCTCTCGGCGCTCGTTCTCGCGGTTCTGTTCTGGCCCGCCAAGGCGCGCCGCATCGAACCCGAGACGATCGAGGTCCGCCGCGACCCTGCGCTGCTCGATCCCGGCGCGCAGGACATCGTCACGGCGCTTGCCGAGCCGGTTCTCGTCGTCGACCGCAATCTGACGTTGAAGTTCCAGAATCCGGCCTCGCTCGCACCGCTCGGGCCGCTGCGGTCCGACGAATCGATCACCCTGCGTTTCCGCGCGCCCCATGTGATCTCCGCGATCGAGGATGCCATCGCGACGGGGCAGCGCACGTCCACCCTGTTCGACGAGCGACGCGGCGCCGAGCGCAGTTTCCAGATCGAGGTCCTGCCGATCCCGCGCCATGACGGGGTCCCGCCGGTCTTCTTCCTCATCATCTTCTACGACCGCACGGCGGCCCGCGCGACGGAGCGCATCCGCACCGATTTCGTCGCCAATGCGAGCCATGAACTCAGGACGCCGCTCGCCTCCCTCATCGGCTTCATCGAGACCCTGCAGGGGCCGGCGAAGGACGATGCGGGCGCGCGCGAACGGTTTCTGGAGATCATGCGCGACCAGGCCGGGCGGATGTCGCGGCTGATCGACGATCTCCTGTCGCTCTCGCGCATCGAGATGAAGCGTCATCTGCCGGTCTCAGAACCCGTCGATCTCGGCGATACGCTGAAGAAGGTCGGCGATCAGCTGGCGCCGCTCGCGCGCCAGATGAGCCTTGTGATCGAGCTGGACCTCGGGGCGGAGCCGGCGCGCGTCGCGGGCGATGCCGACGAGCTGATCCAGGTGTTCTCCAACCTCGTGGAGAACGCCTGCAAGTACGGGCGCTCCGGCGGGCGGGTGATCCTGCGCCTGCGAACCGGCGAGGAGCATGGCCGCCCGATCGTCGACGCCTCGGTCGTCGATTTCGGCCCCGGCATTCCGATCGAGCACCAGCCGCGCCTCACCGAGCGGTTCTACCGGGTCGATGTCGGCAGCTCGCGGGCGATGAAGGGCACGGGCCTCGGCCTTGCGATCGTGCGCAACATCCTTCTGCGGCACAAGGCGCGGCTGCTGGTCCAATCCGAGCCCGGGCACGGGGCGACATTTACGACCCGTTTCGGCCGATTGTCGTAAGGGCGCCTGAGAAATTCTGAAAGCCAATGCATTTCAGTGCTTTGCACTGTCATAAAACTGTAGCTCTCCTGTCATATACCGTTCTTCGAAACGGAATAGGACTCCGTCGAACTTGATTGTTCGGAGGCTGCACCCCGACGCGGCTTCTCAAGAAAACCCGTCCCAAACTCCTTGAAGGGAGACTCAGAGCCTTGAAAAAGATTCTCATCGCCACGCTGGCACTCGGTGCCACGACCGCTCTCACCGGTGCAGCCTTCGCCCAGTCGAACGAGCAGATCCAGGTTGCCGGTTCCTCCACGGTTCTCCCCTACGCCCAGATCGTCGCCGAGAACTTTGGCGAGACCTTCCCGAACTACCCGACTCCCGTCGTCGAATCGGGTGGCTCTTCGGCCGGTCTGAAGCAGTTCTGCCAGGGCGTTGGCCCTTCCACGATCGACATCGCGAACGCCTCGCGCGCGATCAAGCCGGACGAGATCGAAGCCTGCAAGACCGCCGGCGTTTCGGACATCAGCGAAATCAAGTTCGGCTATGACGGCATCGTCTTCGCCTCCTCCGCGAATGGTCCGGACTTCAAGCTGACCCCCGCCACCGTGTTCCAGGCGATGGCCTCCAAGGTCGCCAAGGATGGCGAAGTGGTGGACAACAGCTACACCAACTGGTCCGAGATCGACGCCTCCCTTCCCGATCAGAAGATCACGGCGTTCATCCCCGCATCGAACCACGGCACCCGCGAAGTCTTCGAGGAAAAAGTGCTTCTGCAGGGCTGTGAAGACAGCGGCGCCATGAAGGCCTTCATGGATGGCGGCATGGACGAGGATGCTGCCGAAGACGCTTGCATGAGCATCCGCGGCGACGGCACGGTCTCCGAGATCTCCGGCGACTACACCGAGACGCTCGCCCGCATCGATGCCGACCAGCAGGCTGTCGGCGTGTTCGGTCTCGCCTTCTACGAGCAGAACCAGGACAAGCTGAAGGTGGCGACGATCAACGACGTCGTCCCGTCCGCCGAGGCCGTCGCGTCCGGCGAATATCCGGTGTCGCGTCCGCTCTACTTCTACGTGAAGCGCGCCCATCTCGGCGTTGTTCCCGGCCTTGCCGAATACGTGAACTTCTTCCTGTCCGAGCAGATGACCGGCGAGGGTTCGCCGACGGTCAATTACGGCCTCGTCGCGCTGCCGGCCGAAGAGCGCGAGGAGCAGGTCAAGCAGTTCGAAGACGGCACCAATATCGCAAACGCGAGCTGATCGGACTCCCAGGACGAAACGGGATGTCGCCATCGGCGGCATCCCAGGCCTGCCGCGCCCTGTCGTTCCCTGGAATGACGGGGCGCCTTCTCGGAGCGGCCCGCAGCTCGCGGTCCGGTTCATGCACACGATTTCACCGAAACGGCCGGAAAGAGGACGAGACGCTTGTCGACGTCAACCATTCTGATCATCGTCTTCGTCATCGCCGCCATCGGTGCCGTGCTCGGCTACCGCCGCGCGCGCGGCTTTCGTAGCGAGGACGGCAAGCGCCTTCACTCGCGCCCCGTCTATCACGCATCCTACGTGGTGTCCTGGGCCCTGATCCCCTCGCTGCTGGTGCTGGCCGCGTGGCTGATCGTCTCGCCGATCCTCATCCAGATCACGGTGCGCGGCGACTTTCCGGACAATGTCCTCGCCCAGTCGGCCCTGACCGAGGATCTGGCCTACGGCATGATCGAATCCCTCGGTGCGGGCCTCACCGTCCTGCCGGACGACGAGCGCGCCGAGGTGTCCGACCAGACGCCGATCGCCGAACTGACGCCCATGCTGCAGCGGCGCGGCATGCCCGTCGCGTCCGCCACGGCCGACTGGATGGTGCCGTTAGCCCTCCAGCGCAACGCGTTGCAGTCGATCAGCGGCATCGCGATGACGGTCACCGTCATCCTTCTGGCCGCCGCCGGCGCCTTCTGGGGCTATCGCCGGCTCGCCCTCAGGCTGCGCGCCCGCAACCAGGTCGAAAGCGTCGTCAACGTGATGCTGATCGTGGCGTCCTCGATCGCGATCCTGACGACGGTCGGCATCATCTTCTCCATGCTGTTCGAGACGATCGACTTCTTCGGCCGGATCTCTCCCATGGAGTTCTTCTTCGGCACCACCTGGGAGCCCCGCTTCTCCGCGGCCGGTTCCGGTGGGACGGAAGGCCAGTTCGGTCTCATCCCGCTCCTGGCCGGCACGCTCTATATCGGGTCCGTCGCCATGCTGGTCGCCGTCCCGATCGGGCTTTTCGCCGCGATCTACATGGCCGAGTACGCCCGCAACAGCACGCGCTCGGTGGTCAAGCCGCTGCTGGAAATCCTGGCCGGCATCCCGACCATCGTCTACGGCTTCTTCGCCCTCGTCACGGTGGGACCGTTCCTGCGGGATCTTTCGAGCCAGCTCTCCGGTCTCGTCAGCGGCGATTATGCGCCGTTCATCCAGGCCCAGAGCGTCCTGACGGCCGGTCTGGTCATGGGCATCATGCTGATCCCCTTCGTGTCGTCTCTGTCTGACGACATCATCACCTCCGTGCCGCGCTCCCTGCGGGACGGCGCCCTGGGGCTCGGCGCGACGCGTTCGGAAATGATCAAGCAGGTGGTGCTGCCGGCGGCCCTGCCGGGCATCGTGTCGGCGCTGCTCCTGACGGCGTCCCGCGCCATCGGCGAAACCATGATCGTGGTGCTCGCGGCCGGCGTCGCCGCGACGATCACGATCAATCCGTTCGAAGCCATGACGACCATCACCGTGAAGATCGTCCAGCAATTGACCGGCGATCTGGAATTCACGTCGCCGCAGACCCTGGTCGCCTTCGCCCTCGGCATCACGCTGTTCGTCATCACGCTCTGCCTCAACGTCTACGCCCTCTACATCGTGCGCAAATACAAGGAGCAGTACGAATGACCGACGTCACGGCGAACGGCCTTTCCGACAACGCTGCCGATACCACGAAGGGGCGCCGCGACATCGGCATCCGGAAGCGCTACGCCTCCGAGAAACGCTTCAAGGCGTACGGCGTCGCCGCGATATCGCTCGGCATCTTCGCGCTCGTCTTCCTGCTCTTCACCGTCGTCTCGAAGGGTTACACGGCCTTCTGGCAGACCGAGATCCGCGTTCCGATCACGTTCTCGCAGGATATGCTCGGAACCCCGGAACAGGCGGCCGAAAGCCAGACCAAGCTTCTGATGGCGAACTATCCGCAGCTTGCGCGCGAAGGCCTCGCCCGGCTTCTCGAGATCGATCCGGAGGACAAGGCGGCCATGACGGCGGCCGGCAAGCTCGTCTCCACCGGCGTCAGCGTCGAACTGCGCGACATCGTCATGGGCGATCTGTCCAAGATCGGCACGACCGAAGAGGTCTGGCTCTATGCCGATTCCGAACTCGACAGCGCGATGAAGGGCCAGTACGATCTGAACGTCCCCGAAAGCCGGCGTCCGATCAGCGACCTGCAGCTCGAATACATCCAGCGGCTCGAGGCCGAAGGCTATCTGCAGCAGCGCTTCAACTGGGGCCTGTTCACCCACGGCGCATCCTCGCGCGCCGAGACGGCGGGCGTCGGCGTCGCGATCCTCGGCTCGGCCTACATGATGCTGATCGTCCTGGTGCTCGCCCTGCCGATCGGCGTCGCGGCCTCGATCTATCTCGAGGAATTCGCGCCCAAGAACAAGTTCACCGACCTCATCGAGGTGAACATCAACAATCTGGCCGCCGTGCCGTCGATCGTCTTCGGTCTCCTCGGCCTCGCCGTCTTCATCAACTGGTTCGGCCTGCCGCGCTCGGCCGCCGTCGTCGGCGGTCTCGTGCTCACCCTGATGACCCTGCCGACCATCATCATCGCGACCCGGGCGGCGCTGCGCGCCGTGCCGCCCTCGATCCGCTGGGCGGCGCTCGGGCTCGGGGCGTCGAAGAACCAGACCGTGTTCCAGCACGTCCTGCCGCTCGCCGCGCCCGGCATTCTCACCGGCACCATCATCGGCCTTGCGCAGGCGCTCGGCGAGACCGCGCCGCTGCTCCTCATCGGCATGGTCGCGTTCGTCGCGGACTATCCCGATACGCCGATGGACGCTGCCACCGCCCTGCCGGTTCAGATCTACATGTGGGCCAACGAAGCCGAACGCGCCTTCGTCGAACGCACCTCGGGCGCGATCATGATCCTCCTGGGCTTCCTTGCCCTCATGAACATCACGGCGATTTTCCTGCGTCGCCGGTTCGAACAACGGTGGTAGTATGAATATGATGGAACATTTCCAAGCGTCGCTGAACAAAGGTCCCGCCGTGCCCGCCCAAATGCCGATCAAGATGAAGACCGAGAATGTCAAAGTCCATTATGGGGACAAGCAGGCGCTGAACGGCATATCGCTCGATGTGAAGGAGCGTCAGGTCACGGCGCTGATCGGCCCCTCCGGCTGCGGCAAGTCGACCTATCTGCGCTGCCTGAACCGGATGAACGACACGATCGACGCCGCCAAGGTGTCGGGGAAGATTCTTCTCGACGGCGACGACATCTACGATCCGGACCTCGACGTCGTCGAGTTGCGGGCCCGGGTGGGCATGGTGTTCCAGAAGCCGAACCCGTTCCCGAAGTCGATCTTCGACAATGTCTCCTACGGCCCGAAGATCCACGGCCTTGCCCGCAACAAGGACGAGCTTGCGGGGATCGTCGAGACGAGCCTCAAGCGGGCGGGCCTGTGGAACGAGGTCAAGGACCGGCTCGACGAGCCGGGCACCGGCCTGTCCGGCGGCCAGCAGCAGCGCCTGTGCATCGCCCGCGCCATCGCGGTCTCGCCGGAGGTCATCCTGATGGACGAGCCCTGTTCGGCGCTCGACCCCATCGCGACGGCGACGGTCGAGACCCTGATCGACGAGCTGAAGCAGAACTATACCATCGTCATCGTCACCCACTCCATGCAGCAGGCCGCCCGCGTGAGCCAGATGACGGCGATGTTCCATCTGGGCGACCTTGCCGAGGTGGGCGAGACCGAGAAAATGTTCTCGAACCCGGACGACAAGAGAACACAGGATTACATCATGGGCCGGTTCGGCTGACGCTTCAGGCCACGCGCCGCCCATTGCGGCGCGCCATAGGGCAGCCGGCCGAGCCAATTCGACCCGACCCGACCCGACCCGACCCGGATGAGAATGGGCCCCTGGCCCCAAAACCCGACAAGGAGGCCACGATGGCTTCGCATATCGTCTCTTCCTACGAAGATGAACTGAAATATATCGTCCGTCGGATCTCCGAGATGGGCGGGCAGGCCGAGCGGATGCTGGAACAGTCGGTCACGGCGCTGGTGCGCGGCGATTCCGGCCTTGCGCAATCGGTCATCGCCGACGACGTGATCCTCGACGCCGCCCAGCGCGAGGTCGACGAAAAGGCGATCCTGACGATCGCCAAACGCCAGCCGCTCGCGACCGATCTTCGCGAGATCGTCGGCGCGATCCGCATCTCGAGCGATCTGGAGCGGATCGGCGATCTCGCCAAGAACATCGCCAAACGCGTTCTCGCCGTCCACAACCACCCTCAGCCGAACCAGCTGGTGCGCGGCATCGAGCACTTGTCGGAGCTCGCCATCGACCAGCTGAAGGACGTCCTCGACGCCTACGGCACGCGCGACCACGAGCGGGCGCAGGTGGTGCGCGCGAACGACGAGGAGATCGACGCGGTCTATACCTCGATCTTCCGCGAACTCCTGACCTACATGATGGAAGATCCGCGCAACATCACCGCCTGCACCCATCTTCTGTTCAGCGCAAAGAACATCGAGCGCATCGGCGACCATGCGACCAACATCGCCGAGACGATCTTCTACATTCGCACCGGCGAGGAAATGTCGACCGATCGTCCGAAGGACGACCGCTCCACGACGCTCACCCAGAACGCCGTCGAGGCCGCCGTCGAGAGTGCCGCCCCATGAGCCTGCGCGTCACCGTCGTCGAGGACGAAGAAGCGCTCGGCGTTCTCCTGCGCTACAATCTGGAAGCCGAGGGCTATCAGGTCGAGGTCATCGCGCGCGGCGACGAAGCCGATCTTCGCCTCAAGGAAGACGTGCCCGATCTCCTGGTGCTCGACTGGATGCTGCCCGGCCTGTCCGGTGTCGAGATCTGCCGCCGGCTGCGCCAGCGCAGCGAAACCGCGCTGCTTCCCGTCATCATGCTGACGGCGCGGGGCGAGGAAAGCGAGCGCGTCCAGGGCCTGTCCGTCGGGGCCGACGACTATGTCGTCAAGCCGTTCTCCATGCGCGAGTTCACCGCGCGCGTGAAGGCGATGATGCGCCGCGCCAACCCGGAAAAGGTCGCGAGCGTCCTGTCGGCCGGCGATCTGGAAATCGATCGCTCCTCGCACCGTGTGCGCCGCGCGGGCCGCGAACTGAAGCTCGGGCCGACGGAATACAAGCTGCTCGAATTCTTCATGCAGGCGCCGGGCCGCGTCTTCAACCGCGAGCAACTGCTCGACGGGGTCTGGGGCCGCGACATCTATGTCGACGAGCGCACCGTGGACGTCCATGTCGGCCGGCTGCGCAAGGCGATCAACCGCTCCAGGGACCGCGACCCCATCCGGACGGTGCGCGGCGCCGGCTATGCGCTGGACGAGCAGTTTCTCGCCGGCAAATCGTCGCCGCAGCCGCGGGCCCGGACGAAGGAGGCGGCAACCGGGTAACGCCGTCTGGTCAGCTTGGAGACGGGTTGAAGGAATACGCGTCTCGCGGGAGAAAATCACATATAATGCTGATTTTGGGTCTCTCGTCGATCTTCGTGACGATCACCAGCACAGGACTTTGCCCGCGCGGCTGACGTTTTGGACCCTTGTGGATCGAGAAGGGTTCCTAGCATGTCCAGTACGTCGCCGTTCCATGGTCTTTCCGTCTTTCCGATCACGCCGACGGATGCGTCCGGCCGGGTCGACGTCGAAAGCCTCTGCCGTCTCCTGGAGCGCATCTGCGAAGCGGGGCCGGCCTCGATCGGTCTTCTCGGCAGTACCGGAAATTACGCCTATCTCACGCGCGACGAACGCTGGCGCGCCATCGAGGCGGCGGTCGCATGTGTCGACAATCGTCTCCCGATCATCGTCGGCGTCGGCGCGCTGCGCACCGACGAGGCGATCGGCCTTGCCCGCGATGCCGAAGCCAACGGCGCGGACGCGCTTTTGATGGCGCCGGTTTCCTATGCGCCGCTGACGGATGAAGAGGCCTACCAACATTACCGGGCCGTCGCCGGTGTCTCCGGCCTGCCGTTCTGCATCTACGACAATCCGTCGACGACCCGTTTCACCTTCAGCCACGACCTCGTCGCGCGCCTGTCCGAAATCCGGACGATCGAGGCGATCAAGATGCCGGCGCGGGACGGTCAGGACGTGGCGGCCGAACTCGCGGCCTTGCGGGCGCGAACCGACATCGCCATCGGCTTCAGCTGCGACTGGCACGGGCGCTCGGTGCTGATGTCGGGTGCGGACGCCTGGTATTCGGTGATCGGCGGCATCATGCCGAAGCTCGCTGTCACGTTGGCGCGTGCCGCGACATCCGGCGACGCGGAAGAGGCGTTGCGCATCGATGCGGCGTGCCAGCCTCTCTGGAACACGTTCAGGTCCTTCGGCAGCCTGCGCGTCGTCACCGCCCTGCTCGACCTGCTCGATCTCGGCACGGCCGAACTGCCGCGGCCGCTTCTGCCCCTTGGCCCTGCCGAACGCGCCCGGGTCGAAGCCGCCCTGGCACCCTTGAGCGGGGACGCCAGCCTGACCTGACGAACCCGCCGGCAGGGCCCGGCGCCGCTGGCGCGGGGCAGGGACGCGTCAACCGTCCGGAGCCGCGCTCGCTCCGCCTCCAGGGATCGGCCCGCAGATCGGGATCGATGGTCGGAAAGCCCAGCGCGTAAGGTCGAAGAGATCGCGCCAGCATCGTGCGGCTGAGCGGACGCGCGATGCTCCGCGCCGGCGCCGGAAAGCCGGCAGCTTCCACCCCGTCACATCTGGAGCCCGGCGCTGTCCGGCATCGGCCAGGCGTCGCGGTGATAGGCGCTGTGCCAGAACATCCATTCGTGCCAGACCGAGCGTTCGAACGCGGCTTGCATCCTGGCGCGAAGGCGGGCGTCCGCTTCCTGCGCAAGGCGGTCCGTGAGATCGCGCATGCCGCGCACCGCAAAGGCGAACTCCTCGCCCGCATAGGTGTCAACCCAGGCGCGGTAGGGATGATCGGACACCGCCTTGGCGTGGATCGCCTCGCCGACGGCGAGATAGATCGAGAAGCAGGGCAGGAGCGCCGCCACCGCGACGGGAAACGGATCGATCGCCGCCGCGCGCACGAGGGAACTCACATAATGGTCGCAGGCCGGCGAGGGCGGGGTCTTCAGGAACGCCTCGCGCGTCACCCCGTAGAGCGTCATGTATTCGTCGTGGAGCTGGCGCTCCACCATGATCGCGCCGTTCGCCGAACCGGCGAGCCGGGCGATCGTCTCGGGATCGGGCGCGCGGGACGCGGCAAGGGCGAGGGCCCGGGCGAAGCCCTCGAGATAATGGGCGTCCTGCACGATGTAGAACCGGAACGTCTCCGGCGGCAGGCGCCCGTCGGTCAGTTCGGCATTGAAGGGCATGGCGTGGATGGCGGCGAGACGTTCCGCGTTCTCGGTCTCGATTTGCGTGACGAAGGACATGTCAGCACGCTCCTGTGGTGGTGGATGATGTCTGGTGGTCGAAGAAATGATGGACAGGGCCGTGGCCGTGGCCGACCTGAAGCGCGTCCGCCGCCGCGATCGCGCCGCCGATATAGGCTTTCGCCCGGCGAACGGCCTGCGTCAGGTCGAGGCCGAGCCCGAGCTGCGTGGCGAGCGCGGAGGACAGCGTGCAGCCCGTGCCATGGGTGTTTTTCGTCGCGATCCGCGCAGCGCTCAGCACCGTTTCGCCCCCCGGCGTGACGAGGAGATCCGTCGCCTCGCCGCCGGGCAGATGCCCGCCTTTCATGAGAACGGCCTTCGAGCCGAGCGCCAGGAGCCGTTCGCCCTGCGCCCGCATGGCGTTCAGGTCCCGCGCCTCCGGTTCGCCGAGGAGATCGCCGGCTTCCGGCAGGTTCGGCGTGACCACGCGCGCGCGCGGCAGGATGCGCTCGCGCAGCACCGCGACCGCATCCGCGGCGAGCAGGCGGTCGCCGCCTTTGGCGACCATCACCGGGTCGAGCACCACCGGCGCCTCGATCCGTTCGAGGGCATCGGCCACGACCTCGATGATGCCGGCATTGCCGAGCATGCCGATCTTGATCGCGTCGATCCTGATATCGGCGGCGATCGCCGCGATCTGGTCGCGTACCATGAAAGGGTCGACGGGCGTGAAGCCCTGCACCCCTGTCGTATTCTGCGCGGTGAGTGCCGTGATCGCGGCCATCGCATAGCCGCCATTGGCCGAGATCGCCTTGATGTCGGCCTGGATGCCGGCCCCGCCGGACGGATCGGACCCGGCGATCGAAAGAATGTTCGCGATCATGCCGCGCTCCCGTGTTCGGTGCCGGGACGGCCGCAGGCGCGAGGCGCTCGTTCCTTCGTCTGGCCGACTGTGCTGGAAGGGTCTTGCATGCTCGGTCCCTCTGCTTCGGCAAGAGGGAGGGGCTTTGCCCCGTCACGACAGACGAAGCCGACACCCGCAACTTCCTCCGCCGGTATGATCCGGTTCAGGTTCAAAGGGTGCTTCTCAACCCGGCCGCGAAAGCCGGATGCCCCTGTCGCGCGTTTTGGGTCCCATAAAGGGCCGGCCTTGTCAAACCGGCGCCCTTGCGGCGCAGGTGGAGCCGCAAGGGCCGCGGCGGCGGGATCGCGCATGGAGGGTCGCGGCCCGCCTGTCCCGTTGCGGCTTGCGGGGGGGCGCCGCCGCCAGAGCCTGCGAAACCGCAAAGCGTCGTCTTTTCAACGACCTCGTCCGGACGTCCCGGCGCACATTGTAAGGCAAACAGCGTGAAGCGTCAGTTTTGCGCAGGCCTCGGCCGGTAACGTCCAATTAACTTCTTTCCTGTCCCGCCATGACGGCGCGGTCGGAACCAACCTTTGGAAAACGACGAACGAATGTCCGAGACCCCTTCCGACAAGCGCCCGATCCGACTCAAGGGACGCTCGTTCCTGGCGATCCAGCTGTCGCCCGAACTGCCTTTCGAAAACTGGCTCGCACGGCTCGATGATCTTGCCCGTCGCTCCACCGGCTTCTTCCTCGGCAGGCCGATCGTCCTCGATGTCGAAGGCCTCGACATCACGCAGGAGCAGTTGAAGGATCTCATCGGCGAACTGGGCGAGCGCTCGGTCCGCATCATGGGCATCGAAGGCGCGCGCCATTCGCTTCTCGGCATCGGCATGCCGCCGGCCATGCAGGGCGGGCGCCCCGCCGCCGACATCGACCCGGCAGCCGCGGTCGGCCGGCCGGACGCCGCCCCCGCCGGGACGAACGACGGCAAGGCGGACGAGACGTCCGGCGGCACGCCGGCGGTCGCGGAAAAGACCAGGCCGCAGCCTGCGCCCCTCGTCTCGGACCAGTCCACCCAGCTTCCTTCGATCGTGATCGACCGTCCGGTTCGCTCCGGCCAGTCGATCATCTTCCCGGAAGGCGATGTGACCATCGTCGGCTCGGTCTCCTCCGGCGCGGAAGTCGTCGCCGGCGGTTCGATCCATATCTACGGCACGCTGCGCGGCCGTGCGCTGGCCGGATCGGTCGGCAATACCAATGCCCGCATTTTCTGCTCGAAGCTCGAGGCGGAACTCGTGGCGATCGATGGGCTGTACAAGATGCCCGACGATCTCGATGCCGGCCTCGTCGGCCAGGCCGTAACCATCTGGCTCGACGGGGAAACCATTCGCGCCGACAAGATCTAGCCGTGACGGGGTCCGGGGCGGCGCGGTGGCCGTGTCGTCCCCAGCACCCACGCGGTTCAACAATGAAACCGGGGACGATCCCGGCATGATGCCGAGGAACAGGAGAGCATGAACATGGCAAAGACGATCGTTGTGACATCGGGCAAGGGCGGCGTCGGCAAGACCACGTCGACCGCCGCGCTCGGCGCGGCGCTTGCCCAGAGAGGCGAGAAAGTCGTCGTCGTCGATTTCGATGTCGGGCTGCGCAATCTCGATCTGGTGATGGGCGCCGAGCGCCGCGTCGTCTTCGATCTCATCAATGTGGTCCAGGGCGATGCCAAGCTTCCCCAGGCCCTCATCCGCGACAAGCGTTGCGATACGCTGTTCCTGCTGCCGGCGTCGCAGACCCGCGACAAGGACAACCTCACCGCCGAGGGCGTCCAGAAGGTCATGGAAGAGCTCAAGAAGGAGTTCGACTGGATCATCTGCGACAGCCCGGCCGGCATCGAGCGCGGTGCCACCCTGGCCATGCGCCATGCCGACATCGCGGTCGTCGTCACGAATCCCGAAGTCTCCTCGGTCCGCGATTCCGATAGGATCATCGGCCTTCTCGATTCGAAGACCATGAAGGCCGAGAACGGCGAGCGGATCGAGAAGCATCTGCTGCTCACCCGCTACGACCACAACCGCGCCGAGCGCGGCGACATGCTGAAGGTCGAGGACGTTCTCGACATTCTCTCGATCCCGCTTCTGGGCATCATTCCGGAAAGCCTCGAAGTGCTGCGCGCATCGAACCTCGGTACGCCGGTGACGATGTCGGACAACAATTCCGCACCGTCGATCGCCTATCAGAACGCGGCGCGCCGTCTTTGCGGCGAAGAGATCGCGATGTCCATCCCGGGCGAGAAGCGCGGTCTGTTCGGCAAGTTCTTCGGTCGGAGGGCCGCATGAACCTCTTCAACTTTTTCCAGAAGCGCGAATCGGCGCCACTCGCGAGGGAACGCCTCCAGATTCTCCTTGCCCACGAGCGCCTCAACGACGGCCAGTCGGACCTGATCGCCCTGCTTCGCGAGGAGATCATCCAGGTGATCGCCAAGCATATCTCGGTCGATGGCGAAAAGGTCATGGTCAAGATGGACAAGGGCGCCACGGTCTCGACGCTCGAAGTCGATATCGAGCTTCCCGCCGACGCAAAGCTCAAGAAGGCGGCCTGAAACCTCGTTCCGCCATCCCGCGCAAACCGGCGTCCGGTTGCGTTCCTTCAATCGGAAGAGGCGACCTGCGGGTCGCCTTTTTCATGGTCTTTGCGCGAACGCCGTTGCACGGCCGGCGTGTGCGTTGTTGTGACATCAGGTCAGAACCGGTAGCCTTGCCTGGCTTGCGGAGGGGAACATTCCGAAGGGTCTCGTTCTTCAATACGCAAGCGACGATCTCAAAAGGCATTTCGATGACGCATACGGTTGCATCGCCTTCGAGCCAGGAACGTGGGGAACCGAGGGTTCGCCACGCCGACAGCACCTTCGCCCATGCGCCGGTCCCGCTCTGGCTGGAGGACTGGAGCGGCGTCAAGGCACTCATCGACACCTGGCGCCGCGAAGGGGTCGAGGATCTCGACGCCCATCTGGCCGCCCGGCCCGGCCTTCTCAAAGAGGCCGCGCGCGCCATCAGGATCCTCGACGTCAACGCGCGCACGCTGTCGCTGCTCGCCGCCCCCTCGCTCGCCGTGCTCCAGGACAATCTCGACATCGTGTTCTCGGGCAACATGTTCGGCACGCTGAAGGGGGAGTTGTGCCAGCTGTATCGCGGCGACAACGGTTTCGTCAGTCTCGCCGTCAACTACACGCTGGATCGAGAACCCCTGGACATCCAGGTCAAGGGGCGGATCATGCCGGGCCACGAGCATGACTGGAAACGCGTTCTCGTCTCGACGGAGGACGTGTCGGATCGCGAGGAAAGCCTGCGGCGGCTCGGCGAGAGCGAAGCCTTCTCGCGCGGCCTGTTCGAGCATTCGCCGGTTTCGCTCTGGGTCGAGGATTTCAGCAAGATCCGCGAGCTGCTGGAGGACGTCAAGGCACGCGGCGTCAGCGACTTCCGGACCTTCGTCGACGTCCATCCCGAATTCGTCGAGCGCTGCATGCGCGAGATCAAGGTCGTCGACGTCAACCGGCACACGATCGAACTCTTCAAGGCCTCCTCGAAGTCGGAGCTGCTTGCGCGTTTGAACGAAGTCTTCCGGGACGACATGCGGCCCCATTTCAAGGAACAGCTCATCAAGCTGTGGGAGGGCGAGCTGTTCCACACCCGCGAGGTCATCAATTACGATCTGACCGGCTCGGCCCTGCACGTCCACATGCAGTTTTCCGTCTTCCCGGGCCACGAGCGCGACTGGTCCTTGACGCAGGTCGCGCTGACCGACATCACGGCCCGAAAGAAAGCCGAGGCCTATCTCGAATATCTCGGCAAGCACGACGTCCTGACGGGGTTGCGCAACCGCTCCTTCTTCGACGACGAGCTGCAGCGGCTCGAGCGCTGCGGCCCGCATCCGGTCACCGTGATCGTCGCCGATCTCAACGGGTTGAAGCCGGTCAACGACAAGCTCGGCCACGCCGCCGGCGACATGCTGCTTCGCCGGGCGGGCGAGGTGCTGCGCGAGGCCGTTTCCGCGCCCCAGCAGGCCGCCCGGATCGGCGGCGACGAGTTCGTCGTCCTGATGCCTGCAACGGGCGAGAAGGACGGCACGACACTGATGCGCCAGATCGAGAAGCTCGTCGCGATCAACAACAAGTTCTACCCCGGCGCCAGGCTTTCCTTCGCCATGGGACTGGCCGTCTGCGAGAAGGACGAACGCCTGGAGGATGCGGTGCAGCGGGCGGACGAATTCATGTACGAGGCCAAGCGCAGCTATTACGAGTCCTCCGCCAGGAACCGCCGCGGCGTGCGCGCGCAAGCCGATGCCCGCCCCTGACGGACCAGCCGGTCGGATCGATCGACCGGTTCCGCCCGGTCCGCCGTCCCGTCTTGCCACGGACATGCGAACGCGCGAAGTTGAAGCGCCTGCCGCCGCCATTTCGACGGCTGGCCGTTTCCGGCCCACCTTTCCCGGCCCATCGATCCAGCAAGACGGCGCGCGCTCTTGGTTGCACCTTTCGGCATTCTCGTGACGGTTCTGACGGCGGAGGGGTCGACCCCGCGGGAAGCGGGCGCGACGCTCGAAGTCACCGAGGCGGGCCAGCGCGGCACGATCGGCGGCGGGCGCCTCGAATTCGACGCGATCGATCTGGCGCGGCATATGCTGAAGAGCGGTGCGGTGCGGGAGACGCGTTCGATCGCCCTCGGGCCGCGCATCGGCCAGTGCTGCGGGGGACGGGTCGAACTCCTCTTCGAGCGGGTGACGGAGGCGCTTGCCGAGCGCAAGGCGCGGGACGCCGAGGCCGCCCGCGCCGCGCAGGCCTCGGTCTATCTGTTCGGGGCGGGCCATACCGGCTCGGCGCTGGCCGCGGCGCTCGCGCCGCTGCCGCTGCAGACGACGCTGATCGATTCGCGCGCGCACGCGCTCGCCGCCGTCCCCGAAACCATCCGGACGATCGCCGCCGCCATGCCCGAATCGCTGGTCGCCGCCGCGCCTCCCGGCTCCGCCTTCGTCGTCATGACCCACGACCATGCGCTCGATTTTCTCATCGCCGCCGCCGCGCTCGAGCGCCGTGACGCCGCCTATGTCGGCATGATCGGCTCGGCGACGAAGCGTGCCCGGTTCGGCTCCTATCTGGGCGAACTTGGCCGGAAGGCCGATCTGGCGCGGCTGACGCTGCCGCTGGGCGGCTCGGCCCTGCGCGACAAGCGGCCTGCGGTGATCGCCGCCCTGACCGCCGCGGAACTGTGCACGTGCCTTCTTTCATACCATCAGAAAACACTGCCCGTTCGCTTGGCAGACGCTCCTTTGTAATGCCATAATAAGACGACGCAACTTCCAGGGATACCCCGCATTCCATGACGCCGCGCCTCGAGCTCTCCGGCATCACCAAGCGCTTTCCCGGCGTGATCGCCAACGAGGACGTTTCGTTCGCCGTGGCGCCCGGTGAGATTCACGCTCTTCTCGGCGAGAACGGCGCCGGCAAGTCGACCCTGGTCAAGATCATCTACGGCGTTCAGCACGCCGACGAGGGCACCGTCTCCTTCGACGGCCGGACCGTCGCGATCGGTTCGCCCAACGAGGCGCGCGCGCTCGGCATCGGCATGGTGTTCCAGCATTTCTCGCTGTTCGAGGCGATGACGGTCTTGGAAAACATCGCGCTCGGCATGGACAGGCCGCCGCCGAACCGGGAACTGGAAGCGCGGGTTCGCGCGGTGCTGAAGACCTACGGCCTCTCCCTCGATCCGCACCGCGTCGTCCACACCCTGTCGGTCGGCGAGCGCCAGCGCATCGAGATCGTGCGGGCCCTGATCCAGAACCCCAGGCTGCTCATCATGGACGAGCCGACATCGGTTCTGACGCCCCAGGAGGTCGATCGCCTGTTCGAGACCCTGCGCACCTTGAAGTCCGAGGGCTGCTCGATCCTCTACATTTCCCACAAGCTGTCCGAGATCAAGGCGCTGTGCGACACGGCGACGATCCTGCGCGCCGGCAAGGTGGTCGCGACCTGCGATCCTGCCGAGGAAACCGCCCGGTCCATGGCCGAGATGATGATTGGCGGATCGCTGAAGGATCTGTCGCAGAAGGCCGACGGCACGGCCGGACGCGAGCGGTTCGTCGTCCGCAACCTCTCGGCGCCCGGCGAGCCCCCCTTCGGCACCAGTCTCAAGGACGTTTCCTTTTCCATCCGGGCCGGCGAAATCCTCGGCATTGCAGGCGTTGCCGGCAACGGCCAGAACGAGCTGATCTCGGTCCTGTCCGGCGAGAGGCTGCACGGAGCTTCCGGCGCGATCCTTCTGGATGGCGAGGACCTGTCGCGGCTCGGTGTCACCGGACGGCGCCAAAAGGGTCTTGCCGCCTTGCCCGAGGAGCGCAACGGCCACGCCGCGGTCGGCGCCATGTCGCTTGCCGAGAACACGCTGCTTTCGGCGCGCGGACCAAGGCAACTCGCCGCCGGCGGCTTCCTGCGCCCGGGCAAGGCGAGGGCATATGCACGCTCCGTCATCGAGGCCTTTTCCGTGCGGGCCACCGGAACAAAGGCGCGCGCGGCCAGCCTGTCCGGCGGCAACCTGCAGAAGTTCGTCGTCGGCCGCGAGATCATGACCGGCCCCGCCGTCTTCATCGTCTCGCAGCCGACATGGGGCGTCGATGCGGGGGCGGCCGGATTCATCCGCCAGGCGATGATCGACCTGGCCGCCGAAGGCGCCGCCATTCTCGTCGTCAGCCAGGATCTCGACGAGCTTCTCCAGCTGTCGGATCGGCTCGCCGTCATCAATGGCGGGGCGCTGTCGCAGGCGATGGACGTGAAGACGGTCTCGATCGAGACGGTGGGCCTCCTGATGGGCGGCGTCCACGGCGAGGACGGCATCGATGCAAGGCAGGTTTCCGGCACGGACAGGGCGGCATGATGGGTTACACGCTCGAGCCGCGGGCGGACGTCAGCCGCAAGGCCAGTCTCGCCGCGCCCGTCATCGCGGTCTTCGGCGCGCTTCTCACCGGCGCGATCCTCTTCACGCTGCTTGGCCATAACGGGTTCTCGGCCGTCTACGAGATCTTCGTCGCGCCGCTCCTGAACCCCTATCGCTGGCAGGACCTTCTGGTGAAGGCCGCGCCGCTCGCCATCATCGCGACCGGTCTCGCCATCGGCTTTCGCGCCAATGTGTGGAACATCGGCGCGGAGGGCCAGTACATTCTCGGCGGCCTCGGGGGAACCTGGGTCGCGCTCCACACCCTCGATCTTGCGGGATCATGGATCCTGCCGGTGATGCTCCTCGCCGGCATTCTGGGTGGCATGGCCTATGCGGCGGTGCCGGCGTTTCTGCGGGTGAAGCTCGGGGTCAACGAGATCCTGTCCTCGCTGATGCTGAACTATGTCGCGATCCAGCTACTCTATTACCTGATGCGCGGGCCCTGGAAGGACCCGATGGGCTTCAACTTCCCGCAGACGGCCATGTTCACCTCCGATCAGACCCTGCCCATGGTGGTGCCCGGCACGCTCGTCCATTACGGCGTGCCGATCGCCGTGGCGCTCGCCCTCACGGCCT
This sequence comes from Fulvimarina uroteuthidis, assembly GCF_034321785.1. Lineage (NCBI taxonomy): Bacteria > Pseudomonadati > Pseudomonadota > Alphaproteobacteria > Hyphomicrobiales > Aurantimonadaceae > Fulvimarina > Fulvimarina uroteuthidis. The sequence continues at coordinate 131,271 of NZ_JAXLPB010000002.1, read as the reverse complement.
GGGCCCTGATGGCGCGCACCATCGTCGGCTTTCAGGTGCGCACCGTGGGCGCCAGCCCGAAGGCTGCGCGCTTTGCCGGCTTTTCGGGAAGCTCCACCATCTGGCTCGCGCTTCTCATCGGCGGTGGCATGGCCGGGCTCGCCGGCATTCTGGAAGCGTCGGGCCCCTTCGGCCAGATGGTGCCCCAGTTTCCGACCGGATACGGCTACACCGCGATCATCGTCGCCTTTCTCGGGCGCTTGAACCCGATCGGAATTCTCGCCGCCAGCCTCGTTCTGGCACTCACCTATGTCGGCGGCGAGAACGCGCAGACGGCGATCGGCCTGCCCAATGCCGCCGCCGGCGTGTTCCAGGCGCTGATGCTCTTCTTCCTTCTCGGCGTCGATATCCTGGCTTCCTATCGGTTGAAGCGGACGACGGCCGCCAGACCGCAGGCATCGCGCGCATGACTCTCGATCTCCTCGTCGCCATCCTGATGACCGTGGCGGGTGCCGCGACCCCGCTCCTGATCGCCGCCCTCGGCGAACTCGTCGTGGAGAAGTCCGGCGTTCTCAATCTCGGTGTCGAGGGCATGATGCTCATCGGCGCGGTCACAGGCTTCGCGGTCGCCTACGTCACCGGCGTGCCGACCTTCGGCGCGCTCGCGGCGCTTTGCGCCGGAGCGCTGGTCTCGCTGGTGTTCGCGGTCCTGACGCTTTCGCTGATGGCGAACCAGGTCGCCACGGGCCTTGCCCTCACCATCTTCGGCACCGGCGTATCGGCGCTGATCGGGGCGCCCTTCGTCGGCATCACCACCGCGACGCTCGGGCCGCTCTTCGCGTTCGACGATCCGCTGATGCGGCTCGTCTTCGGCCATTCGCCGCTGGTCTATCTGGGGCTCGCCCTGACGCTCGCCGTCTGGTGGTTCCTCCGGCATTCGCGCCGCGGCCTCGTTCTGCGCGCGGTCGGCGAAAGCGACGAGGCGGCCCATGCGATCGGCTATCCGGTGCTGAAGATCCGCTATCTCGCCGTCCTCTTCGGCGGGGCGATGGCGGGGCTTGCCGGCTGCTATTATTCGCTCGTCCTGACGCCCATGTGGGCCGAGCGGCTGACCGCGGGCCGCGGCTGGATCGCCATCGCGCTCGTCGTCTTCGCATCCTGGAAGCCCGGCCGCCTGCTGCTGGGGGCCTATCTGTTCGGCCTCGTCATCACCATGGAGCTTCAGGCCAAGGCTGCGGGCTTCAACATGTTCGCGCCCGAATTCCTCGCCGCGCTTCCCTATCTGGCAACGATCGCGGTCCTCGCCATCATCTCCTTCGCCCGCAAGGGCGATGCCAACGCGCCCGCCTGCCTCGGCAAGTCCTTCCGGGCGACCGCCTGACACCCCGTCCCGTCCCACAGGAGTATCCAAATGTTCAAACTCACCAAGCGCCGGCTTCTTTCGGCCGCCACCTTCGCCGCCGCAAGCCTTGCGATCCCGGCCTCCTTCGCCCAGGATTCCGGCGCCAAGGACAAGGTCAAGGCCGCCTTCGTCTATGTCGGCCCGGTCGGTGATTTCGGCTGGACCTACGCCCACGACGAAGCGCGCAAGTGCATGGTCGAGCAGCTCGGCGACAAGGTCGAGACGACATTCGTGGAAAATGTCGCCGAGGGCCCCGATTCCGAGCGCGTCATCCGACAGCTCGCTCAGGATGGCGCGGACATCGTCTTCACCACCTCCTTCGGCTTCATGAACCCGACCATCAAGGTCGCCAAGCAGTTTCCGGACGTGAAGTTCGAGCATGCGACCGGCTACCAGACCGGCTCCGACAATATGAGCCTCTACAACGCCAAGTTCTACCAGGGCCGCGCGGTCCTCGGCACCATCGCCGGCAAGATGTCGGAAAGCGGCAAGGCCGGCTACATCGCCTCCTTCCCGATCCCGGAAGTCGTGATGGGCATCAACGCCTTCACGCTGGCGGCCAAGAAGGTGAATCCGGACTTCGAGACCCAGGTCGTCTGGGTGAACTCCTGGTACGATCCCGCCAAGGAGGCGGACGCGGCCAACGCGCTGCTGAGCCAGGGCGCCGACGTCATCACCCAGCACACCGATTCGCCCGCGCCGCTGCAGGCCGCAGAGAAGGCCGGCGCGATCGCCTTCGGCCAGGCGTCCGACATGTCGAGCTTCGCGCCGAACGCGCACATGACCGCGATCGTCGACGATTGGTGCCCCTATTACGTCAAGCGCGTCGAAGCGGTTCTCGACGGCTCCTGGGAAGCGGACAATGTATGGCTCGGCATGGCGGACGGCGAGGTCGTCATGTCGCCGTTCAGCGACAAGATGCCCGAGGACGTCAAGGAGGCCGCGCAGAAGGTCTATGACGACACCAAGGCCGGGACCTACGAGGTCTTCACCGGCCCGATCACCGACCAGTCCGGCGAAGTCCGCGTTCCCGAAGGCGAGACCCTTTCGGAGGAAGATCTCCTGAAGATGGACTGGTATGTCGAAGGCGTGAAGAGCTGACAAGACTGGCCTGACGCCGCCGACAGGTCCCTGATCCGCAGGCGGCTGATGGGATTGGCGGGAGCTTCAACTCTCGCCTCCGTCATCCTCTGGCCCCGTCCCGAGGATGATGGAGGACCGAACGCAGCTTCCGGCGTCGTCCCTCGTGATGCACCAAGGCCCCCGGCGCAGTCAGACGGGGGCAACTGCAGCATCATTGGATCCTCGGGATAAAGCCCGAGGATGACGAACCGCTCGCAGCCAAAAAAATGCCTACGGCTCCAGGCGAAAACTCAGCATCGCCTGAGACTGTGGGTTGACTGCTTGGCGCGCCGGGTCGATCGAAAAACCGGATTTAACGTTTTCGCCCGGCGCTCCAGCCTTGCAGCCTAAGGAACCTGCCCATGTGGATCTACTTCTCCGAATGGCTGCAGTTCGCGGTGCGCTGGGTGCACGTCGTCACCGCGATCGCCTGGATCGGATCGTCCTTCTATTTCATCGCGCTCGATCTCGGCCTTCGAAAGCCGCGCCGGTTGCCCGAGGGCGTGTCGGGCGAGGCCTGGCAGGTGCATGGCGGCGGCTTCTACAACATGCGGAAATTCACGATCGCGCCCGACGAGATGCCGGAGGATCTCACCTGGTTCAAATGGGAGAGCTACGCCACCTGGCTGTCGGGCGCCGCGCTTCTGTTCCTCGTCTATTATCTGGGGGCCGAACTCTACCTGATCGATCCGGCGAAGGCCGATCTGCCGGTCTGGGGCGCCAGCCTCATCGGCATCGGCGGCCTGGCGCTCGGCTGGCTGGTCTATGACGGCCTGTGCAAATCGCCCCTGAGGACCAACGACACATGGCTGCTCGCCGCGTTGTTCGTCTACGTGGTGGCGGCGAGCTGGGGCTTTTCGCAGGTGTTTTCGGGCCGCGGCGCCATGCTCCATACCGGCGCGATGATCGCGACGATCATGAGCGCCAACGTGTTCTTTCTGATCATTCCCAACCAGACGATCGTGGTGAACGACCTGAAGGCGGGCCGGACGCCGGACCCGTCCCTCGGCAAGGCGGCGAAGCAGCGCTCGCTGCACAACAATTACCTGACGTTGCCCGTCATCTTCCTCATGCTGTCCAACCATTACCCGTTGGCGTTCGCCACCGAATGGAACTGGGCGATCGCCGGGCTTGTGCTCCTGATCGGGGCGCTCGTGCGGCACTATTTCAACACCGAGCACGCCACGGGAAAGCGCCTGTGGTGGTGCTGGGGCGCTGCCGCCTTTCTCTTTGCCATCATCATCACCCTGTCGGGCGCGCCCGGCTGGCGGGCCGAACCGGCCGAAGAGACCGCACGCGAATGGACGAAGGACCCGCAGGTCGCGCTTGCCGCGTCCCCGCTTCTCGACGATGCGGAAGGGGTGATCCTGTCGCGCTGTTCCATGTGCCATGCGCGCGAACCGCTCTGGCCGGGGATCGGTCACGCTCCGAAGGCGGTCACCCTGGAAACCCGCGACGACATCGTGCATTTCGCTTCCGCGATCGAGCGTCAGGCGGTGCGCAGCCATGCCATGCCGCCGGGCAACGTCACCGCCATGGACCCTGCGGAACGCCGAATCCTGGCACGTTGGCTGGCGGCGGGCGAGGGTGTACGACTGGGACAGAACGGTCTGCAACGCGTGGCGAGCAATCCATGAGCATCCCCATCACGCCGGTCGCCTCCAAGGGCCGGACCCTCGCCCTGCGCGGACGGGTCCTCTCATTTGCCGGCGATCCGGCGCAGGAGGGCGAACGGGCAGTCCGCTTCCATTCCGACGGTCTCGTTCTCGTGCGCGACGGGCTGATCGAGGCGGTGGGCGAGGCGCAGGCGATGCTGGATGCTCTGCAGCCGGGGTTCCCGGTCGTCAACCACCATCCGCATCTGATCATGGCGGGCTTCATCGATCCGCATCTCCACCTGCCCCAGACCCAGGTGATCGCTTCCTACGGCGCCGAGCTGCTCGAATGGCTGCAGCGATACACGTTTCCCGAAGAGACACGCTATTCAAGCCCCCGCGTCGCCTCCGATGCCTCGCGCTGGCTTCTCGACACGCTGGCCGCCAACGGGACGACGAGCGGTTCGGTCTACTGCACGACCCATCCGGCCAGCGTCGACGCGTTTCTGGGCGAGGCGGGACGGCGCGGGCTTCGCATGCTGGCCGGCAAGGTGATGATGGATCGCGGCGCGCCGGACGCGCTGATCGACACGCCCCAGCGGGCCCATGACGAGACGAAGGCGGCGATCGAGCGCTGGCATGGCGAGGGCCGGCTCGAGGTCGCGATCACGCCCCGTTTCGCGCCGACCTCAAGCGAGGCGCAGCTCGAGGTCGCCGGGGCGCTCGCGCGCGACTATCCCGACCTGCCGATCCAGACCCATCTGTCCGAGAACGCCGCCGAACTCGACTATGTGGCACAGCTCTTCCCGCACGATGCCGACTATACCGCCGTCTACGAACGCTTCGGGCTGGTGCGGCCGCGCGCGCTCCTCGGCCATTGCATCCATCTGAACCTGCGCGAACGTCGTGCGCTCGGGGAGGGCGGAGCCTCGGCGATCTTCTGCCCGACGTCGAACCTCTTCCTGGGCTCCGGTCTGTTCGACCGAAACGCCCTCGGCGCGGCCGGCGTTCGCATCGGCATCGCGACCGATATCGGCGGCGGCACCAGCTATTCGATGCTGCGGACCCTTGCCGAGGGCTACAAGGTGCTGGCCCTGCGCGGCCAGAAGCTTCCCGCCTTCGAGGCATTTCATCTGGCAAGTGCCGGCAATGCGCAGGCCATGGGTCTTTCCCATGTCGTCGGGACGCTCGCGCCCGGCCTCGAAGCCGACATCACGGTTCTCGACAGCCGCGCGACGCGCCCTCTCGTGCGGCGCATGGAGCGCGTGGAAACGCTCGAGGAAGAGCTCTTCGCCCTCATGACACTCGGCGACGAACGCGCGACCGTCGCCACCTATTCCGGCGGCAGAGCGATCTACGAGCGGGCCGACGCCCCGCCCGAACGCGGCTCCCCCGCCCGCCAGAACAGCGCGCCCCTGACGAGCCCCGGCGACGGTCGAGGCGGCTCCGACCAGTAGGCGAGGCAGGATCGCGGGTCGGATATGAAAACGCCCGCGCCGGCAGAACCGGCGCGGGCGTTTTCTTGTGTCCATCGAAGAGGCGACGGGCGGTCATTAAGGGCGCAAGCGTCGAACGAAGAATGCAGCGCCAGACCCTCCCGCGCCGGAGATCTATTCCTGCGGGCAATGGGCGCCGGTCGCGGCCCAGGCTTCGTAGAGTGCGCCGAACTCTTCCTGCGTGCCGGGAACGGGCTCGCGGCCTTCGCCCGGATTCCAGCCCCAGCCGACGAGATCGTCTTCGGCCATGTGCTCGACGAGGGCTGCGAGGTCGAGGCCGCCATTGCGGTTCTGGTCCTTGATCTGCACGCAGATCTCGGCGAGCGACTTGCCCTCCCAGGCCATTTCGATCGGCGCCAGGTGCCAGTTCGGATTGCCGGGGATCGACTTGATGTCTTCGCTCTGGCCGATCACGGCCGCGTTCTCCGGGCCATGGCAGGTGTTGCACATCATGCCGGGCACGCCGAAATTGGCGTCGCCCCGCTGAACCGGTGGCTGATGCGGGTTCATCTCCATGTTCTGCAGCGGCGAATTGCCGGCCGGATGGCAGTTCACGCAGCGTGGATGCTGAAGGACCTTGCCGGTCTCCTCGAAGATCGCCACCGAACGCTCGGCTTCGTCGGTGATGACGTCGAAATCGGCGACGGATTTCAGGCCCACGGGGGCTTCCGGCTGTTCGATGGGCCGGGAGGCTTCGCCCGTCGCCGGATTGCGGTTCTGCGCGTGAGCGGGCGTCGGCGCGCCGAGATGGGTCGCGGCAAGGGTGAGAAGGAGGCCGGCAAGGCCGTTTCGAAGCTTGGAAGTCACGGCGGCACTCGCTTTAAGCATAGGAATTCTCGAGGGGGAGAATTCGTCCTTGAATGGAATACCGGCCACGCCTTGCGGCATGGCCGGCCAAACTGAAGAGATCGTCCGCGCCTCAGGCACCCGCGCTCCTGGCAGGCACGATCGGAAGCCGCTCGACCGCCTGGCCGGTCAGCCGGCGCCACGCATTGGCGACCGCCGGTCCGATCGGCGGAACGCCGGGTTCACCGACGCCGGTGGGCGGTTGGCTCGAGGCGATGACCGCGACCTGAACCTCGGGCATTTCGGAAATGCGCAGCGAGCGATAGTCGTGGAAGTTCGACTGGACGACGCCGCCGCCTTCACCGAGCGCGATCTCGTCGTAAAGGATCGCGCCCAGACCGTAGCCGATGCCGCCTTCCATCTGCGCCTTGATGATGTTCGGGTTCACCGCGACGCCGCAATCGACCGCACACCAGACCCGATGCACCGTCGGTCCGCCGTCCTCGCCGATCGAGACCTCGGCGATCTCGGCCACATAGGTCGAAAAGCTCTTGTGGACCGCGACGCCCCAAGCCCGCCCCTCGGGGGGCGTTCCGCCCTTGAAGCCGGCCATTTCGGCGACTTTCACCAGCACGCCGCGCTCGCGCGATCCCTTGGGCAGGAGGGCCAGACGCCCCTCGACGGGATCCTTGCCGCCTTCTTCCAGAAGCTGGTCGAGGAAGGTCTCAACCGCGAACGCGGTATGGGTGTGACCCACCGAGCGCCACCACAGGATCGGCACCGGCAGGCCGGTATTGACCGACATGACGCGGCGATTCTCGATCTGGTACGGGCTGTCGGACGCGCCTTCGACGCTGGTCGAATCGATATCGTCCTTGTTCATGATCGACTGGCCGACGATCGCCTGGTCCCAGGCGACGATGTTGCCTTCGGCATCGAGTGCGCCCTTCAGCGTATGGACGTAGATCGGACGGTAGAAACCGCCGCGAATATCGTCCTCGCGCGTCCACATGTGCTTGACCGGACGGGTCATGCCGGACGCCTTGAAGACCTCGGCCGCCTCGCGCATGTAGGGCGAACCGAACTGGGCGCGGCGTCCGAACGAGCCGCCGGCATATTGCGTGTTGACGCGCACGTTCGCGGGATCGACGCCGCAGACGTCAGAGATCGCGGCCTTGTCCTGGCCGGGGAACTGCGCGCCGTTATAGCAGTCGATCGAGCCGTCCTCGCGCCTCACGAGAACCGCGTCGAGCGGCTCCATGGGGGCGTGCGCCAGGAACGGGAAGCGCATCGTGGCTTCGATGGTCCGCAGTCCGTCCTGGTTGAGATTGGCGGCGACATCGCCCTGGTTGGCAGCTTCGATCGCCTCGTCGCTTTTGGCCCGTGCGATATAGTCCTCGAAGATTTCCTCGCTCGACCGGGTCTCGGCTTGCGACAGGTCCCACTCGACGTCGAGCATCGACCGGCCCTTGAGGGCGGCGAAGGTGTTCTCGCCGTAGACGGCGATGCCTTGCGGGATCTGCTTGACATCGACGACGCCGGGCACCTGCCGTGCCCGCGTGTCGTCGAAGCGCGCGACGGTCGCGCCGAAATGTTCGGGGTGGGCGACCACGGCGACGAGCATGCCGTCGAGCTGGATGTCGAGGGTGAAGATCGCCGTGCCGTCGACCTTGGCCGGCGTATCGAGTTTCGGGCGATCCTTGCCGATGAGGACGAAATTCTTCGGATCCTTCAGGGCCGGCTCGGACGGCACGTCCATCGTCGCGGCTTTCGACGCGAGCGAGCCGAAATCGGAGCTCTTGCCGGAGGCCTTGTGGCTGATCGTGCCGTTCGACACGGCGATCTCCTCGCTCGGCACGCCCCATTCGTCGGCGGCGGCCGCGACGAGCATGGCTCTCGCCGTCGCACCGGCCTTGCGCATCTGCTCGTAGGAATTGGCGATGGCGGTCGATCCGCCGGTGCCCTGCAGCCCGAATGCGAGATTCTTGTAGATATCGTCGTCGGCCGGGGCCGCCTCGACGCGCATCTGGCTCCAGTCGGCGTCGAGTTCCTCGGCGACGAGCGTCGTCAGGCCGGTATAGGGACCCTGGCCGAACTCGATATGCTTGGACAGGACCGTGACGGTGGAATCGGGAGCGATGCGCACGAAGGCGTTGAACGCAGCCGCCGCTTCGTTCTGGACGTCGGCCTGGATCGCGCCGAGATCCTCGGCCCGGGCAAAACCTTTGGGGGCGAGCGTCATGCCGATGACGAGACCGGCGCCGGTGAGGAAGGCGCGGCGGCTCGGGCGAATGCTTGCGGGTGTCAGGTCGTGAATGCCCATGGGCTCAGCCCTCCATCGTGTCGGATGCGTCGTGGATGGCTTGCCGAATGCGCTGGTAGGTCGCGCACCGGCAGATATTGCCGGCCATGGCGCCGTCGATGTCGGCATCGCTGGGCGTCGGGTTCATCTGCAGGAGCGAAACGGCGGACATGATCTGGCCGGACTGGCAGTAGCCGCACTGGGGCACGTCGATCGCGGTCCACGCGGCCTGGACGGCCTTCGCCTCGGGCCCTTCGAGGCCTTCGATGGTGGTGACGGACGAGCCTTCGAGCGTCGAGACCGGCGTGATGCAGGAGCGCCGCGTCATGCCGTCGACATGAACCGTGCAGGCGCCGCACTGGGCGATGCCACAGCCATATTTCGTGCCGGTGAGCTTCTCCGCGTCGCGGATGACCCACAGAAGCGGCGTGTCGGGGTCGCCGTCGAAACTGCGTTCCTGGCCATTGAGGGTGAAAGAGACCATCGGCCGCTCCTTTTTTCGTGATGAACGCGTCGAATCCGTCCTTCCGGTCATCCGCCGGACGATGTCCGGAAGGCTGGAAAGACGGCACGCGAGCCGAAACCTGATCGTTCTCAGATTATTCGATTTAGAACGTTTCGCAAGAGCGCCAGAGGCTTATGCCGGTGGGGCGACCTGTGCGAACCCTCTCCCCCAAGCGAAAAGGCCGCCCTTTTCAGGACGGCCCGCACTCTTCACAATATCCGGAGGTGAGACGGGTCACCGGGTCTGATCGGTGACCGCATCCTTGACCTTGCCGTAATTCTTCTGGGTCTTGCCTTCGAGCTGATCCGCCTTGCCTTCGGCTTCCATCTTCTCGTTGCCGAGCGCCGAACCGACCGCTTCCTTAAGCTTGCCGCCGGCTTCCTTGGCTCCACCCTTGATCTCGTTCTTGTCGACCATGGCCGTTACTCCTTTATCGCCGCACCCGTCCGGCGGCTTCGAGGACCTAAACGTGCAATCCGTTCGCGATGTTCCCGGTCCAGCATGCGCGCCGGTCAAGCTTTCCGATTTTTAATGAAGGGTTCCATCCGGCCGATTCCAGCGCGCGTCGCGTCGCGTGGAACGGTTCCGAAACGCTTCACGAACGCGTATGGCGCAAGGCCCTGTCATGCCTGACGTGAAGGCCGCCTGCGCGCCGCACCGAACCAGCCGAACGCCGGATGCTGCGAGGAGTGATCGCCGGTCGTGGCGAATTTGCCCGACGGGCGTCGGGGTCGGGATTTGCCGGCTGGCGAAAATGTCCGGCGCGACGCGCCTTGTCCCTTGCCTTTTCGCAGGGGTGCAGAAACTAAGCTGTTATGACATTCATTGCTTTTATCATTGGGTTCGCCCTGATCGTCGCGCTCGGCACCGCGCATCATTTCGGCATGCTGTGGATCCTTCGCATGACGCCGCATGCGGAACACACCGGTCACAAGGCGGTGCTGTTCACCTTCGTCGGGCTGCTCACCCTCCATACGAGCGAGATCCTCGCATTCGCGGGCGTATTCGCCCTTCTCCTTCAGTTCGAGGCGCTCGGCGCATTCGGGGGCTCCTACCGCGGAACGTGGGCCGACCTGATCTATTTCTCCGGCATCAATTTCGTCACCCTCGGCTTTACCGATATCGACACGATCGGGCCGCTCCGGCTGATCGGCATGTTCCAGTCGCTCGGCGGCTTCATGGTGCTGACATGGTCGGCGACGCTGATCTTTTCCGTCTCAGGGACGGCGTGGCACGAAGGCGGCTATGAGGAAGACGAGGCGTCCGATCGCTGAGTGCGGTGTTCAGGCGGTGCGTTCCGTTCTGGTGCTCAGTCCACGAAATGCCCGCCGGTCTTCAAGCCTTCCCCCCCAGTTTCGTCATCCCGGGCTCGACCCGGGATGACGAGGGTTTGGAATGGGGGCGTGGATCGGACGTGGTGACGGCGAGGGCGCCGGGCCTCTCCTCCTGTTGCGAGGGTTGGGAATGAGGGCGATGCCAACGCGGATCAAAGCCAAAGGCGAACGTGCGGAACGAGGGCCCGACGACGACGACCTCCGACATTCGACCGGACGAGGAATCCACCAAGCACCCTTCCGGACGACCGAGACCTTGAAACCGCCCGCCCGCCGATCCGGCCTGCCCGATCCCCCTATCAATCGCGCCGCAATTCGCCTATAGGCACCCCATCAGGATGCCGGCTCGCGCCCGCACCATGATTCACGGCCCATGCTGGACGACATCCCGGCCCGGGCGGCACGACCCACAACGCACAATGAAAGGGGTACCCGATGTCGATTACACTCGAGCGCAAAGCCGAGCTCATGAAGGAATATGCGACCAAGGAGAACGATACCGGTTCGCCGGAAGTTCAGGTCGCGCTTCTGACCGAGCGCATCACCAATCTGACCGACCATTTCAAGGACCACAAGAAGGACAACCACTCCCGTCGTGGTCTCCTGAAGATGGTCTCGACCCGTCGCCGGCTTCTCGACTATGTGAAGAAGACCGACGAAGCGCGCTACCAGACGCTGATCCAGCGTCTTGGCCTTCGCCGCTAGTTCCGCTATAGTGCAATCCCGGCGGGCCTCTTCATCGAGGCCCGCCGGTTTTCATGTCCGGACCTGCCATCGCCTCACCGCAGCGGCCAGCGCCCGGACAACCCGATGAATTTTGATGTCATGGGGCAGGATTGCCGAATGTTTCCGGCGGGCAGGGGTCCGCATCCGATCCGAAACATTCCGTCGTCTTGCCCGTGGATCAAGGTTCGCACCCGATGTGCGATCCGACCCCGATGACCCGAGCCCGAACCGGTTTCGTCAGCTTTGCAAGAGCTTGCGAAACGGTGCGGACGGCGGGACACCGGAGCTTTGCGAGGGCCGTGAGCCCCCGGCCCGGATCGCCTGCAAGACAAGGCAAGAACACATGTTCAATTCCCACAAAGTGGATATCGACTGGGCCGGCCGCCGGCTGACGCTCGAAACCGGCAAGATCGCCCGGCAGGCCGACGGCGCGGTTCTCGCGACCTATGGCGAGACCGTGGTGATGGCGACGGTCGTGTCCGAAAAGCAGCCCAAGGCGGGCTTCGACTTCTTTCCGCTGACCGTGAACTACCAGGAAAAGACGTTCGCGGCCGGCAAGATCCCCGGCGGCTTCTTCAAGCGCGAGGGACGTCCTTCCGAGAAGGAGACGCTGACCTCGCGGCTGATCGATCGTCCGATCCGTCCGCTGTTCGCAGAGGGCTACAAGAACGACACGCAGGTCGTGCTCACCGTTCTGCAACATGATCTGGAGAACGATCCGGACGTGGTCGCGATGGTGGCGGCGTCCGCTGCGCTGACACTTTCCGGCGTGCCCTTCATGGGTCCGATCGGCGGCGCGCGGGTCGGCTACATCAACGGCGAATACAAGATCAATCCGCATGTGGACGAGATGCCCGAGTCCAGTCTCGACCTCATCGTCGCGGGCACGCAGGACGCCGTTCTGATGGTGGAATCGGAGGCTCACGAGCTGTCCGAGGAGATCATGCTGGGCGCCGTCATGGCCGGCCATCGCGCGTTCCAGCCGGTGATCGAGGCGATCATCAAGCTGGCGGAAGTCGCCGCCAAGGAGCCGCGCGAGCACAATGCGCCGGATCATTCCGCGCTCGAGGGCGAAATGCTGACGCTCATCGAGAACGATCTGCGCGAGGCCTACAAGATCACCGACAAGCAGCAGCGCTCGGCCGCGGTCGACGTCGCCAAGCAGAAGGTGATGGGCCATTTCCTGCCCGAGGGCGAGGAGAACCCGGCCCATTCCAAGCAGGACGTCGGCACGGTATTCAAGAGCCTGCAGGCCAAGATCGTCCGCTGGAACATCCTCGACACCAAGAGCCGCATCGACGGGCGCTCGCTCGACACGGTCCGTCAGATCGTCTCGGAGGCCGGCATCCTGCCGCGCACCCACGGTTCGGCCCTGTTCACGCGCGGCGAGACCCAGGCACTGGTGGTGGCGACTCTCGGGACCGGCGAGGACGAGCAGTTCGTCGACGCCCTGACCGGCACCTACAAGGAGCGTTTCCTGCTCCATTACAACTTCCCGCCCTATTCGGTCGGCGAGACCGGCCGCATGGGTTCGCCCGGCCGACGCGAGATCGGCCACGGAAAGCTCGCCTGGCGCGCGATCCGTCCGGTCCTGCCGGCGCCCGAGCAGTTCCCCTACACGCTGCGCGCGGTCTCCGAGATCACCGAATCCAACGGTTCGTCCTCGATGGCGACGGTCTGCGGCACCTCGCTGGCGTTCATGGATGCCGGCGTTCCCCTGAAGCGTCCGGTGGCCGGCATCGCCATGGGGCTCATCAAGGAAGACGACCGCTATGCGGTTCTGTCGGATATTCTGGGTGACGAGGATCATCTCGGCGACATGGACTTCAAGGTGGCCGGCACCGACGAAGGCATCACCGCGCTGCAGATGGACATCAAGATCCAGGGCATCACCGAGGAGATCATGAAGATCGCCCTCGACCAGGCCCGTGGCGGACGTCTGCACATTCTCGGCGAGATGGCCAATTCCCTGGGCGAGGCGCGCGCCGAACTCGGCGAGTTCGCCCCGCGCATCGAGGTCATGCAGATCCCGACCGACAAGATCCGCGACGTGATCGGTTCGGGCGGCAAGATCATCCGCGAGATCGTCGAAAAGACCGGCGCCAAGATCAACATCGACGACGAGGGCACGATCAAGATCGCCTCCTCCTCGGCCAAGGAGATCGAAGCGGCCCGCAAGTGGATCCATTCGATCGTGGCCGAGCCGGAAGTCGGCGAGATCTACGAGGGGACGGTCGTGAAGACCGTCGAGTTCGGCGCCTTCGTCAACTTCTTCGGCTCGCGCGATGGCCTCGTGCACATCTCGCAGCTCGGTGAAGGCCGGGTCGCCAAGACGACGGACGTCGTCAAGGAAGGCCAGAAGGTCTGGGTCAAGCTGATGGGCTTCGACGAGCGCGGCAAGGTGCGCCTGTCGATGAAGGTCGTCGATCAGGAGACCGGCGAAGAGAGCAAGTCGTCGGCCAACGACGAGGGCTGATCCGGCAAGCTCACAGCCGATCGTCGATCGGCCACCGAAAAAAAGCGCGTCCGGGCAACCGGGCGCGCTTTTCGCGTTCGAACGGGCCGCTTCGATCCCGACGTCTCAGCGCGGCCCCTTCTTGCGACCACCCGATCGTCTATTCGATCACGACCTGCGGCACGTGGCGGCCTTCGAGGCCGATGTCGAGAATGAAGGTCATGCCGGCACTGGCGTCGGTCGACTGTTGGTCGGGTGTCATATGTTCCCAGGCCGTGGTGACGAGGAGCCGGTCGGCCTTCCTGCCGATGAAGGCGGGGCAGGTGGGCTGGCTCGAGGGAACCTCGATCGTGCGCAGCGTCTCGCCGGAGGGTGAGAGGACAAGCAGGCTGCCGGCGCTCCAGCAGGCGATGACGAGCGTCCCGTCCCTGGCGACGCAAGCGCCGTCGAGGCCTCCTTCATGCTGCGTCTGGTCGTGGAAGAGCTCAGGCTCGGCGATCGGCAGGCCCGTTGCCGGATCGAGCGCCACCCGCATCAGCTTGTTCACCACCGTGTCGCAGAAATAGCCTGTGCGGCCGTCCTCGGTGAAGGCGATGGCGTTGGGGATCGAGATGTCGCGATAGAGCGGCGTGAGGACGCCCTTTCGATAATGATAGATAGTGCCGGCTTCGCGCTCGGCGCCCTTGCCCATGGTGCCGACCCAGAGCGCGCCGGACGGGTGGACGTTGCCGTCGTTGGAGCGGGTGTTCGGATCGTCCGCTTCGAGCGGCAGGTGAAGGGTGAGGGCGCCCGACGCCCGGTCCCTGATATAGAGCCCGTCCTCCATGGCCAGAAGCTGGCGCGTCGCGTCGATGGCCGCGATCTCGCTCGCCATGCGCGGCAGTGCGTGGGCTGTGACCGTGCCGGTCGAGAGTGGCATCTCGTAAAGGGTGCGCCCCAGAATATCGAACCAGGCGGCCGTGTCGGTCAGCGCATCGTAGCTTGGCCCCTCGCCGAGCTCGAGCCTCCGTTCGTCCACGATCCGGGTGGGAACACTCTCCATTGGCCTCGCTCCTCATGTTCGACGATGCGGACACGATAGGGCGTTTTGCACCGCGCGCACGAAAAAACCGGTGCCTTTCGGCACCGGTTTTCGCACGGTTCGATCCAAGCTGGAGGAGGCTTAGTTGAACTTGTAGGAGATTTTCGCGGTGACCGTGTGGAAGTCGAAATCGTCGTTGACGTCGAAATCGGTCGAGCCGTTCACGCCGCCGGCGAAAGGTCCGCCCGAAAGGCGGGTCGAGCCGCTGCCGCCGAGATTGGTGTAGAGATATTCGGCACCGAACGACATGTTCTCGGTGAACTTGACTTCCATGCCGCCACCGACGGTGTAGCCGAAATCGTCCTCGTCTTCGCTGACGATCGCGCGCGGATTGTTGCCCAGCGCTGCCGGCGAATTGGTCGAGAAGGAATAGTCGACTTCGCCATAGGCCAGACCACCGGTCGCGTAGGCCAGGGCCGACGGGGTGACGAGGTAACCGGCGCGAGCGCGGACCGTGCCGAGATAGTCGAGGTTGCGGTTGGTGCGGTAGAAGGCCGGGGTGTTCGAGTCGGCGTTCGAGGAGCGCGTCACGTCGAGTGCGTTGAGGTCTGCAACGACACCGAGGACGATCTGATCGATCTGGTAGTCGTAACCGATGTGCGCACCGCCGATGAAGCTCGAATCGAAGTTCGAATCAAAGTTGCTTCCGAATGCGCGCTGGATCGCGGACCCCTGGAACGCGAAGCCGTTCGGCGACAGCGTGACATTGTCCGGATCTTCCGGATTGAAGGCGCCACCACCCTGCACACCGACATAGAGGCCGGTCCAGCCGGATGCGACGGGCATGACGTCCATCATCGGCGCGGAATCCATCATCGGCTCCTGATAGACGACGTCGGCTGCGAGCGATGGTGCGGTCAGCATGGCGATGGCGGCGGCGGAGAGAAGAAGATGCTTCATGATAGTCGTGTCCCTTCGAAAACCCTGTTGATCGAGGCCGTTGCGGCCCGGCGAGATATTGACGCCATTCGATCTGTCCGGATGAGTGTGACCGTTTGCGAAGCTTCGCACAATGGCGGGCACTGTCGAGAAAGATCTTGTCGATCAGCCTGTTACCGGCGGAGCACGTCTCGCTCGTCATGCGAGTGCGAAACCCTTGCCGCGCAGGGCTCGCATTCGCGTGAACATATCTTGAAGAAAAAAAAGAAACCCGGCTCGTTGAACCTTGCATCTTTATCACCACCGGAACGTGGTCGGCGAAGCGTTCGGACGTTCCGATGGCACGCGCGCACCGCGGGTGCGCGTGCCGGAGGCGCGGAAGCACGCCCGGACCATGCGGCGCGTGTCCGCGGACCGGCAGAGGCGATCATGCCGCGCCGCTTGCCGAAGACCCAAAGGCCCAAAGGCCCGGAACTCGTGGTCAGTCGAGGGGCAGGACCACGAAGCGCAGGTCGCCTCCGGGGTCGGCCAAAAGCATGAGCGCGTTGCGGCGGCCCCGTTCGCGCAGGTCGGCAAGCTTTTCTTCCACCTCCTCGACCGAGGAGACGGTTTCCTGGGCGACCTCGCGGATAGTCATGCCGGGCTCGATCCCCTTTTCCTCGGCGTTCGAGCCGGTGACGACCTCGGTGACGAGAACGCCGCTCGCATCCTCGGCCAGACCGTACGCCTGGCGGGCGGCCTCGTCGATCGCACCCAGCGTCAGGCCGAGAACCGGTTCGGCCTCGTCCGTCTCGGGGGACGCCTCGCTCTCGCCGCCGTCCGGTTCGGCTTCGCCGCTCCCCTCCGCCGTGCCATCGCCCGGTTCGCCATCCGCACTGGCCATCTGGCGTTCGCCGTCCTCGAGGCGTCCGAGCGTGATCTGCACGGTTTCGGGCTCCGCGTCGGTGTCGCGCGAGGTCTTGCGCAGGATCTCGACGTCGACTTCCTTGCCGACCGGCGTTTCGGCGACGATGCGCGGAAGGTCGCGCGAGGTCTCGACGCTCTTGCCATCGAAGGACGTGATCACGTCGCCGGCTTTCAGGACGCCGACGGAGGGGCCGCCGTCGATCGTGCCCACGACGACCGCGCCTTTCGCCTCGCCGATTCCGAGGCCGTTCGCGATATCGTCGGTGACGGCCGACAGGCGCACGCCGAGCCAGCCGCGCCGGGTCTCGCCGAATTCGCGCAACTGGTTGACGACATTGACGGCGAGATTGGAAGGGACCGAGAAGCCGATGCCGATGGAGCCGCCGGTCGGCGACATGATGGCGGTGTTGATGCCGACGACGTCGCCGTCCATGTCGAAGAGCGGGCCGCCGGAATTGCCGCGATTGATGGCGGCGTCGGTCTGGATGAAATTGTCGTAGGGGCCGGCATTGATGTTGCGGCCCCGCGCCGAGACGATGCCGATGGAGACAGAACCGCCGAGGCCGAACGGATTGCCGATCGCCATGACCCAGTCGCCGATCCGGATCTCTTCCGAATCGCCGAACGCGACGGAGGGAAGCTCCTTGCCGGCATCGACCTTGAGGACGGCGAGATCGGTCTTCGGGTCGCGGCCGAGGAGTTCGGCTTCGAGCTTGGAGCCATCGGCGAAATTGACTGTGATCTCGTCGGCGTCCTGGATGACGTGGTTGTTGGTGACCACGATGCCGGACGGGTCGATGACGAATCCGGAGCCGAGCGACTGGACGCGGCTTCCCGACGGGCTGTCGTCGCCGCGCAGGAGGTCGTCGAAGAAGTCCTGGAGGGGTGAGCCTTCCGGCGCTTCGAGGGGCGGAATGCCGCCGCCCGGCCGTTCGACGCGCTGCGACGTGGAGATGTTGACGACCGCGTCGAGCAGGCTTTCGGCAAGATCGGACACCGATTGCGGCCCATGGTCGGCACGGGCGGGCGGCATGGTGACCGTGGACTGGCTGACGTCGGCCGGTGTCTTGCCCGGTGTAGCTTCATCGACCGGCGGGGCGGGCAGAGCGGGGACGACGGATTCGCCCTGGCTCTCTTCGGGCCTCGGCGCGGCGGGGTCGGCGTCTTCCCTGTTTCCCGCGCCGTCGGTGCCCGCCGACCCGTCAGGCGACGGGGCTTGCTCGCTTGGCGCGGGGGCCTGCGGAGCGGGCATCTCGGCGGCCGGGGCCTGAGGGGCCTGAGGGGCAGGCGCCTGGGGTGCCGGCGAAGGCGCCTCGGGGACAGCCGGCGGTGCCGCGCCGTCCGTCGATGGGGCGGCGGGCTCTGGGGTCTGCGCGACCCCGTCGGTCGCGCTTCCGGCTGCGCCGGGGTCCTGCGCATGAGCGGGATTGATCGCCATGGCCGCGAAAAGCGCGGTCGTTGCGAAGAAGCGCGGCAGTCGAGCGGTCATCGGCGGATCTTCTTTTGTTTTTTCCAAGCGTCACTGGGCCCAAGCGGTGCCGGCGGCGGCAATGCCTGTGCGTTGCCGCCATGCTTCCACGCTCGGCCGGCTGCGCGCAAGTGCGTCATAAGTCTCGGGGAGCGGCGCTCACGTTCAATTGCGTGCGGCGCGGGGCATGATCGCAGATGGTTGAGACCGAAGTTGCGGATATCGGGAACAGGCATGGGCGTCGCGCGGCAAATGATCGGCGCAGCACGCGAGTCCGCAGGCCGACGGCGGTTTCCGCCGATTCCGTCGCCATCGCTTCAGGACCGCAGGAACCAGACGATGCCGAGGCCGGCAAAAGCTGCGACGAGGCCGCCGATGCGCAGGGATTTGTCGGGCGCGCTCAAGGCCTCGGACGCCATGCGCTTCACGAGAGACGGGAAGGCTGCATAGACAACGCCCTCGATCACCAGAAGGAGACCGAGGGCGGTGAGGAAATCCGTCACTGGGCCGGATTGTCCTGGGGTTCAGCCTCGCCTGTGCCGGCGTCGGCGGGCGTTCCGGCCGTGCCCGCCGCATCGGCGGGCGTATCGGCGGCAGCCGGCTCGTCGGGCGTGACGACCGGCGGCGTATCGGCGGCAGCTTCCGCCGCCGCTTCCCGAAGATCGATGACGCCGGGAATATCCCCGGCCGCTGCGCCTTCGTCGCCGGCTGCCCCGGTCTCGCCGGCACCGGCCCGCGGCTGCGTGCCGGCGTCCGTCCCGGTCTGCGCGCCGGTCTGCGGCGTCAGGAGCGGGAAGGAGGGCGTCGAGCCCGACGCATTGCCCTGGCGCACCGCATCGTTCTGGAAGTAGCGGAAGAACTCCGAATCCGGCGACAGGACGAGGGTCGTGCCGGAATTTTCGAGGGCGACGCGATAGGCGCTCATCGACCGGTAGAAGTCGAAGAACTCGGGGTCCGCGCTGAAAGCTTCGCCGAACACGCGGTTTCGCTCGGCATCGCCCTGACCCTGAAGGATCTCGGCGTCGCGGCGGGCTGCTGCCTTCGTCTCGACGACCGTACGGTCGGCACCGGCGCGGATTTCGCGCGCCGCCACCTGACCGCGGGCGCGAAG
The DNA here is from genome assembly GCF_034321785.1 of Fulvimarina uroteuthidis. Classification (NCBI taxonomy): domain Bacteria; kingdom Pseudomonadati; phylum Pseudomonadota; class Alphaproteobacteria; order Hyphomicrobiales; family Aurantimonadaceae; genus Fulvimarina; species Fulvimarina uroteuthidis. The sequence continues at coordinate 112,124 of NZ_JAXLPB010000002.1, read as the reverse complement.
ACGCTCGGCTTCGGCGAGACGTTCGGCCTGCATCCGCTCGTAGGTCTGCTGGGAAACCTCGTCCGTCAGGTCGGTCCGGCGGATGCGCACGTCGGTGAGCTGGATGCCGAGCGATGCGGCATCCTCGACGATCTCGTCACGCACCTGACGCATCATCTCGCCACGCTCGTTCGACAGGGCGTCCTCGAAGCCGCGAAGACCGTAGACACGGCGCAGCGCAGCATCGAGACGGGTGCGCAGACGCTGCTCGGCCTGCGGGATCGAGCCCGAGACCGTGCGCCGGAACTGGGCGGCGTCCGAGATATTGTAGACGAGGAACGCGTCGACCACGTAGAAGCGGCCGCCCGAGACCTGGACGCGGATATCGTCGAGGTCGAAGCGCAGCAGGCGATCGGGCAGCATCTGGACGTTGTCGGCCCCGGCAAAGCCGAACGGCATCTTGAAATAGAGGCCCGGTTCCTCGACCACGCGCTGGATCTCGCCGAAGCGCAGGACGATCGCCTGTTCCTTCTCATTGACGATGAAGATCGAGTTCCAGACGACCAGCAGAACCACCGCGATCGCGGCGATGAGAGCGTAGAAGCGATTGGCCATCAGTTCGATCCCCCCGGCACCGACCGGCTGTTGGCGCTGGTGCGCGCTGCCGGGTCTGACGTTCTGTTGCTGTTCGTGGCGTTGGCGGCGTTGTCGTCGTTGTTGGTGGTGTTGTTCTGGCGCTGCAGCTCGTTGAGCGGCAGGTAGGGCACGACACCCTGGCCGCTCGCATCGCCTTCGAGGATGATCTTGTTGGAGTCGCGCAGGACCCCTTCCATCGTCTCCAGGAACAGGCGCTTGCGCGTCACGTCCGGCGCCTTGGCGTATTCGGTGAGGATCGACGTGAAGCGCTGGGCCTCACCCTCGGCCTCCTGAACGACGCGGCTCTTGTAGGCTGCGGCGTCCTCGCGGATCTGGGCCGCTTCACCGCGTGCCTCGCCGACCTGCTGGTTGCGGTAGCGATTGGCTTCCTCGATGAAGCGGTCCTCGTCCTGCTCGGCGCGCTGGACTTCGTCGAAGGCGTCGGCGACCTGGGGCGGCGGCGCCGCGTCCTCGATCGAGATGCCGTTGATGCGCACGCCCGCACCATATTCGTTGAGCGTGGCCTGGGCGATTTCGCGGACTTCTTCCGCAATACCGGCACGATCGTCGCGGAAGACGTCCTGCACGGGACGGCGGCCGACGACTTCACGCATCGCGCTCTCGGAGACCTGCTGGACCATCGAGGCCGGGTCCTGGACGTTGAAGAGGAAGTTCTGGGGATTGTCGACCTGGTAGAGCACCGCGAACTGGACGTCGACGATGTTCTGGTCGCCCGAGAGCATGAGGCCGGAATTGTCGCCGCTCTGGCTCGAGCCGAGCGTGATCTGGCTTTCGACCACGGGCACCGTATCGACCGTCTCGATCGGCCAGATGGCGAGGTGAAGGCCAGGTTCGGACAGTTCTTCCTTCGGCTTGCCGAAGAGCATTTCCACGCCGACCTCGTCCGGCTGGACGGTATAGACGGATTTCATCACCCAGATGACGCCGAGAGCCAGGACGACCAGAAGCACGATCGCGGCCGATCCCCCGGCCGAGCCGCCGCCGCCGGGCAGGGCGCGTTTCAGGCGGTCGCCTCCGCGGCGCAGGATGTCTTCAAGATCGGGGCTGTTGTTGGGGCCGCCGCCGCCACCGCCGCCGGGGCGTGGTCCTTGCGGACGCTGGCCCCAGGGACCGCCGCCATTGCCGCCGCCGCCACCCTTCCAACCGCCGTTACCGGTCTGATTGCTCCAAGGCATCGAAGTCCTTTCGATTGATGAAAAACCCGTGTCGGCAAAACGCGCCGTCCGCGGTAAACCGTGTACTGGTTCTTATAAGTGCTGCGAATCCCGCTTTCAACGCGCCATCGCCGGTTTTGCGCATTGGTCGCGCCTGAAGATCGAAGATATGATGGGGCGCACGAGCGCCGCGATGCGCGCGATGGTCTTCATGCCGGATCTGGAACGACTTGGACGGGAAGCGTTAATCTTGTTCCGACGGCGTTCTTCGCGCGTAGCACTTGAAACGCGTGGCCGCCGAGTCCTTTTCCCCCCGCTCCCATGGTCCGACGGACAAACATTCGAAACGCGCCTCCTCGATCGGCGGAAAGAACGCGTCGCCCTCCGGTTCGGCGTCGATCTCGGTGAGGGCGATTCGGTCGATCCTGTCCCAGAACAGGCGATAGATCTCCGCACCGCCCACGAGGGTGATCTCCTCGGTGCCGCGCGCCCGTGCCCGGTCCGCCGCCAATGCCAAAGCCGTCCGCGGATCGTGCGCAGCGATAGCCCCGTCGATGGCGAGGGGGCCGGCCCGCGTTAGGACGATCGAATCGCGACCGTCGAGAACCCTGCCGATCGAGTCCAGCGTCTTGCGGCCCATGATCATCGGCTTGCCCATGGTGAGCTGCCGGTAGCGCTTCAGGTCGCTCGGGATCGACCAGGGCATTACGCCATCGGCCCCGATGACCGCGTTCTTCGCCGCGGCGACGACGGCGATGAGTCTGCAAGGTCCGATCATACGGCGATCGGCGCTGCAATGTGCGCCGCAGCTTCGTAGCCTTCGATGGCGATGTCGTCGAAGGTGAAGGCGAAGAGATCGTCAACATCCGGGTTTAGCGCCAGTCGTGGCAGGGCGCCCGGCTGCCGGGTCAGCTGGACCCGGGCCTGTTCCAGATGGTTGTGATAAAGATGGGCATCCCCCAGCGTGTGGACGAAATCCCCGACGCCGAGGTCGCAGGCCTGGGCGACCATATGGGTCAGGAGAGCGTAGGACGCGATGTTGAATGGCACGCCGAGGAAGATGTCGGCCGAGCGTTGGTAGAGCTGGCAGGACAGCTTGCCGCCCGCGACGTAGAACTGGAACAGGCAGTGGCAGGGCGGCAGCGCCATCTCGTCGACGAGCGCCGGGTTCCACGCCGAGACGATGAGCCGGCGCGAGTTCGGCGTCGTCCGGATCGCATGGAGGAGGCCGGCGATCTGGTCGATATGGCCGCCGTCATAATCGGGCCAGGAACGCCATTGCGAGCCGTAGACCGGACCGAGATCGCCGTTCTCGTCGGCCCATTCGTCCCAGATCCGCACCCCGTTTTCCCTGAGATAGGCGATGTTCGTGTCGCCCTTCAGGAACCAGAGGAGTTCGTGGACGATGGAGCGGATGTGCAGCTTCTTGGTCGTGAGAAGCGGAAAGCCCTCGGACAGGTCGAAGCGCATCTGGTGGCCGAAGACGGATCGGGTGCCGGTTCCGGTCCGGTCGCCGCGATCGACGCCGTGTTCGAGGACATGGCCGAGAAGATCCAGGTACTGACGCATTCGAAAAGCCCATCCTTTTCGCAAGACCCTCGCCGAAAACACTTAAATGTTCGTACCCGGTGAGCGCAGGGCCCGACCCGGCCGAAGTCCGGCGGTTTCAAGCGGCGACAATCCCATGACGGGCGGGCGCGAGTCGAGGCGTGTCTGCAACGACCCGTCAACGCGCCTTGCGAACCGCCGAACGGCTGCCGGGCACGATATGCCAGCGCGCGGAACCGATCGTCGCAGCGAACGGCCGTTTATCCCCTTTTCACGCAGCATCATCCCCCTTATATTACGCCTTGCCGGACGTGTTCCGGCTATGGCGATAAACGTTCGATGCAATAAACCTTTCGGACCCGGGGGCGGTACCCGGCGCCTCCACCCCATCCCCTTCGTCCGGCGTGTCGCGCCGGTGCGCAAGGGGATGCGGCGGGGGCGAAATAGGATCGACGAGGGCGTAAAGATCGGATTTTTGCTCGGCATGGTTCCGCCGTCATCGGGCCGTCTCAATAGTTGCAAACGACAACTATGCGGAAGCACGTCTCGCCGCGTAAGCGGTGCGATAGCTTCAAATCAAGCCCTGGGGGTTCGCGCCTCTAGGCGGGGTCCGGAGGCACCTGGCAACAGAAGCCTCCACTTTTTTGTCGATGCGTCTCGGGCGCACCGTCGAGACGACCAGATCGGGACCCCGGCATGAGCCAAGACCTCATTCGATACGATGTGCTTGCGCAGGACGCTCTTCGCGGGGTGATTCGCAAGGTGCTCGGAGAGGTGGCGAAGACCGGTCTGCCCGGCGAGCACCATTTCTTCATCACCTTTCTGACATCGGCGCCCGGCGTGCGGATCTCCTCGCGTCTGCGCGAGAAATATCCTGACCTGATGACGATCGTCGTCCAGCATCAGTACTGGGACCTGAACGTCACCGAGACCTCCTTCGAGATCGGCCTGTCCTTTTCCGACATTCCCGAAAAGCTCTTCGTGCCGTTTTCGTCCGTTCGCGGCTTCTACGATCCGTCGGTGAACTTCGAGCTTGAATTCGATGTGCGCGGCGCGGAAGCGGCCAACACCGACGATGCCGAAGACGGCGTCTTCGGCGAAAGCGCGGTGCCGACGTCCGGCGGCGCGCTGTCGGCGACACCCTTGCCGCTGCGCGAAAAGCCGGCCGCCGGCGAAGCGAAGGCGGATGGCGGGGAGACGACGGAGGCCGACGAGCGTCCGGACGCCCAGGTCGTGTCGCTCGACGCGTTCCGCAAGAAGCCCTGAACGGCTGCCGGATCGGCGGCCGGGCTCGTGGCATGGGCATGAGAGGGGCGGGCGATGGGTGACGTCGTCAATCTGAGGCGGGCACGCAAGGCGAAGGCGCGGAGCGACCGTGAGGCCGCGGCCAGCGAAAACCGCGCACGATTCGGCGTTCCCCTCGTCCGGAAGCGCCTCGAAGGCGCTCTCGACGCCCAATCCGTCAAATCCCTCGATGCGCACAAGCGCGAGCCAAGACCGGGCCCGGCCGCCGGAGCGTCCGAGGATGGTGCGGCAAAGCCGTGACCGTCAAGCGTTCGCTGTCGGTTCGCGGACACAGAACCTCGATCACGCTCGAGGAGGCGTTCTGGCGCCGGCTCAACAGGCTCGCCGTCGACGAGGGGGTGAGCGCGGCCGAACTGGTTGCGCGGATCGACGAGGCCCGCGACCCCACCGTCAACCTGTCGTCCGCCCTTCGCGTGCATATGTTGGAGGAGGCGCTGGCCCGGCTCGAACCGGAGCGCGGTCCCGATCCCGATTCCTAGAGCGCCGGGCGGCAGCGCGAGCTTTCGGAACACAAGAAGCCGGCGCGTCCATCGAAGGACGCGCCGGCTTCTTGTGTTTTCAGGGGCGGGGCCGTCGGCCGGACCGCGTCCTATCGCGCGCCGAGAGCTGCCTCGATCCGCGCGCTGATGGCATCCGTGCCGTCGGCGTCCGGTCCCGGGTTTGCCGTCGGTGCCGGCGCATTGCGCAGGGATGCGAGCGGCCATCCGCCCTTCGTCTCGATCACAGCGGCCTTCTCCTCGACCTTCGCGACCGGTTCGGAAACGGCGCTGATCGAAGTCCGATCGATGGCCGGCGCGGCCGGTGCGGCGTCCTGCATCGGACGCGCGCTCGGTGCGGGCAGCGACACCTGACGCAGGGCCGGCGGCGCCTTCGGGGCGTCCGGCGGAATCACGGCGGCGACCTGATCGTTGAGAAGGGCGTTGAAGGCCGGACGGCCCCGGGGCATCGGAACGGCGTAGGCGAGTTCCGAGCCGACCGTCTTTTCTTCGTTCGCCTGGGTTTCGAGGGCTGCGATCATCGCCGCGGTCGCGTCCGGCGACGGCGTCACGCGCTCGGGCGTCGCGCTTTCGAGCGTTGCCGGAACGGCGCGCGAGGGCGCCCAGCGCGGCGAAGGAACCCGCGAAATGTCGAGCGACGCGACCTCCGAGGTGGCGAGCTCGCCATTGACGGCTGCGGCCGGATCGTTGCGGGGATCGCGTCCCGTATCGAAGCCCGCATCGAGCATCGCGACGGCGACGGGCTGCGGCGTGCTGCCGCTCGTGGGACGGGAGGACGGGATCACGCTGGCGATCTGGGGTGCGGTCTGGCGTGGTTCGGCCTGGGGCCGGGCCCGGGCGACCTGGACCGGTGCCGCAACCGCTTCGGCATTGTCCTCTTCCTCGTCGGCGCCACCGCCGAAGAGCATGGAAAGCAGCGTCTTGCCGCCGCCGGAGGACGAGGAGGCGTTGGCGATCTGCAGATCCGAGGAGCTGCGGCGCGCCTTGTAGGAGGCGAGCGCCTGCTGGTAGCCCGGAAGCGGCTTGCCGTCGGACGGAACGTGGACGGTGCCGCCGTTCGGGAAGACGGCCATGAGCTGCCGGCGGTTCATGCGCGGCCAGTGACGGGCGTTGCCGGTGTCGAAGTGGACGAAGGGCGATCCGGATTTCGGATAGTAGCCGACGCCGCCGACCTGCATCTTCAGGCCGATGGCGCGCATCGTGGAAAGCTTGACGCCGGGAATGAAGAAATCGAGCGCGCGGCCGGTCATGTGCTGGCTCTTCTTGGCCTGACCGCCTCGGGTCCGGCGCAGCATGCCGTTGGTGGCCGGCGAGCGGTAGCCGCTGACGACATTGATATAATCGCGCGCACCGGCCTGCTGGTAGGCTTCCCAGACGAGATCGAGAAGCTTCGGATCCATCGCCGTGGCCTTGGCCTGGCGCCAGTCGCGCAGCATCCAGCTGATCTTCTTCAGCTCGCCCTGGTCGTAGCGGCCGTTGCGCTTGTAGGTGAAACTGCCACGCTCCTTGGTGTGGAGATTGTAGAGTTTCAGCGTGCGTGTTTCAGCCGAGGCCTGTGCGGACCCGAATGCGCCCAGTGCGAAGGCGCAAGCCAGGCCGACGAGGGCCCAGTGGCGCAAGCGCACGGCGGTGATTGCAAAATTCAAAGCTCATCCCCTTACCGATCGAGCGTTTCCGAGCTTCGTATCCCCCAAAGCATCGGCTACGTCAGCGGGTTGCCGCGATCCTTGCCGCCACAGTTCCCTGTGAACTGCGGCATAAGAATGACACCTTGACCCCATTGTGCGAATTTAGCGCGTAAGGGTTAAGGCCTGGTAAAGGTTAAAGCTTTCCAAACGTTGCAGAAACATGAAAAGGATGCTGCCGATGGAAAGTCGATCGCTTGACATACCATGCCGCATTCAAAACCTGCCGTAGCGGACGGTCGGATCCGGTCCGCGGTCCTTCGCGGCGCCCGACACGGCTCGCGCCTGCGCATGCCGAGCGCCCGGCCGCAAGAGCGCGCTCAGGGGCCGGTGATCTCGTATTCGCGCATTTTCCGGTAAAGCGTCGAGCGGCCGATCCCGAGACGGCGCGCGATCTCGCTCATCCGGCCCTGATACTGGTCGATCGCGATGCGGATGACGTCCGCCTCGATGGCATCGAGCGTGCGCAACTCGCCGCGCCCGTCATGCAGGATGCGGTTCGCCGCGGCGGGGCCGGCCTGGCCCGCCGGATCGACCGGCACCCGGTTCCCGCGCTCGGCAGCGTTCGCCTCCCGGGTCCCGAAGGCGAGGGCGCCGCCTTGCCCATCCGGCACCGGACCTGCGGCGGCGGCGGCCTGCGCCTCGCCGGCGACGAGAAGCGCGCGGAAATCGTCCGGTTGCAGGATGTCGCGGTCCGCAAGGACGACGGCCCGGCGCACCATGTTCTCGAGCTGCCGGATATTGCCCGGCCAGTCGAAGCCTTCCAGGAGATCGAGCGTCGCCGCCGAAAAGCGCCGGGCCGGCGACTGCGGCTCGGCTTCAACGAAGCGGGCGAGGAACTGTTCGCAAAGGCTGCGGATCTCCGCTCGCCGCTGGCGAAGCGGCGGAACCGTCAATTCGAACGCGTTCAGCCGGTAGTAGAGATCCTCGCGAAAGCGGCCGTCGCGCACCGCGTCGGCGAGCGACTGGTTGGTCGCCGAAAGCACCCGGACATCCACTTTCACGGGCGCATCGGCGCCGATCGGATCGACGAGACCTTCCTGCAGGGCGCGCAACAGCTTGACCTGCGCCGAGGCGCTGAGTTCGCCCACCTCGTCGAGAAACAGGGTGCCCCCGTCGGCCTCGCGGAACTTGCCGACATGGTCGCGGCCCGCATCCGTGAAAGCGCCCTTGGCATGGCCGAACAGGATGCTCTCGACGAGATCGGCCGGCAGCGCACCGCAATTGACGGTGACGAAGGGCTTGCCGGCGCGCGGGCCCCAGGTCTGGATGGCGCGCGCGATCCATTCCTTGCCGACACCGGTCTCGCCGTAGACGAGAACCGGAATGGAGGATTTGGCGGCCTTTGCGGCGCTGGCGACGACCGAGGCCATCGGTTCGGGCAGATTGGCCTTGCGGAAGCTGGCCGGGATCTGCATGGGGCCGGGGCGGATGTCGAGCATCTTCACCGCATTGGTGAGAGCGGTCCGCAACCGGTCCGGCGACACCGGCTTGACGACGAAATCGAACGCACCGGCCCGCATGGCGGCGACCACGGTCTCGACCGATTCCTTGGCGGTCTGGACGACGACCGGAATGTCGATCCGCCGACGGCGCATCTCGGCCATCACTTCCGACCCGCTCTTGTCGGGCATGACGAGATCGAGGACGACGACGGCGACGTCGCGGGCTCTCGGACCCGTAAGAATGTCGAGCGCCGCCCGTCCGCCGTCGCAATGGATCGGCCGCATGCCGATCCGGGAGATCTGCGCATCGAGAAGCCTGCGCTGGATCGGGTCGTCGTCGACCACCAAAACCTGTCGTGTCATGATCATCGCGTCCCTGTCTGGCCCGTGCGACTGTCCCCTTCTGGTGCGGGGTTGACCCAAACTGGCACGGCAGGCCTGAAGGTCGCCTCAAGAAACGTCGACAAGATTGTCCTGCGATATAAGGTCGAATTGTCTCGGTTTTTTCGGTGGCGAAATGCTGGCGCATCTTTATTGAAGAGCCAAGCCGGGCGAGTGGCGGGAAGCCGTTCGCCGAACCGGAAATTTTCGAAGGATCGGGCCGCCGCCATGACGAACAGCTTTTCCAGGATCGTGAACTCCGCCGTCGAGGCCGCCCGTGACGGAGCCTCGCCCTTGCCGGAATGGAACCTGAACGATCTCTATCCCTCGATGGCTTCGAGCGAGCTTCAGTCCGATCTCGATCGCGCGCGCAAGGAGGCGACGCGCTTCAAGGAGAACTGGCGCGGCAAGCTCGTCGATCTGGCCGCGAACGATCCGCAGGGCCTCGCGCAATCGGTTGCCGACTACGAGAAGCTGGAGGAGCTCCTCGGCCGCATCATTTCCTATGCCGGCCTCGTCTATGCGGGCGACACGTCGGATCCGGCGCGGGCGAAGTTCTACGGCGACATCCAGGGCTCGGTCACGGACATCGCGACCGACCTTCTCTTCTATACGCTCGAGCTGAACCGCATCGAGGACGCCGCGATGGACAAGGCGATGGCGGCCGAGCCGGCGCTCGACCATTATCGCCCCTGGCTGGTCGATCTTCGCAAGGACAAGCCGTTCCAGCTCGAGGACCGGGTCGAGGAGCTGTTCCACGAAAAGGGCATCACCGGCGCTGGCGCCTGGAACCGGCTGTTCGACGAGACGCTGACGAGCCTGCGCTTCACCGTCGACGGAGAGGATCTGGCGCTCGAGGCGACGCTCAACCTGCTTCAGGACGAGAACCGCGAGACGCGCCGCAAGGCGGCCGCGGCGCTGACCAACGTCTTTTCGCGCAATCTGCGCACCTTCACCTTGATCACCAACACCCTGGCCAAGGACAAGGAGATCTCCGACCGTTGGCGCGGCTTCGAGGACGTCGCCGATTCCCGGCACCTTGCGAACCGGGTGGAGCGCGAGGTGGTCGACGCGCTGAACACGGCCGTGACCCAGGCCTATCCCTCGATCTCCCACCGCTACTACGCCATGAAGGCGAAATGGCTCGGCATGGACGTCCTCGACTATTGGGACCGGAACGCGCCGCTGCCGAACGCCCGGCGCCGCGACATCTCCTGGAGCGACGCGCGCCAGACGGTGCTGTCTGCCTATTCGGGCTTCTCGCCGGAAATGGCGGAGATCGCCCAGCGCTTCTTCGACCGGGACTGGATCGACGCCTCCCTGCGCCCCGGCAAGTCGCCGGGCGCGTTCGCGCATCCGACCGTGCCGAGCGTGCACCCTTACGTGCTGCTCAACTATATGGGCAAGCCGCGCGACGTGATGACGCTCGCCCATGAGCTGGGCCACGGCGTCCATCAGGTGCTGGCGGGCGACCAGGGCGCGCTGATGGCGGCGACCCCGCTGACGCTCGCCGAAACCGCATCGGTCTTCGGCGAGATGCTGACCTTCCGCTCGCTCCTGAAGGAGGCGCGGACCCCCGAGGAGCGCAAGACGCTGCTCGCCCAGAAAGTGGAGGACATGATCAACACGGTCGTGCGCCAGATCGCCTTCTACCAGTTCGAGCGGGCGCTGCACGAGGAGCGCAAGTCGGGCGAGCTCACCTCCGAGCGGATCGGCGAGATCTGGCTGGCCGTGCAGGGGCGCAGCCTCGGGCCGTCCGTGCGTCTCGGCGACGGCTACGAGACCTACTGGACCTACGTGCCGCACTTCATCCATTCGCCGTTCTACGTCTATGCCTACGCCTTCGGGGATTGCCTCGTGAACTCGCTCTATTCGGTCTACGAGAACGCCGAGACGGGCTTCCAGGACAAGTATTTCGCCATGCTGAAGGCGGGTGGCACCAAGCACCATTCCGAACTCCTCGCCCCCTTCGGCCTCGACGCCTCCGATCCCGCCTTCTGGTCCAAGGGCCTCGCCATGATCTCCGGCTTCATCGACGAACTGGAAGCGATGGAGTGAGGGAACCGCATCCCGCCTGAAACGTCCTTCCGTTCGGTTTCGAAGGGCCTTATATTCGAGGTATTGCGCGCCCGATCGGGGTTTTTATCGCGGTCGGGCGGCGGTAAGCGGAGCTCTCGATGGAAGTGAAGACAGTCGTCAGACAGGCGAAGGAATATGTCGCCGATCTCCTGGCCGAGGAAGGCGTGACCGATCTCGGTCTCGAAGAGGTCTTTCTCGACGATCGGGATCGAGCCTGGAACGTCACGGTCGGATTTTCGCGACCGTGGAACATGCAGAAGAACGCCTTCACCATGATCAGCGGCGCGGAAGACGCAAGGCGCACTTATCGCGTCGTGAAAATCGATGATGCCGATGGACGCGTCCTGTCCTTCACCAAGCGGGACGGGATCGATTGAGATCGGCGCCGCGCACTCTCCTTCTCGACACCAATCTCGTGGTTCTGCTCGTGGTCGGCATGCTCGGGCCGCAATACATCCGGTCGCACAAACGCCTTCAACGCTATGACGAGACGGATTTCGCCATTCTGAAGACGCTCGTGGCAGCCTCGTCGGGTCTCGTTTTCAGCCCTCACATCCTGACGGAGACTTCCAACCTTCTGCGTTACGTCGACGAACCTTTGCGTTCGCGGCTGTCGCTCGTGCTGATGCGTCTGATCGACACGACCGAGGAGCGCGTCGTCGCAAGCCGAACCGCGGCGCAGGACCGGCATTTTTCCCGTCTCGGTCTTGCCGACTGCGTCCTGTTGCATCTGGCCCGGAACGATGCGGTTCTCCTGACAGACGATCTTCCCCTTTATCTCGCCGCGGCGTCGGCGGGCTTCGATGCCCAGAATTTCGCTCATATCCAGGCTGCGCGTCCGGATTTCAACTGATCGATGCCGAGACTGCGAACCGAAACGCGCACGGGACGCGCCAGGCCATCAAGCCCGCTTCTTTTCGTCGCGAACGGGAAAAGTACAGCGCCCCCTCGAACCTTTCGGCCCGCTTCTTAGTTTCCCCCTTACTTCGAACCGTTCCAAACTGGCCGGCACGCGATGCATGGCCTTTGGAAACGCAACGACCGATCGAGGGGAAATTCGTGAACGTTATACTGACCATCAATGGCGAGGACCATGCGCTGGATATCGATCCGCGCACGTCCCTGCTCGACGCCTGCCGCGACCATCTGGGCCTTGTCGGCTCCAAGAAGGGTTGCGACCACGGCCAGTGCGGTGCCTGCACCATGCTCGTCAACGGACGGCGCATCAATGCCTGCCTGACCCTCGCCGTCATGCACGACAATGATTCCATCACCACGGTCGAAGGTCTCGGCACGGCCGAGAACCTCCACCCGATGCAGGCCGCCTTCGTCGAACATGACGGCTACCAGTGCGGCTACTGCACGCCGGGCCAGATCGTGTCGGCGGTCGGCATGCTGGGCGAGATCGCGGACAATTGGCCGAGCCACGTCACCTCGGACATTGAGGGTCGAACGGACCTTTCGGGCGACGAGATTCGCGAGCGCATGAGCGGAAACCTCTGCCGCTGCTCGGCCTATCCCAACATCGTCGACGCGATCGAGACCGCCGCAGCCAAGACCAAGGAGCCCGCATGAGACCGTTTGAATATACGCGCGCGGCCAGCGTCGGCGAGGCGCGCACGCTCGGCGGCCGCTACATCGCCGGAGGCACCAACCTTCTCGATCTGATGAAGCTCGAAGTCGAGACGCCGGAAAAGATCGTCGACATCACCCGGCTTCCGCTGAACGAGATCAAGGCGACGGAGGATGGCGGCCTCAAGATCGGGGCTCTCGTGACCAATTCCGTACTGGCCGCCGACGAGCGCGTCCGCAAGAATTACGCGGTTCTGTCGCGCGCGCTTCTGGCGGGCGCATCCGGACAGCTCCGCAACAAGGCCTCGACCGGCGGTAACCTTCTCCAGCGCACCCGCTGCGGCTATTTCTACGAGACCTCCCAGCCGTGCAACAAGCGCGAGCCGGGCTCGGGCTGCGCGGCGATCGGCGGCTACAACCGCATCCACGCCATTCTCGGCGCGTCCGATCACTGCATCGCGACCCATCCCTCCGACATGGCGGTGGCGATGATGGCGCTCGACGCCGTGGTCGAGACCGAAGGCGCCGACGGACGCACCCGCGAGATCCCGCTGAAGGATTTCTACTGCCTGCCCGGCGATACGCCGCACATCGAGACCGTGCTGAACGCGGGCGAGCTGATCCTCAACATTCGGCTGCCCAAGCCCACCGGCGGGTTTCATGTCTATCGCAAGGTGCGCGACCGCGCGTCCTACGCCTTCGCGCTGGTCTCGGTCGCCGCGGTCATCAAGACCAATGGCGGCACGATTTCCGAGGCGAGCCTCGCCTTCGGCGGGCTTGCGCACAAGCCATGGCGCGACCCGAAGGTCGAAGAGATGCTGATCGGCGGAACGCCGTCGCGCGATCTGTTCTCGAAGGCCGCCGATCGTCTTCTCGCCGATGCGGAAGGCCAGGGCGCGAACGATTTCAAGATTCCGCTCGCCCGGCGCACCCTGATCTCGGTGCTCGCCGAGGCGACGCAAGGAGCATGACCGACATGAACAAGCACGTGATGGACGAAGCGATCGGCGAGACCCGCCTTGATCGCAACACGCAGGGGCTCATCGGCAAGGGGGCGCCGCGTTACGAAGGCAAGCTGAAGGTGACGGGCACCGCGCCCTATGCCTACGAGCGGCTGGCCGAGCAGGATGTCGCCTATGGCTTCATCGTGCCGGCGAAGATTGCCCGCGGGACGATCACCTCGATCGACACGTCGAGGGCGGAGGCCGTTCCCGGCGTTCTGAAGATCATCACCGGCGACCGGATCACCCGGGCCGCGTCGCAGCCGGGCGCACCCGCCGCGCAGACGATCGACGGCCAGGTGTTCCACTACAATCAGCCGGTCGCGCTGGTGATCGCCGACAGTTTCGAGACGGCTCGCAATGCGGCCGGTCTCGTGGCGGTCACCTATGACGAAACCGCCGGCCGGTTCGACATCGCCGCCCGTGATACGGTGCGCGAGCCCGGCTCTTCTCCGATGGAGCCGAACAACAAGCGCGGCGATTTCGAGCACGCCTTTGCGCAGGCCGAGGTAACGTTCGACGAGACCTATACGACGCCGTCCTATCACGCCGCGGCAATGGAGCCGCACGCTTCGACCGCAAGCTGGGATGGCGCGACACTCGAAGTGTGGACCTCGTGTCAGCTTCTGGAATCGGGCATCGGCCAGATCGCGGCCGGCGTCGGTCTCGACGAGGACAAGGTGCGCGTCCACAGCCCCTATATCGGCGGCGGTTTCGGCTCCAAGCTCGGCACCAGCCCGGATGCGGTTCTGGCCGCGCTCGGCACCATGGCGATCGGCAAGCCGGTGAAGGTGGCGATGACGCGCCAGAACGTGTTCCAGGCAACCTCGCGGCGCGGCGAAACCGTGCAGCGCGTGCGCTTCGGGGCGACGAAGGAGGGCAAGATCACCTGTTTCGCCCACGAGACCGATACGACCAATTCCCCGGGCAACGGCTTCTTCGAGCCGTCGGGCATTTCGTCCGTGTTCCTCTATGCCGGCAAGGACCGGATGATCACCCACAGCCTCGTCGAGACCGATGTGCTGATGACCTCGGCCGTGCGCGCGCCGGGCGAGGCGACGGGCATGCTGGCGACGGAAAGCGCGCTCGACGAGTTCGCGGAGCGTTTCGGCATCGATCCCGTCGAGTTCCGGCGGATGAACGAGCCGGAGGTCAATCCGATGGACGACACCCCGTTCTCCTCGCGCCGGCTCATCGAATGCATCGACGAGGGCGCGAGGCGCTTCGGCTGGTCGGATCGCCCGACCAAGCCGGGTTCGCGCCGCGAGGGCGAGTGGCTGATCGGCTATGGCATGTCGTCTGCCTCGCGCCTCAACCAGTTGCAGCAATCCTCCGCCGAAATCGAAATGGCGCCGGACGGACGGGCCACCATCCGCACGGCGATGACCGACATCGGCACGGGAACCTACACGATCCTCCAGCAGATCTGTGCCGAGATGCTCGGCCTGCCGCTCGATCGGGTCGACGTGGTTCTGGGCGATACGGACCTGCCGGCCTCGTCGGGCTCGGGCGGTTCCTGGGGCGCGAATTCGGCCGGCTCGTCGGTCTATGTGGCTTCGCTCGCGCTCATCAGGGAGCTGGCGGACCGCATCGACGCGGATGCCGAAACGCTGACGCTCAAGGATGGCCATGCCATCTTCGGCAACCGGCAGATCCCGTTCTCGGAGATCCTGAAGGGTGAGACCATCTCCGTGACGGGCACGATCGAGCCCGGCGAGACGGCGGACAAGACCCATCAGGCGAGCTATGGCGCGCATTTCTGCGAAGTGGGCGTCAATGTCGTGACCGGCGAGACCCGCATCCGCCGACTGCTCACCGTGGGCGCGGCGGGCCGCATCCTCAACGAGAAGACAGCCACCTCCCAGTGCTATGGCGGCCAGATCTGGGGTATCGGCTACGCGCTCGAAGAGGATCTCGTCATCGACAAGCGCAACGGCCTGATCGTCAACCACGATCTCGCCGAGTATCACGTGCCGGTCCATGCGGACGTCCCGGCGCTCGAGGTGGTGCTGCTCGAGGATCGCGATCCCCATGCGAGCCCGCTGGCCGGCAAGGGCATCGGCGAACTCGCGATCGCCGGCGTCGGTGCGTCGATCACCAATGCGATCTACAACGCCTGCGGCGTGCGCGTGCGCGACTATCCGGCAACGCTCGACAAGGTGCTCGCCGGCCTGCCGGACGATTATCTGACGGCCGCCTGAACGACGGCCGCATCTTCGGGACGAACGGAAGGGCCGGGAAACCGGCCCTTTTTCGTATGTGCGTGTTCGAGCCTGCGCCGATCCGGCGCCTGCGAGGCGGCCGTCCGGATAGGGGGGGGCTTTGGCGGGCGATGCGGAGGTCGGGCCGGAGGCACCGCCGAGCACTTGGAAGCTTGATCGGATTTGAGGAATCCCGTCCTCGCCTCTTCGCCGCGACGGGTTTGACCAATATCCCGTCGATCGAGAAGCCGAAGACCGATCGCGATCCGCCACCGCTTGTCCGAGACGGCACGAACGAAAAACCCCGCGCCGATGGTCGGACCATCCGCGCGGGGGAATGACGAACGGGTGTTCGCGGTTCGGCCTATCGTGCCGGCTGGGCGCGTCCGTCGATCGGGCGGAACTCCCCGGCGGTCTCCGTCGCCTTCGAGACCAGGATGATCGCGACGAAGGCCAGGATGAAGCCGGGAATGATCTCGTAGATGCCGGGTCCGCCGAGGAAGCTCGATCCCCAGCCGAGCGAGATCCAGACGATGACGGTGACGGCGCCGGTGACGAGACCCGCGACGGCGCCGGCGCCCGACATCTTCGGCCAGGTGAGCGCCAGGATGATCAGCGGACCGAAGGCCGCGCCGAAGCCGGCCCAGGCGTTGGACACGAGGCCGAGGACCTGAGAGTTCGGATCGCCGGCGATGAAGGCGGCGACGACCGCGACGAGAACGACGCAGGCCCGGCCGACATTGACGAGTTCCGTCTCGCCGGCTTCCTTGCGCAGGAACAGCCGGTAGAAATCCTCCGTCAGCGAGGACGAGGCGACGAGCAGCTGCGAGGAGATGGTGCTCATGATGGCGGCCAGAAGCGCGGCGAGCAGAAAGCCGGTGACCAGCGGATGGAAGAGGAGATCGGCGAGCACGATGAAGATCGTTTCGGGATCGGCGACGTCGAGACCGTTGCGCACCGCATAGGCCCGGCCGAAGACGCCGAGGCCGATGGCGCCGAGGAGCGAGATCGCCATCCAGCTCATGCCGATATTGCGGGCGGCCGGAACTTCCCGGAGCGTGCGGATCGCCATGAAGCGCACGATGATGTGCGGCTGGCCGAAATAGCCGAGCCCCCATGTGACCGCCGAAAGGAAGCCGAAGAAGGTCAGCCCGTTGAACAGGGACAGGAAGTCCGGATCGACGGCGGCCAGCGTTTCCCCCGCGCCGCCGAAGCCCGAGCCCTGGCCCGAATAGAGCACGACGAGGGGCATGATGATCAGAGCGAACATCATGATGCAGCCCTGCACGAAATCGGTGAGGCTGACGGCGAGGAAACCGCCGATGACGGTGTAGGTGAGAACGATGGCGAGCGTCAGCCAGATGCCGATCGAATAATCGCTCCAGCCGCCCATGTCGATGAGATCGCCGAACGCGCTTTCGAAGAGCTTGCCGCCGGCCACGAGGCCGGAGGCGGTGTAGACCGCGAAGAAGACGACGATGACGACCGCCGACACGGTGCGCAGCGCCATGGCCTTCGAAGGAAAGCGCTTGGAGAGAAAGGCGGGTATGGTGAGGGCGTTGTCGTAGCGCTCCGTCTGCTCGCGAAGGCGCGGGGCGACGATGATCCAGTTGAAGAAGGCGCCGACGAAGAGGCCGATGCCGATCCAGGCTTCGACGAGGCCGGATGCGAACAGGGCTCCGGGAAGGCCGAGGAGCAGCCAGCCGGACATGTCCGACGCACCGGCGGAAAGCGCGGCGACGGACGGGCTGAGCTGGCGCCCGCCCAGCATATAGTCTTCGGAGTTCGACGTCGATTTTCGCCAGGCATAGAACCCGATGCCGAGCATCAGGATGAAATAGGCGGCGAGGCTGATATAGACGCCAAACTGCATGAAACGGAGCTCCGGTCGTTACGGCTACCCGACCTCAGCTAGAGCCCCCATCCGGACCGTCAACACAAATCGGCCCGGATCGCGTCCCTATTCCGCCGCAATTGGCCGTGACTCGCGGCGTGGTTCGAGGCCCGAGAGCAGGGCCGGCTTCTCCCCGCCATGGGCCCAATCGAGCAGTTCGATCGTGTGCAGGATGGGAATCGCGGTGCCCGACGCGATCTGCGTGATGCAGCCGATATTGCCCGTCGCGATCGCCTGCGGCTTCACGCTTTCGATGTTCCGGACCTTGCGATCCTTCAGCTTGCCGGCAATCTCCGGCTGGGTGATGTTGTAGGTGCCCGCCGATCCGCAGCAGAGATGGCCTTCCGGCACCTCGTGAACGATGAAGCCGGCATCGGCGAGCAGCTTGCGCGGCTGCTTCTGGACCCGCTGGCCGTGCTGCATGGAGCATGCGGAATGATAGGCGACGTCGAGACCCGTGGCATTGACCGGCGCCGGCAGGTCGAGGGTCGCCAGAAATTCCGTGATGTCCCGGGTCATGTTCGAGATTGCGGCCGCCTTTTCGGCATAGTCGGGATCGAGGCGCAGCATGTGGGCATAGTCCTTGACCGTGGTGCCGCATCCGGACGCGGTGATGATGATCGCGTCGAGACCCTCGCGCTCGACTTCGCCCGTCCAGGCGTCGATGTTCTTCTTCGCGAAGGCATGGGCTTCGTGTTCGCGGCCCATATGGTGGACGAGCGCGCCGCAGCACGTCTCGCCTCGGGCGACGACGACGTCCACGCCGACACGGTTGAGAAGGCTGACCGTCGCCTCGTTGATGCGCGGATCGAGAACCGATTGGGCGCAGCCCGTCAGGATCGCGACGCGGGCTCTCGCGGTTCCGGCGGCCTTGCGGGTGCCCGGCTCGTTGATCGCCGAGGGTGCGGGCACGTGGGCGGGCGCCAGCCGCAGCATGGCGGCCATCGGCTTCAGGGGCTTGATCCTGTCGAGAAGGCCGGCGAGCGGACGCGCAAGCCTTGCGAGCGTGAGGCTTGCACGGAAGCGCTGCGGATAGGGCAGGGTGAGGGCTAGGATCTGCCGGGTCAGCCGGTCGATCGGCGGACGCCTGTAGGTCGCCTCGATATGGTTGCGGGCGTGATCCACCAGATGCATGTAGTTGACGTCGGCGGGGCAGGTCGTGATGCAGGAATTGCAGGACAAACACCGGTCGATATGGGTCACGGTCTCGGCATCCGCCGGCCTGTCGTTCTCCAGCATCTCCTTGATCAGGTAGATGCGCCCGCGCGGCGAATCCAGCTCGTTGCCGAGCGTCACATAAGTGGGGCAGGTCGCCGTGCAGAAGCCGCAATGCACGCATTTGCGGATGATGCCGGCGGAATGGGCGACATCGGGATTGTCGAGCTGCTGGGGGGCAAAATGGGTTTGCATGTGTCAGGGTCCTCCTCACCCCTCGATGGCCCGGTCGCCATATGGTCTGAAAAAAAACGATCGGATCATGTCCGGCCGCGTCCTGGCGATATGGTCGAAGCGTCTCGAACGAGCTTTCTGGTTTCAGTTCCGCGATTGTTCCGTCAAAGCGGCAACGCTGCCGTCGACATTCATCTGAAGCTTCGCGCCAGGGTCCATGGAGCCGATGAGTTCAGCGATCGATGGCGCAAGCATTTTCAGTTTTGGCCAGTTGTTGGTTGCAGGACGATCAGGCCGAATGGCTTGTTCGATAGGGTTTGCTGCCATGGCAGATCTTTGTCGCATGTGAGAAGGAGCGCGAATCCTTCCGTTTGCGTTCGCTCCAGTAAGGCACTGTCGGAGACTTGTTTCCAGGCCTCCGGGAAAGGTTCGCAGTCGACGCCGAGCTCTTGAAGCGACCGTGCCAACAGGCGAGGCACGCACTCGTCGAGCAGGATCCGCCTCATGCCGCCGAATGGTGAAGTTCCCGCGCCGCAAGCTGAAGCGCTGCTTCCGCCCGTTCCCGCCCGATCCTCGGAAAGTTCTGCAGCACCTCGTCAAGCGAAAGCCCGCTGGCGAGATTGTCGAACAGGGCTTCGATCGGAATTCGGGTTTCCTTGAACACGACGGCGCCGCTCATCACGTCGGGTTTGGATTCGAAAAGATCGTTCCAGTTCATGTCGGTCGTTCCCTTGCCCACGCATCCGCTCCCAGCGATCCTACCCCATCTTCCCCGGATTGAGCACGCCGCCGGGATCGAACTGCTCTTTCAGCCGCTTCGACAATCCCGCCAGGGCGGCCGCTTGCGGCTGGAAGACCTGCGTTGCGGCGCGGATCTGCTCCGATGCCCGCACGAGGGTGGCGTGGCCGCCGCCGATGCGCGCGACGCCGGCGCGCACGAGGTCTGCGTCGGGCTCGCCGCTCTCCATGCGCAGCCAGACGAGACCGCCCTGCCAATCGTAGAAGGCGTCGATCGCGGCGTGCCGGCGAAGCCCCATGACGAGCGCATGGCCCTTCGTCGGCGCCACCGAAACGCGCCAGACCGGGCGCTCCGTGCCGTCCGCGAAGGGGGTCGCGTCCTTGATGTCGCGCCAGAGCGCGCGGGATTCCTCGCCGTGCAGTCGCTCCAGCCGGCCCATCCGTTCCAGCACGAGGCCGAGATGGTTGGCGCGTGCGTCGACCGAGGGTCCGAAGCCGTCGAGCCGGATCACGGTCGCGGCGTCGTCGCCGAGCGCGCCGTCGATGACGCGTCTGGCGACGAGCATCGGCAGATGGGCGGCGGCGGATGCTTCGGCCGGCGAGCCCATGGCCCTGGCCATCGCGGTCGCGGCGTCCTCGTCCATCAGCCCGCGCAGGACGAGCGTCGTCTCGGCTTCCGTCTTGGGCAGCACCTTGATCGTGATGTCGCTCATCACCGCGAGCGTGCCGAACGAGCCCGTGAGACCCTTGGAAAGATCGTATCCGGTGACGTTCTTGACGACCCGGCCGCCGGACTTGAAGATCTCCGCCCGCCCCGAAACGGCCTGGACGCCGAGGACGTGGTCGCGCGCGGCACCCTGTTTCAGCCGGCGGGGACCCGCCAGATTGCAGGCGACGACGCCGCCGATCGTGCCGAGCCCGCGCGGCTTGCCGTGCAACGGCCCGTAATCGATCGGCTCGAACTCAAGGCGCTGGTTCTCGCTGTCGACCAGGGCCTCGATGTCCGCGATCGGGGTGCCGGCCCGGGCGGACAGGACGAGTTCGTCGGGTTCGTAGAGGGTGACGCCGGTGAGGCGGGACAGCGAGAGCGTGGCGCCGGCCTGCACCGGACGGCCGAGACCGGATTTCGAACCCGTGCCTTCGACGAGAAGCGGGGTCTCTTCCGACACCGCGCCCGCCACGACCTCGCGCAACTGCTCTTTCGTCTCCGGGCGGAAGATGCGGGCGTCGGCGCCGGAAATATCCGTGCGCGCACCGTCTTGATGCTGGCTCATGCGAGGTCCGTTCGGGCGTAAAGGTCTTTCAGATGGCAGGAAAAACTGAATTCGGGAAGGGCGATGCGGTCCGAGGGGGCGGAGTAAACCGTCTCGGCCCAACCCGACGCGCGCGACCAATGACGAGCGCGCATCTCATTTTGCTCCAGAAACAGGATGTGCTGACACCCCGGAAGCTCGATATAGCGTCGGCGCTTGAAGACGAGATCGTGATGCCGCGTGGAGGGCGAGAGCACCTCGCACACAAGCTGGCAGGTTTCGAAGAACCGGTCCTGATCACGCCCGTTCAACTCGGCAACCTCGTAGACGACAACATCCGCAACCGGGCGGAAATATTCGTCCAAGGGGTGACGAACGCCGACTTCGCGCAAGACGTCGAGGTCTGGACGATTGCAACCGAGGGCGTTTGCCAGCATCCGCTCCAAATTTTGAGCGATGATGCTGTGACCGATCGTGGCTGGTGGCAGATCGACCGGTATCCCCCCGATAAGTTCCCAGCGGCCGCCATCGCCCCAGCCGGAACGATCGTCTATGTCTTGGAGAAAATCGACGAACGCCCGTTCGTCGAACTTCTCGAGCGCCTGCCTTTCCAGTTCTTCAACCGCGCTCATCGCTCAGAACCTCGGAAGATCGGGAAAGGCGACCTCGCCCTTGTGGACGTGGACACGGCCCAATTCGGCGCAGCGGTGGAGCTGGGGGAAGACCTTGCCGGGATTGAGCAGATGCTTGGCGTCGAAGGCGCATTTCACCCGCTGCTGATGTTTGAGATCGGTCTCGGAGAACATGTCCGGCATGAGATCGCGCTTTTCGACGCCCACGCCGTGCTCGCCGGTCAGGACGCCGCCCACCTTCACGCAGAGTCTCAGAATATCGTTGCCGAATTCCTCGGCCTTGTCGAGTTCGCCCTTGTTCGCATCGTACAGGATCAATGGATGGAGGTTGCCGTCGCCGGCATGGAAGACATTGGCGACCTGAAGCCCGTATTTCTTTTCCATCTCTTTCATGCCGGCCAGGACCCGCGGCAGCTCCTTGCGCGGGATGGTGCCGTCCATGCAGTAATAATCGGGCGAAATGCGTCCGACGGCCGGGAACGCGGCCTTCCGGCCCGCCCAGAAGGCCGCGCGCTCGTCCTCGTTCTGGGAGACGCGCGTGGTGGTCGCGCCGTTCCGGTTCGCGATCGCCTCCACTTCGGCCAGGAGATGGTCGACCTCCGCTTTCGGCCCGTCGAGTTCGACGATGAGGAGCGCTTCGACGTCCCGCGGATAGCCGGCGTGAACGAAGTCCTCCGCGGCGTGGATCGCGGGCCGGTCCATCATTTCCATTCCGCCCGGAATGATGCCCTTGGCGATGATCGCCGCCACGCATTCGCCGCCCTGTTCGGACGTCGGAAACCCGATGAGAACGGCGCGGGCGGTTTCCGGGGCCTGGAGAATGCGGACGGTGACCTCGGTGACGACGCCCAGCAGGCCTTCGGAGCCGGTCAGCAGTCCGAGCATGTCGTAGGCGCCGTCGCCATCGAGATGCTTGCCGCCGATACGCACGACCTCGCCCTCAATGGTCACGAATTCCAGGCCGAGGACGTTGTTCGTGGTGAGCCCGTATTTCAGGCAGTGAACGCCGCCGGAATTTTCCGCGATATTGCCGCCGATCGAGCAGGCGATCTGCGAGGAGGGGTCGGGTGCGTAGTAGAAGCCGCGATGCTCGACCGCCTTGGTGATGCCGAGATTGGTGACGCCCGGCTGGACGACGGCGCAGCGATTGTCGAAATCGACGTCGAGAACCCTGTTGAACCGGGAAAGCACCAGAAGCACGCCGTCCTCGAGCGGCAGCGCGCCGCCCGAAAGGGAGGTTCCGGCGCCGCGCGGCACGACCGGGATGTCGTTCGCATGACAGTATTTCAGAACTTTCGAGACCTGCGCGACGGTCTCGGGGAGAACCACGACGAGCGGCAGCTGGCGGTAGGCGGTCAGGCCGTCGCTTTCGAAGGCCTTCATCTCGCGCGTCGCATCGACCACGCCTTCGCCCGGCACGATCGCCCGCAAGGCGGACACGATCTCGCTCCGCATCGACAGGACGGCTTGTGACGGCTTCGGCATTGCGATCGACATGAATTTCCTCCCGAAAAACGATCAAGGCAGGCAAGGGATCAAGACGCGATCCCTATCCCTCTTGCCTTACCCCGCGTCGAAACGGATCAAACAAGAGCGTTGCGCCCATTGCAAACGGAATAGGTCCAACCTGCCTCGATATGCGCCCGTTACAGGCGTCAGGCAAGCGTAGGCGACGTTTCGCCCAGACCGGGAATGTCGGAAAACCCAATGACATTCTTGCGGTTCAAGCTTCACGCAATTGTCATAATTCACCCTGAGGTATGAAAGTGCACGCTGGGCGATGGTTGATGAAACCGGCTCGCCGACCCTGTTTCGCTCGGTCATGCGAAACGGGGGGCCAGGGTGAACTGGCTTTGGCCAAGTCCGTTGAAGGGCAGAAAGGAAGATCCGGGTGATCCGCTCGATCGGCATAGGAACGTTCAAATCGTCTGGCACGACGATCCTTGCCCTGACGGCGGCGAGCGCGGCTGCGTGCAGCGAAGGCCGCGTTGTTCTGGTCGATGCGGCACACGATCCCGATCTCGCTCTCTGGGCGCGCAAGGGGTTCGGCACGCCTGACATCGACGTGATCAGGGCAGAACGGGCGGCCGGCCTGCCCGGCATATTGAACGATGCTTCGAACCGTGGCCATCTCGTCGTCGTCGATGCCGGGCGGGACCCCGCAACGATCGCGCGGGTCGCGGCCCTTTGCGATCGTCTGGTCATTCCGGTTCGTC
The DNA here is from genome assembly GCF_034321785.1 of Fulvimarina uroteuthidis. Taxonomy (NCBI): domain Bacteria; kingdom Pseudomonadati; phylum Pseudomonadota; class Alphaproteobacteria; order Hyphomicrobiales; family Aurantimonadaceae; genus Fulvimarina; species Fulvimarina uroteuthidis. The sequence continues at coordinate 88,498 of NZ_JAXLPB010000002.1, read as the reverse complement.
TCTCGCCCGCTTCGGCGCTGGCCGTGATCGCGACCGAACGTCATCTCGACGAATGCGGCGGACGGGCCGCGGACCGCCACCGACGGATTCTTGTCGCAAACGCAATCACGCCGATCCCCAGCCGGGTTGCGCGTGCGGTCGAGGCCATCGTGGCCAGTTCCGCCACGCGGCGGCTCGAGGTCGGTCTGGGTCTGAGAGCGGCCTACGAAGCGCCGTTTCTCGGTGGCGGCACGCTCTTCGATCTGATGGACGAGGATGCGCCCGGGCTTGTCCGCGCGCGTGCCGAAGCCATGGCCCTTGCCGTCGCGCTCGGTCTGTCCGATCGCCGGTACCGCGAAGCCGCGCCCGTTCGCGCCGCCGAGCCGGCGCTGCGGCGCGCGGTCCCGTCGGCGGACGATCGTCCGATCGTCCGCGGGCTTGGATCAGACCGCGGCGGGGCCGGGGCACGCAGCACGGCGTCGGGATAAAATCGTCTTGAGCCATTCAGCGGCCGGACTTGGCCGCGTCGCACTCTAATCGCGGTGCGAGGTTCGGATGCGATGCACGACCGACCACACGCCGACCAGCGCGATCGGCACGAAGGCCGCGGTCAGGATGGTCGCAGAGACGGGAAAGCCTTCCGCCTCGACCGCCTTGGCGACGTAGCCGAACAGGCCGACGACGTAATAGGCGATGGCCGCGACGGAGAGCCCCTCGACCGTCTGCTGAAGCCTGAGCTGAAGGCGCGCGCGCTTGTCCATCGAGGTCAGGAGATCGCGGTTCTGGTGTTCGAGCTCGACATCGATCCGCGTGCGAAGGAGATCGGCCGCGCGGCTGAGCTTTTCCGACAGGACCGCGAGCCGTCGATCGATGGACAGGCACGTGCGCATGGCGGGCGCCATGCGGCGCTGCAGGAACGCGTTCCAGCTTTCCGATCCGGGCACCGGCTGTTCGCCGACCGCCGACAGACGCTCGCGCACGATGTCGTCATAGGCCCGGCTCGCGCCGAACCGATAAAGCACGCGCGCGGCGGCGGCCTCCACCTCGGCCGCGGCGAGGGTCAGTTCCTGCAGAAGCTCCCGGCTTTCCTCGGCCCCGCCCTTCATCTCGTTGGTGATGTGGACGAGATGCTCCTCGAGGCCCTGGACCGTCGGCGCGATGTCCTGGGCGAGCGGAAGCCCCAGAAGCGCGAGGGTGCGGTAGACCTCCAGATCCACGAGCCGCATGGCGAGCGCGCCGGCGCGGGCCTGGGTCAGGCCGTTGGACAGGATCAGCATGCGGGTGAGACCGTCGGAATCCTGGCGGAAATCGGTGGCGGCGAATGCAAGCCCGCCTTCCATTTCCGAATAGCACAGGCTGGTCTTGTCGAAGATCGCCAGACCCTTCTCGGTGTCCTCGTCCTTTGGACGGATCTCCAGGTGGACGCCCGCGATCATCGGGCCGGGCGGCGTGAACTCGGCGCCGAACGGATGGCCTTCCACCTGGTTGCCGAACCGCTCGGGCGTCGGCCCGTCCCAGGTATAGGTCGAGAATTCCGTGTGGCTCTCCCAGCGCAGGCGTCCGCGCCCGAATACCAGCGAATGGGTGCGCGCGTCGGCCGAAGGGGGCGGCACGCCCTGGCGCCGCGACAGTTCGCCGAGGGTGGCGCGATCCTTCAGGCCGCCATCCTGCGTCATGAAGGCAATGGTGATGACCGCGCGAGGCAGGGTGATGAGCGGGAACGGCCTTGCATGGATCTCGCCGAGGACGGTCGCGCGCCTCGGATCCGTCGGGAAGCGATCCCGGCCCATTTGCCGCAGCGTTCTATCGGTCATGGCGTTTCTCGCGTTCTCGTCGTGCATGGCGTTACGTCGAAATCGGCCGTCGAGTCTATCGCGTTTGCGCTTTTTCGATGAACGGGCCACATTCTCCACCCGATCGGCGTCTTGCATGCCGTTCGGTCGTAATCGGGACCATCCTCATTCAGACAGGGCCAATCGTGACCGCAACACCTGCCAATTCGCACGCGCACCCCGGCGGCACCCCCCATGTCGGGCTGTTCGTGACGTGTCTCGTCGATCTGTTTCGCCCGAGCGTCGGCTTTGCCGCGATCAAGCTCCTGGAAGATGCGGGCTGCACGGTGAGCGTTCCCGAAGGCCAGACCTGCTGCGGCCAGCCGGCCTACAATTCCGGCGACCGGAACGACACCAAGGCGATCGCACGCGGCGTCATCGAGACGTTCGAAGGCTACGACTATGTCGTCGCGCCGTCGGGGTCCTGCGCCTCGATGATCAAGACGCATTATCGCGAACTGTTCGCGGGCGATCCGACCTGGGGACCGCGTGCCGAAAAGCTGTCCGAGCGCATGTTCGAGCTGGTCAGCTTCCTCACTGACGTGCTGGGCGTCGAAACGGTCGATGCGAGACATGAGGGCAGCGTGACCTATCACGATGCCTGCGCGGGCCTTCGCGAGCTCGGCGTCCACGACCAGCCCCGCAGGCTTCTGCGAAGCGTCGAGGGACTGACCCTCACGGAGCTTGCGGACGCCAATGTCTGCTGCGGTTTCGGCGGCACGTTCTGCGTGAAATATCCGAACATTTCCAACGCGATGGTCACGAAGAAGGCAAGCCGCATCCAGGCCTCCGGCGCCGCCACCCTGCTGGCCGGCGATCTCGGCTGCCTGATGAACATGGACGGCAAGCTGAAGCGCCTCGACGCGAACGTCGCCGTGCGCCATGTCGCCGAGGTGCTGGCCGGCATGACCGACAAGCCGCCGATCGGCGGCGCAAGATGAGCCGGACGCGGCCGACATGAAGGTTTCGGCTGCCGGATCGCGGCTGCGCGCACCCGTCGGCCGGGATCGGCCCGGCCTGCCGGACGGTCCGGCGGAACGCGGCAAGGGAAACCGGGCTTCGTCTCTCGACCTTCCCGGAGCACTTCCCCTGTACCCCGGAGCATCATGGGCCTGTTCAGATACCCGATCTTTCAGTTATGTCTTTGATTTTCCGCATCGGGCTTTCCGGAAATCGATTCTGATCCCCGCGCCGATGCTCTAGACCGGCTTCGCGACCGCGACTTCCTGCCCGCATAAGGCGAATTTGATGCAGATCACGTCCCAGAACTTCCGTTCGAACACCGTCCACGCGCTGGCCGACAAGGACCTCCAGCGCGCGCTCGGCAATGTGGAAAAGGGCTTCATCGGCAAGCGGCAGACGGTGGTGGACAAGCTGCCGGAGTTCGATGCGCTGCGCGATTCGGCCGTTGCGATCAAGCAGCACACGCTGAAGCATCTCGACCTCTACATCGAGGCCTATGTCGAAAAGGTCGAGGCGAGCGGCGGCCATGTGCATTTCGCCGAGGACGCCGAGCATGCGCGCCGGATCTTTCTCGAGATCGCCAGGCGCCGCAAGGCGAAGACGGTGACCAAGGGCAAGACGATGATCTCCGAGGAGATCGGGCTCAACGCGTTCCTCGAGGCCAACGGCATCACGCCGGTCGAGACGGATCTCGGCGAATACATTATCCAGTTGCGCGGCGAACATCCGAGCCACATCATCGCACCGGCGATCCACACCAATCGCGATCAGATCGAGACCGATTTCAGACGCGTCCACACCCATCTGGATGTCGGCCGCGACCTCACCGCGCCGGAGCTCCTGCTCGCCGAGGCCCGCGGCGTGCTGCGCAAGCGCTATGCCGAAGCCGATATCGGGGTGACGGGCGCGAATTTCCTGATCGCCGAGACCGGCAGTTCGGTCATCGTGACCAACGAGGGCAATGGCGATCTCACCCAGCTCCTGGGCAAGTGCCACGTGGTCTTCGCCTCGATCGAGAAGATGGTGCCGACCCTCAACGATGCCGCGCAGGTCCTGCGCGTCCTCGCCCGCTCGGCCACCGGCCAGGAAGCGACGGTCTACACCACGTTTTCCACCGGTCCGAAGCGCCCGAGCGATCCGGACGGACCGGAGGAGTATCACGTGGTTCTTCTCGACAATGGCCGCACCAACATGCTCGGCACGGAGTTCGAGGACATGCTGCGCTGCATCCGCTGCGGCGCCTGCATGAACCATTGCCCGGTCTATCACGCGGTCGGCGGCCACTCCTATGGCTGGGTCTATCCCGGTCCCATGGGCGCGGTGCTGACCCCCGCCCTCATCGGCGTGGAGGACGGCAAGGCCCTGCCGAACGCCTCGACCTTCTGCGGGCGCTGCGAGGAAGTGTGCCCGATGAAGATCCCGCTGCCGAAGATGATGCGCCACTGGCGCGAGAAGGAGTTCGAGAAGCACCTCCAGCCCAAGGGCGCGCGCTTCGGGCTCGGGATCTGGGCCTTTCTCGCGCGCCGGCCGGCGCTCTACCGCCTCGCCGCCTCCGTCGCCATGCCGGCGCTGAAACTCTTGGCCGGCCGCAAGGGACGGTTCTCGTCGCTGCCGCTCGCCGGCGGCTGGACCGAATATCGCGATCTGCCCGCTCCCGAGGGCCGGACCTTCATGCAGGCCTACAGGCAGGCGAACGGCCGGCCGCGGGTGCATGCGAAGCCGGAGACGTCACGATGAGCCTGTCGACGAAAACCGCGATCCTCGACCGGATCCGCCGGGCCAATGGCGCGAGCGGGGAGGATGCTGCCCGCAAGGCAAGCGTTGCCGAGCGTCTCGCCTCCAGGCCGCGCGGGATCATTCCCGAGCGCGGGCAATTGCCGCCGGCCGAACGGGTGGCGCTCTTCGTCGCCATGGCGGAAGCGGCGGTCGCGACCGTCGCCCTTCTTCCCTCGATCGAAGGCCTGCCGGCCGAGGTCGCGCGCTATCTGCGCGAACGCAACCTGCCGGCGACGATCCGGCTCGGCAGCGATGCGCGCCTCGCGCGGGCCGATTTCACGCCGACGGCGATCGAGGTCTCGAGGGGGCCGAGCGACGGCGAGGAGCTGAACTCGCTTTCCCATGCCGAGGCCGGCATCGCCGAGACCGGAACCCTGGTGCTGGTGTCCGGGCAGGCCAATCCGACGAGCCTCAACTTCCTGCCGGAAAACCATATCGTGGTGATCGACGCCTCCACCATCGAGGGAAGCATGGAGGATGCGTTCGCCGCGATCCGCCGGACATGGGGCGAGGGGATGGCGCGCACCATCAACACCATCACCGGTCCCTCCCGCTCGGCCGATATCGAGCAGACGCTGCTTCTAGGCGCGCACGGCCCCAAATCCCTGCACATCGTGGTGATCGACGACCTCTAGCGCGACGAGCTGCCGGTCCGCGCCGGACGATCGCGCCCGCGCCCGGTTCCAGCCGGTGCGAGGGCGCGACGGCGTCCACCTTCGCGTTGCGCCGCAGCATCGCTGCGCCACAATTGGTTCAGGTCCCGTTAAATCGCCGTATTTAAAGTCTGGAAAGGACGTCGCCCGCCATGGGGGCGTCGGAGCGAGCCCGGTCTTGTCCGCCGCGAGAGGCAGGCAAGGGGGCGCGTCAGGACGGGGCATGTCTCCATGTCCAGGCATTGCCTGGCGGTTACAAACCGGTCGCGACAACGGTGAGACAAGCGGGGGCCATAGCGATGGCAGCCAGACGGCAAGAACGGATCGAGCCCAGTTTCGGTGGGAAACTCGATGCAACGGGCGACGACGATTTCCGCGTGACCGCGGACGATCGCGCGGTGCCGTCGGCCGCAAACGACCGCGCCCGCAAGACGGCGAATGCCGAACCGAAGCAGCGCCGCTCCTTCTTCGGCCCGCGCAAGGCGAAAGCCGGACGCCGAAGCGCGGGGTCCGGCGGCGGCGGCGATGGCGGCGGCGGGTCGCGCCGGCGCAAGCGTGGCTTCATCGGCCATCTGTTCCGGACGGGTTTCACGCTCGCCATCTGGGGCGCGCTCGGTATCGCCGTGCTTCTGGGCTATTTCGCCGTGCAGCTGCCCTCGGAGGCCTGGGAGATCCCGGACCGGCCGCCGAACGTGAAGATCGTGGCGGTCGACGGCCGCATGATGGCGAACCGGGGCCTGACCGGCGGACGCGAGGTCTCCCTCGACGAGGTGAGCCCGTTCATTCCGCAAGCCGTGATGGCGATCGAGGATCGCCGCTTCTACGATCATTTCGGCGTCGATCCGATCGGTATCGCCCGTGCGGCATTCGAGAACTATCAGGCCGGCGCCACCGTGCAGGGCGGTTCGACGCTGACCCAGCAGCTCGCCAAGAACATCTTTCTCAGTCCCGAACAGTCGCTCCAGCGCAAGATCCAGGAAGCGATCCTGTCCCTGTGGCTGGAGCAGAAGTTCACCAAGAACCAGATCATGGAAATGTATCTGAACCGGGTCTATTTCGGATCCGGATCGACCGGCGTGGAAGCCGCGTCCCGACGCTATTTCAACAAGAGCGCGGCCGATGTGGACCTGCATGAGGCGGCGCTTCTGGCCGGGCTCCTGAAGGCTCCCTCGCGGCTGTCGCCCGCCCGCGATCCGGAGGCGGCCAAGCAGCGCGCCGACATCGTGCTCGCGGCGATGCGTGAGGAAGGCTTCATCGACGAAGCCGAATTCAAGGCGGCCAAGGCGGAGGAGCCGACCAAGGCGAAGAGCTTCTGGACGGGCGCGGAGAACTATGCCGCCGACGTCGTGATGGAGGATCTGAAGGACCTTATCGGCGATGTGAAGGAAGACGTCATCGTCGAAACGACCATCGATCTCGATCTCGAGAAGGAAGCCGAGAAGGTCATCAAGGCGACGGTCTACGGTGCCAAGCAGAATGTCAGCCAGGGCGCATTGGTGGCGATCGACGGAACCGGCGCGATCCGCGCGCTCGTCGGGGGCGTCGACTATTCCAAGAGCCAGTACAACCGCGCCTTCCAGGCGCGACGCCAGCCCGGCTCCGCCTTCAAGCCCTTCGTCTACCAGACGGCGATGGAACAGGGATGGCGGCCCGAGACGGTGCTGAACGACGCGCCGGTGCAGATCGGCAACTGGACGCCCCAGAACTACGACAATCGCTATCGCGGTCCGGTCACGATCGCCGTGGCGTTGCAGAACTCCCTGAACACCATCGCCGCCCAGCTCATCGACGCGGTCGGGCCCGCCTCGGTCATCGAGACGGCGAACCGCATGGGCATCAAGTCGCAGATCGGCGACAATGCCGCGATCGCGCTCGGCACGTCCGAGGTCTCCCTTCTGGAACTCACCGATGCGTTCACGCCCTATTCCAACGGCGGCTACGAGGCAAAACCCCATCTGGTGAACCGCGTCACGTCCGAGACCGGAAAGGTGCTGTGGGAACGCGGCGCCGAAGTGCCGCCGGTGATCGTCGATCCGGACACGGTCGCCATGATGAACGCCATGCTGGCGCGCGTCGTCAGCGCGGGAACCGGTCGCAGGGCGGTCCTCGACGGCTGGGAGGCGGCCGGCAAGACCGGCACCACGAACGACTACAAGGATGCCTGGTTCATCGGCTACACCGCGAACCTGACGACCGGCGTCTGGCTCGGCAACGACAATGGCGCCAGGATGCAGAAGGTGACGGGCGGATCGCTTCCGGCCGAAGCCTGGCACGCCTTCATGACCGCCGCCCACGAGGGCCTGCCCCCGACACCGCTTCCGGGCGGCTACGAGATCGGCGGACCGCAGGCGCCGCAGATCGCCGACGGGTCCGACGGCGGATTCTACGATCCGGAAATGGCCGGGGCTTCGGACCAGTATTATGCGCCCGCCGGCCAGATCCCGCCGGAGAATGTCGGCGGCGAACAGCGCGCGGCCGATGGGGCCGCACGGGTCTTCAACACGCCGCCACCGCCCGGCGTCACCGTCGAGCGCCGGGTGCGCAACCCCTCGCTCCTCGAAAGCATCTTCGGAATGTGACGACCAGACCCCCGACCCCTCACGAAAGGGCCGGGGGTTTTTCGTCGCGCGACGGTCTTTGCGGAAGAGGTCGATCGGTGGCCGGCCGGGCCCTTGCCGCTGGAGCATTCCCCAGCGTCTATCCAGCCGCGGGAAAATGCTCCAGCCGTCTCAGGTTTCCCGCATCGCGCTATCCGAAAATCGATTCCGATCGTCGGGCCGATGCTCTAAGATTCTTCGCGACGGATCGGACGGTGTGGTTCGACCGGCCCATTCTTCAAGCGAGGACGCGCCATGAGATTTGCCTTCTATCCGAGCCTCGACGGCACCGGCGTGATCGTGACCGGCGGGGCGTCGGGCATCGGCGCCGACATCGTGCGGGCGTTCGCCGCGCAGGGCGCGAAGGTCGGCTTTCTCGATTTCGACCGGGAGGGCGGCGAGGCGCTGGCGCAAGAATTGTCGGGGACGGGCGCGACGGTCCGGTTCGAATTCTGCGATCTGCGCGAGGTTGACACGATCAGGCCGGCCATGGAACGCCTGTTTGCGACGATCGGCACGCCCGGCGTTCTCGTCAACAATGCCGCCCGCGACGACCGCCACGACTGGCGGGACGTGACGCCCGCCTATTACGACGAACGCATCGCGACGAATATCCGGCACATGTTCTTCGCCACCCAGGCGGTCGCGCCGAAGATGATGGAGGCCGGCAAGGGCTCGATCATCAATATGGGTTCGAATTCCTGGTGGGAAAAATCCGGCGGCATGCCGGTCTACACGACTTCGAAGGCGGCCGTGCACGGCATGACCCGTTCCTTCGCGCGCGATCTCGGACCCTATCGCATAAGGGTCAACACGGTCGTGCCGGGATGGGTGATGACGCCGCGCCAGAAAGAGCTCTGGGCCACCGAAGAGGCGCTCGAGAAGCATCGTGCCAACCAGTGCCTGCCGGACCTGATCGATCCGGTCTACCTGGCGCGGATGGTGCTGTTCCTGGCATCGGACGATGCCGCCATGTGCACCGCCAACAATTACATGGTCGAGGCCGGCTCGATCTGAACGTCGGCCTCGGCCCGCAGTCTCAGTTGCGGCCGAACAGCGAATGCATGGTCGGGAAGCGCGACGGCTTGAACGGGTTGGTCCCGAAATCGCTCTGGCCGTTTCTCAGCTTCATGGCGACGCTGCGATAGCTTGCGGTGCGCGGGGTTCTGGACATGAGGTGAATTCCTGCTTGCGGTTTGTCTTCTGCTGCAATGCAATATGGCCCCGGCCACCGCAGCTCACAACGCCGCCCAGCGGGATGCGCCTATGCCTTTTCGCGGCGTCTGGGATTAAGCCTGCGTTCAGCATTGCGTGCTTCCGGCGCCGGCTGTCAGATCCGGTCGAGCGCCCCCGTGGCGACGACGGGGCCGGTCGGCGCGCCGGTCGGCGATCCGCCTTCGGGCTCGAGCGAGACGGCAAGGGTCGCGTCGGACGCGTCGGCGCCAAGGTCCCGGAGCCGCAGCTTCAGCGGCTGTTCGGCTTCGATCAGGCCGAGCGAGCGCGGGGCCGGGGCCGTCTCCTCGATCAGCCAGAGTTCGGGAACGCGGGACTGGTCGGCAACGCCCGCGACCGGGATCAGCGTCGCGGTCTGGCTCTGCAGGTCGACGACGACGGTGAAGAAGGTCTCGCCGGTGCTGGAGGCAAGGCGGGCCGTCAGCGTCGTCTCGCCCGGCGTTCCGAGGGTCTTCAGGCCGGTCGCCGGCACGAGGGTGGCGAGGGCCGCGAGGGAGGCGACGGCAAGGAGCGTGCTGGCGCCGGCCAGCGTGCGCCAGATGGGCGAGACGCCACCGAGACCCTTCGTGGCCTTGCGCGCGGCTTTCGGCGACTGGACATGGTTGCGATAGGCCGCGCCGACGCGCGCGATCCGGTCGATGTCCTCGCTGATCCGGTCCCAGACGATGGCGGGCGCGTTGACGCTCCTGATCTCGCGAAACAGGGGCGCGAAACGGTTCTCCCACCAGTGGACATCGGCGGCGAAGGCGGCATCCTCGCGCATCCGGCGTTCGGCCATGCGCCGATCCGCGCCGCCGAGGACGCCCACGGCATATTCGGCGGCCAGGTCCGGTGTTCCGTCCGGCTGATCGTGAAGGTCGCTCATCGGGAGAGACATCCTTTCAACTTGATCAGGCCGCGCCTGATGACACTCTTCATGGTTCCGAGGGGGACCTCGGCCTTGTCCGCCAGTTCCTGGTAGGTGACCCCACCGAAGAAGGCAGTACGAATCGCCTCTCCCGTTCGCCCGTCGAGTTCCTCGATGCAGGCGGCGAGACGCTGGCGTTCGTCCTCGGCACTCACCTGTTCGAAGGCGTCGGGCGATGCGTCGGCGATCTCGAGGGCGGTGTCGATGTCCTTCTCGTCACGGCGCCCGATCTGGCGAACCCGGTCGATCGAGCGGTTCCGCGCGATCGTCGCAAGCCAGGTGATGGGACTTGCGCGTTCGGGATCGAAATCGGCAGCCTTCATCCAGACGGAAAGATAGACGTCTTGCAGGACGTCCTCGGCTTCCCGCCGGTCGTTCAAGATACGCAGGGCCACGCCGAATAGCTTCGCCTGGGTTCTGTCGTAGACATGCTTGAGCGCGGCCTTGTCACCGGTCGCGACCTGTCGAAGCAGCGCGACCAGCTCCTGTCGGCCCACCGCCGCGTCCCGGTCCGGCATATCCCCCATCTACGCACTCCTTCGTTCCCCGCTAGAGGCCAACAGGCTCGTGGCGCGGAAGTCAAGGCGTCCGGACGGCTCGATGCGAACGCGAATGGGGCGTCGTGCCCGGCGGTAGGGAGGGTACACGCCGCCGGCCGATCACGGGCCCGGTCCCGTGACGGCCATGCCGCGAACGAAGACCGGGGCGGACCTTGCGATCCGCCCCGGCTGAAAGGCTTTGCCGCCAAGGAGCGGCGGCGAGCGCCCGCTCTCCAGGCGCGTTCGTGGTGCCGGTTAGAGCGAGCGCCCGCGGCGACCGAAGATCAGCGAGGCGACGAACAGGATGATCGCGATGACGGCAATGATTTTCGCAATGCCCACGGCAGTGCCGGCAATGCCGCCGAAGCCGAGAACGGCGGCGATCAACGCGATAACGAGAAAAGTAATGGCCCAACCCATCATGGTCGTGATCCTTTCAAGATCGATGAACGATCATCGGCTTTGGCCATCCCGTCTCGTCCTTCTGGCCAGTCGTCGGTGATTGGTAGCAAAACGTCGCAGGCCCGCGGGCGATCCGGTGGCCCAAATCACGTTTGCGTAAACTGGCGGATCGGACGGCGGCGTGAGGCCCATCGGCCTTGCGGAGCCGGCGCCGGCCCTTGCGATCGAGCCTCGCCGCTATCCGTGCCCGTTCGTCGCGGCAGGGCGGGACCGGCATCGTCGTTCGGACGTGCCCGATCCGCCCTGCCGGCAGACGAGAACAGGCGGCAGCGCTGCGGCGATCAGATGCCTTCGTGATGGACGTCCTGCCGGCCGTAGACCGGCGTCGGAATGCCGACCTGGCGTGCCTTGAGCTGGAGGGCGAGATAAAGCGAATAGTGGCGCGACTGATGGAGGTTGCCGCCATGGCACCAGAGGTGCTCGATCTGCGTCGGCTTCCACATGTTGCGCTGTTCGCCCTCCCACGGACCCGGATCCTTCGGAGTGTCGGAGCCGAGCCCCCAGACCTTGCCGACCTTTTTCGCCGTCGTCTCGTCGACGAGATCGGCGATCCAGCCGTTCATCGAGCCATATCCGGTGGCGAGCACGACGAGGTCGGCTTCGAGCTCGGTGCCGTCCTGAAGCCGCACGCCGGTTTCGGTATAGTCCGTCATCCTGCCGGAGACGAGCTTCACCCTGCCGTCAATGATCAGCTGCGAGGCGCCGACATCGATGTAGTAGCCCGAGCCGCGGCGCAGATATTTCATGAACAGGCCCGAGCCGTCGGCCCCCCAGTCGAGGTCGAAGCCGGCCTTCTCCAATCCCGCGTAGAAATCCGCGTCCAGCTCCTTCACCTTGTCGTAGATCGGCTTCTGGAACTCGTGCATGATCCGGTAGGGCAGGGATGCGAAGATCATGTCGGCGGTGTGGGTATCGATCCCCGCATCGAGCGCGCGTTCGGAGTAGAGATCACCGAGCCCGTGCTCCATCAGGCTGTCGGACTTGATGATGTGGGTCGACGAGCGCTGGACCATGGTCACGTCCGCGCCTTCTTCCCAAAGGGCTGCGCAAATGTCGTGGGCCGAATTGTTCGAGCCGATCACCACGACCTTCCTGCCGGCATAGCCCTCGGCGCCCGGATGTTCGCTGGAATGCTGGATTTCGCCCCGGAAGATATCCGAGCCGGGAAAGTCCGGCTTGTTCATCTTGCCGCTCATGCCCGTGGCGAAGACGAGTTCCTTCGGGTTGAGGGTGAGCCGTTCGCCGTCGCGCGTCACCTCGACGACCCAGTGGCCGGCCGCCTCGTCGTAACGGGCGCTCGTCGCCTCCGACTTCGTCCAGTAATTGAGCTCCATCACCTTGGTGTACATCTCGAGCCAGTCGCCGATCTTGTCCTTCGGCGCGAAGACGGGCCAGTTCTCCGGGAACTTGAGGTAGGGAAGGTGGTCGTACCAGACCGGATCGTGCAGGCAGAGCGACTTGTAGCGATGGCGCCATGAATCGCCGGCGTTCTCGCGCCGCTCCAGGATGATCGCCGGAACGCCGAGCTGGCGCAGCCGTGCACCCAGCGCGATGCCGCCCTGTCCGCCGCCGATGATCAACGTATGCGGCTGGACCGAATAGCCGAGGGTTCTCGTCTCTTCCGCGCGCTTTTCCATCCAGCTCCTGCGCTCCGGATCGGCGCCGTGCTCGGCCCCCATCGGGCGGTGTTGGCGCAAGGGCTCCTCATGGCCCTTCAGTTCGGTCATCGCGGTCAAGAAGGTCCAGGCCTTCGCGTCCTTCAGGCGCAGCAGGCCTTCGCCGCGCGCAACCGCGGTCTCGAAGGTGAACCAGGCGGTGACGACGCCGCCATCCTGCGTCGGTTCGCCGGCGAGGGCGAAGTTCTTCGGCCGGACGCGGTCGAGGGTCTCGGACAGCATGTCCCTGACGCCCGCCGGATCTTCCACGGTCTTGATGTTCCAGGTGAAGGCGACGAGGTCGCGCCAGAAGCTGGTTGCGGAAAACATTGCGGATGCCGCCTCGGCATCGCCTGCGGCGAGCGCGTTCTCGAATTCGGAGAACCAGCGTTCGGCCGCGTCCCGGGCCGGGCTCTTCGGTGTCGTCTGCGGTCGATCGAGCGTTTCGCTCATGATGCTCCTCCCTGATGGCGGCCGTCGCCGGCCCAAGATCGACGATTGCGGCGTTCTCCCAAACGCCTGTCCTGTCCGTCGCGGAAAGTCTGCGCCCGTGACGTGCGAAGCGCAAGGCGGCCATGTCCCGACCGCCTCGCCCGGCGATCGGCCGGTCCGGAAGTCATGAGAATTTTGTCGATCTGCAATCAGCCCGCCATCGCCGACGTGCACAGTTGGGAGGAAGCCCCGCCGTCCCCTCCAGGAGCCCTCGATGTTCGTCCGATCCCGTTTCGACCGCCGCAGCTTTCTGAAATCGAGTGCCGCGACCGGACTCGTTGCCGCATCGTCACTGTTCATGCCGGCGCTCAGCCGTGCGCAAAGCCGCCCGCGCTTCACCCATGGCGTTCAGTCGGGCGACGTCGATGCCTCGTCCGGCATGGTCTGGGTCCGGGCCGACCGCCCCGCACGCCTCGAATTCGAATGGGCGACGACGGAAAGCTTCAAGGAGCCGACACGGCTGCACGGGCTCGACGCGACGCCGAACAGGGATCTGGCGGTCAAGCGCCTTCTCACCGGCCTGCCGTCCGATCAGGAGATCTTCTGGCGTTCGCGGGCGACGGATCTCACCGACGGCAACGCCCGGTCGGACTGGATCACGGGCCATTTCCGCACTGCGCCGACCGAAAGGCGGACCGTGCGCTTCGCCTGGTCCGGCGATACGGCCGGGCAGGGCTGGGGGATCGACGAGAGCCGCGGCGGCATGAAGACCTATGCCTCCATGAACAATCACGACCTCGATTTCTTCATTCATTCCGGCGACACGATCTATGCCGACGGTCCCATCGAGGAACGCGTCGACCTCGAGGATGGCGGGACGTGGAAGAACATCGTGACGCCGGAAAAGTCGAAGGTGGCCGAGACGCTCGACGAGTACCGGGGCCAGTGGAAGTACAATCTTCTGGACGAGAACCTGAAGGCGCTGAACGCGTTCGTTCCGACCTTCTTCCAGTGGGACGACCACGAGGTCGTCAACAACTGGTCCTCCTCCAAGGACCTCACCGGCGACGACCGCTACCGGGTCAAGGACGTCATGCTGCTCGCCTCGCGGGCGGGGCAGGCCTTTCATGAGATGACGCCGATCCGTTACCAGCCGGAAGAGCCGGGCCGGGTCTACCGGACGATCCATTACGGACCGCTCGTCGACATCTTCTTCCTCGATCTCAGATCCTATCGCTCCGGCAATTCGGTCGGGCTGCAGGAGACGCGGTCGGACGAAACCCGCATTCTCGGCGACCGCCAGATCGCATGGCTGAAGACCGCGCTGACGCGCTCGACGGCGACCTGGAAGGTGATCGCGTCCGATATGCCGATCGGCCTCCAGGTCTGGGACAATCAGGGCGACGAACGGTTCGTCGAGGCGATCGCCAATGGCGATGCGGGTTCGCCGAAGGGCCGCGAACTGGAGATTGCCGAGATCCTGCGCTTCATCAAGGCGGAAGGCGTTCTGAACACCGTCTGGCTGACCGCCGACGTGCACTACACCGCCGCCCATCATTATTCGCCGGACCGGGCCGCGTTCCAGGACTTCGAACCCTTTCGGGAGTTCGTTTCGGGGCCGATCCATTCCGGCACGTTCGGGCCCAACGATCTCGACGCGACGTTCGGGCCGCAGGTGCGCTTCGTCAAGGCGCCGGAGGATGGCCGGGTGAACCTGCCGCCGTCCGAAGGCCTCCAGTTCTTCGGCCTCGTCGAGATCGACGGGGACAGCGAGGCACTGACGGTGCGGCTGATGGACCGGGACGACAACGAGCTGTGGACCACGACGCTGGAGCCGCAGCACGCGGCCTGACGGCGGCGTTTCGGCGACCGGGCAACGTTGTCCGGCGCGGGTCACGGCCTTCGGGTCGGCCGAACGGGTGCGGCGCCGGGCGACGCCCGGTTCCTGTGGCCCCTGGCGACCGGAACCGGCCCATTGCGGGTTTTATTCCATCGCGAAACCGTCCGATCCTCTTTCGCGGCCGGCGTCCAGCCGCTACATGGGCGCCATGGCTCTTCCTCCGCTTCTGCGCCTTTCCGGCGTCCGTCTCACCTTCGGCGGGACACCGCTCCTGACCGATTGCGAACTCAACGTCCTGCCCGGCGATCGCATCGCCCTGGTCGGCCGCAACGGGTCCGGCAAATCCACCCTGCTCAAGATCGCCGCCGGCCAGATCGAGCCCGATGGCGGAGAGGTCTTCCTGAAACCGGGAACGACGCTGCGCTATCTGCCGCAGGAGCCCGACTTCGGCGACTTCGAGAATGTGGGCGATTATGTCCGCTCGGGGCTCGGCCCCGCCGACGATCCTTACCGGGTGGACATGTGCCTGATGGCGCTGGGGCTGACCGAGGATATGCAGCCGGTCAACCTGTCCGGCGGCGAGGCCCGGCGCGCCGCGCTCGCCAGGACGCTTGCGCCCGAACCCGACGTCATCCTCCTCGACGAGCCGACCAACCATCTGGACCTGCCCACCATCGAGTGGCTGGAAGGCGAGCTCGGCGGCATCAAGAGCGCGATCGTCACGATCAGCCATGACCGGCGCTTTCTCGAAACCGTGACGGATGCGACCGTCTGGCTCGATCGCGGGGCGGCCAAGCGCCTCGACGAGGGCTTTGCCAGCTTCGAGGCTTGGCGCGACAAGCTTCTGGAGGAGGAGGAGCGCGACCTTCAGAAGCTCGATCGCAAGATCGTGCGCGAGGAGCACTGGCTGCGCTACGGCGTGACCGCGCGGCGCACGCGCAACCAGCGCCGGCTCGAGGGCCTGCACCAGTTGCGGCGCGACCGCAAGGAGTCCCGCCGTGCCGATGGCAAGGCGGTGATGTCGGCCGGCGAAACCCGCGAGAGCGGCAAGCTGGTCATCGAAGTGGTGGACGTTTCGAAGGCCTATGACGGGCGGACCCTCGTCTCGCAATTCTCGACGCGGATCGCGCGGGGCGACCGGCTCGGCCTCGTCGGCCCGAACGGCGCGGGCAAGACGACCCTGCTGAAGATGCTGATCGGCGAGATCAAGCCCGATTCCGGCAGGATCAAGCTCGGCACCAATCTGGACCTCGCCTTCCTCGACCAGAAGCGCGCCGCGCTCAAGGACGACGAGACCGTGACGGACGCGCTCACCGGCGGGCGCGGCGACCAGGTGATGGTCAATGGCGCGCCGCGCCATGTGGCGGGCTATCTCAAGGACTTCCTGTTCAAGCCCGAGCAGATGCGCACACCGGTCGGCAACCTGTCGGGCGGCGAGCGCGCGCGCCTGCTTCTGGCCAAGACGCTCGCGACCCCCGCCAATCTCCTGGTGCTCGACGAGCCGACCAACGATCTCGACATGGAGACGCTGGATCTTCTGGAAGAGCTCGTCGCGAACTATCCGGGCACCGTCCTCCTCGTCAGCCATGATCGCGATTTTCTCGATCGCACGGTGACCGCGACGGTCAGCCCGGCCGGCGGCGGCCAGTGGCTGGAATATGCCGGCGGCTATTCCGACATGCTGGCCCAGAAGCGGGATGCGGCCAAGGCCGAGAAGGCGAATGCGAGGCAGGGCAAGCCATCATCCGGCGCCAGGGGCGCGGCGGGCGGCTCGGGCGGATCCGCCGGCGAAGCCCCGGTGAAATCCACGGCGGCATCCGGCAAGCTCTCCTTCAAGCAGAAGTTCGCGCTCGAGAACCTGCCGAAGGAGATGGCGAAGCTCGAAAAGCAGATCGCCAGGGCCGAGGCGGAAATGTCCGACCCGCAGCTCTTCGCCAAGGATCCGGAGCGCTTCGCAAGGCTTGCCGCATCGGTCGAGGCGGACAGGTCGAGGCTGGCGACGATCGAGGACGAATGGCTGGAACTGGAGATGCTGACCGGCGGCTGATGCGTCGCCGCCGGGCCCACCCCGTCCCGTCCAACCCGCTGTGAGCGCCCGCACCCGTTTACCGGTGCTTGGTGCCTTCGCCGTAGAACATCGTCTCCCACTTCTTGTGGGCCTTGTAGCCTTCTCGGATGAAGGGCGTGAACATGGCAAGGTTGAGCACCGCCTTGTTGACGGCCTTGGCGGGCTGGTTCAGCGGCTTTTCGAAATCGACGAACAGCACCACGCGCACCGCGTCCGAGTGGTTCCAGGCCTCGTGCTCGTAGGCGTCGTCGAAGATCAGCGCCTTGCCTTCCTGCCAGTGGCAGGTCTGGTCGTCGATGCGGATGCCGACCTTGTCGGGCTGGTCGGGCACCATCAGGCCGAGATGGAACCGCAGGACGCCATTATAGGGTCCGCGATGGGGCGGCAGGTGCTTGCCCGGCTCGAAGATCGAGAACATCGCGGATTTGAGGCCGGGAATGTTCTGGAGAATGCGCCAGGTTTCGGGGCACTGCCGGATCGCCTCCTCCGACCTGATGCCGTAGCCGCAGAGAAAGAACGTCTTCCAGTTGCTGTCGGACGAGATCGAGCGCACCTCCGAGGAGATCTCGTGGAAGGCGGGCAGATCGCCCTTGCGCACCAGAAGCGTGTCGAGTTCGGCGCGGATCAGCTGCCACTCGGCCTCCACCTTGCGCGCCCAGGGAAAGTCGTCGGTCGCAAAGACCGGCGGATTGCCGACCGCGGAATGTTTGAGGTTCAGCCGCTCGGCCTTGTCGACGAGGGACTGGACGGTCCGCGCGACGAAGCCGCCGCCGCTCATCGTGTCTTCGAGACCTTCCGTCTTCGTCTTCTGCGTGGCGCTGGTCTTGCTCATCGGTTCACTCATACTCTCGCATGCTCTCGTCTCGTTCGGCATCATTCGCCACGCCGTCCTGGCGGAGGCAAAGCCCCTGACGATTCTGATACAATCTTTCCGTCATAGGGGTAAGCACGGCGCCTCGCCGTTCAAGGCCTCGACCCGCGCCATGTCACTGAAAGTCGAACGCGGAGAGCCCGGTCACCATCTCGTCGAACCCCGAGGGCCGGGTGAGCGGCGGCTCGGCGCGGGCAAGGCAGGCCTGGCGCTCGCACAGGCGGCACGCCGTGCCGATCTTCGTGAATCCGGTCCTGCCGGGCTCGCGCCTGTCGGTTCTGAGCTGGCGACCATAGACCGTCTCGTCCTTGAAGCCGATATCGCAGCCGATCAGGATCGCGGTCCGGCGCGGGCGCTCCTCGAAACCGGTCTGCAGCCCTTCCAGGGTGCGGGCGACCAGCAGGAACTGCGTCCCGTCGGGCGTCTCGGCCGCCTCCACGATGATGTGGCCGGGCTGGGCGAAGGCGGCGTGGACGGGCAGTTTCGGACATTCCCCGCCGAACCGCTGCACCGGAAAGCCGCGTGCGCCGGCCCGGCGGAAATGGTTGCCCGCATTGTCGATCTCCAGCATGAAGAACGGCAGGCCCGGTGCGCCCTGGCGCTGGAGGGTCGTCAGCCGGTTCGCGGCCTGCTCGAACGACACCTGGAATCGCGCGGCCAGGACGTCGAGATCGTAGGCTTCCGCGACTGCCGTCCGCTGGAACGCGCCATAGGGCATCAGCAGTGCGTGGGCGGCGTAGCGCAACAATTCGAACCGGGCGAGGCGGCCGGCCTCGTCCGTGGTGAAGGTGAAGGTGCGCCATTCCCGGTCGATGATTTCGCCGAATTTCAGCATGCAGGCCTGGAGCGCGATCTCGCGCAGGCGATCGGCATGGGACAAGCGCTCGGACAGGAACAACCGGCGCGAATGCCGGTCGAAGCGGCGCCGGTAGTTCGGCATGGTCTGGACGGGAAGCGTCTGCACGGCGACCTCGCGCTCGGCGCGCAGCCATGTGCGCAGGACGCCGTTGGCATCCTTGCCCGATTCCGGGAACAGCTCCTTGTGGAACGCTTCGGCCGCGCTGTCGATGGGGGCGAAGAAGTTCGGCCGGCCCTCGAAGATGTCGTGCACCTCGTCGATCGGCAGGCGGGTGCCGGCGACGCTGGTGGTGCGCCCGCTTTTCGCGAGCAGGGTGGACAGATCGGTCAGCCGGCCCTGTTGTTCGCGGTAGGCGCGGTAGAGCTTCAGCACGCCCTTGGCGGCGTTGGGCGCGGCATCGACGAGATCGGCCAGTTCCCGGTCATCGGCGATCTCGCCGGTCAGGAGCGGATCGGAGAACAGCGCCTTCAACCCGCTCAGCGTCTTGTCTTCCGATCCGCCGAGATCGCCGAGATCGATATCGTAGGTGTCGAGCAGCCGGGCCACCAGGGGCGCGGTCAGCGGCCGCTGGTTGCGCTCGATCAGATTGAGGTAGGACGGCGAGATTCCGAGTTCCTCGGCCATCGCGGTCTGCGTCAGGGAAAGCCCGTGACGCATGCGCCGGATGCGGGGGCCGGCAAAGATCTTGTTGTCGGCCATGGATCGTCTCTCCCCGTTCGCCGGTCGTCCCGCTTGCCTCGAGGGCGGAGCTTTCCGCATCGCCCGGCCCGTTCGCAAGGGGAGAGAAGATCCTTCAGGACAGGGTGAGGCCGTTTCGGCCGCGGCGGGCGCAGGCGGGGCCCGGTCCGCGCATGTAATAGCGCTCGGGGCGGTAGCCCGGACGAAGGAGGGCTTCGAGACGTGTGATCAAGCGCTTCCATGACGCGAACACGAGCGTGATCCTTTCCGGCATCGGGTGTGTTTCGAGAACAGGCCCAAACTGACTTGAATGCGTTGCGAATTTGCAAATGCGCATGCATTCGGGCGGAACTTTGATCAACGAACTCAAGCCGATGCCGAAGGTTGGCCCATGTGGTCGCCGTGCAACATGGCGGCGGGCGCGACCGCCATGCGGGCCTGCGGAAAATCGCCGGCCGCTCGCCGCGGCGCAGCGAGCAGCCGGCATGCCGCGGGCTTTTCCGCCCGATCCGGCCGAGGCACCCTCCGAAAGCCTTGCGAAGCGGGTCGGAAACGGTCAAAACACGGCCAACCGATTTTTGGGAGTGTACCTATGAGCGACAACAACACGACCGGCGAAGGCCGTCCGCGCACCCGCGTCCGCGAACGCGCCGAGGAGCAGTCGAGCTCCATGGCCGACGATCAGCAGGCCGCCATCCGCATGCTGGCCAACGATCTTCACCGCCTGAACCAGTCGGTGATGAAAGCCGTGGAAGCCGGTGTCTCGGTGGAACTCGTGCGCTCGGCGCGCCACCATGCGGGCAACGGCAACTGGGGCGATCTCCTGATCCCGGTCATCGTGCGCACCGAAACGTCCTGACGAAAGGCGCGCGACGCGCGTCCTCGACCGACCACGTTCGAAGCGTCGGTCGCGCTTGCCGAGCCGGCAACGCTGCCCGAGCGGGCCGGCTTCAGCGCTTTGGGCGCGCTTGAGGCGATCCGGCACGCCATGCCCTTCGCAGGAGGGATGAGGGCAGGACACTGGCGATGACCGGACATTTCGCGGTTCTTCTGTTCGCGACGATCCTCGACCGTGTGGTCGGCGACCCGCCCTGGCTCTGGCGCCGCATTCCCCACCCCGTCGTCGCCATCGGCGCCGTGATTTCAGCGCTCGACGGGCAGCTCAACGACAGGCGCGCGGCCGCTTCCGTGCGGCGGCGCAACGGGGTGATCCTGGCGGCGGTTCTCGTTCTCGGCGGCCTGTTCCTAGGGCTCGGCCTTGCGTCGATCTTCGCGCTGTTCGGTCTTTTCGGCGCCCTGTTCGAAATCGCTCTGGTCGCCGTCTTTCTCGCACAGAAGAGTCTGACCGATCACGTGCGTGCCGTGCGCGAGGCGCTGGCGGCGCGCGGGCTTGCGGCGGGCCGCGCCGAAGTCGCGATGATCGTCGGGCGCGACGTCAGTGCGCTCGACGAGGCGGGCATCGTCCGCGCCGCGATCGAGAGCCTGGCGGAGAACGCCTCCGACGGCATCGTCGCCCCGTTCTTCTGGTACCTGGTTCTCGGCCTTCCCGGCCTTCTCGTCTACAAGGCGATCAACACGGCCGATTCGATGGTCGGCCATCTCGATGCGCGCTACCGCGATTTCGGATGGGCCTCGGCGCGGCTCGACGACCTGTTGAACCTTGTTCCGGCCCGACTGACCGCATGGGCCCTCATCCGGGTCTCGAGGCTCGGGGGCAGGGCAACGCGCAAGGCGGCGATGGCGAAGGTGAAGCGTGACGCGGCGCTCCACCGATCGCCGAACGCCGGTTGGCCGGAGACCGCGATGGGGCTCGCCCTCGATCTGGCGCTGGGTGGCCCGCGCCGCTACGGCAGCGACATGATCGATGCGCCCGTCCTGAATGCGGGCGGGCGCCACGGTGCCGCAATCGCCGATATCGACGCGGCGCTCGATCTCACCGCAAAACTCTTCAATCGGCTGATTTTCGTATCGGGCACAGCGATGCTCCTGGCGGGGCTCGCCTCGCTTGCCTGACGCATCGTGGGTCCATGAAGCTGCACGATGCTTCGGCTATCGCTTCGGCTTCACGCCTCGGGCTTTGCGGAAACCAGGTCCGATCTTCGGGTCGAGATTCTAGCTTAGCTGCGGCCGATCCCGGCAGGCGGCGGCGAAGGCCTCGAAGATCGCCCGCGAGGCGGCGTCGGTCTCGGCCCAATATTCCGGGTGCCACTGAACGCCGAGCGCGAAGCTTGCCGCAGTCGTCACCGAAACCGCCTCGATCGTGCCGTCCGGCGCTCTGGCCTCCACCGTCAGCCCGTCCCCGAGGCGATCGATACCTTGGCGATGCAGGGAATTGACCCGGATCGGACCGGGGCCGACAATGCTTGCCAGAAGCCCCCCGCGTTCGATCGCCACATCGTGGCGGATCGCGAAGCGTTCGCGTTGTTCGTGATGCTTGATCGCCCGGTGATCCATGCGGCCCTCGACCTCCTGAAGCTCGGGAACGAGCGTTCCGCCGAAGGCGACGTTCAGTTCCTGATGACCCCGGCAGATGGCCAGAAGCGGAACGCCCATCGCGATCGTCGTCCGGATCAGCCGTTCTGTCATCCGGTCCCTGTCGGGATCGAACGGCTCGTGCGCAACGCTCGGCGGCGCGCCGTAGCGGTCCGGATGGACGTTCGAGACCGAGCCTGTCAGCATGACGCCGTCGACGCGCGCAAGAAGCGCCTCCACGTCGATCTCCTCGGCCATGGCCGGAACGAGGATCGGGATGGAGCCCGCAACGCGGGTCAGGGCCTTCAGATAGGTGTCGGGCGCGGCATGCCAGCAATAGTTCTCGAACGTGCGGACGTCGGCCGGAAGGGCGATCAGGGGAGGGCGAGACATCGGACTTCCATGCTGGGATCGGTGTTTGCGGGACGGCTCCGCGGCACGAGGGTAGATCGGCCTTCATCCCGGATTTTCAATCCGAGCCGCTTTGTTCGGTAGCGGACAAAACTGTGCCAGAACAGGCCAAGTCTTTTAAGCTGCGGGCGATTTCGCTATCGATTGCCGCTACGATCTGACCAAGAGTAATGTTTTGCCATCGAATGGACTGACGGGCGGAGAGGTCGTGCGTCCGGGCGGTTCGAGGAAAAGGTAAGCCCAACTGCCAATGAGACTGTTCTTCCATCTCCGCAAGTCGGCGACCTTTGTTCGCCGCGATGATGACGGCCAGGAATTCGAGACGCTCGACGAGGCCTATCAGATCGCGTGCCGGGAGATTCCGGAGATGGTCGCCGAGTTCCTGCGCCAGCGGACCGATGCGCTCGGCTTCGCGTTCGAGATCACCGACGAGGCGGGGCAGCTTCTGATGGAGATCCCGTTCCGGGAGACCGTGCGCGGGGCGGGCCGCCTCGACCTCGAACATGCGCGGGCCGCGGCCATCGTCTCGTCGAGGCTGAACGGGAAACGCTATTCCGGCGGCCCGCTCACGCTCAATGCCTTCATGAACTTCCCGATCGCCTGCGTCTTCCTTCTGCCCGACTTCCGGATCGCCGCCGTCAACGAGGCGTTCGAGGCGAGTGGCGTGCGGAAAGTCTCGACACTGGTCGGCCGCCCGTTCTTCGACCTGTTTCCGGACCGCGCCGAAAACGATGGTTTCGCGGGCCGCCGGAAGCTCGAAAGCGAACTGCGCGCCATGTTCCGCGATCCAAGACCCACGTCCTGGCGCTGCCAGCGCTACGACGTGCGCAACCTCGACGGGGCTTGGGCCGAACATTATTGGGACGTCTACAACTGGCCGATCTTCGACGAGGACGGAACGCTGGCCGGGATCGCGCACAGCGGTACGCTGGTCGATCCGCCCCCGAGGCAATTCCGGTCGAGACGGCACCAACGGCAAAAGGTGACCGAAGGCTGATCTTGTCTCGCGGCTCGCAAGGCCATAGGCATGAATCCTGAAACAACACCCAAGCCTTCCCGGGAGGATCGAACATGGACAGACGGAAATTCTTGACCGGCGCGACGACCGGCGCCATCGGTGCGGCGGCCCTTGCGGCGCCCGCGATCGCGCAGGAGAAGCCCAAGCTTCAATGGCGCATCACCTCCTCGTTCCCCAAATCGCTCGATACGATCTATGGCGGCGCGGAGACGATCGCGCGCTACGTGAACGAAGGGTCCGACGGCCAGTTCGAGATCCAGGTCTTCGCGGCCGGCGAGATCGTTCCGGGCCTGCAGGCGGCCGATGCGGTGACGCAGGGCACCGTCGAGATGGCGCACACCTGCTCCTACTATTATTGGGGCCAGGACGAGACGTTCGCGCTCGGCACCGCGATTCCCTTCGGGCTCAATGCGCGCCAGACCAATGCCTGGTTCTATCATGGCGACGGCAACCGGCTGATGAACGAATTCTTCGCCACGAAGGGGATCTACGGCCTTCCGGCGGGAAACACCGGCGCGCAGATGGGCGGATGGTACCGCAACGAGATCAACTCGCTCGCCGACCTTCAGGGCCAGAAGGTCCGCATTGCGGGCCTGGCTGGCCGGGTCGTCGAGAAGCTGGGCGTCGTGCCGCAGCAGCTGGCCGGCGGCGATATCTATCCCGCCCTCGAACGGGGCGTCATCGACGGCGCCGAATTTGTCGGCCCCTATGACGACGAGAAGCTCGGTTTCGTGAAGGTCGCGCCGTTCTACTATTATCCGGGCTGGTGGGAAGGCGGGCCGACGGTTCACAACTTCATCAATCTGGAGAAGTGGAACGCGCTGCCGAAGAACTACCAGTCGCTGCTGACGGCCGCCTGCCAGGCCGCCAATTGCGACATGCTGGCGGACTACGACTACAAGAACCCGGCCGCGATCCGGCGTCTGGTGAACGAAGGCGCCAAGCTGCGCTCGTTCAGCCAGGACGTGCTCCAGGCCGCCTACGAGGCCTCGAAGGAGATCTATGCGGACATCTCCGCCTCGAACCCGAAGTTCAAGGAGATCTACGAGAACCAGCAGGCCTTCAAGCGCGACGCTTATCTCTGGGCCCAGCTCTCCGAATACACGTTCGACACCTTCATGATGATCCAGCAGCGCAACGGCGCCATCTGATCGCGGCCGCCGGCGGGTCCCGTCCGGCGCGACCGGGACGTGGTGCGGCTCGGCAGGGCCGGCTGGAACGCTGTCGGCTTTCATTGCAAAGGCCCCGGATGGATGCATCCGGGGCCTGTTTCTTTCGCGTGCCCGTCGCTGCGATTTTGAATTTGCATTCCCGTCCCGCGCTGCACAAGATGGAATGCGTGCCTGTCTGATCCGAATGGAGCTGCGCCATGACCTCGATCGCCATTCTGGGAGCCGGCATCACCGGCATCACCACCGCCTACAAGCTGATCGAGCGCGGTTTCGAGGTCACCATCTTCGAGAAGCTGCAGGGCGCCGCTTTGGAAACCTCCTTCGCCAATGCCGGGCAATTGTCGGCATCGAACGCCGAGGTCTGGAACCACCCCTCGACGTTCCTGAAAGGCATCAGATGGATGTTCACGCGCAACGCGCCGCTGCTCGTCCATCCCTCGCCGAACCCGCACAAGCTGGCATGGCTGATGGAGTTCGCGCTCGCCGCGCGGTCCTACGAGGACAATACGGTGCGAACGACCCGGATGGCGATCGCCGCCCGCCATCATCTTCTCGACATGGCCGAGCGCGAGGGGATCGACTTCGACGTGAAGACCCGCGGGATCATGCATATCTTCGAGGATCGCGCCGAGCTCGACCATGCCACGAAGGTCAACAGGCTGCTCGAACGGGGCGGTCTCACGCGCCGCTACGTGACCCCCGGGGAGATCCACGCGATCGAGCCTTCGGTCAATGGGGATTTCGTCGGCGGCTACTACACCGAGAGCGACTTCACCGGCGATATCCACAGCTTCACGCGCGGCCTTGCCGAGGCCTGCCGGCGCAAGGGCGCCACGATCCGCTACGGGAGCGAGATCACGGACGCCAACGCCGACGGGACGCGCGCCGAACTCACGATCCGCGACCTTGCGGCGAACGGGGCGGAGACGACCGAGCGCTTCGATGCCGTCGTCGTGTGCGCGGGCGTCAAGAGCCGGAAGATCGCCCGGTATTTCGGTGACCGGGTGAACATCTATCCGGTCAAGGGCTATTCGATCACCATCGCCCTGAAGGACGAGGCGAGCCGGGCGGCCGGCCCCCAGGTCTCGATCCTCGACGATCATGCCAAGATCGTCGGCACGCGGCTCGGCGAGCGCCTGCGGATCGCCGGGACGGCCGAGTTCGCGGGCGAGGACCGCACCGTCCGCCAGGCGCGGATCGATCCGCTGCTCGACTGGTGCCGGACGCGCTTTCCCGGCGTCGCCATCGCCGACTACGAGCCCTGGGCGGGTCTTCGCCCGATGATGCCGAACATGCTGCCCAAGGTCGGGGCGGGCAAGGCGCGGACGGTGTTCTACAATACCGGACACGGCCATCTCGGCTGGACGCTCGGTCCGGTGACGGCGGACATGATCGCCGAGACGATCGCGGCCGCGTTCGGCGGGGATGCCGCGAGGGCGCGCGGCGCCTCGCCCGGCTCACGGGCGGCCTGAGCCGAACCTGGACACGCAGCCATCTTCTCCCCTTGCCGTGCCGCCGATTTGTCCGCGGCCCGTTCGACGCGCGCCATCCTCCTTTCGTCGGCAATCGGAAGGGCGGGATGACGCGGATGGCAATCGACAGGCGGACGATCGAGGCGGTGCGCACGGTCGGCGGGGAAACGGGCATGGCGCCCGAGGTGCTGCTCGCCGTCGCGCTGGTGGAAACGCGGGCGGTCCCGCTTGTCAGGATCGGCAGGCGCGAAGAGCCGTTGATCCGGTTCGAAGGGCATTATTTCGACAGGCAGCTTCCCGAACGCCTGCGCCCGCAAGCGCGGGCCGAGGGGCTTTCCCACCCGCGGGCGGGGCGGATCGCCAGTCCGGCCGCCCAGCCTGACCGCTGGGCGCTTTTTCAAAGGGCCGTCCGGATCGACGCGGAGGCCGCCTGCGCATCGGTCTCGTGGGGACTCTGTCAGGTGATGGGCGCGCATGCAGCGGCGCTCGGCTTCCGCACGGCCGAGGCGCTGGCGAGCACCGCGCGGTCCTCGATCTTGGGGCAGGTGACGATCGGCGCGCGGTTCCTCGCGCTCGGACGGCTTGCCGACCGGTTGATGGATGGCGACTTTCCGGGATTTGCGCGGCGCTATAACGGGCCGGGCTATCGGCGCAACCGCTACGACGAGAAGATCGCCGCCGCGCTGGAGCGGGCCCGCTCTGCACTCCATGCGTCGGGGGCGGGCGATATTCTGCAGGTCGGCGCGCGGGGTCCGGCGGTGCTTCATCTCCAGACGGCCCTGCGGAACGCCGGCGCGTCGATCGCCGTCGACGGGATCTTCGGACCCCGCACCAGGACCGCCCTCGAGACCTTTCAACGTGCCGCGGGAATGGCTGCGACCGGCTTCGCCGGTGCCGAGACCCGTTCGCGATTGGGGATCTGACGGAATTTCCCGATCTGCGAGGCGTTCCGACGCGCATCGCGGCGGTTGGCGTTGCGGCAGGCGGCGCTAGATCATGATCCATCATGACCGACACGACCCCACCGCCGCTGATCGACCCGACCGCCCACGCGATCTTCCTCGATTTCGATGGAACATTGTCCGAGCTCGTCGACGATCCCGCCTCCGTCGCGCTGCCGGAAGGCACGCTGGAACCCTTGATGCGGCTGCAAAAGGCCTGCGGCGGCGCGCTGGCCATCGTGAGCGGGAGACGGATCGGCGACCTCGACGGGTTTCTGTCGCCGATGCGCTTTGCCGCCGCCGGAGTCCACGGACTGGAGCGGCGCGCGACGCCGGACGGCGAGACGGAACGCCTGATGACGGAAGCGGAGCTCGATCCCGTTCGAGAGGCGTTCGCAAGCCTTGTGCGGGACCATCCGCGCCTGAGGCTCGAGGACAAGGGCCTCGCCCTCGTTCTCCACTATCGCACGGCGCCCGATCTCGAGGAGGTCGCCCGCCGTGCGGCAAGCGAGGCGGTGGGCGATCGCGGCGATCTCCTCGTCATGCACGGCGACAACATCGTTGAGGTTCATCCGGCCGGGATGGACAAGGGCAAGGCCCTGGCGGACATGATGGAGCGGGCGCCGTTCAAGGGCCGCACCCCGCTTTATGCCGGCGACGACACGACCGACGAATATGCGCTCGACGTGGTCAGGCGGCGGGGCGGCGTGTCGGTGAAGGTCGGCGCGAAGGACAGTGTCGCCGCGTTCCGGCTGACGGACGTCGCCGCCGTTCATCGCTGGATCGCGCAATCCATAAGATACACAGACAAGAATGAGGACCCTATCGATGGCTGAGCCCGAATCCCGCCTCGTCGCCGTTTCCAACCGGGTCGGTCCCTTGAGCGACGAGGGACAGGCCGGTGGTCTCGTCGTCGGTCTTTCGGATGCGCTGAAGCGGCGCGGTGGCCTCTGGTTCGGCTGGAGCGGCGAGACCTCCGACGAGGGCACCCATTCGCAGGAGCGGACCGAAGTCGAGGGCAATGTGGCGATGACTACGATCGACCTGACCGAGGAGGAGCTGAACGGCTTCTACTACGATTATGCCAACCGCTCCTTGTGGCCGTTGCTGCATTACCGGCTCGATCTCGCCGAATTCGATCGCGCCTCCGACCGGATCTACCGCAAGGTGAACCATCGCTTCGCGGTGCGGCTGATGCCGCATCTGAAGGAGAACGATCTCGTCTGGGTGCACGATTATCATTTCTTCTACATGGGATCGGAGCTGCGGCAGGCCGGCTACAACGGCCGGCTCGGCTATTTCCTTCACATTCCCTTCTGTGCGCCGGAAGTGTTCTCCGCCTTGCCGGCGAGCCACGACATCGTCAGGGCGCTTCTGGCCTACGACGTGATCGGCTTCCAGACCGACACCGACCGGCGCAATTTCGTCGGCTTCTGCGTCCGTGAGCTCGGCGGACGCAAACTCGAGGACGGGCGCGTCGAGGTGGGCGACCGGACCGTCATCGCCAAGGCCTTCCCGATCGGCATCGATGCGGAGAGCTATTCCCGTTTCGCCGTCTCGCCGGAGGCCAGTTCGCACGAGGAAATGCTGCTCGACATGAGCCGCGACCGGCGCAACCTCAAGGGCGAGGAAGCCGAACGCAAGCTCATCGTCGGCGTCGATCGCATGGACTATTCCAAGGGTCTGCTCGAGCGCTTCTACGGTTTCGAGCGCCTGCTCGAGGATTATCCGGAAAACCGGGGCTGCGCGATCTTCCTGCAGGTCGCGCCCCTGTCGCGCTCAGAGCTCGACGCCTATGCCGATCTGCGCAGCGAACTGGAGCGCACGGCCGGCCACATCAACGGCCGGTTCGCCACGCTCGACTGGACGCCGCTGCAGATGATGACGCGCGGTTTCACGCGCAAGGCGCTCGCGGGCATCTACCGCGCCGCCCGCGTGTGCCTCGTCACCCCCTTGCGCGACGGCATGAATCTCGTGGCGAAGGAATTCGTCGCGGCGCAGGATCCCGAGGACCCCGGCGTCCTGGTTCTGTCGCGCTTTGCCGGGGCGCATGCCGAGCTGGAATGCGGCTGCATCGTCGTCAATCCGTACAATACCGACGACGTCGCCGGCGCGCTGCAGACAGCGCTGACGATGCCGCTGGAGGAGCGCAAGCGCCGGTGGGAGTTGATGCGCGAAGCGGTGTTCACGGGGACCGCGCAGCACTGGTGTCAATCCTTCCTCGCCACGCTGGAGGCCGTCGGCGAGGCCGGTGCCGGTTCCCCGCCATCGCCGCCCAGCTGACCGGGAGGCCGAACCGCAGGGCCGCGTACCCTTGCCGGGAAGGCGACCCTTGCGGCAGGTCGCTGCCGAAGCGGTTGCGGGCATTCAAGGTCCCGTCGGGCCCGCGCTCCCGGTGGGGCGCAGGACGGGCCCAGGTCAAATGGCTTTGATTCTTATGCGCGACAGCCAGGTCACGGGTCGCGGAAGCGGCTTTCCATCGCCGAGATCTGCCGCGTCATCTGCACGAAACGGTCACGCAGGCGCGCCTCCAGCGTCGCGGCGAAGGCCGGATATTCCTCCAGAAGCCGGCGGAAATGGGTGCGTCCCACCCGCAACAGGTCGGCGGGCGTTTCCGCCCGCGCCGTCGCGGGGCGGCGGGTCTCGGTGATGAGGGCCATTT
The DNA here is from genome assembly GCF_034321785.1 of Fulvimarina uroteuthidis. Taxonomy (NCBI): domain Bacteria; kingdom Pseudomonadati; phylum Pseudomonadota; class Alphaproteobacteria; order Hyphomicrobiales; family Aurantimonadaceae; genus Fulvimarina; species Fulvimarina uroteuthidis. The sequence continues at coordinate 59,006 of NZ_JAXLPB010000002.1, read as the reverse complement.
CGCCGATGAGCGTGCCGGGACCGTAGGCACCGACGATCTTCGGCGGGTTTGCGTCACCCTGCGTCAGCACCACCGTTCCCGAGACCACCACGAATCCGGCATCGGCGAGCGCGGCTTCCCGAAACACCGTGTCGCCGGCCGGAAACCGTCGATGCTCGGCGCCGAACGCCAGAAGGCGCAGGGCGTCCTCGTCGAGGCTGTCGAACAGCTTGACGCTTCTCAGAACCGCGATGTCGCTTTGAAGGCTCAAGCCGCGATCCTCTTTGCGAAGGCGTCAGGGTACCAGCTTGTAGCCACCGGATTCGGTCACGAGCAAGCGTGCGTTGGAGGGATCGGGCTCGATCTTCTGGCGCAGGCGATAGACATGCGTCTCAAGCGTGTGCGTCGTCACCCCGGAATTGTAGCCCCAGACCTCTTCGAGCAGCACGTCGCGGGTGATCACGTTCCTGTCCGCGCGGTAAAGGAAGCGGATGATCGCCGTTTCCTTTTCCGTCAGGCGAATCTTCGTGCCCTTGTCGTCCACGAGCAGCTTCTGGCTGGGCTTGAAGATGTAAGGCCCGACCTGGAACGTGGCGTCCTCGCTCTGCTCGTGCTGTCGAAGCTGGGCGCGTATGCGGGCGAGCAGCACCGCGAAGCGGAACGGCTTCGTGACATAGTCGTTCGCCCCGGCCTCGAGACCGAGAATCGTGTCTGCATCGGCGTCCTGACCGGTGAGGATGACGATCGGCGACTTGAAGCCGCCCTTGCGCAGAAGCTTGACGGCCTCGCGGCCGTCCATGTCGGGCAATCCGATGTCGATCACCAGCAGGTCGATCACACCGGTGCGTGCGGCCGCGATCCCCTTGGCCGCGGACGCCTCTTGGGAAACGCTGAATTCTTCGTGCAGGGCCAGCTGTTCCGCAAGCGTCTGCCGGAGGTCGTCGTCGTCATCGACGATCAGAATGGTACGCTGATTCATACGTCTTTCATCATGGTTGTCACTGGGCCGTTCATACCGGGACCGTCAATCATTGTGATCACATAGATAAATTGATCTTCTTGACAAATGATTCTTCGCCTTTCTAGCAGATGCGATGTCGTTTCTCGTCCGCCGGTCCCCGCTCTCGCCCCTTCGCGGCATTCTCGCCGCAGGTCCCTACCGTATCCCCTGTGCGCTCGGCCGGTCCTCGACGACCGTCTTCAAGGCCGAGGGCGACGGGGCGACCCCGGTCGCGCGCATGGCCCTGTTAAGTACGTCGCATCGCCTCTGGCGGATGCAGCGGCCGGACAGCACGCTGCCCGGCAGGATCACGCGGCCCCAGGACGGCTGGTGCGACGCGCCCCGCCACGCCGCCTACAACCGTGCCGTGACCTTGCCGTTCGGTGCGAGTGCCGAGAGCATGGCGCGTGCGGACAGGCTCTATGATTTCGTCGTGGTCCTCGACTGGAACGTCCGGTCGAGGCGGCGCCATCGCGGCAGTGCGATCTTCTTCCATATCGCAAGGCCCGGCTATCCGCCGACCGAAGGGTGCGTCGCCATCGCGCCGCGCGACATGCTGAAGATCGCACCGCTGCTGAAACCCGGCGCGGTGCTGACGGTCGTGCGTTGAACGAACGGCGCACGGCCGGCCGGGGACGACGATCCGGGTCCGGTTCGATCTCGCCGTCCCGTGACGGGCGCGGGCGCGCAGAGCGACCGATTGGCGCCGATGCCTTGCCATTCCGTTCCGGCGCGCGATTCTCTTGAGGGAACAAGTTGCCCGCTGCCGCGTCGATCATGGCGAGGGACTTGGATATCGAACGATTTCGCGCTTGCGCTCCTGTTGCCGGGATCCTGCGGCGCATGATGGGAAGGTTTCAGCCATGAAACGCAGCGAGAACACCGACACGCCGACCTTCGAGCCCTACGACCAGCCGACCGGGGGGTGGGGGTCGGTGAAATCCCTCGTGGAGAAATCGGCGCAGGAAGGCCTCCTGGCCTCCAGCGTCTGGGGGACGCTGGCGCGCCAGAACAAGCCGGGCGGTTATCAGTGCGTGTCCTGCTCCTGGGGCAAGCCCGCCGAGCCGCGCGCCTTCGAATATTGCGAGAACGGCGCCAAGGCGACGCTGTGGGAAATCACCCCGAAGCGCTGCGATCGCGAATTCTTCGCCAGACACCGCGTTTCCGAGCTTCTCGAATGGACCGACCACGACCTTGAAAAGCAGGGCCGGCTGACCACGCCGATGAAGTACGACGCGACGCTCGACCAGTACGTTCCGATCCGCTGGGAAACGGCGTTCCGGGAGATCGCCGCCGAACTGAACGACATGGATCCCGAATCCGTCGTGTTCTACGTCTCGGGCCGCGCCGCGCTCGAAACCTCGCATATGTGGCAGCTCTTCGCGCGCATCTACGGTTCGAACAACCTGCCCGATTCCTCGAACATGTGCCACGAATCCACCTCCGTCGGTCTGCCGGAATCGATCGGCTCGCCCGTCGGCACGGTGACGCTCGCCGATTTCGACGCCTGCGACATGATGTTCTTCTTCGGGCACAACACCGGCACCAACGCGCCGAGGCTGCTTCATTGGGTGCAGGAGGCCCGCAAGCGCGGCGCGCCGGTGATCACCTTCAATCCCCTCAAGGAGCGTGGGCTGATGCGCTTCAAGAGCCCGCAGCATCCGCTCGAAATGCTGTCTCCCGGCGAGGGGACGAAGATGTCGAGCGACTATTACCAGCTCAAATGCGGTGGCGACGTCGCGGCGATGACCGGCATCGCCAAGGCGGTCTTCGCTCTCGACGACGCGGCGCGCGAAGCCGGCAAGCCACGCGTTCTCGATCTCGACTTCATCGACACGCACTGCCATGGCTTCGAAGAGTTCGAGCGTTTCGTGCGCGGCTCGGACTGGGACGAGATCGAGCGCTGTTCGGGTCTTGCCCGCGGCGATCTCGAACATACCGGCCGGGTCTATTCCAAGGCCGAGCGGGTGATCGCCAATTACGGCATGGGCCTGACGCAGCACCGCCACGGCATCGAGAACGTCCAGATGCTCTGCAATCTTCTCCTCATGCGCGGCATGATGGGCAAGGAGGGGGCCGGCATCTCGCCGATCCGCGGCCATTCCAACGTGCAGGGCCAGCGCACGGTGGGCATCACGGAAAAGCTCGACCTCATCCCGCACGAGAAGTTCGAGCAATTCTACGATTTCACCGTTCCCAAGGAAAAGGGTCTCGACACGGTCGAGGCCTGCGAAGGCATCATCGACGGATCGGTGAAGGGCTTCGTCTGCCTTGGCGGCAACTTCACGCGCGCCGTGCCCGAAACCGGTCTCGTCGAGGAAGCGTGGCGCAAGATGCGCCTCAACGTCCAGATTTCCACCAAGCTCAACCGCAACCATCTTCTGGCGGCGCAGAACACCTATATCCTGCCCTGCATGGGCCGGCTGGAGCGCGACACCCAGAACGGCGTCGACCAGTTCGTCTCGATCGAAGACTCCACCGCCTGCATCCACGCCTCCCTCGGCACGATCGAACCGGCGTCGAAGGAGATCCTGTCCGAGCCGCGGATCGTCGTGGAGCTTGCCAAGGCGACCGTCGCGGACAAGTCGAGCGTGCCCTGGGACGAATGGCTCGCCGACTATTCGAAGATCCGCGACGCGATCGAGCGCGCCTATCCGGACGATTTCGCCGGCTATAACGAACGGTTCCGCACGCCCGGCGGCTTCCACCGCGACATCGGCGCCAGCAAGCGCGAATGGCGTACGCAGAACGGCAAGGCGAACTTCCTGACGCCGGAAAGCTTCGACGTCGATCCCGATATCGATACGACGTCGCAGGACGTCCTGAAGCTGATGACCGTCCGCTCGAACGACCAGTTCAACACCACCGTCTACGGTTATGACGACCGCCTGCGCGGCGTCGACGGTACGCGCATGGTGATCTTGATGAACGAGGCGGACATGAAACGGCTCGGCCTCACCAACGAAAGCCGTGTCGATATCGAGACCCATGCCGACGACGGCGTAACGCGGCGGGTCGAGGATTACCGCGTCCATGCCTGGGACGTACCGGCGGGCAATTGCGCGGGCTATTATCCCGAACTCAACGCCCTCGTGCCGCTCTGGCACCATTCGCGCCGGGCCCATGTCCCGGCGGCGAAATCCGTGCCGATCCGGCTGATCAAGCGAAGCGCCGCGTAAGGCGCCCGGATCCCCTGTCGAAGACGAAAGAGAGCGCCCCTCGTGTCCGCCGAACCGGACGCGAGGGGTTTTCCATGCATTGGGTTCATGAAGGAAACATGACCGGCGGGGCCCATAAGCGTCACGCTGACTGCATGGAAGCCTTCCGATTGTGCGACTTCTCACCTGCCGCCGAAATGGGCATATTCACCCCGAGACAAGAGAGACATCCAGGCAAGCGGGGCATAAGCCATGAGCCAGAACACACCCAATTCCATCGGCACGCGCTTTCGTTCGTTCCTTTCCGAGCTCGTTCGCCAATCCGGCAACCGGACGGAGCGGCTCGAGCACACCCTTCGTCAGACCCGCGAGCGCCACGGCAAGTAACGGCCTGTCCTTGCGCGCCGACGCGACGTTCACCCGGACGGGCGGGCGATGACGGGGCCGCGCGCGAGAACGCACGTGCCGTGAGGCTGTTCGCCCGGCGCTCCGGTGCGTCCGTCACCGCTTCCATCCGACCGACGATATAAGGCGAAAACCCCGGAGAGCGCCTCGCTCTTCGGGGTTCTCGCGTTTTCCCGCCACAGGCCGCCCGTCAGGTGAAGATCACGTAGGTCGAGGCGACGATGGCGATGACGGCGATGCTCACCGGCCAGGCATAGGACCAGGATTCCATCGCCACCGCGCCGCTCTTGAAGGCGACGTAATCGGTGTCGCTTGGATAGAGCCTGCCGATCACCAGCATGATCGTGACGTTGAGAACGAACAGGATCGCCATCACGTGCAGGAAGTGCGGATAATTGTCCGCGCCGACGATGAACTTCAGGCCGAACTGGCTCGCCATGTAGAGGATGACGCCCGAGGCGAGCGCCACCTTCGCGGCGACCGGCGGCACGCGCTTGGTGAAGACGCCGACGAGGATGATGGTGAGGATCGGGATCGAGTAGCACCCGTTCACCTCCTGCAGATAGCCGAACAGGCCTTGCGGTGCGTTCGCGATGAACGGCGCGATGGTCATCGCGGCGATCGCGAGGAAGATGCCGAAGGTCTTGCCTGCCCTCACCACCTGCCGGTCGGTCGCGTCCTTCTTGATATATTGCCGGTAGATGTCGATGCCGAAGAGCGTGACCGAGGAGTTCAGCGCCGAGTTGAAGGACGACAGGATCGCGCCGAAAAGGACGGCGGCGAAGAAGCCGACGAGATAGAACGGCAGGACTTCCGTCACGAGGCGTGGATAGGCCTGGTCGGGCGTTTCGAGATCGGGAAACAGGTGGAACGCGATGATCCCCGGCAGCACGACGATGATGGGACCGAGGATCTTGAAGCAGGCGGCGTAGAGAAGGCCCTTCTGGCCTTCCCTCAGGTTCTTGGCGCCCAGGGCCCGTTGGATGATGGCCTGATTGGTGCCCCAGTAGAACAGCTGCACCAGCATCATGCCGGTGAAGATGGTGGCGAAGGGTATGGAGGATTCCGGCCCCCCGATCGCGTCGAACTTATCCGGATGCTCGTTCCACAGGGTCGAGAGACCGGCCATGATCGAGCCGTCGCCGACGACGAGGAGGCCGAAGATCGGAACGAGAAGCCCGCCGAGGAACAGGCCGACGGCATTGATCGTGTCGGAGACGGCGACCGCCTTCAGCCCGCCGAAGATCGCGTAGATCGAACCGACGATGCCGATCGCCCAGACCGTGATCCAGAGCGCGGCGGTCTCGCCCACGCCCAAAAGTTGCGGCACGTCGAACATGGTGGAAAGCGCGAGCGCGCCCGAATAGAGCACGATCGGCAGGAGCACGACCACGTAGCCCGACAGGAACAGGGCCGAAACGATGGTCTTCGTCATCTCGTCGTAGCGCGAGGCGAGGAAGGAGGGAATCGTCGCGATGCCGCCGTAGAGATAGCGCGGCAGGAGGACGAGCGCCGTGACGACGATCGCGATGGCCGCCAGCGTCTCCCACGCCATCACGAGGATTCCGTCCGTGAAGGCCTGCCCGTTGAGGCCGACGATCTGTTCCGTGGACAGGTTGGTGAGGAGAAGCGAACCGCAGATGACGGGTGCCGTCAGGCTTCGTCCGCCGAGAAAGTAACCGTCCGAATCGCCCTCGTCCGTACCACGCGTCCAGTAATAGGACAGGAGTCCGACGAGGGCCGTGAAGCCGATGAAAACCAGTATGTTCAGGCCGCCCATCGTTTTCTCCCGAAACAGCGTGTCCGACGACAGGCCCCGGATGCACGCCGAATCGGCGTCGCGGCCAGCTTCATCTTGTTTTACGGGCAGTAGATAGCCAACACCCGAAAAAAGCCATGGCCGCAACGCCAAATGGACATGGGACGCCGGCACTTGCGAAAGGACCGGTGGTCGGGTGACCGCGTCCGGTACGCGGGTTCGGGACAGGCTGGCGTTCCCGGCACCGCCTCGGGATTGACGCCGGCGCGCCGGCACTTCATTCCCCTGACCGAGACACCATCACCGCAGAGGGCAGGGCACGCATGATCATCATCGCAGGCATTCTGAGGATCGCGCCGGCGGATCTGCCGAAGGTTCGCGCCGCCGCCGAAACCGTTTTGCGCAGGACCCGCGAGGAGGACGGCTGCATCGTCTATTCCTTCGCCGAGGATCTTCTCGAGCCCGGCCTGATCCGCATCTACGAGGAGTGGGAAAGCCGCGAGAATCTGGCCGCCCATGGCAAGAGCGCGCATGTCGACGCATGGCACCGGGCCCTTGAGACCGTCACGGTGCTGGAGCGCGATCTCGACATCATCGAAGCCGGCGCCCGCGAAGCGCTGGACTGAGCGGCGAGCGATGGCCTTCCGCGCGACGATCCTGACACTCTATCCCGAAATGTTTCCCGGGCCGCTCGGCGTTTCGCTGGCCGGCAAGGCGCTGGAGCGGGGGGACTGGGCGCTCGAGACGCTGCAGATCCGCGATTTCGGCCGCGGCCGGCATCGCGCGGTCGACGACACGCCGGCCGGCGGCGGCGCGGGCATGGTCATGCGCGCCGACGTCGTCGCCGATGCGATCGATGCCGCGAGCACCGCGGGCGACACCCGGCCGCGCCTGATGATGAGCCCGCGCGGCCGGCCGCTCACCCAGGCATTCGTGCGCGACCTGGCGGCGGGCGAGGGCGCGGTGATCCTCTGTGGCCGCTTCGAAGGCGTCGACGAGCGGGTGATCGAGGCGCGGGGCCTCACCGAGGTGTCCGTCGGCGACTACGTCCTTTCGGGCGGCGAAATGGCCGCGCTGGTCATGCTGGATGCCGTGGTCCGGCTTCTGCCCGGCGTGATGGGCAACCAGCTTTCCGGCACCCATGAAAGCTTCGAGGGCGGCCTTCTCGAGCATCCCCACTATACGCGGCCCGCCGAATGGGAGGGGCGGACGATCCCCGAGGTCCTCACCTCCGGCGACCACGGCGCGGTGGAACGGTGGCGGACGGCCGAAGCGCGTCGGATCACGCGGGAGCGCCGGCCCGATCTCGTCGGGGCCCCACGCCACGAGCCGTGACGACCGGGATCCGGCGATCGGGGTTTGGTGATCAGGGCCGGGCGATCTTGCCGGGCTCGTCTTCGGTCTCCGTCGCCGTTCCGGTCTCCGTCGCCGCGCCCGGCTTTTCATCGAACAGCACCTTGTAGGTGCCGAACATTCCGATGGCGCAGACGCTGCCGGATATCAGGAGGATGAGCCAGGTCGACTGCTCTTCCAGGAAGAGTTCGAGCGCCTTGCCGAAATAGAAGGCCGTCAGGCCGTAGGCCGCGGTCCAGAGCGCGGCCGAAATCGAATTGTACAGAAGAAATTGCGGCCAGGGCATCCGCATCATGCCGGCGACGAACCCGTTCAGCTGGCGCAGGATGAAGACGAAGCGGGCGATGAGCACGATGACGAAGCCGTAGGACCGAAACTTCGTCTCGACCAGCTTCAGCTTGTCCTGGCCGAACCCGACCTTGCCGCCCCACCGCACGATCGCCCTGCGGCCGTAGCGCCGCCCGACGGCGTAGCCGATATTGTCGCCGAGGATCGAGCCGACGAAGGCCGCGCCGAGGACGAGCACGATGTCGAGATCGCCCCGGCTGGCCAGCATGCCCGCCGCGATGACGAGGCTTTCGCCCGGCACCGGCAGGGCGACCGATTCCAGGAGCACGACGAGGAGGATGAAACCGTAGCCGTACTGTGTGAGAAACCCGATCAACGCTGGCGCTCGAGGAGAGCGACCGCCTCCACATGGTGGGACCAGAGGAACTGGTCGATGGGGGTGACCGACAGAAGCGTATAGCCGCCGTCGATCAGCGTTCTGAGGTCGCGGGCAAGGGTCTGCGGATTGCAGGAGACCGCGGCCACCCGCTTGACCACCGATTTGGCCAGCGCCTCGCAGACGGCTTCGGCGCCGGCCCGTGGCGGGTCGAAGACGACGCCGTCATAGGCTTTCAGTTCCTTGAACGTCAGCGGCCGGCGATAGAGATCGCGCCGTTCCATGGTCAGCGGCTTCAGCCCCTGAGCAAGGCGGGACGCGCCGTCGAGGGCGGCCAGCGCATCGGCTTCCGATTCCACGGCGTGCACCCTGGCCTTGCGGGCAAGCCGCAAGGCGAACGCGCCGGAGCCGGCGAACAGGTCCGCGACGCGCTTCGATTTGGCCAGATGCGCCATCACGAGGTCCGCCATCGCATCCTCGGCGGCCGTCACTGCCTGCAGGAAACCGCCCGAGGGCGGCTCGACCGCGATGTCGCCGAAGAACACGTGGGGCTTTCGCGCCTGGACGAGGATTTCCCCTTGCGAGGACAGTCGCGCATAGCCGGCGGACAGCGCATGCTGGACCGCCTGGCGCTGGCGCTCCTCGTTCAGCTTAGCCGCGTCATGGGCCGCGATGTCGAGGCCGGCCGCGGTCTGGGTGACCGTGAGCTTCAACGGCTTCTTGCGATCGATCAGGAGAAGGGCGAGCTTTTCCAAAGATGGCAGCGCCTCGACGATGCCGGGCATGGCAACCGGGCAGGGGCCGATCGGCACGATCCGGTCGGAATGGGCCTCGTGGAAGCCGATCAGGACCTTGGGATCGGCGCGCACCGCCGTCAGCGTCACGCGCCGGCGCGTGCCGGGCGCGCATGGCACGAGCGGCGCGACCTCGGTCTCGATGCCGTGCCGCGACAGGGCCTCGACGACGATGGCGCGCTTGAACTCGGCGTAGAAGGCGGGCGAGGCGTGCTGCAGTTCGCAGCCGCCGCAGGCGCCGAAATGCGGGCAGGGCGGCGTGACGCGCTCCGGGGAAGCTTTCAGGATCTCGAGTGGCGTTCCCCGCTTCTCGCCGTCGAACAGATCGGCGCGGACGCTCTCGCCGGGAAGCGTGAAGGGCACGAAGAGGGGGGCTCTCCCGGTCTCGACGATGCCGTCGCCCTGCGCGCCGAGACGGTCGATCGTGACGTCGCGGGTCATGCGGCGGCCCCGGTCTTGGTCGCGGCAAGGACGAATTCACGGTTGCCGTCGCCGCCCGAAATCGGCGAGGCGATGAGGCCGTCGACGCGCCAGCCCGGCTGTTCGCCGAGCCAGTCCGCGACGTCGCGCGCGACGGCCTCGGCGGTGGCGGGGTCCTTCAGCAGGCCGCCCTTGCCGATCGCCTGCTTGCCCGCCTCGAACTGCGGCTTGACGAGGGCGACAAGGCGCGCGCCCGGCGCGGCCAGTGCGAGGGCCGGCGGCAGTGCGAGCTTCAGCGAGATGAAGCTGACATCGGCGACGACGAGGTCCGGCGCTTCGCCGTCCAGATCGTCCGCCGTAAGGTCGCGGGCGTTGAGGCCCTCGATATTGGTCAGCCGTTCTTCGTCGTGCAGCGAGGGATGGAGCTGCTCGTGCCCGACATCGATCGCGATGACATGGCCCGCGCCCCGCTCCAGGAGAACCTGGCTGAACCCCCCGGTCGAGGCGCCGATATCGAGGCAGACGCGGCCCTTCACGGCGACGCCGAACTGGTCGAGGCCGGCGATCAGCTTCAGCGCCGCGCGCGAGACATAGTCGCTCGCCGGATCGTCGACGGTGATCGTCGCGCGCGCGGCGACCGGCTGGGAAGCCTTCCTGGCGGCCTTGCCGTCGACGGTCACGCTGCCGCGCCTGACGGCGTCGAGTGCGCGCGAACGGGACGGCATCAGCCCGCGCTCGACCAGAGCCTGATCGAGGCGTTGGGATTCGGCAGCATGATCGTCGTCATCTGCGGTGGTCGGCGAATCGATATCGGTCATTGGCGCGAATGTGAGCCGCCGGGACGCGCCGCGCAAGGAGACCCCGTCCGATTGTGCGGGAAGGCCGCCGAAACCCCCCGTGTTCAGGGGGCTTCGTTCAGGCGCGCCTGGCGGCTTCGCTCTCCTCGCGGCCGAGCGCCCGGAACACCGTCGATACGATGCCCGCCTTGTCGAGCCCGGCATAGGCGTTCATCTTCGCCGGGTCGGCATGATCGGCGAACGTGTCGGGCATGACGATGGGGCGGATCTTCAGGCCGTTGTCGAGAAGGCCGACGCTTGCCAGATGCTGCAGGACCTGGGACGCGAAACCGCCGCTCGAGCCTTCCTCGACCGTGACCAGGACCTCGTGGTTCCTGGCGATCCGTTCGATCAGGTCGGTGTCGAGGGGCTTGGCGAAGCGGGCGTCGGCCACGCTCGTCGAGAGGCCGTAGCCGTCGAGTTCCTCCGCTGCATTCATGGCGTCGGCCAGCCGCGTGCCGAAGGAAAGGATCGCGACCTTGGTGCCTTCCTTGACCAGGCGGCCCTTGCCGATCTCCAGGATCGAGCCGCGGTCGGGCATCTCGACACCCGTCCCGTTGCCGCGCGGATAGCGGAACGAGATCGGTCCCTCGTCGTAGGCGGCCGCCGTGCGCACCATGTGGCGCAACTCCGCCTCGTCGGCCGCGGCCATGACCACGAAGCCAGGGAGGGGGCACAGATAGGACGTGTCGAACGAACCGGCATGGGTCGCGCCGTCGGCGCCCACATAGCCCGCGCGATCGATGGCGAAGCGGACCGGCAGGTGCTGGATCGCCACGTCGTGGACGACCTGATCGTAGGCGCGCTGCAGGAAGGTCGAGTAGATCGCGGCGAACGGCTTGTAGCCTTCGGTCGCAAGGCCCGCGCAAAAGGTGACCCCGTGCTGCTCGGCGATGCCGACGTCGAACGAGCGGGAGGGATAGACCTCGGCGAACTTGTCGAGGCCGGTTCCGGCCGGCATGGCCGCATGGACGGCGACGATCTTGTCGTCGTGCCGCGCTTCCTCGATGAGGCTGGAGGCGAAGACCGAGGTGTAGGCCGGGGCGTTGCCCTTCGATTTCGACTGGGCGCCCGTGATGACGTCGAACTTGGAGACGCCGTGATATTTGTCGGCGGAGCTTTCGGCGGGCTCGTAGCCCTTGCCCTTCTTGGTCACGACATGGACGAGGATCGGCCCGGTCTCGGCGTCGCGCACGTTCTTCAGGACCGGAATGAGCGCGTCGAGATCATGCCCGTCGATCGGGCCGATATAGTAGAAGCCGAGTTCCTCGAACAGCGTGCCGCCGGTAAAGAAGCCGCGCGTATATTCCTCGGTCTTGCGGGCCCCTTCGCGGAAGAAGTCGGGCAGTTTCTGGGACAGGTCGCGGGCGCGGTTGCGCAGGGTCCGGTAGGTCTTGCCGGACACGAGGCGCGCCAGATAGTGGCTCATCGCGCCCGTCGGCGGGGCGATCGACATGTCGTTGTCGTTGAGGATGACGATCAGGCGCGCATCGAGCGCGCCGGCATTGTTCATCGCCTCGTAGGCCATGCCGGCGCTCATCGCGCCATCCCCGATCACCGAGACGACATTGTTCGTGCGCCCGGACAGCTCGCTTGCGACCGCCATGCCGAGGCCGGCCGAGATCGAGGTGGAGGAGTGGCCCGCGCCGAAGGGATCGTATTCGCTCTCGGTTCGCTTGGCAAAGCCCGAAAGCCCGCCTTCCTGGCGCACGGTCCGCATGCGTTCGCGCCGGCCGGTCAGGATCTTGTGGGGATAGGCCTGGTGGCTGACGTCCCAGATCAGCCGGTCGTCCGGGGTGTTGAAGACGTAATGGAGCGCGACGGTGAGCTCGACGACGCCGAGACCCGCGCCCAGATGCCCGCCGGTCTGCGAGACGGCGTCGATGAGATCGGCGCGCAGTTCGTCGGCGATCTGCCGCAGATCCGCCACCTTGAACCGTCGCAGATCCGCAGGCTTGTCGATCTGGTCGAGCAACGGCGTATTCAAGGTTTGGGACACTGCGCGAAAACCCCCGGTCTTTTCCTGTCGTTCGACCGCTTTCGTGAAGGCCGACTTGTCATTAAATCGTGTAATGGCGTTTTCGATCAAGCTTTTCGCAAATGTATGTCTGCGTCAAATCGTTTCCGTGCGCTCGCTTATGGCTCGTCGAGCCGGCCGGACTTGCCGCTCACGCCGCCTTCGTGACGGTCAGAGCGAATCGAGCGGCTCGGTGCCCGACGGCTTGCCGGCGCGATTGAGCTTGATCTTCTCCACCTTGTCCTCGGCGGCCGACAGCAGCCTGTCGCAATGGTTCTTCAGCTTCTCGCCGCGCTCGTAGATGCGGATCGAGCGATCGAGCGGCACGTCGCCGCGTTCCAGATCGGTGACGATGCGCTCCAGCGACGCCATCGCCTCCTCGAAGCTCATCCGCTTGATGTCGGAATCGTCCGTCGGGATATCGTCGGTCTGATCGTTGGCCATGAGGTCTTTTCTCGGGTTCGTCGCTTCGAGGCGTCGGTTGTCGGAACGGGCGACGATCAGCCTTCCAGCAGCCGCTTCACGTGGGCCTTCACCGAAACGGCGAGCCCCTGCAGATCGTAGCCGCCTTCGAGGACGCTCACCAGCCTGTCGCCGCAATGGGTCGCGGCGGCATCCATCAGCTTGCCCGTCGCCCAGTCGAAATCCGCCTCGGTCAGCTGAATGTTGGCCAACGGATCGCGGAAATGGGCATCGAACCCGGCGGAGATGATGATGAGGTCGGGCCGGAATGCGTCGATGGCCGGCAGGACGCGGCTGTCGAAGGCATCCTTGAACTTCTCGCCCCCGTCGCCGGCGGCGAGCGGCGCGTTGACGATGTTGCCTTCGCCGGTCTCGCTCTTGGCGCCGGTGCCGGGATAGAGGGGCATCTGGTGGGTGGAGCAATAGAGGACGCTCGGATCCGACCAGAAGATGTCCTGGGTGCCGTTGCCGTGGTGAACGTCCCAGTCGACGATGGCGACCCGCTCGAGGCCGTGGACGGCCTGCGCGTGTCGCGCGGCGATCGCCGCCGTGTTGAACAGGCAGAAGCCCATCGCCGTCGCCTTCTCGGCATGGTGGCCGGGCGGGCGGGCCGCGATGAAGGCATTGCGGATCTCGCCCGAGACGACGCCGTCGACGGCGGCGGTCGCCGCCCCCACGGCGTGGAGCGCGGCCTTGAAGCTCTTCGGACTGATGATCGTATCGCCATCGATGCGGGAAAGGCCGTCCGCGGGAATGGCCTTCGCAACGGCCCGGGCATAATCCTCCGGATGGCAGCGGACGATCGATTCCAGCGCGCCTTCGGGCGCCTCTTCCCGGTCGAGAAGCTGGAACATCTCGTCCTCGAGGATGCGCTCGACCGCCACGAGGCGTTCGGGCCGCTCGGGATGGCCGGGACCGGTCAGGTGCTCGACGAAGATCGGGTGGTGATAGTAACGGGTCAGCATGTTCAAGACCTAACCCGGCTTCGGGCAATTGACAATTTCGGGGACGACCGGATCGATCGGGCGGCACGCGATCCGAAGCGTGCCATGCGTCAGATCCGGCCGGTCTGGCCCCTGTGGCGCAGGAAATGGTCGGCGATGGCGCAGGCCACCATGGCTTCGCCGATCGGCACGGCGCGGATGCCGACGCACGGATCGTGCCGGCCCTTGGTCACCACCTCGATCTCCTGCCCGTCCCGATCGATGGAGCGGCGCGGCGTCAGGATCGACGAGGTGGGCTTGACGGCGAAGCGGGCGACGATGGGGGCGCCGGTGGAGATGCCGCCGAGGACGCCGCCGGCATGGTTCGCCTCGAACACCGGCCTGCCGTCCGTCCCGATCCGCATTTCGTCCGCGTTCTGGGTGCCCCTGAGCGCGGCGGACGCAAATCCGTCGCCGATCTCGACGCCTTTCACGGCGTTGATCGACATCAGGCCCGCCGCGATATCGCTGTCGATCTTGGCATAGAGCGGCGCGCCGAGGCCGGCGGGCACGTTCTCCGCGACCACCTCGATGATCGCGCCGACGCTGTCGTGATCCATGCGGATCTGGTCGAGATAGGTCTCGAAGACCGGGATCGAAGCCGCGTCCGGCGTGAAAAAGGGATTGTCGGACCGCTCGACGACCGCCCAATCCCAGTTGGCGCGGTCGATCGCCTTGTCGCCGATCTGGACGATGGCGCCACGAACCCTGAGGCCCGGCACGATCTTGCGTGCGATGGCTCCGGCGGCGACCCGCATGGCGGTCTCGCGCGCCGAGGAGCGTCCGCCGCCGCGAAAGTCGCGCAGGCCGTATTTCACGTCATAGGCGTAGTCGGCATGGCCGGGCCGGTACTGCCTGGCGATGTCGCCATAATCCTTGGAGCGCTGGTCGACGTTCTGGATCTGGAGGGCGATGGGCGTTCCGGTGGCGATCATCACGTCGGAGTCGGTCTCGTCGGCCAGAACACCGGACAGAACGCTCACCTCGTCCGGCTCCCGGCGCTGGGTGACGAATCGGGAGGAGCCGGGCTTGCGGCGATCGAGCTCGTCCTGAAGCTCGCGGAGCGTGAACCGGATGCCCGGAGGGCAACCGTCGATCGTGCAGCCGATCGCCGGCCCGTGGCTTTCGCCCCAGGTGGTGACACGAAACAGATGACCGAACGTATTGTGCGACATGGTTCACAAAACCTAAAAACCTTGTGCGCAAAGCGTCAGGCGCACGTCCCCGAGCCGCAATAGGGCAGGCGAGCGGCCAGCGTCAAACCGGTCTCACGAATTCGTCAGCCGGGGTGCGCGGAATTGCCATAATCTGGGGCCCATCTGTTGAGCGTGCGGCGCCTTCGGCAGCGGTGCGGGCGGACGGAAGGCCATGGGGATGGTCCAAGGTCCGTTTCGCTGGAGAAGGTCCCGGACGTGAACGGTTTTTTCGCGTTCGTCCATCGGCAAGACGCAGTGTCGCCCTTGCCGGACGACGCCCCGGAGGTGGGTCCCATGTCACGACGTATCGTCGCTTTTTTCGCCAGCTCGTTTCTCAGCGTTGCCATGAGCATTCCGGCCAGTGCCATCGAAGCCGAGGGTTTCGTTCTGGAGGTCAACGAGGAAGCCCGGCAGCTCCAGCTTTCCGACGGGCAGACCTACGATCTGCCGAACGATTTCGATTATGGGGCGGTCTTGCCGGGCATGCCCGTCCACGTCATCTACGACGTCGCCTCGGGCCACAACATCTATCCGTTCTCGGCCTGAGGCGAAGAGACGACACGCGAAAGCCATGCCGCATGAGCCGGATCAGACCCAGTGGGGTCCGGTCCGGTCGAAGGTGAGGATCCGGTCCTGCGGCACGATCGTCATGGCCGCGTCCGTCTCGCTGATCCCGCCGACGCCGCAGAGAACGGCCCGTCCGACGCCGCCATGGGAGACGATGATCGTCTGCGGCGTCAGGCTCGCCAGAAGCGGCTCGATCCTCAACAGGAGTTCGGCATAGGACTCCGAATTGGTGCCCGGACAGCGATAGTTCCACTTGTCCGCCTCTCGCGCCGCGACCGCGTCCGGATCGCGCGCAGCGACCTCCGGAATGGTCGAACCCTCCCAATCGCCGTAGCCGACTTCCACCAGCCGGTCGTCCGTCCGGTAATCCTCCGGATCGAGCCGCAGTTCGGTGCGGATGATGCGCATGGTTTCCTGCGCGCGGTCCATGGGGGAGGCGATGAATGTGAAGGTCTCCGCGCGCTCGCCGAGGCGCCTGCGGAGATAGACGCCGTTGCGCCGCGCCTGAGAGCGGCCGAGCGCGTTGAGGGGAACCTCGCGGCGCCCCTGCAGCCGATCCTGCGCATTGTATTCGGTCTGGCCATGCCGGCAGAAATAGATGTCGTCGGCGACCATGATGTTGCAATTCCCTGGAATGATCTGCGGTCCCGGCCGTCTATTCGTCCTTGACGACGGAAATGTCCGGCGCGTCCACCGCCTTCATGCCGACCGTGTGGTAGCCCGAATCCACATGGTGCACCTCCCCGGTGACGCCTTTCGACATGTCCGACAGGAGATAGAGTGCGGACTGGCCGACCTCGTCGGTGGTCACGGTGCGCTTCAGCGGGGCATTGTACTCGTTCCACTTCAGGATGTAGCGGAAATCGCCGATGCCGGAAGCGGCGAGCGTCTTGATCGGACCGGCCGAAATCGCGTTGACGCGGATGTTCTGCCCGCCCAGATCGACGGCGAGATAGCGCACGGAGGCTTCGAGGGCCGCCTTGGCGACGCCCATCACATTGTAGTGGGGCATCACCTTTTCCGCGCCGTAATAGGTCAGCGTCAGCATGGCGCCGCCATCGTTCATCAGGCGCTGCGCCCGCGCGGCGACCGATGTGAACGAGTAGACGGAGATGTCCATCGTGCGCAGGAAGTTCTCGCGGCTCGTCATCACGTAGCGGCCGGTGAGCTCGGACTTGTCGGAATAGGCGACGGCATGAACGAAGAAATCGATCTTGCCCCATTTTTCGGCAAGATGATCGAAGATCGCGTCGACGCTGGCATCGTCGCCCACGTCGCAATGGCCGGCGACATGGGCGCCGAGTTCGGCGGCAAGCGGCGTGACGCGCTTCTTCAAGGCTTCGCCCTGATAGGTGAGGGCGATCTCCGCGCCCTGTTCGGCGAGAGCCTTCGCGATGCCGAAAGCAATGGAGCGATTGTTGGCGACGCCCATGATCAGGCCTCGCTTGCCGTTCATGAGACCGGTCATCTGGGACATTGCGCCACTCCTTTCCGCAAACCTCGCGGATCCTGCTGCTTTTTTTGAACCTGCGGTATGGCACAGGCCCGCAAGCCCTTCAAGAAAGCGACGGGGTGCCGGCGAACACCCTTTGTTGCAACTGTCGCGCAATGTGACGGGGCGGTGTGGAACCCCATCGGCCGGCCGGCCGGCAAGGGCCGCCAGACCGGGTTGCTTGATTCAAATAAATCAATAGCTTGCAGGCATTGGCCGGCGGTTCGGCCAGAGACCGGCATCGGTCTGCCGGCGCGCGACCCCGGACGGGGTTGCGGCCGTCAGTCGGAGACCGGTTCCTTCGCCAGTTCCCGCTCGAGCACCGCGCGCAACGGATCGTCCTTGTCGGGCAGCGCGATGCGCGTCGTGATCAGGAGATCGTTGCGCGTGCCGATCTTGGTCGTCAGCCCCTTGCCCTTCAGCCGGAAGGTGCGGCCCGAATCGGTCCAGGCCGGGATCGTCAGATTGACCCGGCCGTCCAGCGTGTCGACCGCGACCTTGCCGCCGGACACGGCGGTGCGCAGCGGCACCGATATGTCGGCCTTCAGATCCCGGCCGTCGGTGCGGAACCGCTCGTGCGGCAGGATCCTGATGCGCACGAGCGCGTCGCCCGACTGTCCGCTCGCCGTCGGAGACGGTTGGCCCTGACCGCGCAGGCGAATGGTCTGGCCGTCCTCGACGCCTTCGGGAAGTTTGATCGCGAGCCGCTTTCCGCTCGAAAACTCGACCTCGATCCGCTTGTCGGAGACGATGTCCTCCAGGGTGATCGAGAGCGAGGCTTCGATGTCCGCGCCCTTTCGCGAGGCTTCGCGGGCCGCGGAGAATCCACCGCCTGCAGCGCCCGCACCCGGCATCGGGCCGGCGCGCTTGGCGCCGCCGAAGGTGGAGGAGAAGAAATCGGAGAAGATCGATTCGGCGTCGAACTGCGGCCCGGTCCCGGCCCCGCGCGACCCGCCGAAGTCGAACCCGCCGGGGCCCGCGCCCGCCTGGCCGCGCGTGCCCCCGAAGGGTCCCGCGCCGCCGCCGAAGCCGCCGCCGCTGCCGAAGCCCTGGAATTTGGGCTTGCCCTCATTGTCGATCTCGCCCCGGTCGAACTGGGCGCGCTTTTCCTTCTCGCCAAGGATCTCGTAGGCCTGGTTGGCCTCGTTGAACCTGGCGGCCGCGGCCTTGTCGTTGGGATTGGTGTCGGGGTGGTACTGCTTGGCGAGCTTGCGGAAAGCGGACTTGATCTCCTTCTCACTCGCCGATTTCGCAACACCGAGTACGGAGTAGGGATCGCGCATCGCGCTCGTCGTCCTTGTGCTGTTCGCTTGAAGGTGGCGGTGAAACGCTCGGGTGGAGCCATTTCGTCATCTTGGCGCCTATATGGGATTTTTTCCGTTCCGATAAAAGAGGGCGCTTCGCGCTGGTCGCCGCAAGGCGCAAGCCCGATGCCGGCTGCGCGGCCTCGTGCTTTTTCGGCAAGGACGGAACGACGCTTTGGCGAAACCCATCCGGAGGCCTATGTCATGGGCCATAGGGATCGTTGGGGAGATTGACGACAATGTCCGATCAGACGCAGGACGAGCGCATGAAGCCGCAGCGCAACGGCGATGTGCGGCTGGGCGACGAGCCCGTCGGCGACGATCCGTTCGCGCTTTTCGCGACATGGTTCGAGGCGGCCGAAGCCAACGAGCCGAACGATGCGAACGCGCTCTCGCTCGCAACCGTCTTCCCCGACGGCCAGCCGGACGTGCGCATCGTCCTCCTGAAGGATTTCGACGCGCGCGGTTTCGTCTTCTACACCAATTTCGAGGGGTCGAAGGGCCGGCAGATCCTCGCCTCCATGCGGGCGGCGATGGCCTTCCACTGGAAATCCAGCCTTCGGCAGGTGCGCATCCGCGGCCCGATCGAGATCGTCTCGGACGAGGAGGCCGATGCCTACTACCAGTCCCGCCCGCGCGGCAGCCGCATCGGCGCCTGGGCCTCCGAGCAGTCGAAGCCGCTCGAAAGCCGCGCCATGCTGGAAAAGCGCGTGGCCGAGCTCGCCGAACAATATGAGGGTGAGGAGATCCCGCGTCCCCCCCACTGGTCGGGTTTCCGGCTGGTGCCGATGGCGATCGAGTTCTGGCAGAACGGCCCGTTTCGCCTGCACGACCGGGCGCTCTACGAGCGGGCCGACCGCGACGCGCCCTGGGTGATCACGCGCCTCTATCCGTAAGGCGTCTTCGGGCATGGGCCGCCGACCTGTTTCGAGCGACCGGACGCTGTCCGTCGTCATCCCTGTCCTCAACGAGGCCGCGTCTATTGCGCGGACCCTGCGCGATGCCCGCCGGGCCTGCCCGAACGGGGTCATCATCGTGGTGGACGGCGGCAGTTCCGACGCAACGGTCGCGATGGCGGAGGGTCTGGCCGACATCGTCGCCCACTCGCCGCCCGGACGCGCCCGGCAGATGAACGCGGGCGCCGGAACGGTGGACGCTGCCGTGCTCCTGTTTCTCCACGCCGATACGCAGCTTCCGGACGGCGCCGAACGGCTGATCGCCGAGGGGCTGGCGGACGGGCGCGCCTGGGGCCGCTTCGACGTCGCGATCGCGGGCCGCTCCCGCCTTCTTCCGCTGGTCGCCGCGATGATGAATCTGCGCTCGCGGTCGACCGGCGTTGCGACCGGCGACCAGGCGATCTTCGCAACGCGCGAGGCCTTCGCGGCCGTCGAGGGGTTTCCGCAGATCGCGCTCATGGAGGATGTCGCGATGTCGAAGCGTCTGCGCCGTCTGTCCCGTCCCGCCTGTGTGCGGGCGAAGGCGATCACGTCGGGCCGGCGTTGGGACGCGAACGGCGCGGTCCGTACCATCGCGGCCATGTGGCTTCTGCGCCTTGCCTTCGTCTGCGGCGTCCCGCCAGGCCGCATCGCGAACCTCTATGCGCGATTGAAGGCGCGATGAGCGAAGGCGGCGGCACAGAGACGACGACGCCTTTCGCGCGGGCGACCGTGGTCGTTCTCGCGAAGGCGCCGATCCTTGGAACGGTGAAGACGCGGCTCGCCGGAACCATCGGCGCGCACGAAGTCCTGATCCTTTATCGAAGGCTGTTGGCGCGGACCGTTGCGGGCGTGCGCGATCCGCGCTGGGACACGGTTCTTGCGGTGTCCCCCGACGAGACGGCGTGCGACGATGCGCTGTGGCCGCCGCTGCCGCGCCGCATGGCGCAAGGAACGGGCGATCTCGGCGCGCGCATGCTGCGGCCATTGGCAAGAGCTGCGAACGATGCGCCGGTCCTCGTGGTCGGCAGCGATATTCCGGGACTTTCCGCGCGACAGATCGCGGCGGCGTTTCGCGCGCTCGAGGTTGCGCCCTTCGTGTTCGGCCCTGCGCTGGATGGGGGATTCTATCTCGTCGGCGCGCGGGAGGCCCCGCCCGGAACGCTGTTCGACGGCGTCGAATGGTCGGCGCCGACGACGCTGCGCAGTGTCGTCGGCAACCTGCCGCCGGGGCGTCATGCGACGATCGAAACGCTCGACGATCTCGACGACGAGGCCGCGCTCGAACGTCACCGTGCCGCCGGAACGCTCTGATCGGCGATCCTGCCGGATGCTGCGGAACGGCGGGCTCGCAGCATGCCGGGCGGAAAGCCTGGTTGCTCAGGGGCGCAGGATCGCGTCCACGAAGGCCGGCACGAGACGGCTTGCCGGCCCGTGCCGCGCCTCGTCGAACTGCCAGCTGCCGTCGGAGGGCTCCAGATTGAGTTCGAGGGTCCGGATGCCCCTTTGCCTTGCCTCGGAAACGAAGCCGGCGGCGGGATAGACCGCGCCCGACGTGCCGATCGACACGAAGAGATCGGCGCTTGCGAGCCGTTCGAGAATGAGGTCCATGTGATAGGGTATCTCGCCGAACCAGACGACGTCCGGCCGCATCGTGCCCGTCTTTCCGCATGCCGGGCAGGCATCGTCCACGGCAAGATCGCGCGTCGCGTCGCGGCGCTCTGCGCACCCGTTGCAGAACGCTTTGGCGAGTTCGCCGTGCATGTGGAGGACGCGGCGTGCCCCTGCGCGCTCGTGAAGATCGTCGATGTTCTGCGTGACGAGCGTCAGCGTGCCGGCAAATTCGTGTTCGAGCCGCGCCAGCGCTTCATGGGCCGCGTTCGGCGAGACGGCCGAAAGGCCGGCGCGGCGCGCATTGTAGAAGGCCTGCACCCGGGCCAGATCGCGGACGAACGCTTCGGGCGTCGCCACGTCCTCCAGCCGCACCTTCGACCAGAGCCCGCCCTTGTCGCGAAAGGTCTCGACGCCCGATTCGGCCGAGATGCCGGCGCCGGTGAGGATGAAGAGGGAAGAGGGCCTGCGTTCGGTCATCGGGCGTCCGGTGTCGTGGGGGCGGGAAGACCGGTCGGCGCGAACGGCCCCGCCCGGTCTTCCGGGAACCTATTCCGCCGGAACGCTCTCGCCACCCCCGGCGCTGCGGATCTCGGCCTCGCGGCGCCTCGCCTCTGCCGCCTCGCGCTGCTTCGCCATCGCCTTGTCGCTCGGCGACAGGAGCTTGTAGAACAGCGGGATGAAGAAGATCGCGATGAAGGTCGCAAACAGCATGCCGCCGATCACGCCCGTACCGATCGAGTGGCGCGAGGCCGAGCCCGCGCCGCTCGAGATCGCCAGCGGCACGACGCCGAGGATGAAGGCGAGCGACGTCATCACGATCGGCCGGAAACGCAGTTTCGCCCCTTCGAGCGCGGCGTCGAAGGCCGAAAGGCCCTCGTCGCGCTTCAGCACCGCGAACTCGACGATCAGGATGGCGTTCTTGGCCGCCAGCCCCACCAGCGTCACCAGGCCGATCTGGAAATAGACGTCGTTGTCGATGCCGCGCAGATAGATCGCGAGCAGCGCGCCGAACATGGCGAAGGGAACCGCCAGTAGCACCGCGATGGGCAGCGACCAGCGCTCGTACTGGGCGGCCAGGATCAGGAACACCATCAGGATGCCGAACCCGATCGCCGTCAGCCCCGTGCCGCCCGAGGCGATCTCCTGATAGGCCGAACCCGTCCAGGCGATGTCGTAGCCGTCGGGAAGGGTCTCGGCGGCGATCTCCTGCATCACGGCGAGCGCCTGACCCGACGAATAGCCCGGCGCGGGATTGCCCGACACCTTGGCCGAGGTGAAGGCATTGTAGCGCTCCAGAAGGTCCGGTCCGATGATCCGCTTGACGTTGAGCAGCGTGTCGAGCGGGATCATCGCCCCGTTGGTGGCCTGGACGTAGACGAATCGCAGATCGTCGGGCTTTTCGCGGAAATCGGCTTCCGATTGGAGCGAAACCCGGAAATTGCGCCCGAGAAGGGTGAAATCGTTGACGTAGAGCGAGCCGAAGGTCGACTGCATGGTCTCGAAGATCGAGGAGATCGGCACGTTCAGCGACTGCGCCTTCTGGCGGTCCACCTCGACCTCGTATTGCGGCACGCTGGCCGAGAAGGTCGTGCGTACGCCCGCCAGTTCCGGACGCTCGGCGGCCGCCGCGACCAGCGCGTTGGTCGTCTCCAGCAGCGGCTGGACGCCGGCGCCGCGCCGGTCCTGGATGAACAGGTCGAACCCGCCCGTCGTCGACAGGCCCTGGATCGGCGGCGGGTTGAAGGCGAGCACCATCGCGTCCTGGATGCCGGCGTTCATGCCGATGAACTGGCCGGTGAGATTGCGGGCGTCGAGCGCGGGGTCGGTGCGCTCGGCCCAGTCCTTCAAGGTGATGAAGGCGACGCCGGCCGAGGATTTCTGCGATCCCGACAGGAGATCGAAGCCGGCGAACGCGGTGACGTCCTCGACGGCGGGATTCTTCGAGACGTTCTCGTAGAGCTGGTCCATCACCTGCGTCGTGCGTGACAGGGAGGCGGCCGGCGGCAGGATCGCAACGGCGAAGTTGACGCCCTGGTCTTCCTCGGGAACCAGCGAGCCGGGAATGGTCTGGAAGAAATAGTAGGAGCCGCCGAGAAGCCCCGCAAACAGCACGAGGGCGAGGAAGGCCCGGCGCATGATGAAGGCGACGCCCGCGCCGTACCAGTTCGTCAGCCTGGTGAAGCCGGCATTGAACCAGCGGAACGGGGCAAACGGCTTGGAATGGCTGTTCTTCAACAGAACGCCGCACAAGGCCGGGGTCAGGGTCAGGGCGACGATGCCCGAAATGGTCACTGAAACGGCGATCGTCACCGCGAACTGGCGGTACATGGTGCCGGCGAGGCCGCCGAGAAAGGCGACCGGAATGAACACGGCGCACAGGACGAGGACGATCGCGATGACGGGACCTGCGACCTCCGTCATGGCCTTGGCCGTCGCGTCCTTCGGGTTGAGGCCCTCCGTCGTCATGATGCGTTCGACATTCTCGAGGACGACGATCGCATCGTCGACGACGATGCCGATGGCGAGCACCAGCCCGAAGAGGGTGAGAAGGTTGATCGAGAAGCCGAGGGCCAGGAGCACGCCGAACGTGCCGATGATCGAGACCGGCACCGCGAGCATCGGGATGAGCGTTGCCCGGAACGATTGCAGGAAGACGAAGACGACGATGAAGACGAGCACCATCGCCTCGATGAAGGTGACGATGACCTCCTCGATGGAGGCTTCGATGAACTTCGTCGTGTCGTAGGGAATCGCGTAGGCGATGCCGTCGGGAAACGCCTCGGACAGATCCTCCATCCGCTCGCGCACGCCCGCCAGCGTATCGAGCGCGTTCGCGCCCGGCTGGAGATAGATGCCGATCGGTACGGCGGGTGTGCCGTTGTAGAAGCCGTTGAAGCCGTAGTCCTGCGCGCCGAGTTCCACGCGCGCCACATCCTTCAGGAGCAGCGAGGAGCCGTTCTCGTCGGAGCGCAGGATGATGTTCTCGAAGGCCTGGGCATCGGGCAGGCGGCCCGCCGTCGTCACCGAGTAAGTGAAAGCGAGATCGGAATTGTTGGGCTCGGCGCCGAACTGGCCGGCGGCGAACTGGGCGTTCTGGTCGCGGATCGAGGCGGCGACGTCGCCGGGCGTCAGGCCGTACTGGGCGAGCGCGTCCGGGCGCAGCCAAACGCGCATGGAATAGTCGCGCGCGCCGAACAGCTGCGCCTGGCCGATGCCGGGCAGGCGCTTCAGCTCGTCGAGCACGTTGAGGAGCGCATAGTTCGAGACATAGGTCGCGTCGTAGCGCGGATCGTCCGAAGCCATGGTGATGACCGCGAGGATCGACGAATTCTGCTTGGAGACGGTGACGCCGAGGCGCTGCACCTGTTCGGGCAGGGAGGCGGCGGCCTGCTGGACGCGGTTGTTGACGTTGATCGTCGCCTGGTCCGGATCGGTGCCGGAGGCGAACGTCACGGTGATCGTCGCCGTTCCCGTGGAGGAGTTCGTCGACTGCATGTAGAGCATGTCTTCGACGCCGTTGATCTGCTGTTCGATCGGCGCCGAAACCGTCTGGGCGATCGTCTCGGCACTGGCGCCCGGATAGGACGCGCGCACCTGGACCTGCGGCGGGACGAGTTCGGGATATTGCTCGATCGGCAGGGAAGTCAGCGACAGCAACCCGCCCAGGACGATCAGGATCGAGATGACGGCGGCGAAGATCGGCCGGTCGACGAAGAAACGCGCGTTCATCGAATCAGCTCCGCACGCTCGTTCGAGCCGGTTCGTTCGGGTTCGACATTGTTCTGGGCCTTCCGGGCGGCCTGCCCGTCGGGCAACGCGGTCCGCGGCACCGGCGGGCGCGTCGCCTCGGCCGTGGCCTCGCTCGCCAGCGCGGTCGCGGCGCGGTCCGCGCCGTCCGACTGAGAGGACGTCCCGCCGGGTCCGGCCTCGCCGTCTTCGGAGCCTTCGCCCCTATCCTCCGCCTCGGCCGGCGGCGTGCCGGACGGCTGCGGATCGACCGGCGCGCCGGGCCGCACCTTGACGACGCCTTCGGTCACCACCTTGTCCCCGACGTCGAGACCTTCGGAAATCAGGATCATGCCGTCCAGCTCGCGTGCCACGGTCACGGGCTTGACCTCGGCCAAATTGTCGTCCCCCACCGTATAGACGAACGTGCCCTGCGGCCCCTGCATCAGCGCTTCGGTCGGGATCGTGATCGCGTCCTCCACGGACAGGCCCTCGACCTGCAGCCGCACGAACTGGCCGGGCAGGAGACGCCGGTCGGGATTGGGCAGCACCGCGCGCGACAGGATCGTGCCGGTCTGCGTGTCGATCGTCGTCGAGGTGAAGTCGATCCGGCCGGTCTTGTCGTAGGTGGAGCCGTCGCCGAACCGGATCGTCACGGTGAGATCGGAGGCCTCGTCCGCGCCCTCGAGACGACCTTCGTCGAGAAGTTCGCGAATCGAGGCGGCTTCGGTGTCGGCGGCGGAGAAATTGACGTTGATCGGATCGAGCTGGTCGATCCGGGTCAGGAGATCGCCCGAGCTCAGAAGGCTGCCTTCCGGCACCTGTTCGAGGCTGGTGATGCCGCTGACCGGCGCGCGGACCGTTGCGTATTCGAGCGAGAGGTTCGCCGTGCGCAACTGCGCTTCCGCGGCCGCGACCTGGGCTTCGGCGAGCTGGCGCGCCGAGATCGCATCGTCGAGATTGGCCTGGCTGGAGGCGCCGCGCTGGGCGAGCGTGCGGGCGCGCTCCTCGCTGCGCTGGGCCTGCGAGAGGCCGGCCTGGGCTTCCAGCACCTGCGCACGGGCGAGCGCGACCTGCGCCTCGTAGGTCGCGGGATCGATCCGGAAGAGAAGATCGCCGACTTTGACGCGCGAGCCTTCCTCGAAGTCGCGCTCGAGCAGGATGCCGCCGACGCGCGCGCGGACCTGGACCTCGCGGGATGCGGCGACCCGGCCCGCATAATCGTAGGTGACCGGCAGGTCCTGCGCCACGACGGTCTGGACGGTGACGCCGGGCGGGGGCGGCGTGCCGCCGCCCTGGGCGAAGGCGGGGCCATGCACGAGCGTACCGAGAGCGGCGATGGCGACCAGCGCTGTCTTGAAATCGTGCATTGGGAAACTTTCTTCGCGGCGGCTTGCGCCATACTTATGTTGCAATGCAAGATACATACAGCCACGAATGTCGGTGAGCAATGAGGATTCGATGCGTCGCACCAAGGACGAGGCTGCACAAACGCGTGAGAACATCCTCGACGCGGCGGAGGCGATGTTCTTCGAAAAGGGCGTGGCCGGCACCACGCTCTCCCAGATCGCCTCCCATTCGGGTCTGACGCGCGGGGCGATCTACTGGCATTTCGAGAACAAGCTCGCGGTGTTTCGCGCCATGCAGGACCGGGCGCGCCTGCCGCAGGAAGAGTTCTTCAAGAAATCCGACCGCGACCATCCGCCATCGATCGGCGAGCTCTACGACAAGACGATCGAGGCGCTCGAATTCCTGAAGTCTGACATGCGGGCCCAGCGCGTCCTGACGATCCTCAACTTCCGATGCGAATATGTCGGCGAAATGCAGCCGGCGCTGCACCGGCGCGACTGTGCCGACGACGCGATGCGGCTCGAGATCGAGCGGATCTTCGCGCACGCTCTGTCACGCGAGGGGCCTCTGTCACGCGAGGGGCCTATGGCGGGCAACCGCGACCCGCAGGCGCTCGCGACCGCCTATTTCTGCTGCGTGGGAGGCCTGATCACCAACTGGCTGCGGACGGAGGGAAGCTTCGATCTGGTCGATGTCGGGCGCCGGCTTCTCCGTGCGATCGTCGCCGATCACGTGGAGACGTGCCGGTCGCGCCTGCCCGGCAATCCCTCGGGCAGGGTGCCGCGGCCCTAGCCCGCCTGCCTCTGATGGCGAGCGCCGCGATGCGAGTGCCGCCCACCGGAATGGAAGGCGTCCCGCCGCCGGCTCAGGCCTCGGTGCCGCCGACGGTGATCCGGTCCATGCGCAGATGGGGCTGGCCGACGCCGACCGGCACGCCCTGGCCGTTCTTGCCGCACATGCCGATGCCGGTGTCGAGGGCGACGTCGTTGCCCACCATCGAGACCCGGTGCATGGCATCCGGCCCGTTGCCGATGAGCATCGCGCCCTTCAGCGGCTCTTCCACCTTGCCGTTCCGGATTCGGTAGGCCTCCGTGCAGCCGAAGACGAATTTCCCGGAGGTGATGTCCACCTGCCCGCCGCCGAAGGAAACGGCATAGATGCCGTCCTTGACGCTGGCGAGGATTTCGTCCGGCGTATGGTCGCCGCCGAGCATCATCGTGTTGGTCATGCGCGGCATCGGCGCGTAGGCGTAGGACTGGCGGCGGCCGTTGCCGGTCGCCTCGACGCCCATCAGCCGGGCGTTCTGCCGATCCTGCATGTAGCCGACGAGCGTGCCGTCCTCGATCAGGACGGTGCGGTTGGTGGGCGTGCCCTCGTCGTCGATGGTCAGCGATCCGCGGCGCTGCGACAAGGTGCCGTCGTCGACGACGGTGACGCCGCGCGCCGCCACCTGGGTGCCCATCAGACCGGAAAAGGCGGAGGTCTTCTTGCGGTTGAAGTCGCCCTCGAGGCCGTGGCCCACCGCTTCGTGCAGCATGACGCCGGGCCAGCCGGAGCCGAGCACGATGTCGAAGGCGCCCGCCGGTGCCGGCACGGCCCTGAGATTGACGCGGGCCTGGGCGATCGCCTTGTCGGCGATGCCCTTCCAGGTATCCTCGATCATGAAGTCCCCGAAGCCGGTCCGGCCGCCCGCGCCGAACGAGCCCGATTCCTGCCTGTCACCCTCGCCGCAGACGACCGACACGTTGAAGCGCACGAGGGGGCGGACGTCGCGCACGAGGCGCCCGTCGGCCCTTAGGATCTCGACCACCTGATATTGTGCGCCGACCGTCGCGGAGACCTGGCGCACGTCCTCGCCCTGGTCGCGCAGATAGGCGTCGACGGCCTGGAGAAGCTTCACCTTCTCCTCGAAGCTCGGAGAGCCGATCGGGTTCTCCTCGCCGTAGAGCCTTTCGTTGGTGCCCTTGGGCGGCGGGGCCTGCGTGCCGCTGTAGCCGGACTTCACCGTCGAGACCGCGTCGGACGCGCGCCTCAGCGCGGCGATGGAGAAATCGTCCGCATGGGCAAAGCCTACGGCTTCCCCGGCCACCGCGCGCAGGCCGAAGCCCTGATCGATTCCGAAATTTCCGCCCTTGAGGCGGCCATTGTCGAAGGAGAGCGATTCGCCCTCGCGATATTCGAGATAGAGTTCCCCGTCATCCGCGCCGCGCAGCGTGTCGTCGAGAACGCCCTGGAGTTCGGCCTGCGAGACATCGAAGCGATCGATGAGGGAAATGGACATTCGGGAACTCCGGGATAGGACGGGTGAGGCGGGGCTTGCCGCAAGATAGGACCGATGCCCCGCGCTTTAAACCGACCCCGGTCCCCGCGTTTCGCCAAGGGGGCGAAGGGGCGCATTCAGTTCGCGGTCCCGGCGCCGGACTGCGCATTCGTGTCCGTCCCCGTCTCGTCGTCCGTCTGCCCCGTCGCGGCGGGAGGCGCTTCGGGCTGCGGCAGGTTCTTGAACGCCTCGGTGAAGCCTTCGAGCGAAACCGGAATGCCGATGCCCTGTTCGGGCGTCTGGAAGAAGGAGAACGTCGCCTCGCGGCCCTTCGAGAGCTTCGAGATCAGATCCTCGTCCATCGCGACGTCGGCGACGCATCCGGTCTCGAAGCACCGGAGGAACGGGGTGATTCCGACGAACTCGCCGTCGAGGTGCAGCCGCAGGCCGTTCGGCAGGATGATGCCGAGCGGCGCGCGGGCCCTGAGGATCGTCCCGGTGCCGTCCGCAAGCTTCAGGATGCTGACGGCGAAACCGATCTCGCGCCGGTCGGGCGGCAGCACGATCTGGCGCATCATGCACTGCTCGCCCGGAGCCCCGGCCGG
The DNA here is from genome assembly GCF_034321785.1 of Fulvimarina uroteuthidis. Taxonomy (NCBI): domain Bacteria; kingdom Pseudomonadati; phylum Pseudomonadota; class Alphaproteobacteria; order Hyphomicrobiales; family Aurantimonadaceae; genus Fulvimarina; species Fulvimarina uroteuthidis. The sequence continues at coordinate 30,127 of NZ_JAXLPB010000002.1, read as the reverse complement.
CGTCGAACAGACGATGCCCCAGGCACCATGCTGCGATTTCAGGCGGCCGATCGGCTCGGAGGCGAACTGGGCGTTCGCGCCGGCGGCCGCGCCGAACAGGAAAACTGTCGCGACGAGCGGCAGAATCGCGAAGCTGAACCGGCTGACGGCACGGCCTGGAGCATTGAACGAACGGAGCATCGGGTCCTCGATATGGCGTGGCACGGCGGCGCGGGTCCGCGGGGCGAAGAATCAATGAAGAATCGATCCTGATCCTGCATGGCGAACATGGCCCCATCCTGACATGCCGACAATTTGAAGCATCTGCGCCTGAAGCATCGCCGCGCCCTGCGCGCGCTCATGGCGGCTCGAAGGCGACAGGCCTCGTATCCTTCTTGCCCCTCTCGTCTCCTCGCGCGCACGCGGCCTTACGCGGAAGAGCCCGGTCCTTTCGAAAGCGCCTGTCGTTCGACTCGACGGGGGCGACGCTTCCGCCCTCGGCCGTTCGCCGGCTAAGCGAACCGGTGGAGCCTTCGCGAACCACCGTGGATCCGGGAGGCTATGTCGCACGGAAACCGGCGCTTCGGGTGTTGCGAGCGGTGCGTTTTCGTGGTTGAAGCGCAAGAATTCTTTTGGCCGGATCATGCAGCCGAACGGGGCGGACGAACGATCGTCGTCTCGCAAGGGCCCACCATCATCCTGGCTTTCGGTTTGCAGGACGGACCGGCCGCAAGGGCCGGCCAAGGAGGAAAAGCGTTGAAAGCTTGGAGTTTGACGGCCGGACTATGGCTCGCCGGAACGGGTGCCGCGCTTGCGCAGGACCTCGCGCAGGACGCTGGCGAACTCGTCATCGGCAAGCCGTGGCCTTGGCAGATGGGTCTTCAGGAGGCGTTCTCGCCGATCGAAGAGCAGATTCACTGGTTCAACGATTACTCGCTCTTGTTCGTCGTGCCGATCACCGCGTTCGTCGCGGGTCTTCTGGCGTGGTGCGTCTGGCGGTATCGCGCGTCGAAGAACCCGGTGGCCTCGCGCACCGCGCACAACACCACCATCGAGGTGATCTGGACGCTTGCGCCGGTCGTCATCCTTCTGATGCTCGCGATCCCGTCCTTCCAGCTCCTCACCGCCCAGTACAATCCGCCGAGCGAGCCGGAACTGACCGTCAAGGCGACCGGCTACCAGTGGTACTGGGGTTATGAGTACCAGCCGACGGAAGTCGCGCCGGGCGACGACGGCACCGTCGCAGAGCCCGTCTCGTTCGAATCCTATCCCGTCGCCGAGGAAGACATCGCCGATATCAAGGGCGACATCGAGATCTATCCGCGTCTCCTCGCCGTCGACAACGAGGTCGTCGTGCCGGTCAACACGGTCGTGCGGCTGATCTCGACCTCCGCCGACGTCATCCACGCCTTCGCCGTTCCCTCGCTCGGCGTGAAGGTCGACGCGGTTCCCGGCCGTATCAACGAGTACTGGTTCTCGGCATCGCGCGAGGGTATCTTCTACGGCCAGTGTTCCGAGCTCTGCGGCTCGGCCCACTGGAACATGCCGATCGCCGTGCGCGCCGTGTCCCAGGAGCAGTACGATGCCTGGTACCTGGCGGCCCAGGAAGACGTCGCGGGCGCGAACGAACAGCTGAACGCGTCGATCGAAGCTGCCCAGAACGGCCGCGCCGTCGCGGCGAACTAACGAATTCGTCTGGTTAAGGAGACCTTACAAAGATGGCATACGGAGCCACTCACGACCATGACGACCACACTCCTTCATCGAAGTGGGTTCGTTGGGTCTATTCGACCAACAACAAGGACATCGGCGTCCTCTATCTGATCTTCGCGATCATCGCCGGCGTCGTCGGCGGCGCCCTGTCGATCGGCATTCGCGCCGAATTGCAGGAGCCGGGTCTCCAGATCTTCTCCGATCCGCAGATCTTCAACGTGTTCACGACGGGCCACGGCCTGATCATGATCTTTTTCGTGGTCATGCCCGCTTTGATCGGCGGTTTCGGCAACTATTTCGTGCCGATCATGATCGGGGCGCCCGATACGGCGTTCCCGCGCGTCAACAATATCGCGTTCTGGCTCCTGCCGCCCTCGTTCCTGCTGCTCATCGCCTCGCTCTTCGTCGAAGGCGCGCCGGGCTCGAACGGTGCCGGTACCGGCTGGACCATGTATCCGCCGCTTTCGACGTCCGGCCATCCGGGACCTGCGGTGGATCTGGCGATCTTCGCGCTGCACCTTGCCGGCGTCTCGTCGCTGCTCGGCGCGATCAACCTGATCACCACCATTCTCAACATGCGCGCGCCCGGCATGACGCTGCACAAGATGCCGCTCTTCGTCTGGTCGCAGCTCGTGACGGCGTTCCTTCTTCTCCTGTCGCTTCCGGTACTCGCCGGCGCGATCACCATGCTCCTGACGGACCGCAACTTCGGCACGACCTTCTTCGCGCCCGAGGGCGGCGGTGACCCGATCCTCTACCAGCACCTGTTCTGGTTCTTCGGTCATCCGGAAGTCTACATCCTGATCCTGCCGGCCTTCGGCATCGTCAGCCACATCGTCTCGACCTTCTCCAGGAAGCCGGTCTTCGGCTATCTCGGCATGGCCTATGCCATGGTCGCGATCGGTGTCGTCGGCTTCGTCGTGTGGGCCCACCACATGTATACGAGCGGCATCTCGCTCAACACGCAGCGCTACTTCGTGTTCGCCACCATGGTCATCGCGGTGCCGACCGGCATCAAGATCTTCTCCTGGATCGCCACCATGTGGCACGGTTCGATCACCTTCAAGACGCCGATGCTGTGGGCGATGGGCTTCATCTTCCTGTTCACGCTCGGCGGCGTGACGGGCGTCAAGCTCGCGAACGCCGGTCTCGACCGCGTCCTCCACGACACCTACTACGTCGTCGCGCACTTCCACTACGTCCTGTCGCTGGGCGCTGTCTTCGCCATCTTCGGCGGCTGGTACTACTGGTTCCCGAAGATGACCGGCTACACCTACAACGAGACGGTCGGCAAAATTCACTTCTGGACGACGTTCATCGGCGTGAACATCCTGTTCTTCCCGCAGCATTTCCTCGGGGCCGCCGGCATGCCGCGCCGCTATGCCGACTATCCGGATGCGTTCGCGGGCTGGAACTACGTTTCCTCGATGGGGTCGTACCTGTCCGGCTTCGCCGTCCTGATCTTCCTCTACGGCGTCTGGGAGGCCTTCTACGCCAAGCGCGTCGCCGGTGCGAGCCCGTGGGGCGAGGGTGCGACGACGTTGGAATGGAAGCTCTCCTCGCCGCCGCCCTACCATCAGTGGGAAGAGCTGCCGAAGGTCAGCTGAGCGGATCGGACGCGTCGCAAACGTCAAGCCATAAAAGCCCGGCCGGAAGCGGCCGGGCTTTCACGGATCGAAGGCATGGGCGGTCGGGCGGCACGGAAGGTGCATCGCGCGAAGATCCCGCACTTCGATCCCGGCCCGTGACGGGGCGCCGGAGACGGCGCATCCGCCCGTCCGCCGCCGATCCAGAAGTCGAATGGGAACGTGCCTTTGTCGATGTTCGAAACCACCGCGCTTCCGGCGCCCCCGCAGATCTCCATGGCCGAGCCGCGGGACTATTTCGCGCTCCTCAAACCGCGGGTCATGCAGCTCGTCGTTCTGACGGCGATCTGCGGCATGGCGATCGCCCCGGGCGCGATCAATCCGTTCCTGGCGGTGATCTCGATCCTCGCCATCGCGGTCGGCGCGGGCGCCTCGGGCGCTCTCAACATGTGGTACGATGCCGACATCGACCAGAACATGGCCCGCACCCGCACGCGGCCGATTCCGTCCGGCCGGATCAAGCCCGATGCCGCCTTCAGCTTCGGAATCATTCTGTCGATCCTGTCGGTCATGGTGCTCGGCCTTGCGTCCAACTGGTTCGCGGCCGCATTCCTCGCCTTCACCATCTTCTTCTACGTCGTCGTCTATTCCATGGGCCTGAAGCGAACGACGCCGCAGAACATCGTCATCGGCGGCGCGGCCGGCGCATTTCCCCCGATGATCGGCTGGGCCGCCGTCACCGGCGACGTCTCGATCGAAGGTTTCATCCTGTTCGCGATCATCTTCCTGTGGACGCCGCCGCACTTCTGGGCGCTCGCCCTCTTCAAGATGAAGGAATACGGCAATGTCGGCGTGCCGATGCTGCCGAACGTCTCCGGCGAGAAGACCACCCGCCGCCAGATCTTCGCCTATTCCCTGGCACTCGTCTCCGTCGCGATCCTGCCGGCCGTCATGGGGTTCGCCGGTCCGGTCTACGGTGTCGTCTCGGTCGTTCTCGGGGCGATCTTCCTGAAGCAGGCCTATGCCGTCCTGAAGATGCAGGACGGGGACGAGACGATGATCCCGGCCAAGAAGCTGTTCGGCTTCTCGATCCTCTATCTGTTCGGCCTGTTCGTCACGCTGCTGGTCGAAACAGCCGTCATGGGCGTGATCGGAGTGCTGGCGTGAGCGAGAACGATCCGCTGAAGGACACCGTCAAGCTGACGCCCGCCGAGGAAAAGGCACGGCGCAAGCGCTCGATCGCCGTCGCCCTGACGCTGATCGGGCTCGTCGCGCTGTTCTATGTCGTGACCATCGCGAAAATGGGTGCATGATGATCGATGAAGACCGCAAGCTGAAACAGGACGAGAAGACCCGCCGGCGCGGCATGGTGATCGCCGCATCCTGCACCGCGTTCATCTTCGGCATGGTCGGGGCGGCCTACGCCTCGGTGCCGCTCTACGAGCTCTTCTGCCAGGTGACCGGCTATGGCGGAACGACCCAGCGGGCGGACGCCAACCAGCTCGAGACGTCCGACGAAACCATCGTCGTCCGGTTCGACGGCAACACCGCCAACGGCCTTCCCTGGACGTTCCGCCCCAACGACCGGTCGATGACGGTTCAGCTGGGTGCGACCAGCGAGACCTCTTATCGCGCGGTCAACAATTCGGACCGCCCGGTCAAGGGGCAGGCGCTGTTCAACGTCACGCCCGACGCGGCGGGGATCTATTTCAACAAGATCGCCTGCTTCTGCTTCGACGAGCAGACGCTGCAGCCGGGCGAAAGCGTGGACATGCCGATCACCTTCTTCATCGATCCGGACATCACGAAGGCCGAAGAGCTGCAGAACGGCTACGCGATCACCTTGTCCTACACTTTCTTTCCGCTCGAAAATTCGGGCGAAATCGCGAAAGCTGCCCCATCGGGCACTTCCGATCAGGCGCAAGGCGCTCTATGAACGTGACAAACCGGTGCGGCGACGCGGATCACGTCGCGGCCGAGACGATTGAAGCTGACGACGTCCAGCCGGTTCCGGCCGGGGCGGGCGAGATGAGTTGGGAGACGCGGCATGGCTAACGTACAGGCCAAACATGATTACCATATGGTGGACCCGAGCCCCTGGCCGTTCATCGGATCGGTCGGTGCGTTCATCATGCTGTTCGGCGCCGTCGGGCTGTTCCGGTGGACGGCCGGTACCGATTTCATCTTCCTCTTCGGCCTGAATCTGGCGACGCCGTGGATCTTCGTCCTCGGTCTCGCGATCGTCCTCTACACCATGTACGCATGGTGGTCCGACACGGTGAAGGAAAGCCTCGAGGGCAAGCACACGCGCGTGGTGTCGCTGCATCTTCGCTATGGCATCATCATGTTCATCGCGTCGGAAGTCATGTTCTTCGTGGCCTGGTTCTGGGCGTTCTTCGACGCCAGCTTCTATCCGAACGAGGCGATCCAGACGGCGCGGACCGAGGTGCTCGGCGGTCAGTGGCCCCCGGTCGGCATCGAGGTTCTCGATCCCTTGCACCTGCCGCTGTTCAACACGATCATCCTGCTCCTTTCGGGCACGACCGTCACCTGGGCCCATCACGCCCTTTTGCACAACGACCGCAAGGGCCTCATCGCCGGCCTGGCGCTGACCATCGCGCTCGGCGTGCTGTTCTCCTATGTGCAGTACTACGAATATGCCCACGCATCCTTCGACTTCGCGGGCTCGATCTACGGCTCGACCTTCTACATGGCGACCGGTTTCCACGGCTTCCACGTGCTCATCGGCACGATCTTCCTGATCGTCTGCCTGATCCGGGCGTCGATCGGACAGTTCACGCCGCAAAAGCATTTCGGCTTCGAGGCCGCCGCCTGGTACTGGCACTTCGTCGACGTGGTCTGGCTCTTCCTGTTCTTCGCCATCTATGTGTGGGGAAGCTGGGGTGCCGAGTTCCACTGATCGGGACGGGGCCGCGCGAAACAGGACAGGACATCGGGGGCGGTGCCGGAAGGCCCGCCCCTTTTCATTTCGAGGGCCGGACCGCCGAGCGCTCCAGGGGGCCGCCCGGACTCGAGGGTTCTTTCGCGGAACCGCCGGTCATCCGACCCGCAGGTTCACAATTTGGTCGCGGCGCCTCGGCGTCCCGTCGCAATCTGAGGATGAACCGCCGTGAACCATCCAGCCGAAACGAAGACCGATCCCGTGAAGGCGGGCCTGTCCGGGCGATGCCCGCGCTGCGGCGAGGGGCGGCTGTTCGCCGGTTTTCTGACGCCTGCGCGGCGCTGCGAGGAATGCGACCTCGATTACGGGTTCGCCGATTCCGGTGACGGTCCGGCGGTCTTCGTCATCCTGATCATCGGCTTCGTGGTGTGCGGCCTGGCGCTCTGGATGGAAGTGTCCCAGGCGCCGCCCTTCTACGTTCATCTGCTCTTGTGGATCCCGCTGATCTTCCTCCTCGCTTTGCCCATGCTGCGCATGTTGAAGGGCCTGATGATCGCGCTGCAATATGCCAACAAGGCTCGGGAGGGCCGTATCGATCGACCGGACGAGGACGTGCCGCCGGCACGTCCCGCAATCGACGGAGACGAGCGATCATGAGCGACGCCAGCGGCGAAACCGCATCCCCCGCACAGCGACTCGAACCGATGGGCCGGACGAAATTCGCTCTTGCCCTCGGCTTTTGCGTCGTCGGCATGGCGATTCTCTTCGCGCTCGGTTCCTGGCAGGTCGAGCGGCTCACCTGGAAGAACGCCCTCGTCGAACGGATCGACGCTCGGATCGGCGCCGACCCGATCCCGCTCGAGGCCGCGATCGACGCGTACGAGGAGACCGGCGACGTCGACTATCAGCCGGTGACGGTCGAGGGCCGGTTCCTGCATGGCGGCGAGCGCTTCTTCTTCACCACGGCGGACGGCCAGACGGGCTGGAACGTCTACACGCCGCTTCTGACGCCGGACGACAAGCTCGTGATCGTCAATCGCGGCTTCGTCCCCTACGAGGCGCGCGATCCGTCCGCGCGCCCGGGAAGCCAGCCGGACGAGACCGTGACCATCGAGGGCGTCGCCCGCAATGCGCCGGCGGAAAAGCCGGGCTACTTCGTGCCCGAGAACGAGCCGGGCAACGACACCTTCTTCTGGCGCGACCTCAACGCCATGACCTCGGGCCTCACCGTCGATCCCGGCGTCGATCTTGTGCCGTTCTTCGTCGATGCCAAGCTCGATCCGGCTTCCCGCACGCTTCCCGTGGGCGGCCAGACGATCGTGTCGATCACGAACAACCATCTCCAATACGCCTTCACCTGGTTCGGCATCGGCGCGGTCCTCCTCGTCATGACCGTGATGCTGGTCGCGCGGCAGCTCCGCGCGAAACGCGAAACGTCGCGACCGTCTTGACAGGACGGGGCCGCATGCCTTCATTCGCACCATGACCGATACCGAGACCCTTTCGCCCCCGACCGCCGCCACGCGGCCCCGGCTGACGCTGAAACTCTGCGAGCCGCGCGGGTTCTGCGCCGGCGTCGATCGCGCGATCCAGATCGTCGTCCTCGCGCTGAAGAAGTACGGCGCGCCGGTCTATGTGCGACACGAGATCGTTCACAACCGCTATGTGGTGGACGGTCTTCGCGACATGGGCGCGGTGTTCGTAAAGGATCTCGACGAGGTGCCCGACGACGGGCAGCCGGTCGTCTTCTCGGCCCACGGAGTGCCCAAATCCGTGCCCGCGCGGGCCGAGGCCCGGGACATGTTCTACCTCGATGCGACCTGCCCGCTGGTCTCCAAGGTCCACAAGCAGGGGCTTCGCCACGTCAAGCTCGGCCGCCACGTGCTGCTGATCGGCCATGCCGGGCATCCGGAGGTCGTCGGCACGCTCGGCCAGCTGCCCCCCGGCACCGTGACACTGATCGAGACCGAGGAGGACGTGGCCGCGTTCGAACCCGCCGATCCGTCGGCTCTAGGCTTCATCACCCAGACGACGCTTTCGGTCGACGATACCGCGGGCGTGGTGACGGCGCTGGCGCGCAAGTTCCCCGAGCTCCATGCGCCGGCGTCCGAATCGATCTGCTACGCGACCACGAACCGGCAGGATGCGGTGAAGGCGGCATCCGAGAAGACCGATCTCTTCATCGTCGTCGGCGCGCCCAATTCCTCCAATTCCAGACGCCTCGTCGAAGTCGCCAAGCGCTTCGGCGCGAAGGACGCAATCCTCGTCGAGAGCGAGCACGATATTCCCTGGGAAACCGTGACGGACGGCGCCACCATCGCCCTGTCGGCGGGCGCGTCCGCACCCGACATCCTGGTCGACGGGATCATCGCGCGGGCGCGGGCGGATTACGAGGTATCGCTCGAGATCGTGCAGACGGCGGAAGAGAACGAGCTGTTCCCGGTCATGCGGGCGATCCGCGACGTGCCGCTGACACCGGCGGACATGGCGTTCGTCAACGGCGCCGCCTGAAGGACACGCGATCATGGCCGTCTATACGGATGTCGGCGAAGCCGAACTCGTCGAATTTCTGAGCGGGTACGATCTCGGCCAGGTGCTCAGCTACAAGGGCATTGCGGAAGGGGTCGAAAATTCGAACTTCCTGCTGCGCACGAGCGCCGACACCTTCATTCTCACCCTTTATGAAAAGCGCGTCGACCGGAACGATCTGCCCTTCTTCCTCGGGCTGATGCAATATCTGGCGGAGCACGGGCTGTCGTGCCCGCTGCCCGTGCAGCGCCGCGACGGCGAGGCGCTGGGCGAGCTTGCGGGGCGCCCCGGAGCGATCTTCACCTTTCTCGAAGGCATGGGGGCCCGGCGTCCCTCGCCCGCCAACTGCCGCGCGGTCGGTGCCGCCATGGCCCGCCTGCACGAGATCGGCAGGGGCTTTTCCATGCACCGTGCCAATGGGCTCGCCATGACGGCATGGCGGCCTCTGTTCCGGTCCTGCCCGGACCGGGTCGACGAGGTGGAAGCCGGGCTTTCGGCCGAGATCGAGGCGGAGCTCTGCGAAATCGAAGCCAGCTGGCCGCAGGGCCTGCCGTCGGGGGTGATCCATGCCGATCTCTTCACCGACAACGTGTTCTTCCTCAACGGCGAACTGTCCGGCATCATCGACTTCTACTTCGCCTGCAACGATCTCCTTGCCTATGATATCGCGATCACCCTGACGGCCTGGTGCTTCGAGGCGGATGGCAGCTTCAACATGACGAAGGGCGCGGCGCTGCTGAACGGCTACCAGTCGGTCCGTCCGATGACCGAGGCCGAAGTCGAGGCGTTGCCGATCCTGTGCCGGGGGGCGGCGATGCGGTTTCTCCTGACCCGGCTCTACGACTGGCTCACGGTGCCGGACGGCAGTTTCGTGATGAAGAAGGATCCGCGCGAATATCTTCGCAAGCTGCGTTTCCACCGCAGCGTGACGCGTGCCGGCGAATATGGATACAGCCCATCGGGAGGACGAGCGTGAGCGAGGCAAAACGGGTCGAGATCTATACGGACGGCGCGTGCTCGGGCAATCCAGGCCCCGGCGGATGGGGCGTCCTCATGCGGTTCGGCGAGAACTCGAAGGAGTTGAAGGGCGGTGAACAGAACACCACCAACAACCGGATGGAGCTGCTTGCCGCGATCGAGGCCCTGGCCGCGCTGCAGCGCCCGTGCGCGGTCGATCTCCACTCCGATTCGGCCTATATGCGCGACGGCATCATGAAGTGGATCCATGGCTGGAAGAAGAACGGCTGGAAGACCGCCGACCGGAAGCCCGTGAAGAATGCCGAACTGTGGCAGCGCCTCGACGAGGAACGCGCCCGGCACGACGTCACCTTTCACTGGGTGAAAGGCCATGCGGGCCACGAAGGCAACGAGCGGGCGGACCAGCTCGCCAATGACGGCATGGCGCCCTTCAAGAAGAAGCGCTGAGGCCCGGCCGTCGCTCGAAACGGCCTCGGCCGTTCCGCGCGTCCCTCAGGGTTGCGGTTCGACGGACGCGCTGAGACCCTTCTCGTGATCGGCGAACAGGAGCGTGAGCGCCGGCAGCCCGCCGGTCTTCGGCCGCTCGTCGACGGGGACGCGGAAGGTCGTGATCCCGTTCTCGTAGCGCGGCGGCTTCGGCTCGCCGAAATACCAGCCTGCCGGGCCGAGAACGAAGGCGTCGGTCAGCGCGGTCCTGTCCCCCGCATTGCCCGTCCCGGACACGTCGAGCACCAGAACGCCGTCCTCGAGCCGCGCCGTCACGCGGCTGTCGTCGATCGGCTCGGGCAACGTGGCGAACGCGGTCTCGACGAGCCCCGTGTCGCTTTCCTGCGTCGCGGTCAGCGTCGTCTGGACGGGAATGCAGATCTCCTCGCACACGCCGAGGAAGATCTTCGCGACGATCGGTCCGGTGATCGTCTCGCCGTCCTTGGCCACGATCGTGAAGGGAAGTGCCAGATCGTGCTTGTAGCCGTTCGCGCGGGCGAGCTCCTCGCCGAAGCGCGCCGGCATCGGCGCGAAGAGCTTCGTGTCGGCGACGCCGGAGGTCGCGGAAAAATCGATCTGCGGCGGTATGCCCGACGGGCCGGGATCCAGCCAGTAGGTCTTCCAGCCGGGCTCGAGGTCGATCGTCAGCGCACCCCGCACCGACCCGTCGCTGCCGGGTTCGCTCGCCGAAAGGCTCAAGGTCGCAAATTCGTTCTGGAAGGTCTGCCCGGCGGCGTTGGCCGCGGTGGCACCGAGGGCGCAGATCCCCGCGAGGGTGCCGAGCCCGGCGGTGATCGCTCTGCGAAGAATGGTCGCGTGGGACGTCGTCATCATCGGTGCCTTTCGATCGCCCGGAACGGGTGATTTCTCGTGATATAGGGACTTTCGTCCCGATCGACCGCCAACCTTGCGGCCCGCCGAAAGAGGTACGCCACACCGCTGGCGAGACGGTGCCGCGATTGAAACTGGAATTTGTCCGCGTTCGGTGCCACCTTGATCACGGTAGCGGGTTCGGGGAGCGACAATCCATGCAATTCGACGAGATCGGCGGAAGTGCGGCCACATCGCTGGAAGGCCATTTTCTTATCGCCATGCCCGGCATCGAGGGCGAGGTGTTCGCGCGCACGGTGATCTATCTGTGCGCCCATTCCGCCAACGGCGCGATGGGTTTCATCATCAACAAGGCGCAGACGACGAGCTTCCCGCAACTCCTGACCCAGCTCGGCATCGTCGAGCACGAGGGCGAGATCCGCATGCCGTCCGGCGGTGCGGAAGTCTCCGTGTGCCGCGGCGGGCCGGTCGAGCAGAGCCGTGGCTTCGTCCTTCATTCGGTCGACTACGATTCCGAATCCACCGTTGCGGTCGATCACGAGATCGCGCTGACGCCGACGACGGATATCCTGCGTGCCATCTCGCAGGGGATCGGCCCGAAGACGGCGATCATGGCGCTCGGCTATTCGGGATGGGCACCCGGCCAGCTGGAGGAGGAGATCGCCCAGAACGGCTGGCTGACCTGCAAGGCGGATCTGTCGATCGTCTTCTCCAACGAACTGACCGACAAGTACGACCGGGCGCTCGGCCTTCTCGGCATCCAGCAGGCCTTCCTCAACACCGAGGCCGGCCACGCCTGATCGTCGGCGTTCGGCAGCTTGGGTCACGGGCCGGGCCGTTGCTGCGGTCCATCCGTCCGGTCGCCCGGATCATGGCGCAGGCGCCGCGCGGTTCGAGCATCAGGCGGTCTTGTTCAGCAAGGTCTCCCTGCTGGTCAGTGCGCGACGCGCCTCCTCGTGATTGAGGGGCTTGGAGTAAAGGAAGCTCTGGGCATATTCGCATTTCATCTGCCGCAGCGTCATCACGTCCTCCTCCGTCTCCACGCCTTCGGCGACGATCTTCAGGCCGAGATCGTGGGCCATCGTCACGATGCTCTTCAGGATCACCGGGCGCTGGGGCTGCGAATTGTGCTTCAGGAACGACTGGTCGATCTTCAGCGTGTCGAAGGGAAACCGCATCAGATAGGCGAGCGAGGAATAGCCGGTGCCGAAATCGTCGAGCGACAGGCCGACCCCGCGCTCCACGATGCGGTTCAGAAGCTGCGCCGACCGCTCCGGATTGTCCATGACGAGGGATTCGGTCAATTCCAGCTTCAGGGACGAGGGCGGCAGCCGGTAGCGCTGGAGGACCGTATCCACGTCCGAGAGCAGATCCTGGGTGATGAGCTGGCGGCTCGACACGTTGACGGACATGAAGAGCTTGGTGTTTCCCGTGGCACGGTGCCAGTCGCTGAGGCGCTTGGCGGCTTCCTCGAGCGCGAACTGGCCGAGCTGGACGATGAGGCCGGAGCGTTCGGCGAGCGGCACGAACTCGGCGGGCGAGATCTTGCCCCGGCGCGGATGATCCCATCTGAGAAGCGCCTCGAAGCCGGCGATCGTCTCGTCTTCCAGGGAGACGATCGGCTGGAAGGCGAGCGCCAGTTCGTGGCGTTCGAACGCGCGGCGAAGATCGGTCTCGAGCGCCAGCCGGCTCGAGCCGATCGCCTTGTAGGCCGGTCGGAACGGCTCGATCCGGTCGCCGCCCATGCGCTTGGCGTGGTGCATGGCGAGATCGGCCTCCATCAAGGCTTCCTGCGCCGATTGATCGGCCGACCACCCGGTGAGGCCGATCGAAGCGGTGAGGACGATTTCCCGGTCTGCAAAGCCGATCGGCGCGCGGATGGCCTCGCGCATCCGCTCGGCGAAATCCGCCACCGCGTCGGAGGTGGTCTCGGAGACGAGGATCGCCCCGAACTGGTCGCCCCCCAGCCGCGCGAGCGTGTCCTGCGCGCGCATCACGCGCTTCAGTCGGCGCCCGAGGGTGAGGATGATCGTATCCCCCGTCGCGAGCCCGTAATCGTCGTTGACCTGCCTGAACCGGTCGATGTCGATGACGAACACCGTCGGCGAGACGTCGGCGCAATCGGCCGCCAGGCAGTTGATCGCGCCGAGCCGGTCCATGAAGACCTCGCGATTGGGAAGGCCGGTCAACTGGTCGATCAGCGCGTCCTGCAGCAGGCGGTTCTCGGCCTTCTTGGCCGAGGTCACGTCCTTCAGGGTTCCGACGCAGCGCATCACCTCGCCGTCGGTGCCGAGCATGGGGCGGGCCCTGAGCGCCAGCCAGTGATAGTGGCCGTCCGCGTCGCGGACCCGGAAATCCTGGTGCATGCGGCCCCGGCGATGCTCGATGATCGTATCGAGCGTCAGCTTGAACCGGTCGCGGTCGTCGGGGTGAAGCACCGGCAGCCAGTTGCGCGCCGGCCCGTTCATCGTATCGACGGGGAGGGCCGAGAGCATGTCGCTTTCCGAATCGATGAAGATGCGGTCGCGGGCGATGTCCCAGTCGAAGATCGCGTCGCCCGAGCCCGACAGCGCCAGCGAACGCCGTTCCATGTCGGACACGAGCCCCTGGGCGAGCGTGCCGCCGGCAAAGCCGTGCTGCATCACCGTGAAGCCGATGAGGAGGACGATCAGCACGAGGCCGCCGCCGAGGGCCGGCTGGACGATGTCGTTGGAAAGACGGCCCGTCACGGTCATCCAGGCCGCCCAGATCCAGACGATCAGCAGGAGCCATGTGGGCAGCAGCATCACGGCCCGGTCGAAGCGCTGGAAACTCAAGGTGAGAATGACGCCGAGGCCGAGGACGGCGGTCGCGCCGAGGCTGACGCGGGTGAGCCCCGCGACGAGGGCCGGCTCGAACAGCGCGTAGACGCCGAGCGCGCCGACGCCGGCCAGCACCAGCCCGGAGGCGATGGTAAGATATCCGTGCCAGCGATTGAGGCTGAGATAGGCGAAAAGAAAAAGGAGAAGCGTGAACAGGAACGCCACCTCGACGCCGGCGCGCCAGATCGGCTCCTGGCCGGGGGCGAACGGGATGAGCTTTTCCCAGAACTGGAAGTCGATGCAGATATAGGCCAGCACCGACCAGGAGAGCGCGGCTGCGGCCGGGAACATGGCCGACCCCTTCACCACGAAGAGGATGGTGAGGAAGACGGCGAGAAGGCCGGCAATGCCGAGAACGATGCCGCGATAGAGCGTGAAGGCGTTGACGTTTTCGCGGTACGTCGCCGGTTCCCACAGCCGCACGTCGGGCAGGCGCTCGGCCGTCAGTTCGGCGACGAAGGTGACGATCGCGCCGGGATCGAGCGTCACCAGGAACTCGTCCGCTTCGCTCGACACCTGCCGCTCCAGCGCAAAGCCCTGGCTCGGCGTGATGGCGGCGATGCGCTGCGAGCCGAGATCCGGCGACAGGATGCCCGAGCCGGCCAGCTTGAAATGCGGGGCGACGATCAGCCGATCGATCTGCTCGTTGCTCTCGTTGGTGAGCGCGAACACCGCCCAGTCGCCGTTCGCCTGCGGCGTCAGGGCATCGATCTCGATGCGCCGCACGATGCCTTCCGGTCCGGGAACCGCCGAGACCTGAAAGCTGCGTCCGGCGTTGCGATAGACTTCCATCGCCGGTCTCAGATTGATGACGCTCTCGTTCGGCGACACGGCGACGACGTCGAGCGCGCGCGCCGGCGAGGCCAGGGCGAGAAAGACGGACAGGACGGCAACCAGCGCCACGAAGACGGCACGCAGACGCCTGCACGCATGCCGAGGGTGCGGCACGGATCGGGCACGGCCCGGGCCGGCGCTCATGGAAGGGTCTGGTGAAACCGACACGGCGTACTCAATACTCCCAACTCGCGCGTGAAACGTCCATCGTCCCCGATCGCGGCCATTCTTCGGCAAGCAGCGAATAAAGGCAGTGGTCTTCCCAGTGGCCGGCGATCTTCAGATATTGCCGAAGCTGTCCCTCGTGCGTGAAGCCGCACCGAGCCAGAAGCGCGATCGAGCGCCGGTTCGTCGGCAGGCAGGCCGCTTCGACCCGGTGCAGGTTCTCGACCGAGAAGGCGAAGCGCACCACTTCTGCGACCGCTTCGCGCATCAGCCCGTGGCCGGCGAATCGTTCTCCCATCCAGTAGCCGAGCGTGGCGACCTGCGCGACTCCACGCCGAATTTGTCCAAGGGTCAAGCCACCCATCAGGGTCGATTCGATTCTATCGAAAACAAAGAAGGTAAATCCGCTCCTGCTGTGGACGTCGCTGTAGTAGCGCCGCAACCGGGAGACGAAGGCGTGTTTCGACAGCTCGTCCGCGCTCCATTCCGGCTCCCAGGGCTTCAGGAACGCCGCGCTCTCGCCACGCAGGCGCGCCCAGGCCTCGTAATCCTCCCGCTTCGGCAGCCTGAGGAGCACCCGGTCCCCCACCAGAACCGGGCAGTGCGGCCTGAGAAGGGTATCGATCAGGTGCATGGGCCCGCCCCGGGTGTGTCAGGCCATGCCGACCATGCCGCGACGCCCGTCCTTGTCCGACTTCAGCGGCATTGCAAGGTCAGCGGCGGGGGCGAGGCGGTCGAGCTTGCCGATGGCCGCAAGCGTCGGGCAGCCGTCGATGAACAGGCGGCCGGCCAGATCGGTCAGGCGGGCGGCGTCGATCGCCTGCAACCGGTCCATCAGCTCTTCGTTGGAGATGATCGCACCGTTGAACATCAGCTGCCTCGCCATCTGACCGGCCCGAACCGCCGGGCTTTCCTGGCCCATCATCAGGCTGGCACGCATCTGAGCGCGCGCCCGCTTCACCTCGTCCTCGGTGATTTGGCTGGTCATCTTGCCGAGTTCCTCGACGATGGTCGCCCCGAGCTCCTCGAGCTCCTCCTCGCCGGTCGCGGCGTGGATGCCGAAGAGGCCGGAATCGGAGAAGCTCCAGTGGAAGGCGTAGATCGAGTAGCACAGGCCGCGCTTCTCACGGATCTCCTGGAAGAGCCTCGACGACATGCCGCCGCCCAGCACCATGGACAGGACCTGCGAGGCGTAGAAGTCGCGCTTGTAGTATGGCCGGCCCTCGAATCCGAGAACCAGCTGGGCGTCGGCCAGGTCGCGGGTCTCGCGAAACTCGCCGCCCTTGTAGCGGGCCGGCATCCGCTCGTTGCGGGCCGGCTGTTTCATGGCGTGGTCGCGGCCCGAAAAGACCTTCGAGACCTGCTCGACGATCGCGTCGTGATCCACGGCACCCGACGCCGAGACGACGATCCTGTCCGGACCGTACTGACGGGCGAGATAGGCGCGCAGATCGTCCGGCGCAAAGCTCTTGACGCTCTCGCGCGTGCCGAGGATCGGTCGCCCGACGATCTGGCCGGAGAACGCGGTTTCCTGGAAATGGTCGAACACGATATCGTCGGGCGTGTCTTCGGCCGCGCCGATCTCCTGCAGGATCACGTGCTGCTCGCGTTCGAGCTCGCCGGCGTCGAAGCGGGAATTCAGAAGGATATCGGAGAGGATGTCGAGCGCCAGAGGCACGTCGTCCTTGAGGACGCGGGCGTAGTAGGAGGTCGATTCGACGCTCGTGCCCGCATTCAGCTCGCCGCCGACATTCTCGATCTCCTCGGCGATGTCGCGGGCGCTGCGCCGGTCCGTGCCCTTGAAGGCCATGTGCTCGAGAAGGTGGGCGATGCCATGCTCGCCCTCCCGCTCGTCGCGGGCCCCGCTCTTCACCCAGAAGCCGAGCGCCGCGCTTTCCAGCGTCTCCATCTTGTCGGTGACGACAGTAAGGCCGTTGTCGAGCTGCGTGATCCTGTGATTCATGCGGTCTCCGCGCCGTTGCCGGCCCGTGACCGCTGTTTGATGTAGGACTGTAGCTCGCCGAGATCGTTGCCGATCGTATCGAACGTCTCGCGCTTCTGCATCAGGCCGTCATGGCTGGGCGGAAGCTCCGGCGACCGGCCGCAGGCCTTTTTTACCGCATCGGGGAACTTGGCCGGATGGGCGGTCGCCAGCGTGATCATGGGCGGAACGGCCTTGAGCGCTTCGGCGACGTGCACGCCCACCGCCGTGTGCGGGTCGAGCAGATAGGCCTGACCTTCGAGAACCGCCCGGATCGTTTCCGCCGTCGCCTTCTCGTCGGTGCGGCCGGCATCGAATTCATGGCGGATCGCGTCGATCACGGCATCGGGGAGGGTGAAAGCGCCCGACTGCTTGAGCAGGTCCATCAGCCGGCGGACGAGTTCGGCATCGCGCCCGCACGCCTCGAAGATCAGCCGTTCGAAATTCGACGAGATCTGAATGTCCATCGAGGGCGACATGGTCGCCTCGACGCCGTCCATCTCGTAGCGCCCGGTCTTCAGCGTGCGCTCCAGTATGTCGTTGGAATTGGTCGCCACGACCAGCCGGTCGATCGGAAGGCCCATGCGCTTGGCGGCAAAGCCCGCGAAGATATCGCCGAAATTGCCGGTGGGGACGGTGAACGACACGTCCCGGTCCGGAGAGCCGAGGCTGGCGGCGGCCGTGAAATAATAGACGATCTGGGCCATGATCCGGCCCCAGTTGATCGAGTTGACGCCCGACAGTCCGACATCCTCGCGAAAGCGTGGGTCGTTGAACATCGCCTTGACCAGCGCCTGGCAGTCGTCGAACGTTCCGTCGACCGAGACCGCATGGACGTTCGACGCGCCCGACGTCGTCATCTGGCGCTGCTGCACCGGTGAGACCCGTCCCTTGGGAAACAGGATGAAGATATCGGCCCGCTCGCTGCCGGCGAAGGCCGCGATCGCCGCGCCACCGGTGTCGCCGGACGTCGCGCCGACGATGGTGGCGCGTCGCCCGCGCTCGGCAAGGACGTGGTCCATGAGCCGCGCGATCAGCTGCATGGCGACGTCCTTGAAGGCGAGCGTCGGGCCGTGGAAGAGCTCCAGCAGGAAATGATTGGCGCCGATCTGCACCAGCGGCGCGACGGCCGGGTGCGGGAATGTCGCGTAGGCGTCGTCGATCATGCGCTGCAGATCCTCCGGCGCGATGTCCTCGCCGACGAAGGGGGCCATCACCTTGAAGGCGACCTCGCCATAGGGCGCGCCCCGGAACCCGCGGATCGTCTCCTGGCTGAGCTGCGGCCAGGCGGTCGGCACGTAGAGGCCGCCGTCCGCCGCAAGGCCCGCGAGCAGAGTGTCGGTAAATCCGAGACGGGGTGCCTCACCCCTTGTGCTTACGTAATCCACATCGTCTCCCGGTGCCGGCGATAGTTAAACGCCTCGTTTGGCGCTATCTGCCATGGCAATGTCATTTTGGGGCTCGAAGCCTCTGTCATGTCGAAGGCCGAAGGTCGCGTCCGGCCCGATCGCCTGATATAGACCTTCGCCGACCGGAAAGGGAAGAACCGATCGATGATACAAGGCAAGCCGCCGACCAAGCTCACCCGCCCCACGAGGGCCCCGCATCTCTCGCTCGGCGCCGCGCTTCTGGCTGCTTTCCTGGCGGCCTGCTCCTCGACGGGCTCGGGCGACGGGCTCGATGAGACCGCCGCAAGCCTCGAACCCGCGCCGCAGCAGGCGGCGGCGACCGATTTTGCGAGCCTCGGCGAACCTGCGCCCTATTGCCCCAAGGTCGAGGTGCGCGAGGGAACGGGGATCATCGACAAGCGCGCCGGTCAGCAATCGGCCTACAATGCCAACATTATCGGCGCGCAGAGCACCTGCCGCGTCGTCGCGGGACAGTTGCGGATGAAGGTGGAGGTCGCGGGGCGCGTCGCGCCGGGTCCGGCGGCGCCTGGCACCGTCGAACTGCCGCTTCGCATCGCCATCCTGCGCGGCGACGACGTCATCTATTCGGAGCTCGGCCGGGCATCGGCCAGGGCCGTGGCGGGGGGCGAGGCGCAGAACTTTTCCTATGTCGACGACCGCATCGCCTTCGCCGTGCCGAGCGACCAGAACATCACCGTGTTCACCGGTTTCGACGAAGGTCCGCCGCAATAGGCCCGATCTCTCGGTGTCAGGCGTTGCCGCATCGCGGCCGCACGGCAGGCTCGGCGCGTCCCTGAACCGCAACGATCGACACCTGGTGCTTCGCGCGCCGGCCAGGTCAGGCGCAGACGGCCTCGCAGGCGGCCGCCGTGCCGGCCGGCCTGGCCAGAATCTCGAAGACACGCTTGCGCACGTCGCTGATCGCGAAGGGCTTGTCGAGGATATCCTCGACGATCGCGACAAGATCCTCGGCCGCTTCCTTCTGCTCGGCATAGCCGGTCATGAGGAGGATCCTGATGCGCGGCCAGCGCCGGGCCGCCTCGTGCGCCAGTTCGATGCCGGTCATGGCAGGCATGCGGATGTCCGACAGGATCAGGTCGAAGCCACCGCCCGCCTCGGTCAGCAGTTCGAGCGCTTCCTCGCCGTCATCGGCTTCGCAGACGCTGTGACCGTCCATGCGCAGCGCGCGCGAGACGAGATGGCGGACGGCCTGTTCGTCCTCGGCCACCAGAATATTCGCCATGGTCCCGTCTCCTCATCCCGTCATCTGGCAAGACGCTTTCGCCGACTGCGGCGACCGACAGTAGAATTGCCGGCCGGCCCTTGAGAACTGGTCCGCAGAGGGTCCAGCTTTCACGTTTTGGAGAGCCTCAACGTGCCACCGAAATCGAAACTTCCACCTGAAACAGTCCCGAGGCTGGATTTGGGTGGCAAGCGTCTGTGCACCAACAGCTTTTCCACAGTCAAGTCATCGAAAGCAAGCGTTTGAAATTCCTTGCGGAAGGCGGCGGGCCCTGCGAGGGCGTGCACAGTCCCTGCGCGCATTAGTCCTCGGTCAGGTAGCCGACGAAGGGCAGTTCTCGGAAGCGATAGGCGGCGTCAAGCCCGTAGCCGACGACGAACTTATCGGGACAGACGAAGCCGACATGGTCGGCCTCGATCGCGACCTTGCGGTGTCCGGGCTTGTCGAGGAGCACCGCCACGCGCACCGATCGAGCCCCGCGCTCCAGCATCAGCTTGCGCGCGACATCCACCGTTCGCCCGCTTTCCAGAATATCCTCGACGAGAATCACGTCCCGGCCGTCGACCGGGCGCTCGATATCGCGAAACAGCCGCACCTCGCCGCCGCTCGTGCCGGCGCCGTAGCTCGACAGGGAGATGAACTCCACCTCCGGGGCGATCCCCACCCGGTGGAGCGCGCGCATCAGGTCGGCCGTGAAGACGAAGGCGCCCTTCAGCACCGAGACCAGCATCAGATTGGCATTGTCGCCCGGCGTATGCGCCGCGATCTCCTCGGCGATGCGCTCGACCTCGGCGGCGATCGCATCGGCGCTGAAGAGTTCCTGGACGTGCCTGCCATGGATGATCATCGGTTCGTTTCCGTTTTTCTTGCTTCGATTGAAAGGTCGTAACGCTTTGCAGCCGGAACGGGAACGGGAACGATGACGGAAGACGAAAAGCCGACGATTTCGCCGGCGTCGAGTGATTGTCGCAGGATCTCGATGCGCCGTACGATGCGCCCGCCCGCCGCGTCGGTCAGGACGATGTCGAGCGGGGGGACGATGGCCGGGCGGGACGAGGCGTTCGAAAGCGTTGCGCCGAGCATCAGGACGGACGCGCCGTCCCGGTCGACGAGGTTCGCCGTGATGCTCGACACGCCGAGGCCCTGGCCGAGGGCGACCTCGCTCGCGGGCGCGACGATCGTCGGCGTCTGGGGGCCGCTCGCAAGGCCGAACAGGCCCGGCAGGATGAAGAGCGCGCCGACGATGAGCCCCGCCACCATTCCGATCTTGATCGGCATGTTCGAGGGGGGCGGTGCGGGCTCCCGGTCCCAGTCCCGGCGCTGATCCGTGCGGGCCTCGCCATGGCGCAGGAGATCGACTTCGGGTTCAGCGCGCCGTCCGAAGAACGAGACCGATTGCGGCCGCGACGGATTGGGCGAGGGGGGCGAGAAAGCCGATGGGGCGTCCGGACCGCGCCGCGCCGCGGGGAAGTGGGCCGGGCCGTGGGCGCCCTGTGCGCCGAGGCGGGACCTGCTCTCGTCGAGCCGCCGCGCACTGCCGTCGATGACGAGCGGTTTGCGCCGCCTCGTCCCATGCCGCTCGCGCGGCGCACGGGGGACGAAGTCTTTCCGTTCGCTCATGTTCGTCACGCGGGCTCCGGCGGTTCTCGATCGCGGCGATATATCAAGCATCGAAAGCTCGCGCGAGCCTCGCGCAGGGTGCGTGCGCGACATTCGAGGCCGGGGCGGACCTTGCGCGGCGCGGCCCGGCTGGTGTCAGGCGCCGGGGTTCCGGGCGCCCGGCGTCCGAAGGGCGGATCGCCCGGACGGGGGCGTCGGAGTTTCGCCGCTTTCTTCGGCAGGGTCGAAGAGCGCGCGATCGCGCCGATCGAGCGAGAGAAGAAGAAAGCGGCCTAGCGGTGATCAAGTTCGACAATGTCGGTTTGCGGTACGATGCGGGGCACGAGATCCTAAGCGATCTCAATTTCGAGATTCGCAAGCAGTCGTTCCAGTTTCTCACCGGGCCCTCCGGCGCAGGCAAGACCAGCCTCCTGCGCATGCTGTTCCTGGCGCTGCGTCCGACACGCGGCGCCATCACCGTGCTCGGCAGAGACGTCGCGACCTTGTCGCGCAAGGACCTGCCGTCCATTCGCCGCCGCATCGGCGTCGTCTTCCAGGATTTCCGCCTGCTCGACCATCTGACGACGTTCGAGAACGTCGCGCTGCCGCTTCGCGTGCGCGGGCGCACGGAAGCGAGCTATCGGCAGGACGTGACCGATCTCATCGAATGGGTCGGGCTCGGCGAACGGATGAACGCGTTTCCCGTCACCATGTCCGGCGGCGAGAAGCAGCGTGCGGCGATCGCGCGCGCGCTGATCGACCAGCCGGACATCCTTCTGGCCGACGAGCCGACCGGCAATGTCGATCCGCCCATGGCGCGGCGGCTCCTGCGTCTGTTCCTGGAGCTCAACCGCACGGGCACGGCGGTGGTGATCGCGACCCATGATTTCGGCCTGATGGACCAGATCGGCGCACGCCGACTCGTTCTGGGGGAGGGGCGACTTGCAATCGAGGACTGACCTGTTGTCGCGCTTCCAGCCGACCCTCGACCGTGTCCGCACGATGATCGAGCACCGCAGGGCCGTGCGTCCGACACCGATCGTGCCGCCGGGAAACGTTGCGGGCCGCGCGCTGGTCATCACGGTCGCGATCATGACGTTCCTTGCCAGCCTCACGGTCGGCGCGGTCACGCTCGTGTCGGAAACGGCGAGCGAATGGCAGAACGACATCGCCAGCGAAATCACGGTCCAGATCATTCCGCGGGACGATCTCGACATGGACGCCGCGCTCGCAGCCGTCGAGGAGATCGCCGGCCGCACGCCCGGCGTGACCAGCGCCGCGCGGCTAACCGACGCCGCGACCTCGCGGCTTCTCGAGCCCTGGCTCGGCGCCGGACTGGAACTTGGCGAACTGCCGGTTCCCCGCCTCGTGATCATCGCGATCGACGGGGAGGCGCCGCCGGATTTCGATGCGCTTCGACAGGAGCTCGAAGACAAGGTTCCGCAGGCCGAACTGGACGACCACCGCGCCTGGGTCTCGCGCCTCGTCTCCATGGCGAACGCGATGATCCTGACCGGCACCGGCGTCCTCGTCCTGGTGCTCGTCGCGACCGCGCTGACGGTGGTCTTCGCCACGCGGGGCGCGATGGCCGGCAACAAGCAGATCGTCGAGGTGCTGCACTTCGTCGGGGCGCGCTCGGAGTTCATCGCCGAACAGTTCCAGAGGCACTTCCTGCGGATCGGGCTTCTGGGCGCGCTCAGCGGCGGCGCGTGCGCGGTCTGCCTGTTCTGGATCATGGGGCTCTGGACGGCCAGCAACCGGGCGCGTCCGGAAGCCGACCAGATCTCCGCCCTGTTCGGATCGTTCGCGATCGGCTGGACCGGCTATCTGGGCGTCGCGCTTCTGATCGCCTTTGTCGGTCTCGTCACGGGGCTCACATCGCGTTTCACCGTGCTGAAACAATTGTCCCTGATCGACATGTTGTCGCCGGTGGAAACCTGAAGCCGAGTTGAACATTCTTATCAAGAGGCAGGTCCGGCATCAGCCTGCATGCTTATTGATAAAACCACGAGCGAAGCCGATGGTGGCTGGGAACCTGATGCCGATGAGGACTTCATGACCGGCGGAAGCTGGAACGAGCGAAACGGTCGCGCGCCGGACGGGCAGCGGTCGACGGCGCCGCGCCCGGCGGGACGCAAGCGGCGTCTGGCCTTTTTGTGCCTCCTCTTGCTCGTCGTCGGCGGGTTCATCGCCGGCGGGTTCCTGCGCTTTGCCGAATCGACCGCGGAAGCCTCGCGTATCGCCGACGTTCCGCAGGCCGACGCGATCGTCGTCCTGACGGGCGGCGCGAACCGTATCGAGCGCGCGCTCGCGCTTCTGAAGGCAGGGCACGGCAAGCGGCTTCTCATCAGCGGCGTCAACAAGGACACGAGCGCCGGCGCCATCGCCAGGACCACCAACACCGATCCCAGATGGTTCGCATGCTGCGTCGATATCGACATGGCGGCGCTCGATACGGTCGGCAACGCCGTCGAGGCGCTGCGATGGGCCGACGAGCACGGGTTCGACGACCTCATCCTGGTGACGAGCGACTATCACATGTCGCGTTCCCTGATCGAATTCGACCGCATGGGCGACCTGAAGCGCATCACCCCCGTCGCCGTTCGTCTCGACGATCTGTGGCGGGACGACATCGTACCCACCCGGCGCGGGCTGGAAGTGCTCGTCACCGAATATGCCAAGCTGATGGCCGCCCGCATTCGCGCCGCGATCGTCGGAGCCGAGCCGATCGTCTCCACGGCGAACGCCGAACCGGCCGGCTGACCGGAGCCGCGGCGCGCCGACGCCACGGGTTCCCGTCGCGCTTTCATGCCCTGCCTCGGCGCGGGCCGCGGAGCTTCGCGGTTGACCTTCGCGAAGCAATGGGGTTTCGAAGAGCCCGACGGGTGGGCCCGGCATGAAGCCGCGCCGCCGCCGAAAGGTCTTCCCATGCTGATGCTGCGTTCGATCGCGTTTCAAGTCCTGTTCTACGTGAACTTCGCCATCTGGCTGAGCTTCGCCCTGGTGCTCACCTCGCTGCTGTCCGAAAAGATGAACTGGCGCATCGTCAACGGCTGGTGCCGCATGAGCCTGTGGCTCCTGCGCCATGTCGCCGGAACGCGTTCGGTCGTCACCGGGCTCGAACATGTGCCGACCCGTCCCTCGATCATCGCCTCCAAGCACCAGTCCTTCTGGGACATCATCGCGCTGGTGCCCCATCTGGATCGTCCGACCTTCATCCTGAAGCAGGAGCTGATGCGCATTCCCGTCTTCGGGCGCTATGCGCGCAAGCTCGGAATGATCCCGATCGACCGGGCCAAGCGCGGCGGCGCCATCGCCTCCATGCTCGAGAACGCGACGATCGCCGCGGGCCAGGGCCGCCAGATCGTGATCTTCCCCGAGGGTACGAGATGCCGGCCGGGCGCCGCGCCCGATTACCGGCAGGGCATCTACCGGCTCTACGAGACGCTCGCCATGCCGGTCGTTCCCGTAGCGCTCAATTCCGGCCTCTACTGGCCGCGAAAGGACGTGCGCCGCTGGCCGGGCACGATCCGGGCCGATTTCCTCGAGCCGATCCCGGCCGGCCTGTCGCGCGTCGATTTCTTCCCGCACTTGCGCGGCAGCATCGAGAAACGGTCGGACGAACTTCTCGCCGAGGCCTACCGAACCGATGGCATGGAGCCGCTCGAGGAGGCAGGCCGTGAGAAGCTGCGGGAGATCCTCGGCCGGCCGGCCGGCTAGCGCGCCGGACGAAAAAATCGGTTCCGGTGTTTCGATCGACCCGGCGCGCCGATCAAGAAGCCCACAGTCTGAGGCCATGCTGAGTTGTCGCCTGAGGCTGTAGCGCGTCCTTGCGTGGATTCGGACGCAAGGATGCTCACGCTAAATCCTTGCTTTCACGCATCGAGCCTTCCGGAACGCGACTCCGATCTTCGGGCCGATTCTCCGCGTCCGGGCAAGATGGGACGGCGTCCGAGCCTGCGGCAAGCCACCGGCACCGGGAATCCAAGCGCGTTGCGCGGCCGCGTCGCAAGGGCCGTGTTCGAACCAGGGCCATGTGCGAAATGGACGGACGCGCGTGGTGATCGCAAGCCGCCAGCCTTGACGCAAAAAGGTTCCGGCTGCCCGAATCATCCGCACAGCCCGTGAACGGGTCGCGCCGGCCGCACCGGCTCGGCGCTGAAACGGGGGGCCGCGGCGGCACGATGTCCCGTGCCCGTCCGAAGGCCCGGGCGGCGAATGTCATGCAATTCGGTCTGACGCGGTCGCCATCGTCCGCTCCGGACAGGCGACATGTCCGCCGCGCGGATCGAGCCGCGATCGCCTCACGGTCATCCTGCCGTCCTGTCCGGACGCGATGGCAGCTGCGATCATGCAACGGGCCGCACGCGGCTTTCGTTTTTGGGAGGTTCGGATGGTGGGCGTGACAGGGATTGAACCTGTGACCCCTTCGATGTCAACGAAGTGCTCTCCCGCTGAGCTACACGCCCATCCGACGGATCGCGGTAGACCATAGGCCTAGCCGCCGGTCAATAGGGGCTGGAGGATTTTTCGGTTCCTCGCGGACGACGGTGCGAAGACCGGCGTCCTTCCGCCCCGGAGGCTTCAGGCGGCGTCTTCGAGCATGCGGCCGACCTCGTCCACCAGCTCGCGCAGATGGAACGGCTTGGACAGGATCTTGGCGTCTTTCGGCGCCTTCGAATCGGGATTGAGCGCAACCGCCGCGAACCCGGTGATGAACATGACCTTGAGGTCGGGGTCGAGCTCGGTGGCGCGACGCGCCAGTTCGATTCCGTCCATTTCCGGCATCACGATGTCGGTCAGGAGAAGCGAGAACGGCTCCTCGCGCAGGCGTTCGTAAGCGCTCCCGCCATTGTCGAACGAGATCACCTCGTAGCCGGCGCGCTCGAGCGCCTTGGCCAGAAAACGGCGCATGTCGTTATCGTCTTCCGCCAGCAGAATTTTCGTCATCGTCATTGTCCAGGTTGCTGAAGCGGGCAGCTCTCGAAAGCGTGCCTTGTCATGGAGAGACCTTTATAACAGAACGCCGCGGCAAAACCTAAAGAGATTGGAACTCTAGGGTTAAGACGCTATTTTCACACAAGCTCCGCAACGGGTCGGCGCGGGGCACGGGCCCGCGCTCGTCCGACTGCCACCGACGACGACAGGCCGACAAGCGTGAAGAGGCGTATGTGCACAGCGTTCCGACCATCCGAACCCATGAGGGAGACAAGCCGGCATTCGTCATTCGGAGACCTGCGGCGTGCACGACGCCGCTGATCTTCTGCTCGCCCCATGGCGGCCGCGACTATCCGGCCTCGTTCCTCGACCGCTCCCGCCTGCCGACCGATGCGATCCGCCGCTCGGAAGACCTGTATGTCGAGGAACTCTACCGGTTCGTCGAGACGATCGGCGCGCCGCTGATTTCGGCCCGCTTTCCGCGTGCCTTTCTCGACGTCAATCGCGAACCCTACGAACTCGACCCGGCCATGTTCGAAGGCGAACTGCCGCTCTACGTCAATTCCCATTCGGTCCGCGTTGCAGGCGGGCTCGGCACGATCCCGAAGATCGTCGCCGAAAACACGGAGATCTATCGCGACAAGATCACGGTGGAGGAGGGACTTGCGCGGATCGACACCTATCATCACAGCTTTCATGCCGCGATCTCCGGCCTGATCGCCGAAACCAAGCGCATCCACGGCATGGCGATCCTCATCGACTGCCATTCCATGCCCTCGAGCGTGCGCCCGGCGCCGGGCGGCCGGCGCCCGGACATCATCATCGGCGATCGCTACGGCACCAGCGCCGCCGCACGGCTCGTCTCGTTCGTGACGTCCGGCTTTTCGCGCGAGGGTTACGACGTGATGCGCAACAAGCCTTATGCGGGCGGCTACATCACCGAGCGCTACGGCAAGCCGGCGATCGGCGAACATGCGCTTCAGGTGGAAATCTCGCGCGCGCTTTATGCGGACGAGGCGCATTTCAGGCAAAGCGAGGATTTTCCGAGGCTGGAGGCGGATCTGCGGTCGGTGTTCGGCTGGGTCGCCCACAAGATCCGCGAGACCTATCCGCACTCCATCGCAGCCGAATAGAGGCATCACGGCTCGGCCATCACGCATCGGTGCGCCGAAGACACGCTTCCCGATCGGCCGAGACATGGTCTGTTCTTGGGACCGGTCCCGGATCATGATGAAAGAGAGTAGGGCCTCCGGACAAAAAGAAACCGCAACTGGACACCAGCGCGGTTTTGAAGTCTAGGGAGGAAACGCCTCGAAAGGCTGCAGCCATACGACTGTACCCAAAGGCTATGCCGACACAGGACGGACGTCAACGGCCGGTCTTACGAAGATGAGGCGACTGTTGTATATCTGCCTTCCCTTGCGGAAAGCCGGCGGGCCCTCTGCCTGCGGGCGCCTCGGTCGCGGCCTGTCCAGAGGTGGCGTCAGGCCGAACGGTTTTTCAGGCCTGTGCCAGCCGGCGCATCAGGCGATCCATTGTCCCCATGAAGCGGGAGCGATCCGCGCCGGTGAAGGCGGCATTGTAGCCCTTGGATTCCCCCGTTTCCCTCAGATGCTGGGAAAAGGCGCGCATGGCCAGCGCCTCGCCGATCGTTTCCTGCGTGAACGCCCGGCCCGTCGGGCGAAGCGCCTGGGCACCGCGTTCGAGCGCGCGGGCGGCCAGCGGTATATCGGTGGTGATCACGAGGCAACGTGCCGTGCAGGCCTCGACGATCCAGTCGTCGGCAGCATCGGGCCCCGCCGAGACCGTGACGATCTCGGCCTCGGGAAAGCGTGAGGGACGCATGCCGCCGTTCGAGACGAGCAGGGCACGCGCCCCGTACCGGATGGCGATATCGATGGCCTCGTCCTTCACCGGACAGGCGTCGGCATCGATGAGGACGGTCAGGTCGGATGTCGGCATGGGAACGCGAAAGCCCTTTCGAAACGGCGGATCGTTGGTTGCGGCATGTCCTACCATGGAAACGCAACGGATCCTCAGTCGGAACCGGTGCCCGGGGCCACTGGCCCGCACAGGTGGTTCGTGGCAATGATCCGGACATGAGCCCTGCATCCCCCTCCGACCTGTCCGCCCGCAGCCTTCGCGGGATCGCCATCCTCTTGATGGCCGGAGCGATCTTTCCGGTGCTCGACGCGGGCGGAAAGGTGCTGATCACCAACCATGGCATGTCGGGCGCCGAAGTCGCGCTGGTGCGCCTCGTGCAACAGGCGCTCTGGATGGTGCCCTTCCTTCTTTGGAGACGGGGCGTCGGCGGCTTCCGCACCCCGCAACTCGGGTTGAACCTCCTGCGCGGCGCGCTGCTCGGCGTCGGCGGCATCCTGTTCTTCGCGGCCCTCGGCTTCATGCCGCTCGCCGATGCGGTCGCGATCTTCATGATCGCCCCGATGCTGCAGGTCCTTCTGGCGGTGCCGATCCTGAAGGAGCCGATCGGCTGGAAGCGCATCCTGGCCATCTTGATCGGTCTCGTCGGCGCGCTGGTCATCGTCCGGCCGAGCTATGCCATCTTCGGGCTCGCTTCGCTTCTGCCGCTCGCGACCGCCTTCCTGGTATCGCTCTATATCATTCTGAGCCGGTTCGCCTCGCGCGGGACCGACCCGCTGGCGATGATGTTTCATGCCGGCACCGGCGGCGCAGTCACGGTGGCCGTGATCATGGTGCTCGCCATGCCCTTCGATATCGGCATCCTGGCGTTCTCCTGGCCGAGCGAGGGGCGCGCCTTCTGGTTGGTCCTCGGTGTCGGCGTCGTCGGAACGCTCGCCCACCTCCTCACCTTGGAAGCATACGCGCGCGCGCCCGCGGCGGTTCTGGCGCCGTTCAACTATGCGGAACTGATCTTTGCGATCATCGCGGGCTACCTGTTCTTCGGCGATCTGCCGGATCGCATCCGCTGGATCGGCATGGTGATCGTCATCGTCTCCGGGCTCGTCCTCTACTGGCTCGAACGGCGAAGCCACCGACGCCGACAGGTGCCGGCTCCTGTCCCAAACGCGCTGTAGGCGTGCCGAGGCCGGCGACAGGGTTGCGGCGAACACCGCCTTGCGCCGCTTCCGTCCCGAAGGGGCGCGTTCCGCCGCAAACATCACATCATCGCACCTGTGTCGCGGGACGCGTGCGCTAGGGGGGCACGATATCGACGAAGAGGCGACCGGGTTGAAAATATCCGCAGCGACGGCTGTCGAAAAAAAGGCGGCGGGAGCGCAATGCTCCCGCCGCCGCAATGTCGAGGATCGAAAAACGACCCTTAGTTGGCAGGCTGCGTCGTCCCCGTGATCGGATCGCTCTCGCCGCCGTCGGTCTCGACGCCCGGATTGGTGGAGCCTGCGCCGCTCGTTGCGCCGTCACCGCTTCCGACATCCGTCGCCATGTTGCTGTCGGTCGACGTATCCGCCGGATCGGTCGTCACGGCGCTGTCCGTTGCGGGCTCGACGGTCTCGACCTCGGTTTCGACCTCGGTTTCGGCCGCTTCATCCGAATCGCCGCACGCCGCAAGGCCGAGGGTGGAGAGGGGAATGACAGCGGCCAGAATGAGATGACGAAAAGGCAACATGAAACGTCTCCTGATTGGTTAGGGTAACCTTCAGGCACTAAACACGGACCATCATCGTTTGGTTCCGATGTCGCAAGGCCGAGCGGACCCGCGCGGGCGCCCGGACGAATCCGCCCGGAAAATTCCCGGATGAATCCAAGGCGCCGGGTGGCGCGGTGTTACTCGGCGGCCAGTCGCGCGGCCTGCGTCTCGGAGGCGAACGCGATTCCGAGGGTTTGCCAGGTTTCGACGAGGGCGATCTTCAGGTGCTCGACGAGGGTGTCGTCGTGGAGGGGGGTCGGCGTGATGCGGAGCCGCTCGGTGCCGCGGGGCACGGTCGGGTAGTTGATCGGCTGGATGTAGATGCCGTGGACGGCCAGGAGATGATCGGAGGCGCGCTTGCAAAGGTCCGGATCGCCGACGAGCACCGGCACGATATGCGTGTCGGAGGGCATGACCGGCAGATCGCTGGCGCCGAGCACCGTCTTCGTGCGCGCGGCCTGGCGC